>DAIOXE010000001.1:0-50224 GCA_036758125.1 Mucilaginibacter sp.
GATATTTAATTAAATAAAGTTTTGCGCATTATTTTAATGTGTTTGCCCTGAATTAATGTACCATAAATTGCAAATAAACGCTGCAAAGCGTACCTCGAAGTCTCGAAGACTTTGTAAGTTTGCTATTAACCATGCCTGACAAAGAAAAATTGAGGATAGATAAATACCTGTGGGCGATAAGGATATTTAAAACCCGCACATTGGCGGCTGATGCCTGTAAGGCAGGCCGGGTAAAACTCGACAATCAAAATATCAAACCTTCGCACGAAGTAAAGATTGGTGAGATTTACCAGGTATCAAAAGGTATTGAACGTAAGGTGCTGAAAGTAACCGGCCTGCTCGAAAACAGGGTTGATGCTAAAACAGTTGTTGAATTTTATCAGGATATTACCCCTGTTGAACAAACCCACGCATTTAAATCGATGTTTCATGCGCCTTTATTAAAAAGGGATAGGGGCGCCGGCAGGCCTACAAAAAAAGACAGAAGGGATATTGATGAGCTTAAAGATGATTTTTTTGAGAAAGGGAAGTAAAGAGCATTGCAAACAATTCTTTTGTTGGATAAAAAACCCTACTTTTGCGCAATCGCCGTTCCCAACGGATGGGAAGAATCTACGTAAAATAAAGCATGAAAAAAAATCTTTACTTGGGAATTTTTATATTCCAGGCAATTATAATATCATTAACATCCTGTGTCAATCAAAAGCAAATTGCATATTTCCAGAAAGGCATTAATCAAGCCGATACTATTGCCGTGGCGCAGGCATATATACCCAAAATTCAGCCGGGGGACATACTTGCAATTAATGTGGGATCGTTAAATCCTATTGCAAGCAGCTTCTTTAACCCTTTTTCTACAATGCCTGTTACATCTGAAAACAGTAATCCTACAACTCCATCAGGTTCTGCATCAGGTACATCACCGTCGCTTTCACAATCGGCTGCGCCCGGCTATTTGGTTGATGCCGCGGGAACTATAGAATTGCCGCTGTTGGGTACGCTTAAAGTATCCGGCCTCACAACCTCGCAAGCTAAAGAAATGATTAAGGACAAAATTAAACTATATTTAAAAGAACCGACCGTCAACGTTCGTTTTTTAAATTATAAAATATCGGTACTTGGTGAAGTTGCCCATCCTTCAGTTTATGTAATTCCTAATGAAAGCGTTACACTGCCCGAAGCTTTAAGTATGGCAGGCGATATAACTATTTTTGGAAAGCGCGAAAACGTACTGGTAATACGTGATGAAAATGGTAAAAAAGAATTTGGAAGGGTTGACCTCACCTCACGGGATGTATTTACTTCACCTTATTACTATCTTCATGCCAATGATGTTATTTATGTGGAACCCGGTAAAGGCAGGATAGCCCAAACTGATAAGACTTACCAGATATTGCCGATCATTTTGAGTGCGCTTTCATTTATTGTCATTATTTTTTCTTACAGTCATTTAAAACTATAAACCATCTACTTGTATTCTGAACAAATGAGTATTAATGACGATTTAATCGATTTAGCCGAAAAGGATAACAACGAAATTGATCTAAGGGAAACGCTTTTTAAATATTTGCGGTACTGGAAGTGGTTTGTTTTTTCTGTTGTTTTTTTTATGCTCCTGGCTTTTGTTTATTTAAAGCTTAGTACTCCCCAATATAAAATTGAGACCGACCTGTTGATAAAAGATAATAAAGGCTCAATGAGCGGATCAAATGATCTCCTCCAGGACTTGGACCTGTTTTCATCCGACAAAATAATTGACAATGAAATTCAGATATTAAAGTCGAAAACTATCGTTGAAAAGGTAGTAAAATCGCTCAAATTAGAAACATCCTATTATGCTACTGCCGGGGTTAGAAACAGGGAACTCTATGGCAACCTTCCTTTTAATGTTGAACTTATTAAACGTTCTGATGACGCAGCCGGCAGCAACAAACTTTTGATCCGTTTATTAAATGCTAATCAGGCAGATGTAAATGGCAAAAAAGTATTGATCAATCATCCGGTTAAAAGCGATGAAGGATTAATTTTGATAACTGTAAACCCTGCTTATGAAGGCAACGTCAATAAATTATTGAATATTAAATTTAATTCTTTGGCTGGTTTGGTTGAAGGATATAGCCAAAGTTTAAAGATTGATCCGGTTAGCAAACAAGCAACCGTATTGATCATTACCATTGAAGATGCTATACCGCAAAGAGGTATAGATTTTTTAAACGGCATAATAAATGAATATAATAACGCGGCAATAGCGGATAAAAATCAGGTCACTGCAAATACGTTGTCTTTTATTAATGACCGTTTAGAAAAGTTAAAGGGTGGTTTAGGCGGTGTTGAGGAAAAAGTAGAACAGTATAAATCCCGTAACGGGATAGCGAATGTCGGCGCTCAATCACAGATGTTATTGCAGGGTATAGGCGATAATGATGCTCAATTAAATAAAGTGCTTATACAATTAAGCGTGTTGCAAAACCTGGAGGATTATTTACAAAAGAATAACGATCAGCCTTCAACGCTGCCGTCCATGTTTGGTATTGACGATCCGACCTTATTGGGACTGGTTACTCAATTGGGTGAAACGCAACTTAAAAGGCTTTCTTTGTTGCAAACTGTTCCCGACACTAATCCTATTGTTAGTTCATATACAGACCAGATCAGCGCTTTAAAGCAGGCTATCGATAAGTCTGTACAAAATCTAAAAAAGGGGCTGCAAACCACAAAGCAGCAATTGCAGGCGAAAAATAATAAGTTTGAAGGCGTCATAAAGCATGTTCCATCACAAGAACGCGGATTGCTTGATGTGATGCGGCAGCAGCATCTCCAGGATACTTTATACATGTACCTTTTGCAGAAACGGGAGGAATTAACAATGAAAAAGGCTTCAGGAGTAGCCGATAGCCGGACCATCGATAAAGCATGGAGCAGTTTAAACCCTGTAAAACCGGTAAAACAACTTATATATCTTTCATTTTTTATAGTGAGCATTGTTGTGCCAATGGGGATAATTTATTTAAGAAATCTTTTAAATTTTAGAATATCCAGAAGGCAAGATGTTGAAAGCTTTACTAAAGCGCCCCTTATTGCAGAAATATCCTACTCGGATGACCCCGGTTCTTTGTTGGTGGCAAACCGGCCCCGATCCATGGTGGCGGAACAGGTGAGGGCTTTACGTACTAATCTTCAATTTATTATTCCGGATGAAAAACAAAAGGTACTATTATTCACATCCGGTATAAGCGGGGAAGGTAAATCTTTTGTTTCGCTCAATTTAGGGGCCAGCCTGGCTATGTCGGGTAAAAAAGTTATTATTTTGGAACTTGACCTAAGAAAACCTAAGTTACATGTTGGACTAGGCATTGAAAGTAAATCAGGCTTATCTAACTATCTGATTGGAAAAGCCTCGCTTAACGAAATAGTGATCCAAATACCAGCGCAAAACAATTATTCTATTATTACCAGCGGCCCTATCCCGCCTAATCCGGCTGAATTACTGGTTAATGGTAAGATACTTCAGCTTATTGAACAACTTAAGCCGGACTTTGATTATATCATCATGGATGCACCTCCGGTAGGATTGGTTACAGATGCTCAAATATTAGGTCAATATGCGGATGCGACTATGTTTATAGTGAGATATGATTATACCGCAAAAAGCCAGATTCGTCTTATAGATGATCTTTATAAAAATGGCAAATTTCCGCACCTTAACATTATAATGAATTCTGTTGATGCAAAAAATGGCTATGGCTATGGCTATGGTTATGGTTATGGCTATGGCTATGGTTATGGCTATGGTTATGGTTACGGTGGTTATTACCAGGAAGAAACAGCTCAAAAGAGATATTCATTAATCGGCAAATTGTTTAAGAGCAAAAAAAAGAGATCATAACAAATCAGATTCTTTATCAGAGCTTACAAAATCAATTAATACCTCATTTAGTTAAATCTGTTAATTAACAAATCAGTATCAAGTCAACATCATATTTTTGTATTATGTTATCAACGTCGCCTAATCCTCTCCTGATTGATCATTTTAAAAAACCTGAAAAGGTTAAAATCGCAATTATTGGCCTGGGTTATGTCGGCTTGCCCTTGGCGGTTGCCTTCGCTAAAAACTATTTCGTTGTGGGTTTTGATATAAATAAAAAACGAATAGACGACCTAAAACAAGGTTTAGATCATACACTGGAAGTTGGCCATGATGAATTAAGCAGGATAATTATCAAGGAATCATCGGATAATGGTTTGTATTGCTCTGACCGATTGGATGATTTAAGATCTTGCAATGTATTTATCGTTACCGTCCCAACACCCACTGATAAACACAATCACCCCGACCTTACGCCTTTATATAAAGCAAGTGAAACAGTTGGCAAGGTTTTAAAAAACAATGACGTGGTTATTTATGAATCAACTGTTTATCCTGGGGTTACAGAAGACGAATGTGTGCCGATACTGGCACGCATTTCGGGTTTAACTTATAATATTGATTTTTTTGCCGGTTATTCTCCGGAGCGGATCAATCCGGGTGACAAAGAGCATACAGTAGTAAAAATATTGAAAGTAACTTCAGGTTCTACTCCTGTCGTTGCGGAATTTGTAGATCAATTATATCGCTCGGTTATTGTGGCAGGAACACATAAAGCTTCAAGTATTAGGGTTGCTGAAGCTGCGAAAGTGATTGAAAACTCTCAAAGGGATATTAATATCGCTTTTGTAAATGAGTTGAGCAAGATATTTAACCGGATGGGCATAAACACAAACGAAGTTTTAGAAGCGGCCGGAACAAAATGGAATTTTTTAAAATTTAAACCCGGACTGGTTGGAGGACATTGTATAGGGGTAGATCCCTATTACCTGGCTCAAAAAGCACAGGAGCTTGGCTATCATCCTGAAATCATTCTTGCAGGACGAAGATTGAATGATGGAATGGGAGAATATGTGGCAGACGAGGTAGTTAAATTAATGGTACGGAAAGGGATACAAGTTTTAAATAGCCGAATACTTGTATTAGGATTTACATTTAAAGAAAACTGCCCGGATGTGCGGAATACCAAAGTCATCGATATTGTACGCACTCTCACGGAATATCAGGCGGATGTATGTATTCACGACCCTTGGGCAAATGCCGGCGAAGTTGAGCAGGAATATGGAGTAATTTGTCAAAAAGAGCTAATAAATAATCAGAAGTTTGATGCAATAATATTAGCTGTACCACACAAAGAGTTTTTAGAAATAAATATAAAGGACTACACAAAAGAAACTGTTGTTGTTTACGATGTAAAAGGTATTTTGCATCCTTCTGTGGTAGATGCATATCTTTAATAAGTCATCTGATATTTAGACACAATTAAAATGTACGAGACAAAGTATCATAATGAGGATATTTCTCAATACAGCTTTTTAATAACCGGCGGCGCGGGATTTATTGGCTCAAACCTGGTAGAGTATCTCTTAAAATATGGTGCAAAAAAGGTCAGGATCCTTGACAATTTTTCGACTGGTGCACATGCTAATATTGAAGATTTTAAATCAAACCCAGGTTTTGAATTATTGGAGGGGGATATAAGGGACCCCGAAATTTGTAAAAAAGCTTTTGAAGGAATTGATTTTGTTTCGCATCAAGCAGCATTAGGGTCGGTGCCGCGTTCAATTAATGATCCGCTAACCACTAACGATGTAAATGTTTCAGGGTTCTTAAACATACTTGTTTCTGCAAAGGATTCCGGTGTTAAGAGAATGGTTTTTGCTGCTAGTTCAAGCACTTATGGTGATCATCCTGGCCTGCCAAAGGTTGAAGATAAGATTGGCAATCCGTTATCTCCTTATGCTGTAACAAAATTGGTTAATGAATTATACGCAAATGTGTTTTCAAAAATATACAATTTCCATACCATAGGACTACGCTATTTTAATATATTTGGCCCGCGTCAAAACCCTAATGGGCCTTATGCTGCTGTAATTCCTTTATTTATAAAAGCATCTTTAAAAAAAGAAGCACCGGTTATAAATGGAGATGGGGAAACAAGCCGGGATTTTACTTTTGTTGAAAATGCGGTACAGGCTAATATAAAAGCGATGCTTGCTTCTAACATAATACAATATGAAGTGTTTAATATTGCTTGTGGCGGTAATATAACATTAAATCAAGTTTGGCAAAATATAAAGGACATGGCCCCAATAAATATCTCACCTATTTACCGGAAAGAAAGAAAAGGCGATGTTAAACACAGCTTGGCTGATGTTTCTAAGGCGCGTAACAAACTCGGTTACGATCCCAATGTGGATTTTAACAACGGACTGAAAATGACGTATCAATGGCTTAGAAATAATACTATTTAGTACAATTAAACGATGTTAATGGCTAATAAATGGAATTAATATTAAAACAAATATTGCCGATATTGCTGTTTGCATATTTGTTTTTTTTTGAATATAAAAAAAATAGCGATATATTTTTAATTCTTATTTTATTTTGTGGTTATATATCCTTCTCCTCCAATTACGCCTTTCCAATTTATAGAGTTCTATATCAGCTAATACAGGTTGCCATTTTTATAATTTACCTTGCTAAATACAGGTTTGATTTTCTAAAAACAAAAACAGGTAAATGGCTGATAATTTACTTCCTATTTATATTAATGAGTTCTATTGGTAATAAATTTAATCAGGAGTACTGGATTAGTGTGCTAAATTTTGCAACTATTTTTTTTGTAATAGCCTTTTTAAATAAAAACATAAATGATTTAAAGAAGCTTTACAGGTTGTTGTCTTTTATAAATAGATTAGTTTTTGTAGTAGCTATTTTTACCATAATAGCTTTTGCATTTGAGAGGGTAAGAATTGAGCTGACAACAAATAATACGAACTACCTGGCTTATTTTTTGGGTATTGGCTTCAGTATTGCGCTATTCCTTCCCGAAAGCAAAAAGAGCAAAATTATTCCCCCTGTTATAGGATTGGCCATTTTATGTACCAGTTCAAGAATTGTAGTTATAAGCTCGGTAATAATCATTCTTATTTATATTTTGTCAAGAAAACGGAAACGGGTCTTAAATTTATTGCTTATTGCTTTAGCCCTAATTACAACAGTAGGCTTTGTTGATATCTCAAAATATTTCGATCAGAGCCGTTATGCTAATATTAACCAGGATGCAAGTACTGTTGAGCGTATAGAAATTATTCAGACATCGAAAAAAATAATTGCCGAAAATCCCGTTAACGGAATTGGCTACAGCCAGTTCCAGTATGAATTTTTGCACTATGTTTCAAAAAATACAGAGTACCTCGCCAATGCGGAAGAAATAGTTACCCATAATGACTTTATAAGGGTAATTGATGAATTAGGCCTGCCCGCTTTGGTTTTTTTTCTGTATATGATTATAACCCAATTTGTCATTTTGTGGAAGCTTCCGGCTGTCTTGAGGCTCCTTTTAGTGGGTGTATTTATTTCAAACATATCTTATTCAACTTCTCATAATAATCTTAACTCATTTGTATTTTGGTTTTTATTAACATTGCCGGGCATGGTATCTTATTTAATTTCAAAGGAAAAATATGTTAAGAAAATTAGGTAAAATTACTGTTTTAAGCTCCCTTGGGGCATTGCTTAATTTTGTTACCACGTTTATAATTGTTCATAAGCTGGGATTGGGAATTTTAGGTGTTTTTACGGTGATTAACTCAATTACAGCTTTGTGCTCAGTTGTATATACAATTTTACCATCCAATTATTCTATTTTTAAATACCAGGACGATGTAGGTTACAAATACATTCTTACATCGTTTTATTTTTCTGCTACAATTTTATTTATACTTGTTTTATTTATTTTATTTAAATTCCATTCTTTTTCTAATTTAAGTTTCGGCCTTGTTGTTTATAATGGATTAACAACTATTGCGTTTTATTATTTTGACATCATATATCAGGCTACAAATAGGCTGTACCGGTATTTTGGGCAACTGCTTTTACAGGCAGCCTTAAAAATAATTTTGATTTATGTATTTGTATATTATCATTTATTAACAGACGTAAGGGCTTTAATTTTTGTGGTTTCCACAGCTCAGCTTATATGTTTATTTCCGTATTTAAAGGATTTAACAGATAATATTCAGATTTCAAAAACATTTTTTGTGCAGCCTGTTATATTTATCAGGAGTTCGATCAATGATTTAAAAGCATACTATTTAAATTCAATTATTAAGCGGATAAGGGATAATATAATAATTGTGTTATTCAGCACCATACTTCCTTCCGAATTACTTGGATTATATACGCTATTCATAAAATTAACGAGCTTCATTTTAAGTTTGGGAAGGTCTTTTGAAGCTTTTTTCACAAATCGGGAGAACATGGAAAAATATCACAAAACCTTCAATGCTCACATTTTATTATTGGGGGGTATATTACAAGTCGCTTTTTTAAGTATTGGAATAGTGTATATGAAAATATACACTCATAATTTTTATGCGGTTGAAATAATTATTTTAAGTTTCTTAGTTTATCCCTATAGCCGTTTTATCGTTGAAAGGATAAAGTTTCTGGGCAATTATAATAATAAAGAGTTAAACATGTCAATGCTCTTATATATAATATTTGTTTTGGCAACTTTTTTGATATGCAAGTTATTTACTATTATATCATTGTATGCTATATTGTTAGTATATTTTACTTCCGAATTAATAAACTATTTTTACCTCATCTATCAATCAATTAAAGTTAACCACAATAAAAAATTTGTTAAGTTATGAACAAAAGAAAATTGAAATACAAAGGCGCTACCAGCGTTTTGTATGCAGCAGTTGTGTTGATTTTTGCAATATGCATTAGTATTAAGCCCTTATTGGCTAAGGTAAAAATTCACAATACAACCAAATCAGTTGACAGCGCAACAGAAATGCAGGCAATTTTAAGTCAAGGCTATGCTATAGAGAATAGTTTCCCGGCCGGCTATAAAAAAGACGGCTCAATCGATTATACGGCATACCTGCAGGAAGCATTAGACAAATATAAAAGCATCATATTTCCTTCTTTCCCTATATTGTTGAATGATAAAGGGCTAACAATCCATAGCGGCCAAAAAATATATTTTAAAAAAGGCTCGGTTTTAATGCTGGCCCCATCGAAACAGGGAGCTTATCAGATTTTAAGGTTGCATGATGTGTCTGACGTATCGTTGTACGGCCCGGTTATAAAAGGGGATAAATACAAACATTTGGGCACAACCGGTGAGTGGGGCATGGGAATTTCGATCCGGGGGGCATCCGGTATAAATATTTTTTCGGCCAAAATAGAGCAATGCTGGGGAGATGGTATTTATATCGGGCCTACATCATCCCGTCCTTTCTCCGATAATTTAAACCTGCGTTATATCAATTGCAATGATAACCGGCGAAACGGCATAACAGTTATAAGTGCAAAAAATTTAACATTGCAGTCACCGTCCCTAACTAATACTTCAGGGACCCAGCCCATGTGCGGCTTAGACCTCGAGCCAAATGGAAATGAGGATTTTTTGGAAAATATAAATATTTTGAATGCTGTAACAAAAAATAATCAATATGGCATCTCTTTTTATCTTACGCCATTAAGCGGCCAAGCCGCTAAAACCGTCAATATTAATATAATTAATCATTATGATAAATCATCAAAATGGGCTTTGCAATTCGGATCAAGAGGTGATAACATTCAAGGCAAAATAACTGTTCAAAATGGCAGCTGGGATGATAATAGCAGCGATGCAATTAAGATAGTTAATTATCAACCGACTAACGGGGCGCAGGTAATTTTAAAAGGTTTAAAGATCACAAACTCTTTAAACGGATCGAAACAACATGTTGAGGGAAAAGTGTTATCAAAGTTAAAAAGATCTGTTAGAAGCGAGGATACCGGAGTATTGATACAATAACAGGCGAGCGGTTGGGATAACAAAAAAAATTAAATAAACAGCAGTAAATTCAATTCTTACTTAAAACATGTTTAGAACAGCAGAAGTTGCTAATGTCATTAACAAAAAGGATATAAAGTCATTACTTGATGTAGGTTGCCGTGATTGTGTTTTGCAAAAATACTTAAGCCCCGGAATCAATTATTTTGGGAACGACCTTTTTCAGAACAAGGATAACAACGTTAATTACGTAGGTGATATTAACATATTAAAAATCGATAAAAAGTTCGACTGTGTTACTGCCATTGATATTTTGGAACATACAGACGATCCTTACAAAATATTTGATAATTTAGTTGCACTCACTAACAAAATATTAATAATAAACCTGCCAAACTGCTATGGTCTGAAATCGGTTTATAAGTTTTCTGTAAAAGGTCAATTGGGCGAAAAGTATGATTTCGGTGTTGAAAACCGCCTTGACCGCCATCGCTGGTTAATGAATTGCAAACAGATATGTGATTTTTATTACCATAAGGCTAAGGAGCATAATTTAAAACTTGCTCTTCTGCCTATAAAATATGGTGGGGATAAATTTAGTATCACATCTTTAATTGGGAACATCAGTCGTTATTTGTTGCCTGAAAGATTAAATACGGAGTCAGTTGTCGGCATTTTTGAAAAGGAATAAAAGTAATTACTTAATCACTTAAAATCAATGCTTTTCAATTCTTTACAATTCCTTATCTTCTTTATTGTTGTAACTACCCTTTATTATATTATTCCACATCGATCCAGATGGTTGTTGCTTTTAATTAGCAGCTGTTATTTTTACATGTCGTTTGTACCTATTTATATTTTTATTTTGGTATTTACAATCGTTATAGACTATTTTGCCGGCCTGGCCATTGAAAACGCAAAAAATAAACGTCGTAAACTATTGTTGCTGGTTAGTTTAATTGCAAACATTGGCGTTTTGGCGGTGTTTAAATATTATAATTTTGCCATTAACAACATGTCGGTTTTTTTTGGGTATTTAGGTTTGCCCGCAAAAATTCCTTACCTGTCTATTTTGTTGCCTATCGGCCTTTCATTTCATACTTTCCAGGCGATGAGTTATACGATCGAGGTATATCGGGGCAATCAAAAAGCCGAAAAACATTTTGGTATTTACGCCTTATATGTAATGTTTTATCCGCAATTAGTGGCCGGCCCTATAGAAAGACCACAGAATTTGCTGCACCAGTTTTATGAAAAAAAGAGATTTAATTATATACAGGTGACAAACGGTTTAAAGCTAATGCTTTGGGGCTTGTTTAAAAAAGTTGTGATCGCCGACCGGCTAAGTGTTTATGTTAATACTGTTTATAATCATGTAGGTTCAAAAGAGTTTACAAGTTTAACCTACATTTTTGCCACTGTTCTTTTTTCATTCCAAATTTATTGTGACTTCTCCGGCTACTCTGACATAGCATTGGGCGCAGCGGAAGTTATCGGGTTTAGATTAATGAAAAATTTCAATCGCCCTTATTTTTCGAAAAATATAAGAGAATTCTGGTCCAGGTGGCATATTTCTTTATCGACCTGGTTTAGAGATTATCTTTATATTCCATTGGGAGGTAACAGAGTGAAGTTGTTTAGATGGATTATTAATTTACTAATAATATTTGTGATAAGCGGATTTTGGCATGGAGCCAACTATACGTATATAATTTGGGGCGCACTGCATGGCTTTTATATGATAATAGGCGTTTTAATAGGTAAAATAGGCTTTGAAACAATTAAAACTTCAAACAATGCAATTATAGTTTTTTTTAAAATAATCGGGGTTTTTATGCTGGTAAGTTTTGCGTGGATATTTTTCAGAGCTAATTCATTAACCGATGCTTTTAATATTATCCGGTACATATTTACATGGCAAAAAGGGTTATTTATTGGAACAGTACAATCACTAATATATTCGTTTTTTGGACTTTTTATTTTATTAATTGCCGAACTAAAAAATGAATACTTTCCTAATGCATTCAGTTTTTCTAACAGCAGGTACATAGGTGTCCGATGGGGCTATTACCTGATTTTAATTGTGATTATTTTAAGTTTTGGCGTATTTAATAATAGTCAATTTATCTATTTTCAATTTTAGGATGGTTATTAATAAGGACTTTAAGATTTTTTTTGTTCGACTTTTGATATTCTGTGGAATCCTGTTTTTAATAGATCGGGGTTTAGGTTTAATATTTGAACGGCTTAATAAAAATCAAAAGGCAGGAAAATATACAGCTTCGAACATAGCTTTTATCAACGCTGGTGAAGACGTAATTATTTTCGGGCCGTCAACCGCGCGCAACAATTATAATGTGCCGAAGATGGCTACGGTTCTTAACATGTCGGTACGAAGCGTCGCTGAACCGGCTATGTGCCCGATGTTTCATGACGTCCAGCTTCATTTTATATTGCACCGGCATCTTCCTAAATTGGTAATAATGGATATCCGAAGCCAGGAATTGATTGGAAAGGGATATGAACAGCCGGCATTAATATCATTACTTTTACCCTATTACAATCAAGAAACCAAGGATTATTTTAGCGTGCTTAATAATTCAAAAGATTTTAAAGAAGATGTTTTTGAATCGAAATTGTCTTTATTGTATAAATATAATTCACAGCTTTTATATTTATTTCAAAGCAATTACTTTCCCGATAAAAAGGACATCGCTATGATAAAAAATAGAGGCTTTGATCCTTTGCCTGCAGTGGCTGGTAACCAGTATCAGAAGTTGCAGTTTATTGATTATGGATTTACCAATACACCACGTGAGCAATTGGTGTATAATTCTATCTATGATTTTATACAATCCGCTCAAAAATGTGGTGTAAAGGTGATAATAATTATTCCTCCTAAATTTTATAAAACAAATGATCAAACATTACTTAATCAGTTCAAGAATTTGATAAGTTTAAAATATGGTCATATTTTATATGATTTTTCTTCTGATACTACTTTTAGCAATCACCCCGGATTTTTTGCCAATAGATTACATTTAAATAATATAGGGGCTGATATCTATACAAATAGAATTTTGAAAATTGTAAAAGAAACCCTTAAGTAAGCAAATGAGTTGTTTACAGGCGAATATTATCAACGAAGTATTTTATTTAGAACCCCGGCTTTTAAAGATCAAAAATTAATCTATGCCAGATACAAAAAAACTGATCTATATTTTAAATCATTATTCAAAAAATAGTGAGCAGCATTTTTTTCACATTACAAATTTACTTTTCGAGATAGCCAGCAGAGATGTGAAAATTATACTTATAATAGAAAAATGTGATGACGAACCAGTAATTGATCATCCAAATATTAAGGTGATACCTCAGCGCAAACGGGGTAAATTGACCCGACCTTTAGAACTCTTTGGAATTTTAAAAACTTTGGTTGGTGAGGGCTTTACAAAAGTTTTTATCCGGATATCTTCTTCGTCTGCATTAGTTGCAATCGCTGTTTCGTACATTTATAACCTGGAAGTGTATTACTGGCACAGCGGCACTGTAAAGGAATTTAATGATGCATTGCCATTCGGCAAAAGAAAAATTAAAAATTATATTAAAAGTGCTTTGCCTTTTAATATAATAAAAAACTATGCTACCTGGTTTGTTACCGGACCTGAAAGCATGAAGGATTATTATATAAAGGAATGTGGCATAAAACCATCAAAAATAATCGTACTGTATAATGACATAGATTTAAAAAGATTTAACCCTTTAACACCAGCGGATAAATTAAAAGTAAGACAACAACTTGGTATTGAGCCGAAAAAAAAAATTATATTGTTTGTCCATAGGTTTTCTCCGGTCCGCAAAAGTCTTTTCTATATACCTTATATTTTCGAGCAATTTTATAAGCATCCTAACAGCGAATACGAAATATTGCTGATAGGTGATGGAAGTGAAAAAAATGAAATTGAGAGAAAAATTTTATCTGCCGGATTGCAAGGTAAGGTAAAAGTTTTGGGAGGAAAACCTAATTCAATAATTCAGGATTACTATAATATAGCCGATATTTTTATCAACCCAACTTATACGGAAGGTTTTCCAAGGGTGTTGATTGAAGCAATGGCAATAGGGTTACCAATAGTGACCACTGATGCAGGTGGAATTAAGGATATTTTGGGTAATAAACAAAAGGCATTTATGGTAGCAAAGGATAATCTGGATGGCTTCGCCAGTAAATTAATGGAATTGACACAGAGTTCACCGTTAATGGAAGAATTGCGCGAAGAGAATCTATTACAGGTAAAACGTTTTTCAACCCCAAACGTGGCTCAAATGTATATAAACCTGATATTCAGAAATGAGTAAGCAAAGTGTGCCTGTAAATTATGGGAAATACTTTAACATCATTTGGCAGTAAACCAATTGTTAGGTTATTTGTTCTTTTTTAACAAATTTCCCGCAAATAGCAATGTCATTCAACTTATTCATGCAAGTTAATTTTTGTTGCCGCGTTTAAATGACTTCTAAATTAATTATATAATTTTATCACAAAAAAAATGAACTATTCGCAAGTTAAAATAAAAAATATCCCGTTTGGAGTTTATACACGAATTAAAAGGTACGCAGACTATTATTTTAACTCTTTATTTAACACTAAATGGAGTAAGCCGGATTTAAAGGCCACAATTATCGGTGAAAAATATGGGGGATATATAATTCCTTCTTTTCTGAATGAAAAAAGCGTGGTTTATTCATTTGGAATTGGTGAGGACCTGACTTTTGACCTGGAATTAATAAGACAATTTAATTGCAAAGTTGTCGGTTTTGATCCAACCCCAAAGTCTATTGAGTGGACAAAAAATCAGGATCTGCCAGATAAATTTCAGTTTTTGCAATTTGGATTATCAGCAAAGTCGGGTAAGCAGACTTTTTTTTTACCGAAAAATCCGAATACAGTTTCTGCAAGCTTAACAAAAGATCTTGGGGGGGAGAAAATAGAATGTGATTTCCTCAGTTTTGATGACATATTAAAAAAGCTGGGGCATAGTTATGTGGACCTTGTTAAAATGGATGTTGAGGGCGCTGAATATGGTATTTTTAATGACTGGATCAGTAAGAAGTATACCCCTCCATTTGGCCAGATATGGGTAGAATTTCATCCTTCGCGTTCGGGTTCCACAAATTTTAAAACAGCGCTGCTTATCAATAAGTTAAAAGATATATCGTTAATACCGGCTAAAAGCGCCGTCATCTACAGAACTAATCACTATTTGTTAATTAATACCAAATATATTTTTTGAAATCAGTCTGGGTAAAAGTTGTTTCAACAATTTAACGCTTTGACAAAGTTAATGCTTCACCAATTCATTGATTCGATCTTTACTACTTAATATGGCAAGACTTTTACATGTTAGCGCAAACCAGTTTCCGAAATTGGAACATGGACATTTTACAAAAAAAATTTGGGTTGAGCTAGCTGCCGGATTTGATCATTATTATATAATGGGAAGGTCCCAAACTAATAAGTTTTCTATAGAAACGGAGGGTAACATAACTTTATATCTTATACCTAAAATAACAGATAGAAGCTTGGTTTTTGTTTTTTCAAGTTTTTATTTATTTATTCTTATAAAAAAGTATAAAATAACTCATCTGTTAGCACAAAGTGCAATGTTAGGGGGCTTTTCTGCAGCCTTGGCAAGCAGTTGGTTTAAAATACCATTGATGACGGAAATACATGGCGATATCTATTTTAAATATTTAAAAAGCAAGTCATTTTTTAACAGGATTATATCTGCAATTATAAAATTCAGCTTCAAAAAGTCTACGGTTGTAAGGTCGGTAAGCAAAACGATGACCGACGACCTTGCCAAATTCGGAATAATTAAGAACGTTATTGAGATTCCGTATCGTGTGGACTTTACATTATTTGGTGATCCTAAGATGGATTATAGTTTGAATGATCCAATAAAAATTATAAGCATAGGCAGATTTGTGGAGCAAAAAGGATATGATATAGCAATAGAAGCATGTAACAAATTAAGTAAAAATTATAATATAAAATTATATTTAATAGGTGGCGGCAAATTAGAAGCTCATTATAAAAAGTTGATAAACGGGGCGGCCGTTGTGTTAGTTGACAAACTTCCACAATCGGAATTGATACCTTTTTTAAAAGGCGGTGATATATATATTCAACCTTCAAAGCCATTTTTTGGAGAAGCAATGCCAAGAACTATTTTGGAAGCAATGGCAATGAAATTACCTATTATAGCGACGAATGTTGCAGCTATACCGGGCGTATTATCTGATCATCATAATTCGATATTAATAAATACTAATTCCAGCGATGAATTGATGAATGCCATAGTTAAATTAATTGATGATAGGGACCTTCGGGAAAAGATTGCACTGCAAGGCTATAAAGATGCCAAAGAAAAATATGAATGGAATAAGGTATTTGAAATGTATAGGAACGCACTTTTATATATGAAATTTAGATGAGAGCCCGCAGTGGTTTATAGGATTTGCGAATTACAATTAAGTAGGTTAATAAATTAGGATGTATATTTTTCAAGATTGGAAAGCCAACAGGTTTAGCAGTAAGGGACGGATTGTCATGGTTTTATTCAGGTTGTTCTCAGTGCTGAATAGAAAAAGGATAGTAAGGATTATATTATTCCCTGTAATATTTTTATATAGAATTTTAGTAGAGTGGTTTATAGGCATAGAAATAAATTTAAACAGTCAAATTGGAATAAACTTTAAAATTTTTCATGGTCAATCATTGGTTATAAATGCTACTGCCATAATTGGGGATAATTGCCTTGTTAGAAATAGCATAACCATAGGAAGTAAAATTTTACTTGACGGCAGCATTACCAAAGCTGCGACTATAGGTAATAATGTGGAAATCGGCTCAAACAGCGTAATTATCGGCAATATAAAAATTGGCGATAACGTTATAATTGGGGCCGGAAGTGTTGTGGTTAAGGACGTACCATCCAATTCAATTGTGGCCGGTAATCCTGCACGCATCATTAGAAAATTACAATGAAAATTTTAAGAACGTTCTATCTTTTGCCACCCAAGGTTGGGGGAATGGAAAAGCATATTTACTATCTGACAAAACTCCAGAGTAGGGAACATGAGATATCGGTTTTTTTTAATTATGGTGATAAAATAAGCAATCAGGATCAAAAAATAATACCTTTTGTAAAGCTTTACAAGATCAGGCCATTATTTATAGGGATAGCTATATTTTATTTTTTTATTCTTTTAAAGGTATCTGTAAAAAGATACAAGGCAGATGCTATTCATATTCATGGTGACTGGAGCTCGTTGATATTTGCCAACCTTTTAAAGAGGATCACCAGGAGTAAATTAATAATATTTTCGTGTCATGGTCAGATTACCGGCAGCTTTGCTCACAGAAATCTTTTGCCATATTTCCTTAAAAAAGTTGACCTGATTTTCTCAACCGGCTTTGATTCTGCGGATAAAATTGAAAACATGTCCGGGAAAAAGGTACATATCCAGCCAAGTGGTATAAATGAAATATTTTTTAGTGAATGCCCGTCAAAAGTAGAAAATGAAAAATTTCAGGTGATTACCGTAGCAAATTTGTTTCCTGTAAAGAACATTGGTTTTGTGTTGAGTATAGCTAAAGAAATGCCGGATGTAGTTTTTAATATAGTTGGCGATGGCGATCAAAAGGATATGTTAGAAAAACAAATAAATTTTTATGGCTTAAAAAATGCTTTTCTTCTGGGTTTTAAAACCCCTGAAGAATTAAAAAGTTTATACCATGCAAGTGATTGTTTTTTATTAACTTCTTTAGCTGAGGGCACGCCAACATCTGTGTTGGAAGCCATGGCGTGCGGATTACCTGTTATTTCATCAAATGCGGGCGGGTTAAATAACATTATAAAAGAATATATTAACGGGTTTATTATTGATTCATTTTCTATTAACCTGTTTGTTGATAAATTGAGATTGGTGAAACGTGACCCCGGACTAAGAAAAAATATGTTTATTAATAATGTTGAGCTGGCAAAAAAATATAAATGGGAATCCGTGGCAAAAAATATTACCGATAAAACTGTACACTGCTTCGATGAAAAAAAATAAAGTTTTACAGCTTGTTACGGGATTAAATCCAGGCGGTGCTGAAAAGGTAGTGTTAGATTTAAGCTCATATTTAAACAATCATCAATTTGATGTTTATGTAATTGGATTAAGCAAATACGATAAACTGTTAGAAGTTTTCCTGGACAAGGGCATAAAAACTAAAATATTAGGGATATCAAAAGGCCCGGTATCATTCTTTAAAGGCATATACTTCGTTAATAATTTTATTCGTGATAACGGCATTCGGCTGGTGCATGCGCACATGACCCATTCTTTGATTTTCGCTTCCGTTTTGAAATTTTTTAACCCGGGGCTGTTAATCGTATTTACTTCACATAACTTCAACTTAGGATCGAAAATCCGGTTTGGTTTAGTAAGGATGCTCAAACCTTTTAGAAACGCAGATATACTTTTTTCAAAACGTATGCAAAGGTCTTGTTATAGATCTGATGCATTAATCATCCCAAATGGGATCGATACAAATGAATACAATTGCACAGTTCCCAAAAATAAGAAGTTTACCTTTATAACTATAGGACGAATAGAACATGTTAAGAATCATAAACAGATAATTGATTTTGCAAGGGAATTAAAAAATAAGTTTGAATTTGAAATTTATATAGTCGGCGAAGGACAATTAAAATTGGAACTGATAGCATACGTTAAAGAACGCGAGGTAGGTGAAATTGTTAAATTTTTAGGATTTAGGAGGGATATAGGAAAGCTCTGCTCTCAATCTCATGTGTTTATTTTGCCATCGTTGTGGGAAGGTCTACCAATTTCTGTACTTGAAGCAGGAGCGTGCAGGTTGCCGGTTATTTCAACCCCGGTTGGCAGCATCCCGGAAATTCTTTCTGAAGATTTTGGCTACCTTTCAGATCTTCCGTCATTTGCTCAAACCATGTTTTACGTTTACGAACACTACCAGGAGGCATCCGTTAAAGGAAATGCGCTTGGTAATTTAATCAGAGAAAAATATGATCTTAAAATAGTTGCAAATAAACATATAGAATTATACAATCAATTATCGAATAATAATTGATTTAAATAGTTCAGTTAGCATCAAAATAAAGGTAAGGATAGAAATTTCCGTATGATAAATGATTATGGCGTACCAAACGTATCTGACAAAGTTGTCCGTATTATATTATCATATGTTGATTATATAAATAGGGTAGTTTGGTCTAAGGGCTTTAGATAATTTTTTAAATGAGACCCAAAATTTTACTTTTTGTTGTTAATGTCGATTGGGGATTTATTTCTCATCGTTTAATATTAGGAAAAGAAGCGTTGAAACATGGTTTTGAAGTACATATCGCATGTACAGACACTGGCAGGAGAGCCGACATCGAAAATGAAGGTATCCATTTTCATGAAATAAAATTTGAAAGGTCCGGGAAGAATCCTTTGAATGAAATAACAACAATTTATTCCTTATATCAATTGTACCGTAAACTAAAGCCCGATGTGATACACCATAGCGCCCTGAAGGCGGTTACGTATGGCTCATTAATTTCACGAATATTAAATATTCCGTCAGTAAACGCTATAAATGGGCTAGGCTATACATTTACAGACAGGCGATTGGGGCTCTCTGCAAAGGTTCTTATTCAACTCTTAAAATACGGCATGCGGAACAAAAATGTCAGCGTTATATTTCAAAATTGTGATGATGAAGAGTCATGCAGAAAATTCGGATTTATATATCCCCATGTCAATGTTGTGAGGATAAAAGGTGCAGGGGTTGATTTAAATGAATTTCGATACGTTAAACCAATAAAAAAGGATAAATTAATTGCTTTATTTCCTGCCAGGCTCCTTTGGGATAAAGGTGTTAAAGAGTTTTGTGAAACAGCCAACTTGTTGAAATCTAAATATTCTGGTAAATTACAGATGAAATTATCGGGTAGGGCCGATATGGATAACCTTGCGGGGTTGAGCGAGAAAGACATCAGGTTATTGGAGGACGGAGAATATTTAATCTGGACAGGTAATTCAGAAAAAATGAACGAAGAGTTTATTAATTGCGATATAGTGGTTCTTCCATCTTATCGTGAAGGCATGCCAAGATCTTTATTAGAGGCATGCGCAGCAGGCAGGCCTATAGTAACTACTGATACCATTGGATGCAAAGATTGCGTTGATGAAGGTGTTAATGGTTTTAAAGTTGAGATCAAAGATTCGTTAGCATTGGCAAAGGCCATTGAAATTTTGATCTTAAATGAAGATCTAAGGCTTGCAATGGGAAGCGCTGGCAGAAAGAAGGCAGTTAAAGAATTCAATGTTGAAGATGTAATAAAAACTCATATTGACATTTACAAAAGACTATCGAATATTTTCTAATCTTTTCGTCATTAATTGGTATCAATAGATATTTGTAATTTTAATTAGCTCGATAACTGCTTATGGCCTATCTTATTTTGGTCCTTATCTTTTTTGTATTGATAGTTGCTTATTTTAGTGTTGCAATTCGATATAATATAATTGATCGACCGAACGAACGAAGTTCACACGATAAAATTACCATCAGGGGCGGAGGTGTTATTTTTCTTCTGGCTGCAATTTGCATGGTAATTGTACATCCCGAATATTGGTTGCCGGTATTTGGTATTTTGATTATCGGCGCTATAAGTTTTCTGGACGACGTCTTAACCCTTTCTAGCCAATTGAGGCTACTATTTCACTTAATAGCGGTAACTATCATGTTCTTTTACTTAAAAATTTTCTACTTAGAGCCATTGGACATTTGTGGATTGCTTTATATAATGGTAATCGGCGTTATCAATGTTTATAATTTTATGGATGGTATTAATGGAATTACAGGCGCCTATAGCTTGGTGGTTTTGGCTGGGCTGCAATATGCTAATATATATCAGGTTGAATTTATTGATATAGATATGATTTGGATACCCATGCTGGCCTGCGGGGTATTTCTTTATTTTAATTTCCGGAAAAAAGCAAAATGTTTCGCTGGTGATGTGGGAAGTGTGACCATAGCTTTCTGGATAAGTTTGCTTTTATTAAAGCTAATCTTCGTTACCGGGAATTGGTCGTATATCTTGTTCCTGGCCGTATATGGTGTTGATTCGGTTTTAACGATTGTGCACCGTTTAATATTAAAACAAAATATTTTTAAGGCTCATCGGTTGCATTTTTATCAATTATTGGCAAATGAGCGCAAAGTTCCTCATTTGTTTGTTTCGGCTGGCTATGGTGTTGTACAATTGGTGATAATTTTATTTGTTGTTTTTAACACTAAATTATCAATGGCCGGCTTGTTTTCGATTTCTCTCATACCATTATTGTTCATTTATCTGCTGGTAAAACCCCGATTAATGAAACTATCAATTTCAACTCACAAAAAAACATTGAGTGATATTTAATAGTAGTTAAATGATAGTTTATAGTAGTTTTCGTAAGAAAAAGAGCATTTTTGACCCTTAAAATTAACCTTAAATGGTAGTAAATTAACCTTTCGAACGCATAAATATTGTAAAAATGGTTTTAAAAAAATATGTTTGATAAAACTTAAAACTTTACGTTTTGTTAATAATATTCATTGAACCAAACTTAAAAACTTATCAGGCTTAGATAGCCTGCGTTCACTAATCGGCTTTTTATTTCTGTTGTTTTATTAAAATAATGCTTTAACTTTAACATATCTGCAAAATCTGACTTATGAAAAAACATCTACTTTTTAACAGGGTGGTTCCACGGTGGGTTATAATGGTGCTGGATATTATTATCGTTGCCGCATCCTTCTCCTTTTCTTATTTTATTGCCTATCGTTTTGAGTTTATAAATATTTTAAGAGGCTACTTTTTTATTTACACCGGCTTGTATTGTATAACTACGGCTGAAGTGATGTATATTATGCGTATCCATACCGGGCTTATCCGCTACTCGAATAGCCGTGACGTATTGCGTATATTCAGCTCGGTGTTTTTAAGTACTTTAATTTACCTGGTAATTGTAAACATTTGGGTTTTGCCAACATGGCATATTAACTCGGTTACTATATATATGGTAATGCTGGTTAATTTCTCCGTTTCCAGCACGCTATTAATTTTGCTCCGTACTGCTGTTAAAAGCGCTTATTATTATATACACAATTATTCAAACGCGGCAAAAATTGCAGTTCTTATCTACGGCTCGGATAATAGCGCTATTTTGGTTAAGCAAGCTGTAGAAACCAGCGCAAAAGCCAATTTCTCCGTAATCGGTTTTGTCGATGACGACCCCGCGAAGATCGATAAAGAAATTGAACAAATTAAGGTGTATAATATTGATAAGCTCGATAAGCTGATAGAAAAACGTAAGGTTGACAAGCTAATAATTATGAACCGTCATCTTGATGAGGATACCAAAAAAATAGCGCTTGAAAAATGTATCGCTTTGGGTATCCAGGTGCTTACCGTACCACCTTCTGACCAATGGATATATGGTAAACTTAGTCTTCAGCAAATTAAAGGTTTAAAGATCGAAGACCTGTTACAGCGTAAACCTATTCAAATTGATACGACACTTATTTCCAGTGATTTAAATGGAAAAAGAGTATTGGTTACAGGGGCGGCGGGTTCTATCGGATCAGAAATAGTTCAACAAGTACTTGCTTATGAACCTGCAATGGTTATTTTATGTGACCAGGCCGAGTCGCCGTTGCATGAGCTGCGGCTGCTGGTAGAAGAGAACTTTCCGGATGTTCCTGCCAAAATATTTATTGCGGATATCAGGAACTATAGCAGGATGCGTAAACTATTCCTAGACTACCGTCCCGAGGTAGTTTTTCATGCGGCAGCATATAAACATGTGCCGATGATGGAAGAAAACCCAACTGAAGGAGTATTAACCAATGTTTTCGGTACAAAAAATGTTGCCGACCTAGCAATTGCATTTGGCGTTGGTAAATTTGTGATGATCTCGACCGATAAGGCGGTTAACCCATCAAATGTAATGGGAACAACCAAACGCATTGCCGAAATCTATATTCAATCACTAAAAAACAGCGCGACAAATAAGCAAACACGCTTTATAACTACGCGTTTTGGCAATGTATTGGGCTCCAATGGCTCGGTTATTCCACGATTTAAGGCCCAGATAGAAAAGGGCGGCCCTTTAACAGTTACGCATCCCGAAATTACCCGCTATTTTATGACGATACCTGAAGCAGTGCACCTGGTGCTGGAAGCCGGTACAATGGGTATAGGAGGCGAGATATTTATTTTTGATATGGGCGAGCCGGTAAAAATTACTGACCTCGCTTTGAAAATGATCAAGCTTGCTGGTTTAGAGCCCGAAAAGGATATAAAAATTGTATATACCGGTTTACGGCCAGGCGAAAAGCTATACGAAGAACTACTTAACGATGGAGAAAGCACAATGCCTACCTACAATGAAAAAATTAAAATATCCCGGGTAATAGATTATAATTATGATCTGGTTATGGCTGATATTGCAGAACTGCTCGAACTAAATAAACTGAATGACGTGGTGGCCGTAGTGAACAAAATGAAAGACATGGTTCCTGAATTTATTAGCAGGAATTCTTTATATGAAGAACTTGATAGTAAAGAGCTTAATGTCGTAAAAGAAGATGTATTTTAGAGTATATTTTTAATTCTTTAATACGCCAGGCCGAAACGTTGAGATCTTAATAGTTTGTTTTTACATCCGGCGATTGCCAAAGTCTGAATATCCTCAAAGCTTCTTCGCGTATCAATTGTACACAAGGCAGCGTTCGGTTTTCAATAGGGCTCCCCATCTCTTTATAAATAAATTCATCGTCAAAACCAATGCTTGCAGCATCGGCCTGGGTATTTGCATAATATATTTTGTCGATACGAGCCCAATAGATCGCACCCAGGCACATGGGGCAGGGTTCGCAACTGGTGTAAATCTCACAGCCGGCTAAATTGTAGGTGCCCAGCTCACGGCACGCCAGCCTTATGGCCGAAATTTCGGCATGGGCGGTAGAATCATTTTCAATAATAACCCTGTTGGCGCTGCGTGCTACAACCATCCCATCTTTAACAATCACGGCGCCAAATGGCCCTCCCTGGTTTTGCTTAATGTTATGTTCAGATAGTTCGATAGCCATCCGCATAAATTCTTCATGTGACTGATTTTTCATATCATCTGTTAAAATAAAAAACCCCAATGTAAAGTTGGGGTTTTTTGATGGGAAATTGCCAAAAGCAGATCAAGTAATCAACCTGATTTAAAAGGGCCTCGTCAATCTTATTTTTTATCCTTTGCATAGGCGTCATTCAACCTTTTTGTTACATCGGCGGTTACGTCTAAACTTTGGTCACCGTATAAAACCGTAGGATTAGCTTTGGAATACATTAATACTAATTTATAACCTTTTTCTTTAGCATAACCTTTCACAAAGTCGGCAATTTTATCATAAACTTTGCCGGCCTCCGAAGCCTGTTCGTTTTGAAAAGCGGCAGCGGCGTTTTGCTGGTATCCTTGAAGATCCTGCTGTTCTCTCTGAAGGCGTTGCTCTTTTGTTTGGCGTTGATCGGCAGTCATTGTATTTACATCTTTTTGGTAATCAGTCACTTCACGTTGAAAGGCCTGTTGCCTGCTTCCAACATCGTTTTGCGCGGCTTTACCTTTCTCTTGCATGGTTTTATTTACATCTTTAGCGTACTCGTACTTGCTTACTAAAGAATCCTGGTTAATAAACACAATTTTTTCTTTGTTCGCATCTGGCGTAACAGCCGGTTTGCCGGTAGTTTTAGTTTTATTGCAGGCGGCCATACTCCCCGCAAGTAATACACCTATCGTAATTTTTGTAAAAATAGAAGCCGTAGTTTTCATCTTAATAATTAGTTTTTTTCCGCGAGAGTGCTTGAATATGTCTTTTTTATTGCTGTAAAAATTTTGACAAAGATAAGCTTTCGACGCGAGTATCCTAATGTTTTGCCGGGCATGTTTATATCGCATCCTATTTATCAACAAATGCGGGATTTCGGGGTAAAATTCGTATTTTTGTCCAAAGGACTCCTCTTAGAGAAGGCTACTGTTTTAACGATATATGAACGAAGAAAATCAAGACAAATCAAACTACTCAGCGGATAATATACAAGTTTTAGAGGGTTTAGAGGCGGTGCGTAAACGTCCGTCGATGTACATTGGTGATACAGGTTCAAAAGGCCTGCACCATTTAGTATATGAGGTGGTGGATAATTCAATAGATGAGGCGATGGCCGGCTATTGCGACACGATAAAAGTAATTATCCGAAAAGACAATTCTATCTTAGTTTCTGATAATGGCAGGGGTATCCCTACAGGCATCACTACAAAGGAAAAGCGTTCGGCTTTAGAAATTGTAATGACCGTTTTACATGCCGGTGGTAAGTTTGACAAGGATACTTACAAAGTTTCGGGCGGTTTACACGGCGTGGGCGTTAGCTGCGTTAATGCCCTTTCCATTAATTTAACAGCGTTAGTGTACCGTGAAGGTAAGATATGGACCCAGGAGTATGAAAAGGGGAAGCCATTATTTGATGTAAAAACCATCGGTGATACCGATAAAAGAGGTACAACCATAATTTTTAAACCAGACGCTGAAATTTTTACCTTAACAACGGAGTTTAAGTACGAAACTCTTGCCGCACGTTTGCGTGAGCTCGCGTTTTTAAATAAAGGCATTCGTTTGTCATTAACTGATGAGCGTGAGGCGAACGAAGATGGGATATACCCAACTGAAGAGTTTTATTCGGAAGGCGGCTTGCGTGAATTTGTAAAGTACCTGGATGGTATGAGGGCATCGTTAATACCCGAGCCTATTTATATCGATGGCAATAAACAAGGTATTCCTGTTGAGCTTGCCTTGCAATACAACGACACCTATTCAGAAAACGTGCACTCGTATGTTAATAATATTAACACCATCGAGGGTGGTACGCATGTTGCCGGTTTCCGCAGGGGGTTAACCCGCACTTTAAAGGCTTATGCGGATAAATCGGGGTTGCTTAAAAACATGAAAATTGAAATTACGGGCGATGACTTCCGCGAGGGGCTAACTGCTGTAATTTCGGTTAAAGTAGCAGAGCCGCAGTTTGAGGGGCAAACAAAAACCAAATTGGGTAACAACGAGGTGATGGGCGCCGTAGATATGGCCGTGGGAGAAATTTTAGGAAACTACCTGGAAGAGAATCCAAAAGAGGCAAAGATGATAGTGAACAAGGTGATCCTTGCAGCTACCGCCCGCGCCGCCGCCCGCAAGGCACGCGAAATGGTGCAGCGTAAAAATGTGATGAGCGGCTCGGGCCTGCCGGGTAAACTTTCGGATTGCGCTAATAGCGACCCTTCATTGTGCGAAATATACCTCGTCGAAGGTGATTCGGCGGGTGGTACCGCCAAACAGGGCCGTGACCGCGAGTTTCAGGCTATTTTACCTTTAAGAGGCAAGATATTGAACGTGGAAAAGGCAATGGAGCACAAGATATACGAGAACGAGGAAATAAAAAACATGTTTACCGGCCTGGGCGTGAGCATTGGTACACCCGAGGATGACAAAGCGCTAAATATAGCTAAGCTCCGTTATCATAAAATAGTGATCATGACGGATGCCGACGTAGACGGATCGCACATTACCACCCTGATATTAACTTTCTTTTTCCGCTACATGAAAGAGTTAATTGAATTTGGATATGTCTACGTTGCTTCGCCACCCTTATACCTTGTTAAAAAAGGTAAAGAGCAGGAATATTGCTGGACAGAAGAACAGCGGGACCTGGCAGTACAAAAGTTGAAAGGCGCCGGAAAAGAAGACAGCGTACATATACAGCGTTATAAAGGTTTGGGAGAGATGAATGCCGAACAATTGTGGGAAACTACCATGAACCCTTCAACCCGCACCTTAAAACGTGCAAGCATTGAAAATGCTGCAGAGTGTGACCATACCTTCTCCATGCTGATGGGCGATGAAGTTGCCCCCCGCCGCGAGTTTATTGAGAAAAATGCCAAGTATGCGAGGATAGATACATAGTTCTTTGTACAAATCAGACTTACGAAGTTTTTAAAACTTCGTAAGTCTTTGACATGTTCAGAGTTATTTCCCCAACAAAAGCTCTTGCTTCCCGTAATCAATCACCGCCTTATATTTCATCAGTATATCACCACCCAAAACCCCTAAAACTTCAGGATGGCCTAGTTGCTTGTACGCAATATTGATGGTGGACAGGTCCAATACAGCCACTTCAAATTCATCAATTAGCAATCCGCCAATACAAAGATCGCTAATTATTGCAGTTGATGAAGCCATGTTATTCGTACCGAGGCCGGTTGAAAGCCTGTCGCTTATGGTAACCACTGCTTGTTCATATGCCTTCAGCAGCAATGTTTGATCAAAAGCTGTTTTGGACGCTCCGGTATCCAGCACCAATATAAAAGGTTTGCCGAAAACCGAGATATTTATTAAGGGATGAACGCCTTCTTCCTGTAGTTCAATAATTTGTAAGGGGACAACAACACAAACCCCCTCCAGTCCGCCAATAGGCGGAGAAGCTTTCTTTTTTTTCTTATCACCCATCACTATTTAAGTGAATCTCCAATCATATAAAATGCAAGATTAAAAATATTAATCGATCCATGCACTAAATCAATAATTCAAAATTAATCATTGAACTCATGATCTGATGCATCGTCGGCCATTTCAATAATGATGGCATCCATTCTATTGAGTTCATTCTGAATATGGTTAAAAACCTCAGTATCCGATGGATTATCTTCCAGCATTGAAGCTAACCCCTTTAAATTGGCTAACGGGCTGCGTATCAGGTGCGATTGCTTCCATGCCATATTTTTTATACTGTTTATGTGACCTTGTATCCGCTCATAAGCATTTTTTAAATTTTGTTCGGCGTTTTTTCTTTCCGAAATATCATATAAGGCCATCATCATGCCCAATATCTCTTTATTTTCATTGGTTATGGGGAATAATCTTACATCATACCAAAGCAAAGCGCCATTGCACTGCGGATATTCAACTTCGTAACTAATGTTATTTCCCAGTAGTACTTTCCTTGTAATGTTCATAAACCGGGGAGTTCTGACCTCGGGAAAATGATCAAAAAGCCCGTCGCATTTTTCAAGCATCCGGCCATATTGTTCCTTAACAAAATCGGTAGCTTTATGGTTAAATGCCAATACCTTAAGGTCGGTATCAAATAGTATATAGGCAGTATCAGTTGTATTCAGAATGGTTTGGAGGTTAGCTTCCGATTTTTTTAGCGACTCTTCTGCCCTGAGCTTTTCTGTAATATCAGTCGTTAATGAAAGCCTCACCGTCCGGCCTTCAAATATAATATCATGAGAAGATATATTCACATAAATAATCGTTCCGTCCTTTTTAAGATGTTTCGCAATGCCAAGATCAGTGGGTTTAGTAATATTCGTCCGATAACCTTCTAACAGCTGTTCCCAATCCTCTTCAGGCCTCAGCATTTTGACGCTTATGCGCAAAAGTTCGTCAATTGAATAACCATAGAGTTTTGCGGCTGCTTCATTTGCAGCGATGATCGACAGGTCATCTTTTGCTATCATCCAAAGAGGAGACGGATTACTTTCAAATAGAAATTTATATTTCTGCTCGGATGATCTTAATTCATCTTCAGCCTTTTTACGATTTGTAATGTCTATCATTGAACCAATAATTGTAGGCTGACTTCCGATCACCGCCCTGCTTCCATAAAATTCCACCCAATTGGTTGTCCCATCCTTCTTTTTGCACATTGCCTCATAGTGCACGCTTTCTACCTCGCCTTCCAGCCGGCGTCGTATATTTTCAGCAGCAATTGCGCGGTAGCTTTCATGGAAAATTCTTTCTACCGGAAAAATATTGATTAACTCCACCGGTTCATAACCAAAAATATCGGCAAAACGGGGGTTGACATAAACAAACTTGCCATGTTGAACAATATATACGCCTACTATTGATTTCTCTGCAATTGTCCTGAATTTTACCTCAGCTTCCTTTAGCTCCGTTTCCATTTTTTTACGATCGGTAATGTCCCTCGCGATAACCATAATACGATCATCAGTAAACGTTTTTACATTGAGTTCCACAGGAAACACTTGTCCGCCTTTACGCACAAATCTTCTTTCGCGAACTACTGATTGTGTTGCATTATTTATACTTTTTGGTAAAGGGTCAGTTTTTAATTCTTCCGGATCAACAATTGACTCGACGGTTAATTGCAGCAATTCTTCCCTGCTATAGCCCATCATTTTGCAGATACTTGCGTTTACGTCAATAAAATTCCGATTAAAGTCGAGCACGTAAATGGCATCTGAAGCCTGTTCGATGAGCGAACGGTATTTCATCTCACTTTTTTGAAATTCAGCAGATCGTTCTTCTACTCTTTTCTCGAGTTCGAGATTCATTCGTTTTACTTCAGCTTCCGCCTCCGAGCGTTGTTCATCAATTTTATTAAGCCAGTTGGCAGTATTCCATATAAGCACCAGGCTTACCAGTAAAAAGCTAACTGCCAATACCGAAACCCCGATATCCAATGATGAAAATAACCGGAAACGCTGGGTTTGAATTCTTAATGAGCCGAACATAACAACCATTAAAATCATCAAGCTAAAAAGCCGTCTTGCCATTTGATTGCCTACACGATTACCGGTAAACAGCCGGGTGATGCCGATTGATGGATTTAACAGTGATGCAGCCATCGACAAAACAAAAAAAAGAATGGCCGTATGGGTTGCCATTGAAGTTTGGTATAAAAGAACGCGGAAGAAAGACACCCCATACAGGTAACCAATTAACGCAATAGCTGAAAGAACTGTCACTAAGTGAAAAAAAAACTGAGACAATATGTTAAATAAGCGTTTTTTTGGTATGATCAACAGAAAACCTAATCCTAAAAAAAGAAAATTGATAGAAGCATTAAAAGCCATACGGCCCGGAAATGGGAAACGGTAAGAAGGTATGGTTTTATCTGTTATAAATAGCTGGTCGAGCCCGGTATTAAAATGAAAAAGATCTTGCAATAAGGTAAATAAACCGATAAGAGTGCCTGGTAGCGATAATAAAAGAAATACAAGGGTGCAGTACTTCCAGGCCTGATATTGGGCAATCAACAAAGCGCTGCCGAACATAACAAAACAAAATGCTGGATTAAACCTCATCCCCTCAAACCCCGGCACTATAATTTGAAAGGCCGGAATATTAAATATCCAGCCCGTCATTACTGTAATGCCCGTAGCTATTGTGAGCAGGCTAATTGTTATAATCGTTCTGTTTTTTTGCCGATGATCCATTTAAAATAAATTTGGTTTTAAATGTGATGAGGTTTTTTGGTATCGAATGTCCACAGATGAATGTAAACGTATTGCTCGTAATAAAGTTAACTAAAATGCAATATATTATTTCTCAAAGGTTAAAAAGCAAAGTTAGAGAAGTGGAAGTATGAAGCCGAAAATAGTAAGGAAAGATATTAATATCATCAATTCACTAATTCACTAATTCAACAATTCAATAATTCAAAATTGTTAAAACGGGTACCCGATAGCCAGATTAAATACTACTTTTGAACCTGTCCATTCGGAAGGACCATAATCTACGCCGTTGATTATTATGTGCGGACTTCCTGGTAAATGGGGTTCAATCATTGGGAATCCGAAATCTGTACGCAATAAAAATATCGTAAAATTAAACCGTAAGCCAAAGCCATAGTCTGCTGCAATCTGGCTTAAGAAATTTTTACCAAAAGCTGCACCGGGCAAAGACGCATTGCCGTGCAGGAGCCATATATTCCCTGCGTCAACAAACAATGCTCCTTCAACTATGCTGAAAAGTTTTGGCCTGTATTCAATATTACCCTCTATTTTTATATCGCCGGATTCATCAGGAAGGAAGCCTGTACCCTGTCGCAGGCCTAATGGAAGGTTATAATCGCCGGGGCCGATGGTATGGGCCTGAAATCCCCGGAGACTATAAGTCCCTCCAATGAAAAACTGCTGCGAATAAGGCATAACCGTTGAATTACCATACGGCAGGCCAACATCGACCATAAAACGCGTAGCCAGCTCGCTGTTGGGGCCGAGTTTATGATAAAACCTGATTTCATTCTCTAATTTAACATATTGAGCAAACGGGGTTCCAAACAATGTGCTCACTCTTTTCGGCGTATCGGCGCTGGTAATAATACCAAGTAAGTTGCCCGAAAGACTAACTTTTCCGTTATAATAAAAAGTATTTGTTTTAAAAGTTTCAAGTGTATTGGTCCAGGTGTAACCGTATGACGGGCCAAATGTAAACTGTCTGTTAATTACATGGGCGAGAGTGGGGTTACGCGTTTTTTGAATACTGTCAGTGTAAATCTTGCTAACGTTTCTCGGATTTACAAATGTAATGTCCTCAAGATCAAGCTGTTGCTGAACATGAACGCTCGTTTTCCATTGATAGCCAAACGATATATTGAACGAATTAAGTGTATAAAGCTTAGTACGGTTAGTAATTGTATATCCGGTAGATAATATTGTGCGCGGAATAAACGGGTTATCATCTTTAAAATTAAACGGACTTATAAATCTGGGCCACGAAAGAGATGGCTGAATACCATACTGGTAAATATTATAGCCGTTATTATATTTTCCGAATTGTATATCCCTTGCTGCAAACAATGCAATGGTAAACAATTCGGCCCCTTTAAAGGTATTTCGGTTTCTTAAATTTAAATTGATCTGCGTGCCATCGTAGTTCGCCGAGGTTTGCTGTACTTGTATTTCAAACTGTATCGATTTCTTTTTTTGCTGCGTTAAAAAGTAGTATATATCAAGCTTCGCCGAATCAGGTGTAACATCTTCAAAACGGTTCTTCACAAATTTAAACGGCCCAAGCTCTACAAACCTGCTCAATGAATTGGTATGTTCGGTACGGTTATAAATGTCGCCAGGATGCAGCAATACGCTGTTTTGAAATGTAAGTGGCTTGAAGGCTTTTTTAGGGTCGATAACATTATACCATTTGTATTTTACGGCCGAATCTAATTTTGATGAGGTATCCTTTATTGAATAATCCGGGTAAACATAAATATTTCTGACTTTGTATATCCACCTGGCCTCATCCGGAGTGGCATCTTTGATCTGCACATACATATCTACCTGGTGCCCGGCAACGGTACTATCATATCGCATGATCAGATGCTCCGGTGCAAAATAAAAAAATCCTTCTTCTTTTAAGCGGGCATCAATTCTTATGCGTTCAGCTTTAATTACATCAAGGTTAAATTTGTCCCCGACTTTTAAAAGTGATTGTTTGGATGTTCCGGCAATTGCGGTGTCCAGGTCATCGTTACCGGTCGGAAATGTTATTTTGTGGTAATGATATGCCGGGCCTGTCTGCACGGAATAAACAGCTTCTGCCGTTTTCGTTTTTCCAATGGTATCGCCGGATACCTGCGCCAGGAAATATCCTTCATTCTGCAACCTGTTTTGAAATATACTGCTATTTTTATCAAGATCGACCGAACTTACCAAAACCGGCGGCTCACCCCAGTGCGTGTTGAAATAATGCCTTAAACCTGTTCTTTTCTTTGTTTTTGTTTTTTCATAAACCCATAGCTTAAATCTTAAACCCAGTATTTTGGCGTTGGGTTGGGGCCTTAGCAAATCTTCCAATTCTTCGGTTAGTGCATGTGCCTCGCTCTTTGTTGTATTTTTATCAGTAATTTTTATCTGCGCACCGGTGTACAGTTTCTGACCCGGCGCCAAAAACTTGGTCGTGCTGCAGGCGCTTATAAAAACAGTAGTCAAAATAAATACATATCTAAGAAACTGTCTAAAAACTGTAAAAAACTTGTCATTGCGAGACATATAAATCATTTTTTGATGGCTGCTGTAGCTGTTGAATCCGCCTTTTTATCAGCTTCTTTTTGTTCTTCTTTTTTCTTTTTTTGATCCTCGTTATATTCTTTCTTCAACTGTTTTTCTTCTTTTGTTTTCTTTGCAAACAATTCTTTAAAATGGTTATAATCGTACGTAAGCGTAAAGCCCACGCCCGTTTCAACTACTTCTCCCTCAATTACGATAAATTCGTCCCTGCGATAAACGCGGACCATATACCGTCCATCCTTAGTTAGTTTATAATTTATGGAAACATTGCCGGCAATATCGCTTGTTTTCTGCCCCGCCTGGTTTTGTCCCTCCAGGTTAAAGTTGTTGCCGACGGAGACAGTCACCCGGTCATTCAGGAACTGTTTTGATAAGCCCACGTTCAGGTCTGTCCGGTTTTGCTGAACGCCGGTGGCATAATCTGCCCCGGAAGTTAGATTAAAACTCAACTGAACACCGCCAATAACGTTGCCGGCAAGTTTATTCAGCTGATCGGATAATAAACTGCTAACACTGTTACGTATCGCGCCCTCCAGGCCGGTGCCGCCTCCCTGGCTTTGCAAAGGATTATCTCCAATAAAATGCCCTAGTACCAACACCCCAAGCACTTGTTTATTCATTTCGTTGGGATCCTGCCTTACCTGGTCGAGCCTGGCATTTACGGTGGATATTACATCCGGCCCAACTGTATAGCTGCTGTCCGGTAAAACTATGTCAAAGGTGATATCCGGCTTTAACAGCTGATTTTTCACGCTCAGATCGACATTAAATGGCAGTTTTTCTTTATACTGAACAGCATTTTGTGTGCTGCTCAATTGGTCGCTTACCAGGTCAATAGGCGGCACATTAGCCACATAAACAGCTGTAAAGTCAACATCTGCGAAGGTCGGATCGCCATTCCAGGTTATTGTGCTTCCTTTTTTGAATACAAATTTTCGGCTTACTGTGGCGTACGACAAGTTATAGGAGCCCTGGTCGATAGTGTAAGTACCTGTCAGGCTAATTTTCCCGCTTGGGTCAATGCCTCCATTTAGCTGGGCTGTGCCTCTTAATTGTACCGCATCGCCATTTCTTTCATCTACAACAACTGAAAATTTAGCTTCCTTCCTGATGTTTAGGGTCATTGAAACATCAAGCCCGCTAACTTTTGATTTGCGGAGCGAATCCAGTTGTTTAGCCAGGAATAAAGAATCGCGCTTCGTTTCATGCGGATTAATAACCTCCACAACTCCTTTGCGGTCTATAATGCCCGGATCATTTTGAGGCAGTACGATCGTAAGATCCGTTTTATCATTAACCGTAATAGCTGCATCAATAACAGGGCTGGCACTGGTGCCGCGAATTTTTATCCTGCTATCGACATAAAGTTTGCCATAATATAACTTATTATTTTCACGGGTCGAGTTGACCGCTCTGAAATCGGTTGATGTGATATCAATACCAAAGCCAAAATCGGTAAACGTTTTGGTATAAACTGTGCCTGTTACCACGGCTTTATTGCCCAAAGAATCAACAAGGGTAAAATCGTTGAATAGGATGCCGTCGTTATTAAATGTGATGCTTTCATTTGGCATAGTGAAGTAGGAATTGAGCATAGCCACGTTAAACCCAACCTTGTTAAAATTAACATCGCCCCTTACCACAGGCGCAGCGGTTGATCCAGATATTTTTAATTGCCCGCTCAGATTTCCGCTTCCGTTCCTTAAACTTCCGAAACTAAAGCCCTCAATGCTCTTCATGTTCAGGGTTATCATGTTCAAATTCATTTCTAATTTACCTGCCGGGGTGGTATAGTATAAACCGGTTAAGTTAACCTGGTTGCCTTTGCCGGTGATGCTAATGTTGGTATCGTAAGCATTTTCGGTTTGGTTATTTACTTTAAGCGCTACATTGCCTACAGTATCGCCTTTAAAGTTAAAATCACTGATGTTCAGCGCCGAGGTAAACTTCATGGCTTTTTGGAAATCACTGATATGTGCGTTCCCATTGATCACGCCGCCTGCCTGCAAGGAATCCTGCTGCGCTATCCTGGTAAGCGTTTCTATTTTAAAATTCCTGAAATCAACAGTAACAGGGGAGTTCATTTCCTGCGAGTCGCTATTGACACTCAACACCTGGCCGCCATTGGTTATGGAAAAATCTTTTGCGGTTATGCCCCTGCTGCCAAATTCAAGGGCATTGTCGGCATTAACCGCCCATGGCGTATAATCCAGTACCAGACCGTTTTGCAGGAAGCTAAACTGGTACTCCTTTGGTAAAATGCTGAATACACCCGCTAAACGGTAACGTTCTTTTTTAGCCGCATCGCGTACCTGTAAACTTATGTTAAGTTTATCATTTAGCGCGTTGCCGGTAATGCTTGTGTTTAAAAGATCAAGCGATGATGAGGCTTTTAACTCATCAACTGTTAAACTGTAGTTAAGCGCGTTATTGCCTGTATTAACGGCAAGCTTTAAGTTGTTAATGGTGGTTGTGCCATAAACAACCCCCGGCATGGAACCATTAACTACCAGATCGCCGGTTTGGCTGTTAAAATGGCCGGTTACTAATACGGGGTCAAGTTTTTTCAAAGATGGAACCATTTGGGCTGCCACCGGAGTTTTAACCAAATGGATATCAAAACTAAATTGTTGTGGTGAATACCTTGGTTTGGTTTTAGCCGATGCTTTTGCTATCGCAGTGTTAAAGTATTTATCGGTAACGTCCTGCAAAGCAGCGCCGACCTTAGTAAGTTGATATTTGCCGGCCATGTGTGCGTAAAGCATCGGAGCTTTTAGCTTTATGGTACTGCTGTCGGCATTAGCAGTTGATACCAGGCTCACCGTATCCAGCCTGCTCACCTGCGTCTTTTGGGAAATGATCAGGTTGGTCAATAAAATATTGGCATTCAAATAATCAAGGTTGGCAGTCGGCACATTAGCCACCATTTTACCGTGAACAAGAAGAGGATTCTTTGAAAAGTTTAGCTTTTGCAGGTTAATACTGTCAATCATCAAAGTGGCGTTTACCGACGGATATTTTTTATTCATATCCGCCCCGCCATCCAGGCTGAAATGAATATTAGGGTCTTTCATGCTGGCCTTGGCGGTATATCTGCCATTATTTGCCGTTGCCGAAAGCGCTAAATTTTGATAGAGATAACCCTTTACGTTTGCTTTTACTATGTCACCGCTCAACTGCAGGTTAGCCGTTTTGGGATTGAGCCCCGCGCCTTTTATCGTAGCAGTTAAGGTAACGGAGCCAACATTTTGCGGCTGTTTTATTAAGGCCCCCACATTTAGGTCATTTGCTTTTATATTGGCCGAATAGGTTGCCTGGCCTTTTTTATTGCCATTTTTCATTATGGCGGTTATATCAGCGGCGCCATAAGTTGAGCGAAGGCCCATCCTGGTATTAAAATTATACATACTCCCTTTAAAGCTGCCTTTGAGGTTTAAATTGGCAGGAATATTAACCGATGACGGTATCGTACCCGGCGAAACCAGCTTGGCTATATCGGCGCTGCCGGTATTAAAATCGGCAATAGTAAGATCGAAGTATGACTTATTTACGTCAGGCAGGCCCCTTATTACGGCCGATGCTTTTATATGGGTATTGCTTAAACCCCTTATCTCCAGGCTTGGGATACGCAGATCATTTAGTTTGCCTATTATCTTGCCATCTATCCTGAAGACGGCATTTGGCGCATGTTTAAACGGATCAGTGTTTGCCAATGACGGCACAAGCAACAAAACATCTTTCAAGCCCAGGCGGCTGCCGTCGAGGTTGGCATTAATGGATAAATTACCCAAATTATTACTTAATGACGCAATAGACGGGTAGCTAACCTGCAATTGTTTTTGTATAATTGTTAGCGGCGTTTCGAGGTAAAGGTCTTTTAAATAAGCGCTTTTAGGGCCGTAAAAAAATGAGGTATGAAATTTTTTAACGATCAACCCGCTTTTTTCATTAAAGGAAAATGAATTGACCTTCCCCGAAATAGTCTCCGGGTTGTATGCGAGATTGTCAAAGCCGGCATTCAGGCCGCGGATATCCATGTGGGCAAAATCAAGGCCTTTGGCTGCCGGGCCTTGCGCGTTATTATCATACTTAATATTGTCATTGCTGAAAGTCATCCTACCTAAACTGGCGGTCCAGCCTTTTGAGCTTGTAGGCGACGCCACCAGCGTATCCAATTTTTTAACGGCTTTAACTATAGCTTTTTTAACCGATTCAGGCTTGGCAAACACAATGCCCGCCCTGGTATCATCTAACTCAATAGTTTTGATCCCTACCTTTTGGTTTTTTAGATCGATCTTATCCACATCTATCAAAAGCTTGCCCAGGTTTATTTTGGATGACATTTGATTGCTCTGGTAATCAACTTTTATTTTTGAAATGTCGATAGTGCCCAGGTTGAGGGTCAAATTGATAGGAGTAGTGGTGGTATCTATTTTGGCTTTCGCTATTGATTGTTTAGTAGGTGTTTGAACAATCCGGGCATCAACCCCCGACAAAGTGATCTTCGGGATGCTAAATTTCATCTTACTCATATCAAAATCTTTGATACGGGTATCAAAATGCCCTAATAAAAATTTTATGTCATAGCCGGTTATCACATCTTTATAAGAAATATTGATCTTGTCCAAACCAACTTTACCGATAGAAAACTTCATGGTTGACGTAGTATCCATAGGTTTTAAGGGCTTTTTTTGCTCACTGGCAAAGGCTTTGATGATATAATCAAAATTAAAAACGCTGTCGGCGCCGCGGTTAACATTGGCGGTAATGCCTTGCAGGTCAATTTCATTTATCTCAACTTTATGATTAAATAATGCCAATAAACTGATATCGACTTTCAGGTTTTTACCTGCGATAAGGGTGTCTCTTTTTTGGTCTTCAAAATAAACATCTTCAAGTACGATCAGCTTTGGCAGGCCCAAAGAGATATGCCCTATCTTTACCTTCGTGTGGATCTTTCCCTGTATAAAAGTTACTGCTTTATCCTTAACAAAATTTTGAACAGCAGGTACCTGGATTAAAATAACAATAAGCAATATGAGGAAAACGACACTTGCCAGTATCCATAGAATAGTTTTAAGCGCTATACGTCCAAATCGTTCCAATGGTATATGTATTTCAAAGATTAATATGTGTTTTATGAGTATAATAAAAAAGGGGGGCGAAAAGTTTTAACTAAGATTTATAGGATTAAAAGATTTGAGGATTCCAGTAAAATTTTGACTAAGATTTATAAGATTAGAGGATTTTAGGATCCCGACAAAACTCAAAAATCTTAAAATCCCTTAATCCTAAAAATCTTAGTTCTTGTTCGCCGTATTCAATACCTTATAACCTATCAGTTCTTCCAAAAAGGGGCGAAAAGTTTTAACTAAGATTTATAGAACTAGAAGATTTTAGGATTCCGACAAAACTCGAAAATCTTAAAATCCCTTAATCCTAAAAATCTTAGTTCTTGTTCGCGGTATTCAATACCTTATAACCGATCAGTTCTTCCCAACGGGCGCTGGGGGGGCGGTAGTAAACCAAAATCTGGTAATCGTTTTCTGTTTCAAAATGGCTGCCCTCTAAAGCGGTATCATTTGCTTTACCGGCTTTATCCACCCACACATATGAATAATCATACACACCTTGTTTTAAAAACATGCTGGCTGCAAATCTGTTATGGGCTGCGTCATAATGCATTTTGCTGTTATCATCCAGTTTATAGTCATTAAACCGGCCAACCAAATAGGGGGTGCCCTCGTCGGGCGATTTTTTAGTAGTTAAACTAAAATACACGTGGGCATAATCAGCATCGGTACGCGGATCAACCCCGTCCTGGTTAAGCACATAAAAGCTGCCATTAAGGTCATATTGCGAGGTATAATTGGGCTGACTTAAATCGGGATCAGTGAGCAGGATCACAGTATTGGCAGTATCACGGTAGATGTGTGAAATATTTATGGAATTTAATTTGAAGCTCCGGGTATCAAAATGCCTGAATTCATTCCCGCCGGGAAAATCATTTTGGGTAACATCGCTAAAAATGAGCTGTGTGCCTCTTATATAGGTGGGTTGGGTATTTAATACCGCCGTTTCACTGCGGGCATTTTGCATAATAAAGGTGCGAAGATCAGTGCCTGGGTTTTGCACAGGAAGGGTTCCATAATCCAGCGTGAAATTGAGCTTCTGGTTGGTTTGTCTTAGTGAATTGTCATTTGAAGGGACTATTTCAGCGCTGATGCCGATCTTCGGGCTAAGGACATATAACCTTCGCGTTAAAACCATTTTCGACTGGTCGCCATCCTCATAAACCTTTAAAATATAATTGCCCGGAATTATTGGCGCAATATTTTCATTGGGCAGCCTAAGCTGGTAATGGGTGTATTTTTGGAATGTCGTCGTGGAATAGCGGTAATCAATTATCTTGTCGTCGCTATAGTTTTTCAGGTAGTCAGTTGTCGAAAGGTTGGATGAATTCCAGTTGGCATCGCAATGTTCAATGGTATAGGAGTAATCTTTAGTGCCGCCTTGCAGATTGTCAAATGCCAGTAATACCTTTTGCTCCGAGCCGAGCGTAATAATAGGGAAAGACGCCTGTTTTGCCGTATTATAAAACTCAACGCTTTTTATTTCGGGGCGGAAAACGACATTATCATAGGGGGATTGGGCGAAGGATTTTGCAGTGATAAATAACAGAAAAAAAATTATGTAAAGCTTCTTCATAATTGTATTTATTCACAAGACTCGTGCACCTGACGCACATGTCGTTCACATAGTTTACTCTCCCGGTCTTAGCTTCGCTCGACAAGGGATTGAGATCTTCACCCTCTTTACCGCTTGCGGTAGAAAGGGTCGAACAGCGTAGCACATTCGGGGTGAGTAAACTGTGCGCCAGGCATTTGACGCACATGTCGCTCACATAGTTTACTCACCCGGTCTTAGCTTCGCTCGACCACCCTCTCTACCGCAAGCGGTAAAGAGGGTAAAAATAGGCAATGTGGCTGTTCATCATAAATCCGAAATCGAACATCCGAATTCCGAAATCACATCACGATTCGAGCTCCATGATCTGTTCAGCCAAAGCGTCCCATTTTAACTGCACATGGCCTAATTCTAACTTCTTTAGCTCGTAATTATTATTGATCTCTTTCAATTTAGCTGCGTCATTATATAATTTTTCATCACTAAGCTGGGATTCCAGGTGTTTGATCGTCTTTTCAAGCTCTGACATTTGCTCTTCCATCTTAGCAAGGTCCTGGTTCAGCTTTTTTAGCTGCTGGAATTTATTTTCCGAATGCTGTTTAACAGGGGCGGCTTCTTTTTTCACCTCTTTTTTAGGCTGTAATGCAGAAACCGCGCCGGTCTTTTGCTGAAGTTTACGTTTGGCATTCCATTCATCAAACTCGGCATAAGTGCCGGGATATTGTTTTATCTGGTGATCTTCAATAAACCATATTTTGTTTGCCACATTATCAAGGAAGTAGCGGTCGTGAGATACTACGATAAATGTACCCTCATATTGTTTTAAAGCCTGAACAAGTATATTTACCGATTGTATATCAAGGTGGTTTGTAGGCTCGTCCAGTACCAGGAAGTTGGCATCGGCAGTAAGTGCTTTGGCTAACGCTATACGCGATTTTTCACCTCCTGAAAGTACTTTTATCTTTTTAAATACATCATCCCCGGTAAATAAAAACGAACCCAATATGTTGCGCAGCTCGGTTTCGGTATGCCTTGGTGCGAACGACTGCAACTCCTGCAAAGCGGTATGTTCAAGGTGCAAGGCCTCCAACTGGTGCTGCGCGAAAAACGTTTGTGTAACATTGTGGCCGGTTTCGGCTTTCCCGGTAAAATCTTTATCGGCTCCCGCAATAATGCGCAATAAGGTGGATTTACCTTTGCCGTTAGCGCCGATCAATGCAATCTTATCGCCTTTTTCAATAACCGCTTCGGCATGTGTTAAAATGTCTATGCCAGGATATTTTTTTGTGACATCCTCCAGCGTTACCACATGCCTCCCCGATTGCTTTGAAAAACGGAAGCTGAAATTTACAGTCGGGTTATCATCATCCACGTCATCTACCCGTTCCAGCCGGTCTAAAGCCTTTATGCGCGATTGCGCCATTTTTGCTTTTGAGGCCTTAGCCCTGAAACGCTCTATCAAACGCTCTTCCTGTTTTATTTTTGATTGCTGATTTTTAAACTCGCCGCGCTGAATCTCCTCACGCAATCCCTTTTCTTCCAGGTAAAAGGAATAATTACCTGCGTAAACGGTAAGTTTTCCTTTGCGTACCTCAACCGTACGGTTAATTACCCTATCCAAAAACCATCTGTCGTGTGATACGATCACCACGGCGCCGTCAAAAGCTTTTAAATAATCTTCCAGCCATTGTATGGAGGGTAAGTCAAGGTGATTGGTAGGCTCGTCCAGTAACAGAATATCAGGCGCCTGCAGCAAAATTTTAGCCAGCATAACCCTCATCCGCCATCCCCCCGAAAACTCACTTAGTTTACGGTGGGTGTCGGGTTCGCTAAAACCTAAGCCCGCTAAAATTTCATGGGCTTTGTATTCAATGCTATAGCCGTCGAGCAGTTCAAACTCATGTTGTTTGTCGCTAAGCTTGTGCAGCAGGTCTTCGCTATAATCAGTTTCCAGTTTTTGCAGCAGGTTTTCTATTTCATCATGCAATTGGTTCTGGCGCTCAAAGGCCTCCATAGCCACGTGAAGTATATTTTTGTCGGAAGAGTAGGAGAGCAGGTCCTGGTTAAGGTATCCGATAGCAATATCCTTAGCCATAGATATCGTGCCCGAAGTAGGTGTATAATCACCAACAATAATTTTTAACAGCGTAGTTTTCCCGGTACCATTTGCGCCAATAAGGCCAATTTTTTCACCAGGTTTTATATGCCAGTTAGCTTCATCATACAGGGCCCTTGCACCGATCTCGAACGTAAGATTATTTATAGCGATCATTTCGGCGCAAAGATAGCGTTTAGAGGTTAGAGATTGGAGATTAGAGGTTAGTTTTTTTAGAATCGAAAGTCTGAACAGTCCAGGAAAGCGAGAACCAATTGGCATTTTGCAAGCCGTGTTCCGATTTCTATAATTCAACTAATCTCCAATCTAACCACTAACCACTTCCACCCATGCCTGCGCCATTAAAGCCTCGCCGGCTATACTCGGATGAACCCCATCAAGGCTCCAATAAGGGGCAGGGGCTGATTCAGTGGCTTTATCAAAAACTGATTGCAGGGGTATAAAGGCCGCATTGTATTCAGCGGCAATATCTTTTGCGGCTTTTCTGAACAAATCAAAAGTAGGGTACCATTTATCATCGGCTGCTTTTACGCCTTTAAGCGCGAAGGGCTCACAGATTATTAATTTTACATTTGGTAAAGCCTGTTTGGTACGGTCGAGCAGCTTATGATAGTCGGCTATATAGGTTTCAATAGTTCCGGTATAGCCATTGGTAAGCGTGTGCCAGAAATCATTTACACCTACATGGATACTTAAAATATTTGGTTTTAAGGCCACGGTATCGGTATCCCAGCGATCAGCTAATTGGAAAACTTTATTGCCGCTTATGCCTTTGTTATAAATCTGGAGGTTTTTACCGGCATATTTCAGCAAAAGTTGCCCGGCGGTTAATAATACATAGCCCGAACCTAATGCTTGGGTGTTATTTGGTGTGGTTAAAGAATGTTTTCGTCCCCAGTCGGTAATGGAATCGCCCTGGAAAAGGATGATATCATCTTTCTCAAGACTGATCCTTTTAGTTTTTGCTGCATCAAAAGCTGCCGAAACAATTTGAGGTAAAGATAGGGTAGCAATGGTGCCTACTGAAACATTTTTTATAAAATTACGACGGGAGGGGTTTTTGTTCATATTTCTGAAAAGTTCATAGTTAATGGTTCATAGTTCATAGCTGAAAGGTTACGAGGAAAGTTCATTGTTTAAAGTCCGTGCCGGTGATCCTAATGAACAGATTTAGCAAATGTGTAGAGACGCAATGCATTGCGTCTCTACCGTTTATTTTTCAACGTTACTGTCGGGGCTAATATAGATATTCTTTAATAAGCCTAAACCAGTGTCACTATTTTTTTACCATGAACTAAAACATTCGTCGCCTCACCTAAATCCTCTCCAAAGGAGAGGACTTTGAAGGGCAAGACGGTTAATTTTGGTTTTAACTCCCTCTCCTTTGGAGAGGGTTGGGGTGAGGCGAGACAGGTTTATAGCGAACTGCCGTTAATTATTTTTTGCATTGAATTTTAATATTACTAATTTGCTTTCCCAATTATAAATTCAACAAATATGAAAAATGACATTCCTCAAGATGGCGGTATCGCATCGGGCGCTAAAGATGTAAAACCGGTAGTCGGTCCCGGCAGCGCTTCACAGATCAATCGCCGGAAATTCGTTAAAGTTGCGGCAACGGGCGCCCTGGCCTTCAGCATTGTTCCCAGGCATGTGCTTGGCGGAACAGACTTTGTCGCGCCAAGCGATAAACTTACCCTCGCTTATATTGGTTGCGGAACACAGGGGCTCCGGGAATTACTGCCCATGCTGGCCGTCCCGGGAATCCAGGTAATTGCCGTGTGCGATCCAAACAAGTATGCAATTGGCTACCGGGATTGGTCGAGGAATGGACTTAGGGATGAAATACGTACAGCCATCGGTAAGTCCGATTGGAAGCCGAACCCCGGCGACGATAACGCTATCCCCGGCGGAAGGGAAAATGGAAAGTACATTGTGGACGCTTACTATGCAAATATGAGGGCCGCAGACAGATATAAGAGTTGTACGGCTTATGCCGATTTTCGGGAATTGCTTGACAGGCAAAAGGATCTTGACGCCGTTAAGATAATGACACCTGACCATCTGCACGGCGCCTTTGCAATGGCGGCGCTGAAGAAAAATAAGCATGTACTTATGCATAAGCCTATTTCCAACCGGCTGCTGGAAGGGAAAGCTGTGATAGAAATGGCACGGAACAGTAAAAAAATAACGCACTTGGTTCCCTGGGACTCTAACGGCTCAATGGAACCGGTGATGGCCATGATCAATTCGGGCGCGATCGGTACGCTTAAAGAGGTCCATAACTGGACTAACCGCCCGGTATGGCCTCAATATGCTACCCTGCCAAGTGAAACTCCCGCCATTCCGGATGGCCTGGACTGGGACCTCTGGCTTGGCCCGGAGGCGGACCGGCCTTATTCGCCTGATTATACCAACATGGTTTTCAGGGGCTGGTACGATTTCGGCGGAGGCTCAATGGCCGATATGGGACATTACAGCTTGTGGACAGTTTTTGATGCCCTTCAATTGCAAGGCCCAATCGTTATTGAACCCAACTTAAGCCATTTTATAGATTTTAATGGCACAGTTCCCAACTATGTGCGTAATGATTTCTCGTTCCCTATGGCCAGTTCGGTACGGTTTAAATACCCGGCCAACGGCGCCAGGCCGGCGGTTGACCTATGCTGGTACGATGGCGGCATGAGGCCGCAGCTGCCGGTTGAATTGCTCGAAAGCAATGAAGAATTGCCCGCCGAGGGGATGATGTTTGTTGGTGATAAAGACAAGATACTTGCTGGATTTAATGTAGAGAATCCCCGCCTGCTTTCCCAGAAAAAAGCAGCCTCACAGACTGCGCAAACCAGAGAACCTGATAGGATGGTTGCGGCCTTAACTTTATTTGCTGATTCCTGCAAGAGCGGAAAGCAGTACCCCGGCAGCTTCAGGGATGCGGAATTTCTCACAGAAGCGGTCAACTTATATGCCGCTTCATTAAGGGCAGGCCGCTTACTAAAATATGATGCAGCAAGCAGGAAAATAACCAATGTCCCCGAAGCAAATAAATACCTGGCACGTGAATACAGGGCAGGATGGGACCCGGCTGCTATGTAAGGGGAGGGGGAAACCATTTTTTTTACCCTCTTTTTGCCTGCAAAAGAGAGGGTGTACGAGCGAAGCAATGTCCGGGTGAGTAAATTATGGAAGCGGCATTAACGTCCCAATGCCTGGCGCACAGTTTACTCACCCCGAATGCGCTACGCTGTTCGACCCTCTCTCCGGCAAGCCGGAAAGAGGGTGAAAACGGCGATTTTGTCTGAAGGGACAATGTTTTTTACCCTCTTTTTTGCCTGCAAAAGAGAGGGTGGTCGAGCGAAGCAAAGACCGGGTGAGTAAATTACGGAAGCGGCATTAATGTAAATACCTGGTGCACAGTTTACTCACCCCGAATGCGCTATGCTGTTCGACCCTCTCTCCGGCAAGCCGGAAAGAGGGTGAAGACGGTGATTTTGTCTAAAGGGACAATGTTTTTTACCCTCTTTTTGCCTGCAAAAGAGAGGGTGTACGAGCGAAGCAATGTCCGGGTGAGTAAATTATGGAAGCGGCATTAACGTCCCAATGCCTGGCGCACAGTTTACTCACCCCGAATGCGCTACGCTGTTCGACCCTCTCTCCGGCAAGCCGGAAAGAGGGTGAAAACGGCGATTTTGTCTGAAGGGACAATGTTTTTTACCCTCTTTTTTGCCTGCAAAAGAGAGGGTGGTCGAGCGAAGCAAAGACCGGGTGAGTAAATTACGGAAGCGGCATTAACGTAAATACCTGGCGCACAGTTTACTCACCCCGAATGCGCTACGCTGTTCGACCCTCTCTCCGGCAAGCCGGAAAGAGGGTGAAGACGGCGATTTTCTCTGAAGGGAAAATATTTTTTCACCCTCCATTTTGCTTGCAAAAGGGAAGGTGGTCGAGCGAAGCAACGACCGGGCGGGTAAACTATCGGAGCGATATTAGCGCAAATGGGCCGGCGCATAGTTTACTCACCCCGAATGCGCTACGCTTTTCGACCCTTTCTCCGGCAAGCCGGAAAGAGGGTGAAGACGGCGGTTTTCCGTAACTAAATTAATCTATTTCCTAAAATAAAATACAAGATCATGAAAAAATTAAACAGGAGAGAATTTATTGGCCAGGGTGCGATGGGCTTAGGCGCTGTACTTGCATTTTCACAGCTGCCCCTGGGGTCAAAGGCAAATACAGCAGCGAAATACAAGCATCCGGTTGGATTCCAGACGTTTCCTATCAGAGATATACTTTCGAAAGATTTTTCCGGTACAATGAAGATGATGGCCGGCATGGGGTACCAAACGACGGAAATGTGTTATCCTGCTGGGTATGCAAATGCTGGTTTTGGCCCCCTGGTGGGTCTGAAAGCCGCGGAGATCCGCCGTATGATCGGAGACGCGGGCCTTCATTGCTACAGTTGCCATTTCGGCATCGGCGACCTTAGGAACAACCTGGATAAAAGCCTCGAATTTGCCCATGAGTTGGGCTTAACACAAATAATATGCCCCGGCTTGGATGTGCCCGGAACTAAAATATCAGAATACAAGGAGGCGGCTGACAAATTCAACAAGATAGCCGAAAAGATCAAAGGCGCAGGTATGCAAACCGGCCTCCACAACCATGAAACAGAATTTAAAATGCTTGATGGCGAACTTATATACGATGCAATAATGGGTGCGTTAGACGGTAATTTGGTTAAAATGCAATTTCAGACCGAGGTGATCAAACTAGGCTATAAAGGGCCGACTTATTTTAACAAATACCCCGGCAGATTTATTTCCGCTCACCTGTCTGATTGGACTGCTGATAAAAAAGAAGTTCCAATTGGCCAGGGTGTCATTGACTGGAAGGAGTTTTTTGCCGCCGCTAAAACAGGAGGCATCAAGAATTTCTTTGTAGAAATGAACTTAGAGAATTATAAAGATAGTGCGACTTATCTTCATGGGCTTTTAGGTTAAAAACCTAAAACTATAGGGAGACTAATTTGTCAACTTTTAAAAAGTTGACAAATCTTTAAATTTATTGCTCGTACCCTGACCTGGAAAAGGATAAATTAAAGGGAGTTCGACGTAAGAGAAACTTTGCCCATCGGGGCATATCGGAACAGCTGCTTATTTTTATGTCCAACTCAAGTTAAATTATTAAGCTAATAAAATTACGGAGCCTTTTGATGCCCGGAAAACTGATCCGCCCACTTAATAAAGTACTTAACATTTGGCGCATCGGTATGCCCGCCGTCATGCTGCCGCCAGGCTAACTGACCGGCAAGAAGCCCGGTATTAGCGGGCGGCATTTTTTCAGTATGGTAATCGTCCGATACGCCCAGATCTTTAGCGCCAAGCAGCCTGAATACCGGCCCTGCCACAATAGCAGCCATATAGCTGCCCTGGTGATCGAGCCATTTCGCGTCCCCTTTTTCGGGCACGCCATAGCTGATAAAAGTTAAACGGGGCGCGCATAAGGCAATCAATTCATGAGCATCAACAGGCAGATCGTTGGCCGTTTTTGAACCAAAGACAGCTTCCGAAGCGCCGTATTTTATAAAATTACCCGCCATCCAGTAATATTCGCCGCCGGTAAGGCTTTCCAGGGCCTCGCCCCAGTTACGCCGGTGCAGTTTTGCGCCGCCTTCGCCCGACGAACCGATCAGCCCCATTGCAAAACGGGGCTCGAACGCCAAAGTGACCAAAGCCGCTTTGCCGTACCTGGATACGCCTTCGATGCCGACATTTTTGGCGTCCACTTTCGGTTCATTTGCTTCCAGGTAATCCAATGCCCTTGCTGCTCCCCAGGCCCAGGCACGCAACGCGCCCCAGTCGTCCGGCTTGCGTGGCTGCCCTTTGTTCACCAACCCGATGATGCCTCGCGTAAGCCCGGCTCCATTGTCGGCCTGGATACTATTGGGATCGATCAGGATATAACCCCATCCGTCGGCAATCAATTGCTGTGCTGTCGGCGGATCGCCTGGCCCGCGGGGAGCAAACGGATTGAAACCGTAGTTTTGTGCGGCGATAGGGTTGTAAGCCGGATAGCGGTCAAACACTTCTTTTAGCTCTGGATGCGCTTTGACCAGCATTTCCTTCACCGCATCGTTTATTTTTTCAAGCTCGTCTTTTGACGGCTGGGCAGGCGCCGGCAATGCGTCCGGCGCGAACATCATCAGCAAGGGAACAGGCTTTTTGGCATTGGCGGGTAAAACCAAAGTCATCTGTATGTTCACATCTATCAGCGGATAAGACGAATTATCGACATGACCGATAAGCTGTTTGGCGATAATGGGAGTAAAGCCCATAAGTTCCTTGTCGGTCACCTTTACCCGCCATGTCACTTTAGGAACATTTTGCGGAACCCGGCCATACACTTCACGTTCAAAGTCTTCGGCGATCTCTGGCCTGCGCAGCTTCCACCACATTTCGGGCGTTGTTACCTTTTTACCATTCTTAAGGGTAAGCGCGTCCGGCAGATCAGGATAGGGGTTGGCAAGCGCTTCGTCGTAATTGGCGTGGTTGGGCGCTTTCTCATCGCCGCTGGGGCCAGGGCGCAACGCTTTAATGCCAAGCTGTTTCATCATGTTGTCATGGTCCTGCTGCGCTGTAAAAGTAACCGGTGGCGGGTACACGCCGGCATCGGAAGGTTTTTGCTGGGCGCTCACCAGGCTGCTAAAAGCCAGCAATAGCAGCATTAATATTTTTTTCGTTTTCATTTTATGTTGAACATAATTAGGTTGCAAACAAAACTACTTAACGCTGAGGTAAAATGCAATCGATTGCATAAATTAAAAATTGGGTTAAATAATTCCGACTTCAGCTGCGACCGGCATTAAAAGCCAATTCGTTCCGGTCAATATATTTTTATGAATACTTTTCATAGGCAAAGATTTTATATTTAGCTTCGGAATTTTATGAGTAAAAACGATAAGAAAAGCGTTAATAATATAACGGGGAAACGGGCAGCCAACGGTTCGAAGCCGGGGAATAAGGTCGAAACTGAAAGGGCTAAGGCAAATTATGCTGATAAGCCTGAAATAAGCAGCCCTGAACCTGGAAATCAAAATCAAAACATATCCGAAACCAAACATCCCGTACCTGCAGTCAAAGAACCAAAAACTCAAAACTTATTGCCCGAAACCAAAATGGAAGTACATCACCATCCCCAACTGGAACACAATCCCAAACCCTTTAAAGAGTACCTGCTGGAGGGATTTATGATATTTATTGCGGTAATGATGGTAGATACAATCTACAGACATATTGTATCCGAAGTTTATAAACTTCAGACAGCGGTGGGCCTTTGCTTACTTCAATAGCGGCTTTATCTTTTGCCCGATCAATTCTATCGCATTCATTAGCTGTTTATGGCTGAGGCCGGCGTTGTCCATTTGGAAAGTGAACCTTGAAACCCCGCCCAGGGCCTCACTATGCCGCATGATCTTTTCTGCCACAACTTCGGGCGAGCCGATCAGGTAGGCGCCCTTGGGCCCCCTTTGGGCGTCGAAACCAGGCCGGGTAACGGGCGGCCAGCCGCGTTCCCTGCCAAGCTTGGTAAACGTTTCACGATAGCCGGGATAATATTCCTCAGCCGCCTGTTCGGTTGTGCCGGCAACATAACCGAGCGAATGAATACCTACTTTTAGTTGTTCCGGGGCAAAATCCGCTTCCCGGCCCGCGTCCCGGTACAAATCAACCAGCGGCCGGAAACGTTCGGTATCGCCGCCGATGATGGCTATCATCAACGGAAGGCCCAATGAGCCTGCGCGCACAAATGATGCGGGGGTGCCCCCAACACCGAGCCATACCGGTAAAGCCTGCTGTACCGGGCGCGGGTAGATGGCCTGGTTATTCAAAGGCGCACGGAAACGCCCCGACCAGGTAACCGTTTCATTATCCCTTACTTGCAGCAACAAGCCGAGCTTTTCGGAAAACAAAGCGTCATAATCCTGCAGGTTAAAGCCAAAAAGCGGAAATGCTTCTATGGACGATCCGCGCCCTACCACCATTTCAGCACGGCCCTTTGAAATAATATCCAGTGTGGCGAATTGCTGGAACAGTCTTACGGGATCGGCTGCGCTTAAAACCGTGACCGCGCTGGCCAGCCTGATGCTGCTGGTACGGGCCGCGGCCGCAGCTAAGATCACCGAGGTAGCCGAATCCAGGAATTCCTTTCGGTGATGCTCGCCGATGCCAAATACGTCAAGGCCGGCCTGGTCGGCAAATTCTATCCTGGCCAATAGCTGTTCCATCGCTTTAATGTTGCCCTGCGCGTCCAGTGCGCTGTAAAGATCTCCCGTCGCTGCAAAGCTGTCAATTCCAATTTCCATAAATCAGTTTAAATACAATCAATCATGGATAAAGTTAGCCTGAAAAATTAAATGTTTAAACATTTAATTGTCAAAACTCCTCCTCCCTGTCGGTGAGTGTGGGGTGGTTGAGCCGATAGTGCAATGATCAGCATGGTTTACTACCTGTCGGCGGGGCTTTCGGCTATGCTGGCTCATGTTTGGTATAAATGTTTTGATAACGGT
>DAIOXE010000001.1:50324-184734 GCA_036758125.1 Mucilaginibacter sp.
AGATACAATCTACAGACATATTGTATCCGAAGTTTATAAACTTCGGACAGCGGGATAGATACAATCTACAGACATATTGTATCCGAAGTTTATAAACTTCGGACAGCGGGAATTTATTCTCTACTTTAATCTTGTCTCGCTAATGTGGGGTCGGATATTTTAATTTTGAAATCCGGGTTCTGCTTCGGAAAACAATTTGACTTCTGATAGGTTAACCCATTCATCGAAATCACAGAATTTAAGTTTCTCATCCTTAACCGCTTCGACTTCCGTTTTTAGATTGTGATTAATTTTAAGGTGTGTGCCATAGTCGCCCGGTTTAATAATATAACTCATATTTTTTATGTTTTATACAAAAATATTCATTGAGACTTATTAAAAACAATTTATTTCATTTTTTTGTCCCATTTGCTATATAGTGTCCTGAAAGGCTGTATAAATTTCCGGTTTATACTTTGAACTCGTAACTTGTAAAAAATAGTTGTTGTTCCGGGTTTTAGTCGGCAGTTTTTGCCACTTTTTGGTAATGATATTTTTAAGTGAGCAGATCACGAAATAGGCTGCATTTATCGTTTCAAAAGGTTTTTCCTAACTTCACACGAAACCTCAATGACCCAATGCTGCAATATTACGAACATACACCAAGATTGATCCAGGAATACAGAGAATTCGCAGAAATCACCGAAACCGCCGCAGTGACTTTTCAGCAGGTAGAGGGAGGAGGCAAAGACAAAGCTGCCGGCGAACTGCGATTCAATTTATTCACCAGCCCTGAAAAATATGAAACATCTTTACAAAGGCATTATGCTGCAATAGTTAGCGAGTTGGAGGCTGCAATAGCAGACAAATACCTAAAAATCGAAAAGCTGAATTTCCTGAGCCAGCACATTATAGAAGTCAGTGCCTTAAATGATCTCATCATCGACGCGCCCGAAGGCATCCGCCATCTTAATTTTTCATTCGCAAATTTAGCCAAAGACAAAAGCTTGAAGGCAGCGTCGTTTAGCCAAACTGATGTTCAGCACTATCTAATTAAAATGCGGCACTATGTGACAAAACTCCATCGTTATCTCCATGAACTCAAGCACAATATAGAGATAACGCGCCAGACAGATTTTGTCCTGCCGCAGCACATGGTGCCTAACCCCAATGAATCTTCAACGGAGAATCCCCTTGCCTGGTTTGAATATCTGATCACTAAGAATGGATTGGATTTTTTAAGGAATTATTTTAAACCATCGGAAGATGATTTTGAGTACGGGTACTCTACCTACGATGAAGATACAGAAGTGAAGACTGACGTTCAGCAAGATCCCGAGACAGGCGAGTGGGAAACACTTACGTACAAATTTGCAGATTTTTTATTGAACAGGCTTTCTAAAGAATTCTATAAGTCGAGGGACATGATGGAATTAGTTGTTAACAAAGCGGACTCAAAAAAGAAGATCAAGTTAGCTTTGGTATTATGGTTGTCAAAGCTATCTTTTTTAAAAGCCTCCATTGAAAAAAATAAACAGTTTAAAAAGTATGAGGTGCTGCCTCGGCCGATTGAAGGACTAATCCGTTACTTATATGAGAAATACCACCGCTTCTGCCCAAAACCAGACAACATTGCCCGAACGATAATAGAAAAGTCAAGCATAAGTCAATTAGCTGCACCAAAAACGCTTGCACTTCCTGAAGCCAATCATCCGGGCGTATTTCGTTGGATGAAGAATGAGGCGTTTAGAAATTCCACACTCCTTCACGCTAAGTTGAATACTGTCTTCATTGCGGATATGACCCTCGAAGCTTTTCATAAGGTGTTTTCCGGCGGGACACCTACCGATTTTCAGACAATTAAATGGATCGACAGAACCCCGAATGAATTACACAGTAATAAAGTTACGCTGCTTTATCTCTTTAAAAGGCTCTCTGAGGCCGGGCTAATCGATGTGGACTACGAAGCAACTGATATGCTAAAAAAACTATATTATGTTTTCAGGGACCATAAAGGCGGTTTCCTCGAAAATTTGCTTCAAAGCCGAAAAAACGTAGAGACGTCGAAAAAGAAAAATAATCCTATAAGAAAAGAGATTGATAACATCGTAGGTGTTTTGTTGTCATAACTGCCAATATTTGTCAGGCTAACTTAGCTTCAGCTTAAAAAACAGCTTATCTAAAAAAGATAAGCTGTTTTTTTATGCTTTATTTTTAGCGTCTTAGCGACATGAGAGCATACTAAGCACCTTATCAGCTGTTCTGCCACCTGCTTGAAGGCATTCAAGTTGTACATACTGGCATGCCGCTATTAACAAGGCGGTCTTAAAAAATGCAACAAATAAACTTAATTTCAAGTAATCAGTTGCCACAGATCGAACAGTGGTATGACATGAAGAAGGCAGCAAAACTGATTAATGCAGGTATGGGCAGAACTAAACTGTTCAGGTATTTGAGGACACAAGGCTTTTTGATGGATGATAACGAACCATACCAGGTGTTCATCGATGAGGGGTTGTTCAGACTGGTTGAAAAGGATATCCGGGGACGTCAAGGACAGTTGCTTTTCCGCTCAATGGTAACCTTGATTTCTGACAAGGGTATCCGCTTTATCGAAAAATACATTGCCGATAATGGGATTAATTAAAAGGCTGATTCGGGCAGGGTCGTTGTGGCGATCCTGCCTGAAACAGCGGAAACATTGCTGCCAGAAAATTAAAAATGTGGATAATTATTTCTGCCATGTAATCCAACAAAAAAAGTCCTCTGAAAGACTTTTGGTCACCCCTCCGGAGCCAAAAGTCCCGAACACTCAATTACACCCGATGTCCGTAGTTTGCAACTACGGATAAACTATGTCTGTAGACTTCGTCTACACCAGCAAAAAAGCCCGTCAGCTTCAGCTTAAAAAGACGACTTGCGGCGTTTTATTTGTTAACTTGAACCCTCTGGCGCCAATCGTTTTAGCAGCCTGTCGACAGTGGAGAAAGATATGTGGGTTTCGGCGGCTATTTCGCGCAGGGTGAGGCCGCGGCTGCGCAGCTGTATAACGCGTGTTTCGGTATCTTTGCGGTGCTGCTCGGTGTAGTGCATCAGGTGATCGGATTCCGCGCCGCAGCCATCAAACCCGAATTGTAAAAAATTGTATGGTTTTACAATGCCGCACAAACATACATTGGCGGCTCCGTAAACCTGGCTGCCGCTGCGCTGTTTTATTTGCTTAAGGTATCGCTGGCCGGGTATGGCCTGGCTTTCGCCAATGGCAAAGGCGCTGTCGGCAAAGTTGATGAGCATTTTGCTGCCCTGCAGGTCGTTGCGGCTAACCGGCTTGGCGGGGTTGCGCTTGGGCGTATGCGCAAGTACCAATACCGACAGCGCGTATTTGTTTTTGATGGCCAGCAGGTTGCGCATAAGGCTGATGGCGCTTGCGGCAGAATCGGTACTGCTGCGCAGACAGGTGATATTATCGATGATGATGATACGGGCGCCCGTGGTAATGAGGATGTTTTCGATGGCGTTGTTGATATACCCGGCATAGCTGCCAAATTTATGCGCGCCCGCGGCGCCCGGGTTAAAAACAACGCGGTAAAAATTGGGGCTGAAATGGTAATTGCCGTGCTTATCGCTGCTGTATCTTTTTTCGAATTGTTTTGTGCTGAGCTCGAAATCAAAATACAGTATGTTTGCCGGCTGCGGTTTCATGCAGAAACCGGGAATGGGTTCGCCGCGGCTAAGGCTGTTGCCAATCTGAACTGCCAAAATGGATTTGCCTACGTTGGTATCAGCAAACAGGATGCACAGTTCACTTTCGTACCAAAAATCCCCAAAAAGCATGTCATCCCCTTGTTGTCCGTTAGCAAGCTGCAGCCAGTCGGCAGCCGGTTTCGTAATGAATGCATCCTTTGTGTCGGCAGGGGTTTCCAGCAGCTTATCCAGTGTTTTATTTTGTTTGGCGGTTAATGGCCCTGTCGCCATTGAACGGATGAGATCAATTTCCAGCGGCCGCCCATTATAATGGCCGGACTTGTTATAATTGTTCATGAAAAATTTTGTTTTGTGCAAGATACCTGCGAAGCGACAAATTTGTGGTGACAGTGTTTTGTCAGTACAGTAATGGGTCATTGGGTCATTGGGTCTGCCTCATTAGTTGGGTTTCAAATATTCCACCAATGACCAACGACCCAATGACCAATGAAATTAACTTATAAGCAATTTTTTGTGTCAGGCTGTTTCAACTTGTGTCATCCATTCCGCGCAAACAATTAATTTTCAGCACATTAATATTTTTTATGTTTCACTTGTTTTATTTGTGTCACTTGTTTCTGACACAAGATGTTGAAATGGCGGGTGGTTTTTGCGAACCTTGTTAATAAAAAAGCCTCTCAACTTACGCTGAAAGGCTTTTTGTGACCCGGGAGGAGCTCGAAGAATAGCTCCATTGACCAATAGCCCTACTGGCCTGACGCCAATGAGGCCGATCCCCAACCGATGGGGAATACGCATCTAATTCTGCCAGTCGAATTTCAAGGTTTTATATCTTTCTGCTTCTTCTGCGGTCAGGATGGTCAAAATATTTATGGTTTTTCCATTTGGGCCGTAAAACACATAATTGCTTTTTTGAGCCGTTTCAAAAAACTGGATCGAATACTGACCCTTGAGATCTGCATTATTTTCAATGATCTCGGCAAACCTAAGTTTGAAATTCTCTTTTTGAATTGCTGACGCTGTTGTTTTGGCAACCATACTTATTTCTTTTTTACCTTGATCGCAGACAATCCTTTCGGACTTTGTTCTGTTTCAAAGGTGACCATGTTATTTTCCTTTATCGGTTCAGTTAAGGCGTTGATATGCACGAAAATACTTTCCTGTGTTTGCATATCCCGGATAAAGCCGTAGCCCTTTGCTTCATTAAAAAAGGTCACTGTGCCGTTTCGCACCGTGTCATACGGGATGTCCTCCTGCCTGGCGACACTGACCTGGATATCTTCTAAATTGATCTTTATCTTCCTTGAAGGGTCGGGCGGAGTTGACGTTATATTCCCATACTCATCAGTATAAGCCATCATATCTTCCAGGCTTTTGCCCTTGCCGGCATTTGCCTTGCGGTCTTCGGCCTTTTCCTTTTTGTCTTTGGACTTCTTTAAACGGGCTTTTTCCTTTTCCTTTTTACTAAATGTTTCTGTTGATCTTGCCAATGCGGATTATGCTATTTTTACTTTAACGGCACTTGGGCCTTTTTTTCCTTCTTCTACTTCGTAACTCACTTCATCGTTTTCGCGAATCTGGTCGATCAGCCCTGTAACGTGAACGAAGACTTCTTTGCCGCCACTAGTTGGTGTAATAAAGCCGAAGCCTTTTGATTCATTAAAAAATTTTACTGTTCCTGTTGCCATAATATTATTTGTGTATGGCCGCAATATACGTATAATTATTAAGAAATTTATTTCTGCTAAAACAGGCAGATAAATGCAGTGTTCAGAATAGTGCCTTATTTTAACCTAAATTGAATTATTTTTGGTAAATAGCTATGTTAAAATTAATTATCTTTTTGTTTATATGTGCAATACGAGATACCCATATTATTTTTTGGTGACTACTTTTTAAGCTCATTTAGAATAGGCTCATCCAGCGAGGAGAGATATTTGCCAGGCCTTAGTAATTCAAACACTACAATTTTATTTTGACCTTTTTTTAGCCATTCAACAGGTACGTAGAGCGTTTGCTGGGGGCCAATATTCCAGTATCTGCCTAAATTGTGGCCATTGATCCATACTGTGCCTTTTCCCCAGCTACGCATATCCAGGTAGGTGTCGCCAAGCGTACTGACTTGAAACACGCCGCTCCTTACAGAAGGGTGATCTTGCGAAGCCAAGTTTGAACCGGTGTATTTAATTGTATTGATTTCGTCAAAAGGGAACCTGAACATTTTCCAGTTGCTGATTCCTTTTTTATTGAAAAGCACTTCACCTGTAATGCCCTTCTTGTTCTGCAGCAAATATTTGCCAAAGTTTATACGGCCCATATTTTCAACCAGAATGTCCAGTGTTGCTTTACCCGGTGGCAGATCAAGCAGCAAACTGTCCTGATTCAACCGCCGGTCAAGCGTACCCACGGTTTTGCCATTAATCATTACTACAGCATAATCCCTCAAACCGCCGACTTTTAAAAGGCCTGCCGTACCGCCTTTAATTTCTGTGCGATATAATACATAACCATAAGCCTGGTTTAAATCCTCGAATGACAGGGGGCGGGTATTAACTTTTGGGGCCGGTAAGTTGTTGTCCAGATCAGTAAAGTTTGTTAACCGGATCGACTTAATGCTAATTGCCGGTTTGGAAGCGGGGACAGCGGGAAGCGTTTGTCCCGCCGGTAAATACTTTTCTATAATCTTTCTGAACGCCATGTACTTTGCAGTTGCATTGCCAGCCTCGTCCAAAGGGGCATCGTAGTCATAGCTGCTGATTTCAGGCTCATAGGGTGTGCCATCTTTAAAATTAGCTCCGTTCATAAAGCCCCTTGTAGTGCCGCCATGAAACATATACATATTAACAGAGATACCCGCGGACAATACCGAATCCAGCCTGCCCGTGTATTTTTCGGCTGGCACTGTGTGGTGGAAAGTTCCCCACCAGTCAAACCATGCAGGATACCATTCTGCTATGTAAAAAGGTCCTTTACCATTGTGAACTCCCCTTATCATTTTTTTTACCTTCTGGGGGGCATCGATGCCATTGATCGCAGGCAATAAACCCGGCAAATATCCCTTTGACAAATCGTCGGGCGGATCGCATGTATACAATAATCCATCAAAGCCGGCCTCTTTAAACATTTTTTTATTAATTGCCAAATAGTCCTTATCGCTTCCATAAGATCCATACTCATTTTCGATCTGAACCATTAAAATATTGCCGCCATGATTAATCTGCAACGGCGCTAACTGCTTCCCAACCTCTTTAATGTAAGTCTCGTATTCCTTAAGGTATTTCGGTTCCTTGCTGCGCACCTCAAGCCCTTTTTCATTCTGGAGCCAATACGGATAGCCGCCAAATTCCCATTCGGCGCATACATACGGGCTTGGCCGCAGAATAACCCAAAGCCCTTCTTCTCTGGCTATTTTTACAAATTCCGCTACATCATTATTCGCGGAAAAATCAAACTTGCCTTTTTCCGGCTCGTGCAGGTTCCAGAATACGTAGGTCCCGATGGTGTTTAAGCCCATTGCCTTTGCCATTTTCATTCGCGCGCGCCACGCCTCCCTGGGTATACGTGGATAGTGCATCTCTCCGCTTATCATCTGGAAAGGTTTCCCATCTAAGAGAAATACAGAATCGCCTAATGCAAAGGAGTGGGTGTTTTTTTGGGCATATAATGTTGACGCGGAGAGGGGTATAATAATTAAAAGAAAGAGATATTTAAGATTCCTCATTTTCAATTCGTGGGCTGTTTGTAATTTGAACTTGTTTATTGGAGTAAATACTGACAGTTATCCTGAGCGGTTTCAAGTCAAAACCATTAGCTGCAAAGCATAATCAAATTTTATGCTTTTCGTTACTCCCCGATAACTATCGGGAAACATTATGATGTAACATTTTGGACTTAATACTCAGGATTTTAAACTAAATCAAGTCAGGCCAGGGATTACCCCCCGGCCCGACATTGATCAACTCAACCTAATATCCTGGATTTTGCGGGAGCTGATTCCCTGATGCCTGAATTTCAGTGCGGGGAATCGGCAGCCAATAATGTTTTGGTAAGAATAAGCGACCATCCAATGCTATTTTTGGTGTGTAGCTAAATGTGCCGTTAGCATTCTTGGTTATGATCACACCACCGGCGGGTTTGTTTTCCGTCACATCGGCGATCTTCCAGCGACGAACATCATAAAAACGGTGCTCCTCGAACGCAAGCTCAACGCGGCGCTCATACCTGACTGCATCCCGCATCTGTGATTGCGACAAACCTACCGGAAGGTCGGGCATATTAACTCCCGGCCGTTCCCTGATCATATTGATTGCCTGCCTTGCGGAAAAAGTTGAGCCGGATGGAATTACATCAGGGCCGTAGGCTTCATTCGAGGCTTCCGCAAAATTTAACAATATTTCTGCATATCTGAAATATATCCACGGGTGGAAACCTGCATTACCCCATGGGTTTATAAGCGGGTAGGCATCATCCATGTATTTACGCAGGTAATAACCGGTTTTGGTGGTATTCCAGTTGCTTGGACCATCCTTGCTATCCTTACCGCCCGGAATGAAGGATTCAACAACATCCCCTCTGTATGAAGAACCATTATGTAAGACGGTGTAATCAAACCGTGGATCACGGTGGGCGTATGGATTATTTGGGTCATACCCCGATGTAGCATCGGTTATTGGCTTACCGTTGTCCATCTCGTAATCATCCACAAGGTTTTGAAGCGGTGTATTTCCGGCCCAACCGCCATAGCCATTGGGGCCGTTGGCAATTTCCATGTGCGTATGGTTGGCATTTTTTGTGTATAAGCGCTCAAATATGACTTCATTCGTTTCATTTGTCAGAAACAAGTTATCATATCCGCCCTGATAAATACCGTATTTATTGAGGCTAATAACCGCCTGTGCGGCAGTAACCGCATCGGCCCAGGTACCGGCGCTATAAAGCGGACTGGCAGCGTATAATGCCAGGCGCGATTTTAGTGCAAGCGCGGCGCCTTTGGTAGCGCGGCCCAACAGCCAGGTACCATCGTTATTTAAAGGTAGTTTTGAAGCAGCATCGTCTAACTGTGCAAGTACGTAAGCGATGCTCTCCTGGATAGTGGCGCGTTTAAATAAGGATGGGTCCTGAAGGTTACTCGTCAGGGTGGTTACCTTATCGCCCATTAACACCACACCTCCATAGTTACGGATCAGATCCTGGTAACGGAAAGCGCGTATGAACTTCAACTCACCCTCTATATGCGTTTTGTGTGCAGCGCTGAAATTCAATTTGGGTAATATGCTTAACGCTTGGTTACAGTCTCTTATTCCACGATAGCTGCGGGCCCAAAGCACCCCGGCGTCGCCCAGGTTTTCTGGAGCAAGCAGCCCCTGCTGTATCAGCCAGGTAGCGTCATCGTTGTTATAAATAGACTCATCTGTTAGTGAACTCCACATGGCGTATTCAAAGCCACGGCCAAAGCCCGGGTTTGAACCATCACCCTCTTTATCTTGCAGCTTAACGCCTATGTATTTGTTGGTAACGAAAGCTTCAAACACTGCGGTATCTGTCTCAATTGCCGATGTCGATATCCTGTCGGTGGGCTGTACCGTTAAAAAATCTTTCTTACACGCCGTCATTCCCAGTACTCCGCAAAGGATGGCATATAACGGTCTTTTAAATTGTAATTTCATTTATCTTTTCTGATTAAAATTTCACATTAACGCCTAAGTTTATAATTCTCTGTTGCGGATAGAACTGGCCGCTGCCGTATGCTCCCTTCGGATAGGTCTGGCCGCTGCCGTTTGTTCCTTCCGGATCGTAGTCCTTAACCTTGGTTATGGTAAACAGGTTGAATGCGCTGGCGTAAATCCTCAAACCCGAAACTTTGATTTTTGATAGAAACGCCGCTTTAACGTTATAACCTAATTGTATGTTCTTTAAACGCAAGAAAGAGGCATCGTTGAGCCAGAACGAATTTGGATATTGGCCGCCGCTGACAGCGCTTGATGCACGGTCCGGAACACGCGGATAGGTTCCGTTTGGATTGCTCGGGCTGAAACGATTATCGGCCCAGCTGCTGTAAAAGTTACCGATGGTACCTGATTCAGGAAGTACATATTGGCTAACATGTGTTTGACCTGCAAACAATACAGACAAGTCAAATTGCTTGTAAGCAGCGTTAAAGCTAAAGCCGTAAGTTATTTCAGGTATGTTTCCGTATTTGCTTCTAACCTGATCATCAGCGGTAATTTGTCCGTCGTGGTTATAATCCTGGTAAATAAGATCACCCACCTGGGCGCCCGGCACATGCGGTGTCGCATTTAATTGTGCCTGCGTTCTGAAAATACCGATTGCATTATATAACAGGTAAGTATTCAGTGGGTGCCCTGTCTGGCTTTGGTAAGGTAACGCTCCGCTGGCTTCGTCAATAAAAATGATCTTACTTTTTGCGTAGGTAATATTGCCGTTCAGGCCCCAGCTAAAGTCAGGGCCGGTATGGTTGTAACCTAACGTACCTTCAAAGCCTGTGCTGTTTACTTTGCCAATGTTTTCAGATGGTACCAGCGGATCTGACCCGTAAGGGTTCACGATGCCCGATGTAGCCGGCAATGACGCGTTCCTTGTAGCCAGGATATCTGAACGTTTTTGCTGGAAGTAGATCGCCTCAATGCTAAAATCATGCAGGAAGGTGGCATTGATACCGATATCCAGCTTACGGGCAACCTCCCAGGTAATATTTGGGTTGGCCAGTTTTGAAAGTGTTACATTTGGCTGTATAACGTTTGAACCGCTGCCTGGCGTACTAGCCACAAAGCCATTGCCTACCAGCACATAGTTGTCAAAGTATTGAAAACCGTTTACATTATCATTACCCAATGAGCCGTATGATGCGCGCAGTTTCAAATCATCTATAAATTTTACGCTGTTTTTAAACCAGTCTTCTTTTGATATTCTCCAACCCGCAGATGCTGATGGGAAATAACCCCACTGTTTGCCGGCAGGAAAGATAGAGCTGCCATCGGCCCGTAGCTGGCCTTCAAACAAATATTTTTCGTCGTATGAGTAAGCCAAACGGCTGATGACGCTTCGGCGTGTATAGTTTGAGCTGTATCCCGAGTTTAAATAATCAGTAGGAGCGGTACCGCCCTGGGACAGCTCAGGCAGCGTTGATGCCAGATAATCATAGCGGGTCGCATCAAAATACTCAAGATGGTTTTTACTTTGCTCATAGCCCACAAAAGCACTTACATCGTGCAAACCAAACTTACGGGCATAATTCAATTTAATATTTGAGGTGATAAGCGACTGATTATTTTGTGATTCAAACAGCATTGGATTGCTATTATAGCCACCAACAAGAACAGGACTGTAAACATTTGAGCTTGATGAATACTGGTAAACGTTATAAGGTTTACTGAAATTTTTATCAAATGCGTCTGATTTATCTACAGAGAAGAAACCATCCAGCGAAAGCCCTTCAATACCCGGAATAGCATAACTGCCGCGCAGTATACCGTTAAATACTTGGGTAGGGTTGTTATTTATACCACCTAAATCGGTTACCTGTACAGCCGGGTTATTACCTTCAATGCCGTAGGTTGGTAAACCATTAGGATAAAAAGCCGCAACCGTTGGGTAAGCGCGATAGATGGATCTGAAGATATCGCCTGCACCAGTCTCAGGGAACTGTCTGTCTTCCTCACGGCCAGACAATGACAGTCCCACTTTTAAACGTTTAGTAATGTTAGCATCAATATTTGAGCGGAAATTGTATTGATGGTATTTGGTTGCACCGTTTTTGTATAAACCATCCTGGTAAATAGTACCTGCCGAGAGGAAGTATTTTACATCTTCACTGCCACCAGTTACCGAAAGATTTTGTTGGTTTTGCATGGTAACACTTTTTAGTACCTGTTTTTCCCAGTCGGTATTAGGATAGTTAAGCGGATCAGAGCCGTCTTTAAATTTCTGTATCTGATCGGCCGAGTAAACCTGGTTTAAACCACCAGCTGTGTTATCGTAGTAGTTAATCTCATTAACAATCTGGGCATAGGTGGCCGCATCGGCCATTTTTGGTAAACGGGTAGGCGAGCTAAAGCCCTGGTTAAAACTGTAATTGATAGTTGGCTTACCGGTTTTACCATGTTTGGTGGTCACCAGGATAACACCGTTTGCAGCACGGTTACCATAAATAGCGGCCGAAGCATCCTTTAGTACCGATATGCTTTCGATGTCATTAGCATCGAGCCTCTCTAAACCGCCTATCTGACCCGGCACACCATCAACCACAATAAGTACGTTATTGCTGCCGGTAGTGGCTAAACCCCGTACGGTGATATTTGAGCCATCGTAACCCGGTTCGCCGCTGGGGTTATTAATAATAACGCCCGAAAAACGGCCAGCGAGTGAGTTAGATAGATTCGGCTGAGGGCTTTTTACAAGTTCGGATCCCTTTATCTGTGATATAGATCCTGTTAAGGTTGCTTTTTTCTGAGTGCCATAACCTACAACGACCACCTCATTTAAGGCTTTGTTGTCAGGAAGCAGCCGGACGTTTAACACGCCGCCGGCAGGAACCGGCAATTCTTGCGGGACATATCCGATCATGCTAAATACAAGTATAGTTCCTGCATCGGGAACAACAATCGAGTAATTTCCTTTCAGGTCAGTTGCTGTTCCCACATTGGATCCTTTAATTGATACGGTTACACCTGGCAAAGGGCTTCCTGTTTCGTCTGTTAATGTACCGGTAACAGTAACACTTTGTTTACTGGCATGATAAACTAATAAGTTTTTGCCGCCGGCTTCCGCATGAGCTGCCATGCCGGCACTAATCATTGATGCAGCTAACAATAAGCAGAACAAACGTTTTTTTTCTCTCGGCGGAGAGAATTCGCTTAGTAATTTTTTCCTCATTTTTTTTTACTTATGAAATTGATTAATTGGTTACCCATCTTTAATTCTGCTAACTGGTCTGGAGAGCTGATGGGATTGGTTGGTGCTAATCTCAAGCAAAAACAATAATTCGAAGAGGGGATATGTCGCCAAATAAAAGGGGTAAATAAGTATTTTTCGGAGGAAAATTGGCCTTCCATCGGTAAAATCGGATTATTGGGAATATTACAGGCAGTAGATTTGAGGGATTACATGATGTTTTGTGGGATAAATTTTTATGATCGCAGCCGTGATTAAACTTACGAAAATCAGATTATAATATTAGAGGGTAGTATATTAAAGGTGCTCTTAAATAAAAAAGAGCCCGGGAAAGGCAAACTCGTGTTAAATATTTCTGTTTGTCCTAAAATTTACCTGTTTACCCCTTTAACATTGCGAAGTGCCCCCTTATTGATCCATGATTTTTGTCTGACATTGGCGTTCGTCTAATTCCCAATTCAGAAACCAATTTTAAATTCCAGATACATTATGAAAAGAATAATTTTTTTGACTGTAGCCGTTTGTCTGATTGCTGTAGGTTGCAAAAAGGAGGGAATGAAAAAATCATCATCCCTGGCCCCTAAGCTGCAAACGAACATCGTACAAAATTTAAGCACAGCGGCCGGTGCGCTAAAAGGGATCAATTGGGCTTGTACAGCGGATAATTTCTGCGATACGATACTTGTTTTAAGCGGGTTGACATCAACTGACAGTTACAGTACAGTTTCTTCAAAAACTGATGCAATCCTTTCAGGAGTGATAACCAATACCGGTGCAAATACCATCCGTATTCCCATCAATTATCCAACGGTTTCGCAAAGCTGGTGGAATTCTTACACCGCTGTAATTGATAAGGCGACAAGCAAGGGTATGAACGTGATTTTAGGATGCTGGGAAAGTAAGTCATCAGAGGATGGCCTAATTGATAACACCAGTCAATTCTGGTCCATGTGGCAAACGGTTGTAAATAAATATGGAAGCAACTCTCAAGTGTATTTTGAAATATTTAATGAACCTCACGGCTATTCTTTATCAGCCTGGACATCTATTTGCGCCCAGTGGCTTAGCAACTATTCATCCGTACCGCAAGGACGTGTTTTAGTTGACGGAACCTCGTACGCACAGAATGTTACAGGCGTTGGGGCGGATAGCCGTTTAACAGGTTGTCTATTGTCCATTCACGATTATACCTTCTTCAGCAATGGGACGCTCACAACTGCAGCTCAATGGGAAAGCAGGCTATCGGGAAATGTTGGCAGCTATGGCAGCCGGACTATCCTAACCGAATTCGGCGATACAATGAACAGCGGCATAAATTATACGGGGGCTATCGGCGGAAGCCAGGATATAGCTTATATACAGGGATTAACCAACGAGGTAAGAACGCTTGGAATGGGAAGCGTCTACTGGCCCGGCATACGGAATGGGGATAGTTACGCTCTTCAGCAATTAGGCGGCAGTGCCGGCAGCCCTACTGTTTCTACCACTAATTCTTCCGGGTTAAGCCGGGTAAAATATGGCTGGGGCGTGGGTGCGGGTGGTACCGATGTGTTCTATGCCGGGGCTTATTACCGTTTCCTTAATCAAAACAGCGGACAGGCAATGGATGTTAACGGAGCTTCAACAGCTGACGGGGCCGGCATTATTCAGTGGCCGCAAAATGGCGGTAATAACCAACAATGGATTATTGCTGATAACGGTAACGGTTATTATAAAATAACCAATCGGAACAGCGGTCAGGCCCTGGATGTTAACGGATCCTCAGTTGCAGACGGCGCGGGTATTATTCAATGGCCCTGGAATGGAGGAAACAACCAACAGTGGCAGCTGACGTCGACAGGTATTGGGATTTATAAAGTAATTAACCGGAACAGCGGACTGGTGGTGGATGTTAGCGGCGCCTCAAAAACCGATGGCGCGAGTGTTATTCAATGGTCATGGAATGGTGGAAACAACCAGCAGTGGCAAATAGTACAACAGTAATAACTAATGCTAACATGCCTTTTCGGCGTATTATCGTTAAATTAAACATTTTCTATGTCAGCTTACCTAAAACAAAGTTTTCTGGCCATTTTGTTGGTATCAGCTTCCGCTCATTTTGCGATGGCGCAGTTAAGATCAGTCACCGTCGAAATTGACCTTTCGAAGACTTATCAAACGGTAGATAACTTTGGGGCATCTGACGCCTGGGCCTGTCAGTTTGTTGGTAACTGGCCCGTAGCCAAAAAAAATAAAATTGCGGATCTGCTTTTCAGCAAGGATACACTAACCGATGGTTCCCCTAAAGGCATAGCTCTCTCATTGTGGCGGTTTAATATAGGCTCCGGAAGCGCCCAGCAAGGCGAGAAAAGCGGCATTAAAGATGAGTGGCGGCGCGCCGAATCTTTTCTGGACAGTCCAACCCTTTATAACTGGAGACGGCAGGCGGGGCAGTTATGGTTTCTGGAAGCTGCAAGGGCACGCGGCGTGGCGCAGTTCCTCGGTTTTTGCAATAGCCCGCCGGTTCAATTTACCATAAATCATAAAGCATATGCCGATGGCGGACTAACCAATATTGCTTCAAATGAATACACATCATTTGCATCGTATTTAGTCAATGTAATAGGAGGCGTAAAAAAAAATTGCGGTGTCAGCTTAAATTATATTAGTCCGGTTAATGAACCGCAATGGGCCTGGAGCGATGGAGGCCAGGAAGGCTGCCCATATTCTAATAAAGAAATAGCTGCATTAGTAAAGACAATCGATTCAACGTTTGCGGCTTCGAATGTGCCGTCGAAATTGGTAATTGCTGAGGCCGGAAGCATTAATTATTTGTTTACAACCGGCAATAAGCCGGATAAGGGCAATCAGATAAATGAATTTTTCCGCCCTTCATCAATCAATTACCTCGGTAATTTAAAGAGCGTAAAGAAAACAATTGCAGGCCACAGCTATTTTACTACCTCGCCATTATCGGCTTCGGTGGCCATGCGAAGAGTTTTAGCTGATAGTGTTTCTAAAGTTCCCGGCCTCGGCTTTTGGCAATCTGAATATTGCATTTTAGGCGATAATGAGGGAGAAATTAATGGAAGCAAACGCGACCCTGGCATGGATGCCGCACTTTACCTGGCAACCGTAATCCATACTGATCTCACTGCGGCAAACGCTTCGGCGTGGCAATGGTGGACTGCATTATCTGCCTATAATTATAAAGACGGCCTGATCTACATAGACAAAAATAAAAGTGATGGTAATTTTTACACAACCAAAATGCTTTGGGGTATGGGTAATTACAGCCGGTTTATAAGGCCCGGCGCGATAAGGATAGATGTGTCTGCTATGGTTGAAGGAGCCACATACAAGCCCTTGCTTATATCCGCGTTCAAAAATGGCAAAGACTTTACCGCAGTCATTATTAATTTAAACAGCCAAACAATCCCATTAAATCTCCATATCAATTCAGGCAATGTTGTATTAACAAAGCGCTATATCACCTCCGAAACGAGCGATTTAAAAGCCGAACCCGTCGGCAGCCATCAGAAAAGTTTTAAATTAAGTAGCCGTTCTATCACAACTATTACCGGTATTACTCAGTAACCGCCGCTGGAAAAACTAATGGTGGCAAACCCAATTGCACCTTTTACCAAGCGTTCCTATTTACGACTCCTACGGAGGAACGCAAAGGCGTGAATTTATTTTTTCTACCAACAGCGTTTCTGCGGAACGCACCGTGGTACCGAAGATATGTTCCGTACTAATACCATTGGAGAAGATACATTAAGTGTGCAAACAATTTTTAAGTGTTTCTTTGACGATTGTAAAATTAATGTTACTTTAGCCTCGCAACGGCGGGAATGCGCCAGCCGATATAAACCAATTTAAATATTTTATTTTACTAATTAACTTAGTATCTAAAACTGATGCGTACGTTGAGAGCCTTAATTTTATGTTTTAGCTTTTTTGCTTTTCTGCATTCTGCCTCGGGCCAGATTTGGAAAAAGAACAAAACAGATAACATTGAGGCAGAAAATGACGCTACTACCAGGTACACCATATCAAATGGCCTACCCTCGAGAAATACAACCACTGTAATTAAGGACCGAAAAGGTTTTATATGGGTAGGAACGGAAAACGGCCTGTGTAAATTTGATGGTTATACCTTCAAGACGTATATCAATAAGAAAGGCGACAGCACCAGCATCTCCAATAATTTCATTAACGCGCTCATAGAAGACAAGGCCGGCAGAATATGGGTTGGCACAATGGACGGCCTCAATATTTTTGATCTCAATACCGAAAAATTTACCAGGTTCTACCACAACGAACTCAACAAGTCTTCTTTAAGCAATAACAAGATATGGAGCTTACTGGCCGATCGCGACAATCATATCTGGGTTGGCACCGACGATGGTTTTAATCTTTTTGTTGAAAAATCAAAATCCTTTAAAACATATCGGCCAGATCCGGGCAACAAGTATGCGATGAAAGGGAAATCGGTAAATGCCATAGTTGAAGACGGGGGATGCTTGTGGCTCGGGAATTGGGGAGAAGGGTTGAATAGGTTTGATGTTAAGGCAAACAAATTTTACAATTTCAAACAGGTGTTTTCATCTGCCGAAAAAAGCCCGAATGATATCTGGACACTTTGTAAAGACGAAAACGGCCTGATTTGGATCGGAACTTATTGGAAAGGCTTATACATGTTCAATCCTTCCAACCAAACATTTAAGCCGTACAATAGCGACGCCACTAATAACCAGTCAGTGTTCACGTTGTTGAATGCCGGTAAAAACACGTTACTGGTAGGTGGCAATGAGAATTTTTGGTGGGTTAAAACCACAACTAACAGATGGGCTAAAATTACAAATATCGAGAACAATCCACATGGCCACGCTTACAAAGACCGCGATGGTTTAATTTGGATAAGCTCAAAAAACGGATTAAGCAAAATAGACCAAAAGCAGAATAAATTTAACTATTTGTCCATTCCAGGCAGGCAACAGGAAATTACGGGCTTGCTTATTAAAGATTCGTCGCTATGGCTCGGTACCAATAAGGGGTTAGTTGAATATGATTTTAAAGCCAATACCACTACTATTTTAAAGCACACAGCAGACCCTAAAAGTCTTGGAAACGATCAGATAAGAAAGATTTACAGGGACGATGCCGGCAAAATGTGGGTATTGACCGAATTCGGGTTTGATGAATTTGATGAAAGATCCCGCACATTTAAACATCACGGTCATCATTCACCGCTTGGCAGCTTATTTAACGAAGATGTTTTTAGGGATATCCTTGAAATTTCGCCTGGCGTTTATGGCCTTGCAACTGATGCAGGCTTCAAAATTTTCAACAGCAATACTGGAAAGTTTCAGCATTATTTTAGCCGCACTGACCAGCCCTTCAGTATAAGTAATAATCACCTCACCTGCTTGCTAAAAGACAAAGACAATAATATCTGGATCGGCACCACAGGCGGAGGATTAAACCGGTTCGATACGCGCACAGGACGGTTTAAAACATATTTTAGTAATGACGAGGTAAAGGGCAGTATTAGTGAAAATATCATTCAAAGTCTTTTTCAGGACTCACATGGCAATATTTGGATTTGCACACCCGACGGGCTCAATAAGTACATTAAAAAGACAGATTCCTTTATTACTTATTCTAAAAATAATGGATTTGCCAGCAATGTCTTTAACAGCATTGTAGAAGATAGGAATGGTAGTCTTTGGATTACAACGGAAAAAGGTATTTCAACATTTAATCCGGCAAATAATGTCGTCAGAAATTTCGATGATGCAGACGGCACAATAGTAAACAGTGCAATTTTCAGAAATAAAGACGGAAGCATCTACCTGGCCGGCGACAAGGGGCTTGAATATTTTGATCCCATAAAAATGAAACAAAACAGGGAGATTCCTCCCGTATTCATTTCTGATTTTCAAATTTTCAATAAATCGATTGAAGCGACATCAAACGGGTTATTAAGGCAGAACCTTAACGACGCAAAACAAATTACTTTAAACTATAAGCAAAGTGTATTTTCGATCGAATTTGTGGCATTAAACTATACGCTTCCTGAAAAAAATCAATATGCATACATGCTTGAAGGATTTGATAAGAAGTGGAACTTTGCTGGATCACAGCATAAGGCAACATATACGAACTTAGATCCAGGCAGCTACATTTTTAGGGTTAAGGCAGCTAACAATGATGGTGTTTGGAACAAAGAAGGTAAGGCGCTGGTAATAATTGTAACCCCGCCATGGTACAGAACATGGTATGCTTATGTTCTTTATTCGCTTATGATTTGCTTAATAATTTATGGCTATGTTAAATACAGGGAAAATCAGGCAAAGCTAAAATATGAGATCAAGTTGGCACACTTACAAAGCGAGCAGGAAAAGGAACTGAATGAAAAGAAATTGTCTTTCTTCACGCACATTTCTCATGAATTCCGCACACCTCTTACTTTAATTATTAACCCGCTAAAGGAATTACTCTATAAAGAGAACGAAGTAGATATATCGAGCATAAACATTATTTACAGAAACGCCAGGCGCTTATTGGGTTTGGTTGACCAATTATTGCTCTTCAGGAAGGCTGAGGCTGATACGGAAAAGTTAAAAATCAACAAACTGAATATAGCGGATTTAAGCAAGGAAGTTTTTCTATGCTTTTCCTACCAGGCTAAATCAAAAAACATTCAATTTGATTTTTATTCATGCAGTGAACAGTTGGAATTATACGCCGACAGGGAAAAGTTGGAAATAGTTTTGTTTAACCTGCTTGCAAACGCATTAAAGTTTACACCGGGGGGAGGACAAGTGAATTTTTCTGTTAAAGAGGAAAAAAGGCATGTCATTATAGAAATCAGTGATTCAGGCTGCGGCATACCCGAAGGGACAGGGGATAAACTGTACACCCGGTTCTACCAGGAACATAATGGAACCAAAAATGCCCAGGATGGTTTTGGAATAGGATTATTCCTGGTTAAGAACTTTGTTGAACGTCACCATGGTACTATTACGTATGAAAGCAGCCCCGGAAAAGGGACGGTATTCTGTATCCGCTTACTAAAGGGTGCAGATCACTTTAGCCGCGAAATTCTGATCGATGATGATCAAGGCGGCTCTCACATGCTTAGAGAACTTATTGAAGACGAGATCTCGGTAAACTCCGTTGTTGAGGAAGCTAATGAATTATTGGCCGAGTCGGATTTGAACTCCGAACTGAAATCTATTTTGATTATCGATGATAACAAAGATTTTAGAGAATATCTGAAGCAAGTTTTTAAAATCGATTATAGGGTATTTGAAGCTTCGAATGGTTTAAGCGGCCTGGAAATGATAAGGGAAGTTTTACCCGAAATAGTCATCAGTGATGTAATAATGGAGGGGACGAGTGGGATTGAGTTGTGCGCAATGGTCAGAGAAGACGCCTCGATAAGTCATATTCCGATTATTTTATTGACATCGAGTTCTTCCGTGGAAATAAAGCTTAAAGGTCTCGAAGGCGGAGCCGACGACTATATCAGTAAACCATTTGACAAAGATATTTTGAAGGCCAGGGTTGCAGGCATATTAAAGAGTAAGAACAACCTGCAAAAGTATTTCTACAATGAAATCACGCTTAACAAAAACCCGCACAAAATCTCAATTGAATATAAAAGGTTCCTCGAAAGCTGTATTAATATTGTTGAAAGACATTTAACCGATACTGATTTTAATATTCAGATTTTAGCATCAGAGTTGGCAATTTCTCATTCAAGCCTTTATAAAAAGATCAAATTCATCTCGGGACAGTCGGCAAGCAGCTTCATCCGTTCCATCAGGCTGCGGAAAGCTGCACATATATTTATAAATACCAACAATAATATACTGGAGACCTCCTATCTGGTGGGTATAAACGATATTAAATATTTCCGCGAACAATTCAAAAAACTCTTTAATATGAATCCATCCCAGTATATTAAAAAATACCGGAAAACGTTTTCAAGCGAACTCGTGCATCATGAGGTGACCAGGAATATCTAAAAACGCCGGAGATTTTTTAATTATTTATTTACCCCTCTAACTTGACAAATTAACCCCTCTTCCGTTTGACGGCAATTGGTTTTCTTTGATGGCTCTTGGGATTGTTTTTAGCAGGTCCTTTAATCACATTAACAATTATTGCCAATACCTGATGATGAAGATTTTTACGAGAGGCGCCCGGGCCTGGATCATAGTATTAACGTTCGTTGCTTTGATTGCATGTGATCACAAAATCCCTTCTACTCCACAAAGTGGTCCTATGTTCCGGAGCCTTACTCCTGAACAAACCAATATCCATTTCGAAAATACGCTTACAGAAGGGTTGAACACAAACATATTGCTGTATGAATATTTTTATAACGGAGGTGGTGTTGCTATAGGCGACCTAAACGGAGACGGGCTTCAGGATATTTATTTTACAGGCAATATGGTTGATAATAAACTCTATCTGAACAAAGGCCACATGAAGTTTGAGGATGTGACAGATAGGTGCGGATTGGCCGGCAGAAGCGGGCCATGGAAAACGAGTGCAACATTGGCTGATGTAAACGGTGATGGTAAACTGGATGTTTATATTTGTTATTCGGGGAAACTCGGGCCTGCTAAGAGAGTAAATCAATTATTCATTAACCAGGGTAACGATGAAAATAATGTCCCGGTATTTAAGGATATGACCGAAGAATATGGTTTGGATTTTCCTTCGTATTCCACCCAGGGTTATTTTTTCGATTACGATGGCGATGGGGACCTTGATCTTCTTTTGATCAATCACAGTCCGGAACGCTTAAACAACGTGGATATCACTCAATTACCGTCTCTGCTCAAAAAAGAGGACCCGGAACGTGGGGTAAGATTATTTGAAAACAAAAATGGGCACTTTGTTGACCGCACAAAAGAGAGCCATATTGAAAATGGCACAGTATCTTATGGCTTATCTGCCGGGATAGCTGACATAAATGACGACGGATGGCCGGATATCTATATAAATAACGATTATAATATTCCCGACAAGTTGTACATCAATAATAAGAACGGGACGTTTACCGATCATTTGCAAGATTTTTTAGGCCACACATCATTCTACTCAATGGGTAATGATATTGCTGATATTAATAATGATCAAAAACCAGACATTATCACCCTGGATATGCTGCCAGAAGATAACCGGAGACAAAAGCTGTTGGCAGACCCTGATAACTACGAACTTTTCGACTTCAATGTAAGGGCAGGCTTTTACTATCAATATATGCGGAATATGCTGCAATTGAATAATGGGGACGGAACATTCAGTGAGATCGGTCAATTGGCAGGAATTTCCAATACAGATTGGAGCTGGTGCCCATTGATTGCCGACTATGATAACGATGGCTGGAAGGATGTGTTTATTACCAATGGTTTTCTGCGCGACTATACCAATATGGATTTCCTGAAATACATGGGCGACTCCTTGCAGGACAAGCGTGTAATGCGGCAGGACCTTTTAAACATCGCAGAAAAGATGCCTTCCTCAAAAGTTAAAAGTTATCTTTTCAAAAACAACGGCAATTTAACATTCAATGATATGTCTGCCGCCTGGGGAATTAAAGATTTTTCGAACAGCAACGGCGCGGCTTATGCTGATTTGGACAACGACGGAGATTTAGACCTGGTGGTTAATAACATTAATCAACCGGCATTTATTTATGAAAACCGGTCGGAACAGCAAAATCACAATCACTTTCTGAATATTTCACTAAAAGGCACAAATGGGAACGCGGAGGGCATTGGGGCAAAAGTTGCTATTTATAGCGAAGGTAAAAGCCAGTACGTTGAACAGATGCCGGCACGGGGATACCAGTCATGTGTTTCGCCTGTGCTGCATTTCGGTTTAGGTAAAACTAAAGAAATTGATTCTTTGAAAATAACGTGGCGATCTGGCAGCTCACAGGTTATTTATCATACCAAAGCCGACCGGTTATTAGCGCTGGATGAAAAAAATGCCATGAAGCAACCTGTTCGGTCATTGGGAACATCATCAATTTTTCGCCCGGTTAAATCATCAATCAGTTATGCCGATAAACCCAATACTATTAATGATTTCAAACGTCAGCCTCTTTTAGTGAGCCCTCTATCATTCAGCGGGCCCTGCATGATCAAAGGCGATGTTAACGGCGATGGACTGGAAGACGTGTTCATTGGGGGCGAAAATGGTGAGCCTTCGACCTTATATCTCGGGCAAAAAGGTGGGCGGTTTCTGAAAAAAGCTGAGCCGTGTTTTGACCAAATCAAGAACAAGCATATTGTCAGCGCAATATTTTTCGATGCCAACGGCGATGGAAAACCAGACTTGTACCTCGCCAGCGGTGGATATGAAGACATAGCACCCGGGGACAATGTACTGCAGGACGAATTGCTCATAAATGATGGCAAAGGCAACTTCCGGAGGGCGGAAAATGCTTTGCCGCCTATGCTCACCAGTAAAAGCTGCGTAAGGGCAGCGGATATTAACGGCGACGGATATCCTGATCTTTTTGTAGGTGGGCGCGTAGTGCCGGGAAGGTATCCTGAAGCCCCGCGAAGTTACCTTCTTATTAATGACGGGAAAGGACATTTCTCAGATCAGACCTCAAAAATATGCCCGGCCTTAAGTAAACCTGGTATGGTTACCGATGCTGCCTGGGTCGATTTGGACGGGGATAAACAACCGGACCTGATCATTGTCGGCGAATGGATGCCGATATATATCTTTAACAATAAGCATGGACATCTTATCGATGCGTCTAAGCAGTATTTGGGCAAAAGCTATTCAGGCTGGTGGAACTGTATAACAGTGGGTGATTTTAATAATGATCGTCACCCCGATTTTATCGTTGGCAACCAGGGCTTGAACACCCAATGTAAGGCAACCGAGAAAGAACCTGCCGAAATGTTTTATAAAGACTTTGACGGTAACGGCGCAATAGACCCTATCTTATGTTTCTACATTCAGCATAAAAGCTATCCCTACGTTACCCGGGACGAGTTAATGGAACAGATAAGCATGATGAGGACCAGGTTCCCTGATTATAATAGTTATGCAGATGCCACAATTAACGATGTATTTACTCCAGATGAAATGCGCGGAGCTGGCCACTTAACAGCCAATACCCTTGCTACAACCTGTTTTTTAAGTGACAGCAAGGGAAAATTTCATGCGTCGCCGCTGCCTTTACAGGTACAGTTTGCGCCGGTATTTGCGATCAATGCACTTGATTTTAACCATGACGGCAACACTGATCTGATAATCTGTGGAAATATGAATAAAGCAAAGCTTCGCTTAGGCAAATCTGACGCTAATTATGGCATCTTGCTAAAAGGAAATGGCTCCGGCACTTTCACTTACGTAAATCAATCTGAATCGGGATTTAAATTGAAGGGAGATGTGCGAAGTGTTGTCAATATTAATAATACCTGGTTATTTGGCATCAACCAACAACCGGTTAGGGCATATCAATTAGGAAATCAATGAAAAGAAAATGGATGACTTTTGCCTGTTCGCTGACTGGGCTTTGTTTAAACATTGGAAGCCGTTATTACAAACACCACCCTTCCCCGTGTATTTAAGCGGACATTTCAGGCACAATTACTGCATAACCATATTCCATTACTAATATGGCTTTTGATTGTTGAGCGTTTAACAGGTTTAAGTATCAGAATGCGTTAATAAAAAAGCGTCCCGTATCTCACCCCGGGAACGCTTTGCCATCAAAATACTTGATGATAATTTCAACTAAATCGGATCAATCTCTTATGGATCAATATTCTACAAATAAAGTTCACCCAGCCGACAACAGGCAATCATTAAAAATCAATTTTAGATCAAACTGTATCAATTTATACCGGCATTTTAATCAAACGTATATAATCCAGCATGGCCTGGTTGATGTCGCCGTTCATGTTTTCATTGGCTTCTTTAAATTGCAATGTTATAATATGCTTGCCTTTTGACAATTTCACCTTAACTGAATTGCTAAAACCCCAGTTTGACCATTCGCCTTTTCCTCTCTGTGGGAACACCACGGTTCCGGCAAAATGTTTATCTACATTCAAAGTTCGGATGGCGCATTTATTTTCGGTATTGATCGGGCCATTACCATTTGCATATTTGAAATCGACAGCGTAAATACCGTCCTTCTTTATATCAATAGGTATATCGATCGTAGTGTTGCTTGTTTCGTTGATCTCAACAAAGCCGTTTCCCGAAAATCCCCGGTAATTTAAGTCCGATCTGCCGACAATGCTTTCAGCCTCAATAATATTCACTGCTTTTGCCGGTATTACTTCAAGCGGCTCACTGTGAAATGAGCTTATGCCTTTGGTATCAACGGCTGCGACCTGGTATTCGGCATTTTGGGTTGCAGATACAGAATAGGTAAGCGCTTTGATGGAAGCTATTTTTTTCCCGTTTTTGATCACATTATAAGCGGCAGCGCGCTGCGTTTTAACCCACGAGAGCCTACCTTTCTGATAAGTAACACTCGGTGTTTCGGGCGCGGTATAACTGCGCGCCATATTGCTTTTACCGCTTAGTACATTATCAGCAAGAATAATTTTTACGGAATGCCCGCCTTTTAAATTTGCAGGGATAATACCATCAGTAACTGGTTTACCATCGAGCGTGATGCTTTTTATTTGATTGCCAAAACCCTGCATGGTAATATCCAGCAAAGCGCTCCGGTACTTGTAATGCTCCAGTGAGCGCTCGCCCGCCAGTGCTTTGGGCACAAAGGGCTTAAACTGCAGGCTGTTCTCGTTATAATGAATACCAAATAAAACTTTATAAACCAACGCGATATTCCCCGACAAACTCCAGAGCATATTGCTCGAGTTGATCTGGGTGCCAGCATAGTCGCCATCCGCAGCTACAAAATTTTCTTTGTTTGTCAGGAATAAGGCGGCCGGGCGATAAACTGCACTGATCGCCCTTATCAATGAAGCCTCGTCGCCCGCTTTTGCGGATGCCATTGCCCAATAGGTTTCCACAAATGGCCATACCGCATTATTGTGATAAGGCAATATACCGGGTATTTGCGGATAAATACAGGGTATGCCAAAAGCGTTTACAGGCGTGTTGCTGATCACGCTTTGCTGCCTGCCGGGGCCGGCTGCATCAAACAATACGGCAAGCGCCTCGCCTAATGCTTCAGAACGCGGCGAAAGCGTTTTAAAATTTCTTCCATACAGGTATTGCCCGAAGTAGCCTTTTTCGGGTACCCATAAATTATTCTGTATGCCTCTTTTGATCTTGTTAGCCCTTTGGGTGTATTTTGAAGCTGCAGCAGGATCATTCAGCGATGTGGACATGGCTGCCAGCACTTTATTTACCTGGTAATGCACCGCATTGGTGCCCAGGCATTCCGATTCATAAATATCTGCCGGCTGCATCCATTTAGGATAGGTTTCTTCACGCCAATCCAAAAATGAGGATTCGCCGCGAACCAGCCCCGTTTGCTTGTCGTAAATATTTAATACATCGTCTTCTGCGGATTTTTTGGTAACCTGGTAAGCTTTATTGAGCCAATCTCTGTCACCGGTCACTTTATACACTTCCCAGGCCGCAACCGCCCATATCATTCTGTCGGATGACACCGGGTAGGCGCCGCCCGTGCCGGTATCCTGTATGATACGGCCATTTTTTACCTTTCGCATCAGGCTGTAAACAGCCACTTTGGGCTGTAGCACGGCCATGGACAGGATAATGCTGTAACTGATGTCTCTCGTCCATACCCCGCTCCATTCCTTGCCTGTTCTAAATGTGCTGTCGGGCTCGATGGCTTTTTGCATCTCTTCCAGCGCAAGGTTGTACAGGGCATCAGAGATTTTATATTTTGAATGATATTGAGGGAATGCACTTGCATCCGCCGTCATCTTCCATGAAGATGCAGTTTTGTTCTTGTCTTCGATAACCGGGCTGTGGTAATCGGACGTTAATTCGGTGGCTGAAACCGCCTTTGCGGTATATTTACCCTGCACAACGCGGTCAGGGTAAATGCTGTAAGCTTTTGAACTGTATATGGGTTTGTTGTTCTGAGCCATACTATAACTGCCGATCAGCAACAAGCCCGGAATAAAAAAATGTGCATATCTCATGATCAGAAATTTAAGGATAAATGATTTACAAATCCTCTAAGCCAGAAAGGTCATTATGATCCGGTTTAAAGGCATTAATTATAAGAAGAGTTTACTAATATTCAACAACGATCATATCCCAATACTGCAGCGAGGGTACATTAAATGTTACTTGTCCGCCTGATTGAGTAAAAGTAACATCGGCTGATGCACCATTATTAATATCAGGAGAGGCCATCCATATCCTTTTTACCGTTTTTGCGGCTGTAAAAGTGAAACCAGGATTCGTGATTGTAACGGGCTTTACTTGTGTCCCGTTTGTATCACGCCATTGCAGGCTGTTTGCATTGGTAAAATTGATGAGGTGTATTACCTGTTTTGTACCGAGGTCTTTCCCTATCACTGATACCTGCCCCAGTTGCGGCGGCCAGTTGTTTAATTTCACTGATGCCGATGTGATAGCCGGATTATTGAATGTTCCGCCATCACGCAACAGGTTTTCATAGCCTGCCAGGAAATCGTAATAACTAATCATAGCTTTTTTCAGGTCATCAGGCATTACCAGGTTTGAATTAGGAAAGTATTCTTTACCAAGCATGTGTTCGCCCAATTCTAAGTGTGAGCCGCCGAATGCAAATATCACTGCATCAGCTAATACAACACCAGGCGTGCTGAAATAACCAGGGTTACCGGCCAAATTATAATCCATGTATGCGGCTAATACACTTTTTTTGGAAACGCCGCCCAGCGCATCATTATTTTGAATAATGTTGCCCAGATCGCTGAATGCTTCATTTGGCGACCAGACTTCTGTATAAAGAAAATCAACAGGCGAAGCAGCAATTTGCGGCTGACCGAATTGTGCGACAGCATTCATTACTAACCGCTTTTGCGGGGCGCTGTTTTTCATTGCGTTTATAAAAGATCCGAATGCAGACGGCAAATTCACAACACCCCCTGCGTAATTATAAACTGTGCCCTGATCGCCAAGCTGGTCTATCTGGTAACCGTCGAACCCAAATACCGAATAAACATCGTTGGTTTTACCGGCAATATATTGCTGCCAGCCTGTGTTTGAAGGATCGGTAAGATAGATATTACTTTTAAACGGAGGCGTTGGTAATGGACACACATCCTTATTGGTATGATTTGCATCCTTAAATATATACCATTGCTCTTGCACACCTGCGGCTGCGGCATCGCTCAATGCCCCATAAGCCAGGTTATAGCTGAGGGTTTTCATATTATAGCTATGTGCTGCATCGATGTAACCTTTTACGGTGGAAAAATAATTGTCGCGATTGGCGATGTCTTTCCACATAGCATCGGGGCTTGCTACCGTACCCGAAAGCGGCTGATGATGTTCATATTCCCAATCCTGGAACTGCACATAATTAATATGGTATCGGTTAAGGGATGCCATCACCGCATTGATCTGGGTGCTGCTTAACAGGCCATAAGCCGACAGGAACCCGTTACGGGGGAAACGGTCAGGGTCTGACGAAACATCAACGCCTATTGTTCCATAAATTACTTCTTTCCCATTTTCAGTACCGTACAGTTCCACCATGTACCCTGTAAAATCAGCTGCCGGCGTGGTCCATGTCCAGGTTTTACCCGAAACAGAAACATCCTGCAATACCGTACCCAACTGTTTGTACCTCACCTTTGCCGTTGATGGCAATGCCTGGTCAATAGTAAATGTCACCGCATCGCCGGGATTATAAGCTGATTTATCCGTAGTAATATTAACTGTGGTGATATTTGTAGTGCCGCCATTATTAGTTATGGCTGTATTATCTTTTATCCTCTCCTTGGCACATCCGCTTGTTATTGTGGCAAACATCAATACTGCTGCACATAGTCTTACCATTTTCATTGTCGAATTAATTACCTGTCCGGTAAATATTTACCGGACAGGTAATGTAAATAATTATTGTTTTACTATCGATATTGTATTGCTTTGGGTATTCAAAGTTATCTTGTAGTTTCCTGCTTGTGCTGTTGTTAACTGCCATTTGTTATCAGGGTCACCCGCGGTTACTTGTACTGCGGTGGCTGAAAGATCAGGATGATTGGTGGTCGGCCTGTAGAAAGCGGCTCCAAAATCAGCCGCCGTGGCTATCTTAAATTCACCTGCCACAAATGCACCGGTATAAGTAAATATAAACTTATTAGTTGCATCCTGTATCATGGGCGTCATGTTATTCAAGTCCCATCCGCCGGGCGTAGCATCGCCAATTAACCAAAGCTTGCTGTACGGCGGCGTGGTTATTTTAGGTTGTTCAACAATGCTGATGGTGTTATTATGCAGGTTTAAGGTAATGGTATAAGTACCCGCATCAGATATCATCCATTTATTATCGGGATTACCGGCATTCAATTGTACCCCGGTTGCCGATATAGCAGGGTCATTTGTTGTTGGGCGATAGAATGGCGCGTTAAAATCAGCGGCTGTAGCTATTTTGAACTCCCCGGTGATAAGTGCACCTGAAAAAGTAAATATAAATGGATCGATTTTACTTTCAGTCATAGGTGTCATGGAATTAAGGCTCCATCCGCCTGCTGTGGCATCGCCTATCAGCGATAGCTGCGTATATGGCGGCTTTGGCGCGTTTATTTCAACAATACTGATGGTATTGTTACGCAGGTTCAGGGTGATGGTATATTGGCCCTGATCTGTTATCCCCCATTTATTATCGGGGCTGGTGCTGAGCATTACAGTAGTAGCAGTAAGCGCTGGATGGTTAGTGGTTGGGCGGTAAAATGGCGCATTATAATCTGCCGCAGTAGCTATTTTAAAATCGCCGGCAACCAAATTGCCGGTGTAGCTAAAGATGAATGGATCGGCTGAACTTTGTACCATTGGGGTTAAAGTGCTAAGGCCCCATCCGCCGGGTGTTGCATCGCCCATCAACCACAATTTACTGTAAGGTACATCTGCAAAAGTGGTTACCGTTAAATTTATCACGTTTGACAATATGGGCGTAATAGCCCCATCAGAGGTTGCGGTAACAACGCGCACCTCAAATGCAATCGGCGTGTTGATGGGATATGATTCTAAAAGCGTATTTAATTGCCTTACAGTGTACACCATTTTGGTGGTATCGGCGCTTAATTTGATATTGATAGGGCTCGAAAAATTATTTCCTTTTTTATCGAACTGCAATATATAAACCACTTTGCCTGCTGAGCCTTTTACACCCGCTGCCGACCAACCGATGGTTACGGCTGTGCTGGATGAGTCTTTCTGTGCCAGCACAAGGGTGTCTGCCGATGCGGTTAATTTCGGTGCTGTTGTTACGGTACCATGCGGCACATCCAGTTCTTTTTTACAGGATTGAAATGCGAGGGATAATATTAATAATCCAAACAGGCCTTTTAAAAAGAACCACGGATTCTTGCATTGGCCTTGACCAAGTGCTGTTAAATTGCTGATATTTTTCATCATTATCATTATTTAATAGTTGGTTTAATAACTTGGATTTTGTGTCAGGTTGGGATTAGCGTCAATCTCCTGCTGAGGAATAGGCAACAATAAATTTTTAGATGTCGCATTGGTTTTACCGATTGAATGAAGGAAATCAAGCCCATATTGTCCATTATTTATCCTTATCAGGTCAAACCAGCGATGGCCTTCGAAAGCCAGCTCGATACGACGCTCATGCAATACTGCTGTCCGGAAATCATCCTGCGATAAACCGGGTGTAATATTTGGCAAACCCGCCCTGTTGCGAACTAAATTCAAAGGTGCTTCTGCGGCCGATGTTTGTCCTGATTCGTTCAATGCTTCGGCCTGCATTAACAACACATCGGCATAGCGCAATACCGGAAAATCCTCGGGATTGGTATTATAAGATGATGATATAATAGTTGGCACCAGGAATTTTCGAAGGCTAAACCCGGTTATAGAATAGGAAGCGTTGTAATCCTGTCCATTAAATTGCGGACAGCCCGGATACAGCACGGTTTCGTCTTTTCGTTTGTCACCTGTTTCATAGGAGTCTACAAATTCTTGTGTCGGCAGGTCCCATCCGTAAGCTCCGGCAACAAAATTAGTTTGGTTGCGCGGACCTGTAAATGTACTTGGCCACGCAGCCTGGTTCAGATCACTAAAAAAACCATACGTGGTTGCACCGCTATATTGCACTTCGAATAAGGATTCAACTGTATTCTTTTTAAGCGGGTTGAAATTATCAGCATAGTCAGCGTTAAGGTCGTAGCCCATAGTAGTTACCTGCTCACACAGATCAGCTGCTTTTTGATACTGGCCTAAAGTAAGGTAAACTTTAGCAAGCATACCTGCGGCAGCGCCTTTTGATGCCCTGCCAATATCAGCGCCTGTATAGGTACCGGCAGCGGGTAATTGATTCATGGCATCTGTAAGATCCTGGATAATTTGCGCATAAACCTGGGCTTTAGCGGTGCGTTTCGGGAACAGATCAGGACTGCCTGGCGACTGAGGGATTAAAATCAGCGGGACATCGCCAAAATATCTTACCAAAATAAAATAGTACAAGCCCCTTAAAAACTTAGCCTCTCCCAATATCCTTGTTTTAAGCGCGGCGTCCATATTTATTGCCGGAACTTTTTGAAGTACGATGTTACATTGCAATATGCCCGGCGCCGGCCCGCGGTAAAGGTCGAGCACACCGGCGTTATCCGTTTTGGTTACAAAATTCGCCTCCTGGATGGTTTCGATACCGTCGCTGCCGTCATTCGCGCCGCCAACTTCCGAATTACCTGCAAAAATGTCGCTCGTCCACATCCTGAAATTAAACAGTTTAGGGCGCTGCAAAGGCTGATAGGCTGCATTTACAGCAGCAGTGGCATCAGCCGCTGTTTTATAAAAATTTGCTGTATTAACCGAGTCAAGCGGGGCCTTGGTAAGGAAATCTTTTGTACAGCCTGTTAAAGCTAAAGCTATAATGAATGCTGCTATATGTTTTCTCGTTTTCATTTCTTTTATCGTTTAATTTTTACAGAGATAGATTTACACCAAAACTTATTGTTCTGACAACAGGGTAAACATTGTTATCAATGCCGGTAAGTCCCACTTCAGGGTCGACACCTGTGTATTTGGTAAAGGTGTACAGGTTTTCCCCGGCAACATACACCCGGATAGCGCTAAATTTTATCCGCTGCGCAAGCGACTTTGGTAAGGTATAACCCAATGTAGCGTTACGTATCCGCAGGTATGAGCCATCTTCGATATAGCGGTTAGAGTTCTGCGAGTTGCCATTCGGGTCGCCAAATACAGCCCTTGGCATGGCGTTGCTTGTCCCCGGCGCTTCCCATCTGCCTAAAACAGCAGTTGTTTGATTATTTGCTCCGGACATGGACTCTAAAAGTATGTTGTCGGCATTAAAAATATCATTGCCGTAGGTTCCCTGTAAAACTATGCTCAAATCCACTCCTTTATAAGAAAAACTGTTACTCAAAGCATAGATGAATTTTGGATTAGGGTTGCCTATGATCGTTCTGTCCTGATCGTTGATCACGCCATCACCATTCAGATCTTTGAATCGAATATCTCCCGGGGCAGCGCCAGGTTGAGTGGCATGCGCCATTACATCATACGGCGTTTGAAACAACCCCTGTGTAACATAACCATAGAAAGAATTGATAGGATACCCGACACGGTTAATAGCCAGATAGCCGTTTAAACCAATGCTGGAACCCTGCGGAAATAACTGTTTATTTTGATCTAAGGACAGAATTTTATTGCTGTTGAAAGAAATATTGAAGTTGGTATTCCAGCCAAAGGCCCCAACTAAATTTCTTGTATTTACAGTAACTTCAATACCTTTATTCTGCACTTTCCCGGCATTTATAGGCGGGGAAACGGTATACCCGGTTGATATTGGCAGGGTATATGGAACAAGCATCCCGGTCGTCTTTTTTATGTACCCATCTACTGTCAGATTAATACGCTGGTGCAGGAAAGTAGCATCGATGCCTACGTTAGTTGATTTTATGGTTTCCCAACTTAAATTTGGATTTGCAGCGCTTTGTGCAATTTCAATTGGCACAACGTTTCCGTTGAAAACATATACTGCTGAAGTAAGGCCGGAAGCAAAGGTATAATTACCAATTCCATTCTGGTTACCCGTTGCTCCGTAGCCCGCCCTGATTTTCAGGTCATCAAAAAAGGTGATGTTCTTAAAAAATGGCTCCTCGGATACCCGCCAGGCAAAAGATGCTGATGGGAATGTTCCATATTTTTTGTTCTCGCCAAAACGGGAAGAACCATCACGGCGCACAGTCCCCGTCAGTAAATAGCGGTCTTTATAGGAATAATTAACACGGCCCATTAATGAAAACAACGACCATTGGTTACTGGTGCCGCCGATGTTTGGCTGTACCGTTCCGTTGTCTAATTGCTGTGTCAGATCGCTCGCAAAACCACTGATGTTGCCGTTAATTGTGTTAAATGTATTGGCTTCGGCGCTTGTTCCGGCTAATACGGTTAGATGATGATCTTTACCAAAATGCTTATCGTACGTTAAGTAGTTATCCCAGTTATAGGTAATGCTTTTATTATAGCTTTCGGCCAGGAAGGATTGTGTTTGGGGGCTGGGTTGTAAATTATTTTCGGGCGCCCAGGTACGCGTATCATAAAACGTTGCAGTTAAGCCGGGTGTTGTTCTGAATGTTAAGCCGGGAAGAATAGTCGCTTCGCCATAAACTGATCCGATTATATTGTAGCCATTGGTATTGTTTTGCACCAGGTTATATAAGCCTACAGGGTTGGTTTGGCTGCCATACCATTGCGATTGCCCAACAGGTCCCGAGTAAGAGCCATCCGCATTGTAAACAGGCAAAATGGGATTGGATGCCAAAGCCCCGCTAATAGTGCCGCCACCGCTTGGTTTTTCGTCATGGCTCAAAGTTAGGGTGTTACCTGTTTTTAGCCACTTGAACACTTTTTGATTGGAATTGAATTGAACGTTGTAACGGCGGTATTTACTGTCAATCACCACGCCTTGCTGATCTAATACAGCGCCCGAAACATAGTAATCAGATTTTTCTGTTCCGCCCGAATAAGACAGCGAATAGCTTTGGATGGGTGCATTTCTTAAAATTGCGTTAAGCCAATTGGTGCCCACGCCCAATGAAGACGGATTAGCATAAGCCGGGTTGGTTGCTTTATTCGCATTGGTCAGTTCTTCGTTGTTCAGCAAAGCAAACTGGGATGCATTCAGCATGTTTAACTTATTAGCTACAGACTGCATACCTGCGAAAACATCGACACTTAAGTGGTTCTGCCCGGCGGTTCCTTTTTTGGTAGTAATTAAAAGAACGCCATTTGCACCTTGCGAACCGTAAATGGCAGCGGCGGACGCATCTTTTAATACATCTATGGAAGCTATGTCATTCGGGTTGATCGTATTTAAATAATTAATGCCGGAAGGTGTTGGCACTCCATCAATAACCAGCAAAGGGCTGCTATCGTTGATACTGCCCAATCCTCGTATCTGTATGGCTGGATTTGCCCCGGGTGCACCGGACGTTATTACCTGGACACCGGCAGCTTTGCCCTCAATAGCTTGCCCGGCATCAGGCACTGGCTGATCGGCAATATCTTTGCTGCCGATCGAAGCGATAGCGCCGGTGAGGTCCCGTTTCTTTTGGGTACCATAACCAACCACTACCACTTCATTCAATGATCTTACATCGTCCGCTAAAACAATGCTGAAGCTTGTTTGGTTGCCGACAACCACTTCCTGGCTTATATAGCCTAAAAAGCGGAATACCAGCACAGACGACTGATTTGCTACGGTCAGTTTAAAATTACCGTTTACATCGGTAACTATACCGTTGGCAGTTCCTTTTTCAGAAACACTTACACCGGGTAATGGGTTGCCTTTTGAGTCGACGACCTTACCTGCAACTGGCAGCGATTGCTGCTTATGCCATAATATATACTTGTGCTTTTTAGGGGATGACATTGTTGCGGCATTAGCTATTAAAGGACAACTTAGCGCGAATGATAAAACCAGCGTAAGCACAAAGATTTGGTTAATCGTATTTTTATTTGATAACCAGGAATTTGGTTTTCGTAAACGAAATTTCATAATAATTGATTTATTTCAATGTTAATAATGAGGCTTGGTGCATAACCCAGCGGGCAACACCGGTAATGATCGGTTGTGTTATTGCTTGTTAATCCCAGAGCTTGCGCAAGCAGAATCGGAATCGTAAACTTCTTTCCATATTTATAATTTTTAGTTTAATTGGTTTATGCACCCGTCTTTGTTGATCTAACCACGTCTGGTTATTAATTCAAAATCTTAAGGTGATTTCCTGTGCGGTAATTGAGTCCGCATGGACCAGGTTATAATTGTATACAAATGAAGAGTTTTGTAAATAAAGCAACTAATCAGAGCATTTCAATATAAATTCAAAACGTATCAAAATGATTTTCGCTGATTATCCGTTCTAATGAACACTTTATATTTACATTGCCAATTAAAACGCGGCCTTGTAATAAAGTGAAATCCAATGCTATTACAAAGCGCTTAATAAAACTATTTTGAGAAACATCTGTGTATTCTTTTTGCTGTCATTCCTATCGACAAAGTGCTTTTGCCAGTCGTCATCCTATTATTTTAAAAACTACCAGGTAAATAATGGCTTGTCGAGCAACACTATTACGACCATACTACAGGACAAAAAAGGGTTTATGTGGTTTGGGTCGAGGAATGGCCTAAACCGGTTTGATGGCAGTGTTTTTAAAATATACCAGAATAAGCAATCTGATACTGCAAGTATAGGAAGCAACTCAATATTCAGTCTTTATGAAGACACAAAGGAGCAGATATGGGTAGGAACTTATAAGGGTATTTATATCTATGATCCCTTTAAGGAAAATTTCAAGCCGTTTAAGCTGATACCAACCGGTGAGGTAAGGTATATCAAAGGCGACCGTCAGCATAATATATGGATCGTATCAGACCTCAACCTGTACAAATACAATGAATTGACATCGAAAATAACTTCCTATAAAATAGATAACGACCAAACCATTGCTATACAACTTTCAGAAAAAGGAGTGTTATGGGCCGCCACCGGTAAAGGAATTATTAAACGTTATAATCGAAAGTCTGGTCATTTCACCGATTATGATATTTCGCTTTATGATGGGGGTAAAAAGTTTTCGGCTATACAGGATATCTACCCCATGGCAGACACCAGCCTGCTTATCGGCACTATGAACAAGGCGGTACTGTTCAATTATAAATCACAAAAGATCAGCAATATATTTAGCGGGCGAAAAGACATTTCTGACATCCATACCCATGTGATATTTCATGATAATGATGGTAATTACTGGCTTGGAACCGAGGCCGGTTTATATATTTTCAACATCCAAAACGGGAAAACATCGGTCGTACAGAAACAGTATAGCAACCCGTATTCCATTACTGACAACATTATCTCGTCCATTTATAAAGACACTGAAGGCGGTATCTGGATAGGAACATATTTTGGGGGTATCAACTATTACTCAAAACAATACAACAATTTTAAAAAGTATTTTCCCGAACCGGGCATTAACAGCCTTAGCGGAAACATAGTACATGAAATATGCAAAGATCAGTACGGCCATTTATGGGTGGGTACTGAAGACGCCGGGCTGAACAAGGTTGACCTGCAAAGCGGCAATATTAAACACTTTTTACCAGGCCGGGAGAAAGGGAGCATCACCTATAGGAATATTCATGGCCTTGTAGCCGATGGCAACGAATTGTGGATTGGCACTTATGAACATGGTCTTGATGTGATGGACCTTACAACGCAGAAAGTTATCCGCCACTATAATGCGGCCAAAAACTCAACATCATTTACAAGCGATTTCATCGTAAGTCTGTATAGAACACGGAAGGGGGATATATTGGTCGGCACATGGAATGGTTTGTTTAAATATAACAGGGCGACTAACAATTTTACCGCCATGCCTTTTTTTAACGCACACATCCAGTCTATCCACGAAGATGAATACGGGACGCTGTGGGTGAGCAGTTACGGAAGCGGTGTGTACTACCTCAACCCGGCCACGGGCAAAAAAGGCCATTTAACCTACCAGGCCGGCAAAAGCAACGGACTGATCAATAATTATGTAAACGGCCTGTTTGAGGATAGTAAAAGAAATTTATGGTGCTGCACAGAGGGGGGATTATCAGAATATAACGTTCAAACAAACAATATCACTAATTATACGATTGAAAATGGCCTGCCGGCTAACCAGGTATTTCGCATGCTTGAAGATGATAAGGGGAAGTTATGGATATCAACGTCAAAAGGTCTAGCTAGTTTTTATCCGGCGAATAAACAGTTTGATAACTATCATTCTGCCAATGGCTTGCCTACCGAGCAATTTAATTATAACTCGTCTTTTAAAGATGAGGATGGCACGATGTACTTTGGCACGGTTAAGGGGATGGTAAGCTTTAAGCCTGCTAAATTCGCACAAAACAAATTCATCCCTCCTGTTTACATTACTGGCATCCAGGTCAATAATCAGGATATAGCAATAGGTAATAATAAATCTATTTTAGATCAATCCATTACCTATGCAAATTCCATTACGCTTCCTTATGACCAGTCCGATATCAGTTTGGACGTTGCCGCGCTGAGTTATATTATACCCGAAATGAACGGCTACGCCTATAAAATGGATGGCATCGACAAAAGCTGGACACAGTTAAAAAATAACCGTAAAATATATTATACTAAACTACCGCCGGGAAAATATATATTCAGGGTAAAAGGCGCAAATAGTGAGGGCGTTTGGAACAATCACGAAACTACCTTATCAATAAGGGTTTTACCGCCTTACTGGGCTACTATGTGGGCCTATTTATTTTATACGGCTATCATTGCGGGGGTCATATTGACCATATTCCGATATTACCATCTTGCTGTTACCGAAAAAAATAAAAGACGTATTGAAGCAATAGAAATTAATACTGAGCGTGAAATATATAATGCTAAAATTGAATTTTTTACCAATATCGCCCACGAGATCCGTACCCCTTTGACATTGATAAAGATGCCGCTGGATAAGCTGATCAACAACAATACCAGCGACCCGGAAACCACAGAAAGTTTGAACATGATGAAAAAGAACACCAACAGGCTGATTGACCTTTCCAATCAGTTACTTGATTTTCGTAAGGCGGAGGCCAACAAGTTTAGCCTTAATTTCTCGAAAACAGACATCAATGAACTGCTAAACGATGTTTACGCCGTATTCAAGTCATCCGCAGAGCAGAAAAGTTTAACTTTTAAACTTGAGCTGCCACGCATAACCCTCCAGGCTTATGTAGACAGTGAGGCTTTGAAAAAAATCCTGAGCAACCTGTTTAACAATGCTATCAAATATGCAGAGCGTAGTATAATCATTAAGTTGTTGCCCTTCAGCAGCGAGGACCAATTATTTAATATTGAGATCAGAAATGACGGCTACATTATACCGGCTCAGTATAAAGAGAAGATATTTGAGCCTTTCTTCCGCATTAAGGAAACTGAAAAAGAAGCAGGCACCGGCATAGGCCTACCACTTTCGAGATCGCTGGCCCAACTCCACAAAGGCAGTCTGGAACTAAAAACGTCCATTGAAGGTTTCAATATCTTCCTGCTATCGTTGCCTATACACCAGGAAAGAGAGATCCGTTTTGGAGGCGATAGCGAGGAAGAACCTATTGTAAATGCGACGGATAAAACCGCATCGGCAAACGATGGCAATCTCTCAAAACCTGCTATACTGCTTGTTGAAGATAACAAGGAAATATTGAATTATATTGAGAAGGAGCTGACCTTACAATATCGGGTTCTGAAAGCCTATAACGGGCAGGAAGCGCTTGAAATACTGCAACGAGAGAATATCCAGTTAGTGATCAGCGATATTATGATGCCTGTAATGGATGGCATACAATTGTGCAAACGGATGAAAACAGATATTGAATACAGCCATGTTCCTATCATTTTGCTTACGGCGAAAAATTCAATTAACTCAAGAATCGAAGGATTAGAAGTAGGCGCCGATGCTTATATTGAGAAACCATTTGCATTTGAGCATTTAATAGCACAGATGCACAACCTGCTTAACAACAGGAATATGATGAAAGAATATTTTGCCCGCTCTCCTCTTACCCACATCAAAGGCATCGCTGTTTCAAAAGCTGATAAAGATTTTTTAGAGCGTTTGAATAAAGCAATTTACGATAACATTACTGATATGGACTTGGATGTAGACCAGCTTTCAGGGATGATGAACATGAGCCGGCCAACATTATATCGAAAAATTAAAGGCATATCAGATCTCTCACCAAATGAGCTTATCAACCTTACCAGGTTAAAAAAAGGCGCTGAATTGTTAGCTGAAGGCGACTATAAAATCAATGAGGTGGCCAACATGATTGGCTACAGCCTTCCCACAAATTTCTCACGCGATTTTCAGCGTCAGTTTGGCGTAAGCCCATCTAATTATTTGAGTGCTTTGCAGAAGTGATTTAATTGCTGCTTTTCCCGCAAAACAAAAAGCAAAGGATTATGAGTATTTTGTTTTTTTTATTCCTGACTGTAAGAACTCTTAAAATTGAATCGGTATGGCTGCCAATGTTTAGATCTATATTGATAGAAAGCTACGGCATTAAAATGAGTGATAGTTTTATCCGGCGAGATCAAGCTACAGTTCAACAGCAAACATTGTCAAATAAATTTGAGCGTGCGCGTGACCTTCTATTAAATGGCGATCTCAGTATAGCCATCCTGTTTTTAAGCATTACATTTCCTAATGCTATCTCGCTTAGTATTTTCATTTTTAATTTACTTTATTAATCTATATTATCTAAAATAGTCAGACATAAATACGTTCAAAGGGTATTTATGCCTGATTACCACTATACATTCCACCATCATATATTTCTGCTTCCTCGTTTGTAACAAACAAAACCAATTCAGCATCTTCATCTTTAGATTCAACAATAATCTCTTCGCTTTTGATGACAAGGCTTTCCCTTTTTTCTAAACTGATGTCGCCGTTTACTTTCACTTCTCCTTTGAACACGTACAGCAGACATGTCAGATTATCTTTTAGTAGTTCAGGCAGCGGGATGCTTGTATTCTTAAGAAGCTTCATATCATACAGCCAGGTTTGGCTGCTGAACAGAAAAGTTGTTTCCGCAATAGGGGAAGCAAGTAACCGCCATTTGTTTTCACTGTGCACGGTTTCCAGATCAAGGAAGATCACTTCTGGCTGCAGATCTTTTTTACCCGGACGAATGAAAATTTGTAACCCTTCTAATGGCTCTCCCTCACCAATGATTTTTTCTTCGTGATAAAATGACCTCCCGGCTTTCATTAGCATAAGCGTGTTTTTACCAATCATCTTCACAAAACCTTCGGAGTCGCTGTGCTCCGCTTTTCCTGTTCTGAAATAAGAAAGTATTTCGTCATTGATATGCGGATGCATTTTAATAACCGTATTTCCATGGATCTCCGGATGATCAATCCTGCCGATACTACCTATCCCGGTATCCGTTTTCGAAACGGCTAAACCGGGGTGCAATATTTTAATAGGGCCGTTACCGGCAAACATCGTCTTGCTTATTTTTTGTAGCATAACCGTATTTTTTTTAAGAACCAGCTATCGATTGGTTGCCAATAACATCTTATGCTTATGCAAACTGTCCAACTTTCGACATTACTTCTTCAAAAAGAATTGGCAACACTTTCTGGCCTTCTTCTGTTGCCCAGTTATGTACCAGTTCTGAGATTAATTGATTGATTGTCGTAGTCCGCACGCCGTTGCTTTCCCAGGTTTGTTTGGCTACATCATCGGCAATTTGAGTTGGCGAACCACCAGCTTCGATCACCACTTGAACGTCAAACCCTTCTTCCTGCATCGAGATAGACGGCCAAACGATACAAACATCATTGGTGAGTCCCGCCATTATAACATTTTTTCTTCCGCTTGCCGCTTTCAATACCGCAGCTTTGTATGCTTCATCATCCCAGGCATTCGTGATCCCTGAACGTTTTACACGATTCGAATATTCTTCGGGGAGTAACTCTTGTAAATCCTGTATTATCAATCCCTGAGCATGGTCTTCCTGGCTACTTGTAAGTACAACCGGAATGCTAAGAACTTTTGCCAATCTTGCCAGGGCCCTTGTCCTGCTCACTATCATTTCGTGGGGCCTGTTTGCACAGAAGTTAAGCGTCCCAACCTGATGGTCCACCAATAACATTACTGTATCTTCTTTTTTAAACTGTTTCATTTTTATTGCTCATTTATTTTTTAAATAATAGCAAAATTATAAGCAAAATGCTATACTTTTGTTATCTATTACATAAAGGTTACCAATTACAAAAAGAATACCATATGGCTAAAAGACATAATTGTATAATTGGAGACGAAGGAGAATGTGCAAAGGCAAGATTGACCATTCAGGACACACTTGATGTGGTTGGAGGCAAATGGAAACTGGTATTGATCTCTATATTGAGGGATGGCAAAAGAAGGTTCCGGGAATTATCCAGAGAGGCAGATATTTCACCTCGCATATTATCGAAAGAATTACAGGAACTGGAAATGAATGGACTGGTAAGCCGGACCGTATGTAATACAAAACCCGTCACAGTGGAGTATGCGCTTACCCCATACAGCGAAACGCTTTCTGAAGTTATTATCGCAATGCATAAATGGGGGCGGCAACATCGCAGGAAGGTTATTGAAGAGTCCTGATATTCAATAACAGATTATCACGTTAGTCTGGATTTTAATAATCCCGGACCAAATTACCGGGGATTTGCAATCCCTGGATCTAACGATGCTGGTGTGATCAAATTTAGGTAATGATTTGATAATCTGCTAATTGCGTCTTTTTGCAAAATTTAAAAAAATGCAAGTATTTGATAATCAAGTATTCATGGATGTTCATGCGTGTTCATTTATTGTTGTGTGAACGTGAACACCTGTCTGAAATTGATTAAAAAAGCCCTCCAGCAACGCTGAAAGGCTTTTAGTGACCCCGCTGAGGCTCGAACTCAGGACCCACAGATTAAGAGTCTGTTGCTCTACCAACTGAGCTACGGAGTCGTGTTTATTTGGTTGGCAAATTAACGGAAATTATTTGGCGTCTGAAAGTTCGAAAAGTCAGTCCGAAAGAAGCTTAAGCCTTTCGCCTTTAACCTTTAGCCTTTCACCCGATCATCAAACGCAAAATGCGGGGAAACGACCAATTACTTAAAATAGCTTTTTTCATTTTTGTGTTTAGCTATAACTGAATTGATTACCCTATTTATGATAATCTTATAGGACACCTTATAGAGAACAAATTTACCGCCTATTTCAGACGATCTTGGTAACAAAGATTACATGGGATAAACAATGATTATCCGGCTGCTATTCATCATCTTTTACAGGTGCCGTTTACCAAAGGCCCATCTTAGTAATTTATATTTTCACACCTGTAAATCTTATAATATCGGCTTTCCCTTTATGGTATTTGCCCTCTCCTAATTCTGTTTCAAGAGTTTGCAGATACGTTATTTTAACCGGTTTGAAATCTTCTTTGAGCATATCTTCTGTAAAGAGTAGTGATATGTCCTTAGGACCCCCTGACGTATTTTGTAACTGCCGGGTATTAAAGCCCTCCATGATTATACGACCGCCGGGTTTTAACCATTTTATTGCTTTTTGATGCAAACATTGGCGGACATCCGGGGGCAAATGGGCATATATAAGCGCAACTACATCAGCGCTATTATCAGGATAGCTGATTGTCATGGCATCCTCAATTATATACTCGAATTTTACGCTCAACTTGTCGGCTAATTGAAAAGCTTTGGATTTACCTTCTTCGCTGGAATCAAAAGCGGTGACATGCCACCCATTGTTTGCCGCAAAAACAGCATTCCTGCCCTCGCCATCACAGGGTAAAATAATAATACCGGGTTTTAGTGCCTTAAGTTGTTCAGCGAAAAAGATATTTGGTTCTTCCCCGTATGCATATTCCTGTTCACTATATCTGCCGTTCCAGAAGTCTTTCATAATTTAATTTTTTAGAATAAGGCGTTTAACAATACTAAGTTTTTTAGTATATTTGTAGTGCAAGATAATAAAAGCATTATAAAGTTATGTTTAAAGGATTGAATATACTTGAATTTACTGAGAAATTCTCAACTGACGATAAGTGTCGGGCATACTTATCACGTTAGTCCGGATTTTAATAATCCCGGACCAAATTACCGGGGATTTGCAATCCCTGGATCTAACGATGCTGGTGTGATCAAATTTAGGTAATGATTTGATAATCTGCTAATTGCGTCTTTTTATAAAATTTAAAAAAATGTAAGTATTTGATAATCAAGCATTCATGGATGTTCATGCGTGTTCATTCATTGTTGTGTGAACGTGAACACCTGTCTGAAATTGATTAAAAAAGCCCTCCGGCAACGCTGAAAGGCTTTTAGTGACCCCGCTGAGGTCGAACTCAGGACCCACTAAGGGTCTGTTGCTCTACCAACTGAGCTACGGAGGCGTGTTTATTTGGTCGGCAAATTAACGGAAATTATTTGGCGTCTGAAAGTTCGAAAAGTCAGTAAAGTCCGAAAGAAGCTTAAGCCTTTCGCCTTTAACCTTTTGCCTTTCACCTAAACCATCGCATACAGTTCATTCCGCTGCTTTTCAACCGCATCGCTGTTAATGTACTCATCATAGGTCATCAACTTATCGATAGTACCGCCCGGGGTGATTTCGATAATGCGGTTGGCTACGGTTTGAACCAGCTCATGGTCACGGGAAGTGAAGAGGATGGTACCGCGGAAATCTTTCATGCCATTATTCAGCGCAGTGATCGACTCCAGGTCGAGGTGGTTGGTTGGCTCGTCAAATATCAGCACGTTAGCTTGCTGTAGCATCATACGGCTAAACATACAGCGCATTTTTTCGCCGCCGGACAGGACATTGACCTTTTTCAGCACTTCCTCGCCCGAAAACAGCATGCGGCCCAAAAAACCACGGATAAACTGGTCATCCTTATCGCCGGTTGAGTATTCACGCAGCCAGTCGATCAGGTTTTCATCTTTTCCCTGAAAATATTCGTTATTATCGATAGGTATATCAGCGTAGTTAATGGTTACTCCCCATTTACAATGGCCCTTGTGATGTTTGTCCCTGCCGGTTAAAACATTATAAAACGCGGTAGTAGCCAGGCTATTTTGCGACAGAATGGCAATTTTATCCCCCTTATTTACCATCATATTTATGTTGGCAAATAAGAGTTCGCCGTGTAATGATTTACTTAAATTTTCAATCTGCAGTACCTGGTCGCCTGCCTCGCGGCCCTGGTTATTGAAAATAATTCCCGGATATTTTCGGTTAGATGGCTGTATCTCGTCGATATTAATTTTTTCCAAAGCCTTTTTACGGCTGGTAGCCTGCTTTGATTTAGAGGCATTGGCGCTAAAGCGACGGATAAATTCCTGCAATTCTTTTACCCGGTCCTCTGTCTTCTTATTCTGATCCGAACGTTGTTTTAAAGCCAGCTGGCTCGACTCGTACCAGAAAGTGTAGTTGCCGGTGTAGATCGTCATTTTTCCAAAATCAATATCTACTACATGGGTACAAACGGTATCCAGAAAGTGCCTGTCGTGCGATACTACGAGCACAATAGCCTCGTATGAAGCCAGGAAATCTTCCAGCCAGCTTACGGTATGTATATCAAGGTCGTTGGTCGGCTCATCCAGCAATAAAATATCCGGGCTGCCAAAAAGGGCCTGGGCTAGTAATACCCGTACTTTTTGGTTGCCATCCAGCTCTTTTAGCAATTTGTAATGAAACTCTTCTTTTATACCTAAGTTACTCAACAGGGTAGCGGCGTCGCTTTCAGCATTCCATCCGTTCATTTCAGCAAAAAGGTTTTCAAGTTCACCGGCGCGGTGCCCATCGGCATCAGTGAAATTCTCTTTCGCATATATGGCGTCTTTTTCTTTCATCACGGCATACATCTCTTTATGGCCGATCAGAACGGTTTCAATAACGGTGAATTCATCAAACTGGTAGTGGTTTTGGTTCAAAACCGCCATGCGTTCGCCGGGAGTAAAACTAACTGAGCCGCTTGTAGGATCAATCTCGCCCGAAAGTATTTTTAAAAATGTAGACTTACCCGCCCCATTGGCGCCAATAATGCCATAGCAGTTTCCCTGTGTAAATTTCAGGTTAACGTCTTCAAATAATGTGCGTTTGCCGTAGCGTAAAGATAAATTGGATACCGTGATCATTCTGTTCCTCTAATTTGCCGCAAAGGTACGGTAAATACTTAAATTTATTAACACCCCCAACCTTAATGGGTTAATTATAATGCCATTTTAGTGCAAGAAATTAAAGCTTATGTTCGTTATACTAAAAAATAATTCTTTTTGAGAAATTTTTAACACAATAATTGAATGATTAATTTATTGAGAAATAAAGAGTAACATTAATAAACTTTTGAGTAACACTTAACGTATACATTTTAACCCTTAATTAACAGATTATTATGACAATAATAATTGCATCGTCAATTGCTATAAATGCATTAGCTGTAATACTGCATTTAAGAACAAAGAATGAGCATTAAACTCTCAATGTTGTAACGTTGAAATGTTGTAAGGTTGAGTCCACTCCGAAAACCCCATTTTTTTCAGATCGATGCAAATTGAATTTTGTGAAAGCGGTAATATTTATTTGGATAGAGGCCCATCATAAGATTAGGTAACCCATAAAAGCACACTATGCAATGTTGCATAAACCGCATATTTGCAAAAGAGGGTTTTTTTAGGTGTATTGTTTCCGCAATGATATGTTAGCGCTGGGTTGTATAGATGCACTGCAAATGGCGCTGGATAATCGCAGTTACAGCGGACAGACGCTGATTCATCATTCTGACAGAGGATCTCAGTATTGCTCGAAGGATTATGTGGAACTGCTTGGCTCTGAACAAATTGCCATCAGCATGACCGAGCGCGGTGACCCCTATGAGAATGCATTGGCAGAGCGCATGAACGGAATCCTTAAAGGGGAGTTTAACCTCTATAGCAGCTCATTTAGCTTTGAGCAGACCTATCAAAAGATCGCCTGCAGCATTAAAGCATACAACGAACTATGGCCCCACGGAAGTTGTGATTACTTAACGCCATGCCAGGCGCACCGGCAGGGAAACGTATTGAAAAAGCGCTGGAAGAACTACCCCGGAAAATGGCAGAAAGAAAAGCCGTCGGTTGTGCCGGTTTGAATTAATTGAGTTATCCACAAAGAAAGGAGGTCCGGCAAAAAGAAAAAAAGAAGCAAAAAAAGAAAAACGTGTTGAAATATGGAAAACTCTGCGAGTTTCCCACATTCCAACACGACAAACAAACAACAAGTTAATTTATTATTATCTTTAGAATTATGACCTGTATAGTTCTTCTTAGGATTAACAGAATCCAATGTAAAGTTATTACAGGATTTACTCACCAAACTGTATAGCTATTTCCGAACGGGTCATTTGACCCGCCCATTATCAAACTTTTTGTCCGGTATCGATCACTTTTTAAAAATTCAAAAATCATAAACAATTGACTATAAGCACCTTAATTGTGGTACAGCTATTGCAAAACACTTGGCTATACAAGGTACTATATGGACAAGGAGATCACACAAGAAGTTGCGCTGCAAAATAGAAAAAAAACAGTTGTTGTTATACTGATAAGTTTAAGTGTATTGGTTGCTGCTATATGGCTAATTCGTATAACTTTTAAGTCATCAGTAAAAAGATCGGAAATAACTACTTCAATTGTAAAGATTGGCAATATCGAAAACACCATTAACGCAACCGGCGAAGTTTTGCCAGAGTTTGAAGAGATATTGACAAGTCCCATCAATGCATCTATAAAAAATGTGACCATGGATGCCGGTAACAAAGTGAAAGCCGGGCAATCCATACTTACCCTTGATAAGTCGGCTGCTCAAAACGATTACGACAAGCAGAAATTCCAGCTCGAATCAAAACAAAGCGAGATACAAAAACTAAAGCTCGACCTCAATAAAAGTTTCTTCGATATACAATCAAACAACGATATTAAGCAATTGCACATTGACAACCTGGCCGATGCTGTTGAAAATGCCAAACGCTTATACAACGCCGGCGGCGGGACACGCGAAGGCATTGAGCAGGCCGAACTGAACCTAAAAGTAGCGCAGCTGGAAAAGAAACAGATTGAGAATGAGATAAGAAACAAGCAGCAAACTATGCAGATCGAGATCAAAGAGGCGCAAATTGCATCTGATATATTGGAGAATGACCTGAAACAATTGCTGCGCAAGCTTGACCTTGCTAATATTATTGCTACCAGGGCAGGTGTAGTAACCTATGTAAATAAAAATATCGGCGCTAACGTTAGCCAGGGGGAATCACTGGCAAGGATCGCAGACTTGAGCAGCTTTAAGGTGCAGGGCAGTATTTCGGATAATTCGCTTGACCAGGTACATGTCGGCTTACCGGTTATTGTCCTGATAAATGATACCCAATTGCGCGGGCATGTAGCAAATGTATCTCCATCTATCCAAAACAGTATCATTTCATTTGATATTCAGCTGGACGAACGCAATAACAAGCAGCTTCGCCCGAATATGAAAGTTGATGTTTACCTGGTAACCGCTGCCCGCAGCCATACGATGATGGTAGCAAACGGCCCGGCTTTCAAAGGCCCAACCCTGCAGGACATTTTTGTATTAAGTAACGGCAAAGCCGAGCGGCGAACGGTTCATATCGGCCTTACCAATTTTGATTATGTAGAGATAAAGGATGGCGTAAAACCCGGCGATGTAGTAATTACATCAGACATGAGTGAGTTTAAAAATTCAAAAGAAATTGATGTTAATTAGTGAGTGGTTGATTGAGTTGGATTAGGTTGATTAAGTTATAGCCATTATAATCCTATCATCCTCACATCTCACAATAGTAGTTCAGACAAATAAAATGAAGTATTTATCCACCATATTCTTTCTAATCATAAGTTACAATGGCATTTGTGCCGGTAATATCGATACTATACGGCTTACGCTGCAGCAAGTGGTTGAAATGGCTAAGGGAAATTCAATTGCGGCTAAACAGGCGGGGACTACCCGGGAAACAAAATACTGGCAATGGCGTACATTTAAGTCAAATTATCAGCCTCAGCTGTCGTTAAGCGGTAATTTGCCTGGCTACAGTAAAACGAGCACTCCGGTCATACAGCCCGATGGATCAATATTATTTCAATCAATACATTATGATAATTCGGCAGTTACTTTGAATTTTAGTCAAAGCATAACCGCTACCGGCGCAACTATTTATGGTATGACACAGCTACAGCGTTTTGATGATTTCGACAGAAATAATATCCTGTATAACGGTGTTCCCTATGCCATCGGCTTTAGCCAGCCCCTGGGCCAGTTTAACAGTTTAAAATGGGATAAAAAGATACAGCCGTTGCTATATAACGAAAGTAAACAGGCTTACATTGAAGCACAGGAACAAATTGCAATAACTGTTACCGGGTATTTCTTCGATTTGCTGCTTGCACAGGTAAACCTGGCCACCGCCGAAGCCAATTTTATAAATACCCAAAAGATTTTAAAAATCGCCAATTTAAAATTCCAGCTTGGAAAGGTATCGAAGAATGAAATTTTGCAGTTGCAATTGGAGCAATTGAATGCAAGAAAAGCGGTAGGTACCGCAAAGCGCGATATGGAAATAGCCACACTTAATTTACGAAGCTACACCGGGCAGGAAGGTAATGAAATAATTGTATTAACGGTACCTGAAACCATTAGCCGGATGACTGTAAGTGCAGATAGGGTATTAGCGGAGGCCTTTGCAAACAGGTCGGATGCCATAGCGTTTGTAAGGCGTGTCGCCGAAGCAAAGCGGGATGTGGCCATAGCCCATGGACAAACCGGGCTAACAGCTGCTTTAACTGCCAACTTAGGTACGTCAAATTCGGCAACCAGCATCCCGGGCGTTTACCGTTCGCCGCAAACCCAGCAACTGCTTGAGCTGCAATTCTCAATACCAGTGCTGGATTGGGGCCGGTCGAAAGCTAAGATAAAAACAGCCGAAGCAAACCAGCAATTGACCGAATATTCGGTTGAGCAGGACAAACAAACTTTTAAGCAGCAGATTGTAACCCAGGTTTCCTTATTTAATGTAATGAAGGAGCAGCTGGCTTATACCGCTGAAGCCGACAGCATCGCATCGGAAAAATACAAAATAGCCAGGGAACGCTACGTATTAGGCGATCTGAGCATAACCGATTTAAGTATAGCATTCGCAGAGAATGACCAGGCCAAAAGGGACTATGTACAATCCCTCCGCGATTTTTGGAGTGCTTATTACGAACTGCGGTATTTGTCATTGTATGACTTTGAAAAGAATGAAAAAATAACTTATAAATAAATGAAGAAGAAATTGAAAAGTTCCCTCTTTCCCGCTTGCGGAAGAGAGGGTGGTCGAGCGAAGCAACGACCGGGTGAGTAAAATATGGAAGCGACATTAGCGCCAATGCACAGCGGCGTTTACTCACCCCATCTGCGCTTCGCTGGATGACCCTCTCTACTGCGAGCGGTAAAGAGGGTAAAAAAATAACTTATAAATAATTCAAAATTCACTAATTCACTAATTCACTAATTAATTACCACCATGATACGATTACAAAACATTGAAAAAGTTTACCGCACAAGCACAGTAGAAACGCTGGCGTTAAGCAGCATCAACCTTGATATTGCCAAAGGGGAGTTCTTATCTGTTATGGGCCCATCGGGTTGCGGTAAGAGCACTTTACTGAACATTATGGGCCTGCTTGATGCGCCATCAAAGGGCCATATCAAAATTGACGATCAAAAAACCGATCATTTATCTGATAAGCAGCTGGCAGCTTTCAGGAATAAAAAGCTTGGGTTTATTTTTCAGAGCTACCACCTGATCAACGACCTCCAGGTGCTGGACAATGTGGAATTGCCCTTGCTATACCGCACAAGCACCGCCAAAGAAAGAAGGATGCTGGCTACGGAAGCGCTTGAAAAAGTAGGACTGGCCAATCGTGTAAAACATTTCCCCAATCAACTATCGGGCGGGCAAAAACAGCGTGTAGCCATTGCAAGGGCAATAGTGGGTCGCCCCGAAATTATACTGGCCGACGAACCTACAGGTAATCTCGATAGTGCCATGGGCCACGAGATCCTCGAAATCCTGCTCCAGCTTAATCAAAAAGAAGGAACTACTATAGTGATGGTAACGCATGACGAAAATATGGCGCAAAAAACGCATCGTTTGGTACGCCTTTTTGATGGTTCCCAGGTTCAGTAATTAATCAGCTTAAAAAATAAAATTATGCTTAAAAATTATTTTAAAATAGCCATAGCGGTATTGAGGCGAAGGAAATTCTTCACCTTTATCAGCCTGTTTGGGATCAGTTTTACACTGACCATACTGTTGGTTTTAACAGCTTTTATTGATAAGGTGGTGGGGGATAATTATCCCGACAGGAAACGCGACAGATCGCTTTACGTCAACGGCCTTGAAGAAACAGGCAAAGATGGCATGAGTAACGGTCCGTTATCATTCTATTTTTTAAGCCATTATACAAGTACCTTAAAAACACCGGTTAAGGTTGCTATATCTTCCAGTATTGACTATGCCAATACTTATGTTAACAACAAAAAGATATCAATTTTCTTTAAATATACCAATGCTGATTATTGGGATATACTGGAACACGATTTTTTAGAGGGGAAAGCCTTTAACAAAAATCAAATCGACAATGCCGAAAAGGTTGCCGTAATATCAGAAGATTTAAAAAAGGATTATTTTGGTGATGTGCCAAGTGTTGTTGGCAAATACATAGAAGCTAACAATGTTAAATATCGGGTAACGGGTGTGGTGAAAAATATTCCTATTACTTCCTATATGATATCAAGTGATATTTACCTGCCCTATACGGTATCAAACGCTGCGGATTATAAAGACAAAGGTTACAGAGGGCGTTACATGGCTATATTATTGGCCCCTTCAAAAGCTGATGTACCTAAAATGCAGCAGGAATATGAACAGATGATACAAAGGATCCCAATGGAAAGTAAAGAGTTTAATAAAATATACAGCCATGCAGAATCGTACATTGCAAGTTATGTAAACACAGGAAATGAAGGATCATCAGGTGTTACTTATGCACTTACAGCCATAAGCATATTTGTTTTCTTATTTATGTTGTTACCCACCTTAAACCTGGTTAATATTAATATCACACGTATTATGGAACGCTCGTCAGAGATTGGTGTACGCAAGGCGTTCGGTGCATCATCCAGAACATTGGTTTACCAGTTCATTGTTGAGAATATCATCCTCACCTTGTTAGGAGGGGTTATCGGGGTCATCTTATCTTTTATAGCCATCCAAATTCTTAACAGCGCCAACCTCATTGCCAACCTGGAGTTATCCATAAACTTTACCGTATTGTTTATTGGTTTGTTGGTCTGCCTGGTCTTCGGCCTCTTATCTGGTGTCTATCCGGCCTGGCGTATGTCAAAACTCAATGTCGTAACCGCGTTAAAGGATCAATAAATAGTATTAATCAATTAAATTAAAATATTATGTTCAAGCATTTATTTAAACTGATCTGGAATAAAAGGAAACAAAACTTTTTATTAATGTCAGAGATACTGGTCTCTTTCATGGTCATATTCGCGGTGTTTACGATGCTGGTACGTTATTACCAGAATTATAAAAAGCCGATGGGCTTTGAATACAAAAATGTATGGGTTATTGGTTATTATAATTCATTTATACCTCATAATTCCGACTCGCTTACGCTATATTACGAAACCTTAAGGCAAACCATAAAATCCATGCCCCAGGTAAAGGAAATAAGTTTTTCAGGTGAAAATTTTCCTTTTTCACAGAATACCGATATGAGCGGGATTAATTTTAACAAGAAAAAGATTGGTAATATAAATTGGTTCACTGTCGAAGACAGTTACAAGGATGTTCTAAACATGCAGGTGCTGGAAGGAAGGTGGTTTAATAAGGCAGATGCTGTTTCAAAAAACAGGCCGATAGTTATTAATTCCGATTTAAAAGAACAATTATTTGGGCATGGCCAGGCTGTTGGTAAGTTGATTGGTGATTATGATAACAAAAACAAATTGAAAGTAGTAGGTGTAGTACAGGGCGTTAAAGTGAAGGGAGACTATAGCCCGGCCGGACTTGCTATTTACAACAGAATGGATACCAGCTCATTTCATTCAATTGGTAAGATTTTGATTAAGGTTAACCCGGGGGCTGATGCTGCATTTGAAGGCCATCTATATAAAACCCTGTCTAACTATATGAAAAACCCTGGTATGGCGATCGAACACCTGGCTGAAAAGCGGAAAAGTATCAATTATTTTGCATTGGTACCTATAATTGTGCTTTCAATAGTAAGCTGTTTCCTGATCATCAATGTGGCATTGGGTTTATTCGGAGTGCTTTGGTACAATATCAACAAACGACGTGGGGAAATAGGTTTGCGCAGGGCGGTTGGGGCTTCAGGAAAGTCGGTATCCGGCCAATTAGTTTCAGAGTCGATGATCCTGGCAACATTATCATTGATCGTAGGTTCGTTTTTTGCCATCCAGTTTCCCCTGTTAAACTTATTCGACCTGCCGGCTAACGTTTATATTATCGCATTGTTTTTATCGGTAATATTCATTTATTTGCTGGTGCTGGTTTGTTCATTATATCCGGGAAGGCAGGCGGCGGCTATTTATCCGGCTGTGGCGTTGCATGAGGAGTAATAATTGTCTGAACCGCTGATTAAACTGATTTATTTTATTAAGCTGATTTTTATTTTTGAAATCTATGAAATCAATAAAATCAGTTTAATCAGTGGTTCAGACAAAAGTTTGTATATTCAAAATATGATACTGATCATTGATGATGATATTGCCGTGCGTACTTCACTGCTCCTGCTGCTGCAGGATGAGGGATATGATGCAAAAGATTGCGCCGGCCCGGCCGAAGCAATAAAAATCATTAAAAAAAGCGGACCTGAACTGATCCTTCTCGACCTCAATTTTTCTAATGATACTTCCGGCAAAGAAGGCATGGATTTGCTGGATAAAATAAAACAGATCAATGCCGCGATACCCGTCATCCTGATTACCGGCTGGGCAAGTATTGAGCTGGCTGTGCAGGGAATGAAAGCAGGGGCAAATGATTTTATCAATAAGCCCTGGAACAATGAACATCTTTTACAATCAGTTAAAACCCTGCTCGACCTGCAGGACAAAAAAGCCGAACATCATACACGCAAACAATTAGATAAGGCATATAATTTCCAGCACATAATAGGCGAAGATCCTAAAATGCTGAATATTTTAGAAACCGTTGGCCGGGTGGCTGGCACAGACGCATCCATCCTGGTAATGGGCGAAAGCGGTACCGGCAAGGAACTGATTGCTGAGGCCATCCACCAAAACAGTCTGCGAAGAAATAAACCATTTATAAAGGTAAACCTGGGCGGTATTTCTACCTCCTTATTTGAAAGCGAAATGTTCGGCCATGTGCGGGGGGCCTTTACCGATGCACGCTTTGACAGGATGGGCCGTTTTGAAACGGCCAATAAAGGCACTATTTTTTTAGATGAAATTGGCGACCTTGACGCAAGCAGCCAGGTTAAACTTTTACGCGTTTTGCAGGACAGGACCTATGAAGTGCTTGGCAGCAGCCGCACCAAAACCGTGGATGTGCGCATAGTTTGCGCCACCAACAAAAACCTTGATGACATGGTAGGCCGGGCCACGTTCAGAGAGGATTTGTTATACCGTATTAACCTGATAACCGTTTATTTGCCCCCTTTGCGCGACAGGCCAAAAGATATTCCCTTGTTGGTTGACTTTTTTATTAATAATTTAAAAGAAATATATGGCCGGCCGTCCTTATCAGTCGCGAACAGCGCCATGAAATGGCTGCAGCAATTACCTTTGCCGGGCAATATCAGGCAACTGAAGAACCTGGTCGAACGCACGATATTAGTAAGTAAAAGAGACGAACTGGATATTGAAGATTTTCGCTCACAATTGGAGCTATCGCCGGTAAAAAAGGGTAATATTCAATTGCCCGGCATCGGCACTTTAACTTTGGAGGAAGTGGAGGTTGAAATGATAAAGAGGGCAATGGAATATCATAAAAATAAAATATCAAAAGCAGCCTCTTCGCTCGGCCTCACCCGAAGCGCGTTATACCGGCGGCTGGACAAATATCAAATCCCTTACGATGAAGCTGAGGACTAAGTATATTCTATTTGTCGTTATCCTGCACCTCGTGGCACTGGTGCTTTCCTGGTTTATTTTTCGTGATAATAAGATATGGTTTATTGCGTCCGAAGCAGTTATCATTATTTCAATTGTTTTCGCTATTCAATTATACCGGCAATTATTACAGCCTTTAAAAACATTAATGCAGGGCGTTGAAGCTATTAAAGACCGCGACTTTAACGTTAAATTTTTGTCGACAGGCAAGCATGAGATGGATCAGCTGATTGAAGTCTATAACCAGATGATGGATGAACTGCGGATTGAACGTACCCGACAGGAACAGCAGCATTTTTTTTTAGAAAAGTTAATATTTACTTCGCCAACCGGCATTGTTATTTTAGACTATGACGATAATATCCAGCAAATTAATCCGAAAGCGCTGCAAATTCTTGGAATCGATGCTGAAACTTTGCTTGGATGCCCCGTTGACAAACATCCGCATCCCTTGTTTGAACAAATAAAACATTTAAAGTCGGGGGAAACCTCTGTAGTTAAATTTGACGGGATAAATACTTATATGCTCCAAAAATCGCACTTTATAGATCGCGGGTTTTCGAGGCATTTTATTATGATTGAAGATCTGACGGCTGAAATATTAGCAGCTGAAAAGAATGTGTACGGAAAAGTGATCAGGATGATGGCGCACGAGGTTAATAATACTGTAGGGCCTGTAAACTCTATCCTGCAATCGGCATTAAAAACCGGCCAGCTATGGGAAGGTCACAAGTTTAATAACTTAAAAGATGCCCTGCAAGTGGCGATTGACCGCAACCAGAACCTCAACCTTTTTATGCGGAATTTTGCCGAACTGGTAAAGTTACCTAAAGCTAATAAGCGGCCGCTTGATTTACATCACCTGATCAAGTCAGTTTCACAATTAATGGACATTAAGGCGAAGGAAAAAGAAGTGGAATTTGAATTTAATCTAACAAAAGGCGCATTTAATATTATGGCAGATGAACAGCAAATGGAGCAAGTTTTAATTAACATCGTAAAGAATGCCATTGAAGCGATTGATATAAAAGGAACAGTATGTTTTAACACCTCTTTGGATAAGAAAAGCCTGATAATTTCGGACACCGGCACAGGTATCAGCGCTGAAGAAACTGCGAACTTGTTTTCTCCATTCTATAGCACCAAAAAGGACGGACAGGGGATAGGTTTAACGCTCGTTAGGGAGATACTCGTAAATCATGGCTTTGAATTTTCATTGAAAACTGTGGCAGAAAAGCAGACGGAATTTGCCATATCCTTTAGCTGATTCCAAAACAAGCATTAATTGTTTTTCTTTAATATTTTTATCTTCTATCTTTAAAAAGATTTATTTTACTTCAAACATTTGATGAATTATGGAAACAAAACCTCTTACAAAGTACATTGCCGAATTGGTCGGCACATTTTGCCTTGTCCTGTTTGGTTGCGGGGCGGCTGTGATTGCAGGCGCTAATTCTACTGATATTCCGCCTTCGGGCATCGGGCTATTGGGTATTGCCCTTGCATTTGGCGTCAGTGTTGTGGTAATGGCTTACACTATCGGCCCCATATCCGGCTGCCATATCAATCCGGCTATTTCTATTTCAATGCTGGCTGCGGGTAAATTATCTGTTAAAGATACTGCTGGTTATGTAGTATCGCAATGTATCGGGGCTATTGCAGCATCCGGCGTTTTATATTTGCTCGCTTCTGGCCGGTCGGGCTTTGTAATGGGTGAATACGCGCTTGGCGCCAATGGCTGGGGCGCCAACTACCTCGGCAAATATTCAACTGAATCAGCCTTTATAGGGGAAGCAGTATTTACATTCCTTTTCCTGTTGGTTATTTATGGGACGACAGCCAAACGTGCGAACCCTGCGATGGCGGGCCTTGCTATAGGTTTATCGCTTACATTGATACATCTCGTAATGATACCCATAACCGGGACATCTGTAAACCCTGCCAGAAGCCTGGGTCCTGCATTGTTTGCGGGCGGTAAGGCGCTTGGCCAATTATGGCTCTTTATAGTTGCTCCAATACTTGGAGGGCTGGTAGCTGCCGGATTCTGGAAATTAGTGATGGAACAGAAGGAAACCATTACCAAAAAGACTGTTGAAGTTCACGAAGATATTTCAATCAACAGGGTATAAATTTTTTGCATTTCCGGCATAAATAAAAGGTTAAGTGCAGCCTATAAAATGTTATTTTAGTATAAGCTTTAACATTTTTCTTTTAATAATTTTATCGCCTGCCTTAAAAAAAACCGATTATGAAAATTTTATACTTTATCTTTTTTGTTATTGCCTGTAACAGCGCGTTGGCCCAGACTAATGCTGTTGGCATTTTTGACCACCATGAAGATATAGGTCACCCGAAAAATGCCGGATCGGCGCAGTATGATAAAGTAACGCATACATACTTGCTTAGCGGATCGGGATATAATATATGGTTTAACCGGGATGAGTTTCAGTTCGTTTATAAAAAAATAAAAGGCGATTTTACTGCCACCGCTAATTTTGACTTTGTTGGGCCTACGGGTAACGGCCACCGCAAAATTGGCTGGATGCTAAGGCAATCGACAGACGAAAAATCGATACATGCCAGCGCCGTTGAGCATGGGGATGGATTAACTGTGCTTCAATGGCGTTCCCAAACGGGAGAAAATATGAAAGACCCTGAAGGCGAAATATTCTATCCTGAAAAGTCATTTGAGGTTGTACAATTGCAGCGTATAGGCAAGCGGCTGATCATGAGGGTAGGGCATGCAGGTGAGCCGCTTAAGACCGTTGGCTCCCATGAAATGGACAATATGCCTGATGAGGCGCTGCTCGGATTATTTATCTGTTCGCATGATCCCGAAGTAGTGGAGCGCGCCAGGGTTTGGGATGTCCACATTGATCAGCCGGGAAAATAGGGTTTCGGATTTCGGTCCGAAGGACTCCTTCGGAGAATTTCGGTTTCGGATTAATCAGAATTGAGGTATCAAATTTTTTCTTGGTTCTTGGTTCTTGATGCTTTGTCTTTTGATTCCCGCCAGGGTTTTTGTTTTTAACAGAATGTTATTAGCTTTAATCCTTTAAAACTGGTTAAAATTAAACCCATTTATGAAGAACCTGTATTTGCCGTTGCTGTGCTTTATCCTTTGCACAATAGTATCCTGTAAAAAATATTCAGCTTCCGGCTGGCGTACTTATGCAGGCTCAAAAGATGGAAACAGGTATTCATCAAGCGACCAGATCACACTAAAAAATGTCAGCCAGCTTAAAGTGGCCTGGATTTATAGCTCCAAAGATAAGGATAGCGCCAACCGCAGCCAGAACCAGTGCAACCCGATAATGGTCGACGGGATACTTTACGGCACCAGTCCGAAGTTAAAATTATTTGCGCTGGATGCCGCCACAGGCGAACAAAAATGGGTTTTTGATCCGGCATCAGCAGAAGGCGCAAAATATGGCGACCCACTGGCATGGTACAAAATATGCAGGGGTGTTGTTTATTGGGAGGACGAAAATGGCGAAAACAAACGGATATTTTATAGCGCGGGCGCCAAAACCTATGCCATTGATGCCGAGGATGGTAAGCCCATAAGAGTTTTTGGTAAAGGAGGCTATATCGACCTGGCGAAAGACCTGGGCCGCGAAACAAAATCATTTGTTTCGGGCACTACACCGGGTGTGATTTTCAAAAATCTGTTGATTATCGGGACGCGGGTATCTGAATCTGATGATTCCGCCCCTGGTCATATTCGCGCTTATGATGCACTTACCGGCAAACTCAGGTGGATATTCCACACCATCCCCCATCCTGGTGAAAAAGGTTTTGAAACCTGGCCCGATAGCACAGCCTGGAAGCGTTTGGGCGGCGCTAATGACTGGAGCGGAATGGCGTTGGATGAGAAGCGTGGTATTGTTTATATACCGACAGGGTCGATCGGCGATGATTTTTACGGGGGGAGACGCAAAGGGCAAAATTTGTATGCAAATTCACTTATTGCTTTGGATGCCGCCACAGGAAAATATCTCTGGCATTACCAGGTAATACACCATGACCTGTGGGACCGTGACCTGCCGGCAAACCCCAACCTGGTAACTATAAAACATAACGGAAAAACAATTGATGCTGTAGCGCAGATCACCAAACATGGGTTTATTTTTATGTTCGACCGTACCAATGGACAGCCGATATTTCCAATCGAAGAAAGGCCGGTACCTCAAAATGCTTTGCCCGGAGAACAGCCATGGCCAACGCAACCAATACCAACATTGCCGCAGCCTTTTGCGCGACAGCATTTCGGGCCCGAGGATGTAACCGACCTTACGCCCGAAACCCACGAAGTTATGCTGAAGAAATACAATAAGGTGAAATATAATGTTAGGTTTACCCCGCCCGGCAAAGATGGCAGCTGGATTTTCCCCGGTTTTGATGGCGGCGGCGAATGGGGCGGTGCGGCTGTAGATCCTGAATCAAAAATTATGTACATCAGCAGTACGGAAATGCCCTGGGCACTGGTGATGATAGACATTCCAAAAAATATCAACGATCATTCTTTAAAAGGGATAGGTCATGCTATTTATAACAAGTATTGCATATCCTGTCATGGCGCCGAATTAAAGGGAAATGGCACCTCTTATCCCTCACTGGTTAATTTAAACAAAAAGTATAACGAACAGCAAGCCGGACAGATTATTGAGAACGGGCGCAATATGATGCCGTCATTTAAGCAGATCCCGGCGGATGAGAAAAAAGCCTTGATTGCTTTTGTATTGAAACTACCCGAAAAGCCCTCGGACGCTAAAATAGTTTCAAAAGAACCTGTTTCAACAATTAAAAACTCGGCAAACCAGATACCTTATACCATGAATGGTTATAACCGCTTTTTAGACACAAACGGTTATCCGGGCATTAAACCACCCTGGGGCACACTGAATGCAGTAGACTTAACATCAGGGAAACTTTTATGGAAGGTTCCTTTAGGCGAATACCCGGAACTAACAAAAAGAGGTATACCCAAAACCGGCACAGAACTATATGGCGGCCCATTGGTAACAAAAGGCGGCCTGGTATTTGTCGCAGCGACAAAAGATGAAATGATAAGGGCTTTTGACAAGCAAACAGGCAAACAAGTTTGGGAAGCAAAACTGCCTGCCGCAGGATACGCCACACCGGCGACCTACTCCATAGACGGCAAACAATATGTGGTTATAGCCTGTGGCGGGGGAAAAATTGGCAGTAAATCAGGTGATAGTTACGTTTGTTTTGCGTTACCGTAGGGGTAGTGATTAGAGGTTGGAGATAAGAGATTAGTAAAAAGCATCTTTCGGACTTTACTGACTTTTCGGACTAAAATTTTACCTTTCACCTCAAATGAAAAGAGATCGTTTAGAAGCCTTCAGTGATGGTGTGATTGCTATAATTATCACGATCATGGTGTTAGAATTGAGAATACCTACCGGGCCTCACGCAGCCGATATCAGTTCCCTGTTGCACCTTTATCCTGTTTTTTTAAGCTACATCCTTAGTTTTATCTATATCGGTATTTACTGGAACAATCACCATCATACCATGCAGGTGGTTGAGTCGGTAAACGGCACTATACTTTGGGCCAATATGCACCTGCTTTTCTGGCTTTCATTAGTTCCTTTTGTTACCGGCTGGATGGGGGAAAACGATTTTTCCAGGTGGCCTGTTACCTGTTATGGCATTGTGCTGATTATGAACGCTGTCGCTTATACAATCCTTATAATAGCATTGATAAGGCATCACGGTAAAGATTCGCTGATTGCCAAGGCAATTGGTAAAGATCGCAAGGGAAATATATCTATATTAATTTACGCAATTGCCATCGCCGTTTCATGGCTCAATTCAACCATAAGTTTCGGGCTTTATATATTAGTGGCGTGCATTTGGTTTATCCCGGATAAAAGGATTGAAAGGAAGGTCATTAAGTCGATGGGCCATTGAGTCATTGAGTCATTAGGTCATTGGATCATTTGTACAGTTTATCAGAATATAACCTGGCGCCAAAAATGACTCAATGACCTAATGACGCAATGACCTTTTAGAACTTAATCGAAATACCCAAAGTCGTCTGAATTTCTGTGATAGGCAGCCTGGTTTGATAACGGCCAATGCCGGTATAGGTTGGGCCTGAATTTTCAATTTTTATCCCGTCCGAATTTATGTAATTGAATTTAAAACCTACATCCCAGCTATCGCTTAAACTGTAACGTAAACCAGCACTGCCCCCATACGCAAACGCGGCTGCGCCCGAACTAAGCTGGTGAAGATAGCTCGCTGAATTATTTGAATTGTCGAAAACTACGTCGATGGCTGGGGTTGAACTGCTTTTTATAATACCTACCGATGCTCTTAGGTCGAGCGCTAATTTTTTATATAAAAAAGAATATTGGGGCCCACCCATAAAATTAATGCTTTGGTAACGGTTAACGGCGGTAACATTAGTTTCATTTTTATCAAAGGAAGCATTATAACCATTAGCCAGGTTTTGCGCATCAGTTGTGGTTAGTTCGCCCTGGTCCTGGTAGGAAAAAGTTATGCCGAGGGCAAGGTTTTTATAAAGATAAATCCCGGCGTCCAGGCCGAAAGTTGCGCCTTTTTTAGCAAAACCAGCGCTATTGTTACTATAAATGGATTGACCGAAATTACTTGCAGGAGTAGATATCCCGCCGAATACGCCTAAATAGCTTTTAGCCTGGGGCTTATCATCCTGTCCTTGGGCGCTTAAAGAAAATAGTGTAATTAAAACTGAGAATAGAATAGTAAGGTTTTTTTTCATGTTTTGGTACGGAGGTTGTTTTCGTTTTTAAGCGTTAATATTTTTACCCTTGACGTAAATGCTTCGGTTATGCAAACGTATAAAGGTTTGCAAAAGTATCCATATTAAATCTTAAAAAATGTTAATTTTTATGAGATTAGAGATTGGAGAATAGAGGTTGGAGATTAGGTCAAAAAAAGGGCCTGATGTTTCAGAAAAATAACTTGTCCATAAAGAAAGCGTTGTTGATTTTAAACACAGAGGACGCTAAGAAGGCACAAAGAACTCAGAGAAAGACGATAAGATGAGAATTAAGAATTCCAAAAGCTTAGCGCACTCAGTGTCTTCTCTGCTTCTTTGTGGTAAAATTTTTAAGGAGGTAGTTATATGGAAGCTTTAACTAATCTCCAACCTCCAGCCTCTAATCTCTCTCCCTCACCCATTCCTCCTCGTCGATGACCTTACAATCAACTTTGGCTTTATACTGATGATCTTAGAAACAATTTCTGTATCCTCTTTATTGTCCATTTCCTGGAAATAGAGATTGGCAACTGTTTTCCCCATATAAACGCTAAACTGGTCGATAGTGGTAATGGATGGACTCGTTATTTCAGTAAAAGCCTCGTTTGAATAGCCGCAAATGCCCAATTCAGATGGCACTTTAATTCCCATTGCAAGGGCTACCTCCAAAACACCTAAAGCCGAGAAATCAGAAGTAGAGGCAAATATCGCATCAGGCGGTTCAGGAAGGTTTAGTAATTTTCGCGTAGCGTTTGCACCCAGTTCTTTGGTCCAGGCATTTTCAACGATGAGTTCATCCAAAATGGGCATATCATATTTCTTCAGGGCATTTAAATAGCCGGTTTTACGCTGCCTGAAAATTTGCAGATTCTGCGGGCCTTCAAGCAGGGCTATGCGTTTGTAACCCTGTTCAATAATATGCGAAACTGCTTCCAGCGACGCCTGCTCATTATCGTTAATAACTTTTAAGGTTTCCAGTTCATCTGCAACGCGGTCAAATTGTATCAGTCGAATGCCATTATCTATCACATTCTGTAAATGCTTGTGGTCTGAACTATCTGCCGATATGGAGATTACTATACAATCAACATGCTGGTTGATCAGCGTATTTACACATTTTACTTCTTTGCTTTGCAATTCATTCGACTGGCAGATGATGAGGTTGTAACCTTTTTGGTAGGATGCCTCTTCAATGCCTGCAATTACGTTAGAAAAAAAGTTTTGATTGATAAAGGGGACCACAACACCAATTGTTTTGGATTGACCCTTGCGCAGATTCGAGGCAAGGGTATTGCGTTTATAATTTAATTCGGCGGCAGTTTTTAATATTAATTTTTTTGTTGTTTCATTTACGTGGTTACTATTATTTAGCGCCCTTGAAACGGAAGATGCCGCAATATTCAGCTTTTCGGCAATGTCATAAATAGTGGTCCTTTTTCTATTCTTCATATATTTTGTAAAAATGATAAAATAAATGTTGGCAATCGATTGCGGATAAAAAAAATATTTTAATTTCGTCGCGTAGAAAAGGGAAAGAACCAAGAGCCAAGAATCAAGAACCAAGAATCAGGAAAAATAATTGTTCCATTTTATAAGGATTAAGTATGGAAGATACGTGGCATTTTTTATCCTGGCTCTAGGCTCTTGATTCTCATAAACCATATTAGGATGTTATTATTAGGAATAGATATTGGGACTTCTTCTGTAAAGGTTTCTGTTGTTGATGCCGAAACACAAAAGGTAATTGCATCGGCACAATATCCCGATGAGGAGTCGCCGATTGTAGTACTACAACCCGGCTGGGCAGAACAATCGCCTGATATGTGGTGGGAGCAAACGCAAAAAGCCATAGAGTTATGTAACAAAGCAGCTTTATATGATCCCAATAATATAGCAGCTATCGGGATAGCTTATCAAATGCATGGACTGGTTTTGGTTGACAAGGATCAGCAGGTATTGCGCAACAGTATTATATGGTGCGACAGCCGCGCGGTTGAGATTGGCGATAAAGCTTTCGAAACAATAGGAGAGGAACATTGTTTAAGCCATCTTTTAAACTCACCGGGTAATTTTACTGCATCAAAGTTGGCTTGGGTAAAAGAAAATGAACCTGCAATTTATAGCAGAATACATAAATTCATGCTTCCTGGTGACTTTATCTCCATGCGGCTAACCGGTGAAATATCCACATCGATTTCTGCATTATCAGAAGGCGTATTTTTCGACTTTTTAGACAATCGATTGTCAAACGATATTATTGATTATTTTGGTTTTGATAAAGCCCTTTTCCCGCAAATTCAGCCCGTATTTTCATCGCATGGCGGCTTACTGGCATCTGTTGCTCAAAAACTAAAATTAAAGCCCGGCATACCTGTTAGCTATAAAGCCGGCGACCAGCCAAATAATGCCCTTTCATTAAATGTATTGAACCCTGGGGAAGTTGCCGCAACGGCGGGTACGTCAGGAGTTATATACGGTGTAAGCGATCAACTGGTTTATGACCAGCAATCGCGCGTAAACACTTTCGCCCATGTAAATTATACGGAGCGGCAAAAACGTCTCGGAGTATTATTGTGTATAAACGGTGTCGGCAGTTTATACCGCTGGACAAAAAATGTTTTGGGAGCTGAAAACTATTTGCAAATGAACAATAAAGCTAAAGAGGCGCCACCGGGCAGCGAGGGATTACGTGTACTTCCTTTTGGAAATGGCGCCGAGCGAATGCTAAACAATAAAATAGTTGGCGCCCATTTTCATAATATCGACTTAAATATACACACCCAGGCCCATGTGATCAGGGCGATACAGGAAGGGATCGCCTTTGCTTTCCGTTACGGCCTGGATATTATGCGCGAAAACGGGATGAACCCCACCGTGATCAGGGCGGGTAAAAATAACCTTTTTTTAAGCGAGCTGTTTACAGAAACATTTGTAAATATAACCGGTGTACCCGTTGAACTTTATAAAAACGACGGCAGCGCCGGCGCCGCACTTGGCGCGGGCATCGGGGCAAATATTTTTTCATCACCTGAACAGGCATTTGAACACATGCACCCCGTACAGTTAGTTGAACCGGCAACAAAACAATTAGAACCTGTTTACCAGGAATGGAAAACCTTACTTGAAAAACATTTAGAAAAATAATCGGTGGAATCAAAACCCAATCGGTGAAATCAAAAAAAATAAAATCACTAATTCACTAATTCAATAATTATGATACTCACAGGAGAAAAGGAATATTTTAAAGGCATAGGCCAGGTAAAATATGAAGGTACACAATCGGATAACCCATTGGCATTTCGCTGGTACGACGAGAATAAAGTCGTTGCCGGAAAAGCTATGAAAGATCATTTACGTTTTGCCTGCGCTTACTGGCACTCGTTCTGCGGCAGCGGGGCCGACCCATTCGGAGAACCTACCCATTTGTTCCCCTGGAACACGAATATCGATGCCGTAGAACGCGCCAAAGACAAAATGGATGCGGCGTTTGAGTTCATCACAAAAATGGGCCTCCATTATTACTGCTTTCACGATGTGGATGTGGTTGATTATACCAACGATGTTAACGAAAACGACAGGCGTTTGCAGGCAATGGTTGAATATGCCAAACAAAAGCAGGCGGCAAGCGGCGTAAAGCTGCTTTGGGGGACGTCAAATCTGTTCAGTCACCGCAGGTATATGAACGGCGCGGCGACCAATCCCGATTTTCATGTGCTTTCCCATGCAGCAGCCCAGGTAAAGGCGGCACTCGATGCTACCATTGCCCTGGGGGGTGAAAATTATGTTTTTTGGGGCGGCCGCGAAGGTTATATGAGCCTGCTGAACACCGATATGAAACGTGAGCAGGAGCATTTTGCAAAATTCCTTCACACAGCGAAAGATTATGCGCGCAAACAAGGCTTTAAAGGAACTTTTTTCATCGAACCAAAACCTTGTGAGCCAACCAAACATCAATATGATTATGATGCCTCAACTGTGCTGGGCTTTTTGCAAAAATACGACCTGATCAATGATTTTAAATTGAACCTGGAAGTTAATCATGCAACGCTGGCAGGCCATACTTTTCAGCATGAGTTAACCGTGGCCGCCGGCGCCGGTTTGCTGGGTTCTATAGATGCGAACCGCGGCGACATGCAAAACGGCTGGGATACTGACCAATTCCCTAATGATATAAACGAGGTCACTGAAATAATGATGATCATACTGGAAGCCGGCGGTTTCCAGGGCGGGGGAATAAACTTTGATGCCAAGATACGCCGCAACTCAACCGACCCCGCTGACTTGTTTTACGCCCACATAGGCGGTATGGATGTCTTTGCAAGGGCGCTGATTGCTGCTGACAACATCCTTCAAAAATCTGATTATCTAAAACTGCGCAAGGACCGGTATACTTCTTATGATACAGGTAAAGGAAAGGAATTTGAAGGCGGTAAACTGTCGCTCGAAGATTTAAGGGCCTATGCCATTGAGAATGGTGAACCAAAAACCATAAGCGGCAGGCAGGAGTATATAGAAAACCTTATAAACAGATATATTTAGTTGAATTGGTTGCTTGGGTGAGTGAGCTGATTTGTCCGAGAGATTCTTTGGAGGTGAGCGGTCGTTTAATTGTAGCAAATCTAAAACTTAATCAACTAAATCAACTCAGTCAACTTTTAAAAAAAATATTGTTATAATTGTCAAATTAACAATTAAACTTAAAACATAAACCAAAAAATGAGCATAAAAACCCTCTCTTTCGGCGACTGGGCCGTATTTCTTTTCTATTTTATAATAGTATCTCTTTATGGCTGGTGGATATATAAACGTAAAAATAAAAGTGACGGCACCTCTAAAGGTTATTTTTTAGCCGAAGGTTCATTAACATGGTGGGCAATAGGTGCATCGTTAATAGCTTCAAATATCTCTGCCGAGCAAATGGTGGGGATGAGCGGCTCGGGCTTCAAGATGGGTCTGGCCATTAGTACCTATGAGTGGATGGCTGCGGCAACGCTGGTTATTGTAGCGGTATTTTTTATACCGGTTTATCTTAAAAATAAAATAGCCACCATGCCGCAGTTTCTTCACCAGCGGTATAATGGTACTGTTGCCATGATCATGGCGATATTCTGGCTAATGCTTTATATCGTTGTAAACCTGATGTCGATACTTTATTTAGGCACCGTCGCAATAGCTGGCATTTCCGGGTTAAGGTTTGATGTAGTTATTGTGGCATTAGCGGTTTTCGCCATATTTATCACGTTGGGCGGTATGAAGGTTATCGGTTATACCGATGTTATTCAAGTATTCTTCCTGATATTAGGCGGTCTTGCCGCTACTTATATAGCACTGCATTTGATCAGCGAAAAAGCCGGCGTAACCGGTCTTTGGAACGGTTTTAAGCTGTTGCGTGCAAATGCAGGCGATCACTTCCAAATGATATTCAAAAAGGGTAACCCAAATTACCTTGACTTGCCGGGTATTTCAGTGCTTGTCGGAGGTATGTGGATCACTAATTTAAATTATTGGGGATGTAACCAGTACATTACACAAAGGGCCCTTGGCGCCGATCTTAAAACAGCTCGTGCCGGTATTCTTTTTGCGGCCTTTCTAAAGTTATTGATGCCGGTGATCGTAGTGCTTCCGGGCATAGCCGCCTACGCTCTGTACCAGCAGGGCATGTTTCATCACGAAATGTTAAGTTCAAAAGGTGTTTTAGATGTGAATAAGGCTTATCCTTCCGTGCTTAACTTATTGCCGGATTATCTGAAAGGGCTCTCATTTGCAGCGTTAACGGCTGCTATAGTAGCCTCTTTGGCAGGTAAAGCCAATAGTATCGCCACCATATTTACATTGGATATATACAAAAAGGCGATAAACTCAAAAGCCTCCGAAAAGAACCTTGTGAATACCGGTAAGATTGCGGTAGTGGTTGCAATGGTATTGGGCGTTATGTTATCGTTTGTCATCGGAGACCTATTAATGGGTGAGGGCAAACAAGGCTTCCAATATATACAGGAATATACCGGCTTTGTATCGCCGGGTATATTTGCAATGTTCCTTTTAGGCTTCTTTTGGAAAAAGGCAACTTCAAACGCGGCTTTATTTGCTACTGTCGGCGGCCTGGCATTCGCCATCGTATTTAAGTTTTTGCCTTATTGGACTAATCTTTCCTTTCTGTCGCCTTTTGGCTTTTCAAAATTAAACGCTGATAAAGTTTGGGAAATTCCCTTTTTAGATAGAATGGGCTTTGTATTTGTGATCTGTATTGTTGGTATGTATATCATATCGATGATTGAAAATGCTAAGGGCTTGCGGACAAACGGATTAGAGGTAGATGTAAATATGTTTAAAACGAACAGAAGCTTCGCGATTGGGGCTTTAGTAATTGCTGTTATTCTTACGTTTTTATATACGGTATTCTGGTAATAAATATATCATTTCTTCCAAAAAAAAAACAGCGATGGGTACTAAATCCATCGCTGTTTTTTTATGAGCGCCGCAACACTTGCAACTTTTACAACAATTCCAACTTAATCTAATTTAATCAATCACGTACTGATTAATTAATTAAATTTTATTTATAATTGTCAAACCAACAGATTAAACCAGTTAAAAAAACAATATGAGCAAGTTCACGCACTTAGATTACATTATTTTCATCATTTACTTTTTTGTGGTAGCTGGATATGGCTACTGGGTGTACCATAAAAAAAAGATAAAAGGCATTTCAGCGTCGCATGATTTTTTTCTTGCTCAAGGCTCCCTCACATGGTGGGCTATCGGCGCATCATTGATCGCATCCAATATTTCGGCCGAGCAATTTGTCGGCATGAGCGGCAACGGTTTTAGCGTGGGCATAGCTGTGGCAGCCTATGAATGGGTAGCAGCGATTGCGCTCATCATTGTTGCAGTATGGTTTATACCTGTGTATCTTAAAAACAAAATATTTACCATGCCGCAGTTTCTGCAAACCCGGTATAACGAAACTGTCAGCTTTATTATGGCTATATTCTGGCTATTTTTATACGTGTTTGTTAATTTAACCTCTATTCTTTATTTGGGCGCATTGGCCATAAATAATATGGCAGGGGGTGAACATCTGCATTCAATCATACTGCTTCTTTCGCTGTTCGCGCTGATTATTACACTTGGCGGCATGAAAGTGATCGGTTTCACTGATGTTATACAAGTGCTTGTATTGGTTATTGGCGGGTTGGCAACAACCTACGTGGCATTAACTATGGTTAGTGAGAAATTTGGATTAGGACATGATGCCTTAGCTGGGTTTAATACTTTGATGAAGCAGGCGCCCGAACATTTCAAAATGATACTGCCAAAACCCGGGCCTCACACGTCACAGGCCGAAATCAATAAATACCTTATTTTGCCCGGTATCGCTATGTATTTTGCCGGACAATGGATAGTAAACCTGAACTACTGGGGCTGTAACCAGTATATTACACAAAGGGCTTTAGGCGCCGACTTAAAAACTGCCCGCACAGGTATACTTTTTGCAGGTTTTATGAAATTGCTCATGCCGGTAATCGTAATGCTGCCGGGTATTGCCGCTTATGTTTTATATAAAAATGGTTCAATTCAGCATGAAATGGCGTCAGGCGGACATTTTAATCCTGACAATGCTTATTCATCTTTACTTGGTTTTCTGCCTTCCGGGCTAAAAGGGCTTTCATTAGCTGCCTTAACAGCTGCAATCGTTGCCTCGCTTGCAGGTAAGGCCAATAGTATTTCCACAATATTTACTTTGGATATTTACAAAAAATACATTCAAAGAGAAGCAGAGGAAAAAACAATGGTAATAGTAGGACGGATCACAATTGCCGTGGCTATATTATTGTCCATATTTCTTACATGGAAAGATGCGTTAGGTATCAGCGGCGAGGGAGGATTTAACTTTATCCAAAAATATACCGGTTTTATTAGCCCCGGTGTATTTGCTATGTTCATTTTAGGAATGTTTTGGCGGAGGACGACCGGGGCTGCAGCCATCGCAGGTTTGATAACTGGTTTTGCGCTTTCAATTGTATTTAATAATTATGCGCCTGAATGGTTCGGACATAATACATTTTTGTATACCGCTTATCCAAACGGGACCGGTGGGTATGAGATACCATTCCTGATCTGTATGGGTTTATCGTTCATGTTTACAGTTATTGTTATGGTGGCAATGAGTTTATTTGGACCAAAAATCAATCCAAAGGCCTTCGTACTAGATAAAAGTATGTTTAAAGTTGCTCCATCAACTTTAGCGATGATCGTAATAACCTTATTGATACTTACTACGATTTATGTGAAGTTTTGGTAAATAACACCTTAACTATAAAAGCCAAAAAAAAGCGGTGGGTTTTAAACCCATCGCTTTTTTTTAAATGAAATTTTAATTATCAAAACCCTATAGAATTCCCCCCATCCACCGGCAAAATAACCCCGGTTACATATTTTGCAGCATCCGAAGCTAAGTAATAAATAGCTTCCGCTATATCTTCGGGCAGGCCTAATTTACCCATGGGGGTACGTGAAAGTGCTTTTTGTTTTCGTTGAGGATCATCGTCCAGGGCTTTTGCCGACATATTTGTTTCAATAAACCCGGGAGCAACACAGTTAACCCTTATGCCATCGGGAGAGAGCTCGACCGCCATGGCTTTGGTCATCCCTTCAATAGCGGCTTTGGCAGCGGTATAGGCAATTACATAGGGAATTCCGTATTGTGCTGCCATCGAACTGATATTTATGATGCATCCGCTCTTCCGCTGAAGCATTGATCTTGAAACTTCGCGGCTTATAACAAAAACCGTTGTTAAATTTGTTAAAATAACCTGCTGGAATTCCTCATCAGTTACTTCGATAAAAGACTTTTTTTGATTAATGCCGGCATTATTAACCAGTATATCTATCGGCCCAAACTCTTTTACAAGTTCGTTAACTATTTGTGGTATATCTTTTAAATTGCTGAGATCAAAAACCCTATAACTGCAAAGTTCGCCCAGGTTTTTAGAAACCTCAGCTAAATTCTTTTCGTTTCTCCCTATGATTATCGTCCTGATATTGTTTTCAACAAATTTTTTTGTGGTCGCGAAACCTAATCCTGATGCTCCTCCTGTTATTATTGCAGTTTTGATTTTTGAATTCATTTTATTGGGTTTTTTAAAGAAGAATCGCGAATGATCAGTTCTGACCTTAATATCAGGCTAAGTGTTTGCTGCAGGTCGTTATTATTATCCAAGTGGCCTATTAAAATTTTAGCGGCAACTTCTCCCATTTCATAACCCTTATAATCAATTGTGGTCAGATTAGGTTCAATAACGCATGATGTCGGATCGTTGTTAAAACCGGCGAAAGCAATATCCTGCGGGATTTTAATGCCTTCCTTTTTTAATATTTGCATGCACGCTATTGCACAGGTATCGTTAGCTGCAAACACTGCATCTGGTTTTTTGGACATTTTCAAAATTGACCGCCCGGTCTCAGCCCCTGCATTTGCACTAAGATCATTAATGATCAGCAAGTCCTTTTCAAACGGCATGTTATGGTCAGCTAATGCCTGTTTATAACCATTAAAGCGGTCTATATAAACATTACGCAGCTGGTTACCGCCAATATGCATTATTCTTTTACATCCCTGTTCAATTAAATGATTGGTGATATTATACCCGGCTTTGTAGTTGTCAATAAATATACTGGGACATTGCTTATGCTCCTGCACGCGATCAAAGAAGATAACCGGGATGCCCCGATTAATAAAAGCCTCAAAATGGTCGATATTGGTGGTATCATACGCCAATGAAACTAACAAGCCATCTACCCTGTTATTAAACATGGCTTTGGCATTGCTCACTTCCTTTTTCATGGTTTCCAGCGACTGGCTGATGAAAAGGTTATAGTTAGCCTCATTAACTACTTTTTCAATGCCGGCAATTACGTCCGACATAAAATGACTATTAAGCCTGGGCACTATTACGCCGATTATGTTACTTCGTTTTTTGCGCAGGCTGCTGGCAAATGAATTGGAGCGATATCCCATCTCATTTGCGGCATTTATTATTTTTTTCTTTGTATTTTTGTTTATCCCGGGATGGTCTTTTAGTCCTCTGCTTACAGTTGCTGCCGAAATATTCAATTTCCTGGCTATATCATAAATGGTAACTTCTTTTCCTGGCTCACTCATAATTACGGGCTAAATTAGGAATAATTATACAATCGGTTGCAATAAAATTATATCAAAAATTTGGATAATTATCGATATTTTTTGGCATCATCTAATGAAAAGTGATCGAATAAATGAATATCGAATAAAAGTTAAAAAATATTTTAGCAATCGGTTGCTAAATAATTTATATTTAGCCTTTATACCGCCAACTAAATCAAACCAATATTATGAATAAATTTAAGTTACTTTTTCTTTTTATCCTTATATGTTTCACAAATGTCATCTGTGCACAAAACATTTATACCGATCCGTCGAAGCCGCTCGACGAACGCGTCAATGACCTCGTCTCAAAACTCACCCTGGATGAAAAAGTTCATCAAATGATGAATTCAAGCCCTGCGATACCGCGGTTAAACATTCCGGCTTATGATTGGTGGAACGAGGCACTGCACGGTGTGGCACGTTCGGGTGTTGCAACAGTTTTTCCACAGGCAATTGCATTTGGAGCCACCTTTGATGATGACCTGATACATCAAGTTTCAACAGCAATATCAGACGAGGCACGGGCGATGTACAATGCGGCACAAGCCGATGATTACCATCAGCGGTTTGGCGGTTTAACCTTTTGGACGCCAAATATTAATATTTTTCGCGATCCGCGATGGGGACGCGGGCAGGAAACTTACGGCGAGGATCCCTTCCTGACTTCAAGAATAGGGGTAGCCTTTGTTACCGGTATGCAGGGCAATGACCCTGATCACTTAAAAGTTGCGGCATGTGCCAAGCATTTTGCGGTGCACAGCGGGCCTGAGCGTTTGCGCCATTCATTTAATGCAGAGGCATCACCCAAAGATCTGTTCGAAACCTACCTTCCTGCTTTTAAAGCATTGGTCGACGCACACGTGGAAGCTGTGATGTGCGCTTATAATCGTACCAATAATGAACCTTGCTGCGGCAGTAATTTATTGCTTGATGATATTTTAAGAAAAGAATGGCATTTTAAAGGTCATGTTGTATCAGACTGCGGGGCAATTGCCGATTTTTATATGGGACATCATGTTGTTCCCGGCCAGCCGGAAGCGGTGGCGCTTGCCGTTAAACATGGTGTCGACCTGAATTGCGGCGATGAATATCCGGCTTTGGTTGAAGCAGTAGAAAAGGGATTGATCACCGAAAAAGAAATTGACGCGGCCTTATCCACTTTGCTAAAAACCCGGTTTAAACTTGGAATGTTTGATCCAAAAGGAAGCGGGCCGTATGACCATATTTCACAGGATGTTATTAATAGCCAGGAGCATAGGCAACTGGCTAAACAGGTTGCACTCGAATCTATCGTGCTTGTTAAAAACAATGGCATTTTGCCCTTGAGGAACGATTTGCCTAAATATTTTATAACCGGCCCTACGGCCGCTAATCTTGATGCTTTGATTGGTAATTATTATGGCGTGAACCCTCAGATGACTACAATTTTGGAAGGTTTAGCATCCGGAATTGCACATGCCAGCCAGATGCAATTTAAGCCTGGCATATTATTAGACCGACCAAATGCAAATCCGATCGACTGGACAACAGGCGATGCCAAGGCCTCAAATGTAACTTTTGTGGCTATGGGGATAACCGGTTTACTGGAAGGCGAAGAAGGCGAATCGATAGGCTCACCTACCTACGGCGACCGGCTGGATTATAACCTGCCTCAAAACCAGATAGATTTTTTGAGAAAGTTAAGAGCAGGCAATAAAAATAAGATTGTCGCCATAATTACCGGCGGCAGCCCGATGAACCTGGCCGAAGTGCAGCAACTGGCTGACGCAGTATTGCTGGTTTGGTATCCTGGCGAAGAGGGCGGTCATGCTATTGCTGATATTGTATTCGGTAAAGTTTCCCCGTCGGGGCGTATACCGGTTACTTTCCCAAAATCGTTTGACCAACTGCCACCGTATACCGATTATTCCATGAAGGGCCGGACTTATCGCTATATGACCGCCAAACCGTTATACCCATTTGGATTTGGCCTGAGCTATACCTCGTTCAGTTATTCAAACATAAAGATTTCGGCTACTAAGATAAAAAAGAACACACCTGTTACAGCCGGGGCAACAGTTACTAACACGGGTAAAATGGAGGCTGATGAAGTGGTGCAATTATATGTTACTGATCCAAAAACCGGAGACAGCCCTCTATTTTCCTTAAAAGGGTTTAAACGTATTGCGCTGAAACCGGGCGAATCAAAAACTGTGGAGTTTTCGCTTACACCCGAAATTTTGCAAAGCATAAATGATGAAGGTCAGGCTGTGGTATTGTCCGGCGACTATCATATTTATATTGGGGGATCGCTGCCAACAAAAAGGAGTGAGGAACTCGGCATGACAAAATGGGCCGAAGTTACCTTGAATATTAAATAAAAGTTCAGGAAGGCAACCAAATAATCATACTTTTATCGCCAAATAAAACAAAACTATGTTCAGTAATTTAGAACAAACATTCCGGTGGTTCGGCCCGTCTGACCCTGTCACATTAGCGGCCATCAGGCAAACCGGGGCAACAGGGATAGTTAATGCCCTGCACCATATACCATGCGGGGAAGTTTGGGGTTTGGATGAGATCAAACTCCGCAATGATATGATCAATGCCGCCTGCCTCCACTGGTCGGTAGTAGAGAGTGTGAACATCCACGAAAGTATAAAAACAGCTGGCAGGCAACGGGACCAATATATTGAGAAATATATAACTACGCTAAAAAATCTTAGCGAAGCCGGCATTAAAACTGTTTGCTACAATTTTATGCCGGTGCTGGATTGGACGCGCACCAACCTTGATTTCAGGCTGCCGAATAATGCATCTGCATTAAGGTATCATGCCCCTGCGGTTGCGGCTTTTGACCTGTTTATACTGGAACGCGAAAATGCTTTTAGCGACTTCACCGTTCGGCAGCAACAGGATGCAAAAGATTACCTGGACAGCATCAGCAAAGAACAAAAGGAGCAATTGACCAATACAATTATGGCAGGATTGCCCGGTACGGATGAGGTTTTTACCATCAACGAGTTTAAAGCGCATCTTAAAAAATACCAGCACATCGATGCAAAAACGCTTAAAGAGAACCTGGCATATTTTTTAAAGGCGATTATCCCTGCGGCCGAAGAACTTGGTATAAAAATGTGTATACACCCCGACGATCCGCCTTTTCCGATTTTAGGTTTGCCAAGGGTGGTTTCAACGGAAGCGGATTTGGAAGATGTTATAAATGCTTATCCTTCAAGCAGCAATGGCCTTACCTTTTGTACAGGTTCATTAGGGGCAAGGGGCGACAATGACTTGCCAGGGATGATCAGCAGGTTAGGTGCGCATATACATTTTCTGCATTTGAGGAATGTACAGCGTGAGCCTGACGGCAGTTTTTATGAGGCCGATCATTTAAACGGAAGCAATGATATGTATGCGATAATGAAAAGTGTTATACTTGAACAAAAGAAACGTGCAGAAAGCGGGAGGAATGATATTGCTATCCCCATGCGCCCCGATCACGGACATAAATTGCTGGATGATTTTAATTATAACACGTATCCGGGATATTCTGTTATTGGCAGATTGAAGGGTTTGGCAGAATTGCGGGGATTGGAATTGGGGATAAAGCGAAGTAACCAGGATTAAGGGATTTTATACGATTTTTCTGATTAAAATAAATTGTATATTTATTTCGAGATCGAACTTGTTATGATTAAAAAATTTACCCGTAATCCCTGGCTAATATTTTCTCCGTTTCTGTTTTATTATGCGTACTTCATTATTAAGAATAAATGGCCCACTTTATATGGCGATGAGATCAGGTACGTTGATTTTGCACATAATCTTATACATGGGTTTTACTCGCCCTTTCCACAGCATATTAATCTTTGGAATGGCCCGGGCTACCCGCTTATCCTGGTCCCGTTTATTGCATTAAAAATTCCGGTTGTTTATATAACCTTATTAAACGCGCTCTACCAGTATTTGGCAATTGTGTTTTTATACAAAGCGCTGCGTCTGGCCGCAAACAACAAAATAGCCTTGCTATTTAGCCTGCTGTTGGCTATTTACCCTAATTCACTATCAATTTTACCTATTTTATATACCGAGGCATTCACCTGTTTTTTGGTATCATCCTTTATTTATGCTGTTACCCTTTATGCCATTAAGGGAAATAATAAGTATTTACTAACGGCCGGGTTTGTGTTAGGTTATCTTACTTTAACTAAAATCATTTTCGGCTATGTGCTTATCATTTGCCTGGCTGCCTGCTTAATGCTGCTTCTTTTTAAAAAAAGCAAATCGTATTATTTGAGATCCGTTAAAATATTGCTGATAGCATTTGCGGTTACGATTCCTTACTTAGCTTATACTTATCATATTACGGGCAAGGCTTTTTATTGGGGCAATTCGGGCGGCATGAGTTTATACTGGATGAGTACGCCGTATGAAAATGAATATGGCGATTGGAAAGTCCCCGATCTTACGAATAACCAATACCCCACGCTCTTTAAATCGGCTGAAGTAATTGCTATCCTAAAGAAAAACCATGCAAAAGAGTTAAGTTTTATTCTGAAGCATAACGAAGTTGAGCAGGACGAGCTTTTTAAACAAAAAGCCATCGGCAACATTAAAAAGAGCCCCTTAAAATTTATCCGGAATTATTTTTATAATTTTTCAAGGATGTTATTCAACTTCCCCTATTCATATGCCTACCAGGATGCTTCCATAGTCGGTAATATAATAATCGGTTCTTTAGTTTTATGGACAACGGTAATCGGTATTATATTGACAGGGCTCAATTGGCGGCGGATAGTGTTTCCCGTAAAGCTTGTATTATTAATTACCGGGGTTTATCTGTTGTTAAGCGGGGCCTTAAGTGCCTACCCCCGGCAACTGGACGTTATGGTGCCGGTATTGCTTTTTTGGCTTGGTTATTTAATAGCTAATACAAAAAGGATAGATCTGAAATTTGCGGTTGAGGAAAGATTGGAGGATGTTGATTTATTAGCGTTGGCTGAATTTGGGGTTTCGATTGGAGAGTCAGTTGAGCATAAGCCCCATAACAGTTTGTAAAATCAATAATAGTGTTTGCTACAGTAGCAAGACCGTATTCTTTTCTTCATTGTTTATTATGATCTATCATCATATATGCCTGTTTTCTCGCCGCCATCTCGGAACGCTAAGTTATAAACTGTCGGCTCCAGACTGGGAACTTTGTTAACCTGACGACTTTCTTTATTTTTCCTTTCGGGCCTTCGATACTCTTCACATCTTGGAGCCATATCCAGGGTTATTTCCATCGTAATGCCTTACATCTTCATTTTATTATTCGGGAGGTGACAAGAATCTGTTTTGTTAGGAACAAATGTTACTAACTGCTTTTTTTTATGCCGGTAATTTTGCCGCAAATTAAGTGTTAATGAACAGGAAAACGTATGTTGTTTCATCGGCTATTATAGCGATTTTACTTTTAAACGGATTTGCATCAAAAGTTCTGGCGCAGGACAGCGCTAAAAATTTAAGCCTTAATGAGGCAATTGAGGCTACTTTAAATAACAATAAAGCCATTCAAATAGCAAAACTGGATGAAAGTATTGCCGCCGCTAATTACAAACAAACAGAAGCCGTTTTTCTTCCGCAAATTGGTGTCTCATATACTGCAATGAGCACTAATGATCCGTTAAATGCTTTCGGGTTTAAGTTGCAGCAAAGAACGATAACGCAAAACGATTTTAATCCGGAGTTGTTAAATCATCCTTCTGGTACGCCTGATTTTATGACAAAGTTAGAAGTGCAGCAGCCTTTATTAAATATGGATATGTTGTACATGCGAAAAGGCGCTGAAAAGCAAACAGAAATTTATAAATACAAAACGCAGCGCACCAAAGAGTATTTGACTTTCGAGGTACAAAAGGCTTTTCTACAATTGCGGCTTGCTTATGATGCCGTAAGCGTTTTGGAAGAGGCATCGAAGACGGCTCAATCTGTCTACGAATTTACCGATAATCATTTTAAACAGGGACTGATCCAAAAATCCGATCTTTTAAACGCGCAAGTGCAGGTGACCGCCGTACAAAGTAATTTGGTTAAAGCGCAAAGCAATATACGCAACGCATCGGATTATCTCAGTTTGCTGATGGGACGAAAAACAGGGGTTATCTACACAATTGATTCATCTCTTGGAGCCCGTGAAGGAGCAGATACTACGCGGAAGATCGCGTCTTCAAGGGCTGATTTTATGGCAATGCAAAAGGCTATCGAGGCATCCGACCTGATGATAAAATCCAGCCGGATGAGCTATCTGCCAAAATTAAACGCATTCGGAAATTTTCAATATAACGACAACAATCTGACCGGTTTTGGGGCTAATGCTTATTTCGTGGGCATACAATTATCATGGGATGTTTTTAAAGGGAACAAGACCAAAAACATCATAGCCGGACAAAAGTTAGAACGGGATAAATTAACGGAACAATTGGCGCAGCAAAAAGATCAAAGTCAGCTGGAAGTTAACAAGGCTTATCGCGATCTCTCCGATGCGCAATTTGAAATACAGCAGGAAAGGTTAGCAATTCAACAAGCGGCGGAATCATTAAGGATATTACAAAACCGCTATCAGCAGGGCCTGGTAAACACCACCGATGTACTGATGGCGCAAACCCAGCTTTCACAGCAAAAATTTGCCCTGGCACAGGCGCAGTTTACAGCGAATGTGACCAAAGCATATTTACAATTATTAACCTCATCGACTAATAAATAATTTACTCGAAATATGAGCACAACAATTAATTCAAACGAAACAGCATCACTATTTATCGGCATAGGATTATTGATACTTAGTTCCTGTTCGTCCAAAGAAAAAAAGGAAACCGAAACAAATACCGGTCCGGCAATAATGGTAACCGTTGTCACACCTTCATCTGGTGAGGAGCAAAATCTTAATGTAAGCGGACAAATTGAAGCTTCTCAGTCGGCAACCATCAGTACAAGGGTAATGGGGTATATCACTAAGCTGAATGTAAAGATTGGTGATCATGTCAGCAAAGGACAATTGCTGGGTGCCATCAGCAATGAAGACATCCTCGCTAAAAGAGCACAAGCCGATGCAATGATCGCCCAGGCCGAGACCGGTCTTAAAAATGCGCAAAAGGACTATGACCGCTTTACCAGCCTGTACAAACAGCAAAGCGCATCAGCTAAGGAACTGGACAATGTCACTATGCAGTACAGCGCTGCCAAATCGGGATTAGAAACCGCCAGGCAGATGCGTAACGAAGCAAACGCTATGCTTAGCTATACCAATTTAATAGCCCCATTTAACGGTATCATTACCCAAAAATCAATTGATGCGGGAAGTATGGCAAATCCGGGAATGCCTATATTAACTATCGAGCGTAAAGGCAGCTACCAGGTAAGTGCATCTGTACCCGAAAATTCGATCAACCAGGTTCAGCAGGGAGCACGGGCGATGGTAAGGATTTCAGCTATTGATAAAACCATTAACGGCACAATAATGCAGGTAAATCAATCCTCTCAGTTTACCGGCGGACAGTACATTATCAAGGTTAGCATTCCTGAAAATGAAAAAGCAGGTTTGTATGCAGGCATGTACGCCAATGTTTCCATACCAATTAAACAGGCCGCTAAAGTAAAAGAGGGCAACGATGAAATAATGATACCGCTTAATTGTATTGAACACAAAGATGAATTAACAGGCTTGTATACCATTGGCAACAACAACACCGCTTTGCTGAGGTGGGTGCGGTTAGGAAAAATTTACGGTGATAAGGTGGAGGTTTTGAGCGGTTTAGCAAAAGATGAACAGTTTATTATGAGCGCGGACGGAAAATTATTTAATGGCGAATTGGTTAAAATAAAATAGCAGGGATGAAAAACGGTTTTGCAGGAAATATAGCAAAGGCATTTTTGCAGTCGAAATTAACGATACTGCTGATGATCGCCTTTTTACTGATAGGTGGATACAGCACTTTTTTAATTCCGAGGGAGGAAGAGCCGCAAATACAAGTGCCGATGGCGGATATCTTTATCGGCTATCCTGGCGCCGAACCAAAGGATGTAGAAACAAAGGTAGCCGCGCCATTGGAGAAGATAATCTCGAATGTAAAAGGAGTAGAGTATGTATACTCCACTTCCATGAAAGGGCAGGCCATGCTCATCGTTCAGTTTTATGTAGGCGAAGATGTAGAGCGTTCGCTGGTTAAGCTTTACAGTGAGCTAATGAAGAATATGGATAAAATGCCGCAAGGTGTTACTATGCCGTTGATAAAGACCCGCGCTATAGACGATGTGCCTGTATTGGGATTGACGCTCTGGAGTGAAAAGTATGACGACTATCAACTGAAACAAATAGGACAGGAGCTCACCAATGAAATTAAAAAGATACCGGATGTATCCGCCATCAATATCATAGGGGGCAGAAACAGCGAAATAAAGGTGCTGCCGGATAAAAATAAAATGGCCGAAAACCATATTGATTTTTTGTCTGTCAGTAAACAAATACAGAGCAGCAATATGCAAATGCAAAGCGGCAGCCTGTTGCAAAGAGATACGGCGTTTTCCGTTGAGACCGGGAACTTTTTAACTAACGCGGATGATGTAGCCAACCTGGTTGTTGGGACAAATCAGCAACTGCCTGTTTATCTAAAGCAAATTGCTAAAGTAGAAGAAGGCCCCGAAGCAGCCAATCAATATGTTTTATTTGGCTATGGCAAGGCCGGCACTTCAAAAGCGAACGCTTTTAGGTCAAGCTATCCGGCGGTCACACTTTCCGTTGCCAAGAAAAAAGGCGCGGATGCCATGAAGTTATCCGAACAGATCCTTAAAAAAGTTGAATTGCTTAAAAAGGACTTGTTGCCAAATGATGTGCAGTTAACAGTCACCAGGAATTACGGCGAAACCGCCTCCGACAAGGTTTCTGAGCTGCTGCTTCACTTATTTATAGCAATTGTTGTAGTTACCGTATTTGTTATGCTGGCGATGGGCTGGCGCGGCGGATTGGTGGTGTTTTTATCGGTACCGGTAACTTTTGCGCTTACGTTGTTTGCGTATTATTTTCTGCATTATACGCTCAATCGCATAACCTTATTCGCGCTCGTATTTATAACGGGTATAGTTGTCGATGACTCGATCATTATTGCAGAAAACATGCACCGGCATTTTAAAATGAAAAAGTTGCCTCCTTTGCAGGCTGCAATTTATGCAATTAACGAGGTGGGTAATCCAACCATACTGGCAACATTTACCGTTATCGCGGCGGTATTGCCGATGGCTTTTGTCTCGGGTATGATGGGGCCGTACATGAGCCCGATGCCTATCGGCGCATCTATCGCCATGCTCTTATCGCTCATTGTTGCTTTAACGCTAACGCCTTACCTGGGCTTCATTTTTCTGCGGGAAAAAGAAAAGAAAGGTACCGGTCATGAAGAAAGTAAACCATTATTGCTCGAGCAAAGCGGTATTTATAAAATATACAGCGCTTTTATAAAACCGTTATTAGAAACAAGATGGAAACGATGGACATTTATCTTAAGCATTGTTTTAATATTATTTGCATCACTTTCCATGTTCTATACTAAAGCTGTAGCCGTAAAAATGCTGCCTTTTGATAATAAGAATGAATTCCAGGTGGTGATCGACATGCCCGAAGGTACTACCCTTGAAAAAACCCAGGCTGTTACAAAAGATATAGCAGATTACATTTCCAGGCAGTCGCTGGTTGAAAATTACGAAGCCTATATAGGTACGTCGGCGCCTGTAAGCTTTAATGGATTGGTAAGGCACTATGATCTGCGGCGTGCTGATAATGCGGCGGACATACAGGTAAACCTTGTTGATAAAAAGAACAGAAGCCTGCAGAGTCACGCCATAGCCAAACAAATGCGGGCGCCCATACAGGCTATTGCTAAAAAATATAATGCCAATGTTAAAATTGTTGAGGTGCCTCCGGGCCCGCCTGTGCTGTCAACTTTGGTAGCCGAAATATATGGCCCTGACTATAACGGGCAGATGAAAATTGCCAAACAGGTAAAAAATCTGTTTAACAAAACGTCCGATGTAGTTGATGTGGACTGGATGGTGGAGGATGACCAGCCTGAATACCACATCGAGGTTAATAAGGAAAAAGCTATGCGGTATGGCATCGCTACGGCCCAAATAGCGGCAACGGTTAATGCAGCCTTATCAGGTATGCCGATGGGAAATATCTATCAGCCCGCATCCTACAATCAAACTGCCATTAAATTGCAATTGAGCGATGCCGATAAGTCAGGTTTGGATGATATTCTGGATCTGAAAATTGCCGGCATGCAAGGAAATATGGTGCCTGTAAGGGATTTGGTAAGTGTAACCAAACAAACCAGGCAGAAAAGCATCTACCGTAAAAACCAGAAGGAAGTGGTTTATGTGCTGGCAGATATGGCCGGTAATTTAGAAAGCCCTTCTTATGCCATTTCCGATATTTCCGATAGTCTAAGGACTGTACAGGTTCCTAAAGGCTTTTCATTAAAAGAAGAATATACCCACCAGCCGGAAATGGAAGATAATTATAGTTTAAAGTGGGATGGGGAATGGCAAATCACTTTCGAAGTTTTCAGGGACCTGGGAATCGCGTTTGCGGTGGTAATTTTAATGATCTACATCCTGATTGTCGGGTGGTTTCAAAACTTTATCGTGCCTTTGGTCATGCTTGCTGCCATTCCATTATCGCTGGTTGGCATTATACTGGGTCATTGGATGCTGCACGCTTATTTCACGGCAACTTCGATGATCGGTTTTATTGCGCTGGCAGGGGTAATGGTGCGAAATTCGGTACTGTTGATTGACTTTATCAATATCCGCTTAAAAGATGGTGTTCCGTTAAAGCAAGCCATTATTGAGGCGGGCGCGGTGCGTACGACACCAATATTATTAACAGCCGGCGCGGTGGCGCTGGGGGCGGTAATTATTTTGTTCGACCCGATTTTCCAGGGACTGGCCATTTCGTTAATGGGCGGAACGATCACATCCACTTTTCTTACATTACTGGTTGTTCCTTTATTGTATTACAAAATGATGCGCAAAAAATATCCACAGCAATAATTAAATATAAATTATGAAACTTTTAGTAGTAATGTGTTTGAAGGAATACCAGGACGACGCTTGCAAACTATTTAAGCAGGCAAATATTAATGTATTTAGCTCAACTGAGATAATCGGGTTCAGAGACGGGAAAACCAAAAGTCTTTTGGGCGATTGGTTTGCTAGCGGAGACGAAAAATTTGATTCGTTAATGGCATTCAGTTTTACCGGTGACGAAAATGCTGAAACCTGTATGCAATTGATCAAGAATTATAATGAAGACCGTAAACCTGATTTTTTGATCCGGGCATTTATTGTGCCGGTAGAAAAATCAATTTAATAAATAAAAAATGAAAGAGCGAATTATTCGGGCCGTAGCCGGAACCTTTGTTTTGACAAGCATCATACTTGCTTACCTTGTAAATATTAACTGGATATGGCTGGCTGTTTTTGTTGGTGTGAATTTATTTCAATCGGCATTTTCAAATTTTTGCCCGCTCGAAAAGATACTAAAGGCCACGGGTGTCAAAGGGGAAACTTGGTGATGTTGCACCAGGAATCTCCCTAATCCCCGTCTTGTGCGTTAAACAAATACGTTTCCGTATTACCTATAGGCAAGCTTGACATTTCGCCGCGATTTTGTTGCCACCAGAAAGGCATCCGTGGTTTTTCGCGGTTGCCTGTTTCATTCATTGATTCGGCATCGTACAAGCGGCCATTTACCATCACATATTTTATTTTGTCACTGTTGTGGATGTCATCCAGCGGATTTTCATTCAAAACTATCAGGTCGGCAAGTTTGCCCATCTCTAATGAACCGATCTCTTTATCCATCCCCAGATAGGATGCGCCGTTGATGGTTGCGCAGCGTATGGCCTGCATCGGCGTCATGCCACCCTGTGTAAGCATCCATAGTTCCCAGTGAGCGCCAAGCCCCTGTAGCTGGCCGTGGGAGCCTAAATTTACCTTTGTGCCGCCATCGGCTATTTGTTTTACATATTTCGAAACTTCTATGTGGCCGTAATCGCCGTATTCAGAAGTAGTCCTGCGCCTCGAACGTGCATCAATGATCGACTGCGGGGTAAAGTTAAGCAGGCGTTCATTTTTCCAAACCTCGGTGCGGTCGTACCAGTAATTTTCGCCAAATTGGGTGCCATAACATACTATCAACGTTGGTGTGTAACCCGATCTGCTATCGTTCCAAAAAGTTTTTACATCTTTATAAACGGGCCAAACAGGTATATTATGTTCGATTCCTGTATGACCGTCCAGTATCATATTCATATCGGTAAAAAAAGTTGATCCCCCTTCGGGCACAACTTCCATTTGCAATTCACGCGCCGCCTCAATGATCTGCTGGCGCTGTTCGCGGCGGGGTTGGTTATAGCTTTTTACTGAAAACGCGCCAACGTCCTTTAACCTGCGTAAATTGGACCGCGCTTCATCCAGGCTGTTGATCACCGCTTTAAAATCACTATCGGCGCCGTATAATATGGTGCCGGTTGAATAAACCCGTGGGCCAACCATATTCCCCGCCTTTAGCATTTCCGACTGACTGAAAGCCATTTCCGTATTGCTCGAGGGATCATGGGCGGTAGTTACGCCATAGGCGAGGTTTGCGTAATAATTCCAATCCTGTTGCGGTGAAATTCCGTCCGGGCTGGTATGCAAATGGGCATGTACGTCTATTATCCCCGGCATTATAGTTTTCCCGGTCATGTCATAAACCTTAGCATCTGCGGGTATTTGAATGTCTGTAGATTTACCAATTGCGGTAATTTTATTCCGGTCAATAACGATGGTGCCGTTTTCAATTACTTCATCGCCCTTCATGGTAATTATACGGGCATTTTTGAATGCAATCTTTCCATCGGGCACATCGGTTTTTAATTTGAGGCCAATATCTGTACCCAAAGTATCGATAGCGGGCGTTTTATCAGTGGCCCCATCTGCAAAAGGGAAGGCGTTGCGAATATCTCTCACAAAATATTTTGGCCCTAAAGTCCACATTAATTTCTGGCTGTCCTTGCTCCAGTGCAGATACGTGCCCGCATCGCGGGTTAATTTGCTTAGCGGCAAGGCTTTGTTGCTTGCAGAAAGGCCCTGCGCACTGCCGGTATATACCATTGGCGTGATGTAGCAATTAAATAACTCCGTAAAAGCCATCCATTTACCATCAGGACTCAGGTTAAACTGGGTGGTGTACTTTGAAGTATACAACGTTTGCTGATTGGCCCCGGTGGTATCCATCATTTTAAAGGCTTTTTTATCGCCCTCGCTGCTTTGATAATATATTTTGGAATCGTCTGCAGAGAATTGAGGATATATCCCGTTATTGATGATCATTTTCGGTTTCCCCCCATTGGCGGGAACAGTGTATATCCCCGGATCTTTACCAAATGCGAATCCGGATGTTTCATTGCCTTCACCTTTCCTATAAATTACTTTGTCGCCTTTGTTTGAAAATTTGGGAGAATAATAAAATCCCTTTTCAGGGGTAAGCCTGGTAACCTGGCAGGTGATCAAATCTATCTTGTCAACCGATGCTTTAAGCTCATCACTCCAGTCGATGTATACCAATGATTTTCCATCCGGACTAAAAGCCGGCCAATATTCAAAATCGTTGGTTGTCGTCAAACGTTCGGGTATTCCATTTGGGAGGCTTTTGATATAGATATAACCGGCAGCGTTAAAAGCTACTATATTTCCGTCAGGTGATGTGGTCAACTGGCGGATCATTTTAACCGGGAATTCCTCCTGGAAAACTTTTTGCTGAAAATGAAGGGCCTCGGTAATAGTTTGCTGTGAAGTAACTTCAAACGGTATTTGTACGGCGTTTAGTGTATTTATATCCAGGTTCCATATTTTCCCCTTGGCATAGAAAATGATATTTCTGCTATCAGGCGTCCAGCCAAAATTAGGGTATACCCCAAAAATGGCCCATGTTTCCTGCTGGTCGTGCGATAGGTCGTCATAAACCGGCCATTCTTCGCCGGTACTTAAATCATGAATGTATATTACTGACTTTAGTCTTACCCGTTTTACAAATGCCATCAGTTTTCCATCCGGCGATATTTGCGGCCTGCACGCGCCTCCAGCGCCACCGGTTACAGTTTCAATCTCGCCGGTTTGGCGGTTTAGTCTCAATATAGCATAGATACCTTTGTTTGGATCTTTATTATACTGAAAATCGGGGCCGGGCGTTACATCCTCGCTCCAGTAAACGTACTTGCCATCCGGCGAAACAATCGGCTCACCCGCGTCCTGCTGGTCATTTTTACGCTTAGTTAGCTGTATGCCTTCGCCGCCTATTTTATGGTACAGCCACATTTCGCTCGCACCCAATGAACGTGTTCCTGTAAAATGTTTACGTACTACCAAAAATTGCCCGTCCGGCGTCCATGAAGCATTATTTAACAGCCTGAAATTTTCTTTGGTAATGGAATGTTTATTGCTGCCATCGCTATTCATTATCCAGATATTGTCCCCGCCTTCCTTATCGCTGGTATAGGAAATTTGTTTACCATCAGGTCTGAACCGGGGCTGTATCTCCCAAGCCTTTCCGCCTGCGAGCAGGGTGGCCTTACCGCCCGTTATGGGTATGGTGTATATATCGCCCAGCAAGTCAAATGCTATAGTTTTACCATCAGGACTAACGTCCAAATTCATCCAGGTGCCCTCATCGGTGGTGAATGATATTTTTTTTTGCTGGCCGGGAGGGTTTTCTACGCTCCATTTCTGGGCGTGCGAAGGGATGGAAAGAAACAAAAAAAGAATGGCGGCGTAAATGGATTTCATTAGTTGATGATTACGCCGCGAATTTAGGAATATTATGGCATTTCAGGTTTTGAAAGTTGGATTTCGGATTTATCTTTACAATCGATGAAAAAAGAACTACCCATTTTCTTGTTTACTGCAATCTGCTTGGGGTGTTGTATGCAGAATGCCTTAGCGCAAAATAAAGAGAAGGATACCGTATATAAATTGGGTGACTTTTTAATCCATGCCCGGGATACCATGAAAATTGATTTCATAGTAAAGGGCAGGCCAATTAGACCCCTGCAAAGTAATGGGGATACTCTGTACAATGATGATAAATATTTGATTTTGGGCAACAAAGATAAGTTGACCTACTACCACCCACGCGGCGTATTGAGGAAATATAAGTTAACTTATAAATTTTCAAATTATAAAGTGGGTGTTTATAATGGAAAGCTTGTTCCTCCTGATTTTAAAACTGATCCTCCAGCTTTTGAATACCGAACTCAAATAAAAGATCAATGCAAAACACAAGGGATAAATTTTGCCGGACATTTTACGCTTGCACATTGGGGATGTGGTTCCGACTGCGAAGCCGTCGCAATAGTTGACCGAATATCCGGTAAAATATTTTATTCAAATCTTTTCTCGCTTGATCAATCGGTTTTCTTTCAAATAAAATTCAGGCCAGACAGTAAGATGCTAATCATAAACGATTGGCTGCTTGATGATTTAAAGGGCTATTTGGTTTGCAGTGACACGTGGAAACTAGCAGTAGCCAGTTGGAACAACTCAACATTAAAATTTTTACTGAATGGTTTCTGAAGTCCGAAATCGTAAATCGTAAATCCGAAATCAAATGACCATTCATCAAATCCTCAAACACTATTGGAACCACGATTCCTTCCGCCTGATGCAGGAGGAGATCATTACTTCCGTTTTGATGGGTCATGATACGCTGGCGTTACTGCCAACGGGAGGCGGTAAATCGGTTTGCTTCCAGGTGCCTGCGCTGGCAAAGGATGGCATTTGTATTGTAGTTTCCCCACTGATAGCTTTAATGAAAGACCAGGTGGAAAACCTGAAAGCAAAAGGTATTGAAGCGGTTTCTATCGTATCAGGCATGAGCAAGCGTGAAATTGACATTGCCCTTGATAATTGTATTTACACGCCGGTTAAATTTTTATACCTCTCGCCCGAACGTTTACTATCGGAACTGGTGCGCGAACGTATCAAATATATGAAGGTAAATTTGATAGCGGTTGATGAAGCGCACTGTATTTCGCAATGGGGTTATGATTTCAGGCCGCCATACTTGCACATTGCCGATTTGCGCGAAATACACCCTGATGTCCTTGTTTTGGCGCTGACTGCAACCGCAACAGCCGAAGTAAGGGAAGACATTCAGCAAAAATTACGGTTTAGGCAGCCAAATATTTTTCAGAAAAGCTTTGAGCGAAAGAATATCTGTTATGTGGTACAAAATGAAGAAAACAAGCTCCGCAAGCTGCTTGATATCGCCAAAGGTGTAAAAGGCAGTGGCATTGTTTATGTCCGCAGCCGCAAGGAAGCGGCTGAAATAGCCAAATTTTATAATGACAATGGCATCAAAAGTGATTATTACCACGCGGGGTTAGAGGCAGGCCTCCGTTCGCAAAGACAGGAAAACTGGAAGAGTAACCGAACCCGCATTATGGTAGCCACCAACGCTTTCGGCATGGGCATTGACAAGCCTGATGTCCGTTTTGTGATCCACAAAGGCCCGCCTGAAAGTCTGGAAGCCTATTACCAGGAAGCGGGCAGGGCAGGGCGCGATGAACAAAAGGCATATGCTGTTTTGCTATGCAACCAGGCAGACAGGTATAAGCAAGAAAAGAAATTTGAGCTAAGTTTCCCGTCCGTCCCGGAGATTAAGCAGGCATACCATTATTTGGCCAATTATTACCAGCTTGCTTATGAAGCTGGAGAGGGCTTAAGCTTTGATCTTGACCTGGGCGATTTTTGCAGCCGTTTTAAGCTGGATATTATAAAAACGCTTAATGCCTTAAAATTTCTGGAGCAGGACGAGTACCTCTCATTTAATGAAAGTGTTTTTTTGCCGTCCCGCTTCAGGTTTGAGGTGATGAATGAAGAATTATACAATTTCCAGATTCAAAACCCGGGTTGGGATCCCTTTATCAAAACTTTGTTACGGTCGTATGGGGGATCATTTGAAAATTATGTGCGCTTAAGGGAATTTGAGTTGGCCCGACGCACGCACCTGAGCGTTCAGCAGGTTATTGACGGATTGAAACAATTGCAGGATTTTAAAATTTTAAACTATCAACAGCAGACCGATCAGCCGCAGGTTACCTGGTTAAAGCCCCGGCAGCAGGTCAATGCCCTTTATATTAATAAAAAAGCCATTGACGAACGCAAGGCGACCTACCGCAAAAAAATGGAAGCTGTATTTGCTTATGCAACCCATAAAAAATGCCGCAGCCAGATGTTGTTAGCCTATTTTGATGAGCTTAATGCAGATAAATGTGGTATTTGCGATATATGCCTCGACGAAAAACGACAGACAAACGCTTCGGAAATATTTGATGATATTACCAACGAGGTTATACAACATTTAAGTACTGCATCGATGGATCTCGCATCTCTTGTAACCTCAACTAATATAGGCACCGACAAAGAAAAAATTGAAGCCATTAGACTATTGCTCGATGCCGGAAAAATAAAATTCGCCGGTGAGAAGATTGTCATTAGTGATTAGGGACTGGAGATCAGAGATTAGAAGAAGTGCAAAAGTAAAAATAACCCTTTGTCATAGGTAGCGAGGAGCGAGCGTGGCAATCGAAGCTTTTAAGACTTCGCAAGTTGGCTACCGGCATCCCAATAATTTCCAGAAATAATGATCATATCCAGCAGCTTAATGGTATTGTCATAATAATCAAAATCCTTCATTTTAAAAGCAGCCATATAATTCCAAACCTTATTTAACCAGGCCTGATTGTTTTTATCAACCGTGGCAGATACGGCAAAGGGCGCCACAAAACTCAGCGCTTCAAAATACCTTCCTTTAATGTCATTGCCCGCTAATGTGTACCCGGCAGAGAGGTTATAAGGATCGTTATTTGTTGTTCCCCTTATCCAATGGTTTATTTTGTCAACGATCGCTTTTGATCGCTTATCACCTGTTAGTAAATAATCGGTGGCAATACGCCAGGGTGTACGGCATGCGTTGTAATTATAACAACCATCGTACTTTGATTCAAGGAAATAGGGCCGCGCCGGCTTTGGTTTATTATTGATATTAATGACAAAATCGGGGATAAGCCCGGCGTCAGGACTGTAATTTTCCTGGAGCCTGCTGAATAGTTTATAACCGGCATTAATAACCCTGTCCCACCTGTTGTCATTAGTAACGCATCGAAACGCCTTAAAATGGGCCGGCATAAAATCAGATGACCGCGTATCAAAATAATCGTTGCTTTCTTTTTCTATCCCGTCACACAGTAAAACCGACCATGTTTTATGATTGATCTCATAACGCATAATAGCCTCAATCATATCCGTGGCATTTTGAAGATAATTTATGGGGCCTTTGCTGCCCCATTGCTTATCGGCCAGCAATAGCGAGTATGCGATATCCAAATCACCGTCTGTCGCCGATGTTTCATCCGAACTTTTTCCGTTTGTATATTGTGCCCATGCCATTAAATACTTGCTTCTTTTGTCATGATGGAATTTATAATAATGGTATAAATTATCGTAAGTGGTTCTCGCTGCAGGATCAAACCCCGCCATCAACGCCACGATAACCATACCATATCCCTGCCCTTCGGAAACGCATTGTTTTTTACCGACATTTTCAAACCAAACATAACTTTCCGGTTTGCCTGGAACGGTTTTTATAAACCGTTTTTTCCATTGGGTATAGAAGTTTTCAACCGCCTTATCCAATTGGGTTTGTGAAATATGGTTCGGTTTAACAGAGCCTGGAAAATACTTTACATGTTGGGGGAAGGGCTTTAATGCGGGCTGGGCGAGTAGCCGGAAGCTAGAGGAAATTATAATAAATAATGTAAACCATTTTTTTCGCATCAATATTTTTCTTTAATATCTTCAATAGTATAAAGATATTCATCATCGTTTAAAAATTGCAAAGCTTGTGATCCTTCTTCTATTAGCCTTTCAATCCCGTTTTGCATTGTATGTTCTTTGTGTTTTTTAAAGATAAAATCTGCAAAACCAGCTACCTCCACTAGTTTTTCTTTGGGAAGCAGGTTTAATATTTTTATTGTTTTTTCTATGACGGTGTCCTTTGTCATATTTTGAAGGTTTGTTCAAATGTAATAAAAATTCCCCGTCTATGTCGTCCAGGCGACTATCTTGTTGTCTGTGGGGACACAGACAACGGGGAAACACAAATATAACTAAAATAAAAAAAGCAAACATCAAGAATAGCAACAGCTTTCTCAAACAGGTGCAATTTTCCTATCGTAACAGCGATAATACTTTATTGCATATATTGTATTAAGTATATAATTTTAATTTTGCCCATTGCCCGGATTACCATATATGTTCAACAAGAGCCTTAAGTTTTTTTCAATAGTCTTTTTTACCGCCTTTTATGCGCTAACCACTGATGGCCAACAAAAAACGTTAGGTTTAAAAGAAGCTGAACAAATTGCCCTTGCTAACTATGGCACCATCAAAGCAAAAGCAAATCAGTTAAATGCGTCAAAGGCTTATCTAACCGAAACAAAGACAGAATATCTGCCAAATGTAAGCCTGTCTGCGCAGCAGGATTATGGTACTGTTAACTCGCAATATGGTCCGCTTTACGGATACAATGGATTAGGCGTGGCGTCATCAGGGCCAATTTTACCCGGTCAAAGCTGGAAAACGGCTTTTGGCTCACTTTATTTAAGTAATGTTAACTGGGATTTTTTTGCATTTGGAAGGGCGTTAGAAAAAATTAAAGTCCAAAGATCAGCTGTATCAAGGGATGAAACAGATCTTGCACAAGAACAATTTCAGCATGAAATACGAGTGGCAAGCGCTTATTTAAACCTCCTTGCGGCGCAGCGGCTAAGCAAAACCCAGCAAGATAACCTTAACCGCGCCATCGATTTGCAAAAAGTAGTTGTCGCGAGGGTAAAGAACGGATTAAATGCCGGGGTTGATTCGTCGCAGGCAAATGCAGAAGTATCAAATGCAAGGATCTCACTAACCAATGCCCTGGAAACAGAACAGGAACAAAGTAATCAGCTTGCACAGTACCTTGGGGTAGTTCCGCAGGATTTTCAATTAGATAGTACGTTTGTTACCCAGGCCCCTGCTAATGCCAATCCGCAAGCGCAAATAAGCTTTGAAAATCACCCTATACTGCGTTTTTACCAAAACCGTATAGCTGTTAGCGACGAACAAGCTAAATACATCAATACCTTTAGTTACCCCTCTTTTACTTTGTTCGGCGTTTACCAGGGCAGGGGATCGGGCTTTAAGCCTGATTTCGGAACAAACTCGAATGACTATAGTGGCAGTTATGGCAGCGGGGCCAATCCTACCCGGTATAATTATCTGTTCGGACTTGGCATGACCTGGAATCTTACTAATCCATTCAGGGTTCACTACCAGGTGCAATCACAAAAATTTATATCGGCACAATATAAAAATGAATATGATCTTGTTAGCCAGCAGTTAAGCGACCAGGAGGTACTGGCCGAAACAAGGATAAATAATGCATTGAAAAATTATCATGAAGTGCCTCAGGAGGTAAAGGCAGCCACAGACGCATTCAACCAAAAATTCACCTTATATAAAAATGGGCTAGCCAATATTGTTGATTTTACACAGGCGCTGTATGTTTTAAACCGCGCCGAGGTTGATAATTATATCGCCGCAAATAACGTATGGCAGGCGCTGTTATTTAAAGCTGCGGCAACCGGCGATTTTGGAATATTTATAAATAACTTTTAGAAATATATAGATAATGGGATTAATCAAAGGCGCTCTTCAAAGGCCGATTACCGTACTGGTTATAGTAGCAGGAATATTTTTCTTTGGTATAAATGCTGTCCGGAATATTAAAATAGATATTTTCCCTGATCTAAACCTGCCTGTGATTTATATTTCACATCCTTATGGCGGTTATACTCCCGACCAGATGGAGGCCTATTTCGGGAAGCAATATGTTAACCTGCTCTTATTTGTATCGGGCGTAAAAAGTATTGAAACACGTAATATAACCGGCTTGACGCTTATAAAACTTACTTTTTACGAAGGCACCAATATGGCCCAGGCCGCCGCCGAAGTAACGGCTTATACCAACAGGGCCCAGGCTACTTTTCCGCCCGGCTCACAGCCGCCCTTTATTTTGCGTTTCGATGCCTCTACCTTACCGGTAGGCCAATTGGTGCTTTCAAGCGCGACACGAAGCAACAATGAGTTGCTTGATTTGGCCAACATTTATATACGCTCCTCATTTACTTCCATTCCCGGCCTGGTTGCCCCGGCGCCATTCGGGGGAAATGTGCGCACGGTAGTTATTAAAGTAAATCCCGGATTACTGCGTTCACATAATTTAACCGCCGACCAGATCGTGGCCGCTTTGCGGGACAATAACCAAAATACCCCTGCTGGCAATGTGCGTATAGGCGATTATAACTACCTCGCGCCGGCCAATACTTCTATCAAGACGATAAAAGAATTTGGCGATATACCCTTATATAAAAATGGTATACAAACTGTGTTTTTGCATGATGTTGCCACTGTTGAAGATGGCGCCGATATTACTACCAGCTATGCCCTTGTAAATGGCAAGCGGTCGGTGTACCTTCCAATTACTAAGTCCGCTGATGCTTCCACCTGGGAGGTAGTGCAAAATCTAAAGAAGGCCATACCCCGTTTCCAGGCGTTATTGCCCGAAGACGTTAAACTGTCGTATGTATTCGATCAATCCGTATATGTGATCAATTCGGTGAAGAGTTTGGCCGAAGAAGGCGCGATCGGCGCTATACTTACAGGACTGATGGTACTGTTGTTTTTGGGTGACAGGCGAGGCGCACTAATAGTAATATTAACCATTCCTACTTGTATTATATCAGGCATATTTTTCTTGTCCCTTTTTCATCAAACCATTAATATAATGACCCTCAGCGGCCTTTCTTTGGCTATTGGTATTTTGGTTGATGAATCGACAGTTACTATTGAAAACATTCACCAGCATTTTGATATGGGCAAACCTAAAGCATTGGCTATTTGGGATGCCTGTAAAGAAATAGCTTTTCCTAAATTGCTTATTTTGTTTTGTATCCTGGCGGTATTTGCGCCGGCATTCACAATGAAGGGTATCCCTGGAGCATTGTTCCTGCCTTTGGCGCTGGCAATTGGTTTTTCCATGATCACCTCTTATCTGCTGGCACAAACCTTTGTTCCCGTAATGGCCAATTGGATAATGAAAAATGAGCATGAAGATAAAAGCCATGCCGACGGCTTTGCATTGGAAGACGAAGGCGATGCCTGGGAGCAAAAGGAGCTGGCTATAAAAAATGCTACACAAACAAATGGAAAAAAACTAAGCCGCTTTGACAGGTTCAGGCTGCGCTTTCTGCGTTTCATGGACCGAATGATGCCGAACCGCAAACTAATAGTGGTAATTTACACCATAGTGGCATGCGGCCTGGCTTTCTTACTCTTAAATATTATCGGGCATGACGTATTGCCCAAGGTAAATTCCGGTACTTTCCAGGTGAGGCTGCGTGCTCCCGATGGGACTCGTTTTGAACGCACCGAGGTAATTACAATGAAGGCCCGGCAGATCCTTGCAAACCTTGTGGGCAAACAAAATATAGAGGTGACATCCGCTCTTGTTGGAATGCATCCCGGTTTGTTTTCTACCAGTCCTATTTACTTATTTATGGCCGGACCTCAGGAGGCTGTTATGCAGGTGAACTTAAGAGAAGACTATAAGGTAAATTTAGATGAGTTGAAAGAACGTTTCCGTCATGCTATGAAAAAGGAGCTGCCTTCAGTCCAGCTTTCTTTTGAACCAATTGAGTTAACCGACAAAATTTTGAGCCAGGGCTCACCAACTCCGATTGAGGTAGCCATATCAAGTAAAAATAAAGCTCAAAATGTTGCTTTCGCTTTTAAGGTGCTCGATAAATTAAAACAAATCAATTACCTGCGTGATGTGCAGATAGGGCAATCGTTCAAATATCCCGCCATTAATATTGATATAGATCGCGTGCGCGCTGCGGAATTGGGGGTTAGTATAAATGACATATCGAGGTCGCTGGTGGCCTCTACATCCTCATCAAGATACACTGAAAGAAATGTATGGCTCGACCCTAAAGTAGGTTTAAGTTATGCTGTGCAGGTGGAAATTCCCGAATATCAAATGGCAAATTTAAATGATATACGGGAAATCCCTGTTATGGCGGACAAGCCGAGGCCGGTTTTAAGCGATGTGGCTAATGTGACTGCCGGCACAACTTATGGCGAAAATGATGATATCGGGGCAATCCCTATGCTAACTGTTACGGCAAGCCTGAATAATAAAGATTTGGGCACGGCAACAGATGATGTAAAAAAAGCTATCGAATCTTTAGGTAAATTGCCGAGGGGTTTAGCGGTTGAAACACGCGGCTTAAGCCAGACATTGACCAATACCCTGGATAGTTTGCAAACAGGCTTACTGGTAGCCGTTATTGTTATCTTCCTGATGCTGGCCGCTAATTTTCAATCGTTTAAAATGTCATTTGTTGTACTATCAACAGTGCCGGCCGTGCTGTTTGGTTCTTTATTACTGGTTAAAATATCTGGCGCAACGCTTAACCTGCAATCTTATATGGGTATGATCATGTCAGTTGGGGTATCAATTTCGAACGCCGTTTTACTGATAACCAATGCCGAAGAATTGCGCAAGCATAACGGCGATGCCCTCAAGTCGGCCCGGGAGGCGGCCGCGTTACGTTTAAGGCCAATATTGATGACCAGTTTAGCCATGATTGTTGGCATGATCCCGATGGCGTACGGTTTAGGTGACGGCGGCGACCAGACCTCGCCATTAGGACGGGCCGTTATAGGCGGATTGTTTGCATCAACCTTTGCCGCTTTATTAATATTACCGCTGGTTTTTGCCTGGGTACAGGGCAATGCCACAACCGACTCTGTTTCCCTGGATCCTGAAGATAAAGAAAGTAAATTTTATGTCCCATTGCACCATCATGAACATTCTGAAAAATAAATCCGCAGCTGCCCTAACTATTTTCGCTTTAGGCATGAATTTACTGAGCGCATGCCATTCGGATAAAAAGGAAACAGACGAACAGGCACAAACCGAAAAGCAGGAAAATGCTATCGACACGCCTTCGGTTGTGCCTGTGCCTGTTAAAAAGGGCAAATTAAGCACCACTATTGATATCCCCGGTGAGCTGATTCCATACCAGCAAGTTGAACTTTATGCTAAAGTGAATAGCTATGTAAAAAATCTTTTAGTTGATATTGGCTCCGAAGTACACAAAGGGCAGTTATTGGTCACCCTGGAAGCGCCCGAGATCAACTCGCAATTAGCTGGGGCGCAGTCACGCATAAAGCAAATGGAAGCTGTTTATTTTGCCAGCAAAGCTACTTATGACCGGCTTTTTAATACAAGCAAAACTCCGGGCACTGTTTCGCAAAATGATATTGAACAGGCAGAAGCAAAAAAAAATTCTGACTATGCCAATGTTGAATCGGCTAAATCATCCTACAAGGAAGCCGCTGCGAACCTGAATTACCTGGAGATAAGGGCTCCTTTTGACGGGGTGATAACAACGCGCAATATCAACCAGGGAGCTTACGTTGGCCCTGGTGGTAAAACTACTGACCCGTTGTTTGTATTACAGGATCAAAAGAGGCTGCGTTTAGTAGTTTCGGTGCCGGAAATTTACACCGGCGCTTTAAATAATAAAAACAAAGTGAGTTTTTCAGTGGAAGCTTTGCCAAATCAAAAATTTACAGCACAAGTTAAACGTATTGCCGGGGCTCTGGATGAAAAATTACGTTCGGAACGTTTGGAAATGGATGTTTTTAATAAGGATAAGAAACTATTGCCGCACATGTATGCCGAAGTTAATGTGCCCCTGCCATCACGCGACAGTGCTTTTATAGTGCCAAAAACAGCGGTTGTAACTTCAACCGAAAGGGTATTCGTAATAAAGATCGTTAACCATCGCGCTGCCTGGGTTGACGTAAAAAAGGGTTTTCAATCAGGCGACCAAATGGAAGTTTACGGAGACTTGCAACCCGGAGACCAGGTTGTTAAACAAGCTACTGACGAGATAAGGGATGGGTCAGCAGTGAAATATTAATCCCGAGGTCAGACAGAAAAAAAATAATCAGTGAAAATCATTTAATCAAATAAATCTGCGATCCAGACAATTAAACACCATCAAGCCCCTATAGGTCTTAATGAGCTATAGGCATATAAAATTAAAGTATTTCGCCGTTGAAATATATAGAGTTAAAAAACGCCTTACACTTAGTTAAGGCGTTTTTATTTTCAATAGTATTTTATTTTTTACCAGCGACCGCCACCACCGCCGCCACGGTTGCTATCCCTTGAGTAGCCGCCGCCGCCACCGCCACGGTTTCCACCCCCATAGCCGCCACCGCCGCCGCGGTTACCACCATAGCCGCCACCGCCGCCTCTGCGGTCATTTGGTTTCTTTTCTTCTGCCTGGCTCACCGCAATTGATCTGCCTTTAACCTCAGCGCCATTTAAACCGGTGATCGCTTTTTGAGCGCTTTCATCATCGGTCATTTCAACAAAACCAAAGCCTTTGCTCCGGCCGGTTTCTCTGTCGCTAATTAATTTAACGGTGCTTACTTCACCATAAGCTTCGAAAAGCTCTCTTAAATCGGCTTCCTCTAATGAAAAAGGAAGACTTCCTACAAATATGTTCATCAAAATTTAATTTATAACGAGCAGGTCTATTTTTGCCTGCTACCTTTTATTAACACCAAATATAGTAATAGATATTTTATGATTACTGTTGCAAATGATAAATACGCTAAAGTTATTTTAAAAATATACTAAATAACCTGCTTTATCCGGTATATTTTGTCGTTTAATTTAAATTCATCCCCTGATTTTTGCCCCTTTAGCATTAATCCAACTGGTGAAGCCGGAGAAATTGCAAAATAAGTTTCATTATTAACTTTTAATATACCCGCACTTATAGCTATATAAAAAGTTCCATTATCGGTAAAAACCAAACTCCCCGAATCAGCTTTGTATGTAACAACATAGGGGTTTATTTTGTTTAAGATTATTTTTAATTTATTTGCCTCAGTTAATTGCGCCATATTATGGTTCATTTCCTGCTGCATCATTTCCCGCACGGTTTCATATTTATCCCCTGCGCTGCTTTTGGTATCATCATTCGAAGCTTTTTGAGCCTCGTTAATAGCCTGCTGCGCGGCCTCCATGCGTTTTTGCACATAATCAAGACAGAGGTTGTACAGTTCTTTTTTAAGGTTATTCATCTGCCGAAGATAAAATAATAAAGATGGCAAAAATCCACAGGTTGCAGCCACCCTGGCAATATTTCTTAAAAATTAAAGTTGATTCCTTTTTTGTTTGATTGATAATCTTGCAGCTGGTGTAGTTTCAAAATAAAAGCCCCCTTGCACTCGCTGCTTGGGGGCTTTCAACCTAAACCTTATCACAATTATAAATGCGAGTGCATTTATATAGTTAACTAACGATTAATATTTTCTTTTAGTTTAAAGGGTAAAAGAAAAATTGCTGAAACAATGATGATTTGTTGCCACGGCCGCTTTTTATAAGATTTGTAACATAATTTTTACCGTGAAGAAAATTGTATCACAGATTAGCCGCAAAAAATTTCAATGATCCGATAATATGTTTTGACCAATATGACCACTCATGCCCGCCAGGATATTCTTCAAAAGTATGTGGAATGCCTGCCTTCTCCATTTTTTTATGAAGACTGCGGTTATAATTAATTAAAAGGTCATTTGTGCCGCAGTCAAAGCGCATGGGAGGTAAATCGTGGCGATAATGCATAAATGTTTCAAAGACATCTTCATCGATTATATTATCCTGGACGTATAGCTTTAATGATTCCTCAACAAAAAATTTTATCTGGGGCAGGCTGGTAATGGATGAATGACCAGATATCGCCCTGAATTTAGGCGCGTATTTTGCCCCTATCCTCAAAGCGCCAAAACCGCCCATTGATAAACCCGAAATAAAAAGCGGCGATTCTTTTGTAGCATATTTAATGCTTTCTATTAAAGCGTCAGGAACATCTTCGGCTATCCATTTTTCAAAATTATGAGGGTCAATTGGTAAAAAACCCGAGCCATCGCCCCATAATCCATCAGACGGCATGGCGATTATCATTGGCGGTAATTCACCTTTTAGCATTAGTTCATTTGCTTTCAGGTGCACACCCGAGCTGAAGGGCCAACTCCAGGCGCTGCCATAAACCCCGTGTAAAAGTATCACAACCGGTAAAGTTTCACCATTATTTATAAATGGCGGTACATAAACGCATATATCGCCCCTGCCTTTAAGGTTGGGCGTTTTCACAGTTATAAATCGTAAATTGCTGTTTTCAAATTCGGGGTTTGATATTTCTAATGTTTTAAATCTGGGCATATGTTATTTATTCGAATACGATTACTCCTTTTGCATTTTTGCCGTTAAGCATATCGCGAAAAGCTTTATCGAGATCATTTAAAGTATAGGTACAGGTAATCATTTCCTCCAGTAATAAGTCGCCGCTTTCATAAAGTGAAACAATTTTGGGAAAGTCGATTTGTGGCCGGCATTTGCCGTATAGCGGATTAATATAAATTTTATCCCACTCAAACAGGCGCATATCGATGGTAATATCCTGTTCAATGCCGCTCACTTGTATAGCCGTACCGGCATTGCGCACCATTGCCAGCGGGGCAGCTCCTAATTCGGGTATGGCAGTGCACTCAAAGGCATAATCGGCGCCGCGGCCATTGGTTAATTCTTTTACCTTTTCGGCTGCATTTAAAAGGCCGATATCTGATTTGTCAGCAAGGATGGTATGTGTTGCCCCGAACTGGCTCGACATTGCAAGCCGGGTAACATTAACATCGATAGCTATAATTTTAGCGGCGCCTGCAATTTTAGCGCCTTGTATCACATTTAAACCTACTCCGCCTGTACCAAGTACTACGATTGATGATCCGGCTTTAACTTTTGCGGCATTAACTACCGAACCGTAGCCTGTCATTACACCGCAACTGATAATACTGGCTGCAGGGAACGACATTTTTTGTGAATTGTTTTTAACAACGGCTGAGGCTTTTACAAGGGTATATTCCGCCATTGTGCCAATATTGAAGGAACGAAGAACAGGCTCACCGTTTATGGTGGTTCCTGATGGATCGGCATGGCCCGGCGTATAGCCATTGCCGCCCGCGGCTACCGGCGAAGCAATCTCGCACAGATGCTGGTTGCCTTCCAAACATTGAAAACAGTAACCGCAATGCATTGCCCAGCTTAATATTACGCTGTCGCCGTACTGTAACCCTTCCACGTTCTTGCCGGTTTTAACAACGATGCCGGCGCCTTCGTGGCCGATAATTAATCGCTTCCCCCAACTTAGCGAATCATGGTCGGTATGACACAGGCCTGCCGCTTTTATTTTTACGAGCACTTCATCGTCCAGCGGGTCCTGCACTACTATTTCTTCAATCTTAAAATTGCCTTTGCCATCAGTAATGGCCGCTTTACATGTTATAGCCATCTTAATGTTCGGTGCTTCAGGGTGTTTTTTATCTAACATGTTTTCATCCGGTTATTATCCGTCAAAAAGTATTTGTCCAGCATTTTTCCAGATGATGATGCTTAAGAAAAAGTTCGCGAAGTAACGCATACTTCCATATTTAAAGAATGTTAAAATTGGCAATTTATTGGTGGATATATTCAATATTCTGTCTTTTTAATGATAAACTGGCTATAAATGCAATATTTTCGAACAAGATGCGCCACTATTGTATTAAATTATCCATTGTTTTTTTTAAAATGATAGTTTACTTTACGCACCCAATCAGCCCTTGAAATGAAATTCAGAGTCTCAATATTTATCGGTTTATTATACCTGCTGGTTTGCACCAATGCTGGCGCTATTCAGGATAAACCGGTCAATAAACATCCAAAGTATTCGGCAAATAAAGAAGAAATCATTTATCATATTTTTCAGCGCAGCTTTTACGATAGCAATGGCGATATGCATGGCGACTTGAATGGCATACGCCAAAAGCTTGATTATTTACAGAAATTGGGCGTGACCGCTATATTGCTCACCCCTTTATACGTATCGCCGTTTTACCATAATTATTTTGCAGATGATTTTAAGAAGATTGACCCGAAGTATGGTACGATGCACGATTATTTAAGCCTTATTAAAGCTTTGCACCAACGCGGGATGAAGTTTTATATGGATATGGAAACCCAGTATGTTACCGAAAATCATATATGGTGGAAGGATGGGATCATTAACCTTAAATCGCCATACCGCGATTATATTTTGTATGAGGATAAGGCACATTCCAAACCCGCGGACATTATATTTAATCTTAGGGGTTTATTGGGTTATGACAGTGTTTACCGGAGAATAACTACCGTAAATTTAAACGCACCCGCTGTGCAGGAATATAACTACCGGTTGTTTAAATTTTGGGTCGATCCGAACCATGACGGCAAATTTGACGATGGCGTGGATGGCTTCCGCCTTGACCACATGATGGATAACCTGGATGGCAAACTTCCAAATTTATTCACAAACTTTTGGCGGCCCTTATTAGACAAGCTAAGAAAAATTAACCCAAAACTTAAAATTGTCGCCGAACAGGCCAGCTGGGGATCATTGGGCCTGCATTATTTTACAAACGGGGGCGTTGACCGGGTATTTGCATTCCGGCTGGCGTTTGCTATAAGGTCACTTAAAAAAGATCAGATAGTTGCCGCAGCTGATTCGACCTTTTTGGCTACTCCTGCTGGAAAACAACAAGTGGTATTTATTGAGAACCATGATACTCCAAGGTTTAGTTATGGGGTTAAAGGCAACCAGGATAAATTAAAGATCGGCGCTACCTTAAACTTGCTCCTTGGCGGCGTGCCCTCGATTTATTATGGACAGGAGTTAGGCATGAGCGGAACAAACGCCAGCCTGGGCGCAACTGATGCAAATGATATTCCCAACCGGTCGGCATTTGAATGGTATAAAAGCGACCAGGGCAAAGGAATGGCCTACTGGTATAAAATAAAAGGCCCCTGGAAAGACCAATTTAACAATGATGTGCCCAACGATGGTATATCTCTTGAAGAAGAACAAAACAAACCCAATTCCCTCTGGAACTTTTACCGTAAAATGATCGGTATCCGCAAAGCTAACCCGGTAATATCAAAAGGCCTATACAAAACATTGAAAAATAATAAAGATGAGGTTTTTAGTTTTATGCGCTATAAGGGGAACAGGAAGTTAATTGCAGCTGTAAACCTTTCGGATAAAGCGATAGATGCGGCAATTACTATTGAGGGAAAAAATGGCCCGATTAAGGTTATTTATGGTACTTCAAAACCGGTATTGACCAATAATAATAATATAGCGGTACACCTGCCTGCTTATGGGATTGAGGTGTGGGGGATGTAGTTTGCCTGTCTGTTTAAAAACACAATTATAGGTATCTTCATTTTTTCATAGTACCATTATAATGATAATTATTACCTCAATTGAATACATTATCTTTATAGAAAATAGCACAACCAGCTAAGAATTAAAATCCAGGGAGTTCTCAAGCAACCGCCATTTTCAAACCCTCATCTAAATTCCTCATAAACTTTTTTCGATAATTGAGCGGGCTCAGGTGCATTTTTAGTTTAAACATTTTATAAAAATGCGATACATCGCCGAAGCCGCTTGCGAAAGATATCTCGGATATGGGTTTATCGGTTTGTACAAGCTGCTGTATGGCATAATTGAGACGGTACTCAATTATTGTTTCTATAAAGGTTTTGCGGGTGATTTTTTTAAAATATTTGCAAAAAGCATTGGTGGTCATGTTGGCAATGCCGGCAGCTTCATTAAGGGAGACCGGTTCCCTGAAATTTTCGACCAGGTAAGCAAATACCGGGTTTATGCGTTCCTGCTCGGCCATTGTTCGTTGGGCTATGATCCTGTTCTGGTCAAGCAAAACATATTCATTTGACGAAGCCAAACGCTGTAATACTTCCAGCAGCCCTATAAGCATTCTGAAATTGCTTTGCTCTTTACTCAGCGCGAACAAACTTTGATTAACCAGCGTTTGGGTGCCCGAGTTAAAGCTGATCCCGCAACCGCTGCGCTGAAAGAGCTTTTTAATGTGCTGCAGTTCATATTTATTAAAAAATTCATCGCCCAAAAAGGCGCCATCAAATTGAATTACTATGGCGCTGCCTTCGGACATTGTTTCTTTTTCGGGTTCCAGTTTCCAGCAATGGGGCAAATTGGGGCCGAGCAATACCAGATCACCTGTCACAAAATCTTCCATGTGACTGCCGATGTAACGTTTACCCTTACCTTCAACAATATAAGTCAGCTCATATTCGGGATGAAAATGGTACGGCGCATCAAAAGCAGACTTATCAAATTTTCTGAATAAAAATGATTGGCCAGTGCCGGGCTGAAGTAATTCGAAAGATGCTTTGATCATAGTATATTTCAACAAAATATTTTTATTTCTATAAAAATAGGGATAAAATAGTCCATAATTATACCATTTTCTTCTTTTTTTTCGCTTAAATTGTGGCTTATTTTTGATAAAAACTTGATAAGATGAGCAGAGAGGTTGCAGCATTACCCCAATTGGACGATTTTAAAAAACTGCCTGAAGACAACGTTCGCGAATTTCAGGAAAAAGGGCATACATTGGTTAAACAAGTACTTTCTACAGAAGAAATCGAGGCTTACCGCCCTGTTATTGTCGGTGCTGCCGACCGGTATAACACAGAAAAACGCAAGCTGCAGGATAGGGATACTTATGGAAAGGCATTTTTGCAGGTCATGAATTTATGGCAAAATGATGAGGACGTTAAAAGATTTGTGCTTGCAAAACGGATGGCAAAAATTGCCGCGGACTTAATGGGTGTTAAAAATGTAAGGCTTTATCACGATCAGGCTTTGTTTAAGGAACCCGGCGGCGGCCCTACGCCTTGGCATCAGGACCAGTATTACTGGCCCATTGATACAAATAATACGATAACCATGTGGATGCCCTTAGTTGACATCGATGTGGACATGGGCATGCTTACTTTTGCATCGGGCTCCTATAAAGAAGGCGCTGTTTTTAATTTTGAGATATCGGATGAATCGGAAAGCGCATTTAACAATTATGTAAAAGAACATAAGTTTGAGATAAGCCGTGCAAAAACCATGAAGGCAGGAGACGCTACCTGGCATCGCGGTTTTACCATGCACAACGCTCCCGGCAATAACTCAAACACCAGGCGCGAGGTAATGACCATCATCTACTTAGCTGACGGTGCGCGCGTGACCCCTTATAAAAATGACTGGCAAAAAAATGATCATCATAAATGGCTGATGAGCAAACCTATCGGTGACGTGATAGACTCGGAATTAAATCCGAAGCTGTTGTAATATATTATTGGTAGGGACGCGATGCATTGCGTCTCTCTACGATTTAATTATAACGCCCCTTACGCTGAGGGTCTTCCAGGAACAGGGATAGGAAAATTTTCTGCTCTGTCCGCACCGAGAATATTGGCGGGAAGTTTTTTAAATAACGGTCATCATAGTATATAAAATGTTCAAATCCTATACTGGTGTTTTTGAATATTTGTACGGTGATGCGGGGTTTTAAAATAGCTATATAGTTATCGCCGGGGGGGCCTACAAAAGTATGCAGGATATAGTAATAATAGGTAAGTGAAGTACTTACATATTTTCCAAAATTGAGCCTGGCTTCTAAATTAGCTTCTATTCCATCGTTATAGGTATAATCTCTAACCTGTGAGGTGTCGGGCCCAAAACGTGTACTGTTTCCTGCTAAAGGCACAAATGCTGCATGAAAACTAGTATAAAGGATAACATCCTTATTGAAAGAGTATTTGGTAATTAAGCCTCCGCCCAAGCCGATAGTTCCTAACTCGAAAGTTTTATTATCCCAGTAATCATAATATTGGAACGCTCCGTAAAGCATTGAAAATTTCCCGGTCCCGGTGTTGCCTCCGAACAAAATACCATAACCGGTAACATTATCTATAACTTTTCTGCCAGAACCAAAACTCAATTCGGTGCGGAACCTGAAAAGGTCAAAAGGTTTGCGGTGTATATCCTCAAACGGATTTCCATAATCAAGCTGCAGGTTAATCAGAAAATTGGTTGGGCCATTTCCAAAAACGGTATTGTTATCAACGTTTATCTTGTGTATGCCGGCAAATAAGGTAATATTAAGCGGCTCCTTTTCATAAACTTCTGTTGTAGTATGTCTGAAAGTTTTTCCCTGTAACAGCCGGTTAAGCCCACGTACAGGATCGATCAGCCCGGCCGCTATTTCACGAACAACCCTATTGCCGCCGGTTGTGCGGTCATCCAGAATATTTGAGCTTAAACGGTAAAATATTTCCCCCAGAAACGCGCCGTTAGCCGTAGTATTGATAATATCATTATAGGAGGGACGTGTATTTTCACCAAAATATTCCCACATAAGGCTGCCGGCTGCCGTATAGGGAAGGGATTGTACGTAATTATACCCCTGAGAACGTGCAGCATTAAAATACAGGGAGCCTGAATATGGATGCGCTACAAAGTTTACCCCGAACCTGTCGTCGTCCCACTGCCAGCCTTTTCGTAAATTATATTTCCATGTTGCAGGGCCTATATGCGAAAAACTTTCATTTAAAACAAACCTGTCTAACGACCAAATGAATACATCCACGCCTAAAATATTAACAAAAGGTTTCCAAACCGGGTACCTTTTATTATACTTAATATCATCATTCAGGAGATCTCCATATTTATTTTGAAAAGTAGTATCAATAAACGGATTTTTTTTAGGCTGGCCACCGGCGGTTGAGTCGGTGAGCGTTTTTTTTACTGCTTTGATTTGTTTCAATTGCTCTTTGACCGGGCCACTACCTGGTTTTATGGTATCAACCGGAGTAACTTTTTTTACAGTATCCTTTGGGATGACTTTTTTTCCCGTATCAACAGGGGTGGTTTTTTTTACAGTATCGGCGGGAGTAGTTTTTTGCGCAAGCAACCAGCTTGAAGTGAAGCACATTAAACAAAACAGGGCTACGGTTTTTATTTTATTGGCCGCATGGGCAAAAAGCAACAGGCTAATTATAGCGGGAACAATAATGTACAAGTTTGACATGGTTACGGAATAATGGTTGTAAACTATAACCGTTAAACTGTGTAACTGTTTTAATTTAGCATTTATAAATTTTTTAATTGCTGTACAGTATAGCACCCAATGTATTGCTGACCTCTGTTGTCATTACTAAAAATGGGTGTTAAATTCAAAAAATTCCCCGATTAGCCCCGCCATCAACCTGGATGGTAATGCCGCTGATATAAGCTGCTTGTTCCGAAGCTAAAAAGGTAACCAGGGCGGCGAGTTCTTCCGGCTTACCGATGCGGCCCAGCGGGATATTTTTAGCTCTTTCTTTTAAAGCCTCTTCAGGATCAGCATCTTTTGGCAGGGTATGTTTTAATCTGTCGGTAAGTATCATACCAGGAGCGACATTGTTAACGGTAATGCTATAAGGGCCAAACTCATCGGCCATCAATTTAGCCATCCCGACAACCCCCATTCGCATACTGGTTGAAAGCACCGAGTTGGGCAATACGGATTTCACCGATCCGCTGATAATATTAATAATGCGCCCGCTGCCTGTTTTTTGCATGTGCGGCAATACCAGTCGGCTGGTACGGGCGAAACTAAGCAGGGAAAGCTCGAAAGCATTTTGCCAGGCCTCATCATCAAAATCTTCAAATTTGCTAAACGGCGGCCCTCCGGCATTGTTTAGCAAAATATCTATCCTGCCAAAGCTGTCCGCAGCTTTTTGAATAAATTCTTTTACCTGGTTAGCATCAGAAATGTCGACCGGCATGGCAACAAGCTCGTTTCCGGTGAGCTTTTGTATTTCTTTAGCGGTTTTATTCAACTCCGCCTCATCCCGTGAGCCAATGATCACTTTTGCCCCTTCGGCAGACAGGGCGGTTGCAATTGCTTTTCCCAGGCCTTTGCTGGCTGCTAATACGATAGCTACTTTATTGGTTAGTTTGAGATCCATGGGGGTTGATTAAGTTGATTAAGTTGATTAAGTTGATTTAATTATTAATGGTATTCGTATATTTTGTTTTAAGTTTTTAACTTTTTTCAGGACAGATAAGAAAACTCAATCCAACTTAATCAACCTAATCTAACTCAATCAACTTTATTCACCTTTTTACTCTCCCTCTTCTCCATGCTCAGCAAAAATGCAGGCAATAAAGTAAGGTTGCTGACCATCGCTACTAATAACGTTGCCGATAACAAAATACCCAGGGCGCTTACACTGCCAAAAGTGGAAAACGAAAATATGCCAAAACCAAAAAACAGTACAATCGCAATATAGATCATGCTGATACCGGTTTCGCGGATAGTATCCGAAACAATTTTTGAAATGCTTTTCTTAGTGCCCTTCAATTCCTGCCGGTAGCGGGTTATAAAATAAATGGTTTGGTCGGACGATATGCCCATAGCGATACTAAAAATAAGTATGGTGGAAGGTTTAAGGGGGATGCCGAAAAAGCCCATAATACCGGCGGTTATTACCAGCGGAATAAGGTTAGGCAATAAGGAAATAGCGATCATTTTTAGCCCCCTGAATAATATCCACATCACGCCGGCGATCAATAATATTGCCAGCGCCAGGCTCTGGTAAAGGTTTTTGACCATGTAATTTGCCCCTTTTATAAATATTATGCTGGACCCTGTTAGCTCCACGTGGTACTTTTTGGGGTTGAATATAGAATCGATACGGGGCTGTAAATTCCTTATGACTTTATTCATTTTCTTTGAGCCGACATCAATCATCTCAAAACTTGCCCTTGTAAGTCTGCGGTTACTGTCGATGTAATTTTTGAGCACACTTGCGTTTTTACCCGAATTACCGGCGTAGCTTAAAATAAAAGACTGCTCAAAACCTTCGGGCAAACGATAATAGCTGCTGCTGCCGCCATAAAACGCCTGGGTTGAGAATTTTAAAGCTTGTATCAACGATAATGACTTACTGAACTCAGGGTAAGAAGAAACGAGGTTCTCCAATTTTTCTAACTTACGGATAAAAGCCTGGTTCATTACGCCGTTTTTACGTTTGGTATCGATACTTACTTCAAGCGGCAAAACACCCTTAAAATTGGTTTCAAAAAACTGAAGATCGCTTAAAGTATTGCTGGATTTAGGAAGATCGTCAACTACATAACCGTTCACATTGATCTTTAACATGCCATAAAAGCAAATAACAATCATTAAAACAGTGGTTATATAAATTGCCATCCGGAAGTTGTGTACCAGGTGGTCCAGCATTATTAATACGGTTTGCATTAACTTGCGGTCCTTTATGCCTGTAAGTTTAGGTTCAGGGTTTGGCAAATAGCTAAAAATAATAGGGATTAGTACCAGGCTCAGCGCGAAAGTGACCATTATGCTTAACGAGGCTACCAACCCAAATTGTGCTAACAAATCGCTATGGGTAAAACATAGCACGCCAAAGCCTATGGCTGTAGTAACGTTGGCAATAAAGGTGGTTATTCCTACTTTCGCAATAACAGTATTTAAAGCCTCCATTTTATTATTGCCGTTTATGGCGAATTCATGATAATACTTATTTAAAATAAAAATGGAATTAGGTACGCCTATAATTACCATAAGCGCCGATATAATACCGGTAAGTATGGTAATTTCATAATGCATCAGCACCAAAATACCGAGGCCCCAGGTAACGCCAAGCAGCACTACTATTATCGGAAAAATAACCGGGTACCCTGACCGGAAAACAAGAAGCAGTATAATGGTTGTGATGAGCAGTGACAAGCCCAAAAAAAGCGTAAATTCACGTTTCATTAAATCACCGGCAACAGTACGTATGAGCGGCAGGCCCGAATAATGGACTTGTATGTTATGCTTTTGGTCAAATTGACCGCCTTGGTTTAATATGGTGTTAATGATAGGGACGCGCTTTGAGGTATTAATGATTTTATCGTCGAAGGTTATGGCCATTAAAGTGGATTGGCCGTCTTCGCTTAAAATAAGTCCTTTATAAAAAGGAAGGGAGAGTATCAATTGTTTCACACTGTCTGCTGCCTTGTCAGTGGGTAGCGTATGGTCAACCAGTGGCTTTAATATAAAACGATGGTGTGACGTATCCTTTTCAAGATTATAAAGGTTGGCGACCGAGATAACAGCTTTAACGCCCTTTATATGCTGGAGGCTATCGCCAATCCGGTACCAGTCGTTAAATACATCTTTGTCAAATATGCGGGGTGATTTGAAGCCCATAACCATGGTACTGGCATCCTGGCCGAATGTTTTTTTGAATTGCATATAGCGGATATATGCCGAATCGGTAACAGGCAATACCTTGCCGCCATTAAAGGTGATGCGCACTTTGCTGGCCTGGTAACCCATAAAGGCGCTTGATATGGCAATTAAAGCCAGGATGAGCAAACGGTTCTTTAGGATAACATCAGCAAGCTTCTTCCAAAACATTATTTTTTTACGGATTAATCAGGGAGGCTAAACTACGAAAATAGATTTATCATGGTATTTATAGAAATGAGATTGTGACAATGTTTTTCAAATGTGCAGATTTGTAGGAATGAAAAAACTAATCCGCAGCTTTGGTTATGCTTTTAAGGGGGTTGCATATGCAACGGCAAGTCAGCTAAATTTCCGGATACATTTGGGCTTTACCGCATTAGCCATACTAATGGGATATTTATTGCATATTTCAATAAGTGAATGGTTGTGGGTGGCGCTGAGCATTACCCTGGTTCTTGTCACCGAAATATTCAATACCATGATAGAGACCTTAACTGATCTGGTTTCGCCCGGTTACAATGAAAAGGCAGGCCATATAAAAGATATGAGCGCCGGAGCGGTAGTAATTGCTGCGCTGTTTGCCTTTATAATGGGCTTAATTATTTTTTTACCAAAGTTACTGTTGCTCATTAACCATGCTGCATAAGACCCGCGGAATAGTATTTAAAACAACCGACTATGGTGAAAGTAGTGTTATAGTACAGGTTTTTACCGAAAAGTTTGGCCTGCAATCGTACATCATAAACGGAGTGAAAAAGCCCAAAGCTAAAATATCACGTAATATGCTGCAGCCGCTTCATTTGCTCGATATGGTGGTTTATCATAAAAATACCGGGAATGTACAGCGGATCAAAGAACTTAAGAACTCACCGCAATTACTAACTATTCCCTATGACGTGCTCAAAAGCAGCTTAGTAATTTTTTTGAACGAAGTATTATACAAGGCCGTACGGCAGCAGTCTGCAGATGAAAATTTGTTTGATTTTGTATTCAGCGCCATCGAATGGCTGGATCATCAAACGGAAGGGCTTGCAAACTTTCACCTCCTGTTTTTAATACAGCTTGCGCGATACCTGGGCTTTTACCCCGACCGTAATCTTGTGGGCGAAGCCGAATATTTCGATTTGAAGAACGGCATGTTTTGCCGTTATAAGCCCGAGAGCGTTTGGTACCTGTCGCCGCCGCACACGCAGAATTTTGCCGCATTGCTGAAATGCAATTTTGAAAACGTGCCGCAGTTTAAGCTAACGAATAACGAGCGCCGTTACCTGCTACAAAAATTACTCGAATATTACACACTCCATGTGGAAGGTTTTGGGAATGTGCGCTCACATGAGGTGTTGGAGGAGGTGTTGGGGTGACCAGGATTTTTGGGATTTAAAGGATTTTTCTGATACTGGTAGCCATTTTTAGATAATCCAAAAAAATCTATAAAATCGTGTAAATCCCGATTCAAACAATTAAGCAGCGGCAAAAGGTTTGATATGAACTAATTCTTCCCGTTTTTCGTCCAACTCCATTTCTATATCAAAATCATCTTGTAACCCAAGCCAAAATTTTGCTGAATTGCCAAAGAACTGGCTTAGCCTAAGGGCCGTATCAGCGGTGATACGGCGATTTCCCTTAATAATTTCAGAAATCCGGGTTTGAGGAATATGGGTTTCTTTAGCCAATTTGTAAGGAGTTATATTTAGGGGATTCAGAAACTCCTCATTTAATATTTCTCCGGGGTGTATATTAGGAAGTCTTTCCATGATTTTTTTTATTAATGATAGTCAATGATTTCAACTTCGCTCGCGTTTCCATTATCCCATTTAAAAATTATCCGCCATTGGTCGTTTATCCTTATGCTATGATAGTCGTTTAATTTACCTTTCAATTTTTCAAGATAATTAGAAGGCGGAATTGTTAGATCACGGATATTTTGTGAATTATTGATCATTCTAAGCTTTCTCCGTCCAATTGTTTGTACCTCCAAAGGCAATTTAGCAACACGGTTACCATCCCATATTTTTTCAGTTTCTTTAGACCCAAAAGATATAATCATGGTTCCGTTATGCGTTACTAACGCCAAAGGTATGTATTTGGTTTGGCAATTCAAAACTGTTAACTTCCAATATATCAAAAACGATACATTCAAAATCAAAAAATAGCCGGTATATTTAACTGCTGATTCTTTTAAACTGATTAATATAGTATTATGCTCCAACCTAAGCGGCTCCTTTCTATCGATGTGTTCCGTGCCGTCAATATGTTTTTTATGATATTTGTTAATGACCTGAGCGGGGTTCGTAATGTACCGAAATGGATCGACCATGTTAAGGCCTACGAGGACGGGATGCATTTTGCGGATACAATTTTCCCGATATTTTTATTTATAGCCGGGTTATCTATTCCTTTGGCAATTGGCCGGCGGCTAAGCAAAGGCGATTCATTTACATCCATTGCAGGTTATATTTTGCTGCGTTCATTCGCGTTAATCGCGATGGGATTTTTCCATGTTAACATGGAGGAATACAGCCGAACTGCTTTCTTGCCCATAGGCGTATGGGAATTTCTATTAACCTTAAGCTTCTTTTTAATCTGGCTTGATTATCCCGAAACCATGGCAAAAGCAAAAAAATATGGATTGATGGGCGCAGGGGTAATAATCCTTATAGTGCTTGCATTTCTGTATAAAGGCGGCAGCCCGGATGCGCCCAGGGGGCTGGAACCTTCGTGGTGGGGTATTTTAGGGATCATCGGGTGGGCTTACCTGGTTTGCGCGGGCACTTATCTGCTTACAAAAGGAAATTTAACTGCTTTATTTATTGCCCTCATTATATTGGTTGTCATAAACATTGGTATTCACGCCGGTCGGTTTGATTTTAGCTTAGGGGCTATTAAAGATGGCGCGCACCCTGCATTAATGATGTTTGGGGTGGTGATCTCGCTATTGTATTCAAGAATGGCTATAAAAGGCAATTACAACAAGGTATGGCTCACTTTTTCATTGTCGGGAATAGCGTTGATATTACTTGGTTTTTTTGTTCGCCCTTATACCCAGGGGATTTCAAAAATACATTCAACGCCATCCTGGGTATTTATATGCACCGGTATCGGTATCCTGGTTTTTGAATTGCTGATATGGCTTATAGATGTTAACGGCAAACAAAACTGGTTCAAAATTATCAAGTCGGCCGGGACGAGTACGATTACCTGCTACCTTATACCTTATTTTATTGTGGCGATTTTTTATATGATAAACTTCAGGTATCCGGATTTTTTAAATTATGGCACAGGTGGCATCATCAGATCGTTCGCAATGGCATTTATTGTGATCATCATTACAGGTTTTCTTGAAAAAAGAAGGCTAAGGCTTAAAGTATAAATATGAAACAACCACAACATTTGCTTAAACAAAAGTTTGCAATCTTCCCTGCTATTATATTGGGTATTATATCCTTATTGTTATACGCCAATAATCTGCACGCGCAATCAAATAAAGTAGTAATTGGCTATGTTGGCGGTTTCAGGGGATTGGTAAAAACTGAGCTTATTGAAGCAAAAAAATTAACACATATTAACTACGCTTTTGTCGATATTAAAAATAACCGGGCATGGCTTCACCACGAAGCGACAGATACCATTAATTTCAGGCATTTGAACCTGCTTAAAAAGCAAAACCCTTCACTAAAAATATTGATCTCGATAGGAGGATGGACCTGGAGCGGGAAATTCTCGGATGCTGTATTGTCCGACACTTCCAGGCAGGGATTTGCTGCAAGTGCTGTCAGTATCATAAAAAAATATGATATGGATGGGATAGATATTGATTGGGAATATCCGGCGCAGCCTGGCTTGGATGGGAATATATACCGCCGCGAAGACAAGCAGAACTACACACTGATGTTTAAAGAACTGAGAAGGCAGTTAGACAGCCTTGGACAGCAAACCGGGAAAAAGTACCTGTTGACAACCGCAGTCGGCGGATTTAAATCCTTTGTGGATAATACCGAAATGGGGAATGTGCAGCAATATCTGGATTATGTTAACCTGATGACTTATGATTATTCGGGCGGCAAAATAGCTTCGCACCACACCGGCCTGTATAGCTCAAAATCATATAAAGCGCAAAACAATGCTGATAACGCTGTAATGCTATTTACTGCAGCCGGTGTGCCTGCGGATAAGTTGGTGATGGGCATAGCCTTTTATGGCCGGGCATCAGTTTTAGCTGGCGGCGCTAAAGGCTTAGGCGATTCAGTGGCTACCTATTCAAGAGGTAGGGGGTATACCGCTATAAAAGATAGCATTATGAAGGATAAGGGATATAAAGTCCATCGCGACAGGCATGCGAAAGCCGATTATTTATACAATGATTCAACCAGGCAGTTTATAACTTATGACGATGAATGGTCGGTACAGAAAAAATGTAAATATGTTAAACGTAAGAAGCTTGCCGGGGTAATGTTTTGGGAGTATGACTCGGACCTAAAGGGGTATTTGCTGGAGGAGATAAACAGGGTATTGAAATAATTGGTTAATTGAGTTAGATGAGTTGTTGAAAGGTTGAAACATTGTAATGTTTAATTGGAGAAAAATTCCTATAAAACAAAAAAAAGAGAAAGCTGACGCTCACTCTTTTTTAAGTAACTGACCTCATTATTTATCATAAAGAACTAATTGGTTGGATCGATAATAACAATTATGCAAATATAATAGCTATTAAATTAGTAGACTAATATTTTAACAAAAATTAACACATTTTTTATCAAAAGCCGCTTTTTTTGATAGAAACTTATTAACAAAAGGCGTTTACCAACAAATTATAGCTCAATTGATTAAAAATGTATGAAAACTCGGCCATTTACAATGTAAAAGAATTAATACAATAAGCTAATTACTGCAAAGCGTATTAAATTGCGCGAATTACAACTAATAATCATAATTTTTATGTTAAAAACGTCTAAAACTGCTGCGATTTGAAATTGAGATTTACGCTGATTTCTTTTTGTTGCTTATTGAACTTGGGGCTGTTTGCCCAAAAGAAAAATATTAATTATAAGTATCATATTCGTCAGGCAACATCTGCCATTAAGATAGATGGCATTGCGGATGAGCAGGCATGGCAGGATGCGGAAGTTGCTCAAAATTTTTGCATGGTTTTGCCAATGGATACCAGCAAGGCCACTGTATGCACCGAAGTAAAGATGGCTTATGACCAAAAAAATATTTATATCCTGGCTATTTGTTATAAAGCTCTTGCCGGCCCAAACATGGTCGAATCGTTAAAAAGAGACTTTAACTTTCAAAAAAATGACAATTTCATTTTCTTTATGGATACCTTTAATGACCTTACCAGCGGTTACTCTTTCGGTGCAAATGCTGCAGGGGGCGAGTGGGACGGGACGATGTACGAAGGGGGGAAAGTTGACCTGAACTGGACCAACAAATGGGTGTCAGCCGTAAAAGATTATCCCGATAGATACATTTTTGAAGCGGCTATTCCGTTTAAGGCTATTCGCTATAAAAAAGGAATAACCGAGTGGGGCATTAACTTTAGCCGTAACGACCTGAAAACGACTGAAAAATCTGCCTGGGCGCCGGTGCCAAGGCAGTTTCCGACAGCATCCCTTGCTTATACCGGCACCTTGGTATGGGATAATCCACCGCCAGATCCCGGATCAAATGTTTCGATCATTCCCTATGGGCTGACCGGTATCAGCAAGGATTATCACGATCATAAAAATATCGCCGTAAAAGCCACGGCTGGGGTTGATGCAAAAATTGCTATGTCATCAGCGCTTAACCTCGATCTTACTGTAAACCCCGATTTTTCGCAGGTTGACGCGGATAAACAGGTTATTAATTTAAGCCGGTTTGAACTTTTTTATCCAGAAACAAGGCAATTCTTTTTAGAGAATGGCGACCAGTTCAACAACTTTGGCTATGCTTCCATACAGCCGTTTTTTTCAAGGCGGATAGGTTTAACATCAAATATAATAGGCGGGTTCAGGCTTAACGGAAAGTTGGATAAAGATTGGCGCATTGGCGTAATGGATATGCAAACGAGCAGTAATGATTCGCTGCCGGCGCAAAATTTTACCGTTATTGCCTTGCAACGGAAGATATTGGCCCGTTCAAATATTGGCTTCCTGTTTGTTAACAAAGAATCGTTTAATTATCCCGACGTGCAGCCCGCAAGCCAGCCTAATAATTCAAAGTATAACAGCAGCGTGGGCCTTGAATTTAATCTTGCTTCATCTTCAAATACATGGACAGGCAAGGAACTTGTTTTAAAATCCTTTACACCCGGCAAAACCGGGCACGACTTTACAGACGCCGGCAACATCCAATTTACTAATAAATATTGGGCGATAGGAGGGGAATATGAATATGTTGGCGCGAACTACAATGCCGAAGTTGGTTATGTTCCGCGGCATGGGTATATTAAAGTAAACCCTGTAATAGCTTATCTTTTTTTCCCGGCTCGCGGCTTGATTTTAAGTCATGGCCCACAGTTAAATTTTACCGATTACTACGATGATTCCTTTAATCCCACCGATAACCGCAGTTTCCTGTCATACCTGCTAACTTTTAGGGACAGAAGTACATTAACGGGTTTAGTGGAACATGATTATGTAAAACTGCTTTCCCCTTTCGACCCTACAAACTTTGTGGGCCATTCTCTCGCAACGGGGAATCAGAGCCGCTGGAATAACATGGAGCTATCTTATTTCTCTGTCCCCCAAAGCGTATTTACTTACGATTTTACATTTGATTATGGCGGTTACTACGATAACGGAAAGAAAATTAGCCTTGCTACTGACTTTGGTTACCGGTTTCAGCCTTTGGTAAATATTTTGTGGAGCACAACCGTAAGCAGGCTACAGTTGCCCTCGCCATGGAACCAAAATACCTTTTGGTTAATAGGTCCCAAAATTGATGTAACACTCACCAATAAGTTTTTCCTCACGGGATATTACCAATACAACCAGCAGGGCCGTAACTTTAACATTAATACGCGTTTGCAATACAGGTACAGGCCGGCATCTGATTTCTTTATTGTATATACCGATAATTACCTGCCCAGGCCGTTTAATGTTAAAAGCAGGATGCTGGTGTTTAAGTTTACGTATTGGCTGAACAATTAGTGAGTTGTTGATTGGGTTGATTAGGTGAGTGGTTGAATAATTAGTGAGTGGCTGATTGGGTTGATTAGGTGAGTGGTTGAATAATTAGTATGTGGTTGATTGGGTTGATTAGGTGAGTGGTTGAGTTGAATATCTATGGACAAATCATATTCCCCAATTCTTTACTTTGTCTACAACAAATTGTTTTTTAATGGCATTGTATTTAAAGTAAATGGTTATCCCATCTGATACTCCTAAATAATAGTGACGGCTTCCTTTCAATTTTCCACGATAAGGCGTAATTGTAATGTATAAGAGGCTATCTTCAACTGCAACTGGAAACATTATTGTATGAATTAACTGGCCTTTATGATCCTTGTACAATTTTTTTTGAGTTTGCCCTGTAATCAAAATGATATTGTAACCATTGATTTGCGGTGGGATACTGTCAACATATTCAGGTTTTTGCAAATAGATTTTTTTCTCCTGAAATAAATTTAAAGTTGGATGACGACCAGAGTCCAGCGCTAAAGTATATTTATCTAAAGCTAACCAATATATCTTATCGCTTGGCCGTTTTTGGGCACTGACCAGCAGCGATGCCGACATTAAAATTAAAGTCAAAATCAAATATTTGGCACTAGTAAACATTGAATTTTTTTGATAAATGGTTTTCAAGATTTAAAACTATTATAACCTTCTCCAAAATCAACTACTTAACCTTCGTCTCGCTCCCCAACCATAACAGAGCATCCAGGATCAGCTTTGATTCCATTTCGCTGTCAAAGGTATGAGATAACGTCCTATCAGTGTTGTCGTATTTATGCTCGTAGTCCATATCGTTATGGCCCATGTTGAAATATATCATTTTATATTTTGTGTTGGTCCAAACCACGGGGTAATAGCCGCTGTGCCATATTTCGCTTTGTTTTGGGCCGGTGCCAAGCGGGAAACTGGCTGAATCAATGGAGCAAAGTATTTTTATATCAGGATTTTTGCCGAGGTCTTTTTCCCACCGGTACCATTCATTGGGCGAGGTCTTAAATGTTTTCGGCATGTGTTTGGTTGCCGGGAACTTCCGGTCCACATCTAAAATGGCAGGTGATGGCCGCCATATATTGCTTACGTATTGCCCCGATCCTAAAAATATATTATGGTACCAGTCCCAGTTTTCGGGAAACTCTGAGGGTGTAAGCGCGAATGCTGCGAAATGAAACCCCATCCAGCCGCCGCCGTTTTCCATATATTTTTCAAATGCCGCCCTTTGTGCCGGGTCATCAGGCCGGGTATCCAAAAAAACCACCAACCGGTAATGCGACAAAAATTCAAGGTTCATATTACTCCAGTTTTTGGTGGAATCGTAGCTGAAATGATATTTAGCCGCCATTTTTGGGAACCACGCATTAGCCTCATGCACAAAACTGATATGCGCCTTATCGTTCCGGGCAGTGTAAAAGGCTATCACCTTAAATTTGGGGGTATTGGTTTGCGCCCTTACGGTGTTCAGCCAAAAGGGTAGCACGCAAAAAGCGATGGTTCGCAGGATGCCTTTATTGATTTTTAAAAATGCGGACATAATTGATCCCGGTTTTATTGGTAGCGATGGTAAAAATAGGGATTATTTACAACTCGCCGCTATCTGTAAGAACTAAGATCGCAGGATTTTAGGATTACATATTCGCCTTATAAATCAAAACCTAATCTCAAACGTATGCAACCCATTTTCAAAAGAATAACAAATATCCCAATGATATAAATTACAAATATTTTTAACTATCGTGAGTCCCAGGCCAGTGCCCTCGGATGTTTTCCCTTTTTGAAAACGCTCAAACAACGTTTCAGCATCAAGTGGCTTTTCGATTCCGGTATTCTGAAAAATAAGCTTATCCTTAGTTAACGTGATAATCAAATTGCCGTAATCATTATTATGCCTTATGGCATTACTGAACAGATTATTGAGCAAAATATCAACCAAATACCTGCTCACTAAAATTTGCTTTTCATCAAGAAACGCGCTAACCTGCAAGTTTTTATTTACGATAAGCTCATTAAACTGCCTTATCTTCTGGCTGATCAATCCGCCCAAACTTAATAACTCGGCGTCATCAACCAGGTTGTTCTCTATCTTTACTAACAATAATAACGACTGGTTAAGTCGCGACAACTTACCGGCTGCCGAGTAAATATCCTTAATCTGGTCAAATTGTTCGGGTTTTAAGGTTTCATCCTGTATCAGCGTATCCAGTTTAGCGGTGATTACGGCTAAGGGGGTTAGCATTTCGTGCGATGCATTTTCGGTAAAGTGCTTTAAATGCCGGTAATCATTTTTCGCCAGCGATGACATGGTTTCAACTACTTTATTCAAATCGTTAAATTCATCAACCTTATTGTTTTTAAGATGAAAGCTTTTGTTATCGGATATATTAAAAGCTTTTAAAGCGTTCAGCGTATCGTAAAATGGCCGCCATAAGCCATTTAAGATATACCTGTTAGTAATAAAAAGAATGAGCAGCAATCCCGCCATTAAGGCAAGCGTTATGGCGCCGATTATTTGCACCAGGTACTCAGTGCTTTCCCTGGATACGGTAATAATAACGATATAATGCTGGCCCTTTAATGAAATGAGCCCCGAAACGGCGCGCCCCGCCTCGGTTTTTCTCTCTTTTGGATTGTTGTATACGGTATCAAAATACCTTGTTTGTATATTTTGCTTGTTAGTTTTTATGAATACTGTTTGGTCTTCATCAAACTCCACTTGCTTTGGCAATTGGCCGTTGGTATTTACATAATCCAAAACCTCCTCAATTTCCTCCGTTAAATCACGATCGAGTTGTTTGCGGGCAATATGGTTAATGGCAAAAAAATAGATCACCGCCCCGGCAAACAAAACGGATATAGTTATGATGATGCTTGCCTTATTGTAATGCGCCGATAATTTCATTATGCGGTAAATTTATAGCCTATCCCATAAATTGATCTCAGGTAATCAGTACACTTTGCATCAAGCAGTTTTTTGCGCAGGTTTTTAATGTGGGTATAAATAAAATCAAAGTTATCATGCATATCCATCTCATCACCCCATAAATGCTCGGCAATGGCATTTTTTGAGATCACTTTTCCTTTGTTGGCAATAAAATACAGCAGCATATCGTATTCTTTTTTTGTAAGGATAACGGGTGTTTTGTTTACGTCGACAGTACGACCAGGTAAATTGATGGATATTTCATTAAAAATAAGCTTGTTGTTACTGTTAAAGGACCTGCGCCTGTAAATGGCCATCACCCTGGCTTTAAGCTCGGCCAGGTGGAAGGGTTTTGTTAAATAATCATCTGCGCCAATATTAAGGCCTTTCAGCTTATCATCAAGCGAATTCCTGGCCGAAATAATCAGCACGGCTTCGTTTTTCATTTGTGTTTTAAGGTATTCTAAAACGGCAAAGCCATCGCCGTCGGGCAGCCCAATATCCAATAAAACACAATCGTAATCGTAATTGGATAGCTTATCAATCGCACCGGCTAAGCAACCGCAGCTTTCGCAAATATTACCGTCCCCATTAAAATAATCGGTTATATTGTCGCGAAGGGATTGCTCATCTTCTATAATCAGGAGTTTCAATAGTTTTTTAATCAAATATAAGTTTCGAAATTGAAGAAATCCTGAAGAAAATAATGTTGAGTGATTTAAAACACGTTATAAAAATGATGCTGCTACAGAATTACTTCAAATTATGTTTATACTTTTAGAGAAATTACATCAATAAATATGACAATAATTGAACCCCTTCGCAGGGATATCAACCCCCCGCATCCAATTAAAAAATATTCGGCGCCGCTTCGTTTATGGCATTGGGCCAATACCATTGTTATCAGCGGCTCGCTGATCACGGTGCTAATCAATTCAACCATAACTGACGATCAGGCAACATCCTCACTTATGAAAGATGAATTTCAAAAGGCTGGCGCAAGCGTAACAGCCGATCAGGCAAGGTCGGTAGCGCATGCCCTAAGCGATAGTGTTTGGGATGTGCACAAATATTTTGGTTACTGTCTGGCCGGCCTGCTTTTATTCAGGTTATTGCTGGAGTTTTTTCAGATGGCCGACCAAAAATTTATACGAAAGCTAAAAAGCGCCTGGTTACAATTTAAAATCACAAAAAAGAACCGCGTGGTTGTAAGGCACGAACTTGCTGTAAAGAGCATTTACGCGATATTTTACACGTTACTTATCTTCCAGGTAATTACAGGCTTATTCCTGGCCTTTGAAGATGCTATGGCGCCATTTAAATCGATAAGGCCTACAGTAAGGAGCCTGCATGGCTTTAACATGTATTTGATACTGGGCTTTATTATCGTTCATCTCGCGGGTGTATTCCTGGCCGAACGAAAGGATAGCAAAGGTATAGTTTCGGATATGATAAACGGCGGGAGAGAAGCTTCATAAAAAGTCAAGTTGTGTAAGAACAAAGAGCCAAGACTAATAAACATAAGGCTACTTTGCTTTAGTACATTATTATTGTAATTTCGGCGTTTAAGACGAAACTTACCTGTGCTCACTATCCTCAAAAAAGAAATTACATCATACCTCAGCTCCCTCGTAGCTTATGTTACTATCGCAGTGTTTTTACTGGTGTTAGGACTATTTTTATGGGTGTTTCCCGATTCAAGCATACTCAATTACGGTTATGCAGGCTTAGATAGCCTATTTAGCACCGCACCTTATCTTTTTATGTTCCTGATACCGGCTATAACCATGCGTTCATTAGCCGAAGAACGCAAGGAAGGTACCTTTGAACTGCTTTTAACACGGCCTTTAACGGATTGGCAAATTGTTTTGGGTAAATATTTCGCCTGCGTTACCATTGTGCTTTTTGCCTTGCTGCCAACCCTTGTATATTATTACTCAGTTTATACACTTGGCACTCCGGGGGGAAATATTGATACAGGTGGTGTAATAGGTTCATATATCGGTTTGTTTTTATTAGGCGCCGGGTTCTGTGCCATCGGCTTGTTTGCATCATCTATAAGTAAAAATCAGATCATTGCTTTTACCGTAGCTGTATTTCTTTGCTTCTTCTTTTATAGCGGATTTGATTCGCTAAGCCAAATATTATCTCTCCAAAGCCTGGGTTTAGAAAATTTAGGGATCACAGAACATTATCAATCTGTAAGCCGCGGGGTTTTGGACACCCGCGATCTTGTTTATTTTATAATTTTACCAGGCCTTTTCATTTGCCTCACATTGTTTGTGCTGATCAGGCAAAGACAAAAAAGCCTTGTGGGCAGAGACGCAAGATATTGCGTCTCTACATTAGGCGGTTTAATTTTGTTGGGCATCATATCCTCTTTAATATTTACCAGGTTCGATTTTACTAAAGAGAAGCGCTTCACGATATCAAGCGTTAGCCGGCACATAATGGACAGCCTCAAGGCCCCGGTGCACGTTACGGTTTATTTGCAAGGCGATAATTTCCCCGGCGGGATGAAAAGGCTACAGCTGGCAACTCATGATATGCTAAGTGACCTGCAGGCTTATAGTCATGGCAGATTGCAGTTTAACTTTATTGACCTGATAGCAGCCATAAAAAAATTACCTGATGATGAGCAAAAAGCCGAATATGACTCGTTACAGGCAAGGGGAATTTCCGGGCAACCCTACAGCGTAAAAACCGATAATGGAGTTACGCAAATGCTGATATTCCCCGAGGCGCTTGTTCAATTTGAAGGGAAGGATATCGCAGTTAATTTATTGCAAACACGTATAGGCCTTTCTGATGACGAAGTATATAACAATTCTATAGAAAACCTGGAATATGCTTTTTCGTCGGCAGTTAAAAAGGTAACAAGCGGGGGGAAGGCTATAATTGGCTTTACCGAAGGTAATCATGAGCTTACGGACTTGCAGTTAAATGATGCAATGAAGTCACTGTCGGATGGATACAAAGTTGGAAGGATAGACTTGAAAACCATTCCCTTATCTATTTTAATGAAAATTAAATTGCTGGTAATACCAAAACCGGATAAAAAATTTACCGAGCTTGAAAAATTTAAAATTGACCAGTATATAATGCGCGGCGGCCGGGTACTTTGGTCTATTGACCAGGTTAATGCCGAACTGGACAGCCTCCGCGGGCGTGGGGGCGAAGAAATGGCATTCCCCAAAGATCTGAACCTTGATGACCAGCTGTTTGGCTACGGCGTGCGCATAAATTATGACCTGATTGCCGATATGAGATGCGCACAAATCCCTGTTAGCACAGGCAGCGCAGGCGGACAGGCGCAAATACAAATGCTGCCCTGGTTGTACTACCCTATCTTTATGCCTACATCAAACAATCCGATCGTGAAAAATCTGGATGGAATACGGAGTGAGTTTGTGAGCACCATTGACACGATTGCCATAAAAAATGTTAAGAAAACAATTTTGCTCACTTCATCATCATATAATAAAAAATTGACCGCCCCGCATATATTATCTTTACAAGCCCTTGAACAGGAACCTAACCCAAAAGAATTTCAGAGTGCACCCAAAATAGTGGCTGTATTACTGGAAGGGAGGTTTAAATCGGATTTTTTAAACCGCCCTGCACCCGATAGTTTACATGAACAAGTAACTATAATACCTGAGAGCAAGCCCACAAAGATAATAGTGATCAGTGATGGCAACGTATTTAAAAACCAGGTTGGTGCTGATGGATCGCCGTATCCGCTTGGTTACGACCATTATACCCGGCAAAATTTCGGCAATAAAAACCTTTTGCTGAACATTGCCGACTATATGACAGATGATTCGGGGCTGATAGCTTTACGCACCAAAGAGATACAATTGCGCCTGCTTGACCGCGCCCGTATCCGCAGCGAAAAATTATATTGGCAAGTACTTAATAACATATTGCCCCTGGGTATATTGTTAACATTTGCTATTTTTCAACATTATGTCCGCAAGCGAAAGTATGCTCATTAAATTTTATACTTTTGATTGATTAACTGTAAAATATGAGATTCATTGTTTCTACCTCAACGCTACTTAAACAACTGCAGGCCGTAAGCGGGGCGTTGAGCAATAGCACCGTATTACCTATACTGGAGAACTTTTTGTTCGAGATAAAAGATGGGAACTTAACCATTTCGGCGACAGACCTGCAAACCAGCATGACCACTTCTTTAACCGTTGAAGCTAAGGAGAATGGCCGTATTGCGATACCTTCGCGCATTTTGTTAGAGACTTTAAAGTCATTACCCGAGCAACCGGTAAATTTCTCTGTTGATGATAAAACATTTGCCATTGAAATTAATGCCGGTGATGGAAAATATAAGCTAAGCGGTGAAAATGGCGAGGACTTTCCCAAAATACCGGTTGTTGAAAATGCTGCATCGGTAAATTTGCCGGCTTCGGTTTTAGCCGAAGCTATCAATAAAACAATTTTTGCAGTAAGCAATGATGAACTGCGCCCGGCCATGACAGGGGTTTACTGCCAGCTATCAACGCAGTATCTTACGTTTGTAGCTACGGATGCACACAAGCTGGTACGTTACCGCCGCCTGGATGCAAAGGCTGCTGCCAATACTTCATTTATACTGCCCAAAAAAGCGCTTACCCTGCTCAAATCATCGTTGCCTGCAGATGATATGAATGTTTCGGTTGAATATAACAATACCAGCGCTTTTTTTAAGTTTGGTAATATTAACCTGGTTTGCCGCTTAATTGACGAACGCTACCCGGATTACGAAGCAGTTATCCCATTAAATAATCCCAATAAACTAAGTATCGACAGACAGGCATTTTTAGGATCGTTAAGCAGGGTTGCTATTTATGCCAACAAAACAACCCACCAGGTAAGGCTGAAGATAAGCGGGAGTGAGCTGAATATATCATCGGAAGATATTGATTTTGCAAACGAGGCGCATGAGCGCTTAACCTGCCAGTACGAAGGAGAAGACATGGAAATTGGCTTTAATGCCCGTTTTTTAATAGAAATGTTAAGGAATTTAACTTGCGAGGAAGTGTCGCTCGAAATGTCGACCCCAAACCGGGCCGGCTTGTTATTACCGCAGGGCGGTGATGAGAACGAGGATGTATTGATGCTCGTAATGCCGGTAATGCTTAATAGCTACGCGTAATTAATTAGTGAATTATTGAATTAATGCATTTTAAGGTTTGAGACTATTTAGTTCACAAACACTTATGCACAATTCATAACTCACCATATGGGTCCGGGCAAAAAACCGGACTTTTTTATTTAACGTGATAACAAAACGTGCTATAAGCAGTTATATTAGCATTTAAGGTATGAATATTAGGTGTTCAATTTTAATTTTCATAGGCGTTATTACAGGTTTTGTATCCTGTAAAAACAATGACAATGTTTTTAAAACGGTAATATATACCCATATTAATATTGTCAACGCTTCAGCTGATACCCTGAATTTTTATTTAAATGGTACCAGGCAAAACAATACCTCAAGTATATACCCAACCAGCCAGTCCTTTTATTTGACTGTTCCGGGCGGAACGCAGAATTACCAGTTTAAAAAAGCAGGGGGCTTTACTGCTTTATTTAATATGCCACTAAATTTAAAAGACAGTACAAACTATTCTTTATATGTTGCCGGAGAAACTACAGACCAGGCGTTTAGCACAATTGACACGCTTCTTAAGGATACTGTTCAAAACATGTCCCTGGTAAGGTTTGTTAATGCCTCGCCAGACGCCGGCAGCCTTGGTGTTACTGTTGGGGATACAGTTAATTTTAAAACGCGGCCTTTTAAGTCGTCTTCGGTATTTTTACCGGTAGGCAGCAGCGGATTAAAGGAAATAAGAATTTATCTTGCAGGGTCATCAATACCTAAAATTGATACAACGGTGGCGATTGAACCAAACAAAACTTATACGTTATTTTCAAAAGGATTACTAAATGGAAAAAGCAATATTGCCTTTGGCCTTGGTGTTGCAATTAATGTAGATTAAAAAACTTGTATGGCTGCTAAACATAGATGGAAAATAATTAACTGGCTGTTTTTGCTTACCGGCGGATTTTTTTTGGTCGCAAATATCACTTCGTGCGGAAAACAAAGCGGCGCCAGCCGTACGGGGTTAAATATACAATATGAAATCTTAAATTTAAGCCCTGACCTTGGCCCTGTTAATTTACTTATCGATTTTAAGCAGGTGAATGCATTTGGAAATCCGTTTGTTTTTAACGTAAACCACGGTTACTTTTATGTGCCCTCCACCGATACTCCGTACCAGGTCAGGTCTGCTTATTTATTAGCGACTCAACTGTTTTCCAGGGACGATATATTAAAATCGGGTTTAAAGTATAGCTTATTTATCACAGGTACATATTTGAATGGCGCAAGTAAGACAGTTCAAATATTTACGGTTGATACTGCAAGTGCGCCGGCCGTCGGGCGCGGCAAATTGCGATTTGTAAATGCCTCGCCAACAGGTACCGGCGGACTGGATGTTTATGCAAACGGGACACTGGCTTTTAGCAACGTTACTTATCCAAATTATTCAAAACATTGGGTTGAACTCCCGGTCGGTAATTATGACCTTAAGATAACTACGACAGGCAGCACAGGCATATTGAACGAGCAGCCAAGCGTCACTATCCAGGATGGCAGGTTGTATACCCTGTATGCGTATGGCTATACTACCCGCACTGATAGTGCAGCTTTTAATGCAGGAGTTATTGTTAACAGGTAGTTGATGAGGTTGATTAAGTTAGATTGAGTTAAAATCGCGCCGTCAATTTTTTTACTTGATCAACCATTCACTTAAGCAACTTAATCAACCCAAATTCATATTTTTGACCAAAATTAAAAGCATTGGAAATAATTAAAAGCCTCATTGATTTTATATTACACATTGATAAGCACCTGGCCGATATAATTAACCAGTACCACGCGCTGACCTACCTTATACTATTTGCCATAATTTTTTCGGAAACCGGTTTTGTAATTACTCCTTTTTTGCCCGGAGATTCTTTATTATTTGCCTCAGGTGCATTGATAGCTGCCGGGCATACAGGCTTGAGTATTTATATCCTGGCGCCGATCCTAATTATAGCGGCATTTACAGGCAACACGGTAAATTATATGTTGGGCGGATACCTGGGCACAAAAGTATTTAAAGAGGAAAATAAGGTATTGAAGTTATCGTACTACAGGCAAACCCATGCATTTTTTGAAAAGCATGGCGCTTTAGCGGTAATATTTAGTCGTTTTATGCCCATTATCCGTACTATCGCTCCATTTGTCGCTGGTGTTGGGGGGATGTCATTTTTAAAATACAGTCTCTATAATATAATTGGTGGTGCATCCTGGATAGTTGTCTTCCTTTTTGCAGGATATTTTTTGGGTAATGTTCCTTTTTTTAAAGCTCATTTTGCCCTTGTTGGCGTTGTAATAATCCTGGTTTCGATTATGCCGCCAATATACGCTGCCATAAGAAGCCGGATGATTAAGAAACAGGTGGTTCGCTAACTCCAGGTCTTATTTTTGCTAATAATTTAAACTAACGCTTTTCCGGCTCTGTATAAAGCTTCTTGCTTTTTTATTTTCCTTTTTTCGGCATCGCCAAGCGGTTTTTTAATCAATTTATCCAAATCAGGCTGCCCGGCATCAACCCAAGCCGAATACCAGTAACTGCCAACGGCAAGTATGGCCGAGCGCATTCGTCTTTCCACCATTCCATGCAGCATCTTATGATATGCTTTAGCGTATGCAACCGAATAATCTTTAACCTTCCTTTTCCCGCGCATTACAAGTGCATATTTTTTATTGCCCGGGAACGATTTGCTTAGGATCCGCTCACAACGCAAAACCGAATCAACCTCATTAAACGAGCTCCTGCATATTTTAAAAGCTTCGGTCAGCGGATTTTCAATATAACGGGCCCCGCCGGTATAATAGTTATATTGACCACTAAAAAGTTCGGGCAGCCTGCTTTCCCATAAGGCATGGATACCCGTTTGGTTGGTTAACTGCCCGTTATAATTTTGGGTAAGGTGCAGCGGTACATGGGCATCGGCAATATAATGGCCCAAATTTGCCGAAGTATTTAATATTGCTGCGGTATCGCGCTCCTTAAAAGCTTTAACCAGCCTGTAGTAATTATATTGAATTGTCCACGGAACGGTGCCATATTTATTAAGCGTATCTGCCGTATATTTGTGTACCGCGTCATCCCAGTTTTGCGGGATAGCGCTAAACGTTTTTTTTCCGTAATGATCTGCATTTAGAAAATGTTTTGGCGCTTCCGTTGAATCAACATAGCGGCGTTTATCCGCGCTGATGGCATGTTTTGTAATAAATTCGATATTAGCCTTGTAAAATCCCGACATAGCCTTGGGCAACGTAAAAACAGCAAGCCTGTTAATACTGTAATGTGCATAAAACCCCCAGGATGAGCATGTGAGAATTATTATTAATCCGGCGATAAGCTTTAGGGTAAAGTTGTTGAAATGTTGCAATGTTGTAAAGTTGTAATGTTAAAAAATGAAGAATTTTGATGTTGACGGTCTGTATAAATCTCACAATAATTCCCGGTTCAAATCTACCTTAATCCAAATAACCTTTCAACATTGCAACCTTTCAACATTACAACAAAAAAAGTATTTGATTTTATAAATAATCATCCTATATTTGCAGTCCTTAAAATAAAAGAAAGAATAACAAAGCTATACAATGGCAAATCATAAATCATCATTAAAAAGGATCCGCTCTAACGCAGCGAAACGCTTACGTAACAGGTACCAGGCTAAAACCACCAGGAACGCTATCAAGAAATTAAGAGGCACAACCAGCAAAGAAGAAGCAAGCCCGCTTTTAATTAAAGTAATATCAATGCTTGACCGTTTGGCTAAAAAGAATGTTATTCATAAAAATAAAGCATCAAATAACAAATCAAAACTTACTAAATTTGTTAATACTTTAAAATAATATAATAAAATATTTATCAAAAAAGCCCGTTTTTTTATAAAAAATGGGCTTTTTTGATTTTATTAAAAAAACGAAAACAAAATGAAGTGCATTTTTCGTATAAAAGAAGTGGCTATGAGGCTAATATCATCGTAAAAATAAAACTTAGACATTGAAGCTATATATAACTTTATTCTTTTTGCTCATTTCTATAACAGGATTTTCAGCGATAAACAGGGGCCAGGTTGACAGCCTTAAAACGTTGGTAGCCCCTTCGTTAAAAAACCAGGCGGAACCGGACACTTTAAATATTAACAGGTTAAATAAACTTGCCGCTAACTACTTTGACTCCAATCCGGACAGCACACTTTATTATGGCGATAAAAGTATCGAACTGTCACGTGAAATTAATTACAAGGCGGGCATAGCTGATGCTTTAGTGCAAACCGGTCATGCAAATTGGTTCAAAGGGAGGTTTGCAGAGGCACAAAAGAACTTTGATGAAGCCATTATAATTTATAAACGCTTAAATGATAAAAAAGGACTTAGCAATTGTTACATGCTTTATGGAAGGATGTATAATTTGATAGCGAATTATAAATTGGCTTTAACCTATTCAAACCTGGCGCTCGATATCAGCAAGCAGTTAAAAGATGAACTCGATGTTGCTATTTGTTTAAAAAATATTGGCGTTGTTTATTTTAGTGAAGGGCAGTTATCTACGGCGCTTGATTATTACTATAAAGCGCTTTTTATTGACCTTAAAATGCGCAACAACCAGGCAGCCGCAGCCAATTATAATGACATTGCAATTATTTTACAAAGCATGGAATTGTACCCCAAAGCGCTTGAATACTACCAAACTGCGTTAAAAATGTTTGAAAGCGCTAAAAATTTAAACGGGATTGGGACTGTTTATGAAAATATTGGCGAATTATTGATCGCGCAGAAACAATATGACCGCGCAATTTCCTATCTGTTAAAATCGACAGGCATTGCCGTAAAACAGGACGACAAAGAAGGGATAAGTTCTGTTTATACTAATCTTGGACTGTGTTACGCAAACAAAAACCAAATTTACAAGGCGATAAGCTACCTTGATCAATCATTGGAAATTGGCAGTAAATACAGGATTGTTTATAATGAAGCCTATGCTTTAATAGGTTTCGCCACGGTATATAACCTGCAAAAGGATTATAAAAATGCCTACAAATATGCCATAAAAGGCCAAAAACTATCTGTTAAATTAGGCAACCTGAAGGTAAGGGCCGATGCAGCGCTTCAATTGAATAAAACTTTGGCTGGGTTGGGAAGATTTGACGAAGCTTATAAATCGTTAACACAATATATTGGCCTGCAGGATAGTTTGAATAATAATGAAAGTATTCAAAAGCTCACATCCTATAATCTTGAACTTAACTTTACCGCAAGGCAGCATCAGCTTGCGCAGCAGCAAAAGGAAAAAGATATTTTATACCAGCAAAAGATAGAGCAGCAGCGGTTAATAAACGCCGTATTTTTAAGTATAATATTGGGCATGATCGCTATTTCTGTGGTTTACTACAGGCAAAAGCGGAACCAGCAAAGAATAAATACGATGCTGGAAGAAAAAAATAAAGAAGTACTGCAGCAAAAAGCCAGTATTGATGATCAGGCTCAGAAATTGAATGATCTTAATGTTTTAAAAGACCGGTTGATATCTGTTTTGGCACATGATCTGCGGGCTCCGTTAAGTACCTTGCGCGGCTTATTTAGTTTGCTACAGGATAGCACTATTTCGCACGAACAAATGCTGGAAATGATCCCGGGCGTGTTAAAAAAACTTGAATATACTTCCGATTTCCTTGATACACTTTTGTTTTGGATAAACAGTCAAATGGAAAATTTTGAAAACTCCGCAAAAGACTTTTATATTAAGGATATAGTAGCCTACGAAACAGAAAGTTACCATGAACAGGCGGCATTAAAAGGTATTAACCTGGTTGATAGCGTCCCTGATGACATGGTTGCATCGGCTGATCCGAATTCAATCCGCATCGTACTTCGGAATTTAATTACCAACGCAATAAAATTTTCAAACGAAAACGATACTGTTGAGATTACTGCCAGGCGGCAAGATGATCAAAATCATATTATTACGGTAAAAGATACCGGCACCGGCATGAGTGAGGAGCAGCTTAACAAGCTTTTTAAAAGTAAAGTTAACAGTAAAGCAGGTACTAATAATGAATCGGGAACCGGAATGGGTATGCTTTTTTGCAAAGACCTCGTTGAAAAGTGCAGCGGTAAAATTTGGGTAACCAGCAAACAGGGGCAGGGTACCGAATTTTCGTTTACCGTTCCGTCAGGCTTGATGAAAGCAAGTAGGCTTGAGGTAGCGTGATGGAGATTAGAGATTAGAGATTAGTTTTTTGCCTAACCTCTAATCTTCAATCTCTAACCTCTATGCGTACTGTACATTCAGCGTAATAGGCACGCTCAACGCTTTTGAGACGATGCAGTTAGCCTTGGCTCCTTCAGCTATCTCTTTAAATTTTTCTTCGCTTACGCCATCAATCGCAGACCCTTTTAATTCCAGGTGAATGCCTGTAATGGAAGGAGAGCTCGTGTCAAAGTCTAAAATGGCATCGGTGTTAAGATCATTGGGTTTAAAGCCTTCCTTGCTTAAAGCGGCGCCAACGGCCATTGTAAAGCAACCGGCATGGGCGGCGGCTATCAATTCTTCAGGGTTGGTTCCTACGCCATCGGCAAAACGGGTTTTAAATGAATACTGCGTATTGTTCAATGTGGTGCTTTGGGTAGAAATTTCTCCCTTTCCTTCTTGCAGGGTACCGTTCCAATGGGCATGTGCTGTGCGTTTCATAGTTTTTGTTTTTGGTTAAATTGTATTTGTGGAATAATAAAGTTCTTATTTACCTCGTCAATAAAACTTAAAACATCATCATGGCCTAATTGTGTTTCGGCTGATGTAATAAAATGTGCGGGAACTTCATCAAATGTCTCTAACACCGCTTTTTTAAACAGCGCGATATTCTGGTCGGTTTTTACGCCGGATTGTTTATCGGCTTTGGTAAATACAAGAACAAAAGACAGGCCTTTTTCGCCGAGCCAGTTGCAAAATTCAAGATCAATTTTTTGTGGCTCAATACGGCTGTCAATCAGCACCATAACGCATTGCAGGCTCTCACGTTTGTCAAGGTAGGTATGTATAAACTTGTTCCAGTCGGCTTTTTTACTTTTTGATGCCCGTGCATAACCATAACCTGGCAGATCGATGATATACCAACTATTATTTATCAAAAAATGATTGATCAGCTGTGTTTTGCCGGGGGTTTGCGATGTTTTCGCCAATCCTTTTTTCCCGGTAAGCATATTAATAAGGGATGATTTGCCCACGTTGGAGCGGCCGATAAAAGCATACTCCGCCTTGACTGGCGGCGGCAATTTTGAAATTTGGGTATTGCTGCAAATAAATTCGGCTGACTTGATGATCATGGCGCAAAGGTAGGGTTGTTATTGGAGATTAGAGAGCGGGGGTTAGAGATTAGTCGTTTTTTAGTGAGAAAGTAAAAAAAAAAGGTTTACAAAGGTTTACGAAATTTAGGGTTTACATGCTTGTAAATTATTGTTAATTAGGAAGTTGATGGTTTACATCAGCATGGCAGGGTTTACAAATTTACGGCTATTCAGCCGCCCAATCTTTCGCTAAATTGATTATTTTTACAATCAGTTCACATTATAGTTCAATGGTTTACTTAAATTTAATGTTTAAACATATAATAAATGAGTGATTATAAAATACCTGCCCAAACACGCATAGGCCATGTGCATTTAAAAGTCAGCGACCTGCAAAAGTCACTCGATTTTTATTGCGGCCTGCTGGGTTTCGAAAAAATGACGATGTACGGCGACCAGGCTGCGTTTATATCCGCCGGCGGTTATCATCATCATATTGGTTTAAACACCTGGCAAAGTAAAGGCGCACCACCGGCGCTGGAGTATGCCCCCGGATTGTATCATACTGCGATTTTATACCCCGAAAGGCGGGATCTTGCCGCAATATTGCAGCGGCTGATCGATGCCAAATATCCCGTAACCGGGGCATCAGATCATGGTGTATCGGAAGCTATTTATTTGGATGATCCTGATAAAAACGGTGTGGAATTATATTGGGACAGGCCACGGGAACTGTGGCCTGTTGACGAAAATGGTGAATTGACCATGTTTACAAAAAGGCTGGATATGGAAGGCTTGCTGCGGGAATTAACCGTGTGAGACGCAATGCATTGCGTCTCTACGAAATCACAACCCATTCAACTTAATCAACCTACTCAACTTAATCAACCAATTCCCTTATCTTAATATCCTTAAAATACGCCTTATGCCCGTGATCCTGCAAAGAAATATGCCCTGTTTTTGCCAGGCCATAGTCAGGATAATCTTTCCATTTGCCCGCTGCTTTTTTCTTGTTCCAGTCGGTGGTCCAGGCTTCAAATTGCAATATTTTTTTACCGTTTAGCCAATGTTCCACATGACCGCGGTTAAAAACAATTTTACTGCTGTTCCATTCGCCTACCGGCATTAAATGCTTTTGATCGTTTGGCAAGTGCATCGCATAGTCGCAGCCGGTTTTTTGCCAGTCCTCCAGTTTATCCGGCCAGCCGTTATCATCAATGATCTGGTATTCGGGGCCTGTTTCATAAGTAGTATGGTATTTCGGTGCTTCAACAACATGGTACATCACGCCGCTGTTGCTGCCCTTTTCAATTTTCCAGCTCCAGGTTAATTCAAAGTTGGCATATTCCTTATCGGTAACAATATCGCCGCCTTTAGCGTCTGCTGATACGCCTAAGCACACGAGTGAGCCATCAATAATTGTCCAATTTTTTACTTTGCTTTTGCTATTGAAGTTGTGCCAGCCTTTAAGGCTTTTGCCATCAAAAAGGTTAACCCAACCGGCTTTCTTCGTGCGATTTGATTTAACCGGCCAAACTACAGATTTAGCTGACATTTGTATCGCAATAAAACCTGTAATAGCTATTACGATACTTATTTTTATTAGCTGCTTTTTCATATATCTTCTATGTCTATTCAATAAATTTAGACATATTTTTTTATAATATGTTCCTTTCAACAAAGGCAAATTTTCATTGCCATTAATGAAAATAGCATTTCTGCGTAATAAAAGTGTATGCTATAGTGATCTGTGTAAAAAAGTAAGTATCGCGCGGGTAACCATCACCTCTTTGACTGCCTGGCGAACCGATATAAATACCCGTTTTTTCTCCCGAGCGGTCGGCTAACACCCCGGAAAGGTTACTATGTAACGTGCTTTTAGCCGGGTAATTGCCGCTTACATCATCGAGGTAATCTGTATTGGGGTTACGGTAGCCGATCTCGGCACCGAGGGTGAATTGGCCGAAGGCATTGTACTTAACACCTGCCCCGTATGGAAAAGAGAAGGCCGTTGACGAATAAGGTTTTTTCTCCCCTTCGGTTTCAAGCCCCCTTAAATCGTATGTTTTACCCTGGTATACGGTAGTAGGAGAATAGTTAAGCACGCCAAAACCGAAGTAGATATAAGGTGTAAATTTATTAATACTTACGCTGGGTATGTAACGCATAAAATTAAATTCCCCGATCACACTTGCCTCAATCAAGGTGGTGCTGAAACTTAAATTACGCTGTCGAAATTGCTGACTACTGGAATTACTGTCGGCAGCGCTGATGCTGCCTATGGTAAAATTTACTTTTGCCGACCAATACCCATCAAAGTTGCGTTTAAAAAATCCGCTTGCAGACGGGCCGCTAATTTTAACCGGATTATTTGCATTCAAGTCGCCCATGTATCCTGCGCCGCCAACACCACCGCCTATTTCCCAGGTTTGTGCCTTTAAACTACACGAGATTAAAACTAAAAGTATAAAAAGTATAAATTTAGGCATCCTGCAAATTTAGTAATTGCGGGCGTCGAGCCCCCACAATAGTTTGTTTCTTAACGTTGATAAATAACTTTCATTACTTAAACGTATAAGATTTAACTTAAATCCGGCTTTATTTACTTTAAAACGCATAGTTTTATCTATTACCGCGGTACGCGAGTCGCAGGAGACCAGGTAATTGCCGCTCCGGCTTTCAACATCAAAAGCTAAAGTACAGCTATCGGGCAGTACTATTGGCCGTACATTTAAATTATGCGGGGAAACCGGCGTCACTACCAGGCTATTTGATTCGGGGAAAATAATAGGTCCCCCGCAGCTTAATGAATACGCGGTAGAACCGGTAGATGTTGAAATAATAATGCCATCGCCCCAGTATGAATTTAAAAATTCCTCATTTAAAAAAACGTGGGTAGTAATCATCGCGGCATCATCGCGCTTATGGATGGTAATATCGTTGAGTGCAAAATTATCTTCGCCAAATATTTCAAGCTCCGAGCTTATGCTGAGCAACTCCCGGCTATCCAATGTAAATTGTTTATTTACTACCGCGTGTATGGCGGCCGCGATATCGCTTTTATTAATACTGGCCAAAAACCCCAGCCGGCCAAAATTAATACCAATTATGGGTATCCCCGAATCGCGGATCACGGCAACCATATCCAGCAAAGTACCATCGCCGCCCAATGTTAAAAAAAGGTCAATAAAGCCCTTTATTTCATCTCCGCGCTCAAGCACATTATATTGTACAGTACTGATATTGTCCTTTAAATAATCACGAAGCTGATGGTGAACATAAATTTCGACGCCATGCTGAATTAGATTATCAAATACATGCTGGATGTATGGAATCACTCCCGGGTCATTGAATTGCCTGCCGTAAATTGCTATCTTCATTGGGTCATCAGTCACTGGTCACTGGTCATTGGTCATTGGTCATTGGTCATTGGTCATTGGTCATTGGTCATTGGTCA
>DAIOXE010000001.1:184834-293267 GCA_036758125.1 Mucilaginibacter sp.
AGTATAAATCAGCAACAACAACTCAAATTAAACCAATGACTAATGACCAATGACTTTTTCAAAGATTAAGGTAATTCATCAATGAATCGTAGCGGTCTCGCGAATTATCATTATCGCCGTTATGATTAAAAGTGGCTTTTATAGTATATTCATACCGCATGAACGTTGAGATAATTGCCGAAATATCTTGCTTATTTACTTTTAATGTTACCTCCAGCCGGGTTGAATCAGGGAATGATTTTACATAGGAACTTAGTATCTGCGCATTATCCGACTCCACTATCTGTGCCATGTGCGCCAGCGAATTATTTTTATTGTTAATTTCCAGCACTATTATACCTCCTGGCTGTTCAACTGAAGTTATGCGGGCAAAGTATTCCGTAAGGGCATTAATCGATATCAGCCCTAAATAATTTTTTTTAGCATCCAGCACCGGCACAACGGTTAATTGGAGTTCATAAAACATCCGTATAACATCATAAATGTGCTGGTCTTCCAGTACATATGGATTAACTAATGAAAGCGCCAGGGCGCCAACCGGTGTTTGGTTATCGGTTTCACCAACAAGATCATCCTCCGCAAGTAAACCCAAAAACTGTTCTTCGTTTACAATTGGCAGATGCCTTACGCGAAATTCGACCATACGGTCAATAACTTTCTGAATACTATCAGAAGTATTTACGGGCGGGATCACATTAGTTATCAATTCAATTGCGAGCATATCTTACGCTTATTACATTTATTATACTCTTATCTTTTCTAAAAACTCTCTTAATACCCTGTTAAATTCTTCAGGTTGTTCCATCATCGGCGCGTGACCGCAGTGCTCTATCCAATGAAGTTCAGAATCAGGCAGTTCCTCATGAAATTCAATCGCTACTTCAGGAGGTGTTATTCTGTCATCCTTTCCCCATATCAATGAAACAGGTATATATATATAACGCAGATCTTTTTTCATATTGTGCCTTATTGCAGATTTAGCCATAGCCAAAATCCTGATCACGCTATGACGATCATTGATAATTCTGAAAACATCGTCGACCAGTTCTTTTGATGCCGTATTTGGATCATAAAATGTGTACTCAACTTTTTCTTTTATAAAATCATAACTCCCGCGCCTTGGGAACGAACCCCCGAAAGCGTTTTCATATAAGCCTGAACTGCCTGTGAGCACCATAGACCTTACAACTGACGGATGCGATAATACGTATATTAATGCAACGTGCCCGCCTAATGAATTACCAAGCAAAGTTACATCCCTTAATTGTTTATACGTTACAAATTTATGTACATATTTAGCCAGGCTTTTTACGCCGGTTGTTAACAAGGGCAAATCATAAATAGGCAATATTGGTATAATTACCCTGTACTCCGATTTAAATTCTTCAATTACCCCGCCCCAGTTGCTTAATTCTCCGAATAAACCATGTAATAACAACAAAACCTCGCCTTCGCCCTCATCGATATAACTAAAGCCGTTTTCCTCTTTAAGCACGAAATCCATATAAATTTGTAAAGTTTAAATTTTTTATTTAACCCGAAATCCAACTCAATATAGAAAATTGAATATCCCGCTATAAAAATAGTTTATTGCAATTGAGTTACAACAATTTTTTAGTTAATAGTTGATTGGGTTGGATTAAGTTGATTGGGTTGGATTAAGTTGATTAGGTTGGATTAAGTTGATTACGTTGGATTAAGTTGAATTGGTTGGCGTCTTCCTTAATCAACCACTCACTCAATCAACCACTCACTCAATCAACCACTCACTCAATCAACTACTCACTCAATCAACCACTCACTTAATCAACTCACCCCAACAACTGTTTCACCACCTCCGATATTGTTCTGCCATCTGCCTGGCCGGCTAATTCTTTACTTGCAATGCCCATTACTTTTCCCATATCGCTTACGGATGTTGCACCTATGCGGCTTATCACCTCCTGTAAATACCCTTCAATTTCAAAACGGCTCATCTGCTGCGGCAAGTATGGTTCTATAACCTTTACTTCTTCCATTTCTATCTGGTAAAGGTCTTCACGGTTTTGCGTTTTATAGATTTCGGCTGATTCTTTACGCTGCTTTATTAATTTTTGCAGTACTTTAATTTCGGCCTCCCGGCTCAGTTCTTCTGCTGCGCCTTTTTCTGTCCTTGCCAAAAGTAAGGCCGATTTTATGGCCCGAAGCCCTCTTAAGCGGTCGGGCTGTTTAGCCAGCATTGCTTGTTTTATATCCTGATCTACCTGGTTAATTAGTGACATGGGTTAATTATTGAATTATTGAATTATTGAATTATTTCGGATTTCGGATGTTCGATTTCGGATTTATTTAAAAAAATCAGCGAAATCCAAAAATCATTCAAATCAGCGGTTTATTATTGTTGCCGAGGCCTGGGCTGTTGGCATAACTGTTATTTCGTTGATATTTACATGCGCCGGGCGCGATACCGCAAACCAAATGGTTTCTGCTATATCTCCGGCAACTAAAGGCTCAAATCCATCATAAACTTTTTTTGCCCTTTCTTTATCTCCTTTAAAACGCACTTCCGAAAATTCGGTCTCCACGGCTCCCGGATGTATGCCGGTAACCTTAATGCCATAAGGCAAAAGATCGATCCGCATCGCCTTGTTTAAGGCATCAACCGCGAATTTTGTTGCGCAATATACATTACCATTCGGATAAACTTCCTTACCGGCAACTGAACCTAAATTTATAATATGTCCAAATCTATTATTTATCATCCAGTTTGACACTACTTTGCTCACATTAAGCAAACCTTTTATATTAGTGTCTATCATCGTATCCCAATCATCATAGCTCCCGCTTTGCAGCGGATCAAGACCCCGGCTTAAACCGGCATTGTTAATCAATACATTAACACTTTTCCATTTTGCCGGCAGCTCTTCCAGGTTGCTGACCACCTGTTCCCTGTTCCTTACGTCAAATGACAAAACTGCGATGTCAACATTATGTTCATTGCTTAATTTTTCCGCTAATTTTTCAAGCCGGTCTTTTCTTCTGCCGGTAAGCACCAGGTCGTAATGCTCACGGGCAAATAAATGGGCGCAGGCTTCACCGATGCCCGAGGTTGCCCCTGTTATTAATGCAATTTTACTCATGTAAAGGCGAAATTATGTTTTTTCCATAGCTATTCGAAAATTAAACTGAACATTATTGTATGTAATGACAATTTGCTGATAGGGCTTGAAAATGGCTGATTTTCCGGAACGAGCATATTGCCGAATGAATTGGAAATTTTTATTTCGGGCGAGAGCTTAAAAAATTCAAAGTAAATATCGCAGCCCAAACCGGCTTCGTATGACCCAAATCCACTTACGTTTTTTGGTAATTGGTCTAATGGATTAAGACCGGCCATATTGGTATTTCCTTTTCCGATAGCCTGGGAATATTTTACGCCCCCCATTATATAAGCCCTGAAATTGTTTATACGGTCGGATTTTAATTTTAACGACAGTGGAAAATCTACTGTAGTTGTCTGAATTTGTTTGGTCACATCCTCCGAAGTCGTGGGGTAAGTATAAGTAAGGGAGCGGTCGGCAAATACCAGCGCAGGTGTAACCCGGGCTTCCAGATGGTCAGTTAACCGGTAACGGGTAATAAAACCTATCGCAAAACCAGGTAATGGGCTCGAAGTAATGCTATTTAACGAATCGGTTATGTTTTTATTAACTCCCGGGTCAAAAAATGGTGTCCGCCAGCCAGGCTTTTTAACTATTTTAAAGTAACTGCTAACATAGGTGAAAGAAAAGCCAAAACTAAGGTCATTCTGATCTGCCCCGCCGCCCCAGGCAGGAGGTACCTGTGCCAGCAATAAATTGCTGCATAAAAAAAATGAAATAGTGGTTAAGTACCAGGTTTTAATCATTTAATGCCGGTGTATATAGAACAGATACCAAACGCTAAAGGCTTGCATTTGGTATTTTTAAAGCCTGCTTTGTTCATCAGCGCCGTAAAAGTTTGCCCATCGGGAAAGGCTGCCACCGACTCCGGTAGATAAGTATAGGCTCTCGCATCCTTTGAAAATAACTTACCTATCCCTGGTGTAATATAATTAAAATATAATTTATACAATTGTTTAACCGGGAAAACCTTCGGTTTCGAAAACTCCAGTACTACCGCTTTTCCGCCTGGTTTTAAAACGCGCTGTATACCGGCAAGGCCCAATTCAAGGTGCTCAAAATTACGTACACCGTAAGCAACTGTTACGGCATCGAATGTATTGGCTTCAAACGGCAGATTCTCCGAATCTCCCAATTTTATTTCGAACTTGCCGTCCATGCCGCGTTTGGTGATCTTTTGCTGTGCAATGTCAAGCATTCCCCGGGATATATCAACGCCAATGATTTTTTCGGGTTTTAGGATGGATAATGCCTCAAAAGCAAAATCTCCTGTGCCGGTAGCCACATCTAATATTAACTTCGGCTGATCTATTTTTAGCTCATTGATCGCTTTTTTTCGCCAGATGGTATCAATTCCTAATGATAAAAAATGATTTAGAAAATCATAGGTTTTTGATATGTTGTTAAACATATCGGCCACCTGTTGCTTTTTGGTGCCCTGGTCACTATTGTAAGGAGTAATGGTTTTGCTCATCGTGCCAAAGATAGTTATTTGGATTTCGGAATTCGGATGTGCGATTTCAGATTTATATATCTGAAATCGAATTCTTCGAATTAATAGAATTACATGCAAATTCATTTGCACAGCGATATTTTTCTAAAAATTCTGTAAATTTATTAATTCTATAAATTTCGACTTGAGACAATAATCTTTTTAAAAAAATTTAAAATGTCCTGCTAAAATTATACCTTCACAATTCCAGTCATCACCTGAATTTATATATTTAATTATGAAAGAAAAATCAGAACCATCCCGCAGAGGCTTCCTGAAAAAGCTTGGCACTGCTACAGCCGCGGTTGCGGTCGGATCAAATGTATTTGCCGCCGGAAAACAGTCAAATGTTTTTGCTTACCTGAAACGGAACTCCGGCTTTGGCCCAAATGACCAAATAAATTTAGCATTAATAGGCGCCGGCGGACAAGGAAGTGAGGACACAAACGTTGCCCGAAAGATTCCGGGAGTTAAACTGGTAGCTGTATGCGACCTGTACGATGGACGTTTAAACGATGCCAAACAAAAATGGGGGCAAGATATTTTTACTACCAAAGTTTACAAGGAGATATTGAACCGGAAAGATATTGATGCTGTAATTATAGGCACGCCCGATCATTGGCACCAGCAGATATCCATTGATGCCATGCATGCCGGTAAACATGTTTATTGCGAAAAGCCGATGGTTCATAGTATTACCGAAGGGCCGGCCGTTATAAAAGCCCAGCAGGAAACCGGCAAAGTTTTCCAGGTGGGAAGCCAGGGCGTATCTTCATTGGGGAATGAGAAAGCAAAAGAGTTATTAAAAAGCGGTATAATAGGCCAACTGAATTATGCGGAAGGCTTTTGGGCAAGGCGCAACCCTGTAGAGGTGTGGCAATACCCTATACCGGACGATGCCTCCCCACAAACAGTTGACTGGGAAACCTATATCAGCAATACCCATAAGCGCCCGTTTGATGAAAAACGGTTCTTCAGGTGGCGGAATTATACTGATTATGGCACAGGCATGTGCGGCGATCTTTTTGTGCACCTTTTTTCAAGCCTGCACTTTATCACCGGATCATACGGGCCCGAAAAAATTTACGCGGCCGGCGGTTTACGGTTTTGGCATGACGGCCGCGAAGTACCTGATGTATTATTAGGAACATTTGATTATGGCCAGAATACGGCCCACCCTGCCTTTAACCTTTCCTTACGGTGCAATTTTGTTGATGGCACCAGCGGGACCACTTATTTAAGGCTTGTAGGCAGCGAAGGCGCCATGGATATTACCTGGGATAAAGTGGTGCTGAAAAGAAATAGCACCGTTGAATCCGAAGATCCGTTTTACCTCGAAAAGTTAAAACAGGCGGGAGACACCAGTCCGGGAAGGAAGAAAATGCTGCCGCCCGAAGAAATTACTTTTGAGGCTGAAAAAGGTTATTTAGGCGGCCCTTATGATCATATGAACAACTTTTTTACAGCCATCAGGAGTAATGGCAAAGTGACCGAAGATGCTACGTTTGGTTACCGTGCGGCGGCGCCGGCATTGCTGTGCAACGATAGTTACTTTAAGAATGTACCGCTGCATTGGGATCCCGAAAAAATGCTTTTGAAAAAGGGCTAAAGGTGAGTGGTGAGTGGTGAGTGGTGAATGGTTAGTGAGTGGTGAGTCGTGAAAGGTTGAAGGTTTAATAAACTTATTGCATCATTGTTGCAATAAATGCACATGGTATTCGTTTTACGAATAACGGCGGCACATGTTGTTATTGGAAACCGTTATTTAACCTTAAACTTTAAAATCATGGCTGAACTAAATCTATCCACAGGAAAATCAGCTGGCAAACGCTCCATAAAGAGAATGCCTGTTGGCGTTGACCTTACCGCGATGGTTGACCTTGCATTTTTGCTGATCACTTTTTTTATGCTTACTACTGCACTTGCGAAACCCAGGATAATGCAAGTGGTTATGCCCGTTGGCCCTCCCGGAGTTGTTCCCGAATCGCGTACGATGACCCTTTGCCTTGGCGAACATAACCAGTTGCTATGGTATCTCGGGATGGCTGATAAGCCGTTGACCATCCCTAAACAAATCAGCTATGGGAGAGATCTAAGAATGGCGATCATTGAAACCGGCAAACAAGTATTTAAATCCACCGGGAAAAGCATGATCGTGGTAATTAAACCGTCAATATATTCGGTTTACGCCAACCTTGTTGAAACCCTCGATGAACTTAACATTACAAATGTGCCAACCTATGCCATTGCCGATATCTTAACAAAAGATATTGATCTGTTAAAGCAGAAGGGGATTTATTGAGAGGAAAGAGATCAGCGTTTGCTCCAAAGGATTCCTTCGGAGAGATAAGAGATTAGTTGGATTTTCAATCCATGTTTATTTTTTGAGTTGTTCAGTGCAACCTTCCTGAAAAATTGTCGTCTCATATAACAAATAATCCGAACATTATTTATTTAAATGGAAGAGATACATCCGCAATTGAGAAATTTTATTGTTGAATACTGCACAAAATATAAGATAAGAAAGGTTGACCCGTGCGCCTTGAATCTTGAAACCAGTATTGACCTCGACCTTGATATTGTTGATATTGAGATAGATCTTTTTATTGCAGAATTTACTGAAGCTTTTCATATTGATCGGTCAAAATTCAGCTGGTACAAATACGGTTATCCAACCGGGTCGGCAGGTGTAAACATCATTAAGGCAGTATTTGGTTACGAAAGGCCTTGGGTAAGGCGTTTGTCGAACCGTATTTACAAGCCAAAATTCAGGGTTAGCAACTTACAGGATGCTGTAAGAACGGGGAAACTGCTGTGATATAAATCCGCATTGTATACAAAGCCACTGCGGGGTACAAGGCGATCTTCGAAATGTTTGGTCAGCTTGCAGCAGTCGGCATTTTAGGGGGCTTGCCAAGTATCCCGCAGTGGCGTTAATGAAATGTCATCACGTAAAAAGCAAAAAAATAACATGTGAATACAAAATTGCAGAGCACGGCGTAGAGGCATTTGCTGGGCTCTCCATGATATCTCATTTAAATCCGAAATCGAAATTCCGAAATCCGAAATCCTACAGATCAGTAACCCTTGTATGCACCCTTTTTACATAGTTACGTATATCAAGCACAATGCCGGCGAAAATGTAAAATATCAGCGGAAAGCCAACCGCGAGGAAGGAGGAGTAAATGAAAAACAACCTGATCTTGGCGATTGAAATATTAAATTTTTCGCCCAGGTAGGTACATACACCAAATGAATATCTTTCAAAAAAGGTTATTATCTTTTGCAACATGTCATACTAACTTTAATATCTTATTACCAACGCCGCAATGCAGGCATTTCTTATAATTGCAGTAGCTGTTTTTTAACTCCAGTAAGGCCTGCGATTCAAATGCCGTTTTTATTTTCACTCCTAAGTTACTAAAATCTTCAACAATTTTGTTGTTTTCGTTTGGTAAATATTCCAATAATTGCAAGCTGCGGTTAATAAAATGCTGAATTTGGTTATGCTTACCATAACTGAATAAAAATAGTGCCAAAGTATTCAGCAATAAAACATCAATAGATGCCTGTCCCAGGTTTTTTGACGATGGTGTTGATTCAACATCAAAACGATAATGATTTTCCCAATACGGGTCAACGTTTATTTCTGTAAACAGGTCTCGTAGTCCCTTTACGTCTTTTATTTCTAATAGTTTTGAAAACAAATGATTAGAATTTACTACAAGTGCTGCGAATTGCGCCAGCCTTATAGGAGGAAAATTTTGAGGCCGCAAACGCATAAACTTCCATAAATGATTTTCAATTGGGACCAGTTTATATTTTTTTTGCAAGAACTCATATTCCTTTTTTAGCTTTCGCGGATATTCATCAGCCCAATCATTTTTTAAAAATCCGGCCTGTCCGAATATTAGAGCCTCTATTTGCATTGGATTATTTTTATGTTTTGCCAAAATAGCTTGCGGCAATGATTTAGCCAGCAATTCAAAAGGCAGCGCATTTGTTTTAAAGCCAAAATTTGCAGCTAAAAACTGGTAAAATGTTTCTTCCCAATCGCCCCGGTTCTTGTCTAAGGCAGCGATCACTGCTGCCGATCGTTTTTCAAGCCGCTCAATTAAAACCCTTGTGAGCCAGTTGTACAGCGTAAGGCTATCAACCGAGGCAATATTTGCCTCGCAGGGGATAATAGTTTGATTGCCGAAAATTAGCGCATGATAACGGTTATACAAGTCAGCCGGAATGCGGTTTTGCAGTTCAAGTGTCGGCACGCGGCGCCCATTGGATAATATCAGTGGGTCATCATCGCGGTAAACTACGTGCAGTATTACATTGTCATAAGCATTATCGGCAGTATGGCCATGCTTTTGCCAGTCGGACGAGGATAAATGCACTTCCACATTCCCGGCCCAAACGGTTTCCCCCAGCCTGATCCTCGCATTATGAAAATCAGGCCCCGAATCGGAATTATGCAAGCCTGCCGAGTATACTTCCAGATATTCTCCTTCATTGGTTTGCAAATTAATGCGATCAAACAGCCGGAACTTCCAAACGTAATGCAGAAAATCTTCAGGGAAAAGCATGGTGAATTAGTTGATTGAGTGAGTGGTTGATTGGGTTGATTAAGTTATGTGGATTGGTTGGTGGAATTGATTAAGTGAGTGGTTGATTAAGTTAAGTGGATTGGTTTATTGAGTTGATTAAGTGAATGGTTGACTAAGTTAATGACCCAAGTTAAGGAGATTAATTTAAATAATAAAGATCGGCTTATAACTATTCACCTAATCAACCATTCACTTAATCAACCTAATAAACTAAATCAACCAATTTTTTCCCATTTCCCCGAATCCAGGCTTCTGTAAATAGCATCCACTACCTTCATGTCTTTTAATCCCTCTTCGCCGGGCACTCGGGTGTGCTTGTTTTTGGTTATACATTGTGCAAAATCATCCATCTGGGCGGCTTGCTGCACAATTTGTGGGAATGGCATTTGCTTGCCATTTACGCTGCCGTCAATCCCACCATAACCAAACGCAGGGCCGAGCTCAAATTTACCAAGCTCTTCCTCAACTTTCAGGTAACTCCAATCATGGTTATAGCTTGATTTGCCTGTGGTTTTAAACCCTCCCGGAAACTCAAGTTCCCAAAAAACGGTTTCATCTACATCTTTGAAAAGTTCGGGGCGTGTTTTTTCCTGGGTTGCTTTAACAGCGATTGGTTCCTGCCCTAATGTGTAGCGTGTTCCTTGTATGCTGTAAATGCCCATATCCATCAGGCCGCCGCCTCCGGCCAAAGCCTTTTTTAACCGCCAGGCATTGGGGTCGCCGCGATAGGTGAAGCCATTGCCGGTGTCAATTTTGGTAACTTTGCCGAATATGTGCTCTTGGCCCAGGCGCATTACTTCCATATTATGCGGCTCAAAATGCAGCCGGTAACCTATAGAAAGCATACGGATGGCCTTTTTACAGGTGGCTATCATTTCCTCACATTCGTTGGCGTTTAAAGCCATTGGCTTTTCGCAAATAACATGTTTGCCTGCCTGCGCGGCTCTTATGGTATATTCTTTATGCATAAATACCGGCAGTACCACATACACTATATCAATATCAGGGTTGTTGGCTATTTCATCAAAATTTTGATAGTTGTAAATGTTTTTTTTGGGGATATTATACCGCTTTGACCAATCAACCGCTTTAGCCGGGGTACCGGTGACAATGCCGGCAAGATAGCAGTTGTTTGTTTTTAGCAATGCCGGCCCAAGCTGCCCATAACTGTAATAACCCAACCCAACCAAAGCAACGCCCAATTTCTTACCTGGTTTTGATGAAGCTGCAGCAAGGGATAATAACGCCGGCCCCATTGCGAGTGCACTAACGGTCAGCGAACCTGTTTTTATAAAACTACGGCGGGAAAATTTAATTGATTTCATAGCCTGTAAATTGATGTTATAAAATTAAGGATTTTTAACAGGCAAAAGCAATTACAATAAACTTAGGTGATTCTACAGCAGTTCCATTAACTCCCCAAACGTCCCAATAGTAGCAATCTGCCCTTTTTCAACCAAACCAAATCCATAATCGGCAAAAATAAACGGGACATCTGCTTTGGCGGCGGCATCATAATCACCCATGGTGTCGCCTACATACACTGGGGCGCTAAGGTTGTGATCTTTAATAATATCTTTTATATTTTCGGACTTAGGGTTTCCTTTTGTACCATAGCACTGGTGGCCCATAAAATGATGTCCCATTTGGCTTATGTGTAAAAACACTTCAATATAACCGTTCTGACAATTGCTAACGATAAACAGTTTGTATTTTGCAGCAAGGTATTCCAGGGTTTCATCAAGTGCCGGATAAAGTTCACCACCTTTTGTGTGCAATATTGCGAGTTCACTTTTGGCGCACACCTCCATTAATTCGTTCCGTTTTTCAATATCGAGATAGTGAAATATCTTATCAAAAATAGCAGTGTAGGCCATGCCTGTTACAGCGCGCACTTTTTCCCTGGTCATTACCTCATCAACATAATCCACTTGTTCCATTGCTTCCTGCCAGGCAAGGGCAACATTGCCGGTACTATCCCAAAGGGTTCCATCAAGGTCGAAAATAATGCTGTCGAATTTCTTTTTTAATAAAATGCTCATATTTATTATTGACCCGGCAAAAATAATGGATTTTTATTTGTAATCGGCCCGGAATGCCAAAGTTTAAACATAATCGATCTTTGTTTGTTGAAACCTAAAAAGACTGCAAATCATATTAAAGATGAAACAATTATTACTTAACTCCTTGTTAGTTGTTGGATCTGCTTTTATCTACGTACAGTGCGTCAAACTGTTAACAACAACTAATAAATTATCAAAACACGAACTGCAAAATCAGGCAAAAATTGATATTGCAACCGATGAGAAACAAAACAAGGCTGGCTCATCCTCAACCAATATATCAACCGCCAGGTTCAATTTTAAAAATAAGGCAATTACTCCTTTTTTTGATAATCCGGCTTTCCCCTATGATATGATGCAGTATATGAATTACAGTTCGTTATTTTATGATTCGTATATCAGTCTGAATCACTACGATTTGGTACGCAAGTACAAAAGCGAACCGCAACCCAATAAATAATAATCAAGTTATATATGTTGTCCGCTTTTTATTTATTCGGGAATTAGTGAAAATATTTTTTAGCTGACGAAGAATAAATATTATTTTAGAGCATGCAGCGCTATTAAACAAATAATCATTACGGGGACTGCAAGTATTATAAATACTCTTGCCATTTGGTTGTTGTTTGCATCGCCTTTAACAAATACGTTATAAAAGTCTGCTTTAAAGGCGTTTAATTTATGTTCCATGATTTGGGTTGAAATTAATTTATCAAATAATTTATCGTAATATAATTTATCAAATTATGGCGTCTTGTACGGCTTATAAATTCATAAGGTTACATATATGATATAAAAAAATAAGTAAGGGACTGATGAAATTATTATCATCAGATCCTTGCTTTAATAAAACCGGTAAATTGCTATGGAGTTTGGCCTGGGTTAGCCTTCATGAAGCATAAAACAACTGTTCAAAGGCTAAATTTCTACAGGCCATAAGGCATTCCCTGCGAATAGAGCCGGGAAGTTCATCCTCGTTTCTGAATTTAAAAATAGCGATACCGCCTTCAAAATGGTATTGGATATGGCGTTGAAGTTTATTCTGTGTTATGTATTTGCCGCCGCCATCGCTGAACCAACCTGCATGGTGCTTCTCGATCTCAAGCAGACGGGCATTAAATTTTTCAATGATTTCCATGCATTCCTTTGCCTCATCGCCAATATAAAGAATATTATTATAAGAAATCCAGCTTGTAAACGGCACACATTTCATCATCAAATAGTTTATGATGACAAATTATTACGCCAAGATGAAATTGCAATGAAAAGGCCGTGATTTGTAGAAATGTTACAATGGCAGTTTAGTAGCAATACTTAGTAGCAGTAGCAGTAATTATTGCACGAAAGAAAAAACTGCTACTGCTACCTGCTACTTTCCGATGACTTTTCCGACTCACTTTGCATCATTTACCTCGATCCAAAAGCCATCAGGATCCTGGAAATAGATTTGGTGTACACCATCAGCCCTTAGCTGTACCTTTTTAGGCTCACCATTCCAACCGCCATATTTTACATTTAGCGCGTCAAGATGCCTGATAAATGCATCAAGCGATGGCACGCTAAAACATAAATGGATACTTATATCATGAACGGTAGTTGGACAGTTTCCCTGTATAACATGCAAAGCAAGGCCTTCGCCAATTTTAAACCAAACATGCAGCGTATCGTTGAACGGATGATGTATTTTTTGAAGTTGTAATACCGTACTGTAAAAATCCGCAGTTTTTTTAAGGCTCCGCGCACATAATGCCGCATGATTAAACACAGGCTGATTTGCAGTTGTGCTGCTTTGAGGATAGCAAAAATGCGGCAACGCAAACGCCAGAAACAATACTATTACTTTAAGATAGCCAGGCTTTGGCAAGGATAATTTAAAAAGATCGGTCATTTTTTTGTGCTTTTGATCTCCAAATATACGAGATTAATTGATGAATTGAGTGGTGAGCGGCGAGGGATGAGTAGTGAAGGATATGATTATACTCTAAATACCAGCAAACTGCCCGCTGCGAACTGAAACCTTTTGGGTAACATAAGCGTATTACGCACTATCCTAATTATAAATTAATTATGGTATTAGTTAATACAACTTACAACCCAAAATCTAAAAAATGAATAAGGCCTTTACACTTAAAACTGTTTTTTTATTATTACTTATCGCATCCCATTTTTGTTTAAAAGCTCAAAATCTTGAAGAAGATACAGTCAAAAGAGATTCAACGGTCAAATCGGAAGACCGGCCCCGTACTGTATTCCTTGAAGTAGGCGGTCCTGGCCTTGCGCTCACTGTAAATTATGACACCCGTTTTGGTAATTCCAGGGATAAATGGGGTTACAGAATTGGAGCCGGCTATTATAACACAGGCGCGAATTCGGTTTTTGCTATTCCATTTCAAGTAAATTATTTGTATGGCACAGGGAGCAGTTTTTTTGAAGCTGGGGCTGGGACCACTTTTTTAAACTCGAAGGGGAGTACGAACGGTTCATACTTTCAATTTGACAATATAACAGGGTTTATTGGCACCGTTACCCTGGGCTATCGTTATCAGCAAGATAACGGCGGTATTAATTTCAGGATAGCCTTTGTGCCTATTATATATGACGAGGGTATTATTGCTGCAGGCGGAATAAGTATCGGCTATACTTTTTAAAATATTGATCAAATAAAAATATTATATAAAAGCCTTCCGATATTCGGGAGGCTTTTATTATTTTCGAGGTTTAATCCCAAAGAACTCTAATGAGATTTAAACTATTTACCTTCCTGATCTGCCTTTTTAGCTTTGCCAACACAATTGCACAAACACATAGCACCGAAATCGGCGCTGAAACCGACAACGATTCATACCTTTTGCAAGGATCTGACAGGTATTATACTGATGGTATTTTTATTTATTACAGGCATGCCCTGATAATGAAAGATAATACAAAACTTGCCAATAAAGTGTTAGGTTTTGAGATGGGGCAAAAAATATTTAACCCCCAAAGCGGTAGCATTTATTACAATGGTGCAGATCAACCCAGCCTTATCGACCGCCCGTTTGCTGCATATTTGTATGTGGGCTCAACTTTAAATTTTTTATATAAAGATGAAAGCAATTTAAAAATTGGCGCTCAGTTAGGCGTTATCGGCCCCAATGCATTTGGCAAACAGGTGCAGGATTTTGTACACGATAATTTTGGCTTTTATCATCCGAGCGGTTGGGAATACCAGATAAACAACGAATTTGAGCTTAACCTTTCTGCCGAGTATAATAAACTGCTTGCCAGGGCGTCATGGATAGATGTTTCTTTGGCAAGTTATGCAAATCTCGGTAACGGGTTTACCGGCGCCGGCATTGGCCCGTTGATTAGGTTAGGTTCATTTAACCAGTTGTTTTATTCAGTAAGCACACAAAGTACAATAACCAGGAAAGATTTTACGGAGCTGCTTCACAAAAACGAAATATTTTTTTATTACAAACCCCAGTTTAATTACGTAGCCTACGATGCCACCATCCAGGGTGGTTTATTTGATAACCACGGCGGGCTTGAGATAACTAAAGACAAAGAGCCTTTTATTTTTAGCCAGCAATTTGGCGTTGCTTTTACAGCCAACCGGTTTGTTTTTGATATTGCTGCTGTATTCCACACCCGCGATGATAAGGAGATGGTTCAAACCCATCAATGGGGAACGGTTACAGGGCTGTACAGGTTTAAATAGGGGTTAGAGGTTGGAGATTAGACGAAAACCCAATAATTCTTTATCAATAGAACAATGAAAATTAAACATCTTGCGTTAGTGGTTCTATTATTTGGCTGTCTCGTCGCATGTAATAAACCAGGTAATCATCAAAGCGTAAAAACGAAGTTAAAGCACAAAAAGCATTCTTATCTTTTTTTCTTGAAAGCAAAAAAGGATCATATCGACAGCTTAGCGATAGATACTAATAAATTAATTATACTCGTAAAGCTTCCTAATAGCGACAGATTGCAACTGGTGAAAAATGGGAAATTTCCTGATGAGGTAGAAACGACCTATAACTTATTAAAGGACGATGGCGGAAATATCGTTTACATTTTAGAATCGCCTGTTAGTGAAAGCGGCGATTGGGACATTGTCTATGAAAGTTATTTTAATCAGGCAGGCCAATTATTCTCTTTTGAAAGAACCGCCGGTTTTTTTAATGAAGAATGTACTGAAGGATCAGTTAAGCCCGATGAACCAGTTCACGAAAAACTTATTAAATATTTTGATACCCATTCAAGACTAATCGATTCTACTTATTCATTGTTGGACAACGATAAAAGGCCTTTAAATAAATCAAAATGTATATCAAATTATGATTTCCCGTACAAAATTATTTTTAATTTAAAAGCTTACTTAAAAGTAAATAAAATTAAATCAGACTGATTTATTATTCGGCCATTTTCTATTATACGAAGCTGGTCACAAGGTTAAACTATACTCGTCCTATATTCCTCCTTCAACTCCAATAAACATCCCGCACACATACACCCTTCATAATTTTCACTGATATACTGCACCTCGTTCAAATTCAATTGCACCGTGTTGCACTGGCATTTGGCGTTGGCATTCGCCTTACACTCCATGCTGATGCCGCAACGTTCACATCGGATAATTTCGTGTTTGGTCATAAAAAAGTTGATAGTCCATGGCCGATAGACCATGGTTTGATATTTTCGATATAAAATTACAACATAAGCGTAAATTAAAAGACCATAGCCATCATCATTAGATATTATCCTAAAGTTCTGACTATGGTCTATCGTCCATGGGCCATGGACTAATATTTTACGCCGAGCATGTTACGCACCCATCTTCCATTGAGCAGCTTGGGCCGGCCGGTATTTCGTCGTTTATCTGGTCAACCACTTCAGGTATTACAGGTTCCATGTTTTTGCCGCCCTGGTTCTCAACGGTAAACTTAACCGCTTGTGAAGCTGCTTGTGTGCGCAGATAATACATACCTGTTTTAAGCCCTTTTTTCCAGGCATAGAAATGCATCGAAGTTAGCTTGGAAGCATTTGGCGCATTAATAAACAAGTTCAATGATTGCGACTGGCAGATATACGCGCCCCTGTCGGCAGCCATATCGATGATGCTGCGCATTTTTATTTCCCAAACGGTTTTGTACAGGTCCTTTATCTCCTGCGGTATCTCTGTAATATCCTGTATCGAACCATTTGCGGTAATGATCTTATCCTTCATATTGTTATCCCATAAACCGCGGTTTACTAAGTCGCGAAGCAGGTATTTGTTAACAATGATAAACTCACCGCTTAATACCCTGCGGGTATAAATATTTGAAGTATAAGGTTCAAAACATTCGTTATTGCCTAATATTTGCGAGGTTGATGCTGTAGGCATTGGCGCAACCAATAATGAGTTACGCACGCCGTGGTTCATTACATCTAACCTAAGGTTTTCCCAATCCCAGCGGCCGCTATCGGGTTTTACGCCCCACAGATCAAACTGGAATTTACCTTTTGATAATGGCGAGCCTTTAAAGGTACCATAAGCACCCTCCTTAATGGCCAGGTCTTTTGACGCGGTCATTGCAGCAAAGTAGATAGTTTCAAATATCTCCTTGTTTAGTTTCTTGGCTTCATCGCTCTCAAAGGGCAGGCGCAGCAGAATAAATGCATCGGCCAAGCCCTGTACACCCAAACCAATCGGGCGGTGCCTTAAATTGGAATTTTCAGCCTCTTTAACAGGATAAAAGTTATTGTCGATTATCTTGTTAAGATTGATGGTGGCCTGGTAAGCTACTTCGTACAATTTAACGTGGTCAAAAACACCATCTTTAATAAAACGGGGCAATGCCAGCGAAGCGAGGTTACAAACTGCAACTTCATCAGCCGATGTATATTCGATAATTTCGGTACACAGGTTCGAGCTTTTTATAGTACCCAAATTCTGTTGGTTCGATTTACCGTTGGCGGCGTCTTTGTATAAGAGATATGGCGTTCCCGTTTCAACCTGCGCGTCAAGTATGGCAAACCAAAGTTCCTGCGCCTTTACCACTCTGCGGGCGCGGCCTTCTTTTTCATATTTGGTGTACAATTTCTCAAATTCTTTCCCCCAGCAGTCAGCCAGGCCCGGCGCTTCGTGAGGGCAGAATAAGCTCCACTCCCCGTTTGCTTCCACACGCTCCATAAACAGGTCCGGTACCCAAAGCGCATAGAACAGGTCGCGGGCCCGCATTTCTTCCTTACCATGATTTTTGCGGAGGTCTAAAAACTCGAATACATCAGCGTGCCACGGCTCAAGGTAAATTGCGAAAGCGCCTTTACGCTTGCCGCCGCCCTGGTCAACATAACGTGCAGTGTCATTAAACACCCGCAACATGGGGATGATCCCGTTACTGGTGCCATTGGTGCCGCTGATATACGAACCTGTCGCCCTGATATTGTGTATGCTTAAACCAATACCGCCGGCGCTTTGTGATATTTTGGCAGTTTGTTTCAGGGTATCATAAATGCCCTCGATACTGTCGTCTTTCATAGTCAATAAAAAGCACGACGACATTTGGGGCTTTGGCGTACCAGAGTTAAACAAAGTCGGCGTAGCATGGGTAAACCAGCGTTCGCTCATTAAATTGTACGTTTTTATGGCACTGTCAATATCTTCTTTATGTATGCCGATGGATACCCGCATAAACAGGTGCTGCGGGCGCTCCGCAATCTTACCATCAAGCTTTAGCAGATACGATTTTTCGAGGGTTTTAAAACCGAAGTAATCAAAGCCAAAATCACGGTCGTAAATAATAGTGCTGTCTAAAAGTTCCGCATTTTTTTCAATGATCTCCCAAACATCATTTGCCAGCAGGGAAGCATCGTTACCTGTTTTAGGATCTATATACCCATGCAGCTTGCGCATCGTTTCGGAAAACGATTTGATGGTATTTTTATGCAGGTTTGATACCGCTATGCGCGATGCCAGCAAAGCATAATCGGGATGCTTCGTAGTTAACGAAGCAGCTGTTTCGGCTGCCAGGTTATCCAGTTCGGAGGTGGTTACCCCGTCAAATAAGCCCTCGATTACCTTTTTGGCAACATCTATCGGGTCAACCAAAGCCGGGTTTAAACCATAGCATAGTTTTTCTATTCGTGCGGTAATTTTATCAAATTTTACCGTTTCTTGTTTTCCGTCTCTCTTTATAACATACATAATAACCCCTCCTGTTTGTTGCCTTTGGCAGATATAATTTAATTTATTTATTCTACTTGTCTGAACAAAATTTTTAAGATTAGAAGATTGTCATGATTTTGATTTGCATCCTGACTAACATCTTCTGTATAATTAAATATTTAAAAATTTTTACCACGGAGATACAGAGAAGACACGGAGTACACTAAGTTTTAATAATTTTCAATTTTCTTCTCCGTGTTCTTTGTGTTTTCTCCTTTGTGTCCTCTGTGTTTAAAATTAACCAATATTTCTTGTGGCTAATCTCTTTTCCCAACTAATCTCTAACCTCCAACCTCTCCCTCAGAAATCCTCATCCAATGAAAACGACTTGCTTTCCTGGCTATTCAATACCCCGCTTTTTTGATAGTCGCCCACTCTTTTTTCAAAGAAATTGGTTTTGCCCTGCAGGCTTATCATCTCCATAAAATCAAAAGGGTTGGTGGCGTTATACACTTTATCGTATCCTAACTCACCCAGCCACCTGTCTGCCACGAACTCGATATACTGACTCATCATTTTAGCGTTCATACCTATCAGGTTAACAGGCAGGGCATCGGTAATAAATTCCTTTTCTATCTCAACGGCATCGGTAATGATTGCGGTTGCCGCTTTTTTCGAAAGCTTTTTTTCCAGCATTTTGTACAGCAGGCAGGCAAATTCGCAATGCATGCCTTCATCACGTGAAATGAGCTCATTGCTGAAAGTTAAACCCGGCATCAGCCCCCGCTTTTTAAGCCAGAAAATGGAGCAAAAGCTGCCCGAAAAAAATATCCCCTCCACAGCCGCGAAAGCTATAAGACGTTCAGCAAAGGAACCGTTATTGATCCAGCGCAAGGCCCATTCTGCTTTTTTACGCACACAGGGCACCGTTTCAATGGCATGGAACAAGCGGTCCTTTTCGGCGGGGTCTTTAATATAAGTGTCGATTAAAAGTGCATAAGTTTCAGAGTGGATGTTCTCCATCATGATCTGGAACCCATAGAAACAACGCGCTTCGGGCAACTGCACCTCACTCATAAAGTTTACGGCAAGGTTTTCGTTAACAATACCGTCACTCGCCGCGAAGAATGCCAGCACATGGGATACGAAATGCTTTTCTCCGGAGTTCATATTGTCCCAGTACTTCATATCATCCCCAAGGTCTATCTCCTCTGCGGTCCAGAAACTCGCTTCGCATTTCTTATACATTTCCCAAATTGCGGGATACTTAATAGGTAATATAACAAAGCGGTCTTTGTTTTCTTTTAATAATATTTCGGTCTCTTCTTCCATGCACTGCTGTTGTTTAATTCTTGTAAGCCACCCAATTACTGTTTTTAGCGATCTGACGTTCGCCGACAAATATGCCTTAGTGTTAGTTTTACTAATTAGTGATAGTCGCTATCACTCTAACTACTTATTGCCCTGCTCACAAATCCCCGCCAAACTAATTTATCAATTTACGCCACTCTCCATGATTAAAACATGGTTTCCTTTATTTCATTACCCGTCCTGTGAACTGGTAATTGCCAGATAGCGTTGTAAGAACTTGTAACCAAATATAGGCGATGCGCTTTTACGATGTTAGTTTAAGTTTTAAACATCAGCAATAAGTTATGCACAAATTGGTGAGTGTTGAGTAGTCAGTAGCAGTAGGCAGTTTGCAGCGGGCGCTAACTGCTACTGCCACTAATCCATAAGCTTGCTCATCACTCACTTCTTACCACTCACTATTCACCACTCACAAATTTCATAGATAACGAGTTTACGCAATGGCGGATATTTTTAAGGGTGAGGTATTCGCCTTCAAAAACGTGCCCCAAATGGGCGTCACAATTGGCGCAAACTATTTCAACACGTTGACCATCCGCGTCCGGTACCCTTTTTACCGCTCCTGGTATCTCATCATCAAAACTTGGCCAGCCGCAATGCGATTCAAATTTTGATTCAGAAGTATATAAAGGCGCGTTGCATCTTTTACAAACGTATAAGCCCTGCGCCTTATTATTTAATAACGAGCCTGTAAACGGTCTTTCCGTGCCCTTATATACTATTACCCTTTCTTCTTCGGGGGTTAGCTGGTTATAATTCATGATTTCACCGATTATGGTTTGATTTCACCGATTTTTATTTCGGGATTACACCGATTAAATAGCCTCAGGCTTGATTGTTTTTAACCTCTTGGCCTATATAAATATACGATAAATTGATGATTTAACTTGTTTTCGGAGAGGATATTGACATTGATTTGACTATAGCCAATTATTGAATTATTGAATGACAATAGCTATTCGCCTAATATGTTTGGGCGATAAGGACTGAGCGTCAATTTATGAATGACACGGCCCAATAACAAGGGGTATATTGAACCACAAAGCATAAAAGAGGGTTTACAAAGGTTTACACAATTTTGGGTTTACATTATTGTATATTGCTGACAATCAATAATTTATGCGGTTTACATCATTTGCCCGGGTTTACACTTTTTCAGCGTTTGGATGGTATCAAAATATCACGCAATAACAAATGCTAAACGCGAATCCCGCTAAAAAGCGCAGGGTCCTCCTTACCGGAGCGACCCTGCGAGAATTGAATGTGTTGTAGCTGCCATGAACTATTAACTATGAACTACTTCATTTTCTTATACAAGCCAACGATGTCGCCTTCGGCCAGTATATGTCCGTGCATGGCCTTTTCTAAACCTGCTTTATCTGTATTTTTGCTAATGCTCAGGCGTGTATTGAGCGCGTACACCATAAAATGGTAATGATGGGTGCCGGACGGAGGGCACATTCCCTTATAACCTTCTTTTTTCGCACCATTAAGGCCTTGTTCGGCTCCTTTGAAATTCTCGGGTATATTTCCCTTAGTGTCGATATTCCAAACAACCCAATGCGTAAAACCGCCTTTTGCTGGAGCATCTGGGTCGTGTACAATAAGCGCCAGGGATTTTGCATCGTCCGGAACGCCGGTTATATGTAATGGCGGATTTACTTCCTGGCCTTCACATGAATATTTAGCCGGGATCAACCCATTATCTGTAAAGCTTGTGCTTGTGACTGTTAGTCTCATTTTATTTGTAATTGCTGTTATAACAATCATGATAAACAAAAACGGCAGCAGGGTAGTAAAGCGCATAAAAATGAATTTTAGTGAACAACAATTGGTTTTAAAAATGGTTTGTGGAATTAGTTAAATTTGTTGATTAAGTTGATTGGGTGAGTGGTTTTTTAGTCCGAAGGCGAGGAAAGTTGAAAGAAGCTGTATCGCCTTGCGTCTCTGGACGTTTTTCGAAGAGGATGGAATTTAGCAGACAGTGTCTGCCAAAACTATAGGTACGGAGACTATCCAACCTAATCAACTCAATCCAACCTAATAAACCCAATCAACTTTATTTCCAAATCTCATCTATCCTTATTATTTTACAGGCAGTAAATAATAAGAAAGCATGATATGCTTTAGAGCCCTTTAAGAATGGAACAAACCTCAAACATTCAAAAATTAGTTTCGGTTATTTCAGAAACAGATCTTTTTTTTGAAACCCAGGCTCAAAGACAGGTTAATGTGGCCTTAACCCTAAGAAACTGGCTGATTGGTTTGTATATTGTAGAGTACGAACAAAATGGCACCGACAGGGCGGAGTATGGAGAAAAATTGATTGAGAAGTTATCTGTTCAGTTGAAAGTGAAGAAGCTAAAAGGGATTTCTCCAATCGGATTACGGTTGTACCGTTCTTTTTATTTAGGATATCCCCAAATTCAACAGACAATGTCTGTTAAATTCTATTTATCTCAGTTTCAATATTTTGCAATTCAACAGTCACTGTCTGTTGAATCTTATTCGCATGGAGTTAGCCAGGTCGAAATTTTACGGACAGCGTCCGAAAAATTGATAGGCTCCGAAAATACTGATTCCAATCAAATTTTCCAGCCGTTGATTGGAAAATTGCAAACAGATGTAGACAAACTTATAAACCAACTTAGTTTTTCCCATATTATCGAACTCTTAAAAGCCGATACCGAACTTAAACGCGCTTTCTACGAGATAGAGGCCATAAAAAATGTCTGGTCGGTAAGAGAGTTGCAAAGGGCTATGAACAGTATGCTTTTTGAACGTACCGGGCTAAGCACCAACAAACAGGTTGTTTTGGATAAACATGTTAAACAGGCTAGGCTGTTGCCCGAAGACATATTCCGTAATCCATACATATTGGAGTTTTTAGGTTTAAAACAAGAAACGGAATATTCAGAGTCGGATCTGGAGCAAGCCATTATTAATCATTTGCAAACATTTTTACTGGAAATGGGCAGAGGCTTCTGCTTTGAGAGCAGGCAAAAACGAATTACGTTTGATAACACGCATTATCATATCGATCTTGTTTTTTACCATCGCATATTAAAGTGCCATGTGTTGATCGATTTAAAGTTAGGCGAGTTTACACATGCGGATTCGGGCCAGATGAATGTGTATTTAAATTACTATAAGGAAAACGAGGCACAAGAAGGCAATAACCCACCGGTGGGGATCATCCTTTGCGCTTCAAAAAATGAAAGCCTGGTTAAATATGCAACTGCGAATTTGCCGCATAAATTATTTGTTTCTAAATACATGATCAATCTTCCGAGTGAAATTGAATTGGAAAAAATAATCAAAGAAGAACAGGAGAAATTGGGCGTATGAAATATGTAATGGTCGTTGCAAACAGCCCACTGCAAACTGCCTACTGCCCACCGCCTACTGCAAACTGCCTAAAACCATCTCCTCCAGCGCATCAATCCAAGTTGGAGAATCATTGAGGCTTTCGACTAATTGTACATGTTCACCGCCGAGGGCACGGAATTCTGCGCCGTATTCTTCGGTTACTTCATAAACAGTTTCCAGGCAATCGGCTACAAATGCGGGGCAAAATACCAGGAGGCGTTTTTTGCCTTCTCTCGCCAATTTGGCAACAATTTCGCTGGTATATGGCTGTACCCAGGGGTCGCTGCCCAATCTTGACTGAAAACAAATAGTATATTTCTCTTTGGGGATATTCAATTTTTTAGCGATCAATTGCGCGGTATGATAGGATTGTGCCGAGTAGCAAAATTTATTGGTATCGTTAATAGTATCGCAACACCCGTCTGCCCTTAAACAATAGTTGCCGGTATGGTCGCATTTTATCAATTGCCGCTGTGGCAGGCCATGAAAGCTGAATAATATATGATCGTAAGTTTCAGGCTGGTATTTTTTGCCGTTATTGGCAAAGGTTTCGATCATCAGTTCATTGTCATGAAAGGAATTGATAAACGAAATAGGGGGCGTAGTTTGCCATTGGCCTACCAAATCCATCACTTTTTCATAAACCGAGCCCGTACTTGCCGAAGCATATTGCGGGAACATTGGAATTACCAGTATGCTCTCAACCAGCGAAGCCTTTAGCCGGGTTAAAGCAGACTCTATCGACGGGCTTTGATACCGCATCGCTAATTCAACCTGGTAACCATCGCCTAAACGTTCCTGCAGCAATTGATGCTGCAATTTGCTGTAATGCAACAGTGGTGAGCCTGTTTCATCGCCCCATATCTTTTTATACAATTTGGCTGATTTTGGGCTTCTGAAAGGAACTATGATGCTTTTAACCAAAAGCGTCCGCGATATAGGGTTTATATCAATTACGCGCGGGTCCATCAAAAACTCATCCAGGTACTTACGTACATCTTTAGTTGCAGGGCTATCCGGTGTACCCAGGTTAACCAGTAAAATTCCTTTTTTACTCATATTTTGATTAGAGATTAGAGACTGGAGGTTAGAGATTAGTTGAAAATAGAGGTCAGAGACTGGGGATAAGAAAAAGGTAAAGATTGTGTCCCTATTCTCTGTTCACTAATCGCTAATCACCAGTTCTCGCTTGCTTTCTCAAATAGGCAATATATCCATTTTTCATCCTCATACATGCTTCACAGTCCTGCTTTAAAGTTTGCGATGTTTGTTCATCTATAAATTTATTGTCAAATGCAATAATCAAATGATCAATTGTCTCCGCAGCCGATCCCCTTGCAGTAACTAAAAATTTGGAAGCATCAATATAATGAAACCGCCCGTGGCCTTCAACGATATTATTTCCAATTGACCTTGATGAACGGACAATCTGTTCCGTTAAGCGATATTTTTCGTCATTAGGGAACGACTTAACTAATTCAGCAATGTTGTTTCTTAGCACCCGCGCTTTTTTCCAAACCTCGAGATCAGTAAAAGCTCCCATTAAAAATTTATGATGTAAAACGTTTTCATTACGACCCAAGTAAAAATTACCGATCCTTGACTTCAAATCTCTGCCTAAAAAAATTTCTATATAACTCAAGTTATTTTAACCGAAATATCAGTTGCACTTTCTTTCGGACTTTACTGACTTTCCGACCAATCTAACCTCCAACCTCTAATCTCTCCAACTAAAATTTCTCCAACTCCGCCTTCACCTCTTGCATTAGCCACATCGGGGTTGAGGTTGCACCGGCTATGCCTACTTTGTCGCCGGGAGAAAACATGGTGTTTTGCAGTTCGCTGGTTGAAGATATGAAATAAGTATTGGGATTATGTTTTTTGCAAACTTCGAATAAAACCTTGCCATTTGAGGATTTCCGGCCTGAAACAAATACAATTTTATCAAATTTAGTTACAAATTTTGGCAAATCCTGGTCGCGGTTTGATACCTGGCGGCAAATGGTATCGTTAGCTTTCAGGGCATATCCGCGCTGCAAAAGCTGGTCTTTTACGCTGTAAAACTTTTCCATGCTTTTGGTGGTCTGACTGTAGAGGGTGATATTATGCGGCAATTCAATATTATCCAGTTCGGCAATATCCTGGAAAACCAGTGCCTCATTATTAGTTTGCCCCTGCAAACCGACCACTTCGGCATGGCCATGCTTACCAAAGATCAATATTTTTTCGTTCGAGTCGTGAGATGTTTTAATGCGGTTTTGCAATTTCAGCACCACAGGACATGAGGCATCTATCAGCGTGATGTTATTCTCTAAAGCTATACGGTAAGTTTCCGGCGCTTCCCCGTGGGCGCGGATAAGTACTTTTTCGTTGGCGAGATTTTTCAGATCGGCATGTTCAATAATTTTTAAACCTTTTGCTTTTAAGCGTTCAACTTCTTCATCGTTATGCACAATATCGCCCAGGCAATAAAGATAGCCATCCTGTTCCAGTATCTCCTCGGCCATGTCAATAGCATATACAACGCCAAAACAAAAACCCGAATCCTGGTCAATAGTGACCTTTAACTGATAATCTCCCATCAGGGTACAAAATTAATTAAAAAAGTCCGAAAGTCCGAAAAGTCCGAAAGTCCGAAAGTAAAAATTGTTCATCGGTTCATTAGTTCACTTGTTCATTGGTATAAAGCTAATAGTTCGAAACAATTTACAAATCCGAAATCGAAATTCCGAAATCCGAAATCAAAATAAATCCGAAATCGAAATTCCGAAATAACAGTAAATCCGAAATCGTAAATCCGAAATCCGAAATCAATTAATCCTCCTTCCCTTCCAAACGTTGGTTTTAGTAAGATGCCTTTGTATTGATAAAAAGGCAATCATAACCAGGTTTATCATTTGTATGGGATGCAATATTACATTATACAAGGCATTCTGGCCGGCCGATAGGGAGGTCATGATCCGGGTAAGTACAATTAAACCTGTCATAAAAAATATCAATTGAAAATTCAATGTCATTATAACAACCATTGGACCGCCCATAGACAGCAAAATGTTTAATAACAAGCCGATTATACTATAATTAAATAAGGCAAGGACATTTTTACTGAAACCGTTTATTGCTTCCCGGTAACCTTTATACATCCGGCAGCTGACCATCCCGTTGGCCAGCAAAAGTTCGCCGCTATAGGAAGCTGATTTTACAAGTTTCATGATTTCAGCGTCCTCAACTATTTTGTCCCTTGCCTGGCTGTGCCAATGGTTTTGCTTATAAACGTCTGCATCAAACAGCATAAATTGTCCGCAGGCAGCAGCAATTACAGCAGTTTTTGTAAGGTACACCAGTCTTAGCGGAAGCAAATTCAAGGCTATATAAAGCATTAACGGTACTGTTGTTTTTTCGCCGGCAGTTTGCATAACCTGGTTGGGAAGCAGGCTCAAAAGGCACAGTTTGTATGCCTGCATACGGTGAACAGCGCTATTAATGAGGCCGTTGCTTATGCTGTCATCCGCATCTAAAAATAAGAAGTACCTGCCTGTGGCCTTCTTTGATAACTGATGGCATGCATAATTTTTGCCGGTCCAGCCGTTCGGAAGTTTTACCCCTTTAATAACGCTAAAGCCCTCATGGGCGCCTGCATATTCAGAACAAATTGCATAAGTCCGGTCTGATGAATCATCATCATAAACAATAACCTCATAATTATTATAGTCCTGCCGGTAGATAGATTGTAAAAGCTTCAGGATATTATCTTCTTCATTCCGGGCGGGGATCAGTATCGATACAAGGTCGGCATAACGTCTGTTTACCCTCGTCAGTTTCGGGTTCGAGATAAAATTAAAAACGGTCACAGTAAAGCGAAGTACTATGAACAACAGCGTTATGGATATGACCAGGATCAACTTATAATTTTTTTGTTTTTTACGCAAATAAATAAATATATTTAAACATTAACGGATTTTACGACAATAATTAAGAGTAAAACTACGCTGCAGATCACGTAAATACCCTGTTTAATTTCCGTTGAAGGGTGGATAACTTTGGGATTTGATATAAAAAGACAATTATGCCGGTATATCGTTAAGCACATGATCTTTAATTAATTATATCTTATTAACCTTTAAAATTTAATTTTATGAAAAAAGTCAACTACTTATTGCTGCTATCCGCAGGTGCGATGCTCTTTACAGCATCATGCGGAAAAAACGGGGCTGTCGGGCCTCAAGGCGCTACCGGAGCCACCGGGGCAACCGGAGCAACGGGCCCCGCCGGAGCTAATGGCACTAATGGCGCTACGGGCCCCGCCGGACCAACTGGCGCTACCGGTGCCACCGGTACAGCCAACGTAATTTACTCTGCGTGGACTACTCCTGCATCCTATACCAAAACCACGGTATTCGGGACGGTTCATCTTTCAGCCAACATTGCCGCAACGAAAATTACCCAAGCCATTTTAGATAATGGTACCGTTGTTGTATATGGCAAACTTGATGGGTACACGTCAACAATATGGCCAACAAGCCAGGTGAGCGCATTGCCTATTATCGTTACCTACCAGGAAGGTACTACTACCTATATTGACACATGGTCAGCACTGATCACCCTTGGGAATATTGAAATTGACTTTGTGGATGATTTGAATTTATATACCAGTATTTCCAACGCGCATCAGTTCAGGTACGTCATCATTCCCGGCGCTGTATTAACCGCGACCACCCGACAACATATCAACTTTAAGGATTACAACCAGGTAAAACAGGCCTTTAATTTACCCGATTGAGTTTGGTGAGTGGTGAGTTAGTGAGTAGTGAATTATGATAGCCTTGTTCACCTCTTACTACTCACCTCTCAATATTTAATCATTTATAGTGTCTCAGTTTTTACCCTTCGAACATTTGCGTTTATAAAACAATTTCGGTTTGGAGTTTTTTCGCCTCATTATAATGCTGTTGATAAGCGTTCTTTAATTCACTGATGCTTATGGCTGATTTGTGCTTTTAATATGCTCAATAATAGTTTTAGTTGCTCCAGTACCCCCCTTTACATAATCTTGTATTTTTTTTCTGGCATCATTATAAAAAACCTCATCATTCATCAGGCTATCAGTTATTATTTTTAACTTGTTTTCATCATTAATACTAAAACCTGCCTTTAAAGCAACCAGGTCATTAGCTTCTTTAAACTTTGAATAATTGGGCCCGAAAATTACAGGAAGCCCAAAAGCCGCGGCTTCTAATGTATTATGAATTCCTGCACCAAAGCCGCCGCCTATATAAGCAATATCGCCGTACTGGTAGAGTGATGATAACATGCCGATATTGTCGATGACGAGAACCTGCAGATGTGAGATGTGAGATGTGAGATGTGAGATTTGGGAATACCGGCCTGTAGATTTAGCCGGCAGTAGCTCAATCAGCTTATTTATTTTTTCTTCGCTGATCTCATGCGGGGCGATGATAAATTTCCAATTCGGGTATTCGGTGACAAGGCTCGCTACCAGCTTTTCATCCTGGGGCCAGGTGCTGCCGGCAATAAATGTTTTATGTCCGTTTTTAAATTCGGCAATACCCGCAATTTGTTTTGGTTGCTGCGCATTCGCCCAAACCCGGTCAAAGCGTGTGTCTCCGCTAACAGTAGCATTGCCGATGCCGATGCCTTGCAGCAATTGTTTTGACTGTTCATCCTGAACAAAAAACCAGCTTACAAAACCTAATATTTTACGATGAAGGCTACCATACCATTTAAAAAATATTTGGCCGGGCCTGAATATTCCCGAAATAACATATAATGGTATGCCGCGCCCGTGTATTTCATTTAAAAAATGATACCAGTATTCGTATTTCGTAAATATGGCCAGTTTAGGCTGTACGGCATTAATAAATTCGCGGGCATTTTCTTCTGTATCTAAGGGAAGGTAATAAACCGCATCGGCAAGAGGGGTATTCTTTCGCACTTCATATCCCGAAGGCGAAAAGAATGTAATAACTATTTTATCCTGCGGATATAACGCCCTCAATTGCTCCAAAACCGGGCGGCCTTGCTCGAATTCGCCGAGTGAGGCGAAATGAAACCAGATGCTTTCTGAACAACGCATAAAAGCCTGTTCTTTTCGTCCATCGATCCAAAGTTTTGCCTTTTTATTGAAAAATGAAGCCAGCCGGATGCCTGCAAAATATAAATGTATAGAGGCATTGTATAATAAAAGCATTTTAATCTTAGAATTATTATCTTCGCAGGGCATAAATGTAATCACAATAAGCGATTCCATGGGTGCAAAAAAAAACAATTAAAACGAATAACTATCTATGAAAATTGCTGTTGTAGGCACAGGATATGTAGGTCTTGTAACTGGTACCTGCTTAGCCGAGACGGGTAACCAAGTTACCTGCGTCGACATAAATGAAAAAAAAATAAAAATGATGCAGGAGGGTCAGCTGCCCATCTACGAGCCTGGCCTCGAATTATTGTTTTATCGTAACATCGTTCAAAAACGATTGCATTTTACCGCTAACCTTGCCGAAGCTATTGCCGAGGCGAAAATCATATTCCTGGCATTGCCCACTCCTCCGGGCGGCGACGGATCTGCCGATCTAAGCTATGTATTGGGTGCCGCAAAAGACATCGCCAAACTACTGACAGATTATAAGGTCATCGTCACTAAATCTACGGTGCCCGTAGGCACTGCCGATAAAGTAACCGATGTAATGAAGGCAAATACCAAGGTTGATTTTGCAGTGGTATCCAATCCGGAATTTTTGAGGGAAGGCGTGGCGGTTGAAGATTTTATGAAACCCGACCGTGTAGTTGTCGGGACAATGGATGAGCGGGCCCGCAAGCTAATCTCTGAATTGTATGCCCCTTATGTGCGCCAGGGTAATCCGGTTATTTTTATGGACGAAAGGTCATCAGAGTTAACAAAATACGCGGCCAATTCGTTCCTTGCGACTAAGATCTCTTTTATGAACGAGATCGCTAATCTTTGTGAATTAGTTGGAGCTGACGTGGATATGGTAAGGCGGGGAATAGGAGCTGATGAACGAATTGGAAGACGGTTTTTATTTTCAGGGATAGGATACGGCGGCAGTTGTTTTCCAAAAGATGTACAAGCGCTGGCAAAATCGGCCGAAGAAAATAAATACGATTTTAAAATACTGAATTCGGTAATGGAAGTTAACGAAATTCAGAAAAGGGTTCTGGTGGAAAAAGTAAAGAATTACTTTAAAGGAGATTTAAAAGGAAGAAAATTCGCTATTTGGGGATTGGCATTTAAGCCCGAAACTGATGACATACGCGAAGCGCCATCATTATATATTATTGAGGATTTATTAAAAGAAGGTGCATCAGTAACTGCCTTTGATCCCGAAGCTATGGAAAATGTAAAAAATTTTATTGGCGATAAGATCAGCTATGCCACCGACCAGTATGAAGCCTTGAAGAATGCGGATGCTTTATTGATCGTTACTGAATGGTCGGTATTCAGGACGCCGGATTTTGATCAAATGGAAGCAAATTTAAAAAGCAAGGTAATATTTGACGGACGTAACTTATATGATCTTCAAAGAATGATAGACTGTGGCTATTATTATAACAGCATAGGAAGGAAACTGGTTGGCTAATGGCAGCACGCAAACGGATACTAATAACCGGGGCAGCGGGATTCCTCGGCTCGCATTTGTGCGACAGGTTTATTAAGGAAGATTACCATGTTATTGCTATGGATAACCTGATAACCGGCGACCTAAGGAATATTGAGCACTTATTTAAACTGGAAAATTTCGAGTTCTATCACCACGATGTTTCCAAATTTGTCTATGTTCCCGGCGATCTGCATTATATACTTCATTTTGCCTCGCCCGCAAGCCCGATAGATTACTTAAAAATACCCATTCAGACATTAAAAGTGGGGTCATTAGGTACCCATAATCTTTTAGGTTTGGCGCGTGCCAAAAAAGCGAGGATGCTGATAGCTTCAACGTCCGAAGTTTACGGCGATCCAAGCGTAAACCCCCAGCCTGAAGAATATTGGGGAAATGTTAACCCTGTTGGCCCCCGCGGTGTTTATGACGAGGCCAAACGTTTCCAGGAAGCCATAACTATGGCTTATCATACCTTTCATGGATTGGAAACCCGCATTGTCAGAATATTTAATACTTATGGCCCGCGTATGCGGCTGAACGACGGACGCGTATTACCCGCCTTTATAGGACAAGCTTTAAGGGGCGAACCGTTAACGATGTTTGGCAATGGTTCACAAACACGCTCCTTTTGTTACGTAGATGACCTGGTTGAGGGCATTTATCGTTTGTTATTCAGCGATTATGCCCAACCCATGAATATTGGCAACCCCGATGAAATAACTATACGTGAGTTTGGCGAAGAGATCATAAAATTAACCGGCACTGATCAAAAGCTGATCAGCCTGCCACTGCCTGCCGATGACCCGAAACAGCGGAGGCCGGATATTACAAAGGCTAAAAGAATTTTGGACTGGGAACCTAAAATTTCAAGAAAGGAAGGTTTAAAGATCACTTATGAATATTTTAAATCGCTTCCCGAAAAAGAAATACAGCATAAAGATTTTACTTATTATAATAAACATTAATGGCTAAGATATTAGTGACCGGGGGTTTAGGGTACATAGGATCGCATACGGTTGTTGAATTGGTAAACGCGGGGTATGATCCGGTAATAGTTGATGACCTGTCTAATTCACAGCATAAAATATTAGACCAGATCAGTAGAATTATAGGTTTCAAGCCTGCTTTTTACCGGTTTGACCTTTGCGATGAAAAGAAACTTATTGAATTTAGCAGGAATGAACCCGATATAGCCGGCATCATCCATTTTGCTGCTTTTAAAGCAGTTGGCGAATCGGTTCGGGAGCCGCTAAAATATTACCATAACAATTTGCTTTCGCTGTTAAATTTGTTGCGTGTTTACCGTGGTAAACCGGTAGATTTTGTTTTCTCTTCAAGCTGCACAGTTTACGGGCAGCCGGATAAGTTACCTGTTACAGAAAACGCACCCTTTAAACCTGCGCAGTCGCCCTATGGAAATACCAAACAAATTGCCGAGGAGATATTAAGGGATGCCGTCACTTCCGGGGATGCCCCAAAAGTGATCTCCTTACGCTATTTTAACCCGGTGGGTGCACATGAGTCGGCCCTGATTGGCGAGCTTCCAATTGGCGTACCGCAAAACCTTGTGCCCTTCATAACCCAAACCGCCATTGGCAAGCGTGAAAAGATAACCGTTTTTGGCGACGATTATGATACCAAAGACGGCAGCTGCGTTCGTGATTATATTCACGTAGTTGATTTGGCAAAGGCCCATGTAGCTGCTTTAAAGTTTATGGAAGACAAGACTTTTACAGGCTATGATGTATTTAATTTAGGTACAGGGAATGGTGTTACGGTACTGGAAGTTATATTCGCTTTTGAGCGTGCAACCGGTATAAAATTGAATTATGAAATTGGCCGGCGCCGCGAGGGCGATGTTGAACAGGTTTGGGGCGATGTAACTAAATCGGCAAAAGAATTACGCTGGAGGGCAGAATCAGGCATTGATACTATGATGTCGTCTGCATGGGAATGGGAAAAATATTTGTCGCAAAATCCTTTATAAAACAGGTATAATGCAAACGATCATTATTACGGGTGGGGCAGGGTTTATCGGATCACATGTGGTGCGCCGATTTATAAAAAACTATCCGGGTTATAAAATTATCAACCTTGACAAATTAACTTATGCCGGCAACCTGGCTAACTTAAAAGATATTGAAAAGGAGCCGAACTATAAATTTATAAAAGGTGACATTGTTGATGTTGATTTCATAGATAAGCTGTTTGCTGACGAAAAGCCAGATGCTGTTATACACCTGGCAGCTGAATCGCATGTAGACCGGTCTATTGCCAGCCCGATTGAATTTGTTATGACCAATGTGGTTGGTACAGTAAACCTGCTGACTGCAGCGCGCCGGTTATGGAAGGGGGATTATGACAAAACACGTTTTTATCACGTATCAACAGATGAAGTTTATGGCTCCTTAGGTAAAACAGGTATGTTTACGGAAGAAACTGCTTATGATCCTCATTCGCCATATTCGGCATCAAAAGCAAGCTCTGATCATTTTGTAAGGGCTTATCATGATACCTATGGGCTTAACACAGTGGTATCCAATTGCTCAAATAATTATGGCTCCTATCATTTCCCCGAAAAATTGATACCGCTTGCCATAAATAATATCAAACAAAAAAAGCCTGTCCCCGTATACGGAAAAGGGGAGAATATTCGGGATTGGTTATGGGTCGAGGACCATGCGAGGGCCATTGACCTTATATTTCACAAGGCAAAACCCGGATCGACCTATAACATAGGCGGCCATAATGAGTGGAAAAACATTGACCTAATCAAACTGTTGTGCCGGATAATGGATGATAAACTGAATAGGCCAGCCGGGGAATCTGAAGGTCTGATCACATTTGTAACCGACAGGGCAGGACACGATCAGCGGTATGCAATTGATGCCGGCAAACTTAAAAATGACTTAGGATGGACGCCCGGCATTACTTTTGAAGAAGGTTTGGAAAGAACCGTTGAATGGTATCTTGCCAACGAAGAGTGGCTGAAGGATGTTACCTCCGGCCATTATCAACAATACTATGACGAACAATATAACAAACGCTGAAAATGTTTGGTTTATTTAAGAAAAGCGAATTTAAGAAAGATATCACCTTTGATTATAGTTCATTAATGGTAGATATGCATTCGCATATTCTTCCCGGCATTGACGACGGCGCTCAAACGCCTGAAGAATCAATTGAACTTATAAAAAAAATGATGGAGCTTGGTATAAAGAAGATAATTGCCACGCCTCACATTATGGCCGATTATTACAAAAATACCGCCGAAACAATTAATGCCTCCCTTGAAATACTAAAAGCTGAATTAAAAAAGCAAGATATTGAAGGCATTACGGTGGAAGCCGCTGCTGAACATTATTTCGATGAAAGTTTCGAAGGCCGTATAGACGATCGGAAATTAATGACAATGGGTAATAACTACGTACTTTTTGAATTTTCATTTATAAGCAAGCCGCACAATGTGGTGCCTGTAATCCAAAAATTAAGAGAACTCGGTTATAAACCCATTCTTGCCCATCCTGAAAGGTACCCTTATATGGATGTTGAGCAATTTAGAATGCTTCGCGAGTGGGGGTTAGATTTCCAGTTAAACACCATATCGTTAACAGGTTATTACGGTAAGGAAGCAAAAAAGCTTGCCGAAAATTTGGTGGACATGCAAATGATTGATTTTATTTCGAGCGATATGCACCATTTAAGGCATGCCGAGGCATTTAAAGATGCCCTAAGATTGCCTTATGTTGAAAAATTATTGTTCGATTATCCGCTCAAGAATATAATGCTCCGGTAATTTTGGATTCGAAATTACACAGTTTGGAGTAGTTTTTGCTGTACTTACCCTGGAAATATAGTATGGATACCATAAGTTTGCATTCATAATTGTATTACCTTTAATATTTTACATATAGATTATTTAATAATGTATTAAACATTTCTTAATAACTTATGTATTATTACTTTTGCAAATACTAACATTAAATTAATACTGTGCACGATATACCAACATCTTCAATAAAAGAGACCTGGAAGGAAGCCTGGAAATCATCCCGCAATCGCCAGCAAATCATTATTGGCACTGTTAGTATGCTTATAGTTGTGTTTATACTCCCGGTTTTTTTCGGCTATATTGAAAAAAGGAAGGGGATTTTATTAAACGATTGGGTATTAGATCAATTGCCGCCGCATAATGTGTCAGGGTTAATTTTTGTTATCATCTGGGGAATGATATTGTTCGTTGTGATCAGGGCAATATTTAATCCGCGAATTTATATAACATATGCATGGGCATTAGTATTTGTCTGCATCGCGCGGTTAATCTGCATCACACTGGTACCTTTGGACCCTCCAACAGGCTTGATCCCATTAACTGACCCGCTTACCGGTGTTTTTTATGGAAATACCTTTGTTACAAAAGACCTGTTTTTTTCGGGGCATACGGCTATTCTTACATTAATAGCATTATGTTTGGAGAAAAAAACGGATAAGCTTATAGCATGGTTGGCTGTTATAGCGGTCGGTTTTTTATTGCTGGTGCAGCATGTTCATTATACCATTGATGTTTTGGCTGCCCCGGTAATAGCTTATGTGCTTTATACCATAAACCAGCATTTCCTTTTTAAAAGCAAAAGCGTAAGGCAAAACAAACGCCAGGAAGAGGCGGTGAGCAAACCGCAGGAAAAGGCAGTGGATAAACCACAGGAAGAGGCAGCGGACAAACTGCGGGAAAAGGTGTTGTCAAAAGTTTATTCGTCGAGTAAATAAAATTGTCCCCTTTATTTTATTTTTACATACACATGTTTGATATTTCCCCTCCCGGAATCCCTTTCGTCAAACTCAAATTTATTCAGGCTTTTTATAAGGGGCAGCATTTTAGGATAACCGTAATTTCTTGAGTCAAAATCGGGTTTCTTTTTTAGTATTTGCGTGCCGAGATTCCCCAAATATGCCCAGCCGTTTTCATCCGCAAGGTCGGTGATACTATCCCTTAGCAGTTTTACCAATTCCTGGTCTATTTTATTTATTGGGACAGTCTTTGCGGCGACATGCTTTTTTGAACGCTTAATCTTCTTTTCCTCTTCCGAAACGGGTTCAACAACCTTTAAAATTTCAATATAAATAAATTTGTCGCACGCAGTGATAAACGGCGCAAGTGTTTTCTTCTCGCCTATGCCAATCACTTTCATCCCTGCTTCACGTAACCTGATTGCAAGGCGTGTAAAATCACTGTCGCTTGATACTATGCAAAAGCCATCAACCTTGCCCGAATATAAAATATCCATAGCATCAATAATCATAGCGCTGTCGCTCGAATTTTTTCCGGTAGAATAGCTGTATTGCTGTACCGGGGTAATAGCATTTTCGAGCAAAACCGTTTTCCAGCCCGAAACTGTCGGCTTGGTCCAGTCGGCATATATTCTTTTAAAGGTAGGGGTGCCGTATTTTGCAATTTCCTCAAACATCTGTTTCACATTGGCATACGGGACATTATCGGCGTCGATTAAAACCGCAAGTCTGAGATCTTTGATATCATCCATAGTGTGGTGTTGTTTGATGGTTTATGTTTTAAACAATGATAGCAGCAGTTAGGGGAAATAGAAGCCGCAGCCTTATACTTCGAGTAAAGATATTAAAAATTTTCAGCCTTTAAATAACGTGGTAGGGTGGAATTCAGATTGTCGCTGCTCCTTTAGGAGCAAAAGGTCGGTAGAAAAGAAATTGTGCCCGCCATTTTGCGCCGTAAGGTGCAATACCTTACAAACTATTCATTCCAGACAATTGATCAGGTGGGCAAAGTACCGTACCTAACGGCCAATGTCATTAAGTTAAGGGAAAACATTTTTTTAACCCTCCATTTTGCTCGCAAAAGGGAGGGTGGTCGAGCGAAGCAACGACCGGGTGGGTAAATATGCGAGCGACATTACCGCCCAATGCATGGCGCACATCTACTCACCCCGAATGCGCTACGCTGTTCGACCCTCTCTACGACAAGTCGTAAAGAGGGTAGCTTCAATATTTTAATTTTTTAACCCTCTTTTTTGCCTGCAAAAGAGAGGGTGGTCAAGCGAAGCGACGACCGGGTGAGTTGAGCAGGCGACAGTTACACCCACCTAAATCTAATCCGCCTCAACGGTAACCTTCTCGCCAATCTGCTGACGCCACATAGCGTAATATAATCCTTTTTGTGCTAACAGATCGTAGTGTTTACCGGATTCGATAATGCGGCCCTTTTCTAAAACAAAAATATTATCGGCATGCATAATGGTTGATAAACGGTGGGCAATTAATATGGTGATATGATTGTCAAATTCTGAAACGTCGCGAATGGTTTCGGTAATTTCTTCTTCGGTAATAGAATCGAGGGATGACGTAGCTTCGTCGAACACTAAAATATCCGGGCGGCGCAACAGAGCGCGGGCAATGGATAAACGCTGTTTTTCGCCGCCAGATACTTTTACCCCGCCTTCGCCGATAACAGTGCTCAGGCCTTTATCGGCACGGGCCAGCAAGGTTTGACAGGCCGCGCGCTGTAACACTTCCATACATTCTTCATCGGTAGCATAAGGACGCACAAACAGCAGGTTTTCGCGTATGCTGCCGGAGAACAACTGGGTATCCTGCGTTACGAAACCAATTTTTTCGCGAAGTTGGTCCAGGTCAATATCCTTGCTCAGGATGTTGTTGTATAATATATCGCCTTCCAATGGCTGGTAAAGGCCAACCAATAATTTAACCAGGGTAGTTTTACCCGAACCCGAAGGCCCCACAAAGGCAATCGTTTCGCCGGTAGTGGTTTCAAAGGTAATATGGTTCAGTGCATTGCGGTTGGCCGTTAAATGCTTAAAGCTTACATTATCAAATGTGAGCGTCTTTACTTTTTCAAGCAACACAGGTTTTTCAGGTTTTACATCGATGGGGGTGCTGATTATTTGATGGAAATTATCCAGTGAAACTTCCGCATCGCGCCATGAAAGTATAACATTGCCAAGCTCCTGCAAGGGATTGAACAGGAAGAATGAATAAAATAAAAAACTGAAATATTGTCCCGGCGTAATAGTTTGCTTAAAAATAAGCAGTAATAAAACTACCACCATGGTACTGCGCACAAAATTTACGGTAGTGCCCTGCACAAAACTCATGCTGCGTACATATTTTACCTTTTTTAGCTCCAGTCCCAATATCTTGTAGGTAGTATTATTAAGCCGCTCTATTTCCTGTTTTACCAGGCCGAGGCTTTTTACCAGCTCGATATTTCGCAGCGACTCCGTAGTTGAACCGGCGAGGGCCGTAGTTTGGGAAACGATGTTCTTTTGTATCCTCTTTATACGGCGGCTCATAGCCATGCTCACAAAAGTGATCACCGGGATGGCGCTAAAATAAACAAGCGTTACCTGGTAACTTACACTTACCGAATAGATGATCACGAATACCATCCCGATAAGGCTGACAAATAATATCCCTATAAAAGAGGTGATAAAAGTTTGACAATCCAACCGCACTTTTTGCAGTATGCCCAGGGTTTCGCCACTGCGCTGATCCTCAAATACCTGGTAAGGCAGCTCAAGCGAATGGGATAGGCCATCCGCATACATTTCGGCGCCGGTTTTTTGTGTGATAATATTGGTAAAATAATCCTGGAAGTTTTTTGCGATGCGGGACACCATGGCAACGCCAATAGCATAACTCACCAGTGTTAGTACCCTGTGCAGATACTCGGCATATTGTAATTTGCTGCGCTGCTCGATAATAACATCCACAATGCGGCCGGTGATATATGGATCAAGCAGCGAAAAACCGATATTGAGGGCCGCCATGAGCAGCGCCAGCGCCACTACCCAGCGGTGTTTTTTTAGATATGAAAGCAGTATTTTCATTATACCGATAATTCTTGTTTAACAAAAATAAAAAAAGGGAACGGCTAAAAAAGCCGTTCCCTTTAATTTGACATTTGGCGTATTTTTTGCCACCCTCAGCGCCTCACCTAAATCCTCTCCAAAGGAGAGGACTTAAAAAAGCTTTTTAGAACCCTCTCCTTTGGAGAGGGCTGGGTGAGGCTTACACCGTCATAATATCTTTTTCCTTCGCATCCGAATGATGGTCGACCTTGATAATATAGGCATCGGTAAGCTTCTGTATCTCGTTTTCGCCGACCTTCATTTCATCTTCTGATACACCTTCGGCTTTTAGTTTCCTTATCTTTTCGTTGGCATCCTTGCGGATATTGCGGATAGCAATTTTGCCTGTCTCGGCTTCGGCTTTTGCTTTCTTAACAAGGTCGCGGCGGCGCTCCTCGGTCAATGGCGGCACGTTGATGCGGATAATGATGCCATCGTTTTGCGGGTTTACGCCAAGGTTAGCGTCCATAATGGCCTTCTCGATGGGGCCAAGCATCGATTTCTCCCAGGGCTGCACCACAATGGTGCGGGCATCGGGCGTATTTACGCTGGCCACCTGGTTCAATAGGGTGGGTGAACCATAATATTCAACCATTATATCGTCCAGCATGGAGGGGCTTGCCTTGCCGGCGCGTATTTTTTGCAGTTCGCCTTCGCAATGGTCAATCGCTTTGTCCATTAAAGCGCGGGCATCGGTAACTTGTTTTTTAATGAGTTCGCTCATCGGTTTGGGGATTTTTGACAAAAATAATAAAAAGGATGAAATAAAAGTGGGGGTTGGAGATTAGAGCAGGGCAAACGCATTAAAATTATTGATGAACTTTTCAGCTGTCAGCGCTTTAATGTAGTTCATAAAGGAGGCTCCGCCGGAGCCCAAAAATTTATTTACATGGTTCTATAAACACGATGCTCCTCTGGAGCGCTTTTGATCCAGTTAATATAGATTGTTTTGACTCCAGCGGAGTCACGTGTTTATAGAAAATGATGTGAACAGCCTGGCGGGGCTCCGAAGGCGCCTCCTAATTGGACTTTACACAATTTTAATGCGTTTGCCCTGGAGATTAGAGGTTAGAGATTGGAGATTAGTCCGAAAGTCAGTAAAGTCCGGAAGTCCGAAAGAAGCTGCAGTTAAGTTTAAATAAGGGCCTGATGTGACTACTGCGGAGAGAGTAGGCGTGTGTTGCAGAAATCCGGCATTTTTTTATTCAATTTCATTACTGGCCAAATCGATGTCTCAATAAATTAAAATAATCGAATTCAATTGTTATCTAATAACATCTTCCGCAATCATATCCAAAATTTGGCACAAAATTTAACCTGTGCGCCCAGTTGTATTGTCAGCCGCAAATACAGACATCTTATTATATAGATTTTACCTACTAAATTTTCTCAATTAAAACAACCCGGAGGATGCCGGTGACAACCAAACATTTCCCCGGGATACCCCAAAACAAATCGAAACATTCCCGGCCCGTTCAAGTTGTACTACTATGAGAAGTTTAATTTACATTATAGTGGTTATACTGGTAATCAGTTGGCTGCTTGGAGGCTTTGCCTTCCACATTGGGGGTGATGCCATACACATCATCATTGTTATAGCTGTTATTTTGTTATTATACAACCTGTTCAGTAACCGGGGAAGTTCAACTGGGAGCCGCTGGTAATAACTTGCATTAAGTTATTACGATATCACCCGCTCAAATTTGTAACTTGAGATGAATTACTATTAAAAGTTGGCGACAACGCTAACACTGGTGAAGAATTTATTAATTATTGATTTCGGGTCAGAATATCTATGCCTTGCCGTCGCCGCAAGTACCGTGATTTTGCATATCTCCCTTGCTTATCCACTCAAAATTCACTATATTTGATTAACTCTCAACTCTATTAATTCTACATAGCAGAACACTGAAATAAGCCGCTTCGGCGGGTTTTTCAGTCAATTTTTTTGACGTTCCTTGAAATTTTTAGTATATTTGTCTGATATACAACTATTTATTATATTTACACCCGGTTTTTTTATGACGCGCTAAATCCGTTTAGGTTGGCAAAACGCAAAAATTATGACGGGCTAAACGCGTTTAGGCTGGCAAAACAGAAACATTATGACGGGCTAAACCCGTTTAGGTTGGCAAAACGCAAAAATTATGACGGCCTAAACGCATTTAGCCCGTCATAATCTTGAAATTATTAAGCTTTGGCGGTGATTTGCCAGGCAGAAAGAGACGCCAGGATAGTTGGTGACAACACCAACATTGGCGGGACAAAACCAACATTGGCACCAGCATCATTTACCCAATATACAACCCCGGCCTTCTATCCCTTAGCAAATCATTAAACTCGTTGAAAGATTTATCCCTGGTAAGCGATGGGTCAATCTCTATCGTAATCACGCGTTGTTCTGTTTTATCTGCCTGCTCAATCGGTTCGCCGGTATAGTTGTAAAGCACGGAGCCGCCGGTAAAGGTTAGGGATTGTTTGCTGCCGTCTTCAAGTTCGCGGATTTCGGTTCCGCAGCGATTGACCACTGCCACATAAACCTTATTTTCCAAAGCTCTTGCCGGAATACCTATCCGCCAAACATCCGATACCAGGTTTGAGGGGCAGGCAATCAAATCGGCGCCAAGCAAAGCAAGGCTTCGGGCTGCTTCCGGGTAGCGCCAGTCGTTACAGATCATAATGCCGACCTTACAATCTTTAAAAGGATGCTGCACAACAAAAAAACCGGAATCCCCATCATCAAAACATTGCTTTTCACGAAAAAACAAATGGGTTTTGTGATAAACTTTCAATCCTCCACCGGGCAAGGCAATCAAGGCAGCATTGTAAACCTTATTCCCGCTTTTCCAGGTAATACCGGCGATCACCATGGCTTGATGGTCTTCGGCCAATTGCTTAAAAAAGGCAACGCTTTTTCCGTGCTGGTCTTCGGCAGCGTCAAGCGCTTCTTTCCTTGATAAAAAGGAATAACCCGTGGTGCAAAGTTCGGGCAGTACGATAATATCGGTTTCCACACCCTGCATCAGGCTGGCTATCTGCTGCAAGTTATAGGTGGGGTTACCCATAACGGCGTAAATTGAACAAGACTGATCTTTAGCATGCAATTTGAAAATTAAAGCGAGTGTGATATGACTTTCCTACCCAAATCAATCATCTTTTTATCAATACATTCGTCGCCTCACCTAAATCCTCTCCAAAGGAGAGGACTTTAAAGAACGAGGCAGTTAATTTGGTACCTTTTTTAACGCCCTCTCCTTTGGAGAGGGCCGGGGTGAGGCGCGACAAGCCCATATAGAACTTACGTTAAATATATAAAAAAGCCCTGCACAAAAATGCAAGGCCCAATTAATTTTATTATAAGATCAGTTACGACATCTTTAGCTTCTTTTGTATATCGGCTACATAGCCTTTAAATTTCTTATCGGTATCAATCAGGTCTTCAACAGTCTGGCAGGCATAGATCACAGTTGAGTGGTCGCGGCCGCCAAAGAAATGGCCGATTGATTTCAGGGAACTTTTGGTATGCGCCTTGGCAAGGTACATGGATATTTGCCTGGCTTGTACAATCTCGCGTTTACGAGTTTGTGATTTCACCATTTCGATCGGCACCTCGAAATATTCGCAAACCAGGTTCTGGATATATTCCATAGAAATCTCTTTGGACGAATTTTTTACAAAATTCTTTAACATCTGCTTCGCGAGGTTAAGATCGATCTCCTTCCGGTTCAACGTTGATTGCGCCAGCAGGGAAACCATTGCGCCCTCAAGTTCACGCACATTGTTGTCAATGTTATGGGCAACGTATTCAATCACATCGTTTGATAGTTCGATCCCATCCTGGTAGGTTTTGTTTTTAAGGATGGCCATGCGGGTTTCCAGGTCGGGTATTTGCAGATCAGCCGAAAGGCCCCATTTAAACCTTGATAACAGGCGTTCTTCCAAACCAGCCAAATCTTTTGGCGCTTTATCCGAGGTAATAATTACCTGTTTACCGGATTGGTGCAGGTGGTTAAAAATATGAAAAAAGAAATCCTGGGTTTTTTCCTTACCGGCAAAATTATGCACGTCGTCCATAATAAGCACATCAATGGCCTGGTAAAAATTCACGAAGTCATTAATGTTATTGTGTTTCAGCGCATCAACAAACTGTTGTGTAAATTTCTCGCAGGATACATACAATACCAGTTTATCGGGCAGGGTTTGCTTTATTTCGTTACCGATTGCCTGCGCCAGATGGGTTTTGCCCAAGCCTACGCCGCCATATATCATTAAAGGATTAAAAGAAGTGCCGCCGGGTTTCGCCGCTACCGCATATCCGGCCGAACGGGCCAAACGGTTGCAATCGCCTTCAACAAAGTTACTGAAGGTATAATTCCGGTTAAGCTGCGGATCAACATTCAGCTTTTTTAATCCCGGTATTACAAAAGGGTTTTTTATGTCTTTATGGATAGAAATTGGTATTGGCATAGACTGATTTTTTGCTTCCGCACCGTTCCCGTTTGATGGTATATTGGTGGTATATGGCTTGCTGGACGATGATTGTTCAACAACTATGTTATATTCCAAACGCCCGTCGTCGCCTAATTGTTTTTTGATGGTTTTCCGAAGTAAACCAACGTAGTGTTCCTCAAGCCACTCATAAAAAAATAAACTCGGCACCTGGATGGTTAATACGCTTCCTTCCATTCGTAAAGCTTTGATTGGTTCGAACCAAGTCTTAAAGCTTTGTGCCGGGATGTTGTCTTTTATGACCTGAAGGCAGCTATTCCAAACATTAGTGCAAGTTTTTTCCATATAATTTTTTTTAAAATAGTGATTTCCAGCCTCCCAGCGAAACATATTTGGAGCTGCTACGGAACATCGAATATTCTAAAAAAAAGCGGATAAAAAAATAAAATTTTAACTTTTTGATGAAATAAATTTATGTAATAATAAAGGAGTTTATAGTGTATATTTCAGAGAGAATGTTATATTGCGCAATATAAAATCTGCTACTTTTGCCATTTTTAATTATATCGATATTTTTTTAATTATTTATGTATTTTTATTCCAACAGGCCCGGATTTGTTATTCAAACCAATGTCATTTTCTCTCCATAGTTAAGGCGAACGAATTATTTTAGGATTCAAGAACTCCTTTTTGCTGTCAGTACTCGCCAAAAACATCGCGTAAAGCGCCTGCAATTTCACCCAAGGTGGCATAATTTTCAACCGCGCTCAATATAAAAGGCATCAGGTTTTGTGTTCCTTTAGCCACATCTGTCATTCGCCGGAGAGAGTTATTAACCGCCTGGTTATCCCGTGTGATTTTCAGCGCCGCAATTTTCTCAGCCTGTTTTTTTCGAATGGAATCGTCAACGCGGAAAACATTTATTGCGGGTTCTTCATGTTCTGTAAAGCGGTTTACGCCGACTATTGCCCTTTCGCCGCTCTCAATTTCATTTTGGTATTGATACGCCGAACGTGCTATTTCCTGCTGTATGTAATCCTGTTCAATGGCTTTTACCGAGCCGCCCATGGCGTCAATTTTATCGATATATTCATGGGCAGCTTTTTCAAGTTCATCAGTTAATGCTTCTATAAAATAAGACCCCGCCAAAGGATCCACGGTATCTGTTACACCGCTTTCAAAGGCGATGATCTGCTGGGTGCGCAAAGCAATTTTGGCGGCAGCTTCGGTTGGTAAAGAGATGGCTTCGTCGTAACCGTTAGTATGCAACGATTGTGTGCCGCCCAGCACCGCAGCCAAAGCCTGGTTGCTTACCCTTACTATATTATTCATGGGTTGCTGGGCAGTTAAGGTCGATCCACCGGTTTGGGTATGAAAACGCAGCTTTTGCGCGCCGGGGTCCGTCGCTCCTAAATCTTTTGTAATATATGCCCACATGCGCCTCGCCGCTCTGAATTTGGCTATCTCTTCAAAAAAATTATTATGGCAATTAAAAAAGAAGGACAGTCTTTTTGCAAAAATGTTTATATCCAGTCCTTTATCTATTGCCGCTTTCAGATAGGCCTTGCCGTTTGCCAGCGTAAAAGCCAGCTCCTGTACGGCGGTTGATCCCGCTTCGCGGATATGATAGCCTGAAATGGATATGGTGTTCCATTTCGGTACTTCTTTGATGCAATATTCAAACACATCAGTTATCAGCCGCATGGAAGCGGCCGGCGGGTATATATAAGTACCGCGCGCGGCATACTCCTTTAATATATCGTTCTGGACGGTGCCGGACAGCTGTTTAAGATCAGCGCCCTGTTTTTTGGCAAGGGCTATGTACATGGCCAGCAGTATAGCGGCGGTGGCATTAATTGTCATTGAAGTGGTGATGGTTTTAAGCTCAATGCCATCAAACAATATTTCAATGTCCTGTAAAGAATCTATGGCCACGCCTGCTTTGCCAACCTCGCCTTCGGCAAGCTCATGGTCGGAATCATAGCCCATTTGCGTAGGCAGGTCAAATGCTACAGAGAGACCCATTGTGCCATGGCTAAGCAGGTAATGATAACGTTTATTTGATTCTTCCGCAGTTGAAAACCCTGCGTACTGCCGCATCGTCCAGGGTTTTCCCCGGTACATATCTTTTTGTATGCCGCGGGTAAACGGAAACTCTCCCGGCAATTCATTCATAGAAGACGGGCCGGTGTAAACCTTTTTGATCTCAATACCAGAGGTGGTTATAAATTTCTTTCCGGGCATAATAATTTTATTTGAAAATTTGAAAATGCGTCAATTTGAAAATGACTAAAAACTAATTTTCAAATTTTCAAATCAACACATTTTCAAATCAAAATAATTCCTGCAAATCTTTCCTGAGCATATTGGCGCCAATTTCATAAGGATTATCCTCCAGCTGGCTCAAATGCCCTAAGATAGTTTTACTAAGGTCAAGCCCCGTAGCAGTTTCGGGTAATGACCTCAGGGCATTGTTTATAATGCCCAGCGTATCTTCTTTAACATGTTTTACAACGGCCCATGCTCTGCTGCTTACATAAATTTGCTGCGTGATATTATGCTGAAACTCGCTGCGAATATCCTCAACGATAAGGCTATACAAATTATGTGCGCTATATGATGTGGCGTTCATCCGGACAAGCATATTGGCAGGGTTAACACGCTCAATAAATAAAACCAGCCGCTCATAAGCCTGTAACCGCAGTGGCAGGGTTTGGTTAGTGACTGTCTTCCTCAATTCAAGCAATTGTATCTTTTCGTCCCTTTCCAGGTACGGTTTTATAAGGTAGAATGCTATCCACACAATACCAAGGCCAGCGATAGTGTATTTTAGTATATCTAATAAATAAGGTAAAAAATTCATTTTGCTGAATGTTAAATTGAGGTCATAAATAAACAGGCTGCAACAAAAATCCGCATTTTACCTTATATTTGTGTAGTTAATTAAAAATAAGATGAATACTGCTGTTGAAACTGTGCCCTCACCCGTAACCTTTACAGATGACGCTGTGAAAGAACTGAAAAAATTAAAGGACCAGCAAGAGCTTGCCGATGATTTCGGCCTGCGCGTGGGCGTTGAAGGCGGCGGCTGTTCGGGGATGAACTATGTTTTAGGTTTTGACCAGAAAAAAGAAGGCGACCAGGAGTATTTGATTGATGGGATAAAGGTTTATATGCATAAAGCACATGGCTTGTACCTTATGGGTATGCAGATAAACTTCCAGGATGGTTTAAACGCACGCGGTTTCACTTTTAACAACCCTAATGCCGCCAGTACTTGTGGCTGCGGGACATCGTTTTCGGTATAGTTGTTAAAGAGATTAGAGATCGGAGAACAGAGATTAGAATGACATTTCCAACTGGCCTCTAATCTCAGCTTCCCAACTAACCTCTCCAACCTCTAATCACAAAAACAATTAACTCTGCCAATCTGTAACAAAGCCGGGTGCATTATAGTCTTATCACCAAGCTTCTGTTAATTTTAATCCATGCCCGTAAAGACGACTTACAGAGAAAATATTTCTATAGCCTTACAGTCTATCGCCGGCAACCGGTTGCGTACATCGCTAACTTCATTAATTATCGCTATTGGTATTATGGCGCTGGTAGGCATTTTAACAGCTATTGAAGGTGTTAAACAATTTACTAATGACGCTTTTGCAGGTTTGGGGGCCAACTCATTTACCATCCAAAACCGGGGCGAAGGATTAAATTTTGGTAATGGCGGACACCGGAAAGTTTATCCTTCTATCCGCTATGATCAGGCCGACAGGTTTAAAAAGAAATTCACATTTCCCGTATTAACCTCCATAAATTTGCAAGTATCAGGCACTGCTGTTGCTAAATACGGCAGCAAGAAAACAAATCCCAATCTTTCTGTTGAAGGCACCAATGAAGACTACCTGGTTACAAGCGGGTACAAGTTAGCATTTGGCCGTAATTTTTCAGCTTCGGAACTGGAGCATGGCGAAGGTGTGGTAATAATTGGCAACGAGATAAAAACGCGTCTTTTTAACGATGATGACCCGATTAATAAATCAATTTTTATTGGGGATAATAAGTTCAGGGTAATTGGCGTATTCGCCTCAAAAGGCTCAAGCATGGGTTTTGGGGGCGATAAATTCTGCGTGATCCCCGTGCTGAAGGCTAAACAGATCGTTTCAACGTCAAACCCGTCGTTTTCAATTACTGTTATGGTGAATAATCCTGCGGCATTGGATGCCACCATTGGCGAAGCAACATCCCTTTTCAGAAATATTCGTGATCTGAATGTGGCTAACATTGATAATTTTGAGATAGAGAGAAGTGATTCCATTCAAAAGGAGTTATCCGGGCAGTTATCGGGAATGACAATTGCAGGATTTGCGATAGGCATAATTACTCTTATTGGAGCCGCAATAGGACTAATGAATATTATGCTGGTCTCGGTTACCGAACGCACCCGTGAAATTGGCTTGCGCAAAGCCCTCGGGGCAACTCCATCGGTTATACGCAAACAATTTTTAATAGAAGCTATTGTAATATGCATGATAGGCGGTATAGCCGGAATTATACTGGGGATGGCAGTTGGCAACCTTATAGCCGTGGGCATCAGCGGTTCATTTGTTGCCCCATGGTTATGGCTGTTTTTTGCAATATTGCTATGTACTTTTATTGGCTTAATATCCGGATTTTATCCCGCTAAAAAAGCTGCCCGCCTTGATCCCGTTGAAGCTTTGAGATACGAATGATTTTGGATAATTGCGGATTTCGGAATTTCGATTTCGGATTTTCAGAAGTTCGGCAACATTCCAGCTTTGCAACATTCCAACCTTTCAACAAATAAATCCGAAATCCAATATCCGAAACGGCGAAGCCCTCTTGAGCACCTTTAAAAAAATAAACAAATGCGAAAAATCCGAAATCCGGCGTTAACTTTGCACTAATAAAAAATTTAGCTTCAATGACACAATTGGCTGACAATAATTTTGAAATACTGCTTGAAAGGCATCATTTAAAAAAAACAGGGCAGCGCCTAAAGGTACTGTCCATGTTATCGGCAAAAAACGTGGCTACCTCACAACCCGACCTGGAAAGTGTAATGGACGATATTGACCGCGTTACCTTATACCGGATACTTAATGCTTTTGAAGAAAAAGGCATTATTCATAAGGTATTTGATTTAAATGGTACTGCAAATTACGCGATGTGTTCGTCGGATTGCGGAGAAAATCATCATCATGACGAGCACCTGCATTTTAATTGTACGTCATGCAAAAATGTATATTGCCTGGATGATCTGGATTTACCTCACATAGACCTGCCCGCCGGGTTTAAACCCGAAGGCTTTACCTTATATGCCACCGGGCTATGCCCCAAATGCAGTAAAGCCGCAGCAAAAAAATAGATCAAAACAAAATTATTTAATTAATCCGTTTCTGTTTTGATGATAAAAAATTATACGCTGCTTTTATATTTCATATTTATAAGCTGTACCGTGACGGCCGGCTTGCCAAAACGTACATTTAAATTTAAAACTGTGGTTATCGATGCGGGCCACGGAGGTAAAGACCCGGGAGCCCACGGCGCTTATTCATTTGAAAAGAATGTGGCATTGGCAATAGCAAAAAAAGTGCAGCGGCTGATAAAGAACGATATGCCGGGGATAAATGTGGTGATGACCCGTAGCACTGATAGATTTGTCGGATTAAAACGGCGGTCGGAAATTGCGAATGAAAACGATGCGAACCTGTTTATTTCTATCCATTGTAATTCATCGCCCGTTGGAACAGTTAAAGAAAAGGGCGTAATGCTTTTAGTTTATGGCTTTCACCGCAGGGAAGAACAAATGGAAGCGCTGAGGGAAAACGCCTCCATCTATATTGAAAAAGACTATAAAAAAAATTATGCCGGGTATGATGAAAAAGACCCCACGGCGCTTATAGCATTAAATACCTTTATGCAAAAATACCGAAAACAAAGTATCCTGTTTGCCGGGATACTTAATCGGAGGTTTATAGATAATGACGGCCGTAAAAGCCTGGGGATTAAAGAGCAGGGGGTTTTAGTTTTGGCCCACAGCGCAATGCCGGCCGTCTTAGTTGAAACAGGCTACATTAATAATCCCCGCGAAGAAAAATACTTAAACTCAAAAACCGGTCAGGATGAAATCGCTCATTCGATAGTTAGGGCCATAAAAACTTACAGGCAAGAGATTGGCATGCATTAACCGGCGTGAATTCTATTTGTATTTCCAAAACATTATTTCCAGTAAATTGTAGTTTTTGTTATCTTCCTTAATTCTGATAACGATTTTGCAATAATGGGATAGCCAGCGATTGAAATTGTTGATCCTAAACGAATTGATATGAAACAACCGGGTAAACAATAAAAACAAAATTAGGCGGGTTTCTTTTCATATCTCTTGCTAACCAATGCGCATTTTTTAATTTCTCCGGTATTTCTGCCAATAATCTCATTTTTTTTCATCGCTATAACAATGTTTCAGCTCACTTATTGAAAAAATAACAAGGCGAAAAAGTGATCATTGACATTAAAAGCTTGTCCACATCCGCTGGCTGTTCATATTCCCCAATTTACAATGCGATTATAGTTCCCTAAAAAGGTAGAAAATGTGATTCAGATCACGTTTTACAATAATTTCTGTCATTTATAAGCCATTTATTTAGCATAGTTTTACATCGTTGAAATAAACTATTAATCAAAATGAAAACTAAGCAATATTTCGCCATGAAAAAATTTAATTTAAAGGGCCTGCCAATTATGGCCGCCTTCCTGGTATTTAACTTGGTTTCTTCCAGGTCTTTCGCACAACACAAACCTTGGGTTACACCTAAACCGGCCGAAACCGTGAAGAACCCGCTTGCCGGAAATAGCAGCGTATTGGCTGACGCCAAAACATTGTACATGACCAATTGCGCTCCATGCCATGGAAACAAGGGCAAAGGTGATGGTCCCGCCGCACAGGCATTGGTACCTAAGCCTGCAGATCATACATCAACTGCCGTGCAGGCTGAAACGGATGGTTCTCTCTTTTGGAAACTTTCTGAAGGAAGAAACCCAATGCCGAGCTATAAAAAGATATTGTCTGATCAGCAAAGATGGGAATTGGTCAATTATATTCGGACGCTGCGAAAAAATACAGGCGTGTTAGCAAAAAGCAAATAGTTCCCTGATAAATTTAGATTATAGATTAATTAACCCAAAAATTATGAAAACATTAAAAATGTTAATGTTAGAAGCGGCCCTTGCCCTCACGTGCTTGTTAATTGTGAATACCGCCGCGGCACAACAGACGGTAACCGATTCAACTCTTTTAGACAGGGTGGCTGCGCTTGAACAGCAAGCTGCCGATCAAAAACCCGGCGAAAGCCATTTAATGGTGGCGGGATTGGCAACTTTCGGCTTTGTTAGCAGCAAAACTACTTTTACACTGCCAAATGGAGCGTCCCAAATAATCAAAACAAACAGTTTGGCTGATGCAGACCGTTTTGAGCTTAGCCCAATGTTTTTGTGGAGACATGATACAAAATTCTTGGTTGAATTTGAACCATCTTTTGACGGCACCCAATTGGGCGTAAACTGGGCAAACGTATCTTATTTTGCCGCGCCGGGTTTAGTTATTCATGGCGGCTATTTTGTCCTGCCCTTTGGCATTTACGCTAAACGTTTGGCAGCGGGATGGATAGATAAGGTTGCCGAAGATCCAGCTGGGTTTGACTTGCCCGGGAGCGATTTTGGCGTAGGCGTAAGCGGCGGCTTTCCATTAGGAGACATGAAATGGAGTTATGATGTAAGCCTTACCAACGGATTACAGCTTTTGCCCGATGGCGAATTGCAGGGTGCAGGTGTGATTGATAATAATAATAATAAAACCCTTACCGGAAGGGTTGCACTGCTCCCCTTGTCTAATTCATCACTTGAGATCGGTGTGTCGGCCTTGCATGGCGGTGTTGCCGACATCGGTTCAAATTTTGACAATGCAAATACTACCATGTATGCTGCCGACCTGAGTTATGTGCATCTGTTTAATCCCTTGCTGGTTAATATTAAAGGGCAATTTAATTGGATGAACGTTAACCGGCAGAATTATGTTAATCCAACTGACACTACGTCGACTTATACTTTTAATAATAATACCACTTCAGGCTTCGCGCAAATTTCGGTAAGGCCGGTTGGATTAGATAATAAGTTCTTAAAGAATCTTGAGCTGGCTTACCGGTATGTGACTAATACTACGCCGGGTAATTCAACCTGGGGGCAAAATTATCACGAAAATAATATAGGCCTGGATTATTGGCTGAGCTGGAGGACGGTTGTTAAACTAACTTATGGTAACTCACATTCCCTCAGTACCTCAAATGTTTCAGCCGGCGGGGCTGCAGGAGTTACCGATATGAGTAATATTTATCTTCAATTTGCAATTGAATTTTAAGAAATTAATGATATGAAAACTACTACAATTAAAAAGACAACCTGGGTAGCGATAGGGGCACTGGGTATCCTTATAGCGGTGATATTTAATAGTTGCATGGAAAGCAAAATGGTTGCCGCAAAAAGCGGGGCCCAGCTTTGGGCCGAGAATTGCCAGAGGTGCCATAACACACCTTCGCCTTCCACATTTTCGCATGAACAGTGGGTAACTGTTGGTATGCATATGCAAACAAGGGCGCAGCTTACGGCAAAGGAAAGGGAAAAGATCGTCGCGTTTTTACAGCAATAGCGTTTGATTGGTTGGTTGAATGATTAGCCTTTGGTCTGGTTTTATAGGTAAATTAATGCTTTGAAGTTTACAATAATGCCAGCCAGGGGCTTAATTATTTGCCTCGTTTTGCAAAATGTAGTTCAATGAAACCAAACCGGTAGCATATGTTTTTGAATCGGCAAGCGTTAAATGAATGCGGTTTTTGATGCTGCTGAACAAAGGCTTGCCGCCTCCGGGTAAAATTGGATGAACCGCGAGAGATAATTCATCCACAAGCCTGGGGTTCGTTAATGACGTTGTAAGCCCGGAGCTGACATTAATTTTACATTATCAGGAAAATATTAGTTATTATGAAAGCTAAACTATGCAACAACCCGTACGTTTTCAGCTTAAAAGACCTGATCTTTATCGCCTGCCTGCTGATATTTAATTTATTTTTTTCCGGGGCGTCCGCTCAATATAAGCCATGGGTTGCTCCCAAAACGGCGGAATACGTTAAGAATCCACTGGCAGGCAATAAAAGCACCATTGCTATAGCCAAGACATTATATGTAGCTGATTGCTCCCCCGGCCGCTGCGGCGCTTAACCCCAAGCCTGCCAACTACACGTCAGCCGCAGTGCAGAGCGAAACAGACGGTTCACTTTTTTGGAAGCTTTCCACAGGCAGGAGCCCAATGCCGGGTTTCAAAAATATACTTTCTGAAAACCAGCGATGGGAACTGGTTAATTATATACGTATGCTGGCAAAAAGCCCCAAGAAGAAATAACATCCTGATCAATATTGAGGTAAGTCAGTACCTGTCAATAGCTAAATTTTTTCATCACCCCCAATCAAAATCAACCACCCTGCCATTTAATCTCCATTTGGCAGGCAAAGGATTAGTTAACCAATCCAAAGGCTCACCTACAGGCTGAATTTTTGCGGCTTTCGCAAAACAGTGTTTAATGAAAGTTTTTTGGTCGGTTCCCAAAGCATCTGGCTGGGCCGAAATGAATAACGGCGCACTGCTTTCAGCTAATAACTGCATCCATTGTTTGTTCTTACCCCAGGGTACTTTATTTGTTAAACCAACGCAATCACCATCGGCGGCATAAAAGGTATTATGCTGCAGCATCCTGAAGCCAAGGGTATTTACTCCCATTTTGCGCGTCCGGGCCCATTCTTTGCCACTCGTATCATCGCCGATGCGGTTTAGCTCAAAAACACCGGCTGACAGGTGACTCATCGTATTGCAGCCAATGATGTACATATTTCCCGCCGCCTCGCGAATGGAGCAATATAAATGATTTATAACTTCGGCGGTTGTTTTGCTTTTATCATTAAAGCTCCAGCCAGGCTCGGTTATACTTTCCTTCATATCAAAGCCCCATTTACCGGTAATGTCATAGGTAGTGTAATCATGCTTTACCATTTCATACCCCCATTGTTTATATATGGCAATATTGTTTTTTATTTTTTCAATATTTTCAGCTATGGTAGGATCAAGGACCGGGTTTCTAGGATCATCCCTGCCTGCAATTTCAGGGAGCAGTAAATTAGGGCTGTCATTATGTTTAGCGCATAACGGGCGGGTCCATAATCCGGGGCGCATGCCGAGTTTTACAATATCTCCGGCCACCAGGTGCATATCCTTAAATTTGTCGTTAGGTCTCGAAAAATCATCCGCCCAGCCGCCATCGCCGGGAAGCAGCGGTGAATAAACCGCCCAGCCGGCGTCAATTACCGAAAACGGGCGGTTATCAGCGTCTGTTACCAAACCAGCCATCAAAGCGGTTTGTTCTTTAATCAGTTTGGCTGAATTATTGCCATAGGCATAGTACCAGTCGTTTATACCATACACAGGTTGTTTTGGCAAACGCGGCTTTTCGCACATCATTTTACAAAATCGCCGCGCGGTTAAAAATGGTGTTTCTATTGCTGTACTTTCGGTAGTTACAATATCTGCGGCGAGCAGCTTACGGTCACCCAGTTCAACTCCAACACCTCCCGAATGTGTATCGAGTGTTAGTTCAAGGCTATTCGTATTAATTACCCACGAGCAAATTGCATTACAGCCGGTTTTTACACCGAAGCAGACGGTTTGTTTATCATCATGCAGCAATAAATACCATGCGTTTTTAACACCACTATCATGGCTTTTCCAGCCTGCATCACCATAGGTGCGTTCCCAACTATCGCCTAATGCTTTTGTTGTTGGTTTAGCCTGGTATTTCCATTTTAAACGCAGCCCGGTTAAAGCCGTTTTTGGCGATTGCACATATACCCCAACAGCGTTGCCATTTGTTTTCATGCTAACTTCAATGTCCTTAAAAATAAACAACGAACCGCCGGACCGATTTAAAAGAAACCATTCAGCGCCCGATTGTGCCCAAACCTCATCAGGCATGGTTATTAAATGATCATTGCCTGCGGCATGAGTGAGCCTGCCAAATAATAGGGCCGTCATGGTGCTGGAGGAGAGCTTTACAAAATGCCTTCGGTTCATAAATTTTTATCAGGCTGCCGAGTATTGTAGCCCGATCTGCCAAATATACGCCAAGTCATTCAAATGAATTAGCTTGTTTTGAGCCTTGGTTTTGTATAATGCATTTTTGTTTTTTGCAATTCTATTGGCTCCTTTTTCCAAACATCTAATTACTTTTCGCTTTTTAGCTGCGGCTTTTATGATATTGGTAAAATTGATTACAAAATACGGACATTATAGAAATTCCCTATAGCACATCAATTCTTTATATAAAAACGACCAAAGCAAAATGGTATATTTGCAATAAATAAATATAAAAATTAAAAATATGCTAACTATAGGTCAAAAATTTCCACAATTTTCTAAAACTGCGGTTGTAAGTATTGAAAAGGGAAAAGAGTTTGAAACTATCACTTCTGAGTTCCTTGTAAATGATGACAACGTTTGGGCCGTGATATTCTGGTGGCCAAAAGATTTTACTTTTGTATGCCCCACAGAGATAGCCGAATTCAACAAAAACTACGGTGAGTTCCGCGACCGCGATACCCGCCTGATCGGCGCCTCGACCGACTCGGAATTTGTACATGCAGCCTGGAGAAGAAACCATGATGACTTGCGCGACCTGAAATTCCCGATGCTTGCCGATACTTCAAAATCATTAGCCGAAGAACTGGGTATTTTGGAACCGACAGAAAAAATAGCTTACCGCGCTACTTTTATTATCGATCCAACGGGTATTATCCGCTGGGTATCAGTAAACGACCTTAGCGTAGGCCGTAACGTAAAAGAGGTTTTACGTGTGCTTGATGGTTTACAGACTGACGAGCTTTGTCCATGTAACTGGGTTAAAGGCGAAGAAACTATCACTGTTTAATTAAGCACACCATTGAATCCCCGTGTTGTTATAATGCGGGGATTTTTTTTCATAAAATTCTGAAACAATGAACGAGTCAACTGAAGTAGTAAATGAAATACTGCAGAGCCTTTATATTGATACAGCTTATCGCACAAATAGCCTTACGCTGCTTGAAAAAGGAGAATCCCGGTATTTGAGGGACATGAAACTTAACCTGAGCAGCACGCTTACCTCCGAACATCTTAATGCCAGGGAGTGCGCGTTGATAGGACTTTCGATTGCTGTTAACAATAACAACACCTTATTAACTGCATTTTATACCCGCTACGCCGAAGAGCAGGGTGCAACGACTGAAGAAACCGGGGAAGCGGCCGGTTGTGCATCGTTATTGGCATCGAACAATGTATTTTACCGTTTCCGCCATTTTACGCAAAAGGAAAAATATGGACAAATACCCGCCCGCATACGTATGCAGTTAATGATGAAGCCGGTAACCGGAAAAGAATTCTTCGAACTGATGAGCCTGGCGATTTCTGCAGTTAATGGTTGTGAGATGTGTGTAAATTCCCATGAAGATTCTCTCATCAAGCTTGGCACAACCGAAGAACGCATTTTTGATGCTGTAAGGATAGCCTCGTTGGTAACGGCTGCCGGCAAAATAATATTTTAACGTTTAGCCCAAATATAACGCATTGTTAACACAACAAATTCAATTAACTACCGTATTAATGTTTTGGCTTTCTTGCTAAATTCCGCAGGGAAATAGTATATAAAAAAGGATGACGACTACTGATACAGCCCCCAATATACGTTCAACCGATACTTTCAATTTAGAGCTTTTTTTCGAACTATCCCCTGATCTGTTATGCGTAGCAGGTTATGATGGCTATTTTAAAAAGATAAACCCTACCGTTTCAAAAACATTGGGTTATACCAACGAAGAATTGTTTTCAAAGCCAATAGACTCATTTGTTCATCCGGATGACAGAGACATAACCTCAAAGAAACGCAGAAATATTATAAAAGACAACGCAATGCACAACTTCGAGAACAGGTATGTAACCAAAAGCGGTGAGATCGTATGGCTTGCATGGACCTCGATGCCTATAAAGAGTGAACAGGTAGTATTTGCCATTGCCAAAAATATCACTCATAAAAAGAAGATTGAAGAAGACAGGAACACGCTGATTACCAACCTCACAAAGATCAATAACGATCTGAAGCAATTGACTTATTCAACCTCACATGATCTGCGGTTACCGGTTAGTAATTTGCTATCCATTTTTAATCTTCTGGACACCTCTAAAATTCAGGATGAAGAAACCCTTGAATTTATTGATATGCTGAAATCGGCGACCGAAAGCTTAAAGGACACCCTAAATAATTATGTGGATGCTTTAAGCCAGAAAAACGTTTTAAACATTTATACGGAAGAGCTGTATCTCAATAAGAGCCTTAATTCGGTGATGTATTCTTTAAGATCATTGATACAAAACTCAAAAGCTAATATTAGTTTCGGTTTTTCCGAATTTTCAACAGTTAAATTTAATAACGCCTACCTCGAAAGTATATTCCTTAACCTCATCACCAATTCTATCAAATACGCCAAGCCTGATAGTTCGCCGGTAATTTCAATTTACACAAGGTACGAAAACGGCGTTAAACAATTAATTTTTGCCGATGAAGGCCAGGGTTTTGACATGGATAAAGTAAAAGACAAAATATTTGGACTCAACCAGAAATTTCATAACCATTCCGATAGTAAAGGTATAGGGCTCTACCTTGTGTATAATCATGTTGTAAGTTTAGGCGGCCGGATAGTTGTTGAAAGCAAATTAAATGAAGGCGCCAAGTTTATTATATCCTTTAAGGACTAATCTAATTTCGGATTTCGGATTTTCGATTTCGGATTTTCGATTTCGGATTTAAAAAGTCTCCCCTACCGGGGGAGATTTAGAGGGGGCTGCGGCTGATAAACATGGGCCACCGCGCCGCTTCCAAACATCGTTGCACTTACAAGCTTTAAATCGATTGGTTCAGGTAAAGCGGAGAATAGCGGCAAGCCGGCACCCAGCGCTACCGGGTGGACCAGCAGCTGGTATTCGTCTATAAGCCCTGTTCTGACAAGGCTTTGCGCAAACGTTGCGCCGCCATGTGCCAGGATATCTTTACCGGGCTGTTGTTTCAGTCGAATGATCTCCTCTTTCAGATCACCGGCTGCCACTGCGGCATTTGTCCAGGTTGCTAAGTTTTGAGTTGAGGTTTTCAACCCTTCCGGCTTATTGATTTTGCTTGCGTCCTCGAAGGCCCTTGTAGTTAATTCTTCACCGGAGTTTTTGATGGAGCTGTTTTTTGAGAACACCACCTTTGGTATCTCGTTCATTGGGGCTGCGAAAATTTCGTCTGAATAGGGCCAATACGCCGCCATGTCGTGAAAGGTGCGGCTTCCCATAATATGCACACCGGCCTGCCAAATTACACCGACTGTCCATTTGGCTGCACTTTTATCCATGCTCCTAAATATCCAGTCTATTTCGCCATTTGGCCCGCCAACAAATCCGTCAACGGAAACGGACATTTTCAGAATAAGCTTTCTCATTGTTTGTATATTTTATTTCGCCGTTAAACTAAACCGGTCCTCATAATTATGCCACCAAAATACATGGTAAAAATCTCGATAAAAGGTGTGATCGTGACAATTTGAATGGGAAATAGTGACAAGATACGCTTTTAGCCATCTGATTATCCAATACGCTCAATCAAAAAACATTGTATTAACGCTAATATTTGTAAATTTGCTATTATGAATAGCATAATCTAATCCAACTTGCTGGAAATAAAAGATTTAATTCGGAAGTATGGCGTAATAAAAGCTTACCTGTTTGGCAGCGCTGCAACCGGAAGTATGTCTGATGACAGTGATGTGGATTTTATAGTTAAGTTTAACCCGCAGCTTAGTTATACAGATTATGGCAACAATTACTTTCAACTCATTTATGCTTTACAAAAACTTCTTAAAAAAGATGTGGATATTGTAGCGGAAGAAACGATTACTAATCCTTATTTGCTTCACACGATAAACAGTCAAAAAATAGCTGTTTTATGATGGATAAAAATGTATTGAGAATTTGGTTTTCCACCGTTTCCCTTATTTTGGTTCTTTTTGGAATTTTGTATTGTTTTGCAGGCCTTAAAATTCTGCCCGTAAACAAAGGAGTTTTGTTAGACTGGGAAAGCGCCTTATATGGCGCTATTATGATTGGCTGGGGTACAACACTTTTTCTCCTTGGCAGACTTGCATTTAGCAGACAAGACAAAGAAATACTGAAGATTTTACTTTACGGCATTATTCTTTGGCTAATAATAGAAGCAATATTTTCATTTTATCTGCGTGTTTACTTTAATGTCGGAGTGGACATTGCAGTTGCCTTACTTTTTGCTTTCCCGATTGTTAAAGCTATGCGACAACAGGACCAAGAAAAGCATGAATGAAGGTTAAACCTCAAACTCAAAAATCCGCTTAGGGTTATGTATAAAAATATTATTAAAGTAAGCTTTTAAGCCTCTTTTGTTCAGCTCTTCGGGGAATGTGGTAAGTAAATAATCAAGCCCTGGCTTTCCGCCGTACGCCTTCCAGTAAGTATTTCTCGCTGCGTCCATGCCAGCGGTTATCTGGTTGGGATACAGGGGCAGCAGTTTTTCTAACAAGGTATATGTCCAGTTTTCATCGGCTCCCTTCCATCGGAAAGCGCTGTCGTACTCAACACTTACGCCGGTTTGCATTAGGGCATGATGATACTGTATATCTTTATTCTTGTCGACATGCGACAACATAATATGGTTAAGGTTCGCGCCTAATTTTTCAAATAGTGCGGCTTGCGCGATAGCATGCTTGCCATTATTTGTATGCGTAAGAATAGGCGCCCCAGTCTCACGATGGGCATTTACTACTGCATGGAAAATTTTCTCCTGGTGTTTGGTAAAAGGTTCGTCGCCTGTAGCTAATTTTATTAAGCCTGCTTTATAAGGAGCACGTTCTATGATGGGCCCGTTATAATCATATTTGTCAATTCCTGCGCGAATATCCTGGATGAACAAATTTGTTAACTGGTCTTCTGTATAATGGTACCGCCAATGACTTGGGGGATAATATATTTCGAGGTGTATGCCTGTCGGGATGATAATGTTTATGCCTGTTCGTTTTGAGATTTCGACTGATTTAAGCACATTTCTGCCTGCATTGGCGGGCATGGTGTCCACCATGGTTGAACAGCCAAGCACTTTTAGCGCGCTCAGCTCCGAGGATATTTTCTCAACGTCATTTAATAAAAAATCCAGGTTGCCAAGCGTAGGGAAACTCTCCTCAATCACAATATGTTCATGTGAATAAGTTATGCCCATCTGTTCAGAAGGGATGTCGCCCGTTATACTTCTGAAAAAACCCATGTCATGCAAAATTTAATTTCCATTCATTTTTACCGGTAAAGGCCGCTTTGCCCTGCGCTTCCAATATACACCCCTGTTTATATAAACTTTCCCGCAATACTTTTACATCAACCTGGCTCGCGGCTTCATCCCTTACCAGCGATTGTACGGCTGCCAAGCCTGCAGCCTGCCCCATAGCCATGGTTTGGGCCATGGAGCGGCAGGACGCGTGGGCATCGTGTGTGGCGGAAAAGCACCTGCCCACCACCCAAACGGTTTGACTGCCTTTTGGCACTAATGTGCCGTATGGCACGCCGTAAACGCCGCTGTTGGGTATATACTGCCATACGGTTTCCGTTTCACTGCCTTTTCCTTCCCGATGGTCTTCAATGGGCGCGCCGCAAAGTAAAACCGAATCACCAGGCACATTAGCCGCCATGCATTCTTCTTTTGTTAAACGATGCTCGCCATATACCCGCCTTGTTTCGCGCACGCCTATTTGGTTTGACAATCCTATGATCTTAGCATGTTGATATCCTGGCACTTCCTGCTGAAAAAATTCTTCAAATATAAAGGCTTGCCGCCTTCCTTCAATTTCGGCCTTTGTAAGTTCATCTGCTTTTAGGGCGCTCAGCCCCGCTACTTTTACGGCAACCGTCGAAATACATTTTTCGATATTCATCGGATGCGCCGAACCTTCTTTTCTTGGCAAAGGGTGGGTGGTTTTAGCCATAATTTCTTTCAGCAGCTTTTTGCCGCCTGCTTTTTCGTATGCATCCAAATCCACGTTGGCCATGCGGAAAGTGGTGGTCATGCTTTGCGCGGGCTCCAACTCCCCGGCAATTTCGTAAGCAAATCCTGCTAAATGACAAAAATCGGCGTCGCCGGAAGCATCTATTACCCTCAGCGCTTCTACCTTCCAAAAACCTGATTTATTCCAAAAAATGCATTCATAGCCGCCGTTTGGCTGCAGATTTACATCGATCAAAGTAGTATGCAGCAGAAAATTTACGCCTGCTTTCATCAAAAGGGTATCCCATACATTTTTAAGCCTTTCGGGATTATAGTTGACGCCCGTACCGGCCCCGTAAGTGTTGGGGCGCAGGAAAATTTCGCCATGGGCGTCTAATGTATTTACCACCAGATCAGGTAAGCCGCCTACAATTTTTTCGGGTGTTTCCCCGGGAGTAAAAAAGCCATAAAAAGTATCCAGCATTTGGGTGGAGGTACCGCCAAAAAAGCCGTAGCGTTCAACCAGCAACACATTATATTTTTTTGAAGATGCCGCAGCTATCGCGGCCATGCAGCCGGAGGAGCCGGCCCCTATCACTAAGATATCTGTATTTCCGAGGGCCTGTAAATTCTTATGCATGGCTATTACTTATTTTGCTCCGAAACATAGCTTGGAATGCCTACCTTTTTATACAACCTCGAAAGCCTGTGCGCGTGTTCGTCATAAGCCGCCTCGAATATTTCCGCAGCCCGTTCAGCGCCGACTACCGCTCCTGCCGCAAGCGCCTTTGGCGGATGCCCGGCTTTGGTCAGCAGGTTTGCCAGCTCGGCTTTGATGCAATTAATGATCATACATGACCCAACCGTCGATCCCGGCGAGACAGGCATTTCCAAACCTTCAATAGTAATCATCGCATCACCAACCGGCGCGCCAGAATCTAAAATGATATCACAGAAATCCTGTAGCTTGCGTCCATCCTTGCGTTTGCTGGTACTTGCATCGGCGTGTTTTTTTGAGATGATGCCTACGGTTTTTATGCCTGCTTTCTGAAATAATTCAGCTATCTCTATCGGTACCACATTACAGCCGGAGGAAGAAATGATTAGCGCCGAATCTTCTTCGGACAGATCGAAATTTCTTAAAATTTGCTGTGCAAAGCCCGGTACATTTTCTAAAAACATGGCCTGGCGCTGACCGTTTGCACCTACCACCAGGTTGTGAAAAGTGAGCGACAGTTCCACTATCGGGTTGAAGCCGGGAAATGAGCCATACCGCGGCCACATTTCCTCTACCATTATCCTGCTGTGCCCGCTGCCGAACGTATGCACCATGCGGCCCGCTAATATCGTCGTAGCAAAAATATTAGCTGCTTCAAGCATTTTTTCTTCCTGTTTTGAGACAGCCTCAATTAGTCCCTGGCATTTTTCCAGGTATGTTTTTGTATAACTCATTTTAATGATCAATTAATTTTACTCACGGAAGACGTATTAAAATAATTTTGTCCATGTAGCTCCAAACAGTCCTCATCGTATAAAGGGGGCTCCGATGGAGCCGCAATTTTTTATTTTCTTTTCTATAAACAGGTTGCTCCGATGGAGCAAATAGCTCGTTTTGTAAAGCCAGTATAACTCCGTTAGGAGTTGCCTGTTTATAGAATAACATGATCCCGGATTTGCGGCTCCATTGGAGCCTCCTTGCTCCAACTATTTACTCCAAACATTCTTTGATTTATTTCAATGCGTTTGCCCTGTAATTTTGTTATCAGCAAACACCGCAGCACCTATCGCCCCGGACAGATCGCGGAATTTTGCCTGCTTAACCGATGTTTTTTTATCGCCGTATGGCCTGAACTCATATATATCCAGAAACTCCTGTAAAGGCTTAAATAAGGCATCGCCCGCTTTTGTAATGCCGCCGGCCAATACAACCATTTCCGGCGACAGTGAATTTGCGAGCGAAGCTATGGCTATGGCAAGTTTTCTTACTGAGTCAAGCCAAAGCCAGGTGGCAAATACGTCATTTTCCAAATAAGCGTTTACTATTTCATGCGTTGATTCAAAACGCCCTCCCGACCTGCGCTTAACTGAGCAATTGCCAAGTGCATATTCCAGGCTGCCCGGCATGCCCAGGATACTTAGTTCGTTATCGTAGGCATCTAACGTGGTATGCCCAAAATGACCTGCCATCTGGTTTAATCCCTGGTACAGTTCACCATTGATCAATATGGCGCCACCAACGCCGGTGCCCAGGGTTAATAAAACGGCATTTTTACAGCCCTGCAAAACGCCCAGCTTGCTTTCGGCCATAATTGCAGCGTGCGCATCATTTATTACAAAGGTTTTGGCGCCCAAATAATCTTCCCAAATAAAATGTTCCAGGCCAGCTAAACGATTTGGAAGGTGTGTAATACAGGTATTGCTTTCATTGGCAAGGCCCGGACACGAAAGCCCGATCACTTCCACCGGTTCGCAGCAAGCCTTTTTCAGATAATGCACCATTTCTAAAATGTTCTCTTTCCATTTCCCGTTTGGGTCATCATTGGTGGCAATGTAATGCTGACGAAGTACTTCACCGTTCTCATCCAGTAAAACACCTTTTATATTCATTCCGCCTAAATCAATACCTATGGTTGTTTTCATAATGATCAATTAATACTGGCCTTCTGAAACTTCCCATCCGCCATCTACATACAAGGCTTGCCCCGTGGTAAATTTTGATGCATCCGACATAAAGTATATTGCCGCGCCATCAAGATCTTCCGGCCGGCCATTTCTGCCGCCGTCCAATGGCTGTTTTGTCTTTATAAAATTCATTATCAATTCATCCGTACTTGCCCTTTCCGACATGGGCGTTTCAACCAATCCAGGCGCCAAAAGGTTTACCCTTATATTATCAAAAGCATAATAGGCTGCAATTGATTTTGTAAAACCAATCACAGCTGATTTAGCCGCCGCGTATGCATGGGTTACAAAATATTTAGGCGAAGGCGAAACGCCCAGTACAGAGCTCATATTCAGTATGGTGCCGCCTGTGCCCAGTTCTTTAAACTTCCTTACTGCAGCCTGGTTCGACAGCATCAGTCCCGTAAGGTTCATTTCGAAGGTTTTATTCCAGCCTTCAAGTGTTAATTCGTGCAGCGGGCCATCACCAAATTTTCTTCCGCTGCCGCCGGCTATGTGGTAAAGGCCGTCAAAGCCTCCAAACTCGCGCAAGCATAGTTCAATAGTATTTACGGCGGTTTCCGGAACAACCGCATCGCCGGCATAAACTGCAGCTGCATTACCCAGTATTTTTTTTGCTTGTTCACAACTATCAAGGCTCCTTCCCGCGACAGCCACATTGGCGCCTTCACGCACAAATGCCCTGGCTGCCGATAACCCGATACCTGTCGTGCCGCCAATAATGACAATTTTCTTATTTTTTAACATAGCTAGATTAGGATAATACCGGTAATTGGAAATTCAACGTAAAATAAAGAATAATTATACTAATTACCACCTTAAACCAGCATCCGTAGACCAAAAATTCCTGCTACCCTAAACGCGTTTTGGGTACCACATTTTTGATACTTTCCGAAGGCAAAACGCGTTTTGGGTACCACATTTCCGGCGCTTTCTGAAGGCAAAACTCGTTTTGGGTATCACAATTTTGGCCATTTCCGAAGGCTAAACGCGTTTTGGGTACCAATAAAAAAGCGTGTAATAATTCGTTAAATAGGTGGTTATCAATATGATGTAAAATTAGATGTCAAAGAAGTAAGTCGAAAAATAAAAAAAACATTTTAGAAAATTTCTTGCGCTGAAAGTTAGCTGCTGTAAATTTTGGGGATTAATGTAAAGATACAAAATTTTAAGCAGTTTGAATGTTTAAGCCCCTCGATCAAAAAACAATTTTTTTATCGACAATATCCGTAAATTTGCGACGATGAATAGCGTAGTCGAATCCAATTTATCGGAAATAAAAAATTTAATGCGCAACAACGGCGTAATAAAAGCTTATTTGTTCGGCAGCGCCGCAATTGGAGATATGCGTGATGATAGTGATGTGGATTTTGTTGTTAAGTTTAATCCTGATCTCAGCTATACAGATTATGGCAATAATTATTTCCAGCTCATCTATGCTTTACAAAAGCTTTAAAAAAAAAATGTGGACATTGTTGCAGAAGAGACAATCACTAACCCTTATCTGCTTCAGACTATAAACAGTCAAAAAATAGCTGTTTTATGTCATTAAAAAAATATTTTTCAGGCCTTACAAGAGATTCATTTCTGCTTGCATGTTCGTCTCTTTTTGCCGACATCTCCAGCGAGATGCTCTATCCTATATTGCCCGTTTACCTCATACAAAATTTAAAGGCAAGCGGCAGTATCGTCGGGCTTATTGAAGGCATTGCAGAGTCGATGCAAAATATTATGCAGGGCGTTTCGGGACATTTTTCTGATAAATGGCAACGGAGAAAACCGATAGCATTGTTCGGTTACCTGCTTTCTGCCATCTCAAAGCCTTTTATGGGGGTTGCAGCAGCCTGGCCGGGTGTTTTGGCGGCGCGGGTTTCCGATCGTCTGGGCGCGGGCTCCCGTTCAGCACCGCGTGATGCGCTTATTGCCTCGTCGGTGGAGGAAAAAAACAGGGGCAAGGCATTCGGCCTGGAAGGGTTTGGAGATAATTTGGGCGCATTTTTAGGGCCGCTAATTACAGTTGTGCTTTTTTTCTCCCTTCAGCTTAACATAAAGTATATTTTCTATCTCGCAATTATTCCAGGACTTTTAGCTGCGTTAATGATTTTTCCGGTCAAGGAAAAAAAGAGCGACGTAAAAGCAAAATCTAAAATCGACCTGCATATCGAAAAATTTCCAAAAATATATTGGAAATACCTGATGGTGACCGCCCTGTTCGGGATTGGTAATTCAAGCAATTCTTTTCTTATCCTGCAAATAAAAAATGAAGGGCTTTCATTGGTTAATACGTTACTTGTATACGCCATGTTTAACCTCGTTGCCGCCCTTATTTCTTACCCGGCCGGATCTTTATCCGACAAATTCGGAAGAAAACCGCTTCTTTTAATCTCATTTATAATATTCCTGGTTTCGTACCTTGGATTTGCATTTATTTCGAATATCTTTTTGATGGGCCTTTTGTTTGTCTTTTATGGTTTGTTCCAGGGGATTTTCCGTTCGGCAGGAAAATCATTCGCCGCTGATTTTGTTCCTGAAAATTTAAGGGCAAGCGGAATAGGGTGGTATTCTGCGGCTATTGGCATATCAGGGCTTTTTGCAAGCATCATCGCAGGACAGCTATGGGATCATGTCAGTCATTCCGCTGTTTTTAGCTACGGCGCCATTGTATCGTTTATCGGAATTATTTCTTTAATAGCGCTAATCCCTAACAAGCACAAAATATTATCGGAATAAATATCTTCCCCATTTTATACAAAAATACAGCGAATTTGGGCGTCTCTATCAGGCACAACATCTTTTGCCATCGGCATTTTAAGTTTCATTCCAGGCATGCAGTATAAGGCGATGCAAACAATTTCTTGTTGGTTAACGTTTAAACTAATATTTAACTAACATAATATGACAGTAAAAAACATCCTCATGAAAAAAACAATTTTATTTTTTGTTGCGATCCTAAGCATAGGACTTGCTTCATGCAAAAAAGACCATTCCTCAGCTAATTCCACGTCACAAGTAACTGTGAAATTAACCGATGCCCCCGGACTGTATGATGCGGTTAATTTAAGTATCAAAAGTGTGGTTATTGTGACTGATAAAGGTGAACAAACACTTTCGGTTAGCGGTGGCACAATTGATATTTTACACTTCCGGCTGGGCAAAGATACAGTCATTGCTGCCAAGGACATACCATCAGGAACAATACAACAAATACGCCTGGTACTTAATGACACTGGTAACAGCGTAGTTGTAAACGGAACATCCTTTAATTTGACCACCCCAAGCGGACAAACATCGGGCGTTAAATTAAATGTTCATGATACTTTAGCTGCGGGTGTAGCCTACACAATAACATTAGATTTTGATGCAGCACGGTCAATTGTATTAACCGGAAATGGTAAATATATCTTAAAGCCTGTTATCCGCGCAATCGCAAATGCGGTATCGGGCGCTTTAACAGGCATGGTAACCCCTGCTGCTTCTAATCCTAAAGTATTTGCTATAATGGGCACTGATACTGTTGGTACCCTTGCGGATACGACAGGTAAATTTTCTTTTCCGGGACTTGCAGCCGGCACCTATAATGTTAATTTTGTACCGGTTGGCCCTTATCTTACAAAAACCGTTACCGGCGTTGTTGTAACCAATGGCGCTGTGACAGATATGGGAACTATAACTATTTCGAAGTAATTTAAACACAAGATTTAATATCGAATAATGAATAATTATTCGATATTAAATCTTTTTTGTGCTTCCTTTTACTTCCTTCCCCTCCCGATACCAAACTGGTCCCCCGCTTTCACTGCTTTCCCGCCTTCAAAATCAACCTCCAGCAACTTTTCACTTTGTACCTTGTTGTTAAACTCGTCTTTTAGCGTATAAAGTACCTTACGCGTTTTTACATCTATCACCTCCCCGCTTGAGGGATACGCATATTTGCCGTCCAAACTAAAAGTGATCCAACCGGGCATATCCTGTAAGGGTATGGTAGTTAATTGCCGGTATGGTTCAACTGCGCTAAAAACATGCAAGCGCATGTTGAACCCGTCGCATACCCATAATTCTTTTTCGTCCGGCGTAAGGCCGATACCATGACTTGGGTCGCCATGTCGTCTTACAGGCCCCTTATCCCATCCTTTTACTTCTATGCGTGCCAGTTTTTTGCCGGTTTTTAGGTCTCCCACTTCAAAACCAAGCAGGCTGTCAATAGTAACATAAACACGGGTTTCATTGCTGTTAATAGTAAACGGACGGATAAAATTCCCGAACGGCCCAACTTTATCCACAACGGTGTTGGTTTTTGTATCGGCTATCTTTAACCAGCGTGAGGCCAGGTCATCCAGGTACACATGATCACCGGACAACCCGTAAAGCGTATTATGAGACCTGGTGAAACCTGGTATCTTTTTAATAATATCGCCTGTTTTGCAATCCAAAACATTCCATATTTTATTTTCAAAAGAAGGAAGGTACATGGTTTTACCATCAGGTGATATAGACATTCTGTCGCATCCGCCTTCAATCGCTTTTTCCCATATAATTTTTCCGGTACTTAAATCGATGCGCTGGAGTGTTTCGATGGTGCTGATATAGATGCTGTTAAGCGGGATACTAACAGCAATTCCTTTAACGTTTGACGGTTTGCCATTTGGATGGAAGCCACGGGTTTCAATCCGCTTTACAAATTTATATTGGTGATCCATATCAAACACCAGCAAGCCGTGACCACCGTATTGCATGTAGTCCCGAATTCCGGGAACAGCTACGTATAAATAATGGCCCGAAATGGAATTATTTTTTTTTTGGACCGGCGTCTTTCCGGGCAAGGTCGTACCTGAAAAAAACGTACCCACAACAAGTAAAACAGCGATGTTGGTTCTCGTAGTCATAACCAGTTTTAAAACGTATTCAAATATAAAAAATGTAGCCCGTATCGGATGATCTTTCTTTGCAAGTAGAAAAGGTGCAAATCAAATTGTCGCTCGCATATTTTACTCACCCCGACTTTGCTTCGCTTGTCGACCCTCTCTACGACAAGTCGTAAAGAGGGTTAGCTTCAAATATTTTTATTTTTTCCCTCTTTTTTGCCTGCAAAAGAGAGGGTGGTCAAGCGAAGCTAAGACCGGGTGAGTCAAGTACGCGACAATTTGAATTACACCCAGTAGAAAAGGATTGTCGGTTTCTTTTTTTATTTTTGATAGAGGCCACTATTTAGATTGAGTTGGATTAGTTGATTAAGTTTGGATGTTATTACAAACTCAATCAACTATTCACCCAATCAACTTAATCAACCAATACGCGTGCTAAGAAAAACACTATTATTTACAATTTCCTTTTTCATCGGGCTGACTGCCCATGCGCAATCGCCCTCCGCTGATTCCGTTTACAACCGGTATTTGGATTTTAACCTGGCCAGGTTCCAGGGCGAAGAGGATAAAGCTTTGGAACTTGGCGAAAACCTTTTGCCCTATGCGGATAAACTGCCTGAAAAAGCCAGGATAAACTTTTACTTTTCGATTGGGAAAATTTACGAGGATAATGATCAGCATAGCAAAGCCTTACCTTATTACGAAAAAGTTGCCGTTGCTGTACCCGATTATTATGTGGTACACCGGGCTTTGGGCTATTTGTACCTTGAGAAAGTTAAAGAGATTGAAGGGAAATTGAATGCAACGGCAAATGATAAAGCTTTAAATGAGCAATTGGCCATAGCTTACACTGCCGCAGTAAAAAAAGCGCTGCCGCATCTCGAAAAAGCCCAGGCTTGCGACCCAAGCGACGAAACGTTGGCCATAATAAAAACGCTTTATAAAAACATAAAAGATAGTCAGGGTTTAAGTTCCCTTGACAGCCGTTTAAAGGAATTGAGTAAAAATTGCATCGATATTTTGAATGACAAGTGAGCCGGATTATTTTAGCCTGATGAAAGTAAACCGTATTGTAACAAAAATTGTTGTCCGCGTCTTTTTTATATTGCTCCTGGTTGCTCTGGTACCGCCTTTTTTGCAGGGCGACCAATCAAAGCTGCAGCATGTCTATTTGTCATTCCATCGCAAATGGGAAATGATATTCCCGGCTATATTGATTTTGGGATTCATCAGTTTACTGATCACTTGTGCCATAAAAAAGTATAAAGAACCCGATTTGAACTGGCTGCTGGTTTTAAATACCGTGATACTAACCGCCTACGGCATCGCAATCTTTATCCGAATTTACCACATGATGTGAATCAAAAAACTAATCTCCAACCTCAAGTCTCTCTATATAATTGAACTTATTTTTGCTGGAAAATCATGCTCATATTTTAAACTAAATTGCAGCTTCTTTCGGACTTCCGGACTTTACTGACTTTCGGACTAATCTCTAACCTCAAATCTCTAATCCCTAACCTAAGCTTTATCAACCGTAGCGGGCTTCATCTTTTTTATAACCGATTTTTTATCTTCCTGGCCACCCCCCAATAAATATCCCCAGGGTTTAAGGCTTTCAATTCGGTCGAAGATAATTTTTAAAATAGCGATAACGGGTATCGACAAAAACATACCCGACAGGCCCCAAATCATTTCACCCGAAATAATCCCTAAAAACGTGATCAGTGCATTAAGCTTTACTTTTGAACCAACTATTGTGGGGAGGAGAAAATTAGAGTCGATAAGATGGATGCCTAATACACTTCCAGCCACTAATACCGCGTCTCTTACACTACCGGTAGCAAAGGTGACGATGCCGCTCAACAATAAAGCTGTGAAAATACCAATGTAGGGTATCAGGTTAAATAAGCCGACAATTATGCCCAAAAGTACTGCATACTTGGCGCCGATCATCCAGAAGGCCGTACAGGCTAAACTTGCAACTACGATCATTTCTGTTAACAGGCCGAGTATGTACTGCCTTAATATGCTTTGAATATTTTCAACTATATCGTGCACAGTTGCGGCATATTCGTCACTAAAAACCCATAAGACAAAGCGAAGCAGCAATCGCCTGTATAATAAGATAAAGAAAGTAAATATGAGGATGAAAAGATAAAAAAGCATAAGTGAGGATATTGCCCCAAATGTTTCGCTCAATACGCCGCCACCCGAGGCCATGATCTTTTTGGTAGTATCATCAACATAGGTCATTTCTTTTTTCGCATTGATATGAAACGCCTGCTGCGCCCATTCCGAAAGGTTATTAAGCGATTGGCTAACCTGGCTTTTAAGCATTGGCAAGTCGCCGGCCAGGCGCGATATTTGCGAGCCAACAAGGTACAAAATACAACTTATAAAACTTAAAAGCAGCAGTATAGCTGCCATGGACGACACAGAACGCGGAAGGCGGACTTTCTTTTCGAAAAAGTTAGCTACAGGCAGCAGCAATATGGCAAATAAAAACCCAAACATTAAAGGGTCAAGAACGTCTTTTGCCAGTACAACCACGTAGCCCAGGGCAATCAGGCCAATAAGGACCAATGAAAGCCGCTCGTAAAAAGGTGCTATAATTTTTTTTAACTGCATATACCAGGGGTTAAAATTAAGATTTCTATTTACCCGTTTGAAGATATGAAAAATTGGGAGACAATAATTTTTTATTGAAAAAATGTTGCAGAGACGTGGTACATCGCGTCTCTGCGCGGGGAGAAATGTCAAAAATATTTTGGCAGGTCATTTGCTTTATAAATTAAAATTATTCACCTAAAGAAAAACGTCATGCCAAAGTATTCAGAGAAAGCACAGGAAAAAGTGCATAAAGTTATGCATGAAATGAAGGAAGGAGACCTGAAAAGCGGTCGCAGCGGTAAAAAAGTCACCAGCAAAAAGCAGGCTGTAGCTATAGGTTTATCAGAGGCCCGTAAAGCAGGGGCGAAGGTGCCGAAGAAAAAATAGCCATTCGTAGAGACGCGATGCATCGCGTCTCTACGAATGGCTATTCATCGTAAACGCATCCATGATCGTCATCAAAGTAACCGCCTCTTCAATTGAACAGGGATTTGGCCCTTCATCATTGAAATAAGCAACGATCTTACCGATCATAGGCTGCTGGATATGCTGCGGATGTGTAAAGGTTATGGTTTGTTCATCCGTCTCATTTTTCCAGGTGATATAAGTACCAAAAAAAGGGAAGGTTATCTTTCCTTTTGTGCCGATGATCTCGCAGGTATCTGTTACCTCGCTTTCGGCGACATTAAAACACCAGGAACCATTAACCACCACTTTATTTTTAAAAAGTATTTGTCCGCAAACATGGTCGTCGGCAGGCGTTAAGCCGGATTGATTTAGAGAGAAGCCATGATATTTTTGCGGTTCACCAAAATAAAACAGCATAAGGTCGAGCTGGTGCGGCGCCAGGTCGTGAAAATAACCTCCGCCGGATAATTCAGGGTGGACCCGCCAGTTAGTTTCCGTATCAGCAACGAGTTCGGGTTTGGAGGTTTTCCACATCCTGATCTGTACTGTCCTTATATCACCTATGGTTCCCTTTTCAAGCAGTTCCTTCACTTTTAAAAACATGGGCAACGCGCGCCGGTAATGGGCGACGGTTAATTTGCCATTGGTTTGTTTAACTGCATTTGCCATTTGCTGTGCTTCCTGCGCGTTGCGCGTTACCGGCTTTTCAACATATACATTCAGCCCTTTTTTCAAGGCGGCAACTGCATATTCCAGGTGAAATGCAGGAGGCGTGGCAATAGACACGGAATTTATATCGGGGTCATTTATCAGCTGCTCTGCATCGCTGTACCATTTACCAACCCCGTGCCTTTTGGCATAGTCAGCGGCTTTTTCGGCATCACGGCGCATAACGGCAACTAATCTGCTGCCGGGTATATTATTAAAAGCGGGGCCGCTTTTTTTTTCGGTTACATTGCCGCAGCCAATTATTCCCCAGTTGATGTTCTTCATATTTGATGTAGAGACGCAATATTTTGCGTCTCTGAACGAATCATTGCATTTAAGATTGGTTTCGCAGACATTCAGGTCCGAGACGCAAAATATTGCGTCCCTACAAAATTTCCTCAATCTTCGCTAATTCCTCTGCCGAAAACTCGATATTATCCAAACATTTCAGCGAATCGGCCAATTGTTCAGGCCTGCTGGCGCCGATTAGGACCGAAGTTACGCGCTTGTCTTTTAACAGCCAGGCCAGGGCCATTTGTGCCAGTGTTTGACCTCGTTTTAAGGCTATGTCGTTCAATCTTTTTATCTGGCTGACCCTTTCTTCCGTAACCTGGCTCTTTTGTAAAAACCCGGTTGATTTTGCCGCCCGTGAATCTTCGGGGATGCCGTGCAGGTATTTATTGGTCAGTAGACCCTGGGCTAAGGGCGAAAAAGGGATGCAACCCACGCCGTCTTTTTCCAAAACATCCAGTAAACCCCCTTCAACCCAACGCTCGAACATGGAATATTTTGGCTGATGGATCAAACAGGGCGTACCTAATTTCTTTAATATAGCTATTGCTTTGTCTGCTTCGTCAGCCGGGTAATTGGAGATACCTGCATATAGCGCCTTACCCTGGCGAACGATAAGGTCGAGCGCGCTCATGGTTTCTTCCAGTGGCGTTTCCGGATCGGGGCGGTGATGGTAAAATATATCCACATAGTCAAGCCGCATCCGTTTAAGGCTTTGATCCAAACTGGAAACCAAATATTTTTTTGAGCCCCAATCGCCGTAAGGGCCGTCCCACATGGTATAGCCCGCCTTGCTGGAGATGATCATTTCATCCCGGTAACCGCCAAAATCTTCTGCAAGCAGGCGGCCAAAATTTTCCTCAGCGGATCCCGGCGGCGGACCATAATTATTGGCAAGGTCGAAATGGGTGATGCCGCTGTCAAAAGCCAGGTGCAGAATTTTGCGGAAGTTTTCGGCAACATCCACATGCCCGAAATTGTGCCATAAACCCAGCGAAACCGCCGGTAATTTGATGCCGCTTTTACCGCAACGGCGGTACTGCATATTTTTGTATCTTTCTGCTGAGGGTAGGTAGGTCATGATAATGAGATTGTTGATTTTGTGCGTGTCAAAATTAAAGGAATTAATGAAATTTGCAGAATTTTTATCAGATAACCTCCGCCACTACAAAAGTGCTTCCTCCCACAAAAACCAAATCATTTTTGCCGGCATTTTGCTGTGCTGATAATAATGCCATTTTTACTGATGCATAAACATTGCCATGCAAACAAAAGCTTTCTGCTTTCTGCTTTAAGCTTTCCGCTTCCAGGCCCCGTGGAATGTCAGGCTTACAAAAATAATAGGTAGCATCAGCCGGCAGCAGCACTAATATTTTGCTTAAATCTTTGTCGTTTACCATACCTATTACAACATGCAGCTTATCGTAAGGCACTGATGTAATGTTTTGCAAAACCTCTTGTATGCCTTCGGGATTATGCCCCGTATCGCAAATGGTTAAAGGGTGTTTGTTTAAAACTTCCCAGCGGCCATGCAATCCGGTCAACGTTTTTACCTGGCTTAATGCTGTTTTTAAGTCTTCATCGCTTATTTTAAAACCCTGTAACCGCAATTCATCAACAGCATTAATAACAGTTTTTAAATTTTTAACCTGGTAGGTACCGGTTAAGTCGAGTCTTAAGTCTAAAGTCGGAAGTCGGAAGTCGGAGGTCGGAAGTCGGAGGTCGGAATATTGGGAAGTTGGCGCAATCGTAACATCTAAAAATTCACTTACAGTCGTTTTTTCCAGTCTCTTATCTCTAACCTCTATTCTCTTATCCCTGACTTCCGACCTCTGATCTCTGATCTCCGACTTCAATTCAGATGCAAAGGAAATCTTACTCCCTTCCAGTTTTGCTTTCGCGATAAAAATATCTGCTACCTCCGGTTGGTATTCACCAATCACAACAGGGATGCCGGATTTAATAATACCTGCTTTTTCGGCTGCAATCAGTTGCAGGGTATCGCCCAGCAGGTTCGTATGGTCCCAGCCTATATTGGTGATGACCGATAGGAGAGGAGTAATAATATTGGTTGAATCCAAACGTCCGCCGAGGCCAACTTCAATAATGGCAATATCAACTTTCTGCCGTGCAAAGAAGTCGAACGCGAGGGCAACGGTCATCTCAAAAAAGGAGGGGTGTATCTCATCAAAATCTACTTTATGTTTTGTCACAAAATCAATCACTTCCGACTCGCTTATCATTTGCCCGTTGATGCGGACGCGTTCCCTGAAATCTTTTAAATGCGGCGAAGTGTATAAGCCGGTTTTATAGCCGGCCGTTTGCAAAATGGCCGCCAGCATATGCGAGGTTGACCCCTTACCATTTGTACCGCCTACATGAACACATTTAAATTTATGCTGCGGATTGCCAAGCCTTTTGCATAATTCTATAGTGTTATCAAGATTTGCTTTATAAGCCGATGCACCATCCCGCGTAAATAAAGGCAGTTGGCTGTAGAGGTATTGTATGGTTTGGGAAAAGTTCATGGTTCATAGTTCATGGTTCATAGCCGGAATGCAAAGGTATACACTGAAAACTATTCTGAAAGTCGTAAAAGGTATAAACAATGAACTTAAAGATTTATGGTTCATAGTCGGAATGCAAAGGTATGCACTGAAAACAATTCCGAAAGTCGTAAAAGCTATGAACTATGATCCATGAACTATGAACCCAAAGATCAATCCACATTAAATATAAAGTTAACCGTGCCTCTTGAATTGCCCGATGCCGGGGATGAAGCACTAAGCTTTGAATTTTTGACTGTTTCTATACACTTATCAATTAAGTTCAGGTCGGCCATCCGACTTTTTCTTTTGTCGTAACTCGCCTGAATTACATTTCCGTTCGGATCAACAGTAATATCAATAACGACAACGCCAGGCATGCGGTTGGTATTGGTGACATTGAGCGGATTAACAAAGCTCCAGTTTGGCATTCCGTGAAGGCCCCCGCCCGAACCGCCGGGCCCGTAATTATTGCTTAGGGTGGAACCGTTCGGGCTGCCCTGGTTACCAGCTGTGGTAGTAGTGCCGTCGCCCCCGCCCGATCCGCTTTTTGACGGGCCTTTATATAAAGCGTTTGCGTTAACAACTTGCTTTTTTACTTGCTTAGCAGGCTCTGTTGCTATGGATTTACTGGTTTTTTTTGAATTGGCGGCAACTTCCGGCGCATCCTCCGCGTTTTGAGTAACTACCTTTTTATCACTATTGTCCACCTTTGATTTTTCTTGGGTTGGCTGTGCCCGTGTTACTTTATTGGGCTGGGTATGGTTTGCTTTCGACGATACAGACGGCTCCTCATCGCTCATAACATCTTTGCCCATGCCTTCATCAGTGGTGCCGTAATTTACAAGGATCCCGCCTGTACCCATATCCTGTAAGGGCGGATTTTCAAACACGATAAAATAACATAAAGCTATCATAACAGCAAGTATAATACCTGTTGCTAAAAATGCTTTAGGATAATTATTTTCTTCTTCGTAATACATTATTTGGTCATTAGTCATTGGGTCATTGAGTCATTAGGCGATTCGCAGCCTAATCTCTAATTAACTAATCACTAATCTCTTTACTTCGGTTCCGTTGCCAGTACCAGTTTAATATTCAGTTTTTGGGCTATGTCCATTATCTGTACAACGTCCTGTATAGCTACTGTTTTATCTACATACAACACTATAGTAAGATTTGTTGCCAACGGCTTGTAGCTCGCCAGTTTAGCGGGCAGGTCAGATACCGTAACCTGTTTCCTGTCCACATAATATTTAAGATCTTTTGTAACGGATACTATTATTGTTTTTTTAGATACTGATTTGCCGGATGATGATTTTGGCAGCAGCAGCTTTATCACGTTAGGATTGGTTACTGTCGACGCGATCAGGAAAAATAAAAGCAGGAAAAACATAATGTCGTTCATAGCCGATGTATGTATCTCGGCCGAAACACGTTTTTGCTTTCTTAGATTCATTTGCTTGGTTCTTCTAACAGGTCAATAAATTCTATCGAATCAGTTTCAAGCCGTAAAATTAGCTTGTCTACCATCATATTTAAAATGTGATAACCAACAAAAGCTACAATTCCAACCATTAAACCGGCTGCCGATGTTACCATTTTTACATATAACCCACCTGATATAACGCCCATACTGATGTTATCAGTCTTTGATATATCATAAAAAATTTTGATAACACCTGCAATCGTCCCGAGGAAGCCAAACATGGGGGCTATGCCGGCAATTATTCCTAAAATGCCAATGTTTTTTTCCAGTTTTGATACTTCCAGTTTACCTACATTTTCAATGGCGCCTTCAATATCTTTTATGGGGCGGCCTATACGCAGCAATCCTTTTTGCAGCATACGGCCCAGCGGCGTATTGCTATTGCGACAAAGAGCTTTAGCCGATTCGAGGTTGCCGGTAATAATGCTGGAACGTACCTGAACCATTAGGCCCGACTCAATTTTTGAAGCTTTACGTATGGTGAAATATCTTTCAAAAAATATGACCAGGCCAAGCACTGCCAAAATACCTATTGGCACCATCACCCAGCCGCCTTTTACCAACAGATCGCCAAAGTGCAGCTCTTGCTGCGGGATAGGGGCAAGTTGCTGTCCGGCAGTGTTTACCGAATCTATTACTTTATGCGCTGTATCAACTGCTGCCTGTAATAATAATAACGTCATTTTTGGGGGTTTATTTGTACTGGTTGATCTATTCTATAACCTATTTTGCCCGACTTTATCAATGCCGATCTTGCAGAATCTGCTTCATGCAATGTAAAATAGGTGCCAAAAGATATCTTTAAAAAGGGGCCTGGTACATCCGTTGAAATTTTTGCATCAAGGCCAAGAGATCTATAATGTGCAACTCGTGCTTCAACTTCTGCCTTTCGCCATTTTCCGAACCTACCTGCAATTACTTCAAAATGCAAAAGCTTGGTAGTATCGATAACCGGAACATTGGTTTTTGTCGCCGTATCTGCTACCGGCATTGATTGTTTAGCATTAGCCGCTTTTGTCGCTTGTGCGTTTGCCTGTGCTGTGGTGTCTTCTTTTTTACCAATAATTTTATGATATCCCGAAGTTATTTTATCAAATGCGGAAGGGGCAAATTGATAAACGCCAAATAATGCAAGCCCAATTATTGCAAATGCCAATAATACTATAAGCCATACATTTGCCGGCCTTGTTTCTTCCGGCTCTTCCTCGTAGTATTCCTGCGACGGAATTGTTTGTGCAGGCGAAGCAGGTGGCACTGGAGCTGAAACCGGCCTGGCAAAACCAGGTGCAGCATCTCCCGGAGAAAAAGGCTGCCCAATTTTCGTTACTGCTACCGGCGGGTAACCATAAAAAGCAGGGTCGGAGGCTATTTTATCATTTGGTTTAAAAACCAGCTGATCCTGGTCGGTGTAAAACAGGCCCAGGTCGGCAAATAAATACTTTCCTGTCGCAGCTTCTTCTTTTAATTTACTGACAAATTTTTCGGCAAAGTACTTGGATGATGCCAGCGATATATTTTTTTTATCGGCAACATACCGGGCAAGAGCATCATCTTCTTTTGGTTGAGCTACGAATTTTACCAGGTGGTATGGCGGATAAAACCTAGCTTCTTTATCGTCATAATATGCATTTACACGCGTCCGAACAAAATAGCCCAGCCCGGGTAAGCTTACTTCATCATGCTCTCCCAATAGTTCGCTTAAATAATCGGCTATATTCATTTTCGCTAAAAGTACACCTTTGTTATGAATTTTAAAAACCTGCCTGCTTCGAAGGGCCTTTTGGACCGGCAGGCACGTTTAAAAAGCAAAGCCAACGCCGCCAAATATATTAAATCCGTAATCAGGATAATAGAGCCAGGTCTGATTTGTCCCGTCTAAAATATTATTTACGTTTACAAATACCGATATTCTTTTGGCTGCCTTATATTCAATGCTTCCGCTAAGATCAACAAATGAATTTATGGTGGTTGGCGGTACACTTCCTGCAACTGCAGGGTAAGGGTCAAGCGCCGAACCGCGGATCAGCACCGAGCCTTTTATGTCAACCTTGTCACTAATGTGTAATATGGTGCCCGCGGTTAATTTAAACTTGGGCAAGTTCCACGGTTGAATAGCTGCGGTAGACATTTGGTAGTCCTTAAATTCAACGCGGCCAAAAATGTCTACATCTTCGGAAGCTTTGTAGTCAAGTTCGCCGTTTAAGCCCCTGACCTTTGCTGTTCCGTTATCGTAAATTACCTTGAACCTGTTGTATCCATTCAAAAAGTTAAAATCACTTACAAATAACGGCATATCTTTTACTGTATTGCTGAAAATAGTGACTTTAAAGCCAAACCCCGGTGCAATTGTTCCTTTCAAACCGGCGGCAAGGTCTAACCGGTCGACAGAATTCGTGATGCTGAGATTCCTGCCGAGGAAAGGATTGGCGGTGTAAAAATCAAGGAGCGATGATTTATTGACATCGCCTTTTACCTCAACAAACAGACGCACATATTTAGGGATCACCTGGAATTCCAGTTTTGCCGCCGGAAAAATATGAAATGATGAAGCGTAGCCAAATTGATCGACTATGTTTATGCCTGCATCAATTTTGTAACTGTCGCCCTGAAACTTTATATAAGGGTTAAGCCGGATCAGGCTGTTGTTATAGTTATACAGGCTATCCTGCTGTGTGCTCAGGTCGAGCGAGCCGCTTAAGCCTGCATAAAATTGTTTAACGGTCTCATTTAAAAACCCCGAAAGCACCACATTGCTTTCGCTGGCCCGATAGGCATCATTGAACTTATAACCCTTTAGTTTAAAGGCGTAAGTGAAGTCATTTTCAACGTCCTTGTAGTTTTTGGCAAGCTCACCTTCGGCCCCAATGGTGCTGAAGTGCTGCTTATCTACCTGCAGGTTTGGTGGCACGGGTTTGGTTTGATCGTAACCATAAAAATAATTGCTGCTGTAATTGTAATCGATACGCCCGGTTAATGAATTTACCTCGCCTGTACTTTTACCAAATACACCAGCCTGTTCTCTGCTTGATTTTTGGTCAAACAAAGTTCCCTGCTGGGCAAAATGCTTAAGGTAGCCGCCCAACTGGAGCGCCTGGTCACGGCCATTGTTAAAATACGCCTCGCCATAAGTGGTTTTCATGTTGCCCAAACCGGCTTTTATGTAATTATTTGTAAGTACCGAATCCTGCTCGGCGGGCCTTTTCATGGCGTTCAGCGGCTTAATACCGGTATTAAGCTCAAGGCGCTTGTCCATTGGGAAATACGTTAAAGGCGCTTTAAACGGCGTTTTGTCATTAAGGTCGGGATTGATGCGGATTTTAACGGCGTCGGCCAAAACAGGCTTATAAGCTGTCGTTACCACAATCTCTTCAGAAAGAGTGCCGCCATTTGCCTGTTTAGCTTTTTTAGCAGTGTCAGCCTTTACTTTTGCCGCAGCCCCCCCTAAAGTCTTAACATTTGCCTTTTTCGGCGCTGTTTTTGCTTTTACGGGTTTCTTCCTGGCTACTTTTGCAGCCGGCTTCTTAGTTTTATGTCGTGTTTGTGCGTCAGCAGGAACAAAGTTTATTGCTAATATTAAGCTAAGCAGCGTACATATATATTTAAATTTCATCGCTTGTCTCCTGGTTATTCTTTGTTATCCTGTTTCTTTCCCCTTGTACTATCTGGTTTTTGATCCGATTTACCTTCCGGGGATAATTGTTCCAGCTTTTGTTTCGCCGCCGGTAAAATGTCATCATCGCCTTTATAGTTGTCAATAACGCTTTGAAGCGTTGCTTTTGCCTGGAAATTGTCTTTTAGCGCCACATAATCATCAGCCAGTAAAATGAAGGTTTTGGTTACCCAATAGTCGTAGTTGGGCAAATCTTTCACCAGGTCGAAACAGGTTTTTTGTGATGCCTTATAATGGCCTTTTAAATATTCAACCCTTGCTACGTTATATTTCGCTTCGGCTGCCGTGATGGTTTTTGTCTTGCTTACTGTATAATCAAAATCCTTTACGGCGTTTGTGGTATCGCCTTTTTGCAGATAAGCAAGCCCGGCAAATAAACCCGTCTTATATTTATCTTCCTGCGACGATTTCTCATTGTCGCGCACCAGTTTAACATAGTTTAATGCGTCATCGGGCATTTTCATCTGGGCGTAGCAAAGCAGCAGGTTGTTGATAGCAAAAGTATAATCGGCCTTGTACTCTGAGTTGGTTTCGAGCTTTTTCAGGAAGGGGACTGCCTCATTATATTTTTTCTGGCTGATATAAAGCTTTGACATGCTGATCAATGATTGCTCGGTATAGGTACTCGTCCAGTCATTCAATATAATGTTGTAATCTACGATAGCTTCATCGGGCCTGTTTAAATTAACCAAACTCTGCGCCCGTATAAACCTGGCCTGCTTCTCATAGATCGGCTTGGTTGGGAACTTATCAAAATAAGCATTAACGGCGCCAACCGTACCTTGCCAATCGCCCCTTAAATAAAGATTATTTGCCGCGGTGTACATGATGTTTTCCTGGTCGGCCGCCGTATAATTGGCTATAGGAACAGTTGCGGCGTAATTGATAAAGGTTTGCGCGTCGCCTTTATCGGTATATATCTTTTCAATTTGTTTAAGGGCCAGTTTTGCTTCATCGGTTGATGAATAATCCTTAACCACGCGTTTAAACGATTCAATTGCCAGGTCATCATTCCCGGAATTATAATCGATAAGGCCACTGGTAACTAAAGCCCGCGGCACATAACTGCTGGTCGGGTACTTTTGTATCATATTCAGCAGGCCGCTTTTTGCTTTAAGGCTATCGTTTTGTAAAAAATAGGTGTATGCGATCTCAAATGACGCATCATCCGCATAATCGGATTTCGGAAACTTGTTTAATACATCGCTCAAAGTACTGATCTTGCTGCCTGGCGATCCCTGCAATCCCTGTATCATACCACGCTGAAACAAGGCATAATCTTCTCCCTGGCTATGCCGGTTAATAATACGGTTGTAATATTCTAAGGCCTTTGGATAGTTTTTCAAAACAAAATAGCTGTCGCCAAGCCTGGTCACGGCATCGTTTATAGTGTTAGTGTCTGTTTCGTTACCTTGCAAAAATTTCTGAAAATAATTGGCCGCTTTTTTATATTGCTCATCTCCAAAAGCCGAGTAGGCCAGCGCATAATTGGCGTAATTATAAACGGGGATCTCGCTGGCATCGGGAAGATCTAAAAACCTTTCAAAGGTTTTAACTGATTCTTTATACTTGCGCACCTCATACATCGACTCAGCCATCCAATAAGTTGTTAACGCTTCAATATGCGGGTCAACCGGGTTTTTCAACGAGCGCAGAAAGATGCCTATCGCGTTTTCAAAAGCGCGTTCATTATAAAATTCAAGGCCCCGGTAATAGGTAACTTTTTGATATGCGGCCTGTGCACTGGCAGTTTTATGTGTAATTGGTTCTAATATTTCAACTGCCTCGGCATAATTGTGTGAATTCAGCAATTCCTCACCCAACAAGGTTTTGACTTCATCATTACGCCGCGAATTAGGATAGTTTTTTAGATATAGCCTTGTCGCGCCAAGCGCCTGGGTGTTAAAATCAAGCTCGTACGATAATTTTGCATACTCGTACAATGCGTCTTCCTGCAATTGTTTATCAAAATCAAGCTTCGAAGCGGCAAAATAAGCACTGCGGGCGCTTTGTTTATTATTCAATTTCAGGAAAACATCGCCCAGGATATAGTTCCCATTCTGGCTGTAAACGTCATTTGCCTGCTGTAGTTTTTCAAGTTCAGCCGCTGCTTTTGTATAGTCACCAATCTTGTAAAAAGTGTAGCCCATTTGATAGCTGTCCTGCGTATTTTGCGTGCGGCCCATATCCTCCTCCGCGAACCGGCCGTAATATTTGGCCGCATTAGGGTAGTCGGCCTTAGCAAAATACGATGCCGCTATAATGCGGAGCATCTCTTTTTCGTTTTGCTGATGAGTGGTGTTAATAATGGGCACAGCGTAGCTGATCACATCGTTATACCGGTTGTCCAAAAAATATACGGCGGTAATATAGTAGGGGTAGCTGCTTTCGTATTTCTTTGAGTTTTTTAATCTTTGAAAATTTACCAGCGCCAGGTGATAATCTTTGTTTATGTAGGCTATATAGGCAAAATAATAAGTAGCATCGTCAGTAAACGGCGACCGCTGGTTTTTTACTTCGCTAAAAAGCAACTGGGCCTTTTTATAATCGTTAGTAGCAAAGTAAGCATAGCCTTTGCGAAACTTGTATTCAGTATTCTCGCTGCCGTTTAATTCACCGGCCTGTACCTTGTCAAACCATGTTAAAGCCTCAGCATATTTTTCCCGCCTTGAATAGGACCTGCCTATCTGGAAGTAAGCCAGCTTTGTAAGCGGGTTTTCCGGATGTTCTTTAATAAACTTCAGGAACATACTCTCGGCATCATCGTTTTCCAGTTCAAGCGCGCATAAAGCTTCGTAATATTGCGAGTTTTCTTTAATTAATGATAATTGCGATTCGAACCGCGGTTGTGTGCTTGTTTGGATCCTTGATTTTTCAACCAGGCGGAATTGTTCGGCAGCCGCGACATATTTACCTTTGTCAAGCAGGTCGGCAGCGGCATGATAAGTATTATAAACCTGGAAAGACGGATTTTGCTGGGCACGCGACGTAAGGACAAAAAATACCGGAAAAAGCAAGGCAACGTATTTATGTTTGGTCATAAGCAGCTAAAAAACGATAGACAAAAATAGCGAAACGCGGAAACGATTTCCACAATAGTAATGCACATTATGTGGAGAACACTGTTTTTTTAACGCAGGCTAAATAACGGATGGTATATGTGTGGAAAACTTTATGGTTGTTAAGAAATAGAGACGCGATGCATCGCGTCTCTACCGGACCCGTTTTTGCATAGCGATGGGTTTTAAACCCTGAATGTTCGAAATAGTGAAAATTGCCGTAGCTTCCCTCTTTCCCGCTTGCGGAAGAGAGGGTGAACGCGCGAAGCGATGTTCGGGTGAGTAAACTATGGAAGCGATATTGGCACAATGCATGGCGGCGTTTACTCACCCGGTCTTTGCTTCGCTCGACCACCCTCTCTTCGCCTACGGCGGGAAAGAGGGTAAAAAAAACAAATTAAAAGATTCAGGTACACAATGCGTTGCATCGCTACTGATATCCAAAATATTGTATATTCATCCGACGTTATTGAAATTAGCAATGATAAAACCAGTTTTTAGACCGCGAAGCCGGCTTACCCTTGTATTGTTATTCACCACGTTAATTTTTTCCGGCTTTCAATCCGCAGCAAAACAAAACGACAATATTATTTTGAAGGATGAGCCGGTGCCGGCAACGCCTAAAGAATTTTATGTAGCCAATGTTGTTGATGAACGCGACGACCGCAGCGCTGTGGCGTGGTTAGTAACTTCTGCAAGCGCTCAAAATCAGTCTAAAACGTATCCGGTTGATCTTCAGGGTGGCGGATTAAATGCTATTAAAAAATTTATTGGTCATAATTTACCACGTAATATAGCATTGCGCCCCGTAGCTATTGGTTTAAAGAAATTTATGGTAACAGAAACCACTTTAACCGGCGGTGGCGTTGAGGGTCATGTTGCTTTGGTTATGTCGTTTAACCTGATGCAAGATGATGATGAAATGCTGCATCTGCTTGACTATAAAAGCAATGCAATATATACCCGTACAGCTGGCCCGCCCCAGGAAATTGAACCAACATTGAGGCACATGCTGGAAACTGGCTTAGTGTACCTTAACACATGGATGAACCAGCAGGCCGCAGTTAACATTAAACTTGCCAGGGCTGTCAAAATAAATTTTTCAGACTATCAGGAAAAGTCCGAGGGCGACAGTATTTATTATGCGGCTAACCGTCCTTTAACATGGAGTGATTTTAAATCCAAAACCCCGTCGGGCCGGTTTGACGCCCAGGTTTTTCCGACTATTGGGTATGATGAAAATACCGAAGTAATTAAAGGGGTTATCAATGTTAACCTGGCCATAAAAGTGTGCTTACCTAAAAGCGCAGCCTGGGTTAAGGAGGGGAGTAGAAATGATTACGTCCTCAACCACGAACAAAGGCATTTTGATATTGTAAAAATAGTGGCTGAACATTTCAAACATCAGATAAATGCCGAAAATTTGACTGTTGACAATTATGAAGGCATTATTAATTCTGATTACCTGGATGCCTACAGGGAAATGGATACCCTGCAAAAACAATATGACAATGAAACCAGGCACGGCATGGATCAATTTGCTCAACAGCGATGGAATGAACGGATTGATAAAGAACTGCGATTAGTTCATTAGTTCATTGGTTCATTAGTTCATTAGTTCATTGGTTTTCCAGGTTTTTAGCTTATTACTTACTTTATAATTAGCGTTATTCAACTACTAACTTAACCAACCAAATCAACTACTCACCAACCTTTTAATCTGTTTTCTTTCTTATAACTACGTATGATGCCCTTTTGCATTTGGCACAAAAATATCTACGTACCGGGAATAAAAAAGATAGCCGTTTAACCAGCCAATGCCTATGAATCTGAAAATGAAACGGGACGCTGCATTTTGGACAATTGTAAGTCTTTCTTGGTTTTTCTACAGTGGTCAAAATAGGTCAGGGTTTAAAATATTTAACAAAGTAAAATATTTTTATTGAAACAGTTTAAATCCAGATATAGAATTTGCGTTTGCACTTGTAGCAGGCATATCTGCGTAAAGGAAGCCAAAAAAGAAAGTTTTTGACAAAAAAACTTCTGTGGACCCTGCTGTTGGTTTCCTCCTTGCACCGGGGGCAATAGTATACCCTTTTCGTTGATTTTCTTAAATTTTCATCGTTATTTAATGAAGATACCATGCCCTGACACTTTGATTATTACGGGTGTAATACATATTTTAGACAACAAACAAATATAAACAGACGCTTTCACTATGCGTAATAGAATCTATTATCAAATTGTTATCAAAAATTTAAAATATTTTACTTAAAAAGCCTCGCCAAGGCCAATTGTTATGCCGGAGTGATCTTTACTAAAACCATAATCAATACAAATATTGGTATCAGATTTTTTATTGAATTTTAATCGCAAGCCCGTTCCGCCTGCCGGGTTCCAATATTCAAAGCGGTTACTAACAAGCTGGCTAGCTGAATTTAGATTGGCAAAAACTACAAAGCCCACCAGGCCATTGCGGGTAATATCCCGGCGATATTCAGTTTCAAAATAAATCAATCTTCTTCCCCTGAAACGGTTTTGCTGGATTCCCCGGCCTGAACGGTTGAAAGGATCCATTCCAATTGTTGGCAAATAGAGATAAGGCGCCGCGCTAGTAAGTGTTGTCCAGTAATAGGTCCAAAAAGCAAGCACATTTTTCGGGCCTGAATTGGTAAGGGATACATATTTGCGAAAATCGGCATACAATGATTGCCAGTTGTCATTACTTCCAAACACTTCAGCGTTATACCTGTAAACCAAGTTGGCATATATTCCGGGAAGTGGGTTTAAATCGTTTTTACGGGTATCATACAGCAAGTTTACGCTTGGCCCCAAAGAAAAAGAGTTTTTATCGGCAGACGTACCGAATTTGTAATGAGTAAAATTGCCGACTGTGATTCCACTATTAATGTTCTTGTCACTATTTTCAATATCGGTATAATAATCAAGGCCATAACCGGCGCCAACAAAAAAGTAAGGTTTAATTTGTTTAAGAGCGGCTTGGTAAAAGCGGATATAATTATAATTTATCAACAATTTATCGCTTTCGGGCTGTCCGCCGCCGAGTCCCCAGGTAAACTGCGGATACACTAAAAAGCGCGTGTCACCCTGTATAACCCAGCTGTTATTATTTAACCAAATATTCGACCTTATGGGCATGCCATATCGCCCTTTTAAATTGGCGTAGGGTGCAAAGGTAATACTTGAAAGATATGTAGTGTTTCTGTCGCCCAGGTAAAAACCGGCGGTGGTAGATGTAACTAAGGCTGTGCCGCCACCGGGTATTGACGTTGAAATAGGTAAGATGGAAAAGTAAATTTTCTTTTTTTCATCTAAAAAAATTGGCCTGGGCCGTTTTGATTTAACAAGCGACCGTCCAATATCTATCAGGTCTTTTTGCCCGGTTGTATCAATATTAAGATGGCCTTTATCTATAGGGTTTTGTGCTGCCAGCATGTAAGGCAGCAAACATGAGATCAATACTAAAAAGAATTTCTCCATTGTTTTTAAAGGAAAATCTTGATTTTGTTTTAAAATGATGGCAATAGTAACATGTAACGAAACAAAACGGAGAAAAATATATCTCCCTTTCTTTAAGAATTTAATCCTTTAAAAACTTAAGTACCGCATCCGAAAATTCAATGGTCCTGATAGCAGTATTGTGATTGCCGGGGACGTAGGCAAGACCTGAATTAGGGATCAACCTATTCAGCCCTGTCTCCGAGCCGTTTTCTTTATCTTCAGTGCCCCGAATAATAAGTACAGGCAAATTCAAGGCGGCTAATTCCTTTTTACTGGTTGACGGCTGATATTTTTGCTGGTACGCCAGCGCCAATTCATCAAAATGCTGACTGTGGATATATTTCATCATATCATCCACATCGTGCAAGCTGGTATCGCCCATCAGCGCGCGGTATGCATGTACCCGTCTTGGCCATGCAGGATTCGTATAGGCATCGCCCATGCCGCCCATAACCGCTTTATGTAGCCGTTTATCCAGCACCAGCAGCCGCGAGGTTATAATAGAACCGCGCGAATAGCCGACGGCATCGTAATGTTTTATGGCTAAACTGCTCATAAGACCCATAATATCCTTGGCTTCGGCATCATTGGCATAAGCTGATTCCCTGTGCGGTTTGTCCGACCGGCCGTTGCCCCGCTGATCAATTATAATCACTTTATATCCCGCTTTAAGCAAGTCGCCGTAAACGATGCAGTTTTTCCAGCCCTGGCTTGTGCCCGAAAACCCGTGGATCAATATGACCGGATAGCCTTCTCCTTTTACCTCGTAATAGATCTTCGTGCTATCAAAAGAGGTAAAATAGCTGCCTTCGCTGGCAGATTGCGCAAAAATATCGGCGGTTAAAAGCAGCAAGCAGCTTAGCACCACCATAAAGGGGATGTGTTTTTTCATAGGGAAAATTGATTTTCGAATTTAGGTTTTAAAGTTGTGATTGGCAAGGCAAACAGCTCTTCTAAATCTCCCCCGGTTGGGGAGACTTAAAAATAAGTAACGAAATAAAAGATACTTTGTAATAAACGCCTTCAAAATTCCGTGGCGCAACAGGATCAGTTGTAGTGAGCTGCCAATTCATGGAAAATCAAAAGGTCTCCCCAACAGGGGGAGATTTAGAGGGGGCTGGCAACTATGCCGGGCATGCCAGCGTATGGATAGTAAACATCCGCATAAATAGCTTTTTACATATCGTTATTACATGGAAAAAATAATACCCGTTACTGATTCGCACCACAGGTACAGGCAATTAGACAGTTTACGGGGATTAGGTGCAATAACAGTTTTTTTTGCTCATTATATAAGTCTTAAAGTAAGCTTGCCGCTATTTCATGTAGTACAACCAAGCCCTTTGGGGGTCTTATTTAATGGAGCCGCCGCTTTAATGCTCTTTTTTATTTTAAGCGGCTTTGTGCTAAGCCTGCCGTTTACCGATAACAATAAACCACTGAAATTAACTGCTTTTTATACCAAGAGGGTTTTCAGGATATATCCGGCCTATATTTTTGCCATAATTTTTACTGTACTATTAAAGGAATTGTTATTCGATAGAAATGGATTGATCCCTTATGCCGGCTGGCTAAAAAACTTTTGGAACTGGGACTGGAACGAATACACCGCAAGTGAAATCCTGAAAACGTTATTATTAATTGGCCCTGATTTTAAAATTAACTTTATTGATCCGCCTATCTGGTCCCTGGTTATTGAGATGAAAATGTCAATTATATTGCCATTTTTTATAGTTATCGTTTCGCGTAATAGTTTAGCTTTAAATATTGCTTTCCTGCTTGTAATGGGCTGGTTAACGTATGAGCATAATGCCTGGGCGATCAGCATATTTTATTTGGGCGTGCTAATGGCGAAGTATAAAGATTATATTTTAAGTAAGATAAGGTCGTGGCAGGTAACTGCGGTAATTGCAGCCGTTGTGGTTTGTATCCTGTTTTATAATAACAATTACGAATTTTTATACTTTATCAGGCAGCTGAATTTGAAGTCCAAATATATTTTGAGCGACTATTTAAGCGCCATTGGCAGTTGTACTATAATGATGGTCATACTTGCCAGGAAGAGATTAAGCCATTTTTTTGAACACCGTATTTTCACATTTTTTGGAGATATATCTTACAGCTTTTACTTAATTCATCTGCCGCTGTTACTAACCATGGGCTCACTAATTTCAAATAAGTTTGCGTTAAGCCCTGTTTATATATTTTTATTAGCCTTTGCATTGGCTGTTTCAGTGAGCTATTTGATGTGTGTTTTTATCGAGCGGCCATTTCAGAAATTTGCTTTACGATTGGTGAGAAAATATAAGGCGCTCAATGCCCTAACGCTTTGAAGAGTCCATAGTCGATGGATAATTAGGGGTTATGGATTATCGACTATGGACTTTTACGAAATTGGCTATGGACTATCGCCCATCGACCATGGACTTTCTCTCCCTACTCGTCCTTCATAAATTTCTCAATTCCTTCAGCCGGTTTCCAGGTGTTTTTTGGTTCAAAATAGTTATATAGCAGAGCCGATACCTTACGGATCAATACATCAGCCTCGTTATCTTGTACCCAGCGCTGATCTTTGTTATGATTGGTGATGATAGAAAATACATAATCGCCATGCGGGGCGTTTACCAGCACTGTTTCTGATTTTGACTCATCCAGCGCGCCTTGTTTGGAGGCTGTTTGTATATAAGGCGGTATTTGCGATATTGCCTTATCATCCCAAAATATGCGGCCCATATTGCGGTACATACGTTCGCTGGCGGCCGGGCTTACCGCTTTGCCTTCGCGGATCATAGTAAATAACCGGCACATTTCGTAAGGGGTGGTTACGCCCCAGCCGTACCTGGCGTGCATAACATCGCGTCCCGTCGCATGTGAGTTATCCCGCATTACTTTAAACCCATTTGTTTCAAGCCAGTTATTGATATATTCGGTGCCTACCAGCTTTTGCAGCCAGGTGCTTGCCGTATTATCGCTCATGGTGATCATCAGCAGGGCAACTTTACTCACCTCAATGGTATCGCCATCTTTAAACGAACCTAAAATATCTTCGCCTTTGTATAATAGCGAGTCGCGGTAAACAAGTTTCTGGTTGTATAGCATTTCGCCTTTTTCAATTTTATCCATCAGGCCGCATTGAATACTCACTTTTATCATGCTGGCAGTAGGGAAGAGGGTATCGGCATTGATCGCAGCCGTTTTGCCGGTTTTAAGGTTTTGTACATAAATGCCCACCTGCCCGTTAAAGCCTTTTATGGCGTCCTGTAGTTTGGCGGTAAGTTTCGCTTCGGTTTGCGCAAAGACGGTTGATGTGGACAGTAAAATCAAAGTTAATAATTTGTACTTCATGATTTATGGGTTTGAGGTAACTAAGGTATGACTAAGATTTGTAAGATTTTAGGATGATACGATTTAAAATCTTGTTAGATTTCGTTATACACTAAACAACAATCCTATAATCTTTTAATCCTAAAAATCTTAGTCCATAAACGTACATTCACTGTATCAAAACCGTACATTAGGATTATTGAAAAATTACACTAACTAATTTATAATCAAGCAATAAAGTATTTGGCACTTTGTTGGAACATGTTTGCAGATAAAAAACAATTTATTTCGATAACTCTGAAAACATTGGCCTAAATGACCAATGACCCAATGACAATACCAATGAACTAATGAACCAATGAACTAATAAACTGTCATGATAAAAAGCTATTTAAAAACCGCATTCCGTTTTTTGCTGAAGAATAAGACCTTCAGCTTCATCAATATTTTTGGTCTGGCTGCCGGCACGCTGTGCTGCCTGTATATTTTGTTATATGTGCAGGACCAGTATAGTTATGACAAACACCATAAAGATGTAAACCGTATTTACCGGGTAGCCACCTCGATTATTTTAACAGGTGACAAGCACACCATGTCAAGCGCATCGCCGCCTATAGCGCCCGCTATGAAAATGGATTTTCCGGAAGTTGAAAACTATGTAAGGGTTTTGACCACCGATAAGCTTGGCGCAAAACAGCACCTTTTACGTTATAAGGAAAAATCGTTTTATGAAAAAAGCGCTGTTTTCGTCGATTCTACATTTTTTGACATTTTTACCTATCGCTTTACAAATGGAAGGGCAAAAAATGTATTGAGCCAGCCTTATTCGGTTGTACTGCTTAAGCCAACCGCCATTAAACTGTTCGGTAATGAAAACCCGGTTGATAAAGTGATCACAATTGATAACGCGTACGGCAAACATGATTTTAAGGTTACCGGCGTGGTAGATGAAAGCCTGGGCAAAACGCACATTGCCGCCAATATGTTTATGACCATGAACAGCGGAGGATTTGGTGACTATGTGCGGAAAGATGATGAATGGGCCGGAGATAATTTGACTTTCACCTATGTGAAATTAAAACCGGGCGCCAGCGCGGCGTCGCTCGAAAAAAAGTTCCCTGCTTTTATAAATAAGCATGGTGCGCAACGGTTGAAAGAATTAGGCATGACCAAAGTGCTCCATCTTATTCCGGTTACGGCTATTCATACAACCCCGGGGTATGATTTTGACATCACCAAAAACATCGATCCCTCGTTCCTTTTTATCCTTATTTTAATTGCCGTACTGATCCAGATAGTCGCCTGTATTAATTTCATGAACTTATCAACTGCGAGGGCGTCAAAAAGGGCTAAGGAGGTTGGAGTAAGAAAGGTGATAGGTGCCGGCAAATACGACCTTATAAAACAATTTTTAGGTGAGTCGTTTTTGTTATCTTTTATTGGGGTGATCATTGCGCTGCCTTTATTATGGGCTGTGCTTCCTTATCTCAATGATATTACGCGTACCAATATTCATCTCACATTTTTAGGCGACTACCGGCTATGGCTGATACTAACCAGCCTGATTTTGATTACCGGGTTAGTGGCAGGAAGCTATCCTGCATTCTATTTGTCGGCTTTCGAGGCTATAAAAGTTATCAAGGGAAATTTCAACAGCCGTATTTCGGCTGCTGGCATCCGGCGGTCGCTTGTTGTATTCCAGTTTGTGTTGTCAATTGTGCTGATAACAGGTATCATTATCATTTATAGCCAGCTGAATTATATAAACAATAAAGACCTTGGCTTTGATAAAAACCAAAAACTCATCTTTAATTTTTATACAGGCGACAGCCAGGCAAAGATGAGGGTCCTTGCAAACGATCTGCGCCAGTTGGCCGATGTGAAAGCCGTAACCAGCGCCGATAACTATCTGAGCCAGTTTATCCTGCACGATCATGGGGTCTTCCTGTCGGGAGGAAATTCTGCTTCTGCGGTTGACGCGCAAAACATAGCATGCGACCAGTACTTTGTAAAAGCCAATGGCATTAAACTTGTCAGCGGCAGGGATTTTATGCAGGGCGATTCGAATAAGGTGCTGATCAATGAAACATTAGCCAAACGGCTGAACTTAAACCTGCAAACGGCGCCCGGTACACGCTTGTACTCAGGTTCTAATACAGCAATGTTCGTTACGGTTGCAGGTGTAATGAAGGATTTTAACTACAGTTCCCTGCACGATGCATTAAGGCCTTTTATGCTGGTTTATTCACGTAATCCTCAAAATTTCTCGAGCATGACCGTATCGGTAAGCAGCAATAACTATAAGGCTTTACTGAAACAAATGGGTGCTGTATGGCAAAAGGATTTGCCTGCTGTACCTTTTACATACTCCTTCCTCGATTCGGAAGTGCAAAAGCAATACGAAACGGAAATTACGCTATCACAGATCATTAACTCATTTACTTTAGTAGCCATCCTTATATCCTGCTTAGGTTTGTTTGGCCTTGCCGCATTCAGCGCCGAACAAAGGAACAAGGAAATCGGTATTCGCAAGGTTTTAGGCGCAAGTGTAACAGGGATCGTGGGACTGCTATCAAAGGATTTTTTAAAGCTTGTCGTTATATCTTTCATTATCGCCACACCAATTGCCTGGTACGGCATGGGCAAATGGCTACAGGCCTTTGCCTATCGGATTCCGCTAAGCTGGTGGATGTTTGCGCTCGCGGGGGTACTGGCCGTTTTGATCGCCTTATTTACGGTGAGCTCCCAGGCAATAAAAGCGGCGTTGATGAACCCGGTGAAGAGCCTTAAGACCGAGTAGGCAGTTTGCAGTAGCAGTTGGCAGACAGAAAATTTACTTATTCAATAATTCGAAATTAATTGGAACTGACGCTTAATTCAATAATTCACTAAATCACTAATTCAATAATTCACTAATTCAATAATTCAATAATTGGTTTGCCATGATAAAAAACTATTTAAAAATCGCCGTTAGGCAATTGCGTAAACAAAAAATGTATTCGGCCATCAAGATCGGTGGCTTTGCATTGGGCATTGCCGCCTGCTTATTGATCGGGCTGTATATTAAGGATGAACTTAGTTATGATAAGTCATACCCGGATACCAGCCGTATTTACCGGCTTGTTGAGTATTATGCGCATGACGGAAAAGTAGAAAAGGGTGATGATTACCCTGCGCCGATCTCAAAGGCTTTAAAAGCTGATTTCCCGGAAATAGAGCGATCCGCCCGCTTGATGCCTAATTCCCTTTTTCCGGGGGCGGGCAGCAACGAATTAAGGCGTGCCGACCAGGTGGAAAACACCCACGAAGAGGGGTTTACTTATGCCGATGAGGATCTGCTGAACATTTTGAAGATGCCGATGGTTTATGGCGACAGGACCCGCGCGCTCACTGAACCTAATACCATGGTGATATCCAAACGAAAGGCGGATAAGTATTTCCCAAATCAAAACCCGGTAGGCAAGGTAATGTACCTGAATAACGATCAAACCAAACCCTATAAAATTGGCGGGGTGATGGAAAATCCGCCTAAAACTTCCGACTTTCAGTATGATTTTTTATTGACCCTTAACGGCATTGAATTTTATAAGGGTGAACAAACGAACTGGAATGCCAGTAACTATCCTGATTATTTATTACTTAGGCCGGGAACAAACGTAGATCAACTGGGCAAAAAGATAACTGCCGACATAAATAAAAATTATTTTTTACCTGCCTTGCTTGGTATTGGATTTAAGGATGCAGAAAAGCTACTGCAAAAACTATCATTTAAACTACAGCCGATCAGCGAAATGCATTTGTACTCGTACGATATACAGGATGAGTTTAAGCATGGCGACATAAGGTTTATCTGGCTGTTTGGCGCTGTGGCATTGTTTATTTTAACCATTGCCTGTATCAATTTTATCAATCTTTCTACCGCTAAATCTGCTAATCGTGCCAAAGAGGTTGGGCTCAGAAAGGTAGTTGGGTCAACCCGTTTCAGCCTTATTAACCAGTTTCTTGCCGAATCGCTGCTTTACAGCGTCCTCTCTTTTATAGTTGGCATATTGCTGACCTGGGTATTGCTCCCATATTTTAACGTTTTGGCTTCAAAAACATTAGTTATGCCATGGTTAAGTCTGTGGTTTATACCAATTATATTAATATCATCGATAATAGTTGGCACAGTGGCGGGCATCTATCCCGCATTTTACCTTTCATCATTTAAACCGGCGAGTGTGTTAAATGGCTCCATCAGTACCGGAAGTAAAAACTCTGTATTAAGAAATGGCCTGGTTGTATTCCAGTTTACGGCTTCTATTATTTTGATCATCAGCACGTTTGTTATCTATAACCAGATGAAATATATCCTCAACAAGGATATCGGTTTTGATAAAGACCAGGTAGTGCTGTTACAGGGAACTAATACGCTTGGTGACAACGGTGTGAAAAACCTCAAACAAGATTTGCTGAAATTATCATCGGTAAAAAGTGTTTCTGTTGGCGATTATTTGCCTGTGGAAGGCACCAAACGCAATGGGAATTCGATGTACAACTTTGGGAAGTCGAAAGTTGAACCCGAGGTTGACACCCAGTTTTGGATCGTAGACGAGGATTATCTTAAAACATTTGGAATAAAACTACTGGAGGGAATAAATTTTAACCCGGACGGTAATAACGGCGGAGTGATTATCAACCAGACCATGGTTAAAAAACTTAACCTCAAAAACCCAATAGGTAAAGTAATAACCCATGGCAGTGATGCCTTGCGGATAATTGGAGTAGTAAAAGATTTTAATTTCGAATCTCTCAGGCAACCGATAGGTGCATTATGCCTGTTTAAAGGCATCAGTCCGTCCATCGTATCTGTAAAGATAAGCGGGGGCGATATGCAAAGCACGCTCACTCAAATATCATCGATATGGAAGAACTTATCGCCTTCACAACCCGTTCGATATACCTTTCTTGACGAGCGCTTTGCCAATATGTATGCAGATGTACAGCGCATGGACCACATATTTACCAGCTTTGCCATACTGGCTATCATTATTGCATGCTTGGGCTTATTTGCTTTAGCCGCTTTTATGGCCGAACAGCGCAGTAAGGAAATAGGTATCCGCAAGGTGTTGGGGGCAAGTGTGCAGAGTATCACCAGGCTGCTGTCTTTGGATTTTGTAAAACTGGTAATCATTGCCATCGTCATTGCTTCGCCCATTGCCTGGTGGGCCATGACCAAATGGCTGGAAGATTTTACTTATAAGGCGCCGATAGGCTGGTGGATATTTGCTTTAGCGGGTATAGTTGCAATTTTCATAGCACTGGTAACAGTGAGCTTTCAATCAATTAAAGCAGCAATCGCTAACCCTATTAAGGCATTGAGGAGCGAATGACATAGTCATTGAGTCATTGGTCATTGGCATGCCGGAATTCTACACCCTGCAAAATGACCAATGACTTAATGACTTAATGACTAAAGAATAAATTGTATTAAATTAGCCCCCCATGAAAAAAATCGGTTTCATAATTCTATCCTTCTCAATTTGTTTTACAGGCATGGCACAGGTAAACCCAAAACCCGAACCTACACGGACAATCTTTGCTTATGGCGGAGGTTTTACCAAACCATTTATGCGGTACGTGATCGCCTTAACAAAAAAGGAAAACCCAAGGGTATGCTTTCTGCCAACTGCCTCGGCTGACAATCCCTATACTATCCTTGCCTGGTACACTGCCTGCGAGGACCTGCCCATGAAGCCTTATATTCAACATTCTTTTGTAGCTTCTTACACAGAGCCCAAAACCTTTGAAGAGAATTTGCTTAGCATGGACGCCATAGTTGTTGGCGGCGGCAACACCCTTAATATGATGGCTATATGGAAGGCCCAGGGCATTGATACAGTATTAAGAAAGGCTTATGACAAAGGGATCATACTTGCAGGCGGCAGCGCCGGGTCATTATGCTGGTTCCAGGGAGGCACCACCGATTCAAGGCCAAAAGAACTATCCATTGTCCAAGGGTTGGGCTTTATTCAAACCAGTCATTGCCCCCATTACCACAGCGAGCCTTTGCGTAAACCGCTTTATTTTGATAATATATTAAAAGGAAAACTGAATGCCGGGTATGCTATTGATGATTTAGCCGGGATAGTGTTTGAAAATGAAAAATACAGCAGGTCGGTGGCCATTGATGATAAGAGTAATACGTATTTTGTTTCAGTTGTTGACGGGAAAATAGATGAAAAGGTTTTGCGGGCATCAGAGATAATAAAGTAAAATAATAGCCTGTCCCGCAGATATTTACTATAAAAAATATTTTAGTTGGCTTTTGTCAAAAAGATTACCTTTGTTTAATCCCCGATTAAATATCACTGTGCAAAATCTATGAAATAATATGCCGAAAAGGATACTTGTCATCGATGATGATCCCGATATTTTAGAAATTTTAGACATTATATTCAAACAAGAGGGGTATGAAGTTATTTTATCAGAAACGGGTTACGAAGCGGAAGATATCGTTGGGATCAATCCCGACCTGGTGATACTGGATATCAGGATATCAGGATCGGGAAGAAATGGCGCCGATATTTGCGCCAAAATAAAATCTCAGCCCGAAACTCAGGATTTGCCGGTTATAATGATTTCATCTGAGGATAATCTTAAGGAAATCAGTGAGCAATGCAAGGCTAACGGGTACATTAAGAAGCCTTTTGAAGTCTCAAATTTAATAGCAAAAGTCAATGAACTTTTTGCAGCATAGTATGTTCTGTTAAAAAAACGAAAAAAATGCCGTCGAAAAATATAAATTTAGCGCCTGAAAAGCTAAAAAAGTTTTTTATAAGGCACTTAAACCGCATATACTGCGCAAAATTACATTTGGTGCACCGGCTTCCGGAAATTGCAGACTTGGCTCATTTTAATGATTTGCAACAGGCTATCGCAGAAACAATTGAAGAAGTGAAAATGCAAATAGCCAGGATGCGAGATATATTTAAGCTGTTCGATGCCGAAATTTCTATAGAAAGCGATAAAGGTTTAACAGGTTTGATAGAGGATGCTTTTATTGCTGTTAAACAGCAAGGCAGCGATCCCGAACTCCGTGACATGTCTATTCTTTTTTATATGCAAAATATTGAAAGCGTGGAAATGACCTCATTCCAGGTATTGCAAATAGCGGCAGTTAAATTAAAAAATAAACAGATCAGCCAATTATTGAAAGAAAACTTTGAAGCCGCCAAAGAAGATAGGGCATTATTGCTGATGGTTAGTGCGAAGTATATTACCAGTGCGTGATGGCCGAGAGGCGTAGTATGTGTTATGTTTCAGTTGTTGACGGGCAGATCAATGAAAAGCCATTGCCCGGAGGGCAGATAATTAAGTAAAAAAAAGATCCTTACTGAAGCCTGTTAACGGCTCACATACTATAATGCATACGCAGTGTTAGATCGCAAACTTATTTTTTTTACATATTGTTCTACAGCCTGGGCAGACGTTCCGCCCGCTTTAACCACTTCCATTAATTCGTCCTTGCTTATTCCAAATTCATTTGACCAATAATCCAATTCCAGCTCTTGATCCTTTTCGACACCGGTTCTTTTGTTATCCGGTGTCTCAATTTGAGATTTATTTTCCATGATTGATGCTATTAGTTTGATATTGACGATAATAAGCAATACTAATATTTTAATGTTAAGAATATGTTAACAAAATATTAATATAAAAAATATTATTGCGACATTTTATAAGCCAATAAAGCCGCGCCCTTATCGTCTTCAGCCTTTGTGGCCATAAGAAAATGTTACCTAAATCAGGGGCCAATAAACAATTATGCAATAAAACCAGGCGATTAGTATTCGAAAATGAGCAGGGTAGCCGTTATAATGAGAAAGTGTTTTATTTAGAAGAAGCGTACAATGATGTTTATGAACGCATAAAAAAGGTGGAAATGACCTAACCTCCTATTACCAACCTCTAATCTCTACCCTCAGCTTTTCATCTTCTTCAGCAAACTCTCTATCACCCTCGGAAAATGCTGGTGCTCCAATTGCTGGCCTTTAAATTTGATGACTTCAAGGTTATCATCGGGGTCAATTTTAAACCGGGATTGATGGATAATCTCGCCCTCGTCATAGTTGTCGCTTACAAAATGAATGGTAATACCCGATTCTTCGTCTTTGGCGGCCAATACGGCATTATGCACATGATCGCCATACATACCAGGTCCGCCGTATTTGGGGAGTAAAGCCGGATGAAGGTTTATAATTTTGTTAGGAAACGCTTTTAGCAATGAGTCGGGCACCAGCCATAAAAAACCTGCCAGAACGATCAGGTCAACCTGCAGGTTTTTTAGCAGCCTGATCACATCGTCAGTTTCATAAAATTCACGACGGGTAAATATATGCGCGGGTATCTCAAAATTATCGGCCCGCTGCAATACGTAGGCCTGCGGATTATTGGTAAGTATCAATACTACTTCCGCTTCGGGATTACGTTTAAAATGCTCCATGATCTTTTGAGCATTTGACCCTGATCCTGAAGCAAAAATCGCAATTCTTTTTTTCATTAAAACTATGTGCTTTTTAATGCTTTGAAGCCATTATTTCGATCCAAATATAAATCAATTTTGCCGAACTTTTTAATCAACCCCGTTTACTTTTTCCCGTACAAAGCCGTACTGTATTTGTTTTCGGGGTTTTGTTAATGAATAATTCGGCTGAATATCGCCGGTGAGCAGCACAAGAGAATATTGCCCCAGGTTCACAATACTGGCATATGAAAACGGCATGGAACTTCCGGCAGCCGTAGTATCCTTGCACACAACGCTGGCCTGCAAATGAAGCTGGTCTGCCGTTAGTGACCATTTTGCTGCAGGTGTCGATTGAGGTATGCAATCAAAATTTGTATAGGTGCAGGTGTTATTAGGATAAAATATAAAATTCTGAACCGAGTCGCATGTTGTATTTAAGGTATCGGTGGATATTAGTTGGTTCCCTGTAAAATGGAAAACCAGCACCGATGCCAGCTGCCACCGGCCGCCGGTAAAAAGCGTCTGTATAGGGCTTTGGCCGCTTTTTTTACACGAATTTATAGCGAAGGCAGTAATTAAACTTGCGAAAATCAGCAGTAATTGTTTACTTTTCATTTAAGGTATACGGACAAAAATAAAAATTATTTTATGGATTACACCGATTATTGTTGATGATTAAACCGATTATATTAAGGATTACACCGATTACATATCCAATTTAGAATAAAATCAGTGAATTCTTTTAATAGTATAATTGTGATCAAAAAATCATTAAAATTTGCCTATTATTAATAGCTTAATCCAACTTAATTAACCCATTCAACTTAATTAACTCAATCAACTAACCCATGACTATCCCATTTGAAAAACTGCAATCCGAATTTAAACGGGTATTGCTTTCCCTGAAATTTAGTGAGGGAAAGGCTGAAATATGCGCAACCATTTTTGCTGAAAACAGCCGGGATGGTGTATATACTCATGGGCTAAACCGTTTCCCAAGTTTTGTTGAATATATAAACGTAGGTTTGGTTAGCCCTGATGCGGAACCTACAAAAGAAGGCGCCTTCGGGTCATTGGAACAATGGAACGGGAATTTAGGGCCTGGTATATTAAATGCCCGCTTTTGTATGGAGCGTGCAATAGAACTTGCAAAAGAAAACGGCATAGCCTGTGTCGCCCTTAAAAACACCAATCACTGGATGCGTGCCGGTACTTACGGCTGGCAAGCCGCCGAAGCGGGTTTGATCGGCGTTTGTTTTACCAATACCATTGCCAACCTGCCACCCTGGGGCGGTATCGAGCCGCGTTTAGGCAACAATCCTTTAGTAATCGCCGTGCCGCGCAAAGGCGGCCATGTGGTATTGGATATGGCCATGTCGCAATATTCGGTAGGCAAGCTTAACGTATATAAAAACAGTGATAAGGAACTCCCCTTACCCGGCGGATATGATACAGAAGGAAATTTAAGCACGAATGCCGCGGAAATATTAAGATCAGAAAGATTATTGCCTGTTGGTTTCTGGAAGGGTTCGGGCTTATCCCTGGCGCTTGACCTGCTGGCTACTGTACTCAGCCAGGGCAATTCAACCGCAAAGGTTACTAAAGGTGGAAATGAAAGCGGCATATCGCAGGTCTTTATTTGTATAAAGCCTGACAATAGCCAACATACTTCTCAATTAATTGAAGAGATCATCGGCTACACCAAAACCAGTCGGCCGGAACACGAAGGAGGGTCTATTTTTTATCCGGGTGAAAATACTTTGCGGACAAGGGAAAAAAGTTTGAGAGATGGGGTTTTGGTGGACGAAAAGATTTGGGGGAAGGTGCTGGGGATGTGAGGTCTGAACCAGAATTTTTGGAATTAGGGAATTTATAGAATTTTACGATACTATCCGGTTGGCAAAACAATTGTGCCCAATTATTCTTATTAATGATGCCCGTCATTCCTTTTGAATGGGATTGAAGGGATATTCGCGTAGTAATTATTTACGATTTCAGAATTACGGTTTACGAATTTAGTTTTTTGAAGTTGATATTCACAATTCGTAAATGTGATTTCGTAAATCATAAATCACTTCAATTATTATTCACTTAAAAAGATAAGATTATGGAAGCATTGATTCAAGAACCAGGGAAAAAATCCCAGGAATTTAATGCGCCAGCAAATGGTGCGGTAAAAACCATGAAGGCATTAGTTTATCATGGCCCGGGTAAAAAATCATGGGAAGACAAACCGAAACCTACCATATTAAAACCGACGGATGCCATTGTAAGGATACTTAAAACGACTATCTGCGGCACTGATCTGCATATCATGAAGGGCGATGTACCTGAAGTTACCGATGGCAGGATCATCGGCCATGAAGGGGTGGGCGTTATAGAAGAAGTTGGGAGCGCGGTGGGCAATTTCAAAACAGGCGACCATGTGCTTATATCCTGCATTACTTCATGCGGCAAGTGTGAATATTGCAAAAAAGGTATGTATTCGCATTGCGAAGACGGCGGATGGATACTCGGGCACCTGATTGATGGTACACAGGCCGAATATGTGAGGATACCGCATGCCGACAATAGCCTTTATCCTATTCCTGCAGGCGCCGACGAAGAAGCCCTGGTTATGCTAAGCGACATCTTACCTACAGGTTTCGAATGCGGTGTTTTAAACGGACAGGTTAAACCCGGCGATACCGTAGCTATTGTTGGCTCGGGGCCGATAGGATTAGCTGCTTTATTAACAGCCCAGTTTTATACCCCGGCAGAAATTATTATGATCGATCCGGATGAAAACAGGTTAAATACCGCAAAAACTTTCGGTGCAACCCAACTCATTAACGGCACAAAAGAAAATGTTATTGAAAAAATCAAGAGCATTACAAATGGCAAAGGAGTTGACGTAGCTATCGAGGCCGTTGGCATACCCGAAACATTTGAATTATGTACAGCCATTATTGCACCGGGCGGCCATGTAGCAAATATAGGTGTGCATGGAAAAAGTGCTGTGCTGCACCTTGAAACACTTTGGGCACAAAACATAACCATCACCACCAGGCTTGTTGATACGGTTACCACGCCTATGCTGTTAAAAACCGTACGCTCGAAAAAACTGGACCCCAACCAACTGATCACACACCATTTTAGATTGGATCAGGTAGTGGAGGCTTATGAAACTTTTGGGAACGCGGCAAGAGAAAAAGCTTTAAAGGTAATATTAACAAATTAAGCCGAAAGGCTTTAGCCTAAAGTCCTAAGTCGAAATTTATGTTGTTTTTTGACTTAGGACTTTAGGCTTCCGACTTCAAACTTACTCCTCCACCATTTCCTCAAATCTTTCCCAAAACCCATCTTTTGGAAACGGGGCAATAATAAGCACAGGCTCTTTTTTCACAGGATGGATAAACTGTAGTTTTCGGGCATGCAGGCTGATGCTTTTACGCAAACTGCCGCGGGGATAGCCATATTTGTTGTCGCCTACAATAGGGCAGCCCAAGGTTGAAAGCTGCACCCTGATCTGGTGCGGACGGCCTGTTATCGGGTCAACCTCAATTAAATAATAGCCGTTAAGCTCCCCAACCAACTTGTAATTTAATTCAGACCGCATACTGCCCGCAACTTCCTGGCCATAGGCTTTAGTAACGTTTTTTTGCTGGTTCTTTACAAGCCAGTGAACCAGGTTGCCCGTTTCGGGCTGGGGCCTGTTGCGCACAACAGCATAATACGTTTTGTGCATTTCGCGGCTTTTAAAAAGCTTGTTTACCCGATCAAGCGCCTTGCTGGTTTTTGCAAAAAGAATAACCCCGCTAACGGGCCTGTCGAGCCGGTGCACAACCCCTAAAAAAGCGCCGTTAGGTTTGTTATATTTTTGGGCGACGTATTTTTTAACTTTTTCCTCCAGCGGTTCATCCCCGGTTTCATCCACCTGCACAATGTCACCGGCACGTTTATTTACTGCAATAAGGTGATTATCCTCGAAAAGGATATCGTTGTCCGTTATTTCCTGGTTGATGTATTTAATGAAGACTTTGGCCATTTTTGGTTAGGTTAGTTCACGGTTCATGTCTATTTTTTATAAGTCGTGAAGCGCGGAACCATTAGGCATGAACAAAAATAATTAGAATAAGTTCATGTATCACATGCGATTTTTTTGTTGTTTATCTCATGTAACATGCAAATATACTTATAATCCCGAACGGTAGCATAGTAAATGGGTTGCGGTTGTAAGCTTTGGGTATAAATTACCGAAATGCTACAACTTATTTGTATTTATCAAATTTATATTTACCTTTACATACCGAACGGTCGGTTTTTATATTGACAGATAGTTCACATGACTAAAATGCCCACTGACACACGGTCAAATATTTTACTGGCGGCCTTGCAGTTATTCCTTCAAAAAGGTTATAAAGATGTTTCCTACCAGGACCTGGTAAAAAAAACAGGGCTTTCAAAAGGCGCTATTTATCATTACTTCGAATCAAAAGAGGTTCTCATGATCGCTGTTTTCGAATTTCTCATGGAAGCTACGCAACAGCCGGCAACATTTCAACCACAAAACATTGTAAAGGACCAGGAATCATTTATAAAACTATTCGTTGAGGTTAAGGTTGCACAAATTAACAGCTTCAAAGAAATAATGGATACCAAAGAACTGAAATTAAATAAGCTATTGTTCTTTTTTGAAGCTATAAATGAGAATGAACAAATAAAGCAAACAATCACCGCGTTGAGCAAATTCGAATTGACTTTTCTTGAAGATTGCTTTATAGGGCTGAAAAATCACAATAATCTTCCCGATGGAAAAGATACTGCTCTACTTGCTGAATGCCTTTACTGGATGCTTCAGGGAGGTGAAATGATGGTGTTCTTTATCCAAAACGACGAATGGGAAGAAGCGGTCATAAAAATGTACCAAAAAATAATAAACGATTTTTTCAAAATAATTTAAGATTTCAATTAAATGAAAACAATACGATATATTTTCTTAGCAGCATCAGCATTTCTCGCTTTTTCATCAAACGCCGGTGCCCAGACTGCAAAAGAGATAGTAACCAAAGCCGAAGATAATATCCGGGGTTTAACCTCAATTACCGAGATGACCATCCAGATAAAACGCCCGGCATGGACCCGCACCATGAGTATGAAAGGATGGACAAAGGGCGAACAGTATTCGATGATTGTTGTTACTGCCCCCGCAAAGGATGCGGGTACCGTATTTTTAAAACGGGTTAAGGAAATATGGAACTGGCTGCCAAATATTGAAAGGGTGGTTAAACTCCCCCCGTCAATGATGGCCCAAAGTTGGATGGGCACCGATTTCACTAATGACGACCTGGTGAAAGCATCATCCCGTATTGATGATTATACCCATAAAATAGTGGGCGACAGTGTTATTGAAGGCCGCAAATGCTGGAAAATTCAAATGATACCCTTACCAGCCGCCGCAGTGGTATGGAGCAAAATAAATATGTGGATCGACCGTAAAGATTACCTCGAACTGCGGCTGGAGTTCTATGATGAGGACAATAAACTAGTGAATGTGATGCAGGGTTCGGATATAAGGAAGATAGGTGGCAGGTGGATGCCGGTAAAACTCGAAATGATCCCGGTCGGTAAAAAAGGCCAGGAAACTGTCATCACCTATAATAGCGCGGTTTTCAACCAGCCCATCAGCGTTGATTTTTTCACCACCCAAAACATGAAAAAAGTAAAATAATGTATTTGAAACTGGCATGGCGAAATATGTGGCGCAGCAGAAGGAGAACGCTTATTACGGTTTCGTCTATTTTCTTTGCTGTAATCTTTGCCGTATTGATGCGCGTAACAATCGTTGGCATCTTCGATAAACTGATCGCCGATACGGTAAGCATGTCATCGGGTTATATCCAGGTGCATCACAGCGGGTATTGGGAAAACAGGTCGGTCGACAGCACTTTCGAAGAAAGCCCCAAACTTGTAGCCATTCTTAACCATGAAAAAGAAATTACGGCCTGGACACCTCGTTTGGAATCCTTCGCGCTTGCATCCTCGGGCAACCGGACTAAAGGTATAATCGTTGCCGGCATCGACCCTAAAAAAGAAAACTCATTATCTAATCTTTCTAAAAAAATAATTTCCGGGAGATACCTTGCCGATAACGATAAGGGTATTATGCTCGCCGAAGGGCTTGCCGCCTATCTAAAGCTACAGGTTAATGATACTGTTGTACTGATCGGGCAGGGCTACCAGGGCAATATGGCATCAGGAAAATATGCCATCAGGGGTATAGCCAAACTTGGCATCCCCGAAATGAATAAAGCGATGGCCTGGCTGCCCATGGCGCCGGCACAGGATTTTTTGAGCACGGGCGCACGGTATACCTCTATATCCTTAATGATAAACGACAGGAACAAACTTGACGACCTTAAACAAAGCATCATAAAACAAACAAAAGGGGCAGGTTATGAAGTAATGACCTGGAAGGAAATGATCCCCGAGCTCGACCAGCTTTTCCAGGCAAAAATGGCGCAAAATGTGATTATGTCCGGCGTGCTTTACCTGGTAATCGCTTTCGGGATATTTGGCACCATTCTGATGATGCTGAATGAGCGTTTGCACGAGTTTGGCATTCTCATAGCCATAGGCATGAAAAAGGGTCTGCTGGCAGGAGTGGTAGTAATAGAAATGGTACTGATGTCTGTTGTGGGCACTATATTGGGTATGGTTTGTATATATCCCATCGTACTTTATTACCACGTACATCCCATCAGCTTAAGCGGCGATATGAAAAAATCTACCGAATTGTACAATATTGAGCCGGTGATACAAATGTCAACCCATATTTCAAATTTCATCATACAGGGTTATGTGGTTCTGATAATTGCCTTTGTATTATCGCTGTACGCCATATTTAAGATTCGTAAAATGAAAGTTATTGAAGCCATAAACAGTTGAATATGCTTTTTAAAATAGCCTGGAGGAATATTTGGAGAAACCGTACGCGTAGCCTCGTCGTTATCGCATCCGTGGCTATCGGCCTATTTGCCGGTATGTTTATGATGGCATTTTTTCAAGGCATGGCAAAACAGGAAATCGACAGCACGGTAGAAACGCAGTTAGCCCATTTGCAATTTCACAATCCTGCTTTTATTGACGACAAAGACGTAAACTTTCCCATTCAAAATGGGCTCGCTATTATTGATAAACTCAAAAAAGATGCCAATGTAAAAGCGGTATCAGGCAGGATAATTACTACCGGGATGATCTCCTCGTCCTCAACTGCGTCAGGCGTCGAGATTCACGGTATTGTTCCTGCTGATGAAAAAGCTGTAAGCAGTATTTCAAAGAACATAATTGAAGGTGTTTATTTTACCGGTGCAAAGAAAAATGAAATAGTGATCGGAAGGAAGCTTGCCGAAAAACTTGGGGTAAAACTGCATAATAAAATAGTGCTTACCTTCCAGTCAAAAAGCAGCGACCTTACTGCCGGCTCTTTCAGGATAGCGGGCATATTCCGATCGCGCAATTCTACTTTTGATGAAACAACCGTATTTACCCGGTTTGACGACCTTGCCGGGATATTAGGTACCGGGAATGACATCCATGAGATCGCTGTTATCCTTAAAGACGGCCAAAAAGTGGAGGAGGTAACTAAAATATACCAAAAGAAATACCCATTGTTACTTGTACAAACCTGGAAAGAACTCTCGCCCCAAATGGCATTGCTCACCGGGATTATGGACCAGGTGATGTACTACATTATTGGCATCATACTGCTTGCGCTGATGTTCGGCATCATCAATACCATGCTGATGGCGGTGCTGGAGCGGCAGCGGGAGTTTGGGATGCTGATGGCCATAGGCATGAACAAGCCGCGGGTATTTTTTATGATACTGCTCGAATCTGTGATGCTCACTTGCGCAGGTATTCCCGCCGGAATATTGTTCACTTTGATAACTGTGGGCTCGCTTGCACAACACGGTATCGATATGTCGGCATTTTCCAAAGCATTGTCGCAATTTGGGTTCAGCAATATTATTTATCCCGATTTACAGCAATCTATGTTCCTGCCGGTTTCATTAATGACCGCATTTACAGCTGTTTTATCTGCGATATATCCTGCTATAAAAGCCTTACAATTTAAACCCGCCGAAGCCATACATAAAATTTAATTGCCATGAGTAATATTATTGAATCACACAATCTTTCAAAAGTTTATAACCCGGATACCATCCCTGTCAACGCGGTTAACGGGGTTAACCTGCAAGTTGAGGAAGGCGAATTTACCGCCCTTGTGGGGCCTTCGGGTTCGGGTAAAACAACTTTGCTTAATCTTATTGGCGGCCTCGATTATCCTACCGGCGGCAACGTTAAAATAGAAGGCGTGGATATAACGAAGATGAGCGAAAATAAACTCATCGACTTCAGGCTCAAGAATATTGGCTTTGTATTCCAGGCTTATAACCTTATCCCGGTGCTTACGGCAAGCGAGAATGTTGAGTTTGTCATGCTGCTGCAGAAAACTTCGAAACGGGAAAGGGAACGACGAGCTATTGAATTGCTTATCGAGGTAGGCCTTAAAGATAAGCTCAATAAACGTCCGTCCGAACTTTCAGGCGGACAACAGCAGCGGGTCGCGGTTGCCCGGGCATTGGCCTCAAAGCCCCGTTTTATCCTGGCTGATGAGCCTACCGCTAATCTCGATTCCAAATCAACAGAAAACCTGCTGGAGATCATGGCTAAATTAAACATAGAAGACAAGATGACTTTTATCTTTTCAACTCATGACCAGCGCGTTATAGATAAAGCCCGGCGTGTAGTTACTTTGGTTGATGGCAAGATAGTATCCGATGTAAAACAATGAAAAAGCAGGGGGTGGGAGCATCGATATGATAAAGCGGAGAAGAAACATTTTTTAACCCTCTTTTTTGCGTGCAAAAGAGAGGGTGGTCGAGCGAAGCAACGACCGGGTGAGTAAATATGCGAGCGACATTAACGCAAATGCCTGTCGCACAGTTGCTCACCCCGACTACGCTTCGCTGGTCGGCCCTCTGCGGCAAGCCGGAAAGAAGGTGAAGGGCGATGTCCAATAAAATCAAATGAAAACTAAATACATATTCATATTATTTTTGTTCGCTTGTTTAGCGCTTTTTCACAATGCAATGGCGCAAAATGATACAGCAAAACAGGCAAAAAAACATGCCCATAAATTTACTGTAAACGGCTACCTCAAATACCTTGAACAAATCAGCTTTGTAAGGGATCCCACCAATCTGCAAACCAATGATCTTATCCATAACCGGCTTAACTTTCATTATCAGCCTGATGATCATTTTAATTTCAGGTTAGAAGTGCGTAACCGGATATATTACGGTGAGCTTGTTAAAAACTACCCTGGCTTTGCTTCCCTTGTAACGGGCCAGAACGGGATCTTCAATTTATCTGAAAATTGGGTAAACAAGAACTCCGTATTGTTTAACAGTACCATCGACCGCGCCAGCGCTGAATATATTGGCGGCAAATGGGATATTACCCTGGGCCGTCAGCGCATTAACTGGGGCATAAATACGGTATGGACGCCCAACGATATTTTTAACACCTTCAATTATTTTGATTTTGATTATGAAGAACGTCCCGGCAGCGATGCGGCACGGGTCCAGTATGCGTTTACACCCTCATCATCCCTTGAATTGGCCATTAGCCCGGGTAAAACCGCGAATCAGAATATCGGGGCGGTAATGTACCGTTTCAATAAATGGAATTATGATTTCCAGGTATTTTCCGGTGTCTACCAACAAAATTTTACCGCAGGCGCCGGATGGGCAGGGAATATTAAGGATGCCGGCTTTAAAGGTGAAGTATCATACTTTGCATCAAATAAACCGGATAGCACGGCGTTAGCCGCTTCCTTGTCGGTCGACTATGCTTTTAAAAACGGTATTTATGTGCTTGTGTCTGGTTTGTATAACAGCCTCGGTAAAGACAGCCTGGTTAACATCACCCAACTCACATCATCCACCCTTTCGGCTAAAAACATTTTCCCGTTCAAGTACACTTTGTTTGCCGAAGCATCTTATTCATTCACACCGATTTTTAAAGCATCACTTGGCGGGATGTATTCCCTGTCGGGTAATTCAATTATTATATTACCGACCATTACCTATTCAATTGCCGAAAACTGGGTGCTCGACCTGGTGGGTCAGTCCTTTTATTCGCAACAAAACGGGAATTACCGGCCGCTTGGCAACAGCATCTATTTGCGGGTAAAATGGGGGTTTTAAAACATTATTTTCCCTGGACTTTAACACTTTTTCTGCGATAAAAGAGGAATTATGACGGGCTAAATGAGTTTAGCCCGTCATAATTTTTACGTTTTGCCAACCTAAATGCATTTAGCCCGTCATAAATTTTACGTTTTGCCAACCTAAATGCGTTTAGCCCGTCAT
>DAIOXE010000001.1:293367-314146 GCA_036758125.1 Mucilaginibacter sp.
TTTAGCCCGTCATAAATTTTACGTTTTGCCAACCTAAATGCGTTTAGCCCGTCATGATTTTTGAACAGTAAAATATATAATTTACTGTATATCAATATAATAAATCAAAGAGCGTTAAAAAACAGTGTTTTTTTATTAAAAATTGGCTGTTAAATATTTTTGAACGCGGTGATGATGATGAATTTTACCGAATGGTTCCAGGGAGTTGCTAAAGGAATGCAACGCTTTATCCAAAGGTACGAAATTTACCGATGGATAGCAAGCCGCAGAGATTGAAAAATTAGCTGTGAAGGATAACATTAATTGGCATAATAGCTTTCGAGCACAGTTGCAACTCAAATTGTTACACACAGTGCAGCAAATCTCACGGTTAGGAATGGATGAGATTTGCTCTTGTTAAAACGCGTTAAACATATTACCCATATAATGTTTTAGGCTATACTTTTTTGTGGTATCCAAAGCACGTTCAAGGCAGATAAATTTTGTGTCCGTATGTGTTTTGAAGTAGGTTACAGTTTCCGGGTCAAGTACATAATCCAGGCAGATCAGCGTTTCTTTTTCGCCATCGGCGGCAAAGTAAATGTCATTTTTAACGAATTCATCCTGCTTTTCAATTTTATAATTTAAGCTAAACCCCTTTTTCAATAATATCTCGGTTATAAGGTCATCACGGTTAAAGGCGTTTACCAATTGCGCTTCTTTTTCGGCAATATATTTTTTCAGCTGCTCAATATTTTCTTCGTCTGTCTTTTCAATATCCGGCGCGAACTCAACCCGCGGAAAAGTAGATTTTACCAGCTTAAAAACTTTAAAGCCTAAGCCGTTCAAAGTATCTTCTTTTTGGCCGTTGGTAAAAAGGTTGGGGGCCTGGCTTTTCTTTTCTTCAATTATTTTTTCAATAACACGTTTATTGCGTTCAATGGTAATATCACTGATTTTCTTATACCCAGACTTAAATGTTTCACTGTTAAAGTCTGTTGATTCAGGAATTTGGACTAAGATAAACTTAATTTGTCTCCCATTTTGTTGATTTAATTCTAAAATAGCCTGTCCGGTAGAGCCTGAACCTGAAAAAAAATCTAATATAATATCATCGTTCTCCAGTACCTGATCAATTAGTTCCGCAATTAAAGAAGATGGTTTAGGGAAATCAAATATCCTAAATCCGAAAATATTTTCAATTTCTGAAGTTCCATTTCGAGTGTACAAATCTTGACCAACTATGGAACTAAACCCGGGCAAACTTTCATTCAATTCGATTAAAAAAACTTTTCTTCTTGGCCTGCCATCAATGGATTCCGGCCAAATAATACGATCTTCTTCGATCAGCCTTTTCATTGTATTTGGGTCATATCGCCAGCCCATCTTTGGCCTGCCGTAGTTAATTCCAGTCGTAGGGTTAATCAAATCATAATGCAAATTTGGGCGGGATAATTCATCCTTTAAGCCTACCATATTTGCACTTACCCACAAACCTCTGGTATCGTCATCAGGATTAGAATATTGTTCCAATTTTCTTTCTCTCCCTTTTAATGCTCTGTGTTCAAAATTCTTACTATAGCAAATTATATATTCATGATCTGTCGAAACCCCGGTAGTAGTTCGATTGTCTTTATTTTGCCTGCTCTTCCAAACCAATTCTCCTATAAAATTTTCCTCTCCAAAAATCTCGTCACATAGCTTTCTAAGGTTATGAATCTCGTTATCATCAATCGAAATAAAAATAACGCCATCTTCTTTCAGCAACTGCCTTGCAATGAGCAAACGGCTAAACATCATATCCAGCCAGTTGCTATGATAACGGCCGTTAGTGTCCGCATTGGTGTCAATTTTCACCCCGTTTTCTGTAATTCCGGTTTGCTCCCAGTAGGGCTTCTTATCTTCGCTGTAATCATCATTGTAAACAAAATCACCACCGGTATTATAAGGCGGGTCGATATAAATGCACTTTATTTTTTCGCGGTAGCCATTGCTCAATAATTTTAGTACTTCCAGGTTTTCGCCCTCGATTATCAAATTCTCACTTTTATCAGGGTTTACGCTTCGTTTTTCATCAAACTGTAACGTGGCATTGCTCGGGGTAAATGCGTTCCGCTTAGCCGCGCTTTTGCCAAACCAACGGAACTCATAGCGTTCGGTTTCGGTAACGCTTTGCGGGTCGATAACCTTTTTTAATTCATCAATATTTAGTTGGCCTTCGTTGGTAAAAAGATCGGGGAAAAGCGCTTTCAGTTTTTCCAGCCGTTCCTTGTTCCAGTCGGGGCTTAAAGGCATATAATCGTTTATATTCTCCATCAGCTTTTATAGCTATTCAGTTACGGCATTTATGGTTTTTTCGGCCTCTGTTTTAAAATAAGCAAAATCGTTTACCGGCGCTTTGTATTGCGCTTCAATACCCAAGGCTTTAAAATGCTTTATGGCGCATTGTATTTTAAACCATTCGCTTTCAGTAAGCGCTTTCCTGTCGTTAATATTATTAGTTCCTTTTGTTTCTATCACAAAATAAAATTCATGTTCGTTACCGCTTCTCAGTTCCTTGCGTTTCATCACAACGCCAAAATCAGGCTCGTACCAGCCATCCTGGTTAAATACCTTAGGCACTGGTATCTGGTACCAATTCGGTAGTTTTAAAAAACAAACCACCTCGGTATCATTCTCGGCGCCTATCGAAAATTTTCTTTCAATATCGCTATCCACAAGTATTTTATCAAATACGCCTTTTTTGGGGGTATTTATCACCTTTCTATTATCGGCAATATTTTTAACATAGTCGTTAAAATCAAAGGGATAGCAGTCATCCAGTTCATGATAGGTAAGCCCCCGCAGCATTTCCTCTAATTCAACATCGCGTATCATAGCGGCGGCCTCATGTACAAACCTGGGCGGGTTTTTTACCATTTCATTTAAATTGCTAAGCTTGTTTACTGCGGCAAATATAGCAGCATAGCTTAGCCCGGTATTTTCACTCAATTCTTCTATAAGGTCAAGCGGTGTAAATTTTGCCTTTTGCTTTATACTTTCGGTACCGCCAAAAGTATCCCCGCGGCTATCTTCTGTAATAGTATCTATTATGTGACTCGATGCCTCAATCACATAGTCAGGGATTGTAATAGTACTTATGCGTTCGGTTGCTTTTTTTATCAGATCATCTTCGCTAAAAGCAATCACAAAATCTGTTTTTTTAGCCATCGCTTTCCAAAAGCGTTTAAAGGCGGCATCAATGGTTTCCGAGGGGTTGCGTTTAAACGTTATTTCATCCTGCGGTTCGCCTTTATGGGTATGTGTTAACCCGGCCCCGGCGTTTGTTGTGCCATAAACGGCTTTTATTTCTTCCTGGTATTGTGTTACGAAAGTTTCATAAGTTTCATTGGGTATAACCGTCAACTGGTTTACCCGCTCAAAATCCGAAGTGTTTATAGCATCATAAACCCGCTGCCCATCTTGGTTCACACAAATACGTAATCCCCGGCCAATTTCCTGCCGTTTGCGGATTTCGGAATAAGCAGCATTAAGCGTTGCGATATTAAACACGTTGGGATTATCCCAGCCAACACCCAATGCAGAATGCGAAAATATAAACTGGACCGGGTTGGTAATCGTTAACAATTCTTCTTTCCCTTTTAATATCAATTCATAAATTTTGCTTTGTTCTTTTATACCGCCCTCATTATCGGCATATTCGCCGCCGGTTTTTTGGGCAAAGTAATACCCTTGTATATTTTGAATATCCTGTGCCACCGGGAGTTTGCCGTCATGATATTCAGGATAAACTGCCTTATATTTTTCAATGAAAAGGTTTTTTATTACCGGGTTTTCACCCATATAATTAGCCACCCGGTCGATAAAAATAAGCGATAAGCATTTGATCCCGGCTTCGGCCAGCTTTTGCGTTTTTGTAAAATGGCGGTGTATGAGCCACTCTAATTGCAAAGCCCAGATGTTTTCTAAATTACCGGATGTTTGCTTTTCAAATATTTCAGACCCGTTAGTAAATTTTACGCTCCATTTCCCTGTCCGGAGGCTTTTGGTGATGTGTTCAATTTTGTAATTAAGGTAACTTGGGTTATTTGTTTTTTCGCCAAGGTTATCATACTGGTGCAGCCAGCCGGTTAATTTAAATTCAAATTTTCCGGTAGAATTTGATTGATGCCATGCCTTTAATTTCACTTTTAGCTTGCCCGTACCATTTTGCGCTTCGGCCAGTTCAATTTTTATCGTAGCCTCATCATTTTTTTCCGTAACCGTTAATACTTCAATCTTTTTCACGAGGCCCTGTTTATAACTATCATAGGGAGTTAATCTATATAATAGATTTTTTACCACCTTATGAGTTGCTGAGTAGCGTAACTTAAAAAGCGGGTTCAGCCTGGCTATTTGCCGTATGGAATTTTCAGTATCCATGCCTTCCTGCGGCTCATCCATTAAAATAACCGGACGGGTTTTACCGATAGCTGCAATAAAAGGGATATTTGCAAACAGGTCTTCGCGCTGTGCCTGGTTTAATATTTTATCTTCAGAATTGAATGAGGCGAGCGTCATGATCATAACCTGGGGGTACTGATCTTCAATAAAGTTGGTGACTTTGCTCAGCTTTTTACTATCGTACTCAAAAGCGTTTGGCTTTATGCCATAAATTGCTTCAAGCTGGCTGCCAAATGCTTTAAATGTTCCTATAACTCCCTGCCTTATAGCTATTGACGGGACAAGAATAATAAATTTGGTAAAACCGTATTGCCGGTACAATTCATAAATGGTTTTTATATAAACCAGGGTTTTGCCGGTGCCGGTTTCCATTTCGATGCAAAGGTCGTTATCCGGCGAAAACCTCGCGGTTTCGGGGTTTATCCCGTTATTGTCAGCAACAGACCGTATATTTTCATTGATCTGTTCAATGGTAAGTCCGCTTAGATTTGACCTTATTCCATCAATACAGGCATTGTCAAAAGTATTTTTAAATGTTCCCTCAAAAACCTCGATGACCGATTGTATTGCAACATCCTGATAAGGTAAATTTTCTAACTTAAGTTCCATTGGCTACCCGTGTGTTACAGCCCCGTAAATTACTTAAAACTATAAGAGCCGTCAAATATTTGGAAGTAATGTTTTCCACACATATTCCTAATCCGCAAGGTTAAGCCTCTCTGCCAGCCCAGGCGTTCAGCCGCTTCAACTTATGGAAATTTAAGCTGTACAAACCTTGTTGCAGATAGTTTTGAACATTTGTAAATAATTTCCTATTAATTAATATTTAATTACACTGCTTTCAGTATTAATACGTACATTTATACGTATTAATACGCTTGTGTACAGATAATTATATATTTAATTTTACACTTATAAAAATCCCTGTTCTGCCAAACACCAATTTTAAATCTTAATCAAAATGAAAAACGCAAAACCAGAACCGGTAGTTGTAACACTATCGAAAAACGCAGGTATCGTAGATACCGGCGGCCTTCATGCTTATGTTGTAAGCGCAGGGGGCAAAATTGTAGAAACAGCTCATTTCAAAGGTAATGAAGCTGTTCTTGTCACTCCAAAGACATCGATTGACGGGCAAAGTAAGGTGTATGTTGCACAAGCACTCCCGACGGGAATAAAGGGCAGTAAAAAAAATGAACGCACTTTATTAAAAATGAGCGCCTATGAAGTGGTAAAAAACTTTGATGGAAATAATCTGAACATCAGCCGGCTGCCTTCGGTGGTGATCGATCCTTTTCCATTTTATAACTGCCTTATTACTGGCCACGTGAACAAAAATTTTATCATTGACGGGGTATCAAAAAACCTTCCGCTTTGCGATTTGCGGGTACATATCTGCGAGGTAGAAACGGAATTCGTATGGCCTTATATCCCTATCTATTACCGCCAGATACCAGACTGGGTGCTGCACGAATTGGCGCAAAAGATTGTGAATTTGCCTCCCGACCCGATAGGGCCCATAAGCGCGGCGGCGAAGGTAGATTTGCCCTTACGTTCATTAACTGCGAATCGCTTATTGAAAACAGCGGCAAAAGCGCCATCGGTTAATTTGCCTGAGAATGTTGTAAGTAATTTGATGTCGGGTTCGGTTGATATCATACGTCAAACCATGATCGATTACCATTATATACTTTATCCATATTTCTGCTACTGGCCCATTTACTGGCCCTACATCTACACCTATGATGAGCAAACAATAGTAACCACCGATTGCAACGGCCATTTTGAAATGTGGGAAAACACATTCAGCGAAGATGGCCCGCTGAATATTTATATTTACATCGAAGCATTTATAGGTGGTCAATGGGTTACCGTTTATGCTCCGCCGCTGCCTTGTAACACATGGTGGAATTATGCTTGCAACACCGATATAAACATTACCCTAACCGACCCCCGTTTGGGACCATGTAATTGTGGTGCGGATGGCCCGGCAGATGCAGTATGGTTCCGTTCTATCGGCTGGAGCGCATCAGCATTGCATATTGAACAGAACATTGCCAATACGGTAACCGTACAGGGCGCAACCATGTACAATGCGGGCTGTACCGATATACTGGGCACGCCAATAAGTCCTTTTGGCAGCGGGCTTGATTTTAAATTGTTTTGCGGCGCCAACATTTTTGCAGCCGGCGTAACACATTACCGCTGGAAATATACCGGTATTGCCGATGCAAACCTTAACCCTATACCATTGGGCTTCCAGGTTACAACTATTATACCCGGCAACGTTACGCGGCCATATTTGGTGAAGCTATCCGCCACCCACTATGAAACACGTTTTGTTTCATTGGGTGCGGTGGGTACTGCGCCTGATATTGCCTACCAAATTCCTCACCAGGATATAACCGCTGAGCCGCTGGTACCTCCCGCCGACCAGTTATTAAGCCCGACATGGGAGGATATATTTTTCGACAGCGCCAACATCGATACCAGCTCCTTTACCGATGGGTTATATCGTTTCGATCTCGAGTTGCTTAGCCAGGACGGTGCGGGTCATTTTCATGTAGTATCGGTAGCCAGGCCTACTTTCCAGGTTTCAGAGGCGAATGATATTCTGAACAGCCAGAATGCTCCCAATAATTACCTGCTGCCGCAAATTGGGGTGACTGCAAATAGCTTAAGCTTTAATGTGCGCATTGATAATGCAAAGTGTGTAGCTAAAATTCATGATGCAAAATTAGAGGAAACAGGCGCTTTGTCCGGGCCATGCGGATTTATTAAGTATGATAATACCTCACAGCATGTCGATATCAGCTTTGAAGCAACACAACCGCGCAACTTTGCCACCTTTAGTTTTGGCATCGTAAAAGGTAACGGCACACAGCCCACCGGTATTAACCCGAGTGGATATGTGGTATCAAGCGTTGGTGGCTTTACCCTGTCGGCCGGCGTATTCAGTGACGATTTTACGGTTAGCAGTTTGCTGAATGGTTGTCCCGGCCAGGCCGCATTTTCCGAAAACCTTTATGTAGCCGCATTGGCCACTGATGGTTCAAACAGGTTATATAGCCTTGATGCATCCAACGTAAATGCTTTTGCGCTAAGTAATACCTGAGGTTGATGGTTTATTTGTCTGAACCGTTGATTAAGCTGATTTTTTTGTTCGTGCTGAATAGCCCGGGAACAAAAACCAACAGATCAGCTTGATCAACGGCTCAGACAATCATTGCATGGCGGCAATAAACGATGCTGGATCATAGTACTCCGTTTGGCAGGCAATTTTACCGTCTTTATTAAACCAATCAAATAATATAATTTCAGTTGTCGCAGCCTTTTTTGTTCTTTTGTTCACCAATGTAAGCTTCCAGCTCGATTGCACCTTAAAGGGAGCACCGGCATAGTCCAGGCCATCAGGATCTTCTATCAGCCGCATTTTTATACCTTCCCAATTTTCAAATATATTTTTCCACCCGGCTTTAGCCTGGGCTACTGATTTGCCATTCACTTGTGCGGATTTGCCGGATCTTGAGGTGTCAGGATTATACCTGGTCATACCAAGTATCCTTGCAGTATCAGCATATACTTTAGCCATTGCATCTACATCGCCTTTTTCATAAAGAACCGCCAGTTGTTTTATAATTTCAATATAGCGATGTTGTTTATAGGTAATGCCCTTTTTCATCGCGTTTTGGGCAAAGGCGGTATTGGAGCAGATAAGGATGATCAATGATAGCTTTTTCATGAGGTGAACGGGTTAAGATAAGCGCTTATTCATGATAAAGATACTAATTGCCATAAACAAAAAAAGAACAGAAATTCACTTCGTTCGCATTATTTTTTTATAACAAGCAACCTTTTTATAAAGCCATTCGTGTTAGCTAAAAGTGCGTTCTGTGTTCATTAACAGTTAGATAAAGAAGAAAGGAGGAGATGCAAATGAGGAATAGTTAAGAATAAATCAATACATCTAAGAAATAATTTATTTACCTTAAATTATAAATACCAATGAAAAATTTAATAAACTCAAGGGCCTTGCTCGCAGGGCTTATGATCACCACTTGTTTTTACGCCTGTAAAAAAGACATGGGGTCAACTAACAATCTTAAAATTAGCCAGGCAAACCTTGCTGCCAAAGTTAGCAGTATTGAGGTTACCCAGACAAATCTTGTTTCCGATACAGCCGGCTTCGACGCCGCCAGAATTGACAGTAACCTCTCCAACGCATGGGGCATGGTCGCCGTGCCAAACGGCGGGCCGATATGGATTTCGGCCAACCATAAAGGAGTTAGCGTGGTTTACAATGACATGGGTCAGACATTGAGGCCGCCGGTTACCATTCCTGCAGCCGTGGCGGGACAAATGGGGGCTCCTTCGGGCGTTATTTTTAACAGTACATCGGATTTTGGCGGAAACAAATTCATCTTTGCCACTGAAGACGGTATTATTGCGGCCTGGAAGCCAGGCGACTATTCGGCAGTAAAGGTTGCCGACAGGTCTCAGTCAGCGTCTGTATACAAGGGTATTGCCATGGTTACAACCGGTAATGACAATTTTCTTTGTTTAACAAATTTTAGACATGCTACCGTCGATGTTTTCGACAAAGATTTTAATTTCGTTACCGATCAACGCTTTGCCGATCCAAGTATTCCTGCAGGTTTTGCCCCATTTAATATTCGAAGTATCAATAACAAAGTATATATTACTTACGCTAAACAAAAATTGCCTGATAAAATGGATGATCAAAGCGGTCCCGGCAACGGATATGTTGATATTTTTAATACTAACGGTACGCTTGAAAAACGGTTCGCTTCCCAGGGCACACTTAACTCGCCATGGGGCTTGGAAATTGCTTCTAAAGGATTCGCCGGTGTACAACCAGTAGTTCTGATCGGTGATTTTGGCGATGGAAGGATCAATGTTTTTAGTATGCAGGGCAATTTTAAAGGGCAGTTGCAAAAAAACGGAACACCTTTATCTATTGACGGATTATGGGCAATTGGTTTTCTGAAAAACAATGCGTCTCCAACTGATCCGCTATTTTTCACCGCAGGCCCCGATGATGAAAATCATGGCCTTTTTGGTACTTTAAAAAAAGAATAGGAAATATTTTTAATCCATATAGATTTGACAACTTTTTTGAAAGTTGTCAAATCTGATTTCCTTCAACTTCAGTTTTCTTTTTAAAAAACGAATGTATCAAAATAATAAGCGCTCCGGTAGTTATTGACATATCAGCCACATTAAATACCCCTGTTTGAAACAGCACGAAATTGATGTGCATAAAATCTGTCACGGAACCATGAACCATCCTGTCGTAAAGATTACCTGCGCCTCCTCCAATAATCAGAATGATTGCAGCCAGGCTAATCCGGTTAAGGTTTGTCTTTATCAGAATAAAAGCAAGGCCGAAAGTAATAGCAATCAATGGCAGAATATCCAACAGGATAATCTTTAAAGGGCGGGAAAGCGAATCGCCCAAACTTAAAAACGCCCCGATATTTTCCACCCTTCTTATGGTTATATGACGATGCAAAAATGTGTATTCGTCATAAATTTCCATTTTATGCCTGATGAAAGATTTTGAAACCTGATCACAGCCAATGTTTAAGGCAAGGATAAATAGGATGAGAATGATTCTTAAAAACTTATTTGCCCGCATAATTTCTATATGGATCAAAGATTTGAAGATGATTTTTTTGATTTCATAGATTGAATTAAATCTGTGAAATCAAAAAAATCAATCTAATCTGTGATTCGTGTTTATTTGTAGTATTTAAAGTCTTTCCCTATAAATCTCGCACTGTCGCCTAATTCTTCTTCTATGCGCAACAGTTGGTTGTATTTAGCAATCCTGTCGGACCGCGACGCAGAGCCGGTTTTTATCTGTCCGCAGTTTAAAGCAACAGCAAGATCAGCTATTGTTGAATCCTCGGTTTCGCCGGAGCGGTGGCTCATTACAGTAGTATAGCCATTGTTTTGTGCCATTGATACCGTATTGATGGTTTCGGTTAACGAGCCGATCTGGTTTACCTTTACAAGGATAGAGTTAGCTATACCTAAATCAATACCTTTTTTCAGACGGGTTACATTGGTTACAAACAAGTCATCACCCACTATCTGTATTTTTTTGCTCAATTTTTCAGTGAGCAATTTCCATCCGTCCCAATCATCTTCAGCTAAGCCATCTTCCAATGAAATGATGGGATATTTATTTACCCAATCTACCCAATAGTCAACTATTTCGGCCGATGTAAGCTGGCGGTTATCTGATTTTTTGAAGATATAAAGGCCTTTTTGTTCATCATAAAACTCAGAAACAGCGGGATCCATTGCAATGAATACATCTTCGCCCGGTTTATAACCTGCAGCTTCAATGGCCTGCAATACAGTTTCAATTGCTTCTTCGTTCGAGGCAAAATCCGGTGCGAAACCGCCTTCGTCGCCAACGTTTGTCGAGTAGCCTTTTTTCTTTAAGACGGTTTTAAGGGTATGGAAAATTTCGGCTCCCCAGCGTAAAGCTTCCGAAAATGACGGTGCGCCAACGGGCATCACCATAAATTCCTGGAAATCAACTTTATTATCAGCGTGTGATCCTCCATTAAGGATATTCATCATTGGGATAGGAAGCGTATTAGCATTAACACCGCCAATGTAGCGGTATAGTGGCTGACGGCTTTCCTGCGCGGCGGCTTTTGCAACAGCCAGTGACACGCCCAAAATAGCATTCGCGCCTAAATTACTTTTGTTCTCAGTGCCGTCAATTTCCAGCATCAGGTTGTCAATAGCGTTTTGCTCAAAAACATCGATGCCATTTAACTCTTTTGCAAGACTATCATTTACATTGGCAACGGCTTTTAGCACGCCTTTGCCCTGGTATTTGGATTTATCATTGTCGCGAAGCTCAACAGCCTCATGCGCACCGGTTGATGCGCCGGAAGGAACCGCAGCACGGCCAAAAGCGCCATTTTCAGTTAAAACTTCTACTTCAACAGTAGGATTGCCGCGCGAGTCAAGTATCTGACGGGCATGGATATCAATAATTAAGCTCATTGGATTTGGTATTTGTGATTAAAATAAACTTAGTGTAAATAGTACACTATATGATATAATTTTCAAATATACATTTTTTTGTGATTTCACCGATTATTGGAGATGATTTCACCGATTATTGACGATGATTTCACCGATTATTAAGGGATTTCACAGATTATTTTGTGATTTCACCGATTAGTCTGAATCAGAATTTGGAGAATTATAGAATTTTCAAGATGCTTATCTTTTGAATTGTTTATAAGACACTGAAATAAAATAGATCTGCAAATCCTAAAATTTAATTCAAACAAATAAATCCGAAATCGAAATTCCAAACTCCGAAATCAAGATCACTCCCATTTAAAAGTCTTTACTGCCGCCGCATAAACAACAACAAACCAGATGGTTAATATCCATAGGTCATGGGTTACATCACCTAATCCGGCACCCTCAAAAGCAACATCACGCAAAGCTTTATTTAAATAGGTTAACGGCAGGATATTGCTCACCCCCTGTAACCATGATGGAAAGGCAGTAGTAGCAAAAAAAGTACCTGACAATAAAAATTGGGGTAAAGTAATGATGTTGGATAACGGCGGTACCGAACTTTCATTTTTAGCGATGCCGGATATAATAAACCCGAAGCCCATAAATATAATTAACCCGAAGGCTGAAAGGATCAGCATATTTACCACCGTTGTTAGCCCGTGCACCAGGGTAAAACCAAACATATAATGTCCAACCGTTATAATAAACAAGGCGCCGATCCACGAAAAAACCAGGCGTGCCAGCGCCTCACCCAAAACTATACTGTACCTTTTAACGGGAGTTGCGAAAAATCGCTTAATAACCAATGTTAAGCGCAGGCTCAGGAATACGAATGCGGTGCCAAATACGCCGCTACTCAACAGCGAGAAACCCAGCATACCGGGCAATATAAAATCAATATATTTATAGGCACGTCCCTGCACGGTTGACTCTTTTATTTCAGCCACAGGTTGCGGCGCAGTATTTCCATAACTGTTTATCTGGTAAAAAATGCTGTTAAGCAATGATCTCAGTATACCGTCTTTTTGTGAAGACGCTGAAGTATATTGTATATGAAGGGTATATGGCGGCCGGCTACCATTTTTTTGAATGTTGATAATAGCATCGATGTCGCCTTTTGATAGGTTTTTAGCCATCTCACCGGCAGATTGATTCTTTATTAAATGAACAATCCTGGCGTTTTTCAATGCCTGGTAAACCGGGCCGGTGGTATCGCAAGTTTTTGCAACACCAACATCCACCGTTACCGCACTGCTCCCGATATTGGCAAAAACAACAATAAATATTAAGGGGAACGCCAAACTAAATACCACCGCCGACGGGCTGCGTATTATGGATCGGAAACTGGCTACCGCTATGGCCAGGGTTGCGCGGGTATTACTGTATTTTGTCATTGGTCATTGGGTCATTAAGTCATTAAGTCATTGGTTTGGCGGCAACTACAAAAAGCTCCCCCTTTAGGGGGCTGGGGGCCTCTACCCCTCCCGCCATTCTTTCCCCGTAAGGGTAATAAACACATCTTCCAAATTGGCCAGCTTTACTTCTTTTTTGCGTTCAAAGCCCGAAGCTACAAGCTGGTCGATAAAATGGTTAGGGGTATCTATGCCGATAATGCGGCCGCCGTCAACAAAAGCTACACGGTCGCATAATTCTTCTGCTTCATCCATGTAATGCGTGGTAATTACTACGGTAGTGCCGCTATCGCGGATCTGACGAATCAATTCCCATAAATTGCGGCGGGCCTGTGGGTCGAGGCCGGTGGTAGGTTCATCCAGGAAAATTATCTTTGGGTTATTTATAAGCGTTGTGGCAATTGAAAAACGCTGTTTCTGGCCACCCGACAGTTCTTTGTATTTCGATTTGGCCTTATCGGTCAATGCTACTTTTCCCAGCATTTCAGTCGCGGTCTTATCGATCCCGTATAAACCGCAAAAAAGCGAAATAAGCTCCGAAAGATTTAAGTTTGGATAATAACCTGCAGCCTGCAGCTGCACGCCGATACGTTGTTTAATTTTATCGGCATCGTGATCGATAGATAAGCCATCCACAGTTACCTCGCCTGAAGTTTTTTCGCGAAGGGTTTCAATTACTTCCAGCGTGGTGGTTTTACCGGCGCCGTTGGGGCCAAGCAAACCGAATATCTCGCCATCATAAACTTCAAAGCTTATTCCCTTTACTGCGGCAAAATCGCCGTAGTTTTTCACCAGGTTTTTTACTGTAATAATAGGTTGTTTCGCCATGCCGCAAAAGTCGATTACAAAATTGATATTTCCATTATTTTTTTCATCGAATTGCAGAAATATGATTTAGCCCCCTCTAAATCTCCCCCGGTTGGGGAGACTTTAAACTTCGCTTATTTTTTAAAGCTCTTCCAACCGCGGAGGGGTGGGGCCGGGCTTATTATTTCATCAAATGCCCCAGCGAATGAATAATTGTGTGAATATGCGCGGCAATATGCATAGCCATGTGTACAACTCGTATAGCGAGCAAAGTTTTCATAACAAAGTTTGATTTATGAACCAAATTTGCTAACAGAACCCGGTTTTAAGTAATGCTTTTAGGCGAAGCGTGCCAAATTTCCAGTAAATGGCCGGAATTTGGCGATGAATGGAACATAACATTCAATAAGATATTTTATACCAGTTATCCTTCATTTTTGTTACTGTACTCACGAAACCTTCCTTTCCTATCTCTTGCCGGTCGTTGGTGTAAACAAAAGAAGAATAATGATCAAGAAATCCTCTATCAATAAGAAATTCAACATAAACCGTTCCGTTCGGGTTTTTTGTAAAAGAAATGTCGCCATCATTGGCAAGAGGTAAAATTGAGTCATCCCTGATATTGCCCGATTTTACCGGTCCATTTTTCACCTCATTTACTATTTTCTCCCGTTCGCCCATTCTGAGATTAAAATCAAGAAACTCCATACCGCTCCCAAAGCTGGTAAAAAATCCAACGGTACAAGCCACAGCAACACCGATAACATGGTAGCGGCTATTTGTTGAGCGGTGTATAATTAAATTTAGAAATAAAATTATGGTTAGCAATGACCCGACAATTGCAAATGGCAGCAAAAAAATAAGTTTGATAAAGCCGCTGGTGAAATAGTAAAAATATGGCCCCTGGAACAAAGCCATAACTAGCAATATCGTTGTAATTATTGTTTTAGCCTTTCTGCTCAATGCCGTTCGGTTGGAGTACTTAGAATGTTATAAACTTAAGAAATTTTTAAACGGCAATACTCTTAACTACATTTAAAAAAAATACAAAGTAGACTGCGGAAGTCCGCCACATTACTATTTCATCAACTCAATAAAATCATCAAACAAATACCGGCTATCATGCGGTCCAGGGGATGATTCGGGGTGGTATTGTACCGAAAACGCTTTTTTGCCTTTTACCCGGATGCCTTCAATAGATTGGTCATTAAGGTTAACATGGGTGATTTCCACTTTATCAGATGCGCGCACAGCTTCGGGCACAACGCCGAAGCCATGGTTTTGAGAAGTTACTTCACAATGGTTAATAATGATGTTTTTTACCGGGTGGTTCAACCCGCGGTGGCCGTTAAACATTTTTATGGTGGGAATATCATTGGCCAACGCCAGCAACTGGTGTCCCAGGCAAATGCCAAACATGGGCTTTTCGGATGCTAAAATATCCTTTACAGTGTCGATAGCATAAGGCATAGCAGCCGGATCGCCGGGGCCGTTGGAAATAAAATAACCCGTTGGTGCAAAATCTTTTTCCATCTCTTCGAACGAGGTTTTTGCCGGGAAAACTTTGGCGTAAATATCCCTGTCGTCAAAATTTCGCAGGATGTTTTTCTTTACGCCAAGATCGAGCACCGCTACACGGTAGGTTGCATTTTCATCCCCAAAAGTATAAGTTTCAGTAGTCGAAACTTTTGATGATAACTCCAATCCATCCATTGAAGGTACTTCAATCAGCCTTTTTTTTAATTCCTCGATATCCAATATTTCCGAGGAAATAATAGCGTTCATCGCACCCTTATCGCGGATATGGCGAACTAACTGACGGGTGTCAATATCAGAGATTCCAACTATGTTTTGCTCCTGGAAATAATCCTGTATCGATTCATTTGCCTGTTTGCGGGTATAATAAATGTTGTAGTTTTTACAAACCAGGCCTGCAATTTGTATATGGCCCGATTCAACTTCATTTTCAGCAATGCCATAATTGCCGATATGTGCATTGGTGGTCACCATTATCTGCCCGAAATAAGAGGGATCGGTAAAAATTTCCTGGTAACCGGTCATCCCGGTATTAAAGCATATTTCGCCGGTAGTGGTTCCCATTTTTCCGGCTGCTTTACCATAAAAAACGGTTCCGTCAGCCAGTAATAATATCGCCGGTAATTTGGTGAAGTAAGTCATTGTTCAAAAAAATTGAATGGTTAAAAAGCCGGTTTGCCAGGTGCGGCGCCCCGCAAAAACATACTGAAAAATTGAAGTGAGGTACTTCTTGATTCACGCCGCAAAGGTAGATAATAATTTCGGATTTTGGAATTTCGATTTCGGATTTGGTAGATAATAATTTCGGATTTTGGAAACTTTCAAATTACTAAGGCAATTCAAAATCGACAAAAAATAAATCCGATCGCGATAGCTATCGGGGCGAACATCCGAACCCGAAATCAAAAATAAATCCAAAATCAAAAAATAAATCGGAAATTGAATATCCGAAATCCGAAATCACTAGATACATTTGCAAGCACTAACACGTTTCTCATGTCCGTACACAAAGAGGTTAAAAGAATTACCACGCATATTTTGCAGGAAATGAAATCCCATGGCGAAAAGATCACCATGCTTACTGCGTATGATTATTCAATGGCGGCCATAGTTGATGAGGCAGGCACGGACATTATCCTCGTTGGGGACTCCGCATCTAACGTTATGGCCGGACATGAAACCACGCTGCCTATAACACTCGATCAGATGATCTACCATGCTTCGTCAGTAGTGCGGGCTGCGAAACGGGCCTTGGTGGTTGTCGATCTGCCTTTTGGTTCATACCAGGGCAACTCAAAAGAGGCTTTAAATTCGGCTATACGCATTATGAAGGAGGCGGGCGCGCATAGTATAAAAATGGAAGGCGGCGTTGAAATAGCTGAATCAGTAAGCCGCATACTTACCGCAGGTATCCCGGTTATGGGCCATTTAGGTTTAACACCGCAGTCGATTTATAAATTCGGTACCTATACCGTTAGGGCTAAACAGGAGGGCGAAGCACAAAAATTGCGGGAAGACGCCCTTAAGCTCCAGGAGCTTGGCTGCTTTGCGATAGTGCTGGAAAAAATCCCGGCAGCGCTGGCCAAAGAGGTGAGTGAAAGTTTAAATATACCCACTATTGGTATTGGCGCCGGTCGCCACTGTGATGGGCAGGTTTTGGTGATCCACGATATGCTGGGCATCAATAAAGGCTTTAAACCCAGGTTTTTACGCCAATATGCCAATTTGAACGACATAATGCACAAAGCGATTGAAAACTATATAACTGATATTAAATCAAAAAGCTTTCCTAATGAGAAGGAGGAGTATTGATTTGGTTCATAGTTCATAGTTCATGGTTCGTAGTTCGTAGCCGAAGGGAAAGAAGTTGTCGTTGATTAGCTGCGAACGTTTATTATTCAATTTTATTCATGAAGCTATATCATTGTAATTGAGCTGTTCCATTCTAAATTTAATAGCTTCAATTGGATCAGGTAAATCTATTGGGAAATAAATATTTTCATAATTATCTATCAATACACTTAATATTTCCAGTTCATCGCCTTCTTTGGTATTTGGCGCTGCATCAAAAATAACTTCAAGCCTTTTTAGCGCATCCTGGTAATCTTGTTCTGTTTTTATGGGTTTTATGTTCATTTGCGCAAAATATCCGCAATATACCGTTTAAATCAGACTTCCGAAGTTTTTGAAACTTCGGAAGTCTTTTGGTCGTTTACTCCTTCAACCCCTTTATATAAGCAATAGTAACCGGTATCTGTGCAGCATGGTTTGGGCTTTCATCCTCAATAAAATAATGCTGGATACCAACGGCTTTGGCGGCCTTTAAAATTCCCGGAATATCGAGCTGGCCGGTACCTAATGCTACATCATTATTGATACTTGTTCCCCCGGTGAGGTCGTTAGGAATCCCTTTGCGGATATCTTTAAGGTGGAGTAATTTCCAGCGGTCCTTGTATTTATATAATAACCGGGCAGGGTCGCCGCCGCCGTGAAAGGTCCACATGATGTCCATTTCGAAGGATACATATTCCGGGTTGGTGTTTTGTATAATATAATCAAGCAAAGTACCATCGCCGTAAGGGCCAAACTCATAGCCGTGATCGTGATAGCATAGGGTGATGCCATTATCTTTGAGTATTTTACCTTCGCGGTTAAAATCGGTAACAGCCTTTTTAGCGTCATCAATAGTAAAAGTTTTGCCATGCGGTATCCAGGCCACCATTACAAAGGTTGCGCCGAAAAGTTTTGCCAATGATACTACCTGGTAAGGATCTTTGCTTATCAACCCATATTCTACGCCGATTGACGGCATAGTAATCCCATATTCACCCAACAACTTTTTAAATTCTTCAGCGCTTATACTTTTCGGGTTCGGGCCTTCCATTTCTGTTATCCCCAGAGCTTTAAGCGTGTCGAGCACCGGAACCACCCCGTTTCCCCAACTATTGCGATAAGTATAGGCCTGTACGCCAATAGCATTTGTAAAAAGTGGTGAACCGGATTGGGCAAAAACGTTGCTCTGCAATATTGCAAATAGTAAACAAATTAATATCAATAATTTTTTCATGGAATGAAGGTAATAATAATGTTTAAATATAAAGGTCCTTCAGACGAGTAATCTGATCGTTTATTCAAGCCATACAAGTGCAAGACATTAATATAACTTAAGTTTGACATGCCCCGTATTCGCCTCACCCCGGCCCTCTCCAAAGGAGAGGGAGACCAAGCGACACTAAATTTAATGCCTTGCTATTCAAAGTCCTGTCCTTTGGAAAGGATTTATGTGAGGCGAAACGAATGCCTGTAACGAAATTTCAACGAACCCATGTTAACCTCTGTTATTTTTGCCGAAACATCAGCCGCCTATTTTAAACTAATCTCCAATCCCTAACCTCTGATCACCAACAACAACATTAATGCAATTTAATGACATTGTTAATTTAAACATTTAACATTATTTTATACCTTTGCGTGCTTAACCCCGATCATGAGCGATCAGATTAAACATGAATGCGGTGTGGCATTTATCCGCCTTTTAAAGCCACTATCTTATTACCAACAAAAGTACGGAACAGCACTGTACGGTCTCAACAAACTTTACCTTTTAATGGAAAAACAGCATAACCGGGGCCAGGATGGCGCGGGTGTTGCTACCATTAAATTGGATATTGAACCGGGTAAGCGCTATATCAGCCGGCATCGGTCGATGGCCCCGAACGCGGTCGCGGATATATTTGAATATATTCAAAAGAAGTTTGCCGATATTCAAAAGAACACGCCCGATAAAATGATTGATGCCGAATGGCTTAAAGAAAATGTCAGTTTTACGGGCGAAGTTTTGTTAGGACATCTGCGCTATGGAACACACGGCAAAAACAGCATTGAAAATTGCCACCCTTTTTTAAGGCAAAACAACTGGATGACCCGTAACCTGGTGATAGCCGGTAACTTTAACATGACCAATGTTGATGAATTGCTGCAGCAGCTTTACGATCTGGGCCAGCACCCGAAAGAAAAAGCAGATACGGTAACTGTACTCGAAAAGATAGGCCACTTTATCGATACCGAAAACCAGGGCCTGTTTGATCAGTTTAAACGCGAGGGACTGGATGATAATATTAAGATCAGTAAGATGATTGCGGCTGATATGGATCTTGCCAAAATACTCCGAAAATCTGCCAAAAACTGGGATGGCGGTTATACTATTGCTGGTATCTTAGGCCATGGCGATGCCTTTGTGATGCGCGACCCGGTTGGTATTAGGCCCGCATATTATTATTATAATGACGAAATAGTAGTGGCCGCCTCTGAGCGCCCGGCTATTCAAACCGCGTTTAATATCCCGATTGAAGATATCAAAGAAATAAAGCCCGGTCATGCGCTGATTGTAAAAAAGAATGGCAGGATAAGCGAAGACATGTTCAGCGAACCGCTGGAAAAGAAAGCATGTTCATTTGAGCGCATCTATTTTTCACGCGGCAGCGATGCTTCCATTTATCGTGAACGTAAACAGTTGGGCAGACTGCTTTGCCCACAAATATTGGGAAGTGTTGACCACGATATTAAAAACACGGTTTTCTCTTACATACCCAACACTGCCGAAGTTGCTTTTTATGGCATGGTTGAGGGCGTCCACAAATATATTAAGAAATACCAGCGCGACAGGCTGCTGAACCGGGAGGATAAGATAAGTGAGGAGGAGCTGACCGAAGTACTATGTATGGCTCCCCGGGTTGAAAAAATCGCCATCAAAGATGTTAAGCTGCGCACTTTTATTACCCAGGATGCCGACCGCAGCGAAATGGTGGCCCATGTATATGACACCACTTATGGCCTGATAAACACTAATTCGGATACCCTGGTCGTGCTTGATGATTCCATAGTACGCGGAACGACGCTTAAACAAAGCATACTTAAGATACTGGCCAGGCTGGAGCCGAAAAAAATAGTGGTCGTCTCATCGTGCCCGCAGATCCGTTACCCCGATTGTTATGGTATTGATATGTCGCGTATGGGCGAGTTTGTGGCTTTTGAGGCTGCGATCAGCCTATTGAAGGATGCAGGAAGGGACGATATTATCCTTAATGTTTACCAGCAATGTAAAAGCAGCGAATCGCTCCCAAAAGAAGACGTTACTAATTACGTTCAAGCTATCTACGAGCCTTTTACCGACCAGGAAATCTCCGATCGCATAGCAAAGATCATAACGCCAAAAGAAATAACCTGCAAAGTTGAAGTGATCTATCAAACGCTTGATAACCTGCACAAAGCCTGCCCCGATCATACCGGCGATTGGTATTTTAGTGGTAATTATCCCACCCCTGGCGGTAACAAGGTTGTAAACCGCGCCTTTGTAAACTGGATGGAAGGGAAGAACCAGAGAGGGTACATGTAGTGAGTGGTGAGTGGTGATTAGCAGTTGCAGTGGCAGTTTTCAGCCACCAATTAACCAGTTTTTAAAAATCATCATTACCAGCGTTCAGTTGTCATAACTGAAAAATATTGTCTACTACAACTACAAC
>DAIOXE010000001.1:314246-476102 GCA_036758125.1 Mucilaginibacter sp.
TGCTACTGCTACTGCTACTGCTACTGCTACTGCTACTGCTACTGCTACTGCTACTGCTACTACTGACCCCTATCCTCCCGGCGGCGAAAAAACAAAATGCGTTACCAGCTTGTCAAACAATACCAATGAAGCTATAATAAGCGCTATGCCCGCAACCTCGTTAAGGCGGTGCACAAATTTTACTGAGATTTTGGCACGTAGTTTATTGGCGTAAAAGGCCTTGGTGGTATCAAGGCCAAACTGTACTATTAAGACAGTCAAAAACATAATGGCTATTTTCAGCGATCTGTTGTGGACACCTTCATGGTAAACAGTACTTGCGGCGCCAATCACTACAGTCCATTGAAAAAAGATAGTAGGATTAAAAATACACATAAAAAACCCTTTTAAAAAATAGCCCAGCCGGTGCAGTTTGGTGGGTACGGGGACAGTTTTACCTGTATCGTTTGTTTTTGCCTTTTTAAATATATAGTAAATCCCAATCATAAATAAAATAGCGCTGCCCACAATCCCGGCATTGATTTTATCACGCGCCGAGACTTCAAAATACTGCGAACCAAACAATATCGCGCCAACAAATATCATATCGCTGGTAACCACGCCCAAAGCCAATGCGGCGCCTGCATGAAAGCCTTTTTCGATGCTGGTTTTTATCAATGCAAAAAAAACCGGGCCGGTCAAAAACGAAAGCACTAATCCAAATCCAATACCCGAAATAACAGCTTCTATCATCAATATAGGCTTAAGTACAGTTTAAATATATAATCGAGGCACGAATATCCGATTTTAAATGTTAAACAACCAAACTTAAAATTGTGATTATTTAATTAAAAATTATAGCAGAATTGTAAAAATTAGTTATGTTTAGTTTTTTAAATCAACCTGATTATTTATCCTAAATTAAAAATGGAACAAAACAAGTCAAAAAGTTACGGTACAGCGTTGTACACCATCATTACCGTATTTTTCTTCTGGGGCTTTTTAGCTGCCTCCAACGGTATTTTTATACCCTTTTGCAAAGCGCATTTTAATTTAACACAGTTTGAATCGCAATTAATTGATTTTACTTTTTATGGCGGTTACTTTATTGGCTCACTTGGATTGTATTTTGCATCGCAGATAACAAAGGTCGATTTTCTGAACAAGCTGGGCTATAAAAATGGCATTATCTGGGGCCTGTTATTGTCAGCAGTAGGGGCACTATTAATGGTTCCCGCTGTAAATTCAGGCTCATTTGGTTTTATTTTAGGCGCTTTTTTTGTTATCGCATTGGGATTTTCATTACAGCAAACCGCCGCCAACCCGTTTGTTATTGCACTCGGAACACCCGAAACAGGCTCAAACCGGTTAAACCTTGCGGGAGGGGTAAATAATTTCGGTACACTGCTGGGCCCGGTCATAGTGAGTATTGTATTATTTGGCAGCGCCAGCAAACTGATACCTGCTATAGACGTTAAAATAACTGCCATAAATAACTTGTATTTTATACTGGCCGGACTTTATATCGCGGTTGCTATCTTCTTTTGGATATCCGACCTGCCTAAAGTAACCAGCGATGAAAAGATAGAAGCGAGTCACAAAACGAATTTCCCCCTGTTTATCATATTTCTTGCTTTCTGTTTAGTTTTAGCAGCAGGCCCTTTAAGCATTGCTACAGGTTTGCCTAAGGCTTATTACGTTTATGCGTCTTTAGCTATTATCCTGATCACGCTTTTCGCATCGTTATGGGCTGCGGGCAGAAGTACTGTGGGCTGGGGCGCAATGCATTATCCCCAACTAATTTACGGTATGATCGCTATATTCACGTATGTGGGTACAGAAGTTACTATTCAGAGTAATATGGGTTCGTTGCTTAAAACACCGGAATTTGGCGGCTTCACCCCAGCACAAATAGCCCCCTATATTTCATTATACTGGGGAAGTTTAATGATTGGCCGCTGGACAGGCGCGATAGGCGTTTTTGATCTGTCGAAATCGACAAAAAATATCCTGACGGTTGTTGTCCCTTTCTTTGCATTCGGAGTAGTGCTGCTTGTCAATTATCTCAGCGGCGTTAATGTCGGCAATTTATATATCTATGCAATATGTATAGCAGTTTTAGTGGTAGGCTTCTTTGTCGGACAGCAAAAGCCCGTGCGTACCTTAACTATTTTTGGTTTATTAGGCGTTACTGCCATGGCAATTGGATTGTTAACTACCGGCAGGGTTGGCTTATTTGCATTCATCAGCGGTGGTTTATGCTGCTCGATTATGTGGCCGTCTATTTTTGCATTATCAATTGCAGGTTTAGGGAAATATACCAGTCAGGGGTCGGCATTTTTAATTATGATGATATTGGGCGGTTCAATTATTCCGCCGGTGCAGGGCATATTAGCTGATACCACTCAAAATTCTTTTACCTGGATAAGCGGCCTTCATCTTTCATACATTGTGCCTGTGTTTGGCTTTGCTTACCTTGCATTTTTTGCCTGGAAAGCAGGTGTTGAACTAAAGAAACAAGGCATCGACATAGACCATGTTGAAGCATCGGGGGGGCACTAATTGTCATTGGGTCATTTAGTCATTTAGTCATTATTGAATATCAGTTGGCCCAATGACTTAATGACCCAATGACCTAATGACTTAATGACCAATGAGCAAACTAACTTTCGATCAAATATTCATGAACCTGGCAACCGACCTGGCTAAGCGCTCACATTGCGTTAAGGCCCAGGTTGGGGCCGTTTTAACCAAGGATACCCGTATTATTTCTATAGGCTACAATGGCCCCCCGGCGCATACGCACAACTGTGATGAAGAATGGCCGGGCGCAGGCTGTCCGCGAGATTCAAAAGGAAGCTGCTCCCTTGCCTTACATGCTGAAGAAAATGCCATATTATATGCCGTAAAAAATGGCGCTAACCTTGAGGGCGCTACTCTGTACACTACCCTGTCACCCTGTTTGCCCTGTGCCCGCCTTATCTTTTCGGCCGGGGTAAAAAAGGTATTTTATGATAAATCGTATGCTGAGTATAAGAAGATAGGCAGCGATGAAGGCGTGGATTTTTTAAATAAATTTGGCGTTCCGGCGGTACGGTTCAGTGGTGGTGATTAGAGGTTGGAGATTAGTTGAACGATTCAAAAATTCCGAAATCCGAAAATTGTCTGAACTCGAATTTTTAGAATTTATTGAATTACTCGAATTCCTTTTTTGATGATTATAAAATTCTTCTAATTCGACTAATTCTAAAAATTCGAGTTCAGACATGCAAATCCGAAATCGAACATCCGAATTCCGAAATAAAAAATCGTAATTCGTAAATCTAAAATCGTAAATCAAAGAAAAGGTTCCACATAACTTAAGGCAAATAATAGCTGTTCATGAGGGGTCAGATCGGTATTATCTAATATAATAGCGTCTTCGGCGCGCATGAGCGGGCTTTCTGCGCGGGTGGTATCCTGGTAATCGCGGTGGGCAAGGTTTTCAAAAACCTCTTCTAAAGTGATATTTGGGTTTTGCGGCAAAAGTTCTTTATAACGCCGTTCGGCCCGTACTTTTGGGTCGGCGGTCATAAAAAATTTAATAGTTGCATCCGGGAAAACTGTAGTACCTATATCCCGGCCATCCATAACCATATTTTTTGAACGACCCATACGCTGCTGCTGTTTTACCATTTCTTGACGAACCTCATGAACGGCAGCTACTGCGCTTACGCTTTCGGATACCGGCATCTGCCTGATCTCGTGCGAAACCTCTTCATCATTTAATGTTATGTGCGTTTCATAATCGCGTGCATGAAAATTTAAATGAATATTCTTTAGCGCATCGGTTATTTGTTCATGGTTACGAAGGTCTATTTTATTACGTAAAAAATACAACGCAACCGCGCGGTACATAGCGCCGCTATCGACATAAATAAAATTAAGTTTTTTGGCCAGCGCTTTTGCCAAAGTACTTTTCCCGCACGAAGAATAGCCATCAATGGCAACGATAATGTGGTTACTCATGGGTGACGAAAGTACAAATTTTTAGTGAATGGTTGATTAAGTGAGTGGTTGATTAAGTTGGTGAGTAGTTGATTAAGTTGATTGAGTTGGATTAAGTTGTTTCCTAAATAATCAACCATTCACCTAATCAACTTAATCAACTAATTCAACTAACTTCGTCCATGAACTTTACCAAGGCCGACCTTCAAAAGGAGCTTCTTTATAAAACATCGCGCAGCGGGGGCAAAGGCGGCCAAAACGTGAACAAGGTATCCAGTAAGGTGGAACTGCTTTTTTCTGTGTCAAACTCTGCGCTTTTTACTGATGAAGAAAAGGAATTATTGAATCAAAAATTACAATCCCGTTTTAATAAGGATGGCCTGGTACAGGTAATTTGTGACGAAGAACGCAGCCAGTATTTAAATAAGGAAAAAGCCATTGAAAGGCTCATTTCGTTGCTAACCCGGGCCCTGCATAAACCGAAGGTCCGCAAAGCAACCCATGTAAGTAAAGCTGCTAAAGCTGCCCGCCTTGAAAAAAAACGAATGAATTCTCTTAAAAAAGAAGGCAGGAGAAGGAGATTAGAGGATAGCGATTAGAGGTTAGTTGTTGAAGTGCGGGATCGAGGTAAGACTTACGAAGTTTTAGAAACTTCGTAAGTCTGTCGCGCGTTAGTAGAACCTACCTACCTCACCTCGATATCTCTTTGCCCACGAATATCCGCCGATGAACTCCCTTCCAATAATTGAACCGGTTCCCTCTCAACAATAAACTTTTTCTTAGCTGCATCCCAATAAGCCAGCGATGATGCCGGTAATTTTATATTTACCGTTTGAGTTTCGCCGGGATTAAGCGTTATGCGTTTAAAGCCTTTTAGCTCTTTTTCAGGCCGTTCAACTTTTGATTTTAGGTGTTTTACATATAGCTGCACCACTTCATCGCCGGCACGGCTGCCGGTGTTTTTAAGATCAATGCTTACGGTTACCTCACCATTTTTATCCAGTTTATCGGTACTGGTTTTTAAATTACTGTACTGAAAAGTTGTATAGCTCAATCCAAACCCGAAGGGATAAAGCGGCTTGCCTTTAAAATACATGTAAGTACGCCCGTGCCTGATGTTATAATCCATCATTGGCGGAAGTTGGGATAAGGAGTCGGGCCAGGTTTGTACCAGTTTGCCGCCCGGGTTTATATCCCCGAATAGGGCATCGGCCAGTGCATTTCCCTGCTCCTGGCTGCAATGGGTGATATGGATAATTGCCGGGATGTTGGCTTGCTCCCAGTTAATGGCATAGGGGAAGCTGCTTACCATCACTAAAATTAGATGCGGGTTTACTTTGTACAGATTTTTTATTAATGATTCCTGCGCGGTATCCAACGATATGCTTACGCGATCGACTGCCTCGCGGCCCTCGCTTGGCCCATCGACTTTTTTCCATCCTAAATTCCCGGTAGGGTTATTGCCGAGACAAATCACAACTACTTCAGCGCTTTTAGCCATTGCGATTGCGAGATTGGCATTTGTGGTATGGCTTACCGCTACTTCAGCGCCCAGCTTGTTTTTTATTCCTTCTACAATGCTAAGGCTATAAGGCGGCGTGCCGCTATACCAATCCTGCAAAACTTCGGCAGAGCGCGGGCCGACCACAGCAATCGATTTTATCTTATTTTTATCAAGGGGCAGCAAGCCATTCTCATTTTTTAAAAGCACAATTGACTTTTGAGTGATGAGCCTCGCAAAGTCCCGGTTTTTTTGCGACAGCCAGGGTTCGGGGCCTGTACCGATAGTGGAATAGGGCACCATTTCCGGCGGATCGAGCTGCCCAAGTTTTATCATCACCCTGAAAACACCGCGCAGGGTTTTATCAATATCAGCTTCAGTAACCAGTTTTTTTTGCAAAGCTTCATTTGTACCGGCTTTGTAGTTATCCAAAAACTGGTTTATGCCTGCTTTTATGCATCCGGCAGCGGCTTCCGCAAGGGTTGGATAATAATGATGCGCAGTTACCAGTTGCCGGTAAGCGCCGCCATCGGTACAGATGATCCCATTTTGCCCCCATTCATCAACAGTAATATTTTTTAACATGGGGCTAACAGCCTGCGGTATGCCATTTACATCATTATACGAAGCCATATACGCCCTTGAGCCGCCTTGCTCAACGCCCATGCGGAAAGGCAGCGAATAATATTCACGGAAAAGCCGCTCATCAAAATCGGACGAGCTGCTGTCGCGGCCATTTTCGTTGCTGTTGGCGAGGAAATGTTTCATAAGGGCGGCAGTTGTCCAATACTTTGGATCATTACCTTGCAGGCCTTTGATATAAGCCACAGCCATCGTACCATTAAAAAAGGCGTCTTCGCCGTAGCATTCTTCGGTACGCCCCCAGCGGGGATCGCGGCCTATATCCGCATTGGGTGCACGGACTACCAGGCCGCCTTTATGATATTTTTCGCTTTGAAACATATACCGGGTTTCAAAGGCCTCAATGGCGGCAGCTTGCTGCAGCAGTTCCGGGTCCCAGGTCTCCGCCATTCCTATCGATTGCGGAAAAATGGTTGTCGGCACTGGTGTTTTACGCCCCCAGTTACCCGGCAATCCCATAGCCAAGCCATGCAGGCCCTCAACATGCCCTGCCCCTTTAACGCCCAGGCGCACAATTGTCGGGTTAGTGCCCAGGCAATTCACCTTCTCCTCAAGGGTCATCAGCGAGAGTAAATTCGTGATCCTGTCTTCCGTTGGCAGGCCGGGGTTTTGAAATGGATATTTGTATTGGGCGAAAGCTCCGCGGGTTGCCAGTAATAAACTTAAAGTCAACAAGAGCTTCAAGCTTTTAAGGGATAAATTGATTTTTATCATGACCGCATAAATTTAGGTTTTCTGATTAAAATAACTAATCAGTAATAGAATCTTTACCGAATTTCGGACTTTTTCGACTTTCGGACTAAGTTCGTGCAATGAACCATGAACTAAAATGAATTAAATTCCGACTATTAACCATGAACTATTAACCATGAACTAAAATACCTATCTTCGCAACCCGAAATCATACTATAAAATGAAGTTATTAGAAGGAAAAACCGCGCTGATCACTGGCGCGTCAAAAGGGATAGGCCGCAAGATCGCCGAAAAGTTTGCCGAGCATGGCGCCAATGTAGCTTTTACTTACTTATCATCAGTGGAAAAAGGCCTGGCATTGGAGCAGGAACTGCAAAGCTTTGGAACAAAAGTGAAAGCTTACCGCTCCGACGCTTCGAAGTTTGATGAAGCGGAAAAACTTATCAATGATGTTGTAGCTGATTTCGGCACCTTGCATATCGTGGTTAATAATGCAGGCATCACCAAAGATGGTTTACTAATGCGCATGAGCGAAGAAAATTGGGATGAAGTTTTGGATGTAAACCTGAAATCTATCTTCAATATAACCAAAGCGGCCTCAAAAATTATGATGAAGAACCGCTATGGCGTTTTTATTAATATGAGCTCGGTGGTCGGTGTGCAGGGTAATGCCGGTCAGGCCAATTATGCCGCATCAAAGGCTGGGATCATCGGCTTTTCAAAATCAATAGCAAAAGAATTAGGATCAAGAAATATTCGTACCAACGTGGTGGCTCCCGGCTTTATAAAAACTGAAATGACAGAAGCGCTCGATCCCAAAGTGGTTGAAGGCTGGGCGCAGGCCATCCCTCTAAAACGAGGCGGCGAAACGGAAGATGTGGCCAACGCTTGTGTTTTCCTGGCATCGGATATGGCATCGTATATTACAGGACAGGTGATACCTGTTGATGGGGGAATGTTGTAAATTAATTTACGATTTACGATTTTGGAATTATTTAATGTCCTATTTGTATGCGGTCGCAATTTTCGCACCACCAATATTCTTTTTCATCGTCTTTAAGTCGGCATAAATTTTTATCACCGCAAACACCACAAGGAGGGTAGTCTCGTGCCAACAATTCATTTTCAGTTGCATCGTAACCGCAATTGCTACAATGCCATGTTGTTATAACATAGGGGTCGCCTTCTGCAGTCCACATAAAGCTTTCCTGTTTGCATTTCGGACAGATTTGTATTGCCATAATGTATAAATGTATTTAATTCTGACCAACTAACATCATCTCACAATAATTTCGCATTTTGCACCATAACGTAAAACATATTATGTGATACGTACAAAACATGCAATTTCTATTTTCAATTACATGGGGAACGGTTTCGGGATGGTGGGCGCCTGCCTGCCTGGCATTGGGTTTATTATATGCCTGGCTGTTATACCGGCAGCCGGTAAGCCTGGGTAAACAATTTCGGTATTGGCTTTTTGCCGCCAGGGCAGTTGTAGTAACCATCATTGCCTTAATATTGCTTTCGCCGCTTGTTAAATCAGTTACTTATAACCCGCAAAAGCCGCTGGTTTTAATTTTGCAAGATAATTCCCAATCAATAACCCTATTCAAAAAAGTCTCCCCAACCGGGGGAGATTTAGAGGGGGCTGGGGCTGGCGCGTTTGTTGACAACCTTTCCGCGTTAAAAAAAGAATTGGGCAGCGATTATGATGTCCGCGAATTTCATTTTAACCGGGAGGTTGCGGATGGTTTAACAAAAAGTTTTACCGGCAAGCAAACAGATATATCTAAAGCGCTCCGGCAGCTCAATGACCGCTTTGTAAATCAAAATATCGGCGCGTTGGTGCTTGCTACCGATGGCTTGTATAACCAGGGAAGCGACCCGCAATATGAGGCCAAGAACTTTAAAACCACTATTTACACCATTGGTTTAGGGGATACTGTTGCCAGGCGCGACTTACTTATAGGCAACGTAAATTATAACAAAACCGCCTTTTTAGGCAATGATTTTGAGATAGAAGTTTTAACGGAAGCGTACCAGAGCAAAGGTGAAAACATGCATTTGAGTATTACGGAGGACGGCAGGCAAGTTGCTCAGCAAAATATCCCGGTTAGCTCGGATGATTTTCATAAAATAGTAACCATTAAGCTAAATGCCGATAAAAAAGGCACACACAAGTTTAACATAAATATAGCGCCGGTTAAAAATGAAATATCTGTTCAAAACAATACCGAAACCATTTATGTGGATGTGCTGGATGCCAAACAAAAGATTCTGCTTTTATATGATAGCCCGCACCCTGATATAAGCGTGATCCGGCAGTCCATCGAAAAGAATAAAAATTACGAGGTAAAAGCGGGCCTGCTTTCTGAGCTTACGGCGGTTAAACCCGGCGATTATAGCCTGGTTATTCTGTACCAGGTTTCGGGGAATGGCAATAGCATCATACAAAACCTTTTAAAAAGTAAAATACCGGTGTGGTATGTGGTTGGCGCTCAAACTGATTTGCAGGCATTTGATGAAGATCAAAAATTTATCCGGATCACCGCAGGCCGGCAAGAAATGCAGGAAGTGTTTGCACAGCCAACCATTGATTTTACTGCTTTTACCTTATCCGATTCCTCACGGAAAAAGATAGCCGCATTTCCGCCATTATTAGCCCCTTACGGAAGCTACAGCTCAACGCCGCCCGGCAGCATATTATTAAAACAGCGCATAGGCAGTATTGAAACATCTTATCCTTTATTAGTTTTTGGCGACGAAGGCGGCCGGCGAATAGCTGCGCTTACCGGCGAGGGGTTATGGCGCTGGCAACTGGCAGAGTTCCAGGCTTACGGGAACCACCATGCGCTTGAAGAATTATTCGGGCAGGGTGTACAGTATTTAACAGCCAACGCAAAGCCTCAGCGTTTTATAGTTTACCCGGCAAAGCGCGTTTTTGATGAGGGTGAAAATGTGCTGTTAAATGCCGAGTTATACAACGATGCTCTTGAGCTGATCAATACACCGGATGTAAAGATAGATTTGAAAAGTGATGCCGGGAAAAACTATAGCTTCCTGTTCACACGAAGTGGACAAAGCTACCAACTGGATGCGGGCTCTTTACCTATCGGCGACTATAGCTACGTTGCCACCACTAAAAATGGCACCAAACAATTCAACGCTACCGGCCAATTAACAGTTAAGCCATTAAACCTGGAAGCGCGCCAGAGTGCGGCCAATCACCGTTTATTGAATAACATAGCCAAACAAAGCGGGGGCGAAATGTTACATCCCAATCAGGTTAACCGCCTTGCGGATCTGATCCGAAAAAACGAAAACATTAAAACTGTGGTTTATGAGGATAAACACTACAGTGATATTGTTGATATAAAATGGGTATTTGCGCTGATATTAGGATTGTTAAGTTTGGAGTGGTTTATAAGAAAGCGCGAAGGGGAAATATAAGTCTTAAGCCGTAAGTTTTAAGTCGAAAGTCAAAAAAGACTTAGGACTTTCGACTTAAGACTTTGGACTTGAAACACTATGTCTTTTTGGGAGCGCGTCGAACAACTTTTGTAGCGGCTTTCATTGGCTTAGCTACTCCCTCCGTTACAGGGGCTTTAACCGGTTTTGCCGGTTCTACCGCTACAGGGGCATCCTCAGCAATTGGTCCGCCGGGCTCCTCTTCATTGAATAATGGCAGATCTTTTAATATCTGGTACCAGCTAATCACCTTTTTCATATCCGAGGCATATACCTTTTCTTCATCATGATCCGGCGCTGCTTCCCTGAAAAACTCCCTTAACTTTTTACCATCAGCCTTTGCATCCGGTATACTTGCGGCACTTTTCATCCGTTCAAAAACATCGCTCAGCTTAATATCATTATCCAAGCCAAAGATGGTGATCTCATGCAACCCCGCTATTTTGGTCGTCGATATATTTGCCACCAATTTGGTTTTATGCGCGTCCAGGCTCTCTAAAATATAACCCGCTTTATTTTGCGCTAATGCTTTCCATAAGCCCGGCTTGCCCGATACAGCTACTATTCCCAGTAAATTCATTTCGTATACTTCTATGAGTTGACAAAGTTGCAGTTTTAAGTAGCAGTAGCAGTTTGCAAATTAAGTAATATTCAAACTGCTACTGCTACTGCCACTTAAAAACTAATCCTCGATCACTTCTATTCCTAAAATTTTATCACCTTGTTTTATGGTATCAATCACATCAACATTTTCAATAACCTTACCAAATACGGTATGGTTCCTGTCTAAATGGGCGGTGTTGGCACGGCTGTGACAAATAAAAAATTGTGAGCCACCTGTATTACGGCCGGCATGTGCCATTGATAATACGCCACGGTCGTGGTATTGGTTTTCGCCTGTTAATTCGCAGTCGATTTTGTAACCGGGGCCGCCGGCGCCGGTACCTGTAGGGTCGCCGCCCTGTATCATAAAATTAGGGATAACACGGTGAAATATCACATTATTATAGAACCCTGACGTTGCCAGTTTTTTAAAATTAGCTACAGTATTTGGGGCGTCTTTGTCATAAAACTCGACAGTCATGTCGCCCTTTTCAGTTTTTATTATTGCTTTGCTCATTTTTAGTATTTAATGGTTGGCAAAGGTAGTAAAAGGAGGTGAAAGGAGAAAGGGAAAAGGTGAAGGGCGAAAAAGATCATGTAAAACTCTTGACCAAATTCTCTAATTTAGATTAGCCCAATTTACATAAAGAGCATGTCGCTGATAGATTAACTTTCTATCATTAAATATTCCGATTTCTTTCATTGCATAGTAATTATAGTACAAGGTAGTCAGTTTGCGATAGCTATTCCAAAGATTTGTCAACTTTTTAAAAGTTGACAAATCTAACCAGGCCATTAACATAATACCTTATTCAATTATTCGTTACATTTACATCAATAAATTTATTTAGCAGTGCTCCCAAAATTCACCCACATAAAAAACCTTTCGCCTTTTACCTTTCGCCTTTCACCTTTCTTCAAATACCTTTTACCTTTCGCCTTTTACCTTTTACCTTTTTTCGGCAGGGCTGCATCAATCCTTATCCCAATGGATGATGAACAAAAAGACCACCTTAAATCGTACGGCATTGCATTCTGGACTTTAAAAAATGGCGAAGAAGTGGATTGGCTGCTTAATTACCGCGGCGGCAGCTTTATGACGAAGTATGATCAGAAAATTGAAAATGAATGCAAGATACGCGGGGTGAGTTACGAGGTTTTGCCTGATGCTAAAGTAATGCAGATACTGAACGAAGTTAGCGACCCATCGGTAAATATGGATGTGGTTAAACTGGAAAAAGCCCCCAAAATGGCAGTTTATTCGCCAAAAAATAAACTGCCCTGGGATGACGCTGTGACGCTGGTTCTTAAATATGCCGAAATACCTTATGATGTGGTTTATGACGAAGAAGTAATTCGGGGCGACCTGCCCAAATACGATTGGCTGCACCTGCACCACGAGGATTTTACGGGGCAATACAGCAAATTTTACGGCGCTTTCAGATATGCCGAATGGTATAATGATGATGTTAAGATACAGGAAGCCATGGCCCATAAGCTGGGCTTTAAAAAGGTATCGCAAATGAAGTTGGCTGTTGCCGAAAAAATACGCGATTTCTGTGCAGGCGGAGGTTTCCTGTTTGCGATGTGTTCGGGTACAGATACTTTTGATATTGCACTGGCGGCGGCTAATACGGATATCTGCGAATCGATGTTTGATGGTGATGCTGCCGACCCTGATGCACAATCGAAACTGGATTTTAGTCAAACCTTCGCGTTTCAAAATTTTACTTTGGATATGAACCCCATGTCGCACCAGTTCAGCAACATTGATGTTACCGCAACCCGGCAGGTTGAACGCACAAGAGACTTTTTTACCCTATTTGATTTTTCGGCAAAATGGGATGTAGTGCCGAGCATGCTGACCCAAGACCATGATAAGGTAATTAAGGGTTTTATGGGATTAACCACCGCCTTTAATGAAAAATTGCTGAAACCAGGCGTTACCATAATGGGCGAAATGAAAAGTAACAACGAGGCCCGTTATATCCACGGAGAATATGGAAAAGGCCAGTGGACGTTTTATGGCGGTCATGATCCCGAAGATTATCAGCATATAGTAGGCGATCCGCCAACCGATCTGAAGCTGCACCCCAATTCGCCGGGCTACAGGCTTATTTTAAACAATGTGTTGTTCCCTGCAGCAAGGAAGAAGAAGCAGAAGACGTAAGGCCCCTCTAAATCTCCCCCGGTAGGGGAGACTTTAAGATGCCTTTTTAACAAAAATACCTTTCTATATAGTGATCAGAATTTAAAACCAATTGAAAAAAACTCTCTTTAAAATACTCTTATAGAAGATGCTTTTAAAAGTCTCCCCTACCGGGGGAGATTTAGAGGGGCTGGATGCTCTAATTATAAAACGACCACGACACCCCAAACTTAAGCAGGTGATCCATTTGAGGATAGCGGTTTACGGTGTAAAAACCGGGGCTGAATAATCCCTGGTTGGCATAATCATACATTACAAAAAAATTGGTGTGCTGCAGGGTTGCTTTAAAAAATATTGTTGCTATGGGGTACGATGAAAATTTAATGTCCGGCCCATTATAAAACTGGCCAAGTCCAGTAGCGTATGATGGCGCTGCATATTCGGTATTATAACGCACATTAATACCCAGGTTTGAATATAATACGTTAAATAAAAACATTTTATAATACAGGCTGCAATAGTTATAAAACTCCGGCGTCCGGATCGTCGACTGGTAATCGGTTTTTTGATATACTAAAAAATCATCAAAATGCCATCTGCGCCAGGCAAAACTTTTACCGAGGCTCACCTTAAGCAAATTTATATCCGAGCCCAATTGCACCGGGTGCGCGTCAATACCACCGGGCTGTGCAGCAAAATATAAATAATCGCTAATCAAAAAATATTCGGCCTTTAAATCCAGTTTCAAGGCGTCATTAATATAGTTGAATGACACGCTGTTTGTTTTTTGGCTTTTAAACTTATCGTGAAAAATGAAATGGTTTGATATCCAGTTTGTATAAGCCAATGGCGGCGTACTGCTTTGCGAGTAGCCCTCAAATATTATCCTGCCCGCCTTTTTGCCGCCTCCCAATTTCAGTTTAGCATCGTATAAAAAGTCGCCTGCATCGCGCCCCTGCGCTATTTGCTGAAAATCGCCGTCAAGCCCGATCCTGTCGCTTAGGCGGTAACTCAATTTGGCTTTTAATGTAATATCCTGGAACGAAGCGCCTTGCACTTTTAAAGGCTGAACAACTTTATTGCCGTATTGATTCAAAGTGGTGTCGCTTATATATTGGCTATACTGATAATAATCCTGCGTAAGGCCCACATCGAGTTTCACCTCATTCTTAATAAACCTTACGTTTTTACTTCTGAGGTAAAAGCTATATGAAAAATCATTCTGCAAATGCGTGACCGAGAGTGAATCCCTCGAATGGTTTGAGCTGAAATAGTAATCGGGGAAGACGCGGTAAGCATCAGCATCATTTTGTATAAAATTGTACTTGCGGGTGTTATAGCTAAGCGTGTAGGCCACACGTTGCGTGGGCAATATGTTCAATGATTTACCACCTTCTTTCTTGAGGCTGTCGATCCGGCCGATATAATAAAATTGTTTTAAATATAAACCACTCCCCGCCCAGTTCTCATAAGTAGCCGGCAAGCGAACCTGTTCAGTCGTTTTATCTATCGAACCGGTTTTAAAAATAGAATCCTTCAGTATCGACCCCGTCTCCGGTGTTTTTAAATTATTATATATCAGGTTCCCCAACAAATTATACCGTTTGCTTTTCGACTCGTACCAGGTAAAAGCGGCGGCATTTACATTACTTACATTTTGTTCTAATACTTGATTACTGCTGTAAAATCCCTGTGAGCCTGCAAAATTTAAATTGAAGCCCACATTGAGCCTGGGATTTACGTTTTGTGTATGCAGCACTTTAAATATTTGCTCCTTAAGGCCGCCGGATATATAGTAAAGCTGGGTATAAGGCACTCGCGCCCGGTAATAATTTATATCTTGCGGATTTAATAAATAAGCGTCAAGCGTATGCAAGCCGGCATCAAAACCGATGGTCCGCGAGGGATCATACAATAAGCTTCTTTCGTCCCGGCCGGTATTACCCAAACTGATCTTTGGGTCTCGCGGCTGAAGCAGGGGGCTGTAGTTTTCAAAATTAAAAATGCCCGTATCCAGCGGGAACAGTTGTGTGCTGTCTCTTAAAAGCCTTTCGTTTGTAACCCTGATAAACTTGGAGCTAAAAACAACCGTATCCCTTTTCTTGTCCATTCTTTTCCGCAACGAATCCAATTGCTGGTCAGTGGACTGCAGTTTTGTGGTTGCCGTATCGTTAAGGTTAAGTCTCCGTTGCTGCTGACCAGGATTGTTCCCGGGATAATTAGGATTTGTTGGCGCCTGTGCAAAAGCCGACTGCCCCAATGCGCAAATCAACAATAAAAAAATATATTTTAACTTGTCAGGCATCAAAAACCGGCTATCAATTCTTTTAGTATCAATGTCATTTTAGGTTCGGCTGCATAAGCTACCGCCAATATTTGCTCAACCGATACGGGCTCTAATGTTTCGGAAAAACCTTCGTCAGTTATTACAGATATAGCAAATACCGGCAAACCCATGTGGCTGGCCACTATTACTTCAGGTACGGTACTCATTCCAACGGCATCACCTCCAATTATCCTCAAATATCTATACTCTGCCTTGGTTTCGAGGTTGGGGCCCGTTACAGCAACATAAACTCCTTTATGACATGTAATATTGTTCGCTGATGCTATCTCTAAAGCTTTATTAATTAAATCGCGTTTATATGACTGGCTCATATCGGGGAAACGCGGGCCAAGTTCCGATTCATTTCTTCCAACAAGCGGGTTATACGGTTGTAAATTGATATGATCTTCAATGACCATCAAATCGCCTTTTTTGAAAGCAGGATTTAACGAGCCGCTGGCATTGGATACAAACAAGGTTTTTATGCCGAGCATTTTCATTACCCTTACCGGGAAAGTGATCTGCTGCATCGTATAACCTTCGTAGTAATGCAGCCGGCCCTGCATGGCAACAACCTTAACACCATTAAGTTCCCCAAAAATTAATTTACCCGAATGAAACTCCAGCGTTGATATGGGGAAATCGGGGATATTGGCATACATCAGTTGTTTTTCAATAGCTATTTCGGACACCAGCTCTCCCAGGCCGGTACCTAAAATTATGCCCGCTTCGGGTTCAAAATCGCCGATAGCTTTTTTAATGTAGGCTGTAGTATGTTGTATGCTTTCTAACATATTCAATAATTAGCTTGTTAAACTGCCGCCCTCCATCATTTAAAAATTCAACTGAGATCGGCATTACAAAAACCGGCAACTGGTCAGCAGCAGGCAGGGCCGATTTAAACCAGGGTACTTGTAAACGCTGTGCATCCTTTTCTGTTATAATGATTATTTTTTTTTGTGATGTACAGGCACTGAATTCAGCGGCAAGTTTAGTGATATTTTTTAAGGTAAAAGGGTGATGATCGGGATAATTATGATGAATAACATACGGTGTGCAGTCGTTTAAATATTGCGCCAATGGTTTGGCATTGGCTATTCCTGTTAGCAAAAAAACGGTGGTGTCTTTATCGATCATCAAATCAGCCGGCTGACCCTCCAAATCCTGCAGATGCTGGTATTCCACGGCAGTAAAAAACAAATGCTGATAGGGCAGCGGTTGTATTTTTTGTGCTAATGCCTCTTGTTCATCCGCAGAAAGTTGTTCAGGGCATTTGGTGACGATAAGTATTTTCGCACGCCACCGCCCGCTGAAAGGTTCCCGTAAATTGCCGGCAGGCAGCAATAAGTGAGGCTCATTAATGCGGTTATAATCAAACAATAAAATGCTGAGGCCCGGCGCAACCGCCCGGTGCTGGTAGGCATCATCAAGGATGATAAGGTCGTGATCTGGCAGCAGCTTTCTTAGGCCTTCTATCCTGTTCTCGCAAACAGCCACCGTAATATCCGGGAATTTACGTTTGAATTGTGCGGGTTCATCGCCGATTTGGGTGGCAGTAGTGAGTAATGAGTGGTGAGTGGTCAGTGGTGAGTGGTGAGTGGTGAGTGGTGAGTGGTGAGTGGTCAGTGGTGAATAATCAGTAAGCAATATTTTGTCTTGATTCTTGGTTCTTGACTCTTGATTCTCTTTTCCTTCTTGAGCAACCAGGTACCCCCTGGTTTTGCGCCCGTAGCCACGGCTTAGGGTTGCCAGTTTATAATTATCTTTCAGTAAACGGATAAGATACTCGGTCATCGGGCTTTTGCCAGTGCCGCCGGCATCTAGATTCCCAATAGAAATAACAGGCTTGGCAAACTTATAACTTTTAAAAAATCCTGCATCATAACACCAGTTCCGGATGATGACCACCAGGCCATAAAGTAACGAGAACGGGAACAAAAGCAAGCGCAGGTATTTCATATCTGGCTGTAAAGATAGGAAAAGGGATTAACACCGATTGGAGCTTTCAATTCGTTACTCAATCTACCCATTGGAATTAAGAATCTATAAATCCCATTTCCAAACCACTAACGCCTTTTGAGCCAACTTTCAATTAAAGGAGTTAAATCAATTCAATACCTGGAATAAACTGAAAATGCTTTTTATTTAATGTATAAAGAGGAAGCTGATAATATAGCGCCGTTGCAGCAATAAGTGTATCTGGTATGCCTGGACGGCGGCTCAACGTGATTGTTTTGAATAGATCTATGAAAATATCAGTTATTTCTGTATTAATTGGAATCGATGTGTACTTGCTTAATTGATTTTCAATTTTTCTAAAGTCATCCTTATTTTTTGCCCCGACCAAAAATTCGGCAACGGTAATACTGCTTACATAAAAAACGTTGGATTTTATATGTTGAATTTCTTCTTTAACAGCTTCATTACCCCTGTAAAGTTCAATTAGAATATTGGTGTAAAAGATTACCATTTTGTTGGCCAGGCTTTTACCCTGATCTCTTCGGTAGATGGGAAACCAGGCGCAGCACCAAAATTTTCAAAGAGTTCATTTACCGAAATTTTTTTTCCCGGAGGTGGCGCAGGATGTGCATCCTTAGAAGAATCGCCTAATTCTATAACAATAACTTCTACCTTCTTGCCAAAAAACTGTTCGGGCATTTCAATGGTATGATTCTTTTTATTTGGAATTAAAACTTGTTTAAATGTCATCCTGTTTATCTTGATTTACTAAACAAATATACGAGATTATAAATACATATCCCAAATACTTCATTGAAGTGTTAGGGCAGACGCATTAAAATAATCGGTTATAGTGATGACTTCCAATCAAATTCATAGGTGACTCCGATGGAGTCTTTCGGGGTTATTACAAATTTTCTATAAACAGGTGGCTCCTCCGGAGCCATTTATTCTTTTACCTGATGGTTTTAACTCCCTTAGGAGTATCCTGTTTATAGAAAACCCAAAAACCGTGTGCTTAGGCCCCATCGGAGCCTCCTTTTAATGCGTCTGCCCTGATTGAAGTGTAAAGCTTAAACGTGTCATGAGCAACAGGGTTTGAAAAAACTGTATAGGCGTTGCAAAACAAAGGCTTGACAGAATTCCAGCAAAATTTAAACTAAACCTTAAAAATGTATTTTACGTAAAATAGATCATAAAAATTATAATCATTAAGTAAAAATGTTTAAATCGGCAAAAATTCCTTTGTCCTTTTTGATAATCGGTATTTGTTGGGCTTTATTTAGCAATCCAATTATTACCTTATTTTACAGGCATTTAGCCCCACACGAACAAGATTCGTACAGGAGTTTAAATGACTTAATTTTTGTGATTATTATGTGCTACGTTTTGTATGTTAAAATTAAAAGGCAGCAACGTAAGCTAACTAAATCAGAAGAAGAATACCGGCAACTATTTGAATCCAATCCAAATCCCCTTTGGATATATAATGAAGAATTAAAGTTTGTTAAGGTAAATAATGCCGCCGTTGAAAAATACGGGCACACCAGGAGAAAGTTTTTGAAGATGACCATTGGCGACATCAATTCAGCGGCGGGCGATCAGGCACTTAACAATTATCTAAAGGAATCTCCTGGAGAGTTTCAGTTGACCGGAATCAGGGAACACGTAAAGGCAACAGGAGGAACCTTTATGGTATCTATTGTTTCTTATCCCGTACTATTTAATAATAAACCCTGCAACCTGGTAATGGCGACAGATATTACTGAGTTGATTGAGAAAGAGAAAAAATTGAAGGATGCCTATCAAAAAATTAAAACTTCCAACGAGGTCCTTTTGCAAATCGCGTGGTCAAATTCCCACGAGCTCAGAAAACCGCTTTGTTCCATCATGGGCTTGGTATCCTTACTGAAAGAAGCCAGCGAACAGGAAAGGGACGAATTTCTTCGTCTTTTGGAAATATCTTCAGTTGAACTGGATCAGGTGTTAAGGCAAAACAACGAAAAAGTAGATGAAATGGGCATGCTGGAAAAATTTGCGTAATGACAAATTATTTTCTTGGATTATACCTTTCTTTATGATTGAAGTCAAACATTCTCGCGATAGTAAACCCGATCCTGAAATTCCCCCGAAAATAATCCGCCGTGGTATTGCTTAAATAATTGATTTCGTTAACCGTTCTGGCATTTGTAATGTTAATAGTAAATACGTGGCCTCCGGTTACCATCTGGATACCAACACCCAGGGGGTCGCTAAACCCGTTGCGGTTTCTGAAGGAGGAGAATGGATGCGCATAATCTATAATTATACTCGATATCCTGGTCACCTTTATCCGCGCGGTGGCAGATAATGAGAAAAAACCTTTCTCACTTCCAATAGTATCTGGGACCGGCAAATTATTGTGTACAAATGAAGGCGCGATCTGTAAAGACAGGCTGTGTGAAATCTTTCTGGCAATAATGGCCTGCCCGAAATACGACAGGCGGTCGCTAAAATTATCAAAGTCGCTATACGGCCTAAGGCCGGTTTGGCCGATCAAAGTTATTGCAAATGGTGAGCTGTCATCACTTGTTTGGTGCAGTATAGCATATTTCAGTTCAAGATTGATCAGTCCGCCTTCGTAAGGCATCGCGCTTCTTCCGAAACCGATATTAAGGTCATTTGTTAATCCATATTCGAACCCTATGTACAAATCAGCAATTTTATCAAGGCCAAATAGATACTCACCGCCGCCGTCATCTCCTGCAAAATCGTCAAAACGGTGAATTACCAGTACATTAAAGTTGTTCTTCTTAACCGTTTCAGTTGATTGCGATAAGATAAGCCTCGAAGATTCAAAAATAGCAACAGGCTCCTTTTTGTTGTTATTACCATTCATCGAATTGAATAGTGAATCGGCGGCGGTGGCATTTTTTATTGAGTCGGATTTCTGGGCCATCAACCCGGTACTTACCATTAGAAAGGCTAATATTATTAAATTCTTCATAGTTGGAATTTATTTTAACAAGACGTTTTTATAAGGGCTGTAAGTGGCTGAAACATTTACTTTAATACTCTCTGCAATATGATAAAATAAAATTTGAGGTATATCTATTTTGTGGTCGGCACATTTCACCATAAACTCTGATGCAATGTATATAATGCCGCTTTTCACTGTCAGGCTGCCCCGGATTGTTCTTTTTTGGGTAACACCATGCACTGTCAGTTCGCCCGTGGCACTAACGGCATAAACGCCATCCCTGGTAATATCAACATTTTCCATTATTTTCCCTTTGAATATTGCCCGCGGATATTTATCGCTCTCCATATAATCTGAATTAAAATGTTGCTGCATAAATGACTTCTCAAACTGAAATGTAGATATAACTACACTAAAATCTAATTCGCCCGTCGCGGCATTATACACCGATACCCCCGCTGATGTCGCGGCGCTGATATCCTCGATCAACGCACTTGAAAAAAGTGTTATCCTGGCACTTTTACAGGTATAGAGGTCCTGCCCTGCCTGATTGATATTAAACAAGCTAAGTAAAATGATGCATATATATCTCATTTTTCCAAAAAAGCGTCTAAAACGGACTAATTAACCCGTTGTAAATTACTAAAAAACTCTTTGGTTTTCAGGAATTATCTTTACAGGGCGCATTCAATTTTTTCTGTTTTTGCAAAAACGCCTGTTGTCGGCAAATAAATTCCTCCTGAGGCCAACGAAGTTTCTTGTCAGCCAGGCCAGGCAATACGGTTAACTTTGGCCGCCCACGGGTGAGCCATTTCACAAGCTAAAGTTTAATAGCCTGTGGTTACATCTTCATGCTGCCCATTGGCTTCTTGCCCAGTACATCCAAAGCCGCGCGGAAACCGTGCGCCAACGCAGCCGCGTTGCCACGTCCGTAATAATGCAAAAATATGATGTGCGGTTTATCGCCAAGCATGTGGTTGTGCACGGCAACCACTTCCAGGTTATGCGCCCTTAAAGTCTTAATTACTGCATTTACCTCGTGATCCAGCATAGCTACATCACCTGCGATATAGGCACTTTCCATCGACCCGGTAAATGCAGCCCAGGTATTTAACCCGATAGAAGGGGTCATTTCTGCACCCATAGCCAAAATAGTCAGGTCTTTTCTGCCGAGGGTATATTTTATAGTTGGGCCATTAATGGCTGCTTCACTTTTAACAATACCGTTCAATTGCGCTACATCAAAAATATCCTTGCCGGTTTTAGGCGGCGGCGGGCCGGCAGGCGGCTGATTTTTGGGCGATATCTTTGTTTCAGCAATTGCACGGGCATATTTCTTAGCTAATTCTTCTGCGGATCCCATACCATGTACATGCATGTAAAATATGCGCGGCTGCTCATAAAAAAAGTGATTATGAATAGCGCCAACCTCCAATCCGTTTGCCTGCACCGCCGTGATCAGCGGATTTACTTCCTCCTGTAACAATACGTTGTCGCTCATTAAGACCGCCGATTTGCCGTCCAAGGTTTTTTTGACGGACACCCATCCGCCGAAACCGAAAGGGATTGGCACAGGCTGGTCCTGGATAGTAACTTTCAAGTCGTTCCTCGGCAAAGGCGTGGTGTGCGTAGCCTCTGCTTCCTTGTACATTCCTTTTTTGCCTATTGCGGCTTCAATAGCGGCAATTTCAGCGGGCGTTAGCGCAGGTGTTTTGCGCGCTGCCGGAGCTGCCGCCTGCACCGGATCAATGTCTAACAGGAGCGCAGTGCTCAATAACGCGCCCGCTTTTAAAAGCTGCCGGCGGTTAAAATTTTGTGTTTCCATAATTTGATGATTTATATTTTTTTTTAATTGGTAATTAAATTTGTAAGTTAACCAACGATACTAAAAATGGTTCTAAATTAAAGTTGCACTCATGGTTTAACCCGTACCGCCGTTCCTTCTTTTAACTCTTCGCTGGCCTGGACCACAAGTTGATCGCCTGCTTTCAAATCCCCTGCAATCTCTGTTTTATCCTTATTGGTGAACCCGGTCTTCACGTCCACCCATTTTGTCTTTCCGTTTTCCACTTTGATAACAAATTTACGTTCCTGGGTGGTTACTACTGTCTTGAAAGGAACCATAAAGCCGTCTTTGGGACGACTCACCGGCAATACAATCTGGGCAAACATACCTGGCTTAAGAATACCCTTTGAATTGGGAAAGGTAAACTCCCAGGTTTCACTGCGTGTTTGAGGATCAATCGCATCAGATTTTCTTGCCAGCTTAGCCTTAAACACTTGTCCCGGGTTAGCGGAAACCGTAAAAGTGGCCTCGTTATCTTTTAGTCTGGTGGAATTAAAAGCTTCCGGTACAGCTACATCTACTCTTAACGAAGAATTATCTTCTATACTGAATAACATCGTTTTTCCGGCATTGTCTACAAAATCTCCTTTAAATACATTCCTTGCTGTCACCACACCGTTAAATGGCGAACGGATAACCAGGTAATCTTCTATAGCCTGATTAGCCTGTGTTGCTGAACGGGATGCCTGGTAAGCCGAGCTGTCAGTCTTCATTTGGTTTCGGGCAATATCCAGTTCGTTATCAGCCACCGCGCCCGGCGTCTGAGCGGCTTTGAGCAACCGCAGATAGGTTGTCCTGCTCGATTCGTATTTTGCCTTTGCGGCCATACTGTTGCTTTGACTTTGCGCCTGTGCTGCCTTTAGTTCAGGTGCTTCGAGGATACACAAAACCTGGCCTTTTTTAACTTTTGTCCCAATATCAACTTTTACCTCCCTCACATATCCGGGTGTACGTGCAAAAATATTGGCACGGTCAAAAGGAATAATTTCTCCCGTTAAGCTAAGTTTATTGGAAACCGGCTCCAGTTTCAATGTTAGCAGTTTGACCACGGGTTTTTCGGGCACACCTTGCGGTACAGCCTTTTCCGCCTGGCCCCCCCCGCAGGCTGTCAGCAGGCAAATTGGAAATAAGAATAAATATTTTATAGCTTTCATGATTGATTTTCGGTTAAGATATGATACTTGCTTTGCGGATCGTCAGGGTCTAAAGAAATGAGCGGTACCGGGCGGTTTCCGATGGACGACTGGTAGATCAGCGGTAATAATACCAAACTGGAAAACATAGAAAAAAGCAATCCTCCAATTACAGCCGTCCCTAGGGGGGAGATTTGGTCGCCCCCTTCACCCAGGCCCAAAGCCATTGGGACCATCCCCGCGATCATTGCGAAACTGGTCATTACAATTGGCCTAATCCGGTCTTTTATACCCATTAAATAGGGTTCTTTAATTTTTTCCCTTCGGTATTTTTCCGCTTGTGTAACAAACAGGATCGCATTTGCCACCGCTACGCCAATGGCCATAATGCAACCCATGTAAGACTGTATGTTCAGCGTTTTCCCGCATATCCATAACAGCAGGAAACTACCCGCTACAATACCTGGAATAATAGATATGACAACCAAAGAAAGCCTGAACGACTGGAAATTAACCGCCAGCATCAGGAAGATAACTACGATGGCCAGTAATATCCCCTGCTGCAATTCCTGGAAGGTTTGACCAAATACTTCGGCTTGCCCGGGTTGCTGGATTTTCATACCTTCCGGCAGTTTTCCCATACTGGTTATGATCTTATCAATATCAGCTATGGCCGCACCAAGCGCCTTACCTTGTAAGTTAGCCGTAATAGTTATAAACCGTTTTTGGTTTAAGCGGTCATATTCGCCTTCAACGTTCGCCATTTTCCAGGTGGCCACATCACGCATATAAACCTGTTTACCGAGGAGGACATTATCAACTTGTCCGGGATCATTCATGATATATTCCGGTATCTGTACCTGTACCTGGTAAGCAGTTCCTGCGGATTTATCCACCCAATAATTTGGCTGCGTAAAACGGCTGGACGAGGTGGCCGCAGTCAAAGATTTACCGGCGTCCTCTACAGTTAATCCCAATTGCCCGAGCTTAACCCTGTCAAATTCAATTCTCATCCCCGGGTAGCTTTGCGGTGCGCTGTAAGCGATGTCCCGGAGATAGGGCAAGTTCTTGAGGCGTTCAACAAGTTTTTTTCCAAATGTCCTGTCCTGCAGCAGACTTTTGCCTAAAACCTGTATCTGCACAGGTGTACCTGTGCCCTGGCTCATCACCTGGTCCACAAGGTCAGCGGGTTCAAAAGAGATATGAGTATCCGGCATTTGTTTAACTACGGCTTTGCGTAAGGTTTCTTTAAAATCATCCAGGTGAATACCTGAACCTTTAATGAAATTAACTTTCAATACCGCTTCTTCGGGGCCGCTTGTCCATAAATAGATGGTGTTGACAGGATAAGTGGATGGCAGCAAGCCGACATATGCCGATGATATTGCAATTTTATTGCCGCCGGAAAGACTATCTATGAGCCTTAAAAGCTGCTTGGTTTTTGTTTCCGTGCGCTCTATCCGGCTTCCTTCTGGTAACCTTAACCTAACCTGAAACTGTCCGGCGTCCACTTTTGGAAATAACTCCTTACCAATTGTAAAAAACAGTAACCCGGCCAAAACTATTGATAGGATAAGATAAACAGGAATTAAAACATTTCGGACAGGTGAAAGGCGGTGGATCAGCCGTTCGTGCCTTTCTTTAAACCGTGTCATTCGTTTACCTTCTGTTGCGCTTGCTGCCAGGTGATCTTTAAACAGCCAGTTGGCGATTACCGGTACAAAAGACTGCGATAGTAAAAAGGAAGCGATCATTGCAAAGCCCACTGACAAGGCAAGCGGCAAAAACATGGCTTTAGGAATGCCCGACATAAAAAAAGCCGGGAAAAACACAGCCAGGATACAAAGCAGGATCAGCAATTTGGGTAAGGCTATTTCCTTACATGCTTCGAGTATCGCCCGGCCTTTCAGCTCACCTTTTTCCTGGTGATGATGGATGTTTTCTATTGTTACCGTGGCTTCATCGACCAAAATGCCAATGGCCAGGGCGAGGCCGCCAAGCGTCATGATGTTGATCGTTTGACCGAACAGTTTCAAGCAGATAATAGCCGAAAGCAAGGCAAGCGGTATGGTCAAAACTACAATGACCGAACCCCGCCAGTCGCGCAGAAATAATAATACCATTAAACCGGTTAGCAAAGCGCCCAAAACACCTTCGGTCATTAAGCTTTTCAGCGAGTTAATTACATAACCCGACTGATCAAATTCATAGCTCACTTTAATATCAGCAGGAATAGCGGCCTGCATATCCGGTAAGGCGGCTTTCACCTTTTGTACCACATCCCAGGTAGAAGCATCCGCGCGTTTGGTGACCGGAATATATACCGAACGCTTGCCATTAATAAGCGCATAGCCCGATGTCACGTCTGCTCCGTTATCAATCTGCGCTACGTCATGCACATAAATAGCAGGGCCGCTGCCCGTTCTGATAGGGATATTACCCAGATCCTGGATATTATCGACAACAGTGTTTTGGGGCGCGATCAACATCTTATCGCCCACACGCAGATTGCCGGCAGGTACTATTGTGTTCCCATTGGCAATTGCCGTTACCAGTTCGTCCGGGCTTACACCATAACTACGCAGTTTATTCGGGTCTGCTTTGATCAAAACAGTTCTTTGATTCCCTCCGAATGGTGGCGGTGCGGAGACACCCGGAAGCGTAGAGAACATAGGTCTTACTTTAAATAAAGCAAGATCCGACACTTCAGCCAAAGACCGCGTCGGACTGCTGAAAACCAACTGTCCGACCGGAACACTTCCCCCATCAAAACGGGTAACAAAGGGCGAAACAGTACCCGGCGGCATAAAGGCCCTTGCACGGTTTACCATAGAAACCACCTCGCCGGTGGCCTGCCCCATATCTGTCCCCTCATAAAAATTCAATTTCAATAAGGTAACGCCCTGAATGGTTTTGCTTTCTACAGATTTTATGCCCGTAACAAACAAAAAGTGATATTCATAATATGAGGTAACAAAACCTTCGATCTGTTCCGCAGATAGGCCTCCGTAAGTCTGCGCTACATAAATAGTGGGCGTGCCCAGCTTTGGGAATATATCTAAGGGCATTGTGCGTATAGATACGACCGAAAAGAAAACGATGGCGATTACAGCAACAATAATGGTGACCGGTTTTCTTAGCGAGGCGTATATAAATTGAATAATGTTCATTTGCCGTATTGATTTAAAAACAGGTTCAGGTTTCCGTAGTAAGCGGCTTTATTTAGCAGCGACTTCCATGCAGTATAATTAGCGATCTTTACCGCTGCTTCCGACTGAAATAAAAGGACCTGCGCCTGTATCACATCGTAATAATTGATCAATCCTGATTGATACCTGGACTGGATCGCTTTATACGAATATTCAGCGGAATGAAATTGCTCTGGCGCGAGGCGTGCTGATCGCAAAGCTTTTTGAAATGCCGATTCGGCAATTTCTCTCTGTGAAGTGAGATGTAATTCTGTTTGCCGCAATTGTTCACGACTGGATGCAATAAGCAATTCCTGTTGTTTCCATAAGGGCTTTTGGTGAAGGATTTCTAAAACAGGGAATGAGATTTGTGCCCCAGCGCCGTAATTATAGCGTTCAAAATGCCGGCTGTCGGCAGCGTTAACCGAACCATCGGCGCCAATGCCCGAGCCCCGGCCATAACCGGTGCTCCATAGTGTCAGCCTGGGCACAATGCTTTTCTTTAAGGATTTTAAGGTCAATTCGTTCACAGTAACATTGGCCATTCCTAATTGTACTTCAGGGTGTTCAGCTAATGAGGTATCTGCTAAAGTCAGTACGGGGAGGCTTTTGTAAAGCGAAGAATCCACTATCATTCCCGCGGGTAGCTGGCCGCCAACCAGCTCTTTGAGTGTGATCATTGTCGAATCCCTTTGCCTTTCAAAAGCGATCAATTGTATCCTGGCAACAGTATACTCGGAATTGAAAGAAGAAGAATCTGTGCCCGGCCTTAAGCCGCTGGTCACTAAACTTTGCGCTTGTTTTAAATTAAATGCAGAACGGTCAATATTAGACTGGTAAACTTTTATCAAGTCATTGATGAGAATAAAATTTAACCATGCATTGATGACATACGCCTGTTGCTGAAACAGGGTTAACCCTTCATCCGCTTTTCCGTATTGTAATCTTCCTTTGGCTAATTCGATCTCGGAACTTCGCTGGCCGAAAGTAATAGGTTCCCATAGTAAATTTAGCGCCGCAGCGCTGCCGGGCACGCCGTTATAATCGTTACCATTAATCTTGCTGAGCGGCCCGCTGAGCGGCAAGATATATTGCGGATAAACCATGCCGGTAATATTGTTATCAGTAGCATAATCAACCTGGTAAGAGGCATTCAGGGAAGGAATAAAGCCATTTTGCTGATATTTAACGGCATATTGTAAAGCCTGGGTTTGTAATCTTTTTGCCTTAATCAGCGGGTAATTTGCAGCCGCTGTTTTAAGCAGGGAATCCAAGTAGTTTTTGCCTTGTTGAGCATGAGTTTGTTCGGGAAGAAAAAAACAAAGAAGCGTAGCTGCAAGCAGGCTGATCTTCCTGAATGCAGATAAAGCGGGATGTTTCATAGATAGATATCCAGTACTGTATTTAAGATAAATACAATGCTAAAAAAGTTTTCAGCTATAAAATAGAATATATTTTACTAATAGTACAGATTTTACTTTTTGAGGTGGTTCTTTTTGTATTCAGAGGCTTTCATACTCATTTGTTTTTTAAAAATCCGGTTAAAATGACTCTGATCAGAAAATCCGGTCAGGTAGGCAATTTCAGTTAATGAATAATTAGTGGTTTCCATCAGGTGGATAGCTTTCTCTATCCGCAATTTACGGATGTATTCGCCAAATGATAAATTTTCAAAGTATTTGGAAAACTCCCTGGACAAGTATGCAGGATTGATCTCCAATTCGTTTGATGCCTGCCGCAAACTCAAGGTCATATTGGTATCCATTTGGTCCTGAATCATTTCTTTGAGCTCATTTGCCCATTCCGGGGCCTTTTTCGCCTTTCCCTGTTTCAGGTATTTTTTGTATACCTCAAGTAAAAGCTGCTCGACAGGTGCCTGGGTATGTTTTTGCTGGTGCAGATGTTTCGCCCAGGTATATAAGCCATCGTAAATTTTCATGCCCAGTTCGAGCAATTCGTGGTCATCGCTGATGTTATGTGACAATCCTAAAAATATTGCTGACAAACCCGAAGATTGCGGTGCAAAGTCGTGCCGGTCAGTATCAGCGCCGCGGACAATGTTAGCTATGCGCGCGAGTGCTGCATCTTTGAGGTCGTGCTTTTTCAGGAAATAATCAAAGGTACACTGATCGTCATAATGGCCATATTCGACGCCAGGCAGGTCAAAAGGAACAGCATTTAACATTTCAGCTTTACGCAGTACTTCATCGTAGGGAACATAGATAATTTCAGATTCCGGATCAATAAACCTCCTGATGAGCCAAGGGCAGGCGATGCGGTCAATTTTAGGGTGTTCCCTGGTGATCCATTTCATACTTGCAAATTAGTAACTCCAAAGTTAAAGAACAGGGGTCAAATCAAACTATAAGTTTCAAGTTACTGTGCAGCACACGCTACCTTTTTTATTATCTTTGCCGCGCATGGCTAAGAAAACGATCGCTTTATTAATGGCCTGCTTCTTTTTAGGGGGAAGCATCTTATTGCCATTGGGCGATTTTTCTCTGATGCGGGACATTCCGGATATGTACCATAATTATACAAACATTACTACCCCGAATGAAGCAGGCATAATCGATTTTATAGGTGATTACCTGTTGCAGGGAAAGGAACTTCTTGGACATAATGGACATGACAAACCGCAAAGTGCAACAAACAACGTTCAGTTTCAGCATCAGGCTAACCCTTTGAGTGTTGCGCTATCTAATAATCATTTGCACATAAACTACTTACCTGAACGCGAAAAAACACATCCGGTTTCCAACAAACCGATGGTAACCTCCGACTATCATCGAGAGCTTTTAAGACCGCCCCTTTCCTGATCCCTACCTATTCTAATTAACTCTAATTAATTATTCAATTTTTAATAACCGGATGTTATGCTAATCAGTATGGCAAAGGGTTCTATATTTTATTTAAATGAAACAGATATTCATCATTATATACTGTATACTATCGGCGCATTTCGTTATGGCCCAAAATACATTCAAAGCCCTGATCCGTAACGACAGAACCAAAGAAGCCTTAAAAGGGGCGACTGTCAGTATTCCGGCATTAAAGGTTTCCGCCGTATCCGACACAAGTGGCCTTGTCATTATTAACAATATTCCAAATGGTCAGTTCGATATTGAAATTACCTTTGTTGGTTTCAATAGGCAGGAAAAAGCTTTTTCCTTTCCTTTACAAACTCCTGGTCAGGTTATCGAATTTGGACTTGAACCGCAAGCGGATGAATTGGCCGAAGTAACCATACAAAGCACCCGGACCAACCAAAGCCTGCGTGATATTCCAACACGTATCGAAGCGCTGCCGCTGGAAGAACTTGACGAAAAAAGCACAATGCGGCCCGGCGATATCAAAATGCTGTTAGGAGAGTCGACCGGCATACAGGTGCAGCAAACTTCTGCGGTAAGCGGAACGGCAAGCTTCCGCATCCAGGGATTGGACAGCCGCTATACGCAATTACTGCAGGACGGCATGCCGCTTTACGCCGGTTTTTCGGGCAATTTAAGTTTGCTGCAGATCAGCCCGCTCGACTTAAAACAGGTTGAATTTATCAAAGGGTCTGCTTCTACGCTTTATGGGGGCGGGGCCATTGCCGGCCTTGTCAACCTGATCAGTAAAACACCCGGAAACACGCCCGAACTTACCTTTCTGTTAAATGGCACCAGCGCCAATGGAGCTGATGCTAATGGCTACTATGCGCAGAAGTGGCAGCATTTCGGTACAACCATACTTGGCTCCTACAATTATAATGGCGCCTATGATCCTTCTGGTACAGGTTTTACGGCTATACCGCAAACCCATCGTTTTACCATTAATCCCAAAGTTTTTTTTTATGTGGATAATCATAATTCAGGCTGGTTTGGCGTAAATGCTACTTATGAGAACCGTTATGGTGGTGATATTCAGGTAGTTGAAGGCCGCGCAGATAGCATTCATCAATACTTTGAGCGCAATAAAACTTTCCGGTTTTCTACCCAGTTATCTTTCACCCATAAAATTGACAGCGTCCGCCAGATCAATTTGAAAAATACTGTTGGTTACTTTGACAGGAACCTGGGCGAACCCGGCTTTAATTTTATTGGCAAGCAGCTATCGTCATTTACGGAATTAAATTATGTGCAAACCGGTAAACGCACCAGCTGGGTTGCCGGCGTTAACCTGATCACGGATGAATTTACTGCTCAGCCCCCGGAAAGCAGCCTGAACTATAACCAGACGACTTTTGGCGCATTTGCGCAAAATACTTTTAAGGCTGCAAGCTGGTTTTCCCTTGAAAGCGGATTAAGAATAGATGATAATAAGCCTGCGCCGAGTCAGCCGGCTGATGGAATTTTTATTTTGCCGCGTATAAACGGCCTATTTAAAATAAACAATCAGCTGACAAGCCGCATCGGCGGAGGCTTAGGCTACAAAATGCCGAGCCTGTTTAATGACCAGAGTGAACAGGAAGGTTATCAGCATATCGAGCCTTTGAATATAGGCAATACGCAAGCAGAGCAGTCCTATGGCTTTAATGGCGATGTCAATTACCGGGGAGCTTTAGGCAATGCCCTTCTCAGCGTTAACCAGTTGTTCTTTTATACAAAAGTAAACCATGCGCTTATTCTGCAAAACAACGCATTTATCAATGCGCCGGGTTTTCTTAGTTCACAAGGGGCTGAAACGAATATAAAACTAACGATGGATGAACTGGGTTTTTACCTGGGATATACTTATACGGATGCCAAATTGCATAATAACGGCCAAATCAGCCCGCAAACATTAACGCCTAAAAACAGGGTTAGCTTTGATTCCACCTACGAGATTGAAAATAGTTTCCGCTTTGGCGCGGAAAGCTTTTATACCGGGCCGCAATTATTGAGCGACGGCACAACCGGCAGAGGCTATATCACCTTTGGTTTACTCGTTCAAAAAATGTGGAAACACCTGGATATATTTATCAATGGCGAAAACCTGACCGACCGCAGGCAAACCCGTTGGGGCAACATTTATACGGGAAGTATCACTAATCCAGTCTTCAGTGATCTTTATGCGCCGCTTGATGGTGTGGTGGTAAACGCAGGGGTCAGGCTCAAGCTATTGAACTGATAAAACAAAAATTAAACAAAAACGACCGTAAATTCGTTTCCTAAAAGTATGATCATACAAAATCAAGAATTCCGGGTGCCAAAAGACAAGGCTTTATTCCTGCTGTTTGCCGCTTTATTAAGTGCGGCCTGTTGTGGTGCCCAAAATGAATCGGGAAAGCAGTTTTTAACATTAAGGCAAACCATCATCCTACCCAATGTTAAAGGGCGTATCGACCATATCGATGTCAATGCAAAAGACCAGATCGCTTATGTCGCTGCCTTAGGGAATAATTCGCTGGAAATAGTCGATCTGAAAAATGGGAAGGTATTAAACAGTATTAAAGGATTGGATGAACCGCAGGGTGTCGCTTATATTTCAGGTCACAGGGAGATATTTGTGGCCAATGGCGGCAATGGCGAATGCGACTTTTATAATGCCTTAACATTTAAAAAAACGGGATCGATAAAACTTTCGGATGATGCCGATGATGTCCGTTACGACCCCGAAGGTGACCATATTTATGTTGGCTATGGCAGCGGCGGCATTGCTATAATTGATGGAGCAAGCCATAAACAGGTGGGCAATATCGTCCTGCCTTCGCACCCGGAATCTTTTCAATTAGATACAAAGGCTGGAAAATTATGGGTTAACCTGCCGGGCTCCGGCATGGTCGGAGCAGCTGGTCTTAAGCAGCTTAAGCTTACCGGCAAATGGTCAAGGCTATTTCCCAGGTCCAATTTTCCAATGGCTTATGACCAGGAACAGCACCTGTTAATTGTAGGTTACCGGCTTCCTGCCAAACTAATCGTTTATGATAGCCAAAGCGGGGAAGAAATTTTTAGCGCTCCCATGGTAGGAGATGCCGATGATTTGTACTGGGATAAAAAAAGCAAGCAAATTTATATAAGCGGGGGCAGCGGCAGGGTAAACATATTTAAACAAACCGGGGACACTTCTTATAAACAGATAGCAAATATCGAAACACGGAATGGTGCGCGCACTTCTTTATTGGTCCCTGAACTGGGCGTGTTCCTTATCGCCGCACGAGCTAATGGTGAAAAAAACGCGACTTTATTAGTTTATAAAATATCCCGATAGTGTTCAATACTTAACAATCCTTCTGACGTACAAGCGACATTTATTACTAATGCGGGAAGCCAATAGAGAGCAAATCTAAATCAAAAAAAACTAATGACCCAATGACTAATGACCAATGACATTCATTACCTTTGCGGCTCAAAATTTTGATGTTAATGAGCCATCCCGTTCAAATAAAAAATGCACTGATTTCAGTCTATTACAAAGACAATCTTGAGCCTATTATTTTAGAATTAAACCGCCTCGGTGTTAAAATATATTCAACTGGCGGCACAGAAACATTTATCCGTAATTTAGGGGTTGATGTTATCGCTGTGGAAGAACTCACGTCATACCCTTCCATATTAGGCGGGCGTGTTAAAACACTGCATCCCAAAGTGTTTGGCGGAATATTGGCACGCAGGAATTATGAAAATGATGAACAGCAACTCGAGCAATATGCCATACCTGAAATTGACCTGGTTATTGTTGATCTTTATCCTTTTGAAGAAACGGTAAGGTCAAACGCTGAAGAAGATGACATCATCGAAAAAATAGATATAGGCGGTATTTCATTGATTCGCGCCGCTGCTAAAAACTTTAAAGATGTGCTTATCGTCGCATCAAAGAGAGATTATGCCGAGCTGGAAAATATTTTGAAAGTGCAAAATGGCGAAACCACTATCGACCAGCGCCGGGCTTTTGCGCATAAAGCTTTTAATATCTCATCACATTACGACACTGCTATTTTCCAGTATTTTAACCAGGAAGATCCACTGCCTGTATTTAAAGAAAGTATCCAAACCAGCCAGGCATTACGGTACGGCGAAAATCCGCATCAAAAAGGCGTATTTTATGGCGATCTGGACAGCATGTTTACTAAATTGCATGGTAAGGAACTGTCCTACAATAACCTTGTTGATGTTGATGCTGCAGTAGCTTTGATTGACGAATTTACCGAGCCCACAATAGCCATTTTGAAGCATACCAACGCTTGCGGGATAGCTTCGCGCAATTTTATAAAAGAAGCCTGGATTGATGCGCTGGCCTGCGACCCGGTATCAGCTTTCGGCGGGGTAATTATTGCCAATGATGAAGTCGACGCCGAAACTGCTGCCGAGATCAGTAAAATATTTTACGAGGTTTTGATAGCCCCGGCATATACCGATCAAGCCATCGCAATACTAAAAGAGAAAAAGAACCGTATTATACTGATTCGCCAGCCCGTTATGCTGCCTGTTAAGCAATTTAAAACATTGCTTAACGGAGTTATCGAGCAAGACAAAGACTTAGTAATAGAAGGACCGGAGCAAATGAACCCAGTAACAAAAAGACAGCCAACCGAACATGAATTAAGAGATTTGTTTTTTGCGAATAAAGTGGTAAAGCATACCAAATCGAATACCATCGTATTGGCCAAAAACAACCAGTTGTTGGCCAGCGGGGTCGGACAAACGTCGAGGGTTGATTCGTTAAAGCAGGCAATTATAAAGGCAAATAGCTTTGGTTTTGACCTTCATGGCGCTGTTATGGCTTCGGACGCTTTTTTCCCTTTTCCTGATTGTGTTGAATTAGCAGCTGATGCGGGAATTGTAGCAGTGCTGCAGCCCGGAGGATCAATTAATGACAAGCTTTCTTTTGAAATGTGCGACCAGAAAAGTATTGCTATGGTAACAACCGGCGTGCGCCATTTTAAACATTAATAAGGGACATGAGTTTGCACGAATTTATACGAATGAACAAGAATTCAGAAACAAAGGCTATTAATTGCGGCCTTTCATTAATTCATAATTAAATAGTGAACATTTGTGACACTTAATTCGTATTAATTAGCTTACATTCGTGAAATTATGTTTCTTATAATTTAATTATTTTTGCAGATTATTTCCAAATAAAACTAAATGGGTCTATTTAATTTTTTTACACAAGAGATCGCTATTGATTTAGGTACCGCAAATACCCTCATAATACACAATGATAAAGTTGTTGTTGACGAACCTTCAATAGTTGCGTTCGACAGGACAACCAATAAAGTAATCGCTATTGGCCGCCAGGCCATGCAGATGGAAGGCAAAACGCACGACAATATTCGTACCGTACGGCCTTTAAAAGACGGTGTAATTGCCGATTTTAATGCCGCGGAACACATGATACGAGGTATGATAAAGATGATAAACCAGGGCAAAGGGTGGTTTTTCCCTTCTTTGCGCATGGTGATCTGCATACCATCAGGTATTACCGAGGTTGAAAAACGCGCAGTGCGCGATTCAGCCGAAATTGCCGGCGCAAAAGAGGTGTACCTTATTCACGAACCAATGGCTGCCGCGGTAGGGATCGGGATTGACGTTGAAGAACCAATGGGCAACATGATCATTGATATCGGTGGAGGCACGACAGAGATCGCGGTTATAGCTTTATCAGGTATTGTTTGCGATCAGTCCATCCGTGTAGCAGGTGATAACTTCGACTCTGATATTGTACAATATATTCGCCGCCAGCATAACATTATGATCGGCGACCGTACAGCCGAAAAAGTTAAAATAGAAGTCGGGGCCGCTTTGCCTGAACTTGCTGATCCACCGCCTGATTTTGCTGTTCAGGGTCGGGACCTGATGACAGGCGTTCCTAAGCAGATCATGCTTTCTTATTCGGAGATCGCCCATTGCCTGGATAAATCAATTTCAAAGATCGAGGAGGCTATCCTGAAAGCTTTGGAAATCACGCCGCCTGAATTATCAGCTGATATTTATCAGACCGGTATTTATTTAACCGGAGGCGGCGCCTTGCTGCGCGGTTTGGACAAGCGCATAGCTGCCAAGACCAAACTGCCTGTCCACGTGGCCGAAGATCCTCTACGTGCCGTAGTGCGCGGCACCGGAACAGCGCTTAAAAATATTGGGAATTTTAAATTTTTAATGCAATAGAGTGAGTGATTAGAGACCAGAGATTAGAGATTAGTTATTTTGCGCTGGTTAAAATTTATGTGAATATTCAAAACTAATTACTTGTGATATAAAACATGAATTCTTTCACTGATCTCGATGTTTGGAAAAAAGCCAGATTATTACGAAATAACATATTTGCCTTAGTAAAATCGTTCCCTGCTGATGAGAAATATCGATTAGATGATCAAATCATTCGTTCTTCGAGGTCAATAGGAAATAATATAGCCGAAGGACATGGCAGATTTCATTATGCCGATGCTGCTAAATTCCTGTTAAATGCCCGTGGCTCGGCGGCTGAAACAATAGATCATCTTTTTATTGCGATAGATAATAATATTATAGAAGAAAAAGTATTTGATTCTTTTAAAGAAGAATGTGAGGAATGTATGAAAATGATAAATGGTTATATTAATTATTTAAGAAAACAAGCAGATAGTAAAGCTTAATCTCTAAATTTTAATTAAAGGATTTTTCTAACTAATCTCTAACCTCCAATTAACTAATCTCTAACCCCATGCGTAACCTCTGGATATTTATCAGTAAGTACAACGCATTTTTTTTATTTCTTATTTTTGAGGTATTCTCTCTGATAATCTATATTAAATATAATTCCTTCCAGAAAGCAGCTTTTATTAATTCAGCCAATGGAGCTACCGGCGGCCTGTATGCGCAGGTTAATGAGTTTTATGGATTTCTGACGTTAAAAGAAGTTAATGATAATTTGGCACGTGAAAATGCACATTTGCGCAGTCAGCTGAAATCGTCGTTTTACATTGACACGCTTAAAACACATAAAGTAACTGATACAATTTACAAGCAGCAGTATGAATATATTGTGGCTAAAGTGATCAATAACTCGGTTAACCGGGCAAATAATTATATTACGCTTAACAAAGGAAGTAATCAGGGACTTGCGAAAGGCATGGGAGTTATTAGCGATAAAGGTATTGTTGGAAAAGTGGTTTATGTATCAGCGCATTTTGCAGTGGTACAGTCATTACTTCATAAAGATTCGCAGTTTAGCGCTATGCTGGCCAAAAATAAAGAGATAGGGTATGTTGAATGGGGGGACGATTTTAACCCTCATAAGTGCCTTATGAAAGATGTATCGAACAATGCACAGCCAAAATTGGGCGAATTGGTTGTGACATCAGGGTATTCACTTTTCCCGGAAGGCATACCAATAGGCAAAGTAAGCAGCCTTCATACTAAAACCGGCGGTCTTTTGCTGAACATGGAAATAGCGCTGACTGTTGATTTCAGCAATCTGCAGTATGTTAATGTGGTTGAAAATAAGCTTGCCAAAGAACAGGGGGGATTGGAGGCCCAGCAAAAAAAGGATGAGTAAAAGCATTGTTGTCAACCTGGTAAGGTTCATAGTATTAGTTTTTGTACAGGTTTTTTTGCTCAAAAATATCTCACTGTATAATCTCTCGGTTCCCTATCCTTATATCTTGTTTATTTTATTGCTGCCGTTCGAAACGCCAAATGTGCTGTTGTTTGTGCTTGCATTTATTTTGGGATTAACCATTGATGCCTTTTATGATACACCCGGGTTGCATGCTGCATCATGTGTAGTACTCGCATTTGTACGGATCATATTTATCAGCATAACGGTTCAGAAAGAGGGTTTTGATAATGAGCCCGAACCGACACTAAGTATAATGGGTTTCCGGTGGTTTTTTACCTATGCGCTGGTACTCACCTTGTTTCATCATTTTTTTCTCTTCAATATTGAAGCTTTCAGCTTTTCAGAGCTTCATTATACACTAAGCCGCCTTTTTTTGAGTTCAATATTTACGGTTTTTTTAATATTAATTTCGTGTTTGTTATTTTTCAGAAGGAAAGTGCGTAAATGAACAGTTTTTTTGAGCGGCGCTATGTGATAGCAGGAATTTTTATAACCATATTTATCATACTGTTGGCGAGATTATTTTATATCCAGATAATTGACGACCGTTATGCAATTTATGCCAGTAATAACGTGCGCCGCCAGATTATACATAATGCCGCCCGCGGCCCTATATTAGACCGTAACGGAAAAATCCTTGTTCAAAACGTACCCTTTTATGATATTATGGTAACACCCAAACAGGTGAAACCATTTGATACTGTTGAATTTTGCAAGTTATTGGGTATAGATAGGGCCGCTTTTAATAAGCAATGGGCTAAGGCTGTTAAGTATTCGCTTTATATCCCGTCAGTTTTTGAAAAACAGCTTTCGGTTACCGCTTACGCTTCCTTGCAGGAAAGGCTATCCGAGTTTCCCGGCTTTTATTCATCGCCCAGATATCTGCGTATTTACCCCGATTCGGTAGCGGCGCAGTTTCTGGGTTTTATTGGCGAGGTACAGGATAAAGATATAAAACGCTCGGGAGGGTATTATCATCCGGGTGATTATATAGGCGTTACCGGCGTTGAAAAATCATACGAAGCAGTTTTAAGGGGGCAAAGGGGTGTTGAAAACGCAATGGTTGATTCACGTGGCAAACCTAAGGGACGTTATGCTAATGGTATGTTCGATACTGCAGCTATGGCTGGGCGGCGTTTAACATCATCATTAGATATAAACATACAAAAACTGGGCGAAAAGCTAATGCAAAATAAGGTGGGCAGCATTGTCGCCATTGAACCGTCAACCGGAGAGATTTTATGCTTTGTAAGCAGCCCGACTTACGACCCAAACCTGATGGTTGGGCGCGAACGCGGCAATAATGCGGCAAAAATATATAAAGATCCCTATGATCCTTTTTTTATCAGGCCGATACAGGCGAAATATCCACCAGGATCTTCCTTTAAACCACTGAGTGCGCTAATAGCTTTACAGGAAGGCATTATTAATCCTGCCACTACGTATTTTTGCCCTGGATATTACAGGGCCGGTAACAGGAAGATACCATGTAATAATGGGGAAGCACATGGCCTTGTAAACTTAAGCAGTGCGGTTGCGAAATCATGCAATGGATATTTTTCTATGGTTTTTCAAAGACTTATCGATCATGATGGCGCAAAAAAAACGGGAGCTACCTTTGCCAACTGGCGTTCAGATGTTAAAAAATTTGGATTAGGCTCAAAACTTGACTTAGACATGCCGGGCGAAAACCGGGGCAATGTGCCTACGCCGCTGCATTATGATAATATTTATAAACCGGGCGCATGGCGCTCTAGCACTATTATCTCTCTTGCAATTGGCCAGGGTGAGTTGTTAGCAACGCCCTTACAGTTAGCTAATCTTGAATGTACCATTGCCAACCATGGCTATTATTATACGCCACACTTAATCAAAGCGATCGGTTCGCAAAATGTTGTTAAAAAAGAGTATACCGAAAGACATTATGTGGGCATTGATTCACAGTATTTTGAACCGGTTATAAACGGAATGCAGGCAGTGGTTGACGATGGTACAGCTATACGATCAAAAATTCCCGGCATTATAATGTGCGGAAAAACGGGGACAGCACAAAACAGTCATGGTGAGGCTCATTCTGTATTTGTAGCCTTTGCCCCGCGCGATCATCCAAAAATAGCCGTCGCTGTAGTGGTTGAAAACTCAGGAGAGGGAGCCCATTGGGCTGCACCGATAGCAAGTTTTATCGTTGAAAAATATTTAAGGGGAAGCATAAGCCCCCGTGAATCGGGCATAACTGTTGAATACTTTGAGAATGCTGTGCGCTTGCCTGATTCCACAACGTATTTGCATAGTAAATTTTTTAACACAAGAAAGACGTTCAAGGCTGATAGTCTTAAAAAAAGATTACAGGATTCAATTAACAGAAGGCTTAAAGGTTTAAAAAGCGCCTCCACCGGAGATAAAAAAAGTTCGCCGAAAGATTTTTTATCAGCCCGGTCAATAGATAAAAAACATGAATAGTCAGCGCAGTTTCTTTTTTAATGTTGACTGGGTAACCGTATTCATTTACCTTGCGCTGTGCCTTATTGGCTGGTTTAATATCCATTCGGCTGTTTTCGATGAAAAACACCCAAGTATTGTTGATCTCTCAACTAACTATGGCAAGCAATTTTTGTTTATCGCAATTTCTTTAATTGTGGGTATCGTGATCTTACTGCTCGATAGCAGGCTTATAACTGCGCTGTCCCCGGCATTTTATGGGATAACAATCTTATTACTGATGTTAGTGCTGGTTGTTGGGCGTAATGTTGGTGGTAACCAGGCCTGGATATCTTTAGGGGGCGGGTTTAGGTTACAGCCCTCGGAATTCGCAAAGTTTACTACTTGTTTACTTTTAGCACGGTATTTAAGCGGTACTAATGTAAGGGTAGCTGAATTGCGTTCATTCATTATTGCCGCGGCAATAATAGGTGTGCCAATGCTGCTGATCCTGATGCAGCCCGACGTGGGTTCGACGCTTGTTTTTTATTCGTTGATCTTTGTTTTATACCGTGAAGGGCTCTCTCCCTATTTTTTAGTGATAAGCGCGCTTTTCATTGTGCTTTTTCTAACCTCAATTTTGTATAACCCCTTATACGTAATTGCAGTGATCAGTATACTCACTTTGTTGATTGTGCTATTGTTCAAGAAAAATAGACGGCTGACAGTCACAGTGCTTACCGGTCTATCTATTTGCATCGTTTTTGTTTTTAGTGTTAAGTTTATTTATAACCGTGTTTTACAGCCGCATCAAAAAGTACGAATAGATATAGTGCTGGGCATTAAAACAGATTTAAAAGGCAAGGGTTATAATGTAAACCAGTCGAAAATTGCAATAGGTTCCGGTAAGCTTTGGGGCAAAGGTTATTTGAATGGCACCCAAACCAAATATTCATTTGTGCCTGCTCAAAGTACCGATTTTATTTTTTGCACTGTAGGGGAGGAGTGGGGTTTTGCCGGTTCGACAGTTGTGCTTGGACTGTATTTATTTTTAATACTAAGAATAATTCTTATCGCCGAAAGGCAACGATCGCCATTTTCCCGGATTTATGGATATGGCGTAACTGCGGTTATATTTTTCCATGTGTTTATAAATATTGCCACAACTATAGGTTTGGCGCCGGTAATAGGTATTCCCCTGCCGTTTATCAGTTACGGCGGGTCATCACTGCTGAGTTTTACATTGCTGGTTTTTGTGCTGCTTAAACTAGATTCAAATAGGATGGGAATAGTCTAATATTTCGGGTTTTGAATTAAAATGGCCCAAGAAATTTATGTCCATTAAAATGAATTAAATGATCTGGATTATCGGCAATCCAAACTTCAGTTTCCCATGCAATTTGTGATGACCATTTTCTAAAAGCATCACGATTAAGAAATGCAGTCACAAAAATCAGTTCAGCCGGGCAGTCTTTAAGCAATAGTTTAAGTTCATACAACCTAATTTCATTTATTGGCCCCGAACTGTGGACTGCTTCAATAAGATAAAGCCAATTTTTCTTTTTATTATAAGCGATAATATCAGGAAGTTCATCATGAGAGAGTTCGAAAAAATTTAATTTATGTAAAGCCTCTTTTTCCATGTGAAGTGATTTGTTAGAAGTATCACCTAAATAAAGAACTTCGCAACCCTGGCCAAAACGCGGAAGAAATTCTTCAACTATTGCCTTCTGAAGAATATTATGATCTCCAAGTGACAGCGCAATTGGTTTGTTGCCCGGCAGCATTACCGGAATAAGATCAAAGTCACGCTTACGCGCAAGAATTTCAGTAAGGGTTGTCCTTTTACTCAAAAATTTCTTTAGAACTTTATTCCAGTCCTTCGTATTATAATTGACTATAAGTTTTTCAAATTCAGTATCCAGCGAGTAACCTCTTGTTGGGTCATTAGTTGCGCGGCCTTTATCACCGCTATTGATTATGATTAACGCAACAACAGGTAGTTTTAAATCTTTTCTGCGAATATCATCATAGGAACCATATGAAATATTTTCCTCAAAATTTTCATTTATGAAAGTGATGATCTCCCTCGTTTTAAGATGTCTGTTTTGAGAGGCTCCAGTTGATGTTTTCCAGTCTATTGTAACTCCTGCGACCGCCAAAAATGCCATTGCCATTCTTTCTAACGCACGATCACTTTTTTCAGAAAGGGGAATTCCTGCTTGTTTTAGAATATCTAATGCTTCATTTATCAGCTTTTTAACTGAGGGTGTCTTTTTACTGGAAAGCAGATAATCTTCCATATATTAAAATAGTGTAAGAACTTCATTTTGGACCGTATTAATATGGATTTCCTCAGCAGTATATTTCTGATTGGAGTGATAACATTCTTTAATCGCATTCGCTAAGTGCCATGCCAATAGTGGTGGCACAGCGTTGCCAATCTGATTAAATTGAGATGTTTCGTTACCTATGAATTCAAACCAATCGGGGAAACTTTGTAACCTTGAAGCTTCCTGAATAGTAAGCCTTCTTCGTCTTCCGTCCTTTAATCTTACACGCTGCATATCGCCGGTTGCACCTGCAAGATTACGGCAGGTGAGTGTTCGTGCCGGTCTATCCGGGTATAAATCCCTCGGGTTAATACATGCGGATGCCTTTTCATATTTGGCAACGTATTGATCCATTGAAGATGTTAAGAATTTACTTTCAGAAGATGATTGATACATTAAATCTCCAATTGCGTCTCCGACTATTGTTTTCCTGTTGCCTCTTTTTGGAAAATCAAATTTTGTTTTGTGCCCAATCACGAATAATCTCTCCCGGTTTTGAGGCACTCCATAACTTACAGCATTAAGCAACCTGTAACTAATTAGGTAACCAAGTTTTCTAAGTTCTTTTATAACTAATTCAAAATACCATTTATTTGTGTACAAAAGTCCCCTGACGTTTTCAAACATGAAAACTTTTGGTTGAAGTTTTTTTACAGCATCAATAAAAATAGGAAAACCGTCACGGGCATCTTCTATTCCCCTTTGATTTCCACCAACACTGAATGGCTGACAGGGGGGCCCTCCGATGATTATTTCAGCTTTTGGGTACCCAAATTCAATATCAAGTTTAATAGTATGACATTTTCCATTAAGATTTTTATTGTATGTATCAGAGGCCGATGCATCCATTTCAAAACCAATGGTTTTGTAGCCGACCGCTTCAAACCCGAGAGATAATCCACCGCACCCGGCAAATAAATCCAGGACAGTTTCCTTTTCTGTAATTCTTGGCTTAAGCAGGTTATTAATATATTCAGGATAACTCATTAAGCGCGGCGTTTCTGTGTTTTTCAAAAATAATAAAAGAAAACTAACATTCACACAAGTACCCCTTTTAATGAAAAAATTAAACCAAGAGGTCAATTTGAGTAAGAATAGACGAGGTCCAATTGAATTTGAGCAACCAAATTGTGTAGTGTTTGTGCCGCAATATTATTTTTAAGATCACACTCCCATATAGTAATTATTTTCCACCCTGCTTTAAATAATTGCTCCTTGGCTTGCTCGTAATTGTTAATATTTGTTTGAATTTTATTTGTCCAATAATCTGTATTGGTTTTAGGGATAGTGAAATATTTACAGCCTCCATGTCCGTGCCAAAAGCATCCGTGAATAAATATTATAGTTTTATATTTGGGCATCACAATATCAGGTTTGCCGGGCAATTCTTTAACATGTAATTTATAACGAAACCCATTTTTGTGCAGAAATCTTCGTACAAATAATTCAGGTTTGGTATCCTTACTACGAATACGGGACATGTTAAAGCTTCTGCTTTCCTTGCTAAGTACATCTGCCATGAAATGATAACGCAAATTTTTAAATAAAAATACTGCATCACTTCAATCCATTATTTAGTTATCAACCTACGCGTAACGTCGTTTTAACAGCGCATAAAACTTCTCCATCGCCGCCGGTTTGCTGTCCCAATTGTTTTTGGTAACGTAGTTGGTTTTCAAAAAGCGCATGGCCTCTTCAAAGGTATTAAAGCGGTTAAGTATTTCAATAGCTTCGCTATAGGCCAGGTTATAACCGTTGAAAAGCTCTTTCACATAAAGCAATTTGTCATTCAGCGTAATAGCCAATTTAATATCGCTGATTGGCTTCACGCTTAATTCTTCAGTTCTTGCTATCGCTTTATCACCTATTTGCGAGAAAATTTTTTGATTAATAGTAAGTATTTCATCTTGGGTTGACTTAACTGAAGTCACAGGCTCCTCTTTATCATTTCGAGGCTTTGCTTGTGTTATTTCAACAGAACTGTTAAGGGGCTCAACCGGGACAGCGATTGCGGTTATATTTTGCTTAGTTTCTGTCGATTCCACATTTTCGACAGGTGAATTTTCATCATCATCCCAATCCCCGGTTTCACCCAAAACCAGTTCATGCCTTATAGTTTCGGCTTCTTCATATAAAATAGTGTCCGGCTCAAGTGGGATCCCGGTTTTCAAATCAGCCACAGGCGCCGGTTGCTCCTCATTATCCTCAATATTTGCAAATCCTGTTTCAACTTCTTCAAAGGGTGGGGATATAGTATTTTCTTCATCAGCCTGTTTCACTTGCACCATAGGCTCGAAATATTTTTGCTCATGACTGGTTTCCGTTTTTTCAACAGGCGGCGTTTTAATTTTAATGTTCTGTAAATTGAGTTTAGCTAAAATTTCAATGTGGTTTGCAAGGAAATGAGCGTTGGACACAAAAAGTTCAAGTTCCAGGTTATTTAAATCGTCCGGTACCGTTTTAAGATATTCATATTGCTCATTAAGCTCCTGTATAATATCACCTATCCTTTTAAATATTTCATTTTGCTTCATGTCTCAACCTTAAAAATGCCGATCAAAAATAAGATTAAATTCTGATATTTGGGGATTATGGTCATTAGGTCATTTAGTCATTTAGTCATTATTTTTTTGAATTCAATTTTCGATAATTAGTCTCCGGTCAAACCAGCGGATACTCAAATTAATAAGCAAGACCTAATGAACAATAACCCAATGACCCAATGACTCAATGCCCCAATGACCCAATGACCAATGACAAGTTCACCGGAAGTATCGAAGTTATTTGTGGTTCCATGTTTTCCGGTAAAACAGAAGAATTAATAAGAAGGCTAAACCGGGCGAGGATAGCCAGGTTAAAGGTTGAGATATTCAGTCCGAAGACGGACACACGATATGCAGAAAATGCACTTATGTCGCATAATGCAAATTCTATGTCGTCAATACCGGTCGAAAACGCTTCATCCATATTATTGCTGGCCGGTGACGTAAATGTAATCGGCATTGATGAGGCACAGTTTTTTGATGCAGCACTGGCGGATGTGTGCAACGCATTGGCAAATAAAGGGGTGCGTGTAATTGTTGCCGGCCTTGACATGGATTTCAGGGGCCGGCCATTTGGCCCAATGCCGGCCATTATTGCAATAGCCGATTCGGTTACAAAGCTACAAGCTGTATGTGTAAGGTGCGGCAATCCGGCCATGTACTCTTACCGGCTTGTACCTGATGAAAGTAGAGTATTATTGGGCGAAAAGGAAAGTTATGAGCCAAGGTGCCGCATTTGTTATAATATCCGGGCTTAAAAAATAAACGTGCATTATAAAACAAAACCCGTACCTTTAATTGTTATTTGCTAAAGCAGGTGCTTGAAAGATCATGGCCAAAAAAATATTGGTAATTGAAGATGATAAGGACATAAGGGATACCATTGTTTTTATTCTTGAAGGGGAAAATTACGAGGTGATCGAATCCGGCAATTCCAAAATCCTTAAGCATATAAGTGAACATAACCCCGACCTTATATTAATGGATAATTGGCTGACAGAGTGGAAAAGTGACCCAAGCGGGCAGCAATTATGCAAACAGTTAAAGTCTAGTCACTTAACGAGCCATATCCCGGTAATTATTTTTTCAGCAGTAAGCAATATAAAAGAAATTGCCGAAGCCGGGCACGCAGACGCCTATATGCAAAAACCATTTGACATGACGGAATTAATTGAAATTGTTAGAAAATTTGTTAAATAAGTCAATTTAATTTACAGTCTATAATTATTAGATTAAATTAATACTTTTATAGCGCGTTAATTTATAAACCAATTATAACGAAGAAAAAGATATGAACATCAGGAATTTGTACTTATTACTGATCGGTATATTACTGATCGGATTTACTTCATGCAAAAAATCCCCTAAAGTCGTCAATAGTTCCGGGAACGTTACCGGAAACCCGAATGGGGTTGATCCGCCTGCCGGCGCCAGTGATGGAGTGACCTTTATCAACACCGGTCAATCAGTGATATTTAACTTGTATGCCCCAAGCAAGACATCGGTCGGTGTGATCGGCGAATTCAATAACTGGCAGCCCACCGTGATGAAAAATTCAAAAGACGGAACCCGCTGGTGGGTACAGATCGATAATCTTGATCCAACCAAGGAATACGCCTACCAATACCTCATCAATGGTTCACTTAAAGTGGCTGATCCTTATACTCATAAAATTCTTGACCCGGCCAATGATCCTGGAATACCAGCATCGGTGTACCCTGGCTTAAGAGCTTATCCTGCCGGGCAAACTGGCATCGTAAGTACATTTTGGTATAATGCACCGGCTTATACCTGGAAAACGACCTCCTTTACACGCGCAGCACCTAAGAACCTGGTTGTTTATGAATTGCTGCCCCGCGATTTTGTTGCTACCCATAGCTATCAAACGCTTACCGATACGCTCAACTATATCGCTAACCTGGGTGTAAATGCCATTGAGCTGATGCCCGTAAATGAATTTGAAGGCAATGATTCATGGGGCTATAATTCCAACTTCATGTTCGCCCTCGACAAATATTATGGAACGCCAAATGCCTACAAGGCTTTTATTGATGCGTGTCATGCAAAGGGCATTGCGGTAATACAGGATATTGTGCTTGAGGATCAGTTTGGCTCCTCGCCAATGGTACAAATGTATTGGGACGCGGCTAATAACGCCCCGGCAGCTAACAGCCCCTGGTTTGACCAGACGAACTTACATCCTTACGCGGTGGGTTACCAATTGAACCACGAAAGCGCAGCAACAAAATATTTTACAGAAAATGTAATGAAATATTGGATGCAGGAATATAAGATTGATGGCTTTAGGTTTGATGAGGCCAAAGGGTTTACGCAAACAAATTCGGGTGGCGATGTGAATTTATGGGGTCAGTATGACGCCAGCAGGATCGCTATCTGGGAAACCTATAATAATTACATGAAAAGCCTTGACCCGAATTTTTATGTGATCTTAGAGCATTTTGCTGCCAACTCGGAAGAAGCCGTATTAGCCGGTCAGGGCATGATGATGTGGGCCAACATGAGCTCAGCCGGTGAGCAGGCCACTATGGGTTATGCTACAAATCCATCCTGGGACCTTTCAGGTTTATTTTATGATGTCTATGGCTTTCCAGCTACCACGCCATATAACCTTGTAAATTATTTTGAAAGCCATGATGAGGAACGGCTTCAGTTTAAAAATGAGGCGTACGGGAATAGCTCCGGCAGTTACAGTACTAAAGATATCCCAACCGGATTAGCGCGTGATGAAATGGGCGCCGTCTTCATGTTTTCTTCGCCCGGGCCAAAAATGTTATGGCAGTTTGGCGAACGGGGGTACGATGTTAGCATTAATGATGCAAGTACAGGCGGGCGTTTAGGCGACAAGCCGCCTCATTGGGAATATATGTTGGATCCTAACCGCCACCATTTATACCAGGTTTACTCCCGGATGATAAGAATGAAGATCAAAAACCCGGTTTTTGCTACTACTAACTTTCATTATAATCTTGGTGGCTCCGTTAAATTTGTTCAACTGCTCGATCCTTCAAATAACGTGGAAGTTGTAGGTAATTTTGATGTGGTTTCGAATACCGCTAGTATCGGCTTCCCCTCAACAGGAACCTGGTACGACAACATTACGGGAATGAGCATCAATGTTGCAACATCGCCTTATAATATTACACTTGCTCCTGGCGAATATCATTTGTACAGTAATACGCCTTTAACCTATTAATACCTGCTTATAAAACTTAATTTTCAATAGCTGCACCCCATCATGGTGCGGCTATTTTAGATTATAATATATTATGGCTAAACTCGTTATGACACTAAATTTAATCACAAACATATACTAAACCGCATTAAGATGACAAACCTAAAAAGAAACCTTGTTAGTTATTTGACCAAAGCCGCGCTCGTGCTTCCGCTTATTTTATTAAGTTGTTTTGTATATATACCCGCAAACGCACATTCCGTCCTCTGTCAAACTCAAATTATAGATTCGACAGTGCTTAAAGCGTTTGAAGGAATATACCAGATGAAGGACAACGAATTTGCTTATTTTCAAATCACCGCTGTTAACAACAATTTAGTTGCAAAACGCATGGAAGGAGACCAGCAATTTATACTAACCCGTAAATCAGAGTTTACTTTTGAAACTAAGGATGACGATGGTGACGAAACTATATCGGTTGTTTTTTCAAAAAACGACGCGGGCGAAATTACACAAGCCCTGGTAGCAGATAAGCAAGTACTAATAAAAGTTAAAAATTATGTGCCGGTTATAGAAGTAAAACTTACAGCCGACCAGCTGAAAGCTTTTGAAGGGAAATACCAGTTTGAAGAAAAAAAGGATACCTTTTTACAAATTACCGCCACTGCGGATGGCTTACTGCTTAAACAACTATGGGATAACAAGGAAATAAACTTTATTTCAATAGGCGACCTAGCTTTTCTAAATAAGCAAATGGGCTTCCCTTTAAAATTCACAAAGGACCAGGATGGCAAGGTTGTTAAAGTGTTAGCCTTTAACCGTGATACGTGGGATAAGGTAAAGGAATAGTCAAAAAATTATGAAACTTAGGTTTTTGGCGTATACTAAAAACATAATAAAAAATTGTTAAAACGGAAAAATATTATGTAATTTAGTTGTTTGAACGCCCAAAAATTATGATTAAACGTATTTTACAAACGGCTATTTATGAAAGACTTTTCAAAAATAAAGCTATTTTACTCTTTGGCCCGCGTCAGTGCGGTAAATCTACTTTGATCGAAACTTTACTTGCAGGCCGTGATTACTTGTATTTAAATGGCGATGATGCTGAGGTGCGTGAAATATTGTCGGGCAACACGGCTACCAAACTACGTTTGATAACCGGAAAAAATACAATAGTATTTATTGATGAGGCGCAACGCATCCCTAATATTGGGCTTACACTGAAGATATTTACCGACCAGTTAAAAGGCACCCAGGTAATAGCTACCGGTTCTTCGGCATTTGAGCTTTCGTTTCCCACAAACCTTTACGAATAACTATCCCGGTTCAAAAACGTTTGTTATCTCGCCTGACAATATTGAAGATTTTTTATTAAAATAGATCATTTCTTATTAATAATATCCGCGATCGTATGCGTGATCTGATGATCATCTTTTATATACCAGTTGAGTGCTTTATCCGTAGTAGTGTTATCGTTGGCAACATGGAAAAATACTACAGACTTTACTAAAGGATACTTAACTGGCATTTCTGCTAATGCGTCCTTGTACCATTTCTCCCGGTCGCCACCAGTGGCAAGACTTCCAAATTCGCTGATCATAATGGGTTTTTTATATTTGGCAAACTGCGCATAGTATTTTCCGAATATTTCATCAAAAGTATACCATTGGCTCCACGAAGCTACCGTACCATAATTTAACGTGCCTGCACCCACCCAATCCACATATTTATCTCCCGGATAATAAGCATCGTAATTTTTGTAGGCAGGGTGGGGTGACCATACCCAAATAACGTTTTTTACGCCGTCCTGTTTAAAGCGGCTAACAACATGGCGCCAGGCAGCGATAAAATCTTCGGGCTTATTATTTTGCGGGCCCCAGGGATACCTGTAAGGGTCATTCATTTCGTGCCCGAACCTGATAAACATTAATGACTGTATTTCCTTTGCATCGCCCGCCCATTTATCAATATAGGCATCATAGGTTCCGGCGGCGATAGCTTGTAATTCAAATTTATCACGTTTATCTTTGGGAGGTATGTTAGGATAATCATCCTGACTGAAATCGGCAACCCAGGGTTCCCAGGTAATGAGCGGGATTGAACCAATATCTGTAATAGCCTGAACTCTGGACGATGGGAATTGTTCCTCCGGTTTACTGCCCCATGCGCTGTACAACGAGATAATGGGAAATACGGTATGCAGGGAATCCTCTAAATCGACAACGCTCTGGTAAGTTTCGGATACCTGGTCGTCGTAAGCCCCATAGAGTATTTTATCCGTTCGTCCTATTTTCAACTTGTCACTTTTAATGCCTTTAAACCACTTTAATGATTGTGAACGGGTATGTTCCCTTTTATTAAGTATGAATTTATTTTCCATGTTCGAAACGCCCCTGCCTATTCCGCTCAATAAATGATCAACAGGCCCCGATCCCTTGGTACCCAAAAGGGACAGGCATAGAACCAATACAATTCCCAACAGTACTGCTATTACGATTATACTTACACGGTGTATTTTAGTTTTCATCTGTCTATATTTTAATTTTTTTTATTAATTTCATTAACAACCACACTATCCCATGGATCTTCGGTTGTTAAGTTTCTTGATTCAATTATCGCATAAATGCCCCCACCAGCGAGTAATGCCGATATGGAAGCAAAGGCGATCATACCCCAGGCCATTTCACTTGTCATTACCAGGGTCGCTTCGGGAATTATATATCGCCGTTGATATAAGATCACGGCTGCCGTAATAATAAAAAGAAAAATTTGCATGATCAGTGGTTTTGAAAAAGGGGTTATTTTACCCGTAACGGCTTGTTTGGCCGTTGGAATATATGGGATTTTTGCATCAACCAGGGAAAGCAGGAAACCTAGAAGGAAAACCGGCCAGCAGCAAAATTTAAGGATCATTCCCCGCCAGTGAAAACCTCGTTCCGTTTCCGTGTGGCATAGCCAATATTGAACGTAAAGATAAACTAATATTGAAATGACCAGCACCGGAAAGCCATAATAAAGGAACTCGATAAACGGCATTTTTGCAGGAAGTTCGCCAAACCAAAAATAAATAAACGGTATTAGCATATACAGGAATGTGGTTGTTCCCACCAGGTAATAAGTAGTGATGGTAATATACGACAGCCGTTGCCAGAACGATAATTTTTGAAATAAACGCGGATATTCAGCAAATAGTACCTCATGCACGCCCCGTGCCCATTTTAATTGCTGTTTGCAGAATGAGCCAAAATCCTCGGGCACCAGGCCCCTGCTTATGATAACCGGGTTATAAACGGATTTCCATCCCTCTGCATGAATACGGATAGCAGTAATCAGATCTTCGGCAAGACCAATACCATGACCACTAATAGAAGCAAGCGCTTTACGCCTGAAGGTACAATTCGAACCGATTGCCACACTGCAGTTTTTGCCATGCAAACCCATTTGTGTAGGACCGTAAAATGTATAAGTCTGTTCTGCTGCTCCCCTCGCCGTGAATGAGCGGTATTGGTTATAATAAGCTTGCGATACCTGCACAAAACCCACCTTTTCGTCTTCGAAAAATCCAAGTACGTGATCGAAAAAATTTGGGAATGGGATATGATCCGGATCTAAAACGAGGATAAAGTCTTCATTGGTCATAGATAGCGCCTTATTGATCTTTCCTGCCTTGGCGCCTGGCAACCCAACCAATTCGAGCCAGACAGCGCCATGTTTTTTAGCCAGTTCCTTAAACCGGGTGTCTTGCGTATCATCTAATAAGTAAGTGGTATGGGGGTAGCTGATCATTGCGCAGGCTTCGAGTGTTTTTTCAAACATACTTAACGGTTCGCCGGGCGAACTTGTAGTGAAAATGGCCACGCTTAAATCCGGGGATGGCGCTGCGGTTTGCGGCTTTTCAATATTCAGGTAATTGATCCATATCAGGATAATTCGGACGATCCCATACCAAAATATCAGCGAGAGCAGAATGAACAAAGGTAACGAGCCAATATGATCTTTATGAAACCACCAGTTAGCGAGACGTACAATAGAGATCAAACCGGCAATAACAAGCACGATCAATAAAAAATGTTCTTTAATGGTGGCTTGCCTGGCTTCTCTGTAAACCCAAAGATTTCTTGCGTTCCCTTTTTTCATCTCAGAATTTGAAATTCAGGCCTATCCTGGCTATGTTACTGGTATAAAAGAAAGTTTTTAAATAGGTATAACCGGCCTGCAGCGAGGTTTTATTTGAAAGGTTATAGTTTAGCGCGGCATTAATCGCCACAGGCACAAATTGCGCGGAGTAAAAAGCTTTTTGAATGATCAACTGATGTGAAGCAGAATAATCGAAATAGAAATACGGTTTGTCGGCCGTTGTATAAATACCTATATTAGAGTTAACAGACACTTGAAAAGCAGGATCAGGTTTAAAAAGTAAATTTACTAACAATGAGTTTTCCAACTGATTTTCAGGGGTAAAGTATGGCGTATATATACCATTAAGGTTATATGTCAGCAGGGCCTGGTTTACGGTGCTGGCAAGCATAAAATTGTCATTCGCAGCATTGGAATAATTTACAGCATAACCAATGTAGAAACGAAAATCCGACAGCTTTAAAGGCGGTAAAAGCAGCCATGCGCCATACGATTCTATAGTATTGTTATCCATAAATTGCTGCTGGCTATAACCTGCCCACCCCATCCAGGCACCAGGTTTATTGAGCACTAAAGCAATGCCATAAGTGTTTTCAGTTACTGCTTGTTGTAAACTGCTTAAAGTATAAAAATAAGGCTTATGGTCGGCAAACGCGGAAAGGGAAAAGGCTGGCGAAAGTTTTTGATCGAGTTCCAGCTTTCCTGTCCATCCTGTTTTATTATCGGCAGGGCTTTGGTAAACGCCTCCGGCGATTATAGCCTTTAGACCTATTGCAGTAAAAGAAAAGTTGTTGCCGCCCTGAAATGAATACAATTCTTTCTGATTCCCATTTGCTGTAAAATCCTGTATCTGTGCGTGAAATTTTGGCGCCAGTAAATTAGATTGATACCATCCCGTTTCTATATTGCCCAAAACAGAACTCAAAGGCTGCGTATCATATGCATAGGCGCCTGATATTTTCAAATAAGGTAATATAAATTCATTGATTTCATTAGTATATTTAAGCGCCCAGTCGTTTTTCGGATATTGGTCCAACGTTTTCCGGAAGTATTTTATAGCCATCTTTGGGTGGCCTTGCCAGTAAGCGATGGTGCCTAAAGTATTAAGCGCTTCGATGTTCAAACTATCGGTTTTCAAATAATCTTCCAATACCTGCCGGGCGGTCTGTAAATGATTTAATTGAAACAATGTCCAGCCGTAATCAAGCTGTACTAAGGGATTGGGGTTGATTTTCAAAGCTGATTCATACAAGCTCAATGCGCCATCGAAATCCTTCATCCAGTAAAGTATTTGTCCATGCAGCCGCACTGCATTAATATCTTTAGGGTGGTTTATTTCAAAACGCTGCAGCAAGCTGACTGCTCCATGATAATTTTTAGAGTAACTTAGTTTTCTGGCTAATTCAATCGTGTCGGTTTTGTTAAGGTTTTGCGCCGCTAAGTATTTAGCGCCTATAATAATAAAAAGCAGCACTAGTAATTTTTTGCAGTACATAGATCAATTAGGGTAAATTTTTAATTTTAACGTAAAACAGAGAAAATTAGTTACTGCCCGATTCTAAACAAAGACGTAAAAATCATAAACTTTTCTGCATACATTTAATTTAAAATGATGCCCGAAAAAATTGTCATACGGAATTAAGGCAGCTGCGGGGCATAGAAACGGCAAGGATATTAAACCAAATTATAAATCAGATGAAAAAATTTACGCTTACAGCATTATTGCTTTTTGGAATACACAATTGTATGGCCCAGGGCCCCGCGCTTATTGTAAAATGGAATAACAGTTTAATGGTATCCAAATCGACACCGACGCTACAGGTAGTCGGAAATCCTATGCTCCGACGGGGGGCCTTAATGCATGATGGTTCCTTTAACGCCTTAAAAGACCTTGGTGCAGATTATGTGAGATATGTACCATGGTTCCCATATCCCAAATTGGTAGTAGCTGAACTTGAAGCGCCTGATAATGGAAAAACTTCATGGGACTTTAGTTTGATAGACCCCATGACGATTGATTTCCTGAAAGCCACCAAAGGGCACTCGGTCATTTTGAATTTTAGCACTGTGCCCCAGTGGATGTATAAAACGGAAAAGCCGGTAACTTATCCTAAAGATCCAAATGAAGTAGACTGGAACTATAGCGGAGGAGGCACACAGTTAAGGGACAGTTCAATGAGAGAACTGACGGATTACTACGTCAGACTAATCAGCTGGTATACCAAAGGCGGGTTTACTGACGAACTCGGGAAATACCATAGATCAGGTTATCACTATGAAATTCCATATTGGGAGGTTTTTAATGAGCCCGATTTTGAACATTCCATGACCCCGGAAACGTATACGCAAAAATATGATGCAATGGTAATGGCAATCAAAAGAGTATCGCCAAATACCAAATTTGTAGGTTTGGCCCTTGCCTTTGAAAAACCGGAATGGTTCGAGTACTTTCTAAACCCGGCAAACCACAAACCGGGCGTCCCGATAGATATGATATCATACCATTGCTATGCTAATGCCAATAACAATCAAAAGTTTGATGCTTATGAGTACACACTGTTTGACAAGGCGGATAATTTCTTAAACACGGTTAGCTATATTGAAAATATCCGCAAAAGATTATCCCCAAATACTAAAACAGACATCGATGAGCTGGGTACTTTTGTTAATGAAGAAATGCGTAATCAACCTATTTCCCAGGCGTATTGGAATCTTTCAGCAAGTGTTTACGCCTACTTTTTTATTGGGCTGACTAAGGCTGGTATTGATGTGATCGGTGAATCGCAATTGGTTGGTTTCCCAACGCAATATCCTGATGTAAGTATGATAAATTATGTAAACAGTAAGCCTAATGCCCGCTTTTGGGTTTTGAAAATGATTAAGGATAACATTAAAGCTGGCGATACATTGGTCGGGACAAGTATTGCTAATAATAATGGCGACGATATTGCGGCACAGGGTTTTATAGATGGCGCTGACAAAAAGGTACTTATTCTCAACAAAAGAAACAAAACCATCAGGCTAAAAATAAGCGGCGAATTCAATGGCGCTAAAGTGAGCACCGTCGATGAACTCTCAGGTGATGATGCACCAATCCAGTCTGTAATAAATGCCGACACAATTGAACTCAAGCCATTTGCGGTAAGTTTGATATCATTGAATCCGGGTAAATAATGGGAACGTCATATATCACCGGCCGGCTAAGGGATAACCTTTGGTAATCCAGTCCGTTTTTAGGTTAGTTGACAGATCTAGGACTTTGACATTTGTAAATCCCATCTTTTTTAATTCGATGAAAGCAGGCCTGATGTTCGGGCATTTAGCGAAAGGACAACATCCGCAGTAAATGATCATCGCGGTGTTTTTGGGCAGGGCTACCACAGAGTTTTTTAACTTTTCCAGGTTTTTAGCATTGCTTACCGCGCCGATATGTTTGGCCCCTTTAATATCCTCTACTGCTCCAATGTTGAAAATTAAAGGATTATTTGATCCTGAATCTTTAAGAATAGCAGCCAACACAGATGGTTCTATTAATTGACTGTCTGTCCAGGGATTATTGACGCCCAATGCCGGAAGGGGCGCCGGAGAAATTTGCGCTTTGGCCGTAATGTTTGTTAACGCCATAATAAAAAAACATATAAGCGTTATCATGCAGATTTTTTTCATACTCAAAATAATTATGAAGACCTTTAGTCCCACAAAGATGAGATTTATTTATGAAAGAAAATAAAAAGGTGCATTGGGAAAAAATCTATCAAACCCAAAAGCCTGACCAGGTAAGCTGGACCCAGCCGGTCCCCCAAACATCGCTTGATTTCATACACAGCTTTCATTTACCTAAAACATCAAAGATCATTGATATAGGCGGCGGCGAAAGCAAGTTAGCGGATTATTTGCTGCAAGAAGGTTTTACTGATATTACCGTGTTAGACATATCGGAATTTGCAATAGAAAAAGCAAAAACCCGGCTTGGTGATAAAAGTAAACAGGTGAATTGGGTCGTTTCCGACATTACCTGCTTTAAACCAAGCAGGCAATATGACCTTTGGCATGATCGCGCTACCTTTCATTTCCTGACAGAGGAAGATCAAATAGCGGCCTATCTGAATACTGCGGAAAAAGCAATTACTCATTATATGGTTATAGGCACCTTTTCGGAAAACGGACCTGAAAGGTGCAGCGGGTTACCAGTTAAACAATATTCTGAATTGCAATTACAAAGTCAGCTAAGACAGGATTTTACTAAAATCAGGTGCATAAACGAAGACCATATCACACCATTTCAAACAAAGCAAAACTTTCTTTTCTGCAGCTTTAAAAAGAAAGGCGAGTATCGTGCTAATCCATAAATTGATGTTTAGCCTTAAGTTCCAAGCAAAAAAAGAAGATTTAACTCAGTACTTAGTACTTAGAATTTAAGACTTAAAACTTATTTTTCCTTAATCAATGGCCAGCACTTTATCATTTGCTATCGCGAATATCCTATCAGTTTTATTGCTGCAAATGGCTATCCTGCCGGTAAATTTGCCAAAAGATGGCAATATGGCCTGTCGCGCTCCAAAAGCAAAACAGGGAAGCGTTATATGCTGACGCGCCTTACCCGCCAAACTTATGCCAGGATGGATATGCCCGCAAAAAACGTATCCTGAAGCATTTAGTAAATCAGGACCTGTTAATGGATAGTGCAACATTAAAAAAGGGCCGGTAAGCAGTTCATCATGTAAGACAATATTTAATTGGCGATAATTATTCTCATCAATAATATCATGGTTCCCTCTCACCAGGATGATCTCCAGCTTTGGAAACTGACTTCGCCATAAAACAAACCAATCCCAGTCGGAATTCATATCGCTATGAAAAAAATCGCCAAGGAATATTAACTTTTCAGGTTTATGTTCAAAGATAAGGTCGGAAAGAACGGCCAGTTCATTTTGCTCCATGTCCCTTGGCACCGCTATGCCTGCCTTACGGAAATGCCCCACTTTGCCCAAGTGAACATCGGCTGCAATCAAAGCCTTTTCCTGTTTCCAGTAGATGGCTTTTTGCGGTAATAATAAAAGATCCTGATCTAGTAAATTGAAAGAAATAGCGGGGTTGGTGGCCATGGGGCAAAAATAGCGAAGAACATTTAAAATTGCAGCTCGCGTTAAAACAAAAAAGCCCATCCGCCAATCGGCGGATGGGCTTTTTTTACTATTTAATCAACGAAATTAATTATTGTATTTCAATGGTGCTTCTTAACCTGGTACCGTCAGGATAATAACCTGATATGGTTAAAACGCCATTTTTAAGGTCATTCAGTGCATGGTCTATATCCTCAACGCTGGCAATGGGCTGCCTGTTGATCTGGGTAATCACTGATCCCACCGGAACTTCAGTATAGTCAAACAAACCGCCATCTCTTACCTGTGTAACCACTACGCCTGCGTTAACATGGAATTTAGCTTTTTGAGCTGCGTTAAGCGGCTCAAAGCTGGCGCCAATCTTGTTGAATAATCCTTCTGACGACCTTGTGACCGCTGTGGTTGTTGGCTCGGGTTTATTGGCTTTAAGCGCAACAGTAAAGTTTTTCTCTTCGTTACCACGTAAAACGGTTAAATGAACTTTATCGCCTGGTTTCAAACGGCCAACCAATTCCTGCAAGTCAGATGATTCATAAACTTTATTACCTTCAACCCTGGTAATAATATCGCCCTGCTGTATACCTGCCTGGGCAGCTCCGCCATCTGGTATAACCTGGTTTACATATAAACCGCTGGTCCTGTTAATATGCAAGCCACTGGCAGCATCTTCGTCAAGCTCTGTAAAGCTAATGCCCACATAACCGCGTTTTACAACCCCATATTTTTCAATGTCATCCAAAACTTTTTTAGCCAGATTGATAGGAATAGCAAAGCCATAACCTTCGTACGAACCTGTATGTGATGCGATTGCTGAGTTAATGCCTATCAGTTCGCCATTGGTATTTACCAGCGCACCGCCGCTATTGCCGGGATTAATGGCAGCATCAGTTTGGATAAACGATTCGATGGCCTGGTTCAATTTAGGCGTCTGCTTGTATTGTGTGCGGCCAAAAGGATTTTCTTCCTGATTTTCTTCTGTTCCTATTATGCCAATATTACGGCCTTTTGCGCTCACGATTCCGGCAGTTACAGTCGAAGTTAATTTAAACGGGTTACCTACGGCTAATACCCATTCTCCTACTTTAACATTGTCGGAGTTACCTAATTTCACAATAGGAAAATCATGACCTTCAATTTTAATTAAAGCAAGATCAGTATTTGGGTCTGTGCCTATAACTTTCGCCTTAAAATCGCGGTGGTCATTGGTAACGACTTCAATTTTGGCGGCTTTATCAACCACATGGTTATTGGTAACGATATAACCATCCGGTGAGATGATCACACCCGAACCGGAAGCCATTTGAGGCGCCATCTGCGGCATCTGCTGTCCGAACATCTGCCCGAACATTTGCTGCAATTCACTTTGCTGGTCGTTCATTCCCTGGCTCGAATAAGTGGTACGGATATATACAACCCCGGGCGTCACCGCAGCCGCCGCTTCGGTAAAGTCAACCGGCCCCGCCGATGATACTGTGGGAGCAGCATGGGTAAAATGATTACTTGCAAAATAAACTTTTTGTTTGTCTTCAAAGCTCATGTTGCCGGCGTATTTATTTTCAATAACCTTATACGTCCCCAGCGCCATGGCGCCTCCAACAAAAGCTGTTAGTAGTGTTAAACCAAACTTTTTCATCTTATTATTGTCTTTCTTTGTTATGTCTATTTTTTATTTAACAAATTTAATACCATATAGACGTCATAATCAAGGTTAAGTTATGATGGTTTCTGTTAAAAATTGTTAAATTATAAGTTATAAACCTAAATTCGTAAATCTTAAATCGTAATTCGTAAATTATTTAATGAAACTACACTTTTATAAATACCAAGGGGCCGGGAATGATTTTATATTGGTTGATAATCGTAAAAATACTATAAATCACCAAAATCCAAAGCTGATCGCGCATTTATGCGACCGCCGGTTTGGTATTGGGGGTGATGGTATCATGTTCCTTCAGAACCGCAAGGGCTATGATTTTGAGATGATCTATTACAACGCCGATGGGAAACCAAGCAGCATGTGCGGGAATGGCGGGCGCTGTATTGCAGCCTTTGCCAAGTTTTTGGGAATTATTGACAGTGAAACAAACTTTCTGGCAGTTGACGGGCCGCATTATGCCAAAATTTCAGCATCGGGCGATTACGTAAGTTTGCAGATGATTGATGTTAATGAGATTAGCAAAGATGGTGATGCTTATGTACTAAATACAGGCTCGCCGCATTATATAAAATTGGTCAAAGGTTTGAAAGAAAAAGATGTGTACCATGAGGGATACACAATTCGTAATAACAATACATATCGCGAAAAAGGCATTAATGTAAACTTTGTTGAGCCACTTGCCGATGGCTATTTTGTACGAACATTTGAACGGGGTGTGGAGGATGAAACCTATGCCTGCGGAACGGGTGTAACCGCCGTAGCACTGGCTATGGCCAAGCATAATCATCAAAGCGGCCATATTGATACTCCCATAAAAGTTTTAGGTGGTGATTTGAATATCCGTTTTAATTATGATGGTGAAAAGTTTACGGATATATTTTTAGAAGGGCCCGCGGTGAAGGTTTTTGAAGGTGACATTGAGGTTTAGGGAAGTGAATGGTTGATTGGGTCGATTGATTGAGTGGTTGATTTGTGGGGCAGGAGCAAGTATTTATTTAAGTTTCTCATTACCCCTATGCCTCTCTGTATCCCTGATACTTTTCTTCTGTAAATTCTTTTCCAGGGCATCAGTCAGATCAACCCCGGTTTGATTCGCCAGGCAAATCAATACAAAAAGGACATCCGCCATTTCATCAGCAAGGCTTACATTGGTATCCGATTTTTTGAACGATTGCTCTCCGTATTGCCTCGCCATGATCCGCGCAACTTCGCCAACCTCCTCCATTAAAATGGCGGTGTTTGTCAGTTCATTAAAATAACGGATACCGGTTGTTTTTATCCAGTTATCGACTGTTTTTTGAGCGTCTTTTATTGTCATATTGGTATTAGTTGCAGTAGCGGTGGCAGTGGCGGTATGCAGTAAGTTCAAACTGCTACTTTAAACTGCCAAGCTACTAATGATTTTCCTTATCTTTCGTGTCCATTATAATAGTGACGGGGCCATCGTTTACCAAACTAATTTTCATATCTGCCCCAAATATTCCGGTTTCAACTTTTTTACCGGTTAACCCTTCAAGCGTCAGTATCATTTTTTCATAAAGCGGAATTGCCTTTTCCGGCTTGGCCGCCCTGATAAAAGATGGGCGGTTTCCTTTTTTGGTTTGAGCAAGAAGTGTAAACTGCGAGATCAGCAAAATACCGCCGTCAACGTCTGCCAACGCTTTGTTCATCAGGCCATTCTCATCGCCGAAAACACGTAACGCAGCCACTTTTTGCGCCAGCCATTGCAGGTCTTCTTCAGTATCGGCATCTTCAATTCCCAGCAAAACTAAAAATCCAACGTTGATCGATCCGGTTACTTTATCACCAACCAAACAGCTTGCCTGCGAAACACATTGTATTACTGCTCTCATGGAGTTAGTTGATTATGTTGATTAAGTGATTGGTTGATTAAGTTTAAAAATCAAACTTAATGAACTTAATCTAAAGATTTTTAACACTTACAAAGTTTTTAAAACTCCGTAAATCGCTTTTTTATCGAAAAACATTTAAGTTCGCAAACTATTATTTTTCAATAACGATATGACGACCAGAAGAGGATTCACGACTACCACTTTACACGCCGACCGCCTCACAAAACCGGAACATGGCGCTTTGCATAAACCGATACATACTTCGGTAACCTATGGCTTTGACGACGTGCAGGACCTGGTAGATATTTTTCAAAACAAGAAGAAAGGATACGCTTATTCGAGGCAGGGCAACCCAACTGTTTCCGCCCTTGAAAATAAAGTTACTTTGATGGAAAACGGGCTTTCCAGCATTGCGTTTTCTACCGGGATGGCCGCCATATCGGCCACTATAATGGCACTGATCAAAAAACAAGACCATGTTCTCGCCAGTTCCTATTTGTTTGGTAACACCCGCAGCGTCTTCCAAACTTTTATTGATATGGGCATGAATGTCACTTTCGTTGATGCCACTTCGGTTGAAAATGTGCGCAAAGAAATAAGAGATAATACTAAAATGGTTTTTGTGGAAACCATTGCCAACCCCGCTACCCAAATTGCCGACCTGGAGAAAATCGGCGACTTATGTGAGCAGAAAGGTATCCTCTACATGGTTGATAATACAATGACATCGCCCTATCTATTTAAGCCCATAAATGTAAAGGCAAGCCTGGTGATCAACTCTCTGACCAAATATATTGGCGGTCATGGCAACGCATTGGGCGGCAGTGTTACCGATACCGGTTTATTTAACTGGGAAAACTTCAGCAATATATTTGAAGGCTTTAAAAAGCAGGTTAAGCCCGAGGTTTTAGGGATGACCCAGCTTCGCAAAAAGGGCTTACGCGATGCCGGCGGCACACTTTCCCCAGAAGCTGCACATTCTATATCAGTAGGATCAGAAACGCTTGCCCTGCGCATGGAACGCGCTTGTACCAACGCCTTTTCGCTGGCTACTTTTTTTGAAGACCATCCGATGATTAAAAAGGTTTATTACCCCGGCCTGGAATCGCACCCGCAGCATAAAATAGCAAAAAAACTATTCCTTAAATATGGCGGCTTGATGAGCATAGAACTGGATGATAGCATCGACTGCTTTGCATTTTTAAATAAGTTAAAGCTGGTTATCAAGTCAAGCAACCTGGGCGATACCCGCACCCTGGCCATCCCCGTAGCGCACACCATATTTAATGAAATAGGCCCCGAAAGAAGAGCCGAAATGGGCATTTCTGATTCCATGATCAGGCTCTCTATCGGCATCGAAGATCTGGACGATCTGCTGCATGATTTTAAGAGCGCGCTGGGGAGCTAATTATTGAATTATTGAATTAGTGAGTTAGTGAGTTAGTGAGTTTTATTAATGTTCCTGTAGGTCTCCCGAAAATTAAGTTAACCCATAAAACCCCACAAGCGGTCATTGCGAGTACCGACCAGGGCAAACCCTGGAAAAAATATGGAATGACGCCTTTAACAAGCATATTTATTCATTGCCGTTGGCTTTAGCCAACGGATAAAAAAGAGGCAGTCAAGGGCTTTAGCCACACTATTATTTAGGCTAAAGCCGGATTTTCCTGATTAACTATGCCGTCCGCTAAAGCGGACGGCAATGAATTAAGATTATTGTACATCTTGATAATCAACAACTTACAAGCCGTAATTGCGAGGAACGAAGCAATCGCTGCACATGCTAATCAATGGACCGGTATGCATTCGTTACCTGTCAGCCGCCTGCCGTGAACACAGGCATTTTTTCCGAATTATGACCGGCTAACTGGATTTAGCCCGTCATAATTTTTGCGTTTTGCCAACCTAAACGCGTTTAGCCCGTCATAATTTTTTCGTTTTGCTAACCTAAATGCGTTTAGCCCGTCATAATTTTTTCGTTTTGCCAACCTAAATGCGTTTAGCCCGTCATAATTTTTATGGGTTAAATTTTAGCAAATGATTGTATATCAAACAAATATACAAAAAATTCAAAGAAATGCTGAAAAAATCGATTAAAAAACAGGATTTGTGTCTCCGGTTGCAGTTTTTATTTCTTTTGTATAAGGTCCAAAAATTCGTCTATACCAATAACATTGACTTTGGGGAAATCGATAGACCTCAAAATATTAAAATGATGGTCATTGCTGACGATAAAATCAGCAGCCCCCACTATTGCGGCATCAACATATTTGTTATCATCAGGATCTTTATCAATTAATTTCCATTCAAAATAAACTTCAACCTTGTTGAGATTATCTAGGTTCAATAACATTTCAGCAATATTGTTTGATACTGTGGTATTGGCCTTTCGTTCAATTACTTCGGTGTATTCTGATAAAATGTCGTTACTGAGCACCAAATCGAATTCGCCATCGATCAGCGCATCAAGAATTGGCCTGTAAATTGATTTTTGAGGAATGGAAACCAGTAGGACGTTCGTGTCCAATACCACTGTCATGAATTATTTCTTTCTTAAATTTTCATTCGCCCATTCCTTCATCATATCGTTGTTCCAATTATTTTCCTCCCATAATTTATCCATTTCGGCAGTTGCAGTTTTTGCAAAATATTTTGCCAGCATATTTTTAATTTCAACCAATTGCTTTTCCGGTAAATTATATTGAAATAGCTTTAATAATTCAATTTGTACATTAGTAAGTTTTCCAACAGTTTCCATAGATGTTCATTTTTTACACCATAAATTTTATAACAAATATACCTATATATTATGTAAGTAAAACTATTCACATTGTGCCCCAATGACCAATTTAAAGAGCTTCGTGGTTAATCCAAATATACGAAATTTCGAGCGGATTGGCAAGGGGGGGTGGTGGTACTTAAAATAAACATTAGAGATAAGCATTGGCGCCCGGCGCTTTTCCCATCGCGATGTTAGAGCCGGTTTGGCGCAAAAACATGGTTTACAATGGTTAACACAATTTATGGTTAACATCGCCATATCTATCTGTTAGTCAGTTAATTATATGGTTACATCGAAAAAAACATGGTTTACACTTTTAGGCGATTCAGCTGGTTTCGTTGATGGTAATCACAGAATCGGCTCCTGACGTTTATCCCAAAAGAATAACACTTCTATTTGATCCGTTTTAACTTCATAAAAAACCGAACAGTTTTTGTGGATCAAACCTTTGCGGATATTTGGGTTTTCGGTTGCGGACTTGAACATGAAGGGTGATTTTAAAATCAAATCCAGTGTTTGTAAATATCAGTGTATAACTCACTTAGAAATAGATAGCTGCTGCTTAAACTCTTCGTAGGTAACCGTATCACCGTTTTTTATATCTTCCTGACCCCGTTTAATCCCTGCCAAAACGTGAGGAGGTAATGGCGCTTCCTTTTTTTCAAACTGCACATTCAGCGCCTCAAGAAATGCCGTAACGGTTTTTTGCTGCGCTTTGAGGGATAAACAATTAAAGTTTCCAAATTCAAATTTCCAAAAAATCAAATATTAAGCAAAGACATTACTATAAAATAAATCTCCCCTCATTGCCCAGCCTTTTGCGTGAGTATAAGGGCAGACCGTGAAAGGGTTTACTTTTGCCCTGTCCCGTGCCTGATCAACCGGTGGCCAATATACTAAATGCAGGTGTTGGATATGCCTTTTTAAGTTTAAGGGGGTAATTTAACATTTATAGTTTGTTACTTGCCAGCGGAGTATGAAGTATGCCATCTCTTTGGGTTGCGTTGCATCGCGAAAGGAGGGTACTGCGCTACAAAATCATTTGTCTGCCACAGTTTTTCTAAAAGAAATCTATATGTTACCGGGCAATCGTATTAATTTTACCACCAGATATCGCCATTTGTACCACAGCATGTGGCACAAATAACGTGAGGGCACAAAAGAGTCAGTAGGCCAACTTGTCAAAACAATGGATGAATAGTATAAAATATAAAGATTCGGGGTTGAATTATGGATGTAGTTGATCATCATACCTTTCTTTGGCTTAGGCGGCGGACTCACGCCAGGATGGGAGACACTATGAAAACCGGTATAAAATTCTTTTTTTTGTCCCTTGCTTTTTCAGCTCTCTTCTCCTGTCATCGCCCCAAAAAAATAAACGTTTCATTTTACTACTGGAAAACGGTTTATAAAGCCAATAAAACCGAAGCCGGCTATTTGCGTTATTTTAAAATACATAAACTTTATGTGCGGATCATGGATGTTAACATCGTTGAGGAAGATACATCGCCGGGTCCCATTTCGCCAATTATATTTAAGAATAAGTTGCCAGATTCTTTGCAGATTATCCCCGTAGTATTTATTGTTAACGATGTTTTTAAAAATATTACCAAGCCACAATTAAACGACCTGACCAATAAAATCCTTCATTTTGTAAATGGAAAGGTTCAACAAGCTGGCAAAGCCTCTTTTACTGAGTTGCAGATTGATTGCGACTGGACAGCCGCTACACGAGATAATTATTTCTTCCTTCTCCGTCAACTTAAATTAAACCCAGGTCTTAAACACAAAATTCTTACAGCGACCTTACGGCTACACCAGCTAAAAAATCAAAGGGGCAGCGGTATTCCTCCTGTAAACCGCGTTATGTTGATGTGCTATAATATGGGCAATTTGCGCAAGTACGGCAATCAAAATTCCATACTGGAAATAAGCGAGTTGAAGAAATATTTAGGAGATAATATTACCGCTTATCCCATATCGGTCGACATTGGTTTACCTCTTTTTAGCTGGGCCGTCGCCTTTAGAAATAAGGAATATATAGGTATTTCAAAAAGAATAAAAATTGTTGATTTAAATAATAAAAATCAATTTATATTTATAGGAAATAACATTTATAAAGCAGCCAAAGACCTTCCCGAATTTGGATTAAATAAAGCCGATGAAGTGCGTTGGGAGAGTGTTGCTGTGACTGATTTGCAGGCGGCGGCGCGCTATTTATCATCATTAATAAAAACTGATACTGTAAACGTAATATATTTTCATCTCGATGAAACAGTTATTAAACCTTATGCCTTTAAGGACCTGGAAAAGGTTAATAATTTATTGCGTTAGTTTTATTGGAGTGTTTTTTATAGGTACGGCTATTGACGTGGCCTGCGGGCCGGAACCTGATCCCTATGATTACTATATTTCATTTTTTCATAACAACCTTCATAAAGACGACAGTTATTCACCTTTTTATTTCAACGGGTACACATTTTTGAACGGGTATAGTTATGACATTGATAACGACAACAAGGGCTATGAGCAAAATTTAAACGTGGCCGAATGGATAAGGTATGTTGACGGCGCCGTTAAACCTAAAGATACTTATAAGATTCTTTATCTTTTGGATAACAAAACCGACTCCCTGTATTTCTGGAATTATTCTACGATAAGCAAACGATTTCCGGACAGCCTCGAAACAAACACTTTTATCAAAGCGCTCAACAGGAACAAACAGGCTATGACTTACTTAGCCCTGGCAAAGAAAACAGAGCCGTTGGTTACCCAGGGAGACCGTTGGGATGACAAGTCGTCGTGGAACAAGAACAAGCAGCATGAGTTTGCTTTAAAATATATTGAGGACGGAAAAAAGGTTAACGATAAGTTTTTGAAGCTGCGTTATTTTTACCAAGCGCAACGGCTGTTGCATTACGGAAGATATTTTAAAGAGGCTGGGGATGTTTACGATAAGTATCTAAAATCTTCTCCATCTGCCAGCCATATAAAAAACTGGGCGTTAGGGCTGAAAGCCGGCGAGGAAGAGCAATTGGGTAGAAATACGCAAGCTGCTTATTTATATTCAAGGGAGTTTGCACTTTGTCCGGAAAGACGGGTGCAGGCCTACTATGACTTCAGGGACACCAAAGTACCCATCGAACAGGTAATAAAAACCACCAAAAACAATGCCGAAAAAGCTGTAATCTACGGCATGGAAGGCTTTCACCAGCCGCGTATAGATTTACGTCCGCTGCTAAAAGTATATCGGACAAATTCCCGCTCGGAGATGGTAAGCATACTTCTGGCTCGGGAAATAAATAAAATTGAGGAAGGATATTTAACACCCAAAATAAACGGCAATAAATACTATGACTCCATTGGTTATTGGGACCACACAAAATACGACAGTTTAAAAACCAGTTTTAAAAACTATATCCCCAAATTAAAGGCATTTTGTAACCGGCTGGCCACCGAAAACAAATATCCCGAACCCGGCTTGGGTTACCTGGCTTCAGCTTATTTATCATGGATCCAGCATGACCCGCAGGCTGGTTTTAACGAACTTGCCGCCTTAGAGAATAAACCAATGCGCGGTAAATTAGACGATGAAAGGCAAATGATCAACCTTTTGCTGCTCTCGCAAAGCATTAAAAAACTTGATTCAACAACCGAGAACAAATTACTGCCATCATTAACCTGGTTGGATAAAAAAGTAAAACAGGAAAGCGCATTAAAAATTGACGGGAATAGATATTGGAGTGAGTACGACCTGAAATATTATTCAGCTTCATCGCGCGATTTTTACGCGAAGGTACTGGCGCGATTGTATTTTAAGCAACGGGATACCGCTATGGCAGCCTTGTGCATATTGAGGAGCGAAAGGACCATTTTAGTTTTGCCCGGCGGCTGGGATTTTTATCCTGAACATGGACTCGGGTTTGACATGCCCGTTTTTTGGCAAACCTCCATGCATTCTTATCACTTTGAAAAAATACTTCGCTGGGAACATGCCGCTGTCAAAACGCCTTATCTGAAGTTACTAATGGCTGAATTTCGCCGGCCCGAAGTCAAGAGATTTTATCGTTGGGATCCTCCACCAAATGGCAATAAAATCAAATCGGTCATCACGAAGCCTGAAATGGCAATCGTACCAGGTATTTATGATCTGCTTGGCACAGCATATCTTCGGGAACACAAATACAACCTTGCAATTAAAGCTTTTAAACATATTGATATTAAAAAACTGGAGTTTTCAACTGCTGACGATTATAATGATTCGCTTTCAAAGCACTACAACCGGTATACCAATCCTTTTATCGATAGCCTGCACGATTACCAGCGTACTTTTTCAACACGAAAACAAGAGGGTTATAATAAACTGGCTTATGCAAAAAGCATGGCTAAATTGGAAGTACAAATAAGAACGAACCCAAAGGCTGCGGCGGCTTGTTATTATAAAATGGCCAATGGCCTGTACAATACTTCGTATTATGGAAACGCATGGTTTTACACTGCTTACAGTTGGGCAAATGCTGACAAATACCGCACAAAAGGGTTTTATTATGACAACGGCTATTTACGGGAACGAAAGGCCGAAGCCTGCTTTTTAAAGGCCCGCCAATTAAGCAGCAATCCGGAGTTTAAGGCCAGGTGCACCTTTATGGCAGCCAAATGCAGGCAAAAGCAGGTGCCTTACGCTGATTATTACGGCAATGACAGAACACAGAACGAATTTGATCTTCGTGAGAAACGGGGGGATTTGTATGATAAAAAAGTACATGATAACTTCTATTTCAAGGATTTAAGAAAGAATTTTTCAAAAACCCATTTTTATAAAACTGCTATTGATGAGTGCAGCTATTTCAGAGACTTTTTATATCCTCACAATGTGGTTAAGAAGAATTGATGAAAGAGTGTCAGGACTCCCCAAATAGGTGGGGCAATACAGCTTACCCATAAACATTCCTCTCCAAAAACGCATTCCTAAACTTACCATTTGGGTCATATTCCGCTACCAGCTTTTTAAAATCGTGCAGTTTTTCGTAACGGGCTTCCAATACTTTTGGCTCCATGGTAAACACTTTGCCCCAATGCGGACGGGCGTTAAACGGGGCAAGCGCTTTTTCAATTTGGGGCAGTAGTTTCAGCACGGCTTCGGTTTCCTGTTTCCAGGTAAAGTGAATGGTTACGGAGGTTTGGTGGTGACACGGGCTCATCCACAGGTTATCGGCGGCAATGGTGCGGATCTCGGTAATAAATAGGTACGGGCCTATCTGTTTTCCTAATTTAGATACAGCTTCAATAGCGGCCACGGCCTTGTGCAGCGGCACAAAATATTCGCTCTGCAGTTCTTTACCGCTGCTGGGCGTAAATCCCATCTTAAAGTGCGGCAGCCGCTCGTACCAGGGGCCGGACACGCCCATCTGTTCGGTGCAGTTTTCGGCGGAAAGGGCTATGATGGGGTGCAGGTTTTTTGTGGCAGCCTTTGCCCCGTAAAATTCGGGCAGGACGGCACTGCTATCCGTACCGATGCGGCTTTTTATCCAAACCTCGTTAATGCGGTCGGTTTGCCAGTCGTAAAACAGGCTCACGCTATACCCCGCCGACATGATCTTTTCAAAATTATTCTTCACCTGTGCCATAGGCAGGCCAATAAACACATTCTGACGCACCATATAAGTGGGCTGTACCGCGAGTGTAACCTTTGTTATAATACCAATCGCGCCAAGCCCTACTACGGCGGCATTCAGCTTTTCGGGATCGGCGGCTTTTGAAAGATGTATAACGCTGCCATCGGCTATCACAATTTCCAAGCCAGTAACGGCACTGGCCAGGTTGCCATTTTTAATGCCCGAGCCATGCGTGGCGGTGGTAATGGAGCCGCCAACCGAAATATGCGGCAGCGAAGCCAGGTTATGCAAGGCATAGCCTTTTTTGTCCAGGTAAGGCGCCAGTTCGCCGTATTTTATGCCGCCCTCAACCGTAACTGTGTGTCCAGTTGGATCGAGAGATACCACCCTGTTCATTTTATTGGTGGAAACAAGGTTGTCGCGACTATCAGCAATGGTATTGAAACAATGCCGGGTGCCGAGGGCCTTCAATTTGCTGTGTTTTTTTACCAGTTGCTGCACTTCTTCTACCGATGTGGGGTAAAACACATTATCAGTACTGTAAGTAAGGTTACCGGCCCAGTTTTGTAATCTTTTGCCTTGTGCGAAAGACCAGGCTTTGAAGGGCGATAAAAAGGGCGTTGCCATTAAGGTTGAGCTTAATTGAATAAAGGTTTTTCTTTTCATGATGGATTGCTTACAGCAAGGTAGGATAAAATTTAACATAAAACCAAATGCTGTGCTTTTTTGGTTCACACTAAACAGTTCGGTTCATGCTAAACACGCGCCGCTCAATTGCCGCGGAGGCTGTTACTTTTGTGGCGACAAAAGTAACCAAAAACGCTCCCGGCAGGAAGGCTTCTTTGCTGCACAGGCCTTTGCCCTGCAAATCAGGCAAAACCGGGGCTGCAATCTTTTTGCCGGACTACCCTGTCGCTTCGAGACCCTGCATGCAAAAATTTGCTATGCCCTTCCATTACACAAGGCCACCATTGTTTTGCCTGCTTTCACCCAAAGCTGACCTGCTGGGAAAACTGCTACCACTTCCTCAAAGTAAAATCAAAAAGCGCAATGGCCTGACAGAAAAGCGGGCCGGGCGTATGGCCTGCAGCGCAGAAGCTTTTTTCTGTCTTGATTTTTTTTGGTACTTTTTTGTATCAAGACAAAAAAGGACTAAGCCCCCGCGGCTATGAGCGGTGCGTGTTTAGCTTAAACTAAAAACTATTTCGTAGCCCGTACTCACCACCGTTTTACCACAATCAAAACCCATAATAATATGACCTAAGCAACAAACACCCATGATGCAAATCATTTTCGTGCCGTATAAAAGGTTTTATTTTTACATCATAGCTGCTTGCCGTGTATTTGGTTGAGCAGCAGTGTATAACACAATAAAAAAAATTAAAACATGTCAGCCATCATAACCTTAACCTTCAACCCAGCTATTGATAAAAGCATATCAGTACAGCAATTGATCCCCGAAAAAAAATTAATATGTTCCGCTCCTGTCTATGAACCGGGGGGCGGGGGCATTAATGTCGCCAGGGCTATTAAAAAGCTTGACGGAGAATCTACCGCGGTTTACCTCGCCGGTGGCGACACCGGCAGAAAAATAACCCAATTGCTTCACGCGGACGGGATCGGATCTATAGTAATTCCAATTAAAGAAAATTCCCGTGAAAACCTGGTGGTAACTGAAACCTATACCGGCAGTCAGTACCTTTTTGATATGCCGGGGCCAGCCGTAAGCGAACAGGAATGGCAGGAATGTTTAACCCAAATTGAGCAAATACCAGATGTGAAATACATTGTTGCCAGTGGCAGCCTGCCATCGGACGTACCCACCGATATTTTTGCAAGAGTAGCATTGATAGCGCGTAAAAAAAATGCCCGGCTGATAATCGATACCTCGGGCGAGGCATTGAAGCAAGCGGTAAAAGTTGGGGTTTATTTAATAAAACCTAATTTACGGGAATTAGCATCGCTGGTTGGTCGGGAAGAATTAAATATGGATACTGTTAAAGAGATGGCGCTTGAAGTGATTGACAAAGGCGGGTGTGAAGCGATGGTAGTGTCGATGGGGGAGAAGGGTGCTATGCTGGTCACAAAGGGATTGGCATTGCAGGTTATACCGCCGCATGAAAAAATACACAGCACAGTTGGCGCCGGTGATAGTATGCTGGCAGGCATAGTGTTGAGTTTAGCCGCGGATAATAGTTTAACTGAAGCTGTTCAATATGGTGTGGCCTGCGGTACCGCCGCAACCATGAACACCGGGACCGAACTGTGCGAAAAGGACGATGCGGTGCATTTATATGATATGGTACAACGCGAGGTATTTGTTTAGGAGCTGAAAGTAAAGGTTTTTCTTTTCACAACACAATCAAATTTACACACCGCCCTTCTCTCCAAAGGAGAATCGCGCTGCCCCTTGCTTTTTGCAGTTTTTCACTTTATCATCGCGCTTTCAAAATCAAGCTTTTTAAGGCCTTTTTGTACTTCGGGGCAGCTCATAAACAGGTTCCATAGTAAACCGCTCCTGTAATTCTCTATCATTACCACAATCGGCCCTTCGTCAATGGCAAGGTACGATTTCGCATACCAGTTATGCGATTCGCTGAAAGCATCAACAAATCCGTATTCACCCCATATCTTATCGCCCATATCATAATAAAAATGGCGCAACGCCTTCATAGAATACTCCGGGGTATAAGGGAATGCTGAAAGTGCGGCGGTCGGCGTAATCACACCCAGATCATTTGTCGGTGAATGGGCATTATACCCTTCAAAATTATCGCTGGCAGTCAGGCCCCAGCAGTTTTCGCCGTAACCTTTATATTTTTTAGGGTTATCAACGCAATAATCATGGTTTATCAGGGTATGATTAGTGTTTTGTTCCCAGTAATCGGCGTACCTGTCTTTTAAACCTTTGGGGTCGAGGCCGAGGAAAGAGTATTGGGAAAAGAAAAGCGGGCCGCCATAATCAAAGCCTAAGGGCAGTAGATGACCGTAAAAAGTTTTGCCGTTTTTAAAAAAGTCGCTTTGCGCCCAACCGCGATGATAAACATCAGCACTTACCGGGTATCTTTCACCGGACGCTGCGAGTACGTAGGTGATCAGGCATTCATTGAATCCCCGGATGGGAAAATTCATGGCCCAGCCGTTGTTCGGCGACCAGTGCCAGTATAAATTATCCCGGCCATCGCGGGTGTACCAGTTCCATTCAATATCATCCCACATCCAATGGATCAAATCCCTTATTCGGCTTTCTTTTTTATCATCAGCACTGAAGTATTGCCGTGCGCATAACAAGCCCTGGAAAAGGTAAGAAGTTTCCACCAGGTCGCCGCCATCGTCCTTGCGCCCAAAACGGATGGTTTTTCCTGTTTCTCCATTCAGCCAATGTGGAAAGACACCATGATAAGAATCGGCCCGGTACAAAAACTCTGCAATTTTCAACATCCTGTCAACTGCCTGTTCATGGCTCACCCATTTCCTGTGGTCGGCCACTATAAGCGCCATAATGCCAAAACCCGATCCGCCAATTGTTACCGTTTCGTTGCCATAATCATAACTTACGTTGCTGCGCTCGCGTGCAAGGCCGCTAACAGGGTGCCCAAAATCCCAAAAATAACGAAAAGTCTGCCGCTGTACAACGTCAAGCAAGGCGCTGTCTGTTAAATTTTTTATAATGCCGACAGGTTTTATTCCCTCAAATTTTTCTTGTTTTCCGGCTTTTTGCGCCAGGGAGGAGGCGGATAGGATTATTAAAAATGGGAGTATAAATTTTTTCATTTTGTTTTAGTTCGTATATATTTCAGTTCAGCCCCAAAGCCCCCTCTAAATCTCCCCCGGTAGGGGAGACTTTAACTTCGCTCGCGCCAATCTTCCTAATTTTTTAAAGCCCTCCCTACCGGGGAGGGTTGGGTGGGGCTGGCTTACAAATTCGGCCCTTGAAAACCTAAATTTTTCATCCCTGTTTTCACTTCGGGACAGCTCATAAATAGACTCCATAGTAAGCCACTCCGGTAGTTTTCTATCATATCAATAATCGGCCCTTCGTCAATGGCGAGGTCAGAAGTGGCAAACCAGGGGGTATCAAGACTAAATGCGTCATAAAACCCATAAGGGCCCCACATTTTATCGCCCAGTTTATAGTAAAAAAATCTTAGGGAATTCATGGACTGTACAGGCGTGTAGGGCAATGAAGCTATTGCAGCAGTCGGCGCAATAACACCGACATCATTGGTTGGTGAGCTTGCCGTATAGCCGTTTTGAATATCGCTTGCAGTAAGGCCCCAGCAATTTGGACCATAACCATAATAGCCCTTAGGGTTAGCTACGCAATAATTATAGTTAATAATTGCATGCGCCTTGTTTTGAACATCGTAACTCGCATAAGCATCGGATAAACCGTTTGGATTTATACCCAAAAACGAATAATGGGCAAAGAATAAAGGCCCGCCGTAGGGCGGCCCCAAGGGTAACATCGTACCAAAATAAGTATTCCCATTTTTCATGCTTCCGTTACCTGCCCAGCCATTATCGTAAACGGCTTTTTTAATTGGGTAGGTGTTTGATGATGCCGCTAAAACATAAGTAATCAATGCTTCGTCCCAGCCGTTTACCTGCATATTTGTCGACCAGCCATAGTCGGGGCTCCAATGCCAGAACAATGTATTTTGATTATTTTGGAACCAGGTCCATTCTACATTATTCCAAAGAGTGTTAATATCGGTCCTTAACTGGGTTTCGGCAGCGTTTGCACCATCAAAATATTGCCGGGCGGTAAGCAAGCCCTCTATTAAATAGGCGGTCTCCACCAGGTCGGCGCCATCATCCTGTGTGCTAAATGGAACAACAGCCCCCGTGGAACCGTTCATCCAGTGCGGGAAAGCGCCATGAAATGTTTGGGCGTTATTCTTTAAAAAACCTACTATCAGCTGCATCCGGGCCAGGCCCTGCGCCCTTGTAATAAATTGCCTGCTTACGCCCGCAACCAGCGCCATAATGCCAAAGCCCGAGCCTCCCATAGTGACCACGTCGCCGGATGTATTGCGCTCCAGCGCCAACCCGCTTACGGGGTGCCCGAAATCATAAAAATATTTAAAAGTTTGTTGCTGCACCATGTTGAGCAATTGGTCATCCGTTATCACAGGGAACTTATTGGTTGTGTCGATGGCGGTTGTAAGGTTCAACGTTATCACTGATTGCAAATTTCCACCGGCTGAGGATTTTAAAGCAGTTGAAATATTTAAGGTATATTGAGTGATTGGCTGCAATGCAATTGGCGTTATTATTATGGTACTGTCGCTGTTTTGATAAGTTAAATTGTAATTGACCAAAGCGCCCGTTTTACTGGCAAACGAAACCGCCGTGCTAACCGAATTATGGTTTAAAGCTGCGGAAAAGGAGAATTTTATAACTGGGACAGTATTCACACCTTTATAAATAAAACCATTATAATTTCCGTTAACTTTTAAACTGCTAAAGCTAAATGATGTCGGCGACGGCGTGACAGGCGGTGGCTGCTTACTTTTGCTGCAAGCATAAAAAAGAACCAAAACAGCCAATATCCAAAAAACTTTTAAACTTCTCATTCCCCGCAATAGCTGATATAAAAACTAAGTTATAAATAATTCGGAAAAAAGAGGCTGCCTGATCCGCCCGCCGGCGGACAGACAACCTCATAACCAAATCAAATCAAATTATCTTTCTAATTTTTCAAGATTATACAATGCATCCGCTTCCGAGGCTGACAAAACTTTATTATATATTCTCACCTGATCAAGTATTCCGGTTAAATAACCTGCCCAACCCTGTGATCCTGTACTGGAAGTTAATGATGGTGTAGTTTGAAACTGCAATGTACCAAAAACCATTTTTTGCGCAGTTGACCAATCAAGCGGTGCAAATCCTGCTACGGTATTTGTTCCTGCAACCTTTCCATTAAAGTAAACAACCACTGTTGAAGCGGCATCATCGTAAGTTACCAATATATTTACCCAGGTATTCCAGGGGTTCGCAACGGTATAGCCGCCCTCCCAGGCATTTACACCTCCGCCGGGCGCATCTAATTTGGCGCTGTTATTAAATACATGCACTTTAAGTACACCAGTTGTTGCGGATCCGCCGTTATCAAAGAATATATCAAAATTGCCCCAAAAGTTTTGGCTGTTGGCTATGCCGAAGATTCCTAAAGCGCTGGTGTTTTGAGGGGTATTTACCCATGTGCTTATAGTAAAGCTGTGTAAGTTTTTCACATTCGTCGGAACGTCCGACACAACGTATCCATTATTAGCCCCCTGCAAACCCTGCCCTTTAATCCCCTTTGTAAAACTTGTGGCGGTCGCAACTCCTACAGTGGACGACAAACTATCATTAAGATTGCCGTTAAATGGCCAATAGGCTACTAAACTGCCGGGCTCAATATCCTTTGAATTGCCGAACCCGTCAAATGTAGGCAGCGGTTTTGACGGCGCATAAGATTTTGGATTGAAACCTTTCTGACACGCGGCTATCGTGAAAACTACAGCGATGCCGGTAAGGCCCGCTATAACTATATTTCTTATTTTTTTCATTATCTTTTTCTTTAATAATAATTAATAACCAGGGTTTTGCGTCAATGTACCTGCGCTTAAATCGATCTCATTTTGCGGGATAGGCCAAACCTCATTTTTGCCTGCCTTCCAGCCGCGTGAACCAAATACTGCTAATCCCCTGCCCTGGCGGATCACATCAAAATAACGGTCAAATTCCATAGCCAATTCAACTCTACGTTCGTTATAAATTGCGGTACGTAAATCTGACTGGACAGTGGTGGTTATCTTAGGCAGGAGGGCATTGTTACCCGCCCTTGCACGTGCCCGAACCATTTCTAATGGTATTAATGCAGCGGCTGAATTACCCAGTTCGTTATTGGCTTCAGCGTTCATCAATAATACATCCGCATACCGTAAAACAATTTTATCCTGCTGACAGCCTTCATTAAAACCAGAAACATAAAGGCTAAAAGGCACGTATGATTTTTGGTTATACATAGGGTTATCGCCTGATGCTGGGATAACGTCACCTTCGGGTGTTGTTTCGCCCCGGAAAATAATAGTAGCGTCCCTGCGGGGATCGCCGGTTTCGTAAGCCGCCGCTAAATTAGCACTTGGAACATCGAAGCCCCATCCGCCACCGGTTGAACCACGCACACCCTGTACCTGTGAGTATTGCGAATTTGATGCGGTGGGGTTATTAGGTATTAACATGCACTGTATCTCAAAAATAGACTCAGAGTTGTTTTTGTTATTGGTACGGAACATTTGCTCATAATTAGGAAATAAGCTATAACCCAAACCCATCACCGCATTAGTTAAAGAGAGTACATCACTCCATTTTTTCTGGTACATGGCTACTTTAGCATGCAGGGCCAACGCTGCACCTTTTGTAGCACGGCCAATATCAACGGCACTGTATGACTGCGGCAATACGGAAGCGGCGTCAGTGAGATCAGTTTCAATTGCAGCCCAAACCTGCGTAGCAGGTGTACGCGGAATATTAAACTCACTTGCATTTTTAGGAATATGTAAACGCAGCGGGACAGCTCCAAAAGCCCTTACTAACCTAAAATAAGCATAAGCCCTTATAAATTTTGCTTCTGCCAGGTACCTTGCTTTTAGGGACGCATCCATGGAAATACCTGGTACATTATCTAAAACCTGGTTGGTAAGATTGATGGTCTGATACTCACCGGCCCAAAAATCAGAGATCTGCCCTTCCCCGGAATTGGCGGAGAAGTTTTGGAAATCGTTCATAAAGGATGCATCGGTCGGACTGCTTCCTTTATTAACGTCGTCCGAACCCATGCTCTCAACGGCAATTGGGGCAAAAGCGATATTTTTCCATTCGTGCAGGTTGGCATACATAGCATTAACAGCCTGTATAGCGTCAGCCTGGTTTCTCCAAAATTGTGCAGCCGCAACGTTTCCGGCGGGATTTACATTTAAAAAATCCTTTTTGCAACTCTGGAATACTATTAAAGCGGCCAAAAGGCTTATTCCAACCGCTTTTTGCAATGTTTTTTTACTATTCTTCATCTCTATTCAAATTAAAAAGTAACGTTTACACCAAAATTATAAGTCGCAAAAAGTGGATACACATTAGCATCTATCCCCATATTGCCGATCCCTCCTCCAACTTCAGGACTAAAGCCCTTATACCCGAAAATATTTATCGCGTTTTGGGCATTAGCATAAAACCTTATTTTTTTCACACCCCAGTTGCTTAAGGTACTGCCTGGTAATGTATATCCCAATTGCGCATTCCTCACTCTGAAATAAGCGCCGCTTTCTACATAAAACGAATTTGGAGCAGCATTAGCATTTGAGCCGACGTTTACAGAAGGATAGGTATTTGAAGTACCCGGCCCATGCCAGCGATGATTGTAAAAATCCTGTGTGAAGTTTTCGTTGCCGTAGCGGTAAGCAATATTGGCATTGTAAACATCAACATCAGCGACACCCTGGAAATCCAAAGCAAGATCCCATTTTTTATAAGTAAAGGCTGTGTTGAAACCATAATTAATTTTAGGGTTAGGATTGCCTAATACCACTTTGTCTCTACTATCAATTGATCCGTCGTTATTGGTATCCTGGTAAATGAAATCACCGGGGTGCGCGCTTGGCTGCTTTGATTGGGTAACGTCAGCGGTTGTTTGGAAAATTCCGACAACCTTATAACCATAAAATTCGCCAATTGGTTCTCCCACTACAGTACGGGTAGCCAAAGCGCCGTTGGCAATGCCATTACCACCGGCATATATTGGGTTTTTTCCACTAATAACCTTAAGTACCACATTATTATTGACACCTATGTTCGCGCTGAGGGAATAATAAAAATCCTTATTAGGCTGATCTTTCCACCCAAGTACAAATTCAGCACCTCTATTCCGGATGTCGGCCTGGTTACTTAAGATCGCTCCATTATTTGTGCCCAAAGATGCTAATATCGGAAGAGGGAAAATAGCATTGTTGGTTTCCCTGTTGTAATAATCAGCTTCAAAAGTTAATTTACTATGGAACAGGCCGCCTTCTATACCAACATCAGTAGAGGTAGTGTTCTCCCAGCGAATTGTAGGAGGTACCAGGCTAGTTATACTTGCCCCCTGGTATGCCACCTGGGGATTGCCAAATATGGCAGTCAAATATGAGGGATCAGCCGTTACTACTTGTACAGAAGGATTAATAGGAACACCTGCATTACCAACTTTACCCCAGCTCCCGCGAATTTTTAAAACATCAAAAATCTGCTGCCCCTTCATAAAATCTTCGTTGGTTATTACCCAGCCGGCGCCTATTGACGGAAAGTAGCCATATGTATTTGCACCGTAAAACTCCGAAGCTCCATCATGGCGGATAGAGGCGTTCAACAGGTACCTGTCCTTATATGAATAATTGATACGCGCGAATTGCGAAAGGAAAGTTGTATGGACCTGTCGGTTGGGGTCTCTGAGATAGGATACGTTCGCTGTGTCCGGAAATGAGGTATGCAAATTTCCTGTAGCAGCATAAGGAACGCCTGTAGCGTTTGCATTAAGCTGGTATGCGCGGTTATATTGGGCGCTGTAGCCTGCTAAGGCGGTTAATTTATGATCTTTTATTTTTAGATCATAGGTAAGCGTATTTTCCCAGATCCAATTTTTGGTTTCGGTATGGTCAATATTTAAATCAGTAACATTACTTTTTTGTGCAAGGGTTGCAAAAAAGACCGGGGTGAAATCCCTAACCTCAGATTGCCCGAGATCGCCCCCAAAACTTGTTCTGAATTTCAGATTTTTTAAAATTGAAAGTTCACCATGCACATCTCCTGTTATTCGGTGCGTTTCAGATTTTTGATTAAAGAAATCTACCGTAGCCTCCGGATTATAATTATTTCCGTCGCCTGTATGGTAATCAGCCGGATCGCCGTAACTGCCATCTTTATAGAAGACAGGCAGGGTAGGTGCAGCGCCAAATAATTGATGGAATATCCCACCATTAACATCTTTTGAATGGCCAAAAAGACCGTTTACACTAAATCCAATGCTAAGCGCTTTTACCGGCTTAAAATCATTTGATATGTGAAGCGTATAACGTTGGTAATTATTTGTCTTTACAAGCCCATCCTGGTCTAAATAACCAAATGAATAATTGTAGGTGTATTTTTCGGTACCACCGCTAACTGAAAGTTGATGATTTGTAACAAAAGCATTCCGTAATATCTGCGCATACCAATCGGTTCCTTTACCAAAGCTGGCAGGATCACTAAATAATGGTGGTGTTATATTATTGTAGGCATATAACTCATTAATAGCTGTGGCGTATTCGGTACCATCGGCCATTTTTACCTGGTTAGTAACTGATTGCCAGCCAGCATAACCATTATAGTTAATAACAGGTTTTCCTTTTGCGCCGTGTTTAGTGGTGATCAATACAACGCCATTCGCTGCACGTATACCATAAATAGCGGTACTTGAAGCATCTTTTAATATAGTGACATTTTCAATGTCATTATTATTTAAAAAGCTGATGTCGCTATACCACACTCCGTCAACAACAAATAAAGGACTAACATTTCCAAATATTGTCCCCAAACCACGAATAGTGATCTGTGGTGAGGAGCCAGGCTGACCGTTATTAGTAATTGAAACGCCCGCAACTTTTCCCTGTAAAGCGCTTAATGGATTAGTTGACGCCTGCTTGGCAATTTCATCACCTTTAACAGAGGTTAAAGCGCCGGTATTATCGATTTTCCGTTGCGTGCCATAACCTATTACAACTACCTGTGCCAGTTCACTACTGCTTACGGCGAGCTTAACATCGATCGTATTTCTGCCATTTATGGCAACTTCCTGACTGGCGTACCCGATATAGGTAAATACCAATGTAGCTGTAGATGGCGCCGCAAGCGAATAGGCTCCATTTACATCGGTTTGCGTACCATTTGTTGTTCCCTTTATTGCAACGCTAACGCCAATCAGCGTTTCGCCTGTTGTTGCATCGGTAACCTTACCTTTTACACTAATGTTCTGCGCAAAAGCAGCATTAGTGAAAAAGAAACAGAATAGTACTAATCCTGAGATTGTAAAAATTCTCTTCATAGAAGTGTTAATTAAAAATTAAGAGTCGGTTTAAAAAAATTGGTTTTCTGTATGTCGAAGTTGGGGAGATAATATAATTTTAACAAATAATATCACTCTACATTAATACATCATTTAACAAACGCTTTCTCACGTTGTTTTTTATTTTTTCATAAAACATTGTTAAACAGTATATTAAAGTTAATTAGTGTACGGCGTACATACTACATCAAGAGGGAGGTTACTACTACAACGGATATTAGCTATGAGAGGTAATGATGTAGTTTTGTGGGCTGGTGAGAAACTCAATCAGGGCTTTTATCATGCTCAAGGTTCGGCTTTTATGCAAGTGGCGGCGCGTATGTCTATGTGCCTTACAATGAAATGTTTAGGTTCTATGACGATTTATGCGGGTGAATCAAATATCTTATAATTATCTTTTAAAGAATTATTTATCGCTATAATGCCCGATGGCCGAAACTATCGTAACAGTGACTATACTATCTTCAATAATATAAATTAATCTATCCTTCTTATTGATCTGTCTTGACCAATAGCCTGATAGGCCAAATCTCAGGCGTTCAGGTTTTCCAATACCTGTTTCTGGATGATCGTATAATTCTGAAATTATATTTTCAACTTTTTTAACAGAGGCTTTATCTCCGGATTTTTGAATATTTAACAAGTCTTTTTTTGCCCTTTCGGATACAATTACAACAAATTTTCCCATAAAGACTTAGCAGGGTCAAGTGTAATGTAATTCCCTTGTTCAACTTGCTTTTTACTTTCAAGTATCCTGGCAACAAAATCCGGATTATAAGGGCTCTTTTCTTCCTTTTTGAAAGAAACATCCAAAGCCTTTAATATCGCTTCGATAGTTGCCAATTGCTTTTGACTTTTTGGATGTACGATTATTGTTTCCATATACAAATTTAAAAAATAAAATCAATATTTTTTCAACCGCTACAGAATACCTGGCTTTATATTTTTAGCGCCTTTAACAGTAGTGACTTTGCCTTGTTTAATGTTTTCTTCGAGCTCGAAATCAATTTTCAATGCCTTAGCGAATGCTTTTAACGCGGCTAACTGCTCTTTATTTTTAGGATGGATGATGACTGTTTCCATAAACATATATATTAATAAAATTCTTACTATAACTCAATCAAAAACTCTACCAGATTTTTATCATGCTCCAGGTTTAGCTTTTTGCGCAACCGGTAACGGCGGATCTCTACCCCGCGCAACGAAATATTTAATAAGGACGCCATTTCTTTGCTGCTCATGTTCATGCGCAAATAGGCGCAGAGCTTCAAATCATTGGGTACAAGGTCAGGGTGTCCTGATTTTAGTTTTTTGAAAAAGTTTTCATGCGCCTCGTTAAAGCTGCTTTCAAATACATTCCAATCGCGCTCATCATTCATCCCCTCATGAATAACCTTTTGGATCCTGCGTAGCTGGTCTTCCGATAATTGTTTGCCCGAGCTATCTTTAAGGTGGGTTATCTCTTCACTTATTTTTTGCAACAGTTCGTTCTTATATACGATGTTCATAGCGGAGTTAGCCAATTCCCTGCTTTTACTTGCCAGGTCTGCCTGTAATTGTTCATTTTTAATTTTTACAATTTGCTGTTCGCTGGCTATGGCTTCCTGCTTTAAAAACTCCTCCTTTTCGCGGTCAAGCTTATCATGAATAACCTGCTGATGCCGCTGTAATTTAAGGTTATAGTAGTACCTTACGATGTAAAAAACTAAAACAGCCAATAACAAATATCCAAATACAGCAATTTTTGCGGCATACCACGGGGATAGTATGGTGAAAGTAAAAACAGTTTCAGGCGATACATTTTCGTCATTTATTTTGGCCCTGACACTAAATTTATACGTACCCTGGCTTAAATTTGTAAACTCCTTCTGGCTTTGTGTCGTCCAGTCGCTCCATTGTCTTGAATATCCACCGAGATAGTACTGATACTTGATTTTAGCCTGCCTGTAATACGGCAATGCATAGGCCAGGCGTATATTATTTTGTGCAAAAGGTATTTCAATATCATTAATACTATTGCTGTTTTCGCTGATGACTGTAACCTTATCTGTTATGTTTTCAACCTTCCTGATCAGTACGCGCGGTATTTGTATTTTATCAGGCAGCAGGGCGTCGCCATCATTCAGGATAACAAAACCATCGTCAACGCTTATCAGGTAAATTGAATTATTTATGAGGTTAATATTCTCATAATGCTGCACCATTTGTCCGTTTAGGGTATTAAACCGGTTTGAATCGATAGTTAGCTTGCCCGGCGCTGACAGATCGGCAAGCGCGACGCGGCCGTGATTTATGAACCAGTATTTTTTACCGATAGCCGCTATTATTTTATTTGAAGATGCAAAAGTACCCAGCATTTTGTTTAGCTGCTGGTATTTATAAAACCTATCTGTAATAGCATCATACACACAAAAACCCGAATCAGAAGAAAAAACGATCCGGTTATCCAGGTTAAAAACATTAACATTATAACTGTCTGGCAAGCCTGACCGTTTATCATAATATTTAACGGAGGTTGCTTTCTTAAGATCGCTGCTCAAGGTAATTTTATAAATGCCTTTATAGGCATGGCTAACCCATATCTCGGCCCGGCCATCCCCCTCAACATACCTCGAAGGTTCGCCAAAACCGTCAATTTTATGGTCGAAAATCCAGTTACCGCCGGCATCTTTCCGGTATATAACCAAACCGGTATAGGTTCCTTGTATCAGCAAATTCCCATTTAATTTTTTAATGGTCCATCCACCATTTACGGAAGATATTTTGACGATGCTGCTGCCATTTACCTGGTAAGTGCCGTCATTATGCCCACAAAGCAAACGGCCATCCTGCAGGGAAAGGTCCCATACCTGTCCCTGGGAGCCGGGAATGAGATTAAAATCAAATGTCTGCATCAACCGGTTGTTGCCGCCGGGTAACCATTCGCTGTAAAACAGGCCCTGGTTTGTGCCGAGGTATATTTTTTTATTAAAAATGATACTTGAATAAACCGTACCAAAGCGCCCTGTCTTATCAAAATAAAAATATAAAGGCGAATTCACTTCAATACGGTCGATGCCGTTATCCAATCCGGCCCAGAGGTTTTGCTCGGTATCGGTATATAAACTTAAAACCGTATTATTTTGCAGGCCGCTTGATTTATTGATATGCTGCACCACGTTCCCAAGTGTATCAATGATCACAATGCCATTAAGAATTGTCCCGAAAGCGAAATACTTGTTAGGAATTAGCGCGCCGTTGTTAAGCTGGTAGGTTTTTAAAAAATCATTGGCCTGGTTGCTCCAGGGGCTGATCTGTTTGCCGTCGTATATAAATAAGCCGTTTTTAGCCGTGCCAATAAGATATTTATTATGCTGGAATGGCAATATGGATAAAACGCCGCTGCTGCCTAAAATTTTGCTGCCTTCAATAAAATCAAGATGATTGTTTTTTAACTCAAAAAGGCCCGCGTTTACCTGCTCAACAAAATAACGGCTGCCCGTTTTAAATAAAAATAAGTATGGATTTGGCGCACGGATAATGCTGATCTTCCCCTTCGAATAAATAAATATGGCTCCGAATGATTGGAAGATCACCCGGTCGCGGTCAACATAAATTTTCCAGATCTCTTCATTGGGGATATAGGTTTTTGGCACCAAACGGATAAGGGAATTGTATTTTAAAAAGCCCTGTTTATTGTTTTCCCAGTATCCAAATTCACCAAAACCGCCGGCATATATCTTGCCTTTTCCGTCGGCGGCTACCGAGCGCACTATTAAATCATTGGGCATGGTATAAAGCTGCCAGTATTTACCGTCGAAAGCCAGCAGGCCCCCGGCATTGCCAAAATACATCACGCCATGTTCATCACGCGTTACCGACCAGTTCTGGTTGCCCGATTGGTATTGCGCCTTGGTATAATTTTGCACGTACGGAACGCCGATGTTTTTTATATCGGCGCCATGAACCGTGGCTATAATTACAACGAGTATATATACTAAAAAAAGGATTGCTTTACGCATGGGTTTATAAATACAAAAGAGACGCAAAATATTGCGTCTCTACGAAAATACGGATTGAAATTGAATATACGTAGAGACGCGATGCATCGCGTCTCCAATACCCCGTTATTCGGACAGTATTTTCTTTTTTTTATCAACGTTCACCGGCTGCGGTACCTTCACATAATAACCTGTGCCATCATAAGCCCTTTTGCGGGGATGCGCTTTGCAAGCCTCGCTGCAGCAGCCGTCCATTTTTTCGCCGCATTCATCGCACTGGGTAAAATGTTCATTGCATTCGGGGTTAGCGCAATTGATCATTTTGTGGGTGGTTTTACCGCAATTATAGCATGTGGAGATCACAACAGGGTTTACGTTGTTTATGTCAACCGAAAGGCGGTTATCAAACACATAACATTTACCTTCAAAATCCTGTCCGCCGGCTTCCTTGCCGTATTTAATGATACCGCCATGCAGCTGGTACACGTCACTAAAACCTTCGTGTAATAACAATGCCGAGGCTTTTTCGCATTTTATGCCGCCAGTGCAATAAGTGATTATTTTTTTGTCTTTGTATTGGGATAGTTCGTTAATTTTAGATGGAAAATCCCTGAAATTCTCGATATCAAGGGTAACTGCGTTCTTAAATTTGCCCAGGTTATGCTCATAATTGGAGCGCACATCCAGTATAACCACATTGTCGGCATCCTTCATCGCCAAAAACTCTTTTGGCTCCAGATGCTTGCCGGTTTTTTGTTGCGGATTGATGATACCTGGGTCGCGCAGGCCGGAGTGAACGATCTCAGATTTATAGCGCACATGCATTTTAATGAATGAGGGGGTATCCACCTCATCAACTTTAAAGTCAATAGCTGCAAAGCGCGGATCGGCATGTAAAGTATCCATGTAAATTTTACAGGACTCTTCAGTGCCCGAGACGGTGCCGTTTAATCCTTCGTTGGCGACGATGATGCGCCCCGCTAAACCAAGGCTTTTACAGAAAGTTAAATGATCGGCAGCAAATTGCTCCGCATCGGCTATTGTTGAATAACAATAGTACAGTAATGTATTGTATTTCATAAAATCATTGATACTGCTGCAAACAGTGTTAAATGAAGTGCAAAGATAGGGATTTGAGGTGAAAGGTAAAAGGCGAAAGGTGAAAGGAATTACGGATTTCGGAATTACGATTTCGGATTTAATGAAGAAAGTATTGCATTAAACTCTAAATCCGAAATCCAACATCCGAAATCCGAAATCAAAACGATTCCGAAATCCGAAATTACTCGTACTTTTGCCCGTCCAAAATCTATAACCATGTATGACACATTAAAGCCTGTTTTACAGCAGGAACTTGCCGATATTGAAAACGCCGGTTTGTATAAAAGGGAAAGAATAATAACTTCTCCCCAGGGTGCAGAGATTGTAGTTGAGGGGGGTAAACATGTGATTAACTTTTGCGCCAACAACTACCTCGGGCTTTCATCTCATCCCAAAGTAATCGCCGCAGCAAAAGAAGCGTTGGATACGCACGGTTACGGACTTTCATCTGTACGTTTTATCTGCGGCACACAGGATATTCATAAAGAGCTGGAAAAAAGGCTTGCGGAGTTTTTAGGAACTGAAGATACCATATTATATGCCGCGGCTTTTGATGCCAATGGCGGTGTTTTTGAGCCATTATTTAATGAACAGGATGCCATTATCTCCGATGAATTGAATCATGCTTCCATCATTGACGGCGTGCGTTTATGCAAAGCCCAGCGCCAGCGGTACAAGCATGACGACATGGCCGACCTGGAAGAAAAGCTAAAAGCTACTGTGGATTGCCGTCACCGCATAATTGTAACCGACGGCGCATTCAGCATGGATGGCACCATTGCCCAATTGGATAAGATATGTGATTTGGCTGAACAATATAATGCTTTGGTAATGATCGATGACAGCCATTGTTCGGGTTTTATAGGTAAAACAGGCCGGGGTACGCATGAGCACCATGGTGTTATGGGTAAGATTGATATTATTACCGGGACGCTGGGTAAAGCATTAGGCGGCGCGTCAGGGGGATTTACATCTGGCCGCAAGGAGATCATTGATATGCTGCGCCAGCGTTCGCGCCCTTATTTATTTTCAAATACGCTTGCGCCATCAATAACCGGGGCATCGATAGCTGTGCTGAATATGCTGAGCGAAACAACCGACCTTCGCGATAAGCTGGAAAGCAACACCCAATATTTCCGCAAAAAGATGACCGATGCCGGTTTTGATATTAAACCTGGCGTACACCCTATCGTTCCGGTGATGCTTTATGATGCAAAACTTGCCCAGCAATTTGCCGCTAAAATGCTTGACGAAGGCATTTATGTGATCGGTTTTTATTACCCGGTGGTTCCGCAGGGAAAGGCGCGTATCAGGGTGCAGATATCGGCAGCGCATAATACCGGGCATTTGGATAAAGCTATTGCCGCCTTTAGCAAGGTTGGAAAAGAATTAGAAGTCCTTAAATAATACGTATAATTTTTTTATATTTGTACGTATAAATACAAGAGTTATGGCACATTCAAAATTAACCTTAAGCATGGAACCTGAATTTATTGAAATGGCAAAAAGCTATGCTTCAGAGAACAATACAAGTGTTTCTAAATTGTTCAAGAATTATATAAAAGACGTTTCCAAAAAAAAGCCACAAAAAGATTCAGTGCTTGAAAAATTTAAAGATAACCCAATCCATCCTGATATTTTGGCATTGACGGGCATTTTAAAAGGTAAATATCCCGAGGGTACAACCTATGATGATATGAGATATGAGTATTTCAAGGAGCGATATGACCTATAAACACTTGTTTCTCGATTCTGATGTACTTTTAGATTGGCTACTAAAAAGTGAACCATTTTCGGAATATTCACAAACATTAATAAATGAAAGCATAAGTCAAAATTTTAAGGTAAGCACTTCTGCATTAGTGGTAGCTAATATTAATTATATATTGTCAAGAAAAACAAGTAACTCAATAGCAAAAAAGGGCATTAAAACACTGGTAAACTTCATTAATATCCTGCCATTTGAAGGTGATATAATAAGTTTAGCATTGAACAGTACGTTTACTGATTTCGAAGATTCAATTCAATTCTTCATAGCCGAAAGATATAAATGCGATGCCATTATTACAAGGAACACTAAAGACTATCGACATTCAACTATCTCTGTTTTAACAGCCGAACAATTTTTAAGAACTTTATAAATGCAAACCCAAATAGACCAATATACCGCCGAGATCAATTCTTTTTCACCCGCTAATGCTGATGAACTGGAAACGTTTCGTATAAAGTTTTTAGGCACCAAAGGAATTATTAAGGACCTGTTTGAACAGTTTAAAACCGTAAGCCCAGAAGAAAAACGGACTTTCGGCAAAGTACTTAACGAATTTAAACAACTTGCCGAGGCGAAATACAACCAGCTCAAGGAAAATCTTAATTCCAAAATCGTAAATCCGAAATCCGAAATCGACCTCACTTTGCCTGGAGAAGGATTTAACCTCGGTTCGCGTCACCCGCTCTCATTGGTCCGCCTGGAGATCATTGATATTTTTAAACGCCTGGGCTTTGTTGTTGAAGAAGGGCCTGAAATTGAGGACGATTGGCATAACTTTTCGGCCCTTAATTTCCCCGAAGATCACCCGGCGAGGGACATGCAGGATACCTTCTTTATCGAAAAAAATAATGGTAAGGATGATATTGCGCTGCGGACACATACCTCGTCGGTGCAGGTGCGGATGATGGAGAGCGGCACCCCGCCGTTCCGGGCCATTATGCCGGGCAGGGTTTACCGTAATGAGGCTATATCCGCACGGGCGCATTGCTTTTTTCACCAGGTAGAGGGTTTGTATATTGATGAAAATGTATCCTTTGCCGATCTGAAACAAACCCTTTATCACTTTGTGCAAGAACTTTTTGGCGAAGGTACCAAAGTACGTTTCAGGCCCTCGTATTTCCCGTTTACAGAGCCATCAGCCGAAATGGATATATCCTGCACCATTTGCGGCGGATCGGGCTGTAACATGTGCAAGTACACCGGCTGGGTAGAAATTTTAGGCTGTGGCATGGTTGACCCCAACGTTTTGGAAAATTGTAATATCGACAGCAAGAAATTTACCGGCTTTGCTTTTGGGATGGGCATAGAAAGAATCGCCAACTTAAAATATGTTATACGCGATCTGCGTTTATTCTCTGAGAACGACGTTCGTTTTTTAAAGCAATTTAAAACAGAGATCATATGAAGAAAATAATACTGCTGATAGCAGTAACATTAACTTTCTTGTCATGCGGCAAAAGCGGCGATGTTATTCCCAACGTTGCGGTATATATTCAGATAGCGATCAACGATCCGCGGGTGAGCGCATTGCAGGTTCCCGGTGGTGCGGCTTTGATAGGCGGCGGTGTTGCAGGCATAATACTTTATCGGGAAGCAGACGGCACCTATGCTGCTTATGATCGCTGCAGCAGCTACATGCCCCAAAATCGTTGCGCAGTAACCCTCGATCCCGGAAACTTTACTTGTACCGACCCATGCAGCGGGTCGAAATTTTCACTGTTTGACGGCAGCCCTGTAAAAGCGCCTGCCACCCGGTCACTTAAATCGTACAACATTGATGTCAGCAATTTTGAGCTCTATATTTCTAATTGAATTGGTTAGTGGTGAGTAGTGAGTTGTGAATGAAAAGTGGCAGTAGCAGTTGGCAGTAGCAGCAGTAGTAGATGGCAGCCGTTATTATTTTGATAAACCTCAATTAATTTGGTCTTCAAAAAAAAACTTAATCAACCACTCACTTAATCAACCACTCACTTCTCACCACTCACTATTCACCAATTCACTATATTTGTCCCCGAATCATACATGGAAGCTGATAAAATAAAAGAAAGCATTAAAAAGGCTGCACAGGACCTGTTTCGGAAATTCGGTTATCACAAGACCAGCGTTAACGAAATTGCCAAAAAAGCCAAAATAGCTAAAGCCACTATTTATAAGTATTTTGACAGTAAAGAAGATGTTTTACACTCTTTGCTGATGGATTATATTAAGGCGAGCGTAAACGACCTGATCCACAGCAATACAACAGAAGAAGATGAAGAGGCGCATTTAAACACCCTCATCATGAAAACATGCCGCCTCAGCTACACCGTGTGCAACGAATTTATCGGCTGGGATTTTATCCGCGAATCAGCCAACTCACAAGCTTTTCTAAAAAACCTTTCCAATGAGCTGGAAGAAATGCTGGTGAATGCATTCTCGCAGCTTAGCGGCATACGTAAGCACGAAAGTTATTTGCAGCGCCTGCGTTTTTTAATAAAATGCAGTAAAAGCATTGTTTTTAGCTTTGCCTTTACCTCCGTCAGCGACTCGGATGTGCGTAAGAATTTTGTGTCTTTTCAGAAAGAGATTTTGCCTTATTTGGTTAAGGCGGCGATAACTGTTTGATTTCGGATTTCGGAATTTCGATTTCGGATTTATTTAAGAGCCTGTCTCGAAAGAATTTAACCAAAAAAGAAGCTAAATTAAATTCACTCCAAACTTTAAAGAAAACAAAATATTATTTGGTTCAGAATTTTGTTCATTCACTTTTGAGATTGCATCAAATATGGCATCATCATAATTTTGCCAATTTTGCCTTAATCAAATAACCAATTAACCCTCCAACAATTCCCGCAATTGCACCAACCAGGCTGAAAAACACATTGAAAAGGATGAAATGAAACATAGCAGCCACATCGGTTTTACCATTATAGCCTAAAAAGATATATACCAGGAACACCAGGTAACCAAATATGGCCCCGTTAATTATACTGTCGCGGCGGCTTTTGCTAGTATATCCTATGATCAAAGCAGCAACCGCCCAGGGAAATACATCATACCAGCCATACATAAAATAAAAGGTAATAGTACTTACCAGCACAGCCAATAAGCCTATAAATATTTTTTTCATTGTTGTTTCCATTTTTTTAAATCAAGCAAATCCTGCTTAAATCAAATAAATCGTGTTAAATATTTTGAAATCAAATTTATAATAATTTACTTTGATAAACAAAGTACTTTTACGTGAAAGAAAAAGAAATCGAAGATGAGTTAGTTTCCATTCGCAGCATGATGGAACGCTCATCGAAGTTTATATCCCTGAGCGGGCTAGCAGGGATATTGGCCGGTGTTTATGCGCTGATTGGGGCAGGATTAGCCTATTATTTTCATTATGGCGATATTCCCAATTCAAACCCAAGCATTCCTCTTAAACCAACACAGTCGCAATCTAACGTTATTTCTGGTGGTTTTTATATTAAGATCATCATTCCACCTTTATTAATTATAGCCCTTTTAGTGCTTATTGCCGCTGTCGGCACTGCAATTTTGCTATCCATCCGCAAAGCAAAACGTAAAGGACAGCCTGTATGGAGCAACACCAGCCGCCTGCTTCTTTTCAATATGGCTGTTCCCCTTGTGAGCGGAGGCGCTTTGGTGTTGATACACCTTTTTAGAGGACATTATGGTTTGATTGCTCCTTCATGCCTGGTTTTTTATGGGTTATCATTAGTTGCCGCAAGTAATTTTACATTTAACGATGTAAAATACCTCGGACTAAGTGAAATAGTAATAGGCCTAATCGCCGCTTGTTTACCCGGTTATGGATTGTTATTTTGGGCGATTGGTTTTGGTGTGCTGCATATCATTTACGGCAGCCTGATGTACTTAAAATACGATAAGTGAAAGTCCCCTTTGATAAACTTGATAAAGCTTTTGAGAACCGTTTAAGGTTGCAGATTATGAGTGTGCTGATGGTTAATGACTGGTACGACTTTAATTCCCTTAAAGAATTACTGGATACAACCGATGGTAACCTGGCATCGCATTTAAAAGCGCTGGAGAAGGAGGAATATATTGTGGTACATAAAGCATTCCTGGGCCGTAAGCCTAATACTACCTATGAATCGACCGAAAAAGGGGAAGTCGCTTTTAAACAGCATTTGGATGCTTTGGAAAAATTAATAAAACAGCAAAAAATCACTAATTCATAAAACAGCAAAATTAAACAGATATGAAAACAGCATTAATCACCCTTTTAAAGTATGGCGCTATCGCAGGCAATATCCTTTTTGTTTTGTGGGTCACCTACAACGCCATTGACTCAGGATTCTCCGGCACAACTTATGAAAAAATTTCTTACGTGGCGTTAATGGCACTTTTGATTACCAATTGTGTGCTTTTGATACGCTCATTTAAAGCTGACGCGGTAAACCTGAACTAAATTTTTTTATACATTGACTTTGAAATACAAAGTACTTTTAAACAAACAATCATGATAGAACAACCAGAACAAAAACGCGGCTTAATGGATTGGCTCAAGGAGTCGGTAACCGTTAAATTAATTTTCATTGGAGCACTTATATTAGTGCTTCTTATCCCATCTACACTAATCGAAAACCTGATCAATGAACGCGCAGGCAGGCAGCAGGAAATGATGCAGGATGTATCCGATAAATGGTCGGGCAGCCAGCTGATAGTCGGGCCGGTATTGATCATTCCTTATCAAAAACATATAAAATACCTTGATGCTGAACAAAAGGAAAAGGAAAAAGATATAGTCGAAAACTTATACATCCTGCCCGATGACCTGCATGTCAAAGCAGAATTAAAGACCGAAATTCTGCACCGGGGAATATATGATGTAGTGGTATACAATACTTTAGTAAGGGTATCGGGTAATTTTGCAAAGGCAGACCTGAATGCGCTTAACATATCACCCGATCAGCTTTTCCTGAATAAATCCAAAATTACCTTTAGTATTTCCGATCTCAAAGGCTTAAAAACTAACCCGGTCGTAAACGCAGCAGGGCAAAGTTCGACAGCCGAACCTACTTTTACAGGGGATACCCTGTTTACCAATGGATTACAGGCAGCCGTCGATCTTTCAGCCTTGAAAGGCAGTGAAGCATCTTTTAATTACTCACTGGATTTAAAAGGGAGCCAGGAGCTAAGTTTTTTACACCTGGGCAAAACAACCAATGTGGAAGCAAGCGGCGATTGGAGCAGCCCAAGCTTTGACGGACGCTACCTGCCCGATACCCGGATAGTGAATAACAAAGGTTTTTTAGCCAAGTGGAAGATGCTGTACTATAACCGACCGTACCCGCAACAATGGACCGGGGACAATTCGATATTAAATAATCCGAAAAAACGGCAGGATGCAACATTTGGCGTAAAATTACGCCTGCCTGTTGACCAGTATCAAAAAACCATGCGTACCAGCAAGTACTCCCTGCTGATCATCATGCTTACGTTTATTTCACTTTTTCTGACGGAAGTTATCCGCAAACAAAAAATACATGTATTTAATTACCTGTTGATAGGCGCAGCAATGATTATCTATTACTCACTTTTGCTATCATTTTCAGAACAGATCGGTTTCACAATGGCTTACTTAGTTGCATCAGTAGCTACTATAGTACTAATAATGACATTTATTGGCTCATTGCTTAAAAACAGGAACGCAGCTTTGCTTTTCGGTTTTATTTTATCAGTGTTCTATATTTTCATTTACGTGATTATACAGTTAGAAGATTTCGCCCTGATCATTGGCAGCAGTGCACTATTTATTATTGTGGCTATGCTGATGTATTTTTCGAGGAAGATTAACTGGGACAGGCATTAATTGACATGAGGATCATCAGAAACCAGAACCATTCTCTGTGACCTTTGTGCATCCTTTGTGAACTCAGTGATTAATTTTTACCGCAAAGGGCACAAAGGAGACACAAAGGTCACAGAGGTTTATAACTTATCAAATAATTTTCACAATACCGATTTGGTTTTTGGTATATAAATACTTTAATTTGTATCATTAAAGCATTTTTATCATGAGCGACGAGTTAATTGAGTTTTCAGACATGATTGATGAGCAGTTTGATATTGAAGAAATTGAATCGGACGATTTTTGGGAATCTGTATTAAATATGTTCATTTGATTGCGAATCTTTTTACGGTTTACCGACTTTCAAAAGACGGAGAAAACTCTATTGTGCATTCTTCTCAATGCCGCGGCTTGTAACAGAATTAGGGTAATTTTAATTGATTTTTGTAACAGAATTAGGGTAAAATACCGCTGATGTCAATTTGCCCGCAAAAAAGCAGCAGTCTGTGAGGACACAGACTGCGGAGTGGACTGCGGAGCGCGGTACTTGTAAAATTCCAACATTCCAACATTCCAACCTTCCAACTTTACAACCTCTACAACCCTTACAACTTTTATAACAACATTCCAACCTTGCAACATTCCAACCTTCCAACAACTAAAACTAAAACATTAACTTTGCAGGCTGATGAATCAAGTTGCTAAGAAAAGGTTTTTTGAAAATGTTATCATAATTGATATTGCCGAAGAAGGCAAAGGCGTGGGCAAGGCAGATGATCTTGTGCTTTTTGTTGATAAAGCGGTGCCAGGCGATATAGTTGATGTAGAGGTATACCGCAGCAAAAAAAACTTTGGCGAAGGCAAAATAGTTGAACTAAAACACCCCTCTGAATACCGTACAGAACCTTTTTGCGACCACTTCGGCACCTGCGGCGGCTGCAAATGGCAGCACATGACCTATGCGGCACAATTAAAATTCAAGCAAAAATCAGTAGCGGATGCTTTAACGCGGATAGCTAAGATAGATGTTACCGGTATGCTGCCCATTATAGCTTCGCCGGCCGACAAATATTACCGCAATAAGCTGGAATACACATTCAGCAATAAGCGCTGGCTGAATGACGGCGAAAACCGAACTGACGAAGTATTGAATATGAATGCGCTTGGCTTTCATATCCCTGGCCGTTTTGATAAGATACTGGATATTGAGCACTGCTACCTCCAGGCTGAACCATCAAACAGCTTAAGGAACAGCATCCGCGAATTTGTGTTACAGCAGGACTATAGCTTTTATGATTTGAAAGCGCATAGCGGGGCGCTGCGTAACCTGGTTGTACGGACTTCTTCAACCGGTGAAACCATGGTGATCGTAGTTTGCGCTTATGCGGATGAAGATGAGGTAAACAAACTGATGGGTTTTATCGACAAAAAATTCCCAAAAATAACTTCGCTGCTATACATCATTAATCAAAAAAAGAATGATACCATTTTCGACCAGGAAGTACAGATTTATAGAGGTGAAGGCTATATCTATGAGGAGATGAATGGCATCCGGTTCCGTATCGGACCGAAATCATTTTATCAAACCAATTCCATACAAGCATTAAAGCTTTATGAAATAGTGCGCGACTTTGCTGAATTTAAAGGCGATGAGCTGGTTTACGATCTTTATACCGGCGCCGGCACCATTGCCAATTTTATCGCAGGGCAAGTGCGCGAGGTTATAGGTATTGAATATGTGCCAGCGGCTATTGAAGATGCGACGATCAACTCGGCCATCAACAACATCACTAACACAAAATTTTATGCCGGGGATATAAAACATATACTGGCAGCCGATTTTGTAACTGAACATGGCAAACCGGATGTAATCATAACCGATCCGCCCAGGGCAGGCATGCATCCTGATGTGGTAAACCGACTGATGGAAATCGAAGCAAAAAAAATTGTATATGTAAGCTGTAATGCTGCAACCCAGGCCCGTGATTTGCTGGTATTAAAGGACAAATATGACACTGTAAAAATTCAGCCGGTGGATATGTTCCCGCACACGCAGCATGTGGAGAATGTGGTATTGCTGGTATTGAAAAGTTCATAGTCGATAGTTCATGGTTCATGGGCGAAAGTTTTTAGTCCATGGTCAATGGTCGATAGTCCATAGCCGAAAACATGATCAAATAAATAAATGACGAAATTAAAAATCAGTGAAATCAAAAAAATCAAATAAATCTGTGATTCACGAAGAGAAAAGTAACGAGGAAAGTAAAAAAGAGAGTCCGCTGGTAAGCCTGGAAACGGATCTGAAGTTTTTTAATGAATCCATCAGGGAGGTTGCAATTGAAATTATGGTGGAAGGGCTTTCTAACTACCCTATATTTATTGCACACCAGCACGAGCTAAAATTAGGCGAACTGATCCTCGACCGCCACGACCTGAATACGGAATGGAGCATCCACGCTTCAACACTTGAAGAATTTGTAGAAAAAGGCGTAATAAAAGAAATATTAAAGGAACGCTTCATTAAATCATATAAAAACCCTAATGATTTTATGTGCGTTTTTGTGGTTGTGCCCGAAGGGGCCAACTTTATTTATTATCCATATGTGAAGGAATAGTTGTTGTAAAGTTGAAATGTTGAAATGTTGAAATGTTGTAAAGTTGTTTTTTTGTTGTAATGTTGAAATGTTGCAAAGTTGTTATCTTTACGAATGAATTTAATTTGCAACGTTTTAACATTCCAACTTTTCAACATTACAACAACAAAATGCAGCACCTCCTTATATTAAACCAGCAGCAAATTCAGCAAAAGATCGACCGTATAGCCTACCAGGTACTGGAAGATAATTTGGAAGAAGATGAAATCATAATTGCCGGTATTTTACCAAGCGGCAATAAAATTGCCCACAGAATTAAAAATGTACTTGATGAGATCGCCCCGTTTAAAAGCAAACTGGTCGGTATTGAACTTGATAAGCAAAGTACCAGCTTAAAGGCCCATGTAGATTTTAATGTGCATGACTGCAGCAACAAGGTTGTTATTTTGGTTGACGATGTAATGAACAGCGGCAGGACACTGGCTTATGGTTTTGGCGTTTTCAGGGATGTGCCGCTAAAAAAACTCCGTACAGTTGTTTTGATTGACCGCAACCACAAAAGTTTCCCGATGACTACTGATTACGCCGGAATGGCGCTTTCAACTGTTTTAAAAGAGCATGTAGATGTTGTATTGGATGAAGAAGGTGAAGAGGATGCAGTTTATTTGAGGTAGAATGATTAAATTTGTGATAAACGATTCGAGTATGTCTATTACTGAAATAAAAGAAACAAAATCAAATCTAATTGCTTGGATTAATCAGCTCTCAGACGCAAATATGCTTACGGTTTTAGATAGCCTAAGAACTTCAAATTCGGATGAGGATTGGTGGGAAAATCTATCTGATGCACAAAAACAACACATTAACGAAGGCATAGAAGACGAAGAAAATGGCCGTCTTATTTCGTCCGAGGAATTTTGGAAAAGGTTAAGAAATGGATGAACCTCAGTTAGATGGCCTTAAAATTTAACAACTCCCTTACTTTCTCCGTCGTCAAGCTCAAACCATCAGCAATAACGGAAGCTTGAATGTAAAACTTATCCCGTTCCTCTAATTTACTGGCAATAAAAGCAACCAGGTCATCCCCTTTATGCTCAAGTAACACAGGCCGTTTATCCTTTTCGTTTTCAAGCCTGTCGGCTAAGGTTTTGGCCGATAATTTGATATACACCGTTTTGCCGTGCGCATTCATCCAGTCCATGTTATCAAAAAAACAAGGTAACCCACCGCCGGTAGAAACCACGGCATTTGCAGGATATTTTGTTTGTTTTAAGACTTCTGATTCCAGTTTGCGGAAGGCATCTTCGCCATATTTGGAGAAATATTCAGCGATCGTCATATCCGCCTGCGCTTCAAAGATATGGTCGAGGTCCATAAATTCATAGCCCAGCCGCGAAGCCAGCTTACGCCCCAAAGTAGTTTTTCCGCAACCCATAAAACCGATCAGAAAAATTACCCCCAACCCACCAGAGACAGGTTCTGAATTACCGTTTAAAGGCACTTTTTTATTTTTCATTATTAAAAACTCCAATCCTTCTATGGACTATCGACCATCGACTATGGACTATAATCTTCCGGCCATAAACTATGAACCATCAACTATGAACTCAAGAAAGCTTCACCCTCGGGTCAACCCAAACATAAATAATATCGACCAAAATATTGATCACCACAAAAATAAAGGCAATAAACAGGATGGAACCCATCACCACTGGGAAATCCGACATTTCGAGCGCATCAACTGTGGTTTTACCGAGGCCATTATAACCAAATACGTATTCAACAAAAAACGAACCTGCCAGTAGTGAGGCAAACCAGTTGGCAATAGCCGTAATAACCGGGTTCAGGGCATTTTTTAAGGCATGACGATAAATAATGGCATTTTCACTTAGGCCTTTCGCCCTTGCCGTGCGGATATAATCCTTGCTTAATTCATCGAGCATAGCATTACGGGTAAGCTGCATAATAATTGCAAGCGGACGCAGGCCGAGGGTAACCATGGGCAATACCAGGTTTCGCCAGGTGACAACTTCTCCCTTAAACGGGTCGTAGGTACGTAAACTGCCCGACATATTGAGGCCGGTATACTTACTCAACTCAAAACCAAATATCCAGGCGATGATTATTCCGGCAAAAAACGAAGGTGCAGATACACCCAAAGTTGAGAAGGCCAAAGCTACTTTATCTATCCAGGTATTTTGATGCACCGCGCTTATCACCCCTAAAAACACGCCGATAATGATCGCAAACAGCATAGCAGTCGTAGCCAGCACCAGCGTATTTGGTATTACTTCCAGCAGCAGCGAGGCCACTTCCCTGCGTGTTTGGTACGACCGCCGCAGGTAAGGCCATTTTAGGGCTAACACTCTATCGGCAGAAACTGGTAAGAGTTTTATGTAATGATACCGCTGCTGTTCTTCGCTGGTTTTAAGGTGGATGCCTATAGGCGACAGGTCATTGATATAATAAATAAACTGCACCGGTACAGGCTTATCCAGCCCAAATTCCTTGCGTATAGCTTGCAGTGATTGCACATCTGCACGCTGCCCTTGTGTCATCCTAGCGGGATCTACCGGTAGTATATTAAACAGAAAAAATACAACTAACACTATGCCCAGCATTACTGCAGCGCCATAAAATAGCTTGCGGATGAGGTAACTGATCATTTTGTTAATACCCCAACAATCTTATCATTAAACCACTGGGTTTTGGCCAAATCAACCGGATTTAAATTTTGCCTTTCTTTAATTCCTGTTCCATAATCCTTTGCGGGAAAAACCTTGTAAAAAGTTTCAAAATCTTCACTATCGAACATTTGAAGGATTAACTGATTACTGCCTCTGATTGCTTTTAGCTTTGCAACATTTTCACCTTCTCTATAAAATGGATAACTATCCCTTGCAACTGCAAGACCCATTAATATTTTATCCCTTGCTGTCTTCCTCTCAATTCTAATTGAATTTAAATAACTTTCCTTATTGAATTCCTTGCCGATACCTTTATAATATTCTTCCAAATTATCTGGATGAAACAAATAGTTTTCAATAGAATAATAATCAAGGATATATAAGTTTTTATACCGTTGTAAGAGATCTGTTCGTTCCTCATCCGTCAAATAGTCCCTGTCGATCATTCCATTATAACTCGGGTTATTCTTAGCTTTATGAAATACGTCAGCTTTATTTTGCCCATTGAAAAAAATTGTACCTACTATGTTTAGATTGTTATATAATGGCGTATCAGAGTTTTCCGAAAAAACAATCCTCTTATCCTCAAAAACCTTCGACAAAAAATCCTTACTTACAGCAATCTCAAACACATCAAAATTATTTTTTGGCGATGGTGTTATAACCTGTGGCACATCAAAATTCAGATTGTCAAAATCAATGATCGCCGCATTTGCCGCCTCATTTGAATATTCAATAAACCCTAATGAATGGCTGGCTGTCCATAACTGGCAATTGTCAGGTATCCAGTTTTCGGTGATTTCTCTAAGTAGGTTTTTTTGCAAAAGAGTATTTAAATGCAAATCTATTTCATCCATGAAATAGATGGTATCCTGAAAATATTCAGTGCGTGTAAGTAGATTAAGTAAGATATTAAAAATTTCTTTTTCACCACTACTTAAAAAATCATAAGGTATTTTTGAATTGCCTTTTTCGAATAAAATTTCAGCAGTTTTGCCTTCTAATGGTGGCTTTATGGAAACTAACTTAATTCTATTACTTTCTTCAATTCCAAAGATGTTTTCAAATGCCCTATTTAAAGGGTTTACATAGCTCTCTTTGATCTGCGCAGTTGAGATATCTCCATTAAAAACATCGGTCAAAATTAAAGATGCTACTTTTTCAATATCATTTTCAAATCGGTTATCGCGCTCAATAAACGTTCGTGGACGATCTGAGTCGTTTTCAAAAGAAACATTTCCTTGTCCTAATGTAGTTCTTGTTAACTTTGGTACTTGCCGAACGCTAGTCCTTCCATAGAAAGAATCATACTTCAGTCCTTGATGTAATTTATTAGAAATTAATTTGGCTTGCAAATTTTCACCAGATTGATTTTTTCTATCTGTAATAATCTGAACTTCAAATATATTGTTGTTTGGATCTTTATAATAGTAGGGTTCTACGTTTAATCCCTCATTCCTACTTATTTTATTAACAATTCCGAACGCGTCAAAAACTGAAGACTTTCCAGAACCATTTGTCCCAATCAACAAAACTAGTTTAGCAGGTTCACCCAGCGAGGTTAAATCAATGGTCAAATCTTCAAAACGCTTAAAATTCTTTAACTCCAGCTTTGTAATCTTCATAAAATAAAAGTAGTCAATTTATTATTGAAAATATCGTTTTACCAGTTCATCATAATTCGGAATAGAATGGTAATGCCATTTATTAACGACCGTTCCGTTTTTAAGTAAAAAAACGCCTGGGTTTGCCCTTATCATCGTTTTTAAAGGCACTTCGTCGGCATAAAAAATTTCGAAAACCAAATGGTGCTGTTTACTGAATGCCTGTGCAAATTGTGCTGAATTGGAGGTAAGCAAAACGGTGCGTGTATTAAAATTTTGAGAAAGGTTTATAGCAAGCGCATTCAAACGGTCGATAGCGTCCTCATTGGTATTACGCAGGTCATAAGCCACTATTATCACGTTATTAAAAGGGTTCGACAATAGCTCCTTTGTATAATCATTCCCCTGCGCATCTGAAATGCTAAGGTCGCGTATTTTCGGGGTAAAGCCCCTTTTTATTAAACGGCTCTCAGGTTGGCCAACTACTGCCCAGTTGTTATCTTTCCAGATATTACTGCTGAGATAATCGGTGTTGTTCATCACTTTCGTCGCGCCTGTTTTTTTATTTTTAAGATGATAGGTGAGCTCGTATTCATCAGGTTTTGCGCCGGGCGGGGTTTTCATTTCGTCCAAAACATTAGCGCCAACCTTGTACGGCAAAAAATCAATTACCGGCAAAAAATTATAAGTATAAAGACCAAGTCCAACCGCTATTACAGCTGAAATAAGCAAAAGCTTGTCCCCTGTTTTAGCGGTGAGCAGCGGTTGTATCTTTCTGCGGTTAAAAAATAATACCAGTATTAACAGCAGCAAAATCAGGTCTTTACTAAACGACTGCCATGGTGTTAGCGGTATGGCGTCGCCAAAGCAACCGCAGGTTTGCACCACCTGAAAATATGCTGAGTAAAATGTTAAAAAGGCAAAGAAAATAATCAGCAGCAGCAAGCCCCATGCAACTTTTACCGCGCGTACGCCGATGAGCAAGGCAAAACCCAGTATGATCTCCAGCGCACATAAAATGATGGCAATAATAAGTGCAAAAGCATTTAAAAAAGTGATATGGAAAACTTCGAAGTACTCCTGCAGCTTATACGAAAAGCCAAGCGGGTCATTTATTTTGATGAGACCGGAAAAAATAAAAAGCAATCCCACAAATATCCTGCAAGCCCAAAGCCACCATGCGGCGGGTTTATTATTCAATTTCCTCATATTGTTGGAAAGTTGTAATGTTGTAATGTTGGAAAGTTAGCAACAAATAAAACAACATTGCAACATTACAACTTTTCAACCTTACAACAAATGAAAGATACATTTTTTCGGAAAAAGGCAACGCTAAATGCAGGCGGCAGGCTTATTGATTTAAGCAGCCCGAAGGTTATGGGTATTATTAATCTTACGCCCGATTCTTTTTTTGCAGGGAGCAGGAAACAGGGCATCGAGGAAGCTTTACAACAAGCTGGAAAAATGCAGGATGAAGGCGCCAATTTTTTAGACCTGGGTGCATACTCGTCGCGACCTAATGCTGATGATATTTCGGTACAGGAAGAAACTGACCGCCTGCTGCCCGTAGTTGAAGCCATTGCAATACGTTTTCCGGATGCTGTTTTATCGATAGACACTTTCCGCTCAAAGGTGGCAGAGGCAGCTATAAAGGCTGGAGGACACATCATTAATGATATTTCCGGCGGACGGTTGGATGAGAATATGTTTGCAACCGTTGCCCGGCTGCAAGCGCCTTATATTTTGATGCACATGAAAGGCACGCCGCAAAATATGCTTAAACAGGCGCATTATGACAACGTATTTGCCGAAGTTTATGATTATTTTGTTGACAAATACCATCAGTTAAAACAGTTGGGCGTGCATGATGTAATAATTGATCCTGGCTTCGGCTTTGCAAAAAAAGCCGAAGCTAGTTATACTTTGATGAACCGGCTGCAGGATTTCAAGATGCTGCAATTGCCGATACTTGTTGGCGTATCCCGCAAAACAATGATCTACAAACCGCTTGGAGTAACAGCCGATGAAGCGTTAAACGGCACAACAGTTGTAAATACTTTAGCTTTAACAAAAGGCGCTAATATTTTGCGTGTGCATGATGTGAAAGAAGCGGTAGAGGCGGTGAAACTTTGGGAAATGGTCGGATGGGTGTCTGTATAAAGTCATGAAGCTTCTTTAAGCTAAACTTTCTTTGTAGTTTTACAATTATTACCCTCATTTAATATGCATCTAAACGTATAATGCTCATAGGTCAATCGGTCGTTGCAGACATTAAAACAATTATCAATAATGCCAGGGACACGGCTATTCTACTGGTAGATAATGAGAGAACTATTATGTATTGGCATATTGGCCGACGTATCTTTGAAGAAGAACAGGAAGGTAAAGACCGGGCTGACTATGGTAAACATCTTATTAAAACTATCTCAGAACAACTACAACCCGAATTTGGAACAGGGTTTTCTTATCGCCAGTTAAACTGGTATCGTAAATTTTATCGCACCTTTCCAATTGTGTCCGCACTGCGGACACAATTGAGTTGGACTCATTACAAAACGCTTTTAAGCGTTGACAACATCGATAAAAGAGAATTTTACGTAGCTGAAGCCGTTAAAAACAACTGGAATTCCCGCCAATTAGAGCGACAAATAGACAGCAGCCTTTACGAACGCCTATTATTAAGCAATGATAAAAAAGCGTTATGGAAAATCCCAACTTTTCGAAAGTTGTCAAATCTAAGATCGTTGTAAATTTTATCTTCAGTTTTTAAATCTATCCCGAACATATTCAAATAAAAGTTCATTGAACTTCCCTGGTTGGTCCATTTGAACATAATGTCCTGCTTCGGGAAATTTAAATACTTTGTTTTTCCAGGTTTCAAAGGGCAGTTTATCTAAATAATCAGGATTGGCCATTTTCTCGTCCTGACCAAAAACTACCAAAACAGGGATTCCGGCTTTTTTTAAAAGTTCAATCTCATCACTTATCACGCCATCCTGGAACGTCTTTATCATTGTTGGCCTAAAACCTTGTTTTGTAGTTTTATAAGCATTTATAAGAACATCCTGTATTTTTTTATGCTGACGAAAAAATGCTTTCTGTATTGCCCTCATTACACTTTCAGGAGTTGCTTCATCACTAAAGAAAACTGTTGTATCTAGACCGTCCAAAAAAGCTTCGTTTAAAGTATAATCTCCTCCAATAACCGAGCTTGATACCAATGCTATGCCTGATGGTTTCAGATATGGGACCATTTCGGCAACTACGTTTGTTCCAAGAGAGAAGCCAACCAGGATATAGGGATTATCTAAATTAAATTTTTTTATTGTTCCGGCCATTATTTTACCCATTCCCGGTATACTGTAATTTTCATAAGGGTTAATTGCAGCAGAGGAGTCACCATGCCCGGGCAAGTCCAAACCGATCAAATGATAATCAGAAAATAAAGAATCTGTTAATTGGTCGTCCCATGAATGAGTAGAACCCGAATTACCATGAATAAAAAAAACAGTTTTTTTTGCCCCCGGATTGATCTCTTTTAATGCTATTTGCAAATTTTCAATTTCAATAATTTTCGTGTTCATAAGGCGTTGGCTTTCATACGCTAAATATAACTATTATATTAAAAAACAAGCCTTTAATAATTAATTTAGGGCAAAAAAAATAAGAAAATCTGGTATTATTCGTATAAATCTAAATTAAACTTCAGATATATATGGCGGTTAACCAACTCTCCAGTTCTAAAACCGGTTCATTGATTTGCAAGTTCAGAGATTGCTTCGTTCCTCGCAATGACGCTGGCTATTATACTTGCTATCAATTAGTTAAACCATTCACTAATTCACTAACTCACTAACTCACTAACTCACTAATTCACTAACTCACTAATTCACTAATTCACTGACTCACTAATTCACTAATTCACTGACTCACTAATTCACTAACTCACTAATTCACTAACTCACTAACTCACTAACTCACTAATTCACTAATTCCTCAACCCACCAGCTCCATCACCTTCAAAATCGCATCTACATATTGCCGGTCATTTGCAAGTCGTGGCACTTTATGCTGACCGCCGAGTTTGCCTTTTTCTTTCATCCAGTTAAAAAATGTTCCCGCCGGAGCTTTGCGGACTATTGGACGCCGCAGCGCCATGTCTTTAAAGCGTTTGGCATCATAGTCGGAGTTGATGCGGCGAAGTGTTTCATCAAGCAGATCAACAAAACGCTCAAATTCTGTAGGTTTTTTTTCAAACTCAATGATCCACTCGTGGGCGCCGCAGTCGTCGCCGTTAAAATATACAGGGGCGGCGGTATATTCGCGGATGATGGCTCCTGTTTGCCGGCAGGCTTCATCCAGTGCGCGTTCGGCATTATCAATTATTAACTCTTCGCCAAAAGCGTTAATAAAATGTTTAGTGCGACCGGTAACCTGTATGCGGAAGGGTGAAAGGGAGGTAAAACGTACCGTATCCCCAATCATATACCGCCAAAGCCCGGCATTGGTGCTGATGATAGGCGCATAGTTTCTATCCAGTACAACTTCATCAAGCGTCAGCGTCCGGGGATTTTCTTTATGGATATCCTCCAAAGGTAAAAATTCGTAAAAAATACCATAATCCAGCATCAGGAGCATTTCGCCCGGCTCGCGTGTATCCTGGATTCCGAAAAAACCTTCAGAGGCATTATAATTCTCCAGGTAATACATATCATCCTTTGGGATTAACCTTTTAAAATGTTCGCGGTAGGGTGTAAAATTAACTGCGCCGTGGAAATAGAGTTCCAGGTTTGGCCAAACCTCCAGCAGGTTATTTTTTCCGGTTATCTCCAATATGCGTTTAAATAATAAGATATTCCAGGTAGGTACGCCGCTTAGGCTGGTAACATTAACGTCTTTGGTCGCATGGGCCATTTTTTCTATCTTTTCTTCAAAATCTTCGAGCAGCGCGATGTCCATGTGGGGGGTGCGATGGAGTTCGGCCCAAAGCGGCAAATTTTTCATGAGGACGGCAGAAAGATCACCGAAAGAAGTATCGGCGCTAAGCTGGCTCACCTGGTAACTGCCGCCCAGCGTTAATATTTTGCCGGTAAACATCTTTGAATTCGGCTGGTTATTGAAGTATATGGTAAGAAGGTCCTTACCTCCTTTAAAATGGCATTCCTCCAGGGCTTCTTCACTTACAGGAATATATTTGCTGCGGTCGCTGGTAGTGCCTGATGATTTAGCGAACCAACGGATTTCCGAGGGCCATAGCACGTTTTGTTCGCCCTTCAGCATGCGCTCTATGTAAGGTCTTAGCGTATCATAATTTTGTATAGGCACCCGTTCTTTGAACAGGTTGAGATGGGTGATGCTTTTATAACCGTATTTCCTTCCCCACTCTGTATTTTCCGCGCCGGATACAAGCTGCTCAAACCACTCTTCCTGCACTTCGTTAGGGTATTTCATAAAAAGCTCTATCTGGTGGATACGCTTTTTCATGAACCAGGTAAAAACGGAGTTAAAAATGGTCATACGCTATTAGGTTTGAGCGAAAACTTTTCTCTTTAGCACAAAGTTGGAACCGAGGTAAACTTTACGTACCATCTCATTGGCGGCCAGTACTTCCGGCTCACCCGATTCCAGTATTTTACCTTCAAAAAGCAGGTAGGCCCTGTCGGTGATCGAAAGAGTTTCCTGCACGTTGTGGTCGGTAATTAATATGCCAATATTACGGTGTCTCAATTTAGCTACCATAGCTTGTATTTCTTCAACCGCAATTGGGTCGACACCAGCAAAAGGTTCATCCAATAATATAAAATTAGGCTCGGCGGCTAATGCCCTTGCAATCTCGGTACGGCGGCGCTCACCCCCGGATAACAGGTCGCCCCGGTTTCGCCGTACTTTGTGCAGGCTAAACTCATCTATCAGTTGCTCCAGCTTTTCGCCCTGCCTTTCTTTGGTCATGCTGCCCATCTCAAGCACTGCTTTTATATTATCCTCAACGGAAAGTTTGCGGAATACCGATGCTTCCTGGGCAAGGTAACCGATGCCTTTTTGCGCCCTTCGGTACATCGGGTCGCCGGTAATATCGCGGTCATCCAAAAATATTTTTCCTTCGTTAGGTTTTACCAAGCCCACTATCATATAAAACGAAGTAGTCTTTCCGGCGCCATTAGGCCCAAGCAAGCCTACGATCTCGCCCTGGGAAACATTAAAGGATACATCATTTACAACTGTACGCTGTTTGTATTTTTTTGATATGTTTTCTGCTCTGAGAATCATTTTTTATTTACGAATTAAGATTTACGATTTACGATTTACAGATACGACTGCCAAAAACAAATCGTAATTCGTAAATCTTAATTCGTAAATCGAATGCCTTTTATATTCAACTGAATACTGCGCCTCTCTTGCCATATATTTTCTTCTATCGTATAACAGATGTCAAAAGGCACGTCTTTTTTTATTTTTGAAAGATGTTCGCCCTGATTAAAAGCAATGCTGCTAAAGCCGGGGGAGCCTTCCTGTATTACTACCATCCTTAAATGATTCTCGCCCACTAAACCTGCAATGCCGCTAACATACACATTTTTACTTATGAAAACCGGCGCCATATTTTCGGGCCCAAAAGGTCCAAATTGGTTTAATATCCTGAAAAATTTCGGTTCTACCTGGCTTAAACGTAATTCTGCGTCAATAGGTATCTGCTGTATCAATTGTTCAGGCTTTATGGTAGCGCTCACTACCTCTTCAAAACGGTTTTTAAACGCTTCCAAATTTTCCGGATACATGGTAAGGCCCGCCGCATACCGGTGCCCGCCGAACTGTATAAGCAGATCGCTGCAGCCGCATAAAGCTTCGTAAAGGTCGTAACCAAAAACAGAGCGTGCCGAACCGGCTACGTATCCGTTTGAGCGGGTAAGAACTATAGTTGGCCGGTAATATTTTTCAGTAAGGCGCGATGCCACGATGCCGATAACTCCCTTGTGCCAGTTCTCATTATATACTACGGTCGATTTCCTGTTTATTAAAACCTCGTCATTATCAATGATATTCAAAGCCTCATCGGTGATGGATAGGTCATGCCCCTTGCGTTCTGTGTTTTTTACGTTGATCGACCAGCTTTTTTCTTTAGCCGATTCTTCATCTGTAGCGATCAACAGTTCAACCGCATGTTTGGCATCATCGATACGGCCGGCAGCATTGATACGGGGGCCGAGCAAAAAAACAACATCCGATATGGTGTAATTCGTGCTTTTACCTGCAACTTCCATCAATGTTTTAACGCCAATGCACGGATCTGTATTAATTTTTTGCAGCCCCAGATAAGCCAGTACACGGTTCTCGCCGGTAATGTGCACAATATCACAGGCAATGCTTATCGCGACCAAATCGAAATAACAGCTTATTTCTTCAAACGGAATGTTATTTTTTTCGGCATAAGCCTGCACTAGTTTAAAACCGACGCCGCAGCCGGACAGTTCTTTATAAGGATAGCCGCAATCGCTGCGTTTTGGGTCGAGTACGGCTATTGCGGCCGGAAGTTCCGGACCTGGCAGATGGTGATCGCAAATAATAAAGTCAATATCTTTTTTATTTGCATAGGCAATTTTATCCACGGATTTTATGCCGCAATCCAGCGCTATCACGAGTTTAAATCCGTTTTCTACAGCATGATCGATCCCTTTTGTTGAAATACCATAACCTTCAATGTACCTGTCGGGGATGTAGTATTCAAGTTTGTCGTAAATTTTTTTAAAGAAGCTGTATACAACTGATACCGAGGTAGTGCCATCCACGTCATAATCGCCATAGATCAATATTTTTTCACCTGCTGCTATTGCGTTCTCTATTCTTACAACGGCCTTTTCCATATCCGCCATCAGGAAGGGGTCATTCAGATGGAGTTCATCCGGGCGAAAAAAAAGACGGGCATCCTCATAATTTCTGATTCCGCGGTTAATCAGCAATGCACTTAAAACAGGATCAATATTCAACGCGGCAGCTAAAGTCTTTACTTCCTCATGATCAGGATCATCCCTTAATGCCCAGCGTTTATTCATATCTTTGCTTGTGAGACAGTAAATATAGAATGAATTAGTGAATTATGAGTTGTGTTTCACAATGAGATTGGGAAAACATTTTTAATAGAAAAACCTATTCCAATGCGAGCAATAGCGAGGCAATCTCGTCGCCATACATGGCCGTTATGCACCCCCAAAAAACGAAGTAAAGCCCGTCCTATAAGCCGCGCTTCAATATGAAAAATATTCCACCAAATACATAACGCAACATGTTACCCTCCTGAGAGTTATGGAGAGGGGGACAAAAATGCGTTTTTAGACCTTAGGCTATTGATCAAACTTCGAAGCCAAAAATTGCATCACATCCTTATCCGTCCCAATAAACGGCCCGGACGATGCTGTTTTAAGCCCTGCCATGGCGGCTGCAAATTCGCCTGCCTGCTGTATGTTTGCGCCTTTTATGCGCCGGTATAAGTACCCGGCCATATAAGTGTCCCCGCAACCCGTAGCGTCGACTATTCTTTGAGGACTATAAGCGGGTATGGTATAAAAAACACCATCACTGTAAATTACCGAACCCTGACTTCCATTGGTGACAACCACCTCTTTAACACCCCAGCCGGCTACCATTTTGGCGCCTTCGCTTGGCTCTTTTTGCCCTGTTAATGCCTGTAGCTCGGCTTCATCGGCTTTTAGGATGTCTATAAATCGCAGCGCTTCTATTTTGTCGGGCCAATCCGTCGCGTAAACCTTGCAATTTTCCACTTTACGTAAATAGCCTTGCACATCCAGGCTTACACGGCCTTTTGCCGCCAGGGTTTTGATCAGCTCAGTAGAAATATCATCGGCCAGCAAAGGGCCGAGGTGGAATATCCTTGACTTTACCGATTGTATTTGTGAGATAGTAAAGGGATCTGCTTTTGCCAATACGTTTTGGCTGCGCTCGTCCTGGTTTTGCGCATAAATGTTCTCAAAATAAACGGTATGTGCGCTGGGCTGCACATTAACTTCGATGCCCCTATCGCGCAGCGCCGTTACATAATGCATTTCGGAGGCGCCAAGGACGGTCACTAACAAGTAACTGACATCAAGCTTGCTCAAAGCGTTCGAAAAATACCAGGCTGTACCGCCTGCCATGTGCGTTACCGAATTGGTGGTGACTACCTTGTCAGATGTGATATGCCCTATGCAACAAATGTCGTACATGATATTATGAATGAACAGGGAAAGATAGTGATTTGGCTTCGACAGCATAATAAATTTTAAATCTTCGTGTCTTTTGTCAAACCTTTGCGCTCTTTGTGTTAAAAATTAACAACTAAGGTCACGAAGGACACAATGAAAAAGAGTTCAATTGTTGTTAAATGCTTTTGAAACGGTCCTTACACCCCCGTTAATTATCCTTTAAACAGTGCGCACTAAAAAACTGGTTAGGCGCCACATCACTGATTACCGAAATTGCAGAATAATTATAGAGAAGGGCCCGGGAATAAGTACTTGTTCGAAAGTCAGAAAGATGTTTTTCCGGTCCCTTTTGGGTGTCCGGTTACTAAACCCACCGCCTTGCCTTTAATTTGTAAGCAGCGTATGATTGTCCGAACCGTCTTTCAAGATACCGCTCTTCGGGCTTGATAACCGCTGCAGTTACTATCAGGATTACAATAATAACTAATATCAGAGTCCACAGGTTTCCAAGTAAAGGTATTAATCCAATATACAAACATAGGAGCCCCAGGTACATCGGGTTACGGGTTGTAGCATATATGCCAGTGGTTTGTAATGAGTTTGCCGGCCTTATGGGCGCTAAGGTGTTTTTCGACTTCACAAATTGGCGGATCGCAGGCACGGATAAAAGTAATGCAATCAAAATAAAAGCGCCGCCTATGTATTTTAACGCGGTCGTATGCAGGATTGCAGATGATAAGTAAAACAGCCGCTCAAGGAGAATTGAAAGCAGGAACGTGAGTGCGTAGATCAATGGCGGCGGGAATGGTGCCCCAGGGCTGTCCTCTTTAGTTTTCATACTTATTTATAATTGATTTTTATAAAGATATTGAAATTTTGTTTTTTTAATGCACTTGTTGCTGCATATTGTACTTCACTCTGTGCACTTGCTGTTGTTGCAGTTGTATCAGCTGCATTTGTTTTTGTTGTTGTTGCTGCCGCTGCTGCTGTACCTGCTGCTGCTGTACCTGCTGCTGCTGTACTTGTTGGTGCTGCTGGTCGGCCTGCAGTAACTTAGAAGATTCCATTTCCTTTTGCAGGTTACTTAAATTAGTTGGTGCAGGCACACTCCCGGAACAAGCTTTTAATTTTTGGTTCAAATCGGCAATAGTAGCCTGGTAACTGCTCAGCTGCGCAAGTGTTTGAATATATTGGTCACGAAGGTTGTGCAGCGCAGTTGAAAGACTGTCGGTATTCTGGTTGGAAACTTTTTGCGCAGCTATCACTTTGTTAATAGAAACTTCGGTTTGGGCAACGGTTTCCAGGGCCTTGGTTGTAAGCTGATTGGCCTGTACTTTTATTTTTTGGGCCCCGATGGTGGTGACCGGCGCCGGGTTAAACCATGCCTGCTTTGGAATAATAATATTTTTAAGATCGCCTAAGCCAAATGATGCTTCTGTCGTTTTTCCATAATACCGAAGAGCCGTTTCTTTAGGGACTGTATTTGCCTGGGGGCTAGCCTGCGCCGTATTTTGACTGGTATAAGCTTCTCCTGCTTTTTTCAGGATACTGTTGATTCCGGTTAGGGAGGAAAACAATAAAGCCGAATTTAAGGCGGTGAGCCAGATATACTCGGGAATGCCCGAAGCAGGGTCTTTTTTTAAAAACGACAGCGAATACGCCAAACATAAAAAGACTGCCAAACCGGCCAGAGCAGGGTTGGGCATTCCCGCCGGCTGTAATTGGGCGTATATAAGCATGATCACATTCAACAAAATAGTCAACGCTGATGAAGCGCCTGCAAAATTTCTGATCGACTTTGGATCAGCGAAAGCAGTTTGGGATTTCCGGGGAGGTGAGGCAGTATTATTCATAGCAAAGTGATAAAAATATGGTTAGGAATAATAAAAACTAAAGAGGGAATTATATGCTGAAGGTTCTTATTTTAAAAACGGTATTTATCCGTATCAAAAAACAGGAGCCATCGCTAATCAAATTTAATAAAAAATATGAATAATAAAAACAAGAGTCAAGAATCAGCAGTTAAGAATTAAAGGTCAAAAACCAAGAGCCAGGAACCAGGACCACCTTCCTCCAAATTATATTATCCTTCCATATATTTCAGTTCTATCACCAACTTTTCCCGCTCTGTCACCAATTTCCCTCAACACACCTCATCGAATTCATTACTAAAAATTACCAAATCTCCATCAAACCTCATTTTTAATTAAAAATTCTCTAAAATAATTGATAATTTATTCGTTTTTATACAAAAACACTTCATAAATTACGGTTTTTAAAGTAACGATCGTCGAATTTCTATTTAATGGGTTTTTCACTATGCAGGAATTAGCTTATTTTGATAAATACCATCCCATAAATGGCGTTTGGGACGAAATGTATGGTGAAGATGCACGCGTCCGTGATCATTATCGTAAAGTAATTGAATATATTTCGGGCGAATCGGCAGACGACCTGAACAAAAAAGAGGAATTAGCCAAACGGCTTTTCATGAGCCAGGGGATCACCTTCACGGTATACAACAGCGGCGAAGGGATTGAGAAAATATTCCCCTTTGACATTATTCCCCGCATCATCACTGCAGAAGAATGGGTTTTTGTGGAAAAGGGCATCAAGCAGCGCCTTACCGCGCTTAACTTGTTTTTGAAAGATGTTTACCATAACCAGTTTATTATTAAGGATGGCATTGTGCCGATCGATATTGTCTACTCGTGCCCGCATTTCCTGCGTGAGATGCACCAATTGGAGGTGCCGTATGATATTTATATCCACATTTCGGGTATCGACCTGATCCGCGACAATGATGGCACTTTCTACGTGCTGGAAGACAACCTGCGTACCCCATCGGGGGTGAGTTATATGCTGGAGAACCGCGAGATCACCAAACGCCTGTTCCCCGATCTGCTGCCGCAATGCGGGGTACGCAGCGTGACGGAATACCCTAATATTTTATACAAAAACCTGCTGGCACTGTCGCCGCGGCAAATACATAATCCAACCATTGTGCTGTTAACGCCGGGCATTTACAATTCGGCCTATTTTGAGCATTCTACGCTGGCCCGCCTAATGGGCGTTGAGCTGGTGGAAGGCCGCGACCTGGTGGTGAACAACCATAAAGTGTATATGAAAACCACTACCGGCCTTCAGCAGGTGGATGTAATATACCGCCGTGTGGATGATGAGTTTTTGGACCCGCTGGTGTTTAATCCCGGCAGCATGCTGGGCGTTGCCGGCATTATGGGCGCATACCGTAAGGGCAATGTGGCCATTGTGAATGCTATTGGCACAGGCGTGGCGGACGATAAGGCTGTGTATGTATATGTACCGGAGATGATACGCTATTACCTGAATGAGGAACCGATACTAAAAAACGTGCCGACTCACCAGCTGGGCAACATGGACGAACGCGCACATGTGTTTGAGAACATCAGCCAAATGGTGATTAAAAAAACCAATGGCAGCGGCGGCTATGGCATGTTAATGGGTCACGCCGCATCAGAGAAGGAAATTGAAGAATATAAAGTGGAGGTATTGAAAGACCCTCGTAACTTTATAGCCCAGCCAACTATAAGCTTGTCTGCCGCGCCATGTTATATGCAGGGTGAGCTGATGCCCCGCCGTGTTGATTTGCGGCCTTATGCATTATACGGGCCGGATGGGATTGAAATTGTACCCGGCGGCTTGACCCGCGTGGCGCTTAAAGAAGGTTCGCTGGTAGTAAACAGCTCCCAGGGCGGTGGGAGTAAGGATACGTGGGTGCTGGCGTAGGAGTTTGCAGTTTTCAGCAGGCAGTTTGCAGAGGAAATATTAGTACCAGTTGTAGGAAAAGGTGTTAATATCTAATAATGAATTTTGAATATCGAATGTTGAAGTATTTTATTTTGAAAACAAAATCAAAAGTCTCCCCTGCCGGGGGAGATTTAGAGGGGGCTGGGAACCTATGTTAAGCAGGGTAGCAGCAAGTTTTTACTGGTTAAGCAGGTATATTGAGCGCAGCGATGGCATGCTGCGGATGCTGAAGATAAATTACGCCTCTTCGCAGGACGCGATGCAGGAGTTTACCTGGGAGCCGGTGATCAGGATATTTGGGGGAAAAGATGAGGAGGAAGAAACGGGTAGACTGGGGAATAACAGTCGTGCGGTTTTGAAGTACATGGTTACAGGTAAAAGCAATTCAAATTCTATTTTGAACATCATTACGCTTTCGCGGGAAAACGCGCGGGGCGTGCAGGAGCATATCCCCAAGGACCTATGGCAGTGCCTCAACGAATATTATCATACCGTAAAAGACCCGAAGCTCGAAAAAGCTTTGCAGCGCGAAGACCCTATTAGCGTGCTGGATGTTTTGATAAAACAGGTGATGCTTTATTACGGTACCGTGGAGATCACGATGGAACGCGGCGAGGGGCGCGCCTTTATGAACATAGGCAAGTATTTGGAGCGGGCCATACAGTCGGTGGATATATTGGATACGAAGTTCGGCTCCATTGATGAAAACCCGGATCTGCTTACTGATACCAGTTATTGGAAACACCTGCTGCTATCGCTGGGAGGGTACGAACTGTATTTAAAAACCTACCGGGAAGGATTTGAAGCCACAAATATTTTGGAGCAGGTGGTATTGAATGTTGATTTCCCGCGGTCGGTAATCTATTCGGTGAATAATATCCAGCGTTATTTCGACAGGTTAAAGCACGACAGTAACCACGATGATTTCAGGGATATGTCGTTCCGGATCGGGCGGCTGCAAAGCCGGATAAAGTACAGTTCGGTAAAAAGCATAGGGGAGGAGGGTTTGCACTCGTTTCTTACCCAGATCAGGAAAGAGCTTTATGGAATAGGAAATGCGCTTAATGAACATTATTTTGCGAACTCGTAATAATTTGAAAATTTGATAATTTGAAAATTTGAAGATGAAATAATTATAAGATGCGTTAATTTGAAAATGTTGCGATCTTTTATCCAAAATGCAGACATTTTCAAATTTTCAAATTGCCAAATTTTCAAATTAACTAATAAAAAATATGCCGGAATTTGAGATACAACATATTACGCGCTACATTTATGAGGGTCCTGTGCGCGACAGCGCTAACCAGATCATACTGTTCCCGATAAAGGACGAATACCAGGACGTTTTAAAGCAGGAGCTTCACATAACCGGCAATCCGCTCGTTGATACGCACATCGACTATTACGGTAACGAAGTGGGCAGCTTTACCTATACCGATCCCCATGTCATATTAACCATTAGCTCAAAAATATGGGTGGCTACCAAACACCGCGAACTGCCGGTTAATGACATTTTTCCGGCCCACCAGTGGGAAGACCTCAGGCGTTTACAGTTTGTAGTGCCTTATATCGATTTTTTGAAACAGGAATACTTTGAAGGTTTGAATGAGCTGCGGGTGGTTGTGGACAGTGAACGTTTAAAGGATGACACCCCATACCAGGTTGCACTGCGTTTTTGCCGGTATGTGTATGATAATTTTGAATATATAAAGGGCGTTACAACGGTAGAGACAAAGCTCGATGAAATATGGAAGCTGAAGGCCGGTGTTTGCCAGGATTTTGCCCATATTTTAATGGAAATGCTTCGTATGATACAAATACCGGCCCGTTATGTAAGCGGCTATATTTGTACCAGCCGCAATGGTATGCGGGGCCAGGGCGCTACCCATGCCTGGACAGAAGCCTATATCCCCGATTACGGCTGGCTGGGCATCGACCCTACCAATAATTGCATCGCCAACGAAACCCATGTGCGCCTGGCAGTCGGCCGTAATTTTACCGATTGTTCTCCGGTAAAAGGGGTCTACAAAGGCTCATCAAATCATAAGCTGGAAGTTGCTGTATCTGTTGATGATGAAAATGTTTTGAGCAATAGCGAGGCCCAGATCCACGATGCGCATGTAACCAGTATCATATCCGACTCCCCGAAAAACAGTTATCAGCGATATATGGAGATCATTCAGCAGCAGCAACAACAGCAGTAGGCAGTTAGCAGTTGGCGGTTGGCTTTAGTTCATAGTTCATAGTTCATAGTTCATAGTTCATAGTTCATGGTTCATAGTTCATGGAAGGACAGAAGGAAGTAGCAATTTGCAGAAGTTGCAGTGGCAGGTTGAAGTAAATGACGGTTTTAGCAAGATGACTAATTTAATTTATCAATTATATCGTTAAAATCATCACAAAGCAGATTCCTGATGAAGTAGACATATTTCGCATCTTTATTTTCATTATAATAGGTAATTTTCCAAATGTTGGGGTCGTAAAATAAAAACCTTTCAACGCTGCAATTATCTTTATTGACAATAATAAAATTCCTGGAAAAAAGATTGTATATATATAAAGATGAATCTTTGTAATAAACACGTTTAGACCTATTTATAAAAAAAACGAACCAAACCCCAAGCCCTAAAAAAAGGATTGAGATAAATGCTGTCCCTGCGGTTGGTTTCAAAATAAAATCCACATTATCAGTTATTACCACCACTGGAAACAAAAGCATCCCGCCAATTATCAAATATATTGCAAAGGAGGAAAGTCTATCCAAAAAATTATCCAACCATAGATCCCGGCTAAGTTATGCCTATTTAAGCTTCATTTGCGCAAAGTAAGGATGATCTGGGTTTACTATTAATTCCCGTCGGTATGGATTAACAAGAACGTCCATATCCTCAAGGGGTATTGCACCAAGCAAAGGCTCACTACCTCCCGGCAATACCATTGCATCTACGGTACACCGGCGGTTTTTAAACCGTACTTCTATTGGTCCAACTACGTTATATTCAACAATGTGGCCGTTAGCGAATTGGCCTTTACGCTGTTCAAGCACCGGGAGCTCCAATTGTCCTGTATGCTTTCATTGATACACATATAAACGCTGCCGGTATCAACCAGCATATTTACGGGCATTCTTTTGACCTCATCCTCACCGATAATATTACGCCTGGCAAGCACCATGTCTTCACCATTTATCAGTTCAATTTCAGCATATATCAGGCCCATAAAATTATTTTTCGTTAAGATATAAAATTACTAAACAGAATATTCTTTTTTCGGTAAAAAGAGATTAGAGAGGGCTTTATTAAATAAAAACTTTTTCCAACTGCAAACTGTCTACTGCAAACTGCAAACTTTTTTCAAAACGGCCTACTTCAAACTGCCAACTTCTTTTGCAAGGCTGTCAACTGTTGGGGCTTTTTCATAGGATTTCACCAGCTTGCCTTTTTTATTGTAAAGCGCAATAAATGGCGTGGTTTTTACCTGGTAATATTTTTGCACCAGGTAGGTGTAGCCTTCGGTGCCTACGGTAAAATTAGGATATTTTTTCAGGTTAAAGTCGCGGTAAAATACCTGCGAAGCTTTTAGCGGCTCTGCAAACGTTATCATTACCACCTGTATGTTTTTAAACGCCATCATTTTAGGCTTCATGTCGTACATTAAATGCTGACAGTGGCTGCAATCGGGCGCAAAATAAATGATCATCGTGGCCTTATTCTTTTTTAAATCGGCAGGGGCTCTGTAAACGCTATCGGTTGTTAATATGTGATATGGAGGGATTGTCAGAGGAATATTGTTTTGCGCACTGCTACAGCCTGCGGCGATGATAAGGCCTAAAAAAAAGAGTAATTTCTTCATAAGTTTAATTTGTAAAAACGGCAGGCACATAGTTACGATTTTTTCAGGCTTCAAGCAATTCTAATTGCCAGGCGACATGCTCTTCAGTTACGGGGTATAACGCATTATTCCGGATAGTATGATAAACTGTATCAAATAAGCCGTTATAATTACCTTTTGGCGGCGTAATGTACTCCACCTGTCTTTTACTGTCAATATCCATTATTACCAGTTTGCCGTCACTGCCCGCCGGTTCTATACCGTAGCCGGCATCAGTGGGCAGCATACCCGCATCCAGCTGGGCCTCCTGCACATCGCATCTTTCTTTTACAAAGCTCCCTATGGTGCCATGCACTGCAAAACCAGGCAGTACTTCGGCAATAAGCAATCCCGAGGTTAAATATATATTCAACTGATTTGGATATAATAAATGATAATTAAAATAATCAGCTACTTCCGATCCTTCCCGGTATATGCCCGTTGTTTTTGTAAAGCTGAGCGGCTTTCCAAACAGGCAGATTGCATTATCGATCAGGTGTGCCCCCAAATCATAAACAAGCCCGTTGGCCGGGGTCGAAGGTGTTTCTTTAAACAATTTTGGGCTTAGCGCGCGTTTGTAGCGGTCCATGCGGAAATAAACCTCAATCAATTGGCCCAGCCTTCCGCTTTCGATGATCTCCTTTACCTGTAAAAAGCCGCTGTCCCACCGCCGGTTTTGGTAGAGCATTAAATGCCGGTTTACCTTCCTGGCTGTATCAAACATTATTTTAACTTCGGCGCCGGTTGCCGCGGCAGGTTTTTCGAGCAGCACATGTTTGCCCGCCTTGAGCGCTTTTATGGTAAAATCAAAATGAGTGTCGTTCGGCGTATTTACGATGATAAGTTCAATTTCATCATCGTTCAATAAGTCATCGATTGAATTATAACTGATCACGTCCGGGTAACGCAGCGCTGCCTTTTTTTGGCGGCGTTCGACCACGGCTTTAAACTTAAACCCCGGGTTGGTGGTTAAAAACGGCGCATGAAATATTCGTCCCGACATTCCGTAGGACATCAGGCCGGTTGTGATTGGAGTGCTGGCCCCCTCTAAATCTCCCCCGGTTGGGGAGACTTTTTGATTTTGTTTCATTTTAAAATTATGTTTTTTAAGGCCCATCCTGGTAAGAAGGACTTTTTGTTTTTAGTTAATCTTTTTGTTTTTTATCAAACCCGGTTTATTTTCCGTTAATTTTTGAATTCCGCTTTCGAGCTTAAAAGATGTTTCTTTAACGTGTTTCAGATGGTCTTCTGTTTTGTATAATGGCATATAGCAGTTTAATTCATGCAGTCTCAAAGATATAGAACTCATTTACAAATACTGATAATGTTTTTTATGCCTGGATATCAGCATGGAATTTACGCTATAAAAATTTAGCATTAAATTTATCAGCCTCCAATAATATACGGCCTGTTTTTTTCGTTCAAGTTAAATGTTAAACTGTCCGGTGTACAGGATTAAACCTTGTGTTTTTAAAAGAGAATCACTGTTTTGCCCCGCAAACATAAAACATTAATAAACATAAAGCGTTAATAGATAGATGAATAAAAGAAAGTGAATTTTCATGTATAAAACTTATAGTATCCAGCCTAACATATTACGTTTAATTAATACTTTAGTGAATTAATTGGGCGGCCGGTTTATTGTGCTCCCACTTTATATAAGGCATGCCCCATTCCAACGGCATTAATTTTATATTCATTAAAAGGATATAACCTTTTAAAATTTCATTCCGTATAAAAGCATATTTAGTTTAAGAGCTATATGATGAACTTTGGCAGCAGACCCGTTAGTGTATTACTCGTTGATGATGACGAAATAAACAACTTTATCTCCATAAAATTAATAAAGAAAGCTTTATTAAATACCGAGATCATGGCCTGCCTTAACGGGAAATTCGCAATAGATCAGTTGTTTGAGATGCAAAGAAAGGACCCGGCTAAATTGCCTGATTATATTTTGCTGGATATAAATATGCCTATTATGAATGGCTGGGAATTTTTGGATGAGTATAAACGTTTAAATATCGACCCCACAGGCAGAACGAAAATTTATATTATCTCTTCTTCGGTTTTCAGCAATGACATTAATAAAGCCCGTTCTTATCCACTGGTAAAAGACTTTATCTCCAAACCGCTGAACGTAGACAAAATAATTGAGCTTTTTAGAGTTGAAGACCACGCTTAAGCAGGCTCAACCCTGAAATGATCATCCTGGTAAATAACATTGCCAATACATAAAGATTTCGCGTGATAAAATAAACAAGTCCAGCCTTCTTCAGCAGCTTTTTTTCCATATTCTTCCCGCAGCTGCATCGCCTTGCGGCCGTCATAGTCATATTTTGCAACAAATTTCCTTATCAATTGTTCCGGTTCGGGTAGTTCATCACCTCCAAAAAAACATTTTTTTCCTTCGCTTTCTATCCAGAATACCTGGTGAAAAGGGGAATGCCCGCCGGATAACTCATACTTTATTCCTGCTTGCAGTATACCCGTTCCCTCAACAAAATTCAGGTTTACGCCGCCTTCCAGGGTCTCGAAAATTTCCTTACGGTATGATGACGACTTCCCGTTTATAGCTTTTTCCCATTCGTTTTTTTGGATAACATGTTCCGCTTGCGGGAAACTGGGTTGAAGCTTGCCATTGTGCTCAACCACAAGGCCGCCCGAGTGGTCATAATGTAAGTGCGACATTAATACCAAACTTACATCTTCAGGCTCAAAACCTACATTGCGAATATGCTGATGAAGGTATAATTCATCCCGTGTATCTTTATAGCCCAGCCCGGTGTCAAGCAGGATCAGGTCGGTACTTGTTTGGACGAGAAAAGGATTAACATGTATAAACAAGGAAGCAGGCCTGTCTTTGAAATTATCAGTTTCGGGATTAAAAGGGATAAACTTTTTGGTAGCATCAACGGAATATGATCCTTCACTTAAGGCAAAAATTTTCATAGGTGTATATCTATACTTAATTTGTTATCGCGAGCGATAGCGCGGTAATCGCGAATTACGGTGTATTCTCAGTATCCGGCGTATTTAATGACTCGTCTTTTTTTTCTGAGCTTACGGCAGGTTTCGGCATATTCCCGGCCTTAAATTTTGGCACAAAGCCCAATTTAGGGGATGGCGGAGCGGGTATAGCTTCGGCTAAGCTTTCTGTTATTGTTTGTTCGGCTAACTGGTTTTCAATGTGTTCCTTTTCAGCCTTAACTTCCGGCGCTAGCGGAAATTGCCGCCTTAATTTATTGAACAAAAATTTTTTAGTGTGGTCGAAGCTTTTTTCGCCCATTTGGTCATAGTGTGTTTTAAACTCAGAAAACAATCCTGCCCCGGCTGATTCCAAAGCTGCCAGATCGATTTTTTTCTTCTTAAAAAACTCTTCGAAATCCATTATAATTTGAAAATTTGATGATTTGAAAATTTGATGATTTGAAAATTTGAAAATGGTATTATGAAAATGACGTTATAATTTTCAAATTGGCACATTTTCAAATCTTCAAATTAAAACGTCAAGATCAAGCCTATTAAAATGTATCCCCTTATCCGTTTGCACCCAGTCATCGCGTTCATCAACAGTCGCATTCAGCAGCTTCGGGAACCACTCCAACGGGAACGCCGCTTGTTTGCCATCAGGCTGTTCAACAAAAAGCAAGCCATTGCTAAAGGTTACTTTAACTTTTTTTTCCTGTTTACGCGAGGTGAAAAGTGGCATAAATTTATATATTATAAAACGCTCAGTTCCTTTAACTTTTCCCGCAATTGTTCTGCCGTTGCAAAGTGCACCGACTTTATACCCAACTTTTCTGCGGCTACAATATTACGGTAATTATCATCAATAAATAAAGCCTCTTCGGGCTTAACAAGATGGCGGTCGAGCAATAGCCGGTAAAATTCAGGGGTTGGTTTGCGCATTTTCTCTGTGCCGGACACTACTACATTGTCAAACCAGTGCAAAAATTCATACCTGTTTAAGGCAACCGGAAAAGTTTCAGCCGACCAGTTAGTTAGTGCATATATCTTATACTTGCCGCTGTTCTTCAATTGCCTAAATATTTCAACTGTATCCCAAAATGGCTCGCCCAGCATTTCTTCCCAGCGGGAATAAAATGCGCGGATATTAGCCTCATGCCCGGGGAATTGTTTAACCAGTATTTCTGTGCCTTCCTGTAAAGACCGGCCGGCATCCTGTTCTTCGTTCCATTCGGAAGTGCAGATAGTGGTCAGGAAGTTTTTCATTTCTTCCTCATCCTTAAACAGCGTGCGGTACAGGTAACTCGGGTTCCAGTCAATTAAAACCGCGCCGAGATCGAAGATGATGGTGTTGATCATAGGTTAGTGTTTGTGCCATTGGTGTACTTCTGCACTTGTAATTACGGAGTCTTTATTGAATTTAATGATTAAATCTTTCCCGGAAATGGGATCGGGGCTTAGCATCTCACCTTCTTCTTCCAGGCCATACCAAGTTGCTGTGGTATCATTTGCAGGTGGTCCTAAAAGTTGCAGCATTTGTTTATTGGTCAGTCCTATTAATCTCTTGGTTTTTATTAGGTCTTCGGCCATTAATACCTTTTCTGAGCCCCCTAATTCTCCCAAATCTGCCCATTTAATTTTATCGAATTTCTCCCTTCTTGAAATATCATTACAGTTGCTAATAAAAGCACATAATATTAGAAAAATAATAATAAATGGAATTTTATTGAGCATAGTTTAGGCAGTATACTTTTTGATCTTTTTTGGATTCTGACGATTATCAATAAAGGAAATTATTTCAATTTCTTTTTTAAGAGCTTTTACCCGATAAATTATTGACACAGGTTTTATCACAAGACCGATGTGTACATTTTTGTACTTGCCAGGTTTTTTTCCAATGCCCGGCTCATCTTTCAATACTTCTAAATATTCTTTCACCCTTTGACGGAAGTTTTTAATCTCCTTATCAGTAAAATGTATTGCCAAATATTTAATTCGGTCTTCAAAAGACTTATAAGCTTGTGTAGTCCAGACTATAGAATAGTTCATAATCCAAGTCTGGCAACTGCTTCTTCATGTGTGATGGTTTCACCTCTGTCGGCCTGCTCCAATCCCCGTATTACGCCTTGTTGCTGTTCTTCTGTCAAATCATCAAACCAGTCATGATCCCGACTTTTCAGTATTTTTTTTACTTTTTTTATCAGGCTGATATCTTCAATTTCCAATATTGCCTGTACTAAACTTAATTTTTCCGCTTGTATGTCCATGGGATTTATTTAATAATACTAAGTTACAACGTTATTTATTCTCTAACAAATATTCCTTAAATCCCTCAAAATCCTTACCCAATGCCACTGCCTTTTTCTCCTTTTTTGCCAGCTGCTTTACCTGCTCTGGCACCTCAACTTTACGGGCAATACTACCCGGAAGAACGTCCGGAAATTTGCATGGATGAGCGGTTGATAAAAATACGCCTGCTGTAGCCCCTTCATAATTGTCCTGCTGCCAATCCCTTAATGCTTGCCAGGCAATAGCGGTATGCGGACATGCTATATAGTTATAATTATCGTGGATGAATTTAATGGCGTCAACTGTTTCCTCATCGGTATAACGATAGCCGGTAACCAGTTTTTTCATGGCTGATATCTCACCTTTAAACAGATCGGCTATGCGTACCCAATTGCTGGGATCGCCAACATCCATAGCGTTTGAAATGGTTGCTACGGATGGTTTTGGCTGATAAATGCCGGTTTTTAAAAATTCAGGCACGGTATCGTTTACGTTGGTTGCGGCGATAAATTGTTCAACGGGTAACCCCATTTTCCAGGCCAATAAACCCGCGCCGATGTTGCCGAAGTTCCCGCTTGGCACCGAGAAGACCACTTTGTTAATCCCTTGTTTTAATAATTGCGCATAGGCATTAAAATAGTAAAAGGTTTGCGGGATAAGGCGCGCAATATTGATTGAGTTGGCAGAGGTCAGTCTGAGTTTTTTATTCAACTCTTTATCGGTAAAAGCCTGTTTAACCAGCGCCTGGCAATCGTCAAAAGTGCCATCAACCTCAATAGCCCTTACGTTTTGACCATTGGTGGTCAATTGAAGCTCCTGTATGTCGCTTACCTTGCCTTTGGGGTACAATATGGTGACGCGGGTATTTGGCACGCCTAAGAATCCCAATGCAACCGCTCCGCCGGTATCGCCGGAAGTGGCTACCAGTACATCCAGTTGTTTCTCACCTTTTTCTAAAAAGTAGCTCATTACCCGGCTCATAAAGCGGGCGCCAAAATCTTTAAATGCCAGGGAAGGGCCATGCCAAAGCTCCAGTACAAAAACATTCTCTTCAAGCTTTACGATCGGGGCCAGGAAGTTGATAGCGTCATAAATAATGGTTGCCAGATCATCATCAGGAATATCTTCGCCTATCAAATTCTTCGCTACATGAAAAGCAATTTCGGGCAGGGAATATTCATCAAGGTTATTTATAAATTTATCATCCAGCCGCGAGATGTTTACCGGCATGTATAAGCCTTTATCCTGCGGCATGCTGTTAAAAACGGCCTCTTTAAAGGATACGCGGGTGGATGGATTTTTGGTACTGTATAGTTGCAATTTAATTTACGATTTTAGATTTACGATTTTAGATTTATTTCATTTCGGAATTCGGATGTTCGATTTCGGATTTGTTTTTATTTTCCTCATCCGCACATCCGCACATTACCCTATCACCCTCGGCCCTTTATCATTGATAGTTGACACATAAACATTCGATCCTATATTAATGCCGGATAAATGCTGCTGCAATTTTTGGGTGATACGTTTGGCTGTTTCTTCATCTTTTGTAAACGCAAAAACCGATGGTCCCGAGCCAGATATACCAAAACTAACCGCACCCAAACTCATGGACATATCGCGCATCAGGTAAAAATCGGGGATCAGCATGGACCGTACCGGCTCAACCAAAATATCTTTCATGCTGCGCCCAATCAGGTCAATATCATTCATAAACAAACCGCTTACCAGGCCTGCTATATTGCCCCATTGGGTAACGGCGTCTTTCATTAATATTTTGTTGCGGATAATCTGCCTGGCCTCGCGGGTGGGGACATCTACATCGGGGAAAACAATGGCGCACCATAAGCCGGCAGGGTGGGGCAGGCGTACTACATCCAGCGGTTCGTAGCTCCTTATCAATACAAAACCGCCCAACAAAGCAGGTGCAACATTATCAGCATGGCCATGTCCGCAGGCCATTTCTTCGCCTTTCATCGCAAAGGGCAATAAAGCGGCCGGATCTGTATCGTCGCCCAATAAAGTTTTTATCGCAAACAACCCTGCTACCGTACTTGCCGAGCTTGAACCCAATCCGCTGCCAATGGGCATTTTTTTATGAAGTTCAATATCCAGCCCAATATCATTACGGCCGATGCTGTCCAGGTAATGCTGAACGCTTACACTAACCGTATTTTTAGCCGGATCTAATGGCAGTCGGCCATCGTCGCCCGTAATTTTGCTGATGGCAATGCCGGGCTTATTAGTAACGCGCATCACCACTTCATCGCCCGGCTCATTCACCGCAAATCCCAGCACATCAAAGCCGCACACTACGTTGGCGACGGTGGCGGGAGCGAAAACGGTAATGCCCCCCCCGCCCCCTAAAGGGGGAGCTTTTTTTGTGGATATTTTTAAATCTTCGATACTATTTTCCATATAAACTTTCAAACTATAGTTCCCCCTTTAGGGGGTTAGGGGGTCTACTACGCGCCCACATTTATTAAATCTGCAAACACCCCCGCCGCTGTAACCTCTGCGCCTGCGCCCGGTCCCTTCACTACCAGCGGGCGTTCTTTATACCTGTCGGTGGTGAAGGATATGATATTATCGCTTCCCGACAGGGTATAAAAAGGATGGCTTTCATCAACCATTTGCAGGGTGATAACAGCCTTGCCGTCCTCAATTTTACCGATGTAACGTAATACTTTATTTCCTGCTTCGGCCTGCGCCTTTAGGTTACTGAAAAATGCATCCTCGGCTTTAAGCGCCGCGTAAAAATCATCAACACTTTGGGCATCAAGACAGGCTTTTGGAAGGATGCTCGCTATCTCTACCTCCGCCGCTTCCATTGGGTAACCGGCATCACGGGCAAGGATCAGTATCTTGCGCATAAAATCCGTTCCGCGCAGGTCATCGCGCGGATCAGGTTCGGTATAACCTTTTTCCTGCGCCAGTTTTACTATATCATGAAAACTGGCATCGCCTTTAAAATTATTAAATATAAAGGATATCGTACCCGATAAAATAGCCTCAATTTTCATTATCCTGTCGCCGCTGTTCATCAGGTCCTTTAAAGTGCGGATAATAGGCAGGCCCGCCCCAACATTCGTCTCATAAAAAAAGTCGACCCCATGCTGCTTCGCTGCATCATGAAAGGCTTTATATTGTTTGTAAGATGCTGAGTTGCCGATCTTATTGCAAGTGATAACTGATATATTGGCTTCAAAAACTTCTTTGTAATATTCAACAGGTTTAGGGCTGGCGGTGTTATCAATAAACACACAGTTGGGCAGGTTCATACTTTTCATGTGTGCAACAAACTCAGCAAGGTCAGCTTTTTGATGGGTCGCCTGCAATTCGTCCTGCCAGTTGTCCAGTGATATGCCGTCGCTGTTAAATAGCATTTTACGGGTATTGCTGATACCGGCGATCTTAACTTGTATACCGTTATGCTCCCGCAAATAAGCGCTGTGTGCGTTAAGTTGTTTGAAAAGGGTTTGCCCTATATTGCCTGTGCCCAAACAAAAGGCATGCAGGGTTTTGGTTAACTGGATAAAAAAGCCATCGTGCACAGCATTTAATGCCTTTGCCAGATCATTTGCAGAAATGATAACTGATATGTTATACTCTGACGATCCCTGTGCAATTGCCCTTACATTTATACCGTTACGGCCCAAAGCATGGAACAGCTTGCCTGATACGCCCGGTGTTTGTTTCATGTTTTCGCCGACTATAGCAATAATGGCAAGGTTTTGCTCAATGACCACGTGCTCCAGTTTTTTGGCGATCAGTTCCAGCTCAAATTCCTGCCCGATCAACAGGCGCGCTTTTTCAGTATCTCCGGGCTGCACCGCAAAGGTGATGCTATGCTCTGATGAGCTTTGGGTGATGAGAATAACATTAATTTGTTCTCGTGCCAGTAAGGAAAATAACCTTCCGCTGAAACCCGATTTACCCACCATGCCGCTGCCTTCCAAATTAAGGATGCTGATATTGTTAATAGATGAAATACCTTTTATCGGCAGGTTCGACGGCTTGCAATCATGCCGGATAACGGTTCCTTCAAAGTCAGGCTCAAAAGTGTTTTTTATAACGATTGGAATTTTCTTTAAAAACGCCGGGATCATGGTTGGCGGATAGATCACCCTGGCGCCAAAATACGATAGTTCCATGGCTTCGGTATAAGTAAGCTCGGGCAGGGAGAATGCTTTTTTTACCATGCGCGGGTCGGCGGTCATCATGCCGTTAACATCTGTCCATATTTGTATTTCTTTAGCATTTAAGGCCGAACCAAATATAGCGGCCGTATAATCGCTGCCGCCGCGGCCCAGGGTGGTGATCTGCCCGGATTCGTTAGAGGCAATGAAGCCGGTTACCAGCAGCATTTTATCGCTATTTTCTTTATGAAAACCGCGTATCAACAGCTCAGTAAGTTCCATATTGACTTTGGCCTGTCCGAAAGTGCTGTCTGTTTTTATCAATTCAGATGCATCAACACATAACGATTCCGGAAAATACTGGGCGGCTATCTTGCATATCATCGTAGTCGAGCATCGCTCGCCGAAGCTTAGCACCATATCGCGGGATTTTGGGGTAAGTTCCTTCAGCGTAAGTATGCCCTGCAGTAACTCTTCCAGTTGGTTAAAGTATATTTTTAAGCGGGTATAAGCCGGGTTTTGATGCTGCGCGGTAAGATGGCTTTTTACGATATCAAAATGACGTTTTTCCAATTCGGCCAGCGCTGCCGTAAAATCATCGCCGTTTGCGGCGCCTTCGGCCATTGATAGCAGCAGGTTGGTTACCCCGCTCATGGCAGACAATATTACAACGGGCTTGTCTTTGCTTTTAACCTCGTCCTTTAAAATATTCAATAAAGTTTGGATGCTTTGAGTTGATCCTACGGAAGTTCCGCCAAATTTTAAAATTTTCATGTCTCTAAATAACAAAAAGCGCCTTCCTCTTTTGGAGGAAGGCGCTCATTTGGTTGTTTCTTATGTTTTACACCATACGATTATCTTCCTCCGAGTTTCATCCCGGTGGTAGAAGTTGTTATTATAATGGTGCTGTTACTTGTCATATTTTATGGCTGTAAAGTAAGCGGAATATTTTTTAATAAGCAAGCCCAACTTGTTTTATTTTTTGTATTGCATTTTCATCTTACCCGGATCATTAACCTGCATCTGCTAAAATTACAATATCGTCAATTTAACCAGGATAATAGAATTCGCCCACGAGCCTTTGGCGCCAATATTACTGAGTTGTACAGGCACCCCGTTCTTCCAGTAGTAAGCTTTCGTATTATTATTAAAAATATTATCAAAAGTTGAGCCGGCTATATATACATCTGTGCCATTCAAAGCAATTGCTTTTGCCATACTATTTAACGGGCTGGCGGCTGTAAGCTGCACCGGTACATTATTTTTCCAGTAAGTTGCTACATCGAGATTGTTTTGAGTTGTGCCGCCGACTACAAATACATCCGTGCCGTTAGTTGCCATACCATAGTTGTAGCTTCCGTTTATTGCCGCATTGCCTAACTGTGTGGGCGCGTCATTTTTCCAGTACGTGGCCACATAACCGTTGGCGCTGCCCGCGGTATATATATCTGCACCATTTACTGCAATGGCATAGGCAAACGATGATAATGCTGGATCTACCGGTGACAATGTAATTGGCGAACCGCCATTTTTCCAATAGGCAGCCCTTGCCTGGGAATAATTAGTCAGGCCGCTCACTCCAGCCATGTAAACATCGGCGCCATTTACCGCAATAGAATTTACGTATGAACCGGCCACGGCAGAAGGTGGAAGCACAGTGCCCACGCCATTTTTCCAATAGGTTGCCATTTCAGGACCTCCGTTTGCATCGGCAATATAACCGCCCACGTAGACATCGTTTCCCTGCAAAGCAATAGAGAACGCTTGCGAATAGTATGATCCATAATAAAGCATTGCAGCCACACCATTTTTCCAGCAGACACCCCTTGTGCCGGAAGAGTCCCCAGGTGCGAGACCTGCTGCATAAACGTCACTGCCCTGCACGGCAATGCCATAGGCCACGGAATTACCGGTGCTGTCGTTTGTGAGCCTTGTGAGTACGCCGTTTTTCCAATAGGCCGCTACACTATTTCCATTACCGGCCATAACGTAACCGGCAACATATACATCAACTGATGTACTGGATTTAGATAGTCCCGATGTTTTCGGTGAAGCAGCAGGGAGATTACTTTTTTTACAGGCAACGATACAAAGCATTAAGCTGGCGATGATCAGCGATAAGTGTTTGGTTTTCATTGTTGTGAAGTTAAATTTATTCATAATGCATTACGCAACAAATTAAAACAACGCTACAAACAAATAAAATAAATAAATTGGCAGTCAATTATATAGCCTTAGACTTCTGGCACAAAAAAATAAAAATAATGTTTGAGTATATAAAAAAGTATATGTAAATTTGATATATAATTTGATACCATGAAAAGTATTCTTTTAAAATTAGATGACAGATTGTTTGAAGAAACTGACAAACAAGTTAAGGCCGAAAAAACAACCCGGTCAAACTATATAAAAACCGCCATTGAGCAATATAATAAATGGCAGGCAAAAAAAGCATTGGAGGAACAGATTGTAAGAGAAGTGGAATTGTTAAAACAATTTGACCCCGATAGGGAGTTAAAGGAAGAATTTGAATTGGCTTCTTTACACGATCTGCAAAAATACTTAGATGAGTAATATTTATCCAAAGCAATATGAAATATGGTTTGCTGATCTTGATCCATCAACTGGCAGTGTGCCAGGAAAAATCCGTCCTGTTGTAATAATACAATCAGATCTGTTAAATAAAGCCGGGCATAGATCTACCATAGCTTGTTCTATATCTTCACAATCCAGATTAGGGGTATCATTTATCCGGATAGCTCTTGACCCAACTATAGATAACGGATTAAAGAAGAAATCTTATGTTTTATGCGATCAGATAAGGGCAATTGACTTATCACGATTAAAGGGTCGAATAGGTTTTCTTGATGAAGACGCCATCGACCTTGTGAATTCGAGTATTAAGGCAATCCTTTCACTTTAATGCAGGGACTTATCATAAAATCAACAGGCAGCTGGTACCAGGTACAAACCCCCGATCGGCAACAGATAGATTTTTTATTTGGCTACGATCCGCAAGTCAAAAGCGCGTAATAGTTATTGGTGAACCAACGTGGGGCGGAGCACATCCTGTACAGCCTTATGCTGTAGTTATCGTTAGTAGGGGTGGACAACTTCAAAAATTCAGGACGTATTCAAACCAAACAAGACAAGGCCGATTACAACAAGGCAGTTGATTCCCTCAGGCATCATTTTAGGCAAATAGCATTCGAATATTTTAATCAATCCTTATTTTATAAAACAACCGCAGATTCCATCAGAAAAAGGGTTTTGACTGATGTGGCTAAGACTGATACCACAATCGCAACCGCCTGTATGGAACAGAATGATTTTGACGAGGTGAAAAAATTGACTGCTGTAAAAAAGAAATTATATCTCATCAATAGCGATTATACTCCTACTAATACAACCGGGTTTAAAACATATCATATTCCTTACAAAGTATTTTATATTCATGCTACCGGGCATTTTCCGATGATAGAAAAACCGCAGGTATTTAACTCAACATTAAAGCAGATCATTGCCGAAATTTAACAGGTTCTTATAGCCTCGATTTATTGAATATATAATCTACAATACAAAAAATTAACAATAATTTAATTTATCTAATAATTTTATGTAAAATTGTTAACGTTAAATCATTATTGTTAATATATTTTCATTTAACAAACGATAGGCCTATCTTTGCAAAAATGAAACAGCAAACTTTTGCCGTTTCAATAAAGTATTAACAAATAAAAAAAACAGCTATGAAACACGGACTTTTAATTGATATGGACGGGGTTATTTACAGCGGAGAGACACTAATTGACGGGGCTGATAAATTTATTGCAACTTTACTAAAAAAGAATATACCATTTACTTTCATGACCAATAACAGCCAGCGAACCAGTTTAGAAGTGGTCCGTAAATTAAAAGCACTGGGTATTGATGTCACGGAGGACCATGTTTACACAAGCGCTATGGCAACGGGGAAATTCCTGGGCGAGCAGGGGCCGGGAGGTACAGCTTATGTGCTTGGTGAAGGCGGTTTATTAACCAGTTTACACGATAATGGCATCACTTTAGTAAATACCGACCCCGAATTTGTGGTTTTAGGAGAGGGCAGGAATTTTACGCTCGAAATGGTTCAGCGCGCAGTGGATATGATATTGGGCGGTGCGAAGTTTATCACTACCAACAGGGACCCATCGCCGAAAAAACCGGGTTGGAACAACCTGGGTATCGCAGCAACTACAGCTATGATTGAAGAAGCTTCGGGACGAAAAGCATTTGTTACCGGGAAACCCAGCCCTGTGATGATGCGTTCCGCACGTAAGTTTCTGGGCCTGGAAACCGCCGAAACGACTGTAATTGGAGATACGATGGAAACTGATATACAGGGCGGCGTACAGATGGGCTATAAAACAATTCTTGTGCTTTCGGGCATTGCAAAGAAGGAGGACCTTACCCATTACGCTTTCAAGCCCGATATGGTGGTAGGTTCGGTTGATGAAATTGGGTTTCCATTGAAATGGTGGAGTTAAGTGATTAGAGGTTGGAGATTAGAGATTAGTCCGAAAGCCAGTAAAGTTCGAAAGAAGCTGCACTGACTTTTCGAAAAAAATAATTTAGGTTATATGAAGAAGAAGCGATTTGAAACATTTCAAACTAACCTCTAACCTCTAATCTCCAATCTCTATTTTCCCCCCGCCGGCAAAGTAGCTGCAACCCTTCCGCAGGTAGTCATCATTTTATCGCTGTAGTAGGGGTTTTTTATCGCCGATGTTTCGCTTAACCAATATGCCTTTTTCATCGGGCAATATTCCATATAAATCGTCGAAGTATTCATTTTAAGGCCTTTTAAAACTGCGTACAGGTTTTTTGAAAGGCTGGCAAAATGCTCTCTCTGATGTTCGACATCGCTTGTTTCGCTGATATGCCTGCTATCGTATTTTAATTTATCGAGATAGCTGTCAAAAAGCTTTTGCTGGTCGGGTTTCAAGCCTTTATCGGGGTCTGCAGATAGCGCGTCGAAAAGTTCTTTTCCCTTAGCGCCGGCAGCTGTACCATTGCTCGCGGCAAGGGCATTTTTAACCCCTAAATAGGCTGTGGTGATTTTATCGATATTTGACACTGATTTTTGAGCGGAAGTAAATAAAACCGATAATGTCAATATTAATATTAATGAAAGTGTTTTTAAGGTTTTCATAGTCATTGTTTTTTCAAATTTATCAATAAATTCATAAAATAGAGATTAAAGGTAAGAGATTGGCAGGGCAAATGCATTAAAAAATAATGTCGTTTATTTACCGCTACAAAATAGTCCGCTATGAGGTGACTCCTGACGGAGTCTAAAACTCCCCTCCCTTTTTTCTATAAACAGGGTGCTCCTATGGAGCAGAACAACAATTGTCAATTCAATTTAACTCCTTTAGGAGTATCCTGTTTATAGAACTCAGCAATCTTAATAATTTGGCTCCATCAGAGCCTCCTTAACGTTCGCTATGCAACCAGGATCTGCTTAAAACCATTTTAATAAATTTGCCCTGAAGAGATTAGAGGTTAGGTAACTTCGCAAGTTCAACCAACTAATCTCAAAACTCTGATCACTAATCTCTAACCCCAAACCCCGCATTTTTCCCAATTTTGCTGTGTTCAATATCCACGTTCCATCCGCTCACCAAAATATAGGGATTGCCTTTACCCGCGTACCTGTTTTCGTAGCTGCAATCGATGGTGCGGGTTTCTCCAGGCGCTAATAGCAAATAATTATCTTCAAAAATGACCGGTAATATGTCATCACCGCCTTTTTCTTTTAATACCCTCAAATGCACAAAAAACGCCACCGATTTCCCGGTGTTTGTAACACTTATTTTTTGGGTGGTATTACTTTCGGTTTTTGATGTAGTGTGATGGACAGATAAGGTTGCTGCCGGCATTGTTTGCAGATCAGTGTAGTTGGCAAAGGAACTTTGAGGCGTATAATACCAGGTTGATTTTTTCCAGTTCAGTTCATCCTTTTTGCCGGAGAGCCAATACCAGTTTATACTTTTTACTTTGCCGGCTGCATCTTTTAATTCTAAGCGGAGGAAATAAACATTGGAAAGTCCATTGATCGGCGGTAACGCAAAGCATTCTTTTGTGCCGTCTTCAGCAACAGCTGTTGTTATTTCTTTATTAAATTTTTGTGTGCCATCCAAATTGTAAATAGTCGCCTTAACTTGTAATCCGGAGAACTTCTCCAATAATGAATTAATGATGTTTACACTGTTTGATTTATAAGAATACATCACATGCAGCGGCTCCATTGATTTCTTCATGCCAAAATAAGTCCCGGCCGGATATAAATAATAGTCGTACGTGTGCCAGATCAGGCTTGGCCATGGGTTGGCCAGCATCCATTGTACTACTCCTGTCGCGTTGTGATATTTCTTTAGGCCATAAGCTTCCATCATTGCCCGGTGTCCTTCGTAATTTTGGGCTTGTGCTTTGGTAAGATAGTTTTTAATTGACGATGGCTTGCCATAACGCGCATAAAGCGCGGTATCAAAAACTTTAGTGTTTCCGAAGTTCCCGGTTCCACAATGATACAGCCAGTCCGTGCTTCCATTATAGATGGAATCTTTGGGAATAAATTTAATCAGGCTTTCATAAGGCGGAATTGACGGGCCAGGTGATATTTCCGTAGCAAAGCTCCACGGGCCACCATATTTAGTGGTATCGGCTTCCCAATAGGAAGGTGGGACCCATTCATACGGCCCGGCCATTTTTACGCCGGTATTGCCCGAAACTTTTGATACATTTTCGGCGGCGCTTCCGGCGGTAGGGTTTGGCCATTTAAGTTCCGACTCGATAGCCAGCCAGTCGGCCTCAACAGTTTTATCTCTTGGTACCATATCGCTGCCGTTTAGCCAGATAAGCATACATGGTTTATTCCTGAGCCAGTACATCACGCTGCTATCTGAAGCCATGGCAATGTTTCTTTTGGCTACATCCCATTTTTCGGGATATTGCCATGCGCCGCAGCACATCCAGCCGCTCATTACCAATAATCCATATTTATCGCATAGGTCGTAAAAACCATCATCTTCCAGTTTTCCTTCCGAGCGTACAATATTCATATTCATATCCCGCACAAGCCTGAGTTCCTGCTCCTCGCGTAATTTTGAACGCCGCTCAAATATATCCGGCGACCATGCCGCCCCACGAAGCATAATGCGTTTGCCGTTGACAATAAACTCCCTTCCTCTTTTATTATCAATCAAGATAGAAGTGATCTGCCTTATGCCAAAGCTTTCAGAAATCTCATTACTCAGTTCATTGTCGTGTGTTATTGAAAGTTCTATACTGCTCATTTCAGGCTTCCCGTATTCCCAGGGCCACCAGACAGGCGGGTTTTTCACATTCAACTGGTGATACATGGCAGCCGAAAATGTTACCTGTTTCTTTTCATGCGGTATTAAGTGTACTTTCTGCTCAAAGCTGATGGTGCCGTTTATTTTACCTTTTACAATGGCGTCTTCCGGCTTATCCGTATAATTTACCGCCACCGCATCCACTTGCAAATGGGCCACTGCAAGGGAGGGCAGATCAAATTTTGTGGTAACCAGCGGATACTCAATACCAACGTTACGGAAAGTTTTTAGCTCAACATTATTGATGATGCCGTTGTTAAAATCAGGCGGATAATGTATCCAGTCGGCATAATCAATAGCCAGGTCGCCGCCTTTTTTTTGCGGGTTAATGGGGCGCTTTACTTCAATCGCTAAAATATTTTCTCCCTCGTACTTTACCTGTTTGGTAATATCCAGCTCAATAATGCGGAAGGGGCCGATTATCTGGGTTGAATCGGCAATTAAAACGCCGTTCAGCCATACGTTCGCTTTGTAGTTAATGCCATGCAGCTTCAATACCACATTTTTGCCCTTTTCAGACTCTGGTAAGACAAAATCTTTTCTGAACCACCAGGGTTTATCTAACTTAGGATCAGCTAATTTCTCGAAATTCCTGCTGTAAAACGGATCGAAATCATATACTTTGTTAGCCAGCAGACCGGCAATCACAGTGGTTGGCACGCTCACTTTATACCAATTGGAAGTTTGAAAGCCAGGCAGGGATATCGTTTTGCCCCCTGATGGGTCAGTAACAGCCGATTGCATGGCCCAGTTATCTTTTAAAACATCGCGGTAGTTTTCAGTTTCTTCGTTTTGACCAAATACATACTGAATGGCAATGATCATTAATGAAAGGAGTGCTGCTTTCTTCATAAAAAAATTTAAAAAGTAGTAAAACTTATGCGGAAATATTGGTTTTACAATTTTAGTGAAATAAAGCCGTAAACTTTTTAAGTTTTCGTATTTTTCGGGCAACTGAGACAGCTATTTTATTGATAAACTTTCGCAACTTCGAGAAACTCTTAACAATGACAAATTTAACGTTCGTAAAATTGTTTCTGTATTATGCATTCTTCATGATACCATTTGCAATATTGTTTGCCTTTTTATCATTGTTCCACCAGTTCCCGATACAGTTTAATAATAAACCGACATATGGGATTGTTGGATTTGTTTCGTGCATCGCCTTTACACCCCGGTGGGCTTTATTGTTTAATTGTTTGACTTGGCTTGCTTTGAATTTAGGTCGATGGTTATACATCTTATTTTGTAGAGTAGCCGGAATAAAAATTAAAGATAGTTAGGATATTTGTTCAGTCTTAAATAACTCACTAATTCACTAACTCACTAATTCTTCCAATCAATAATTCAATAATTCAATAATTCACTACATGAATTCTATTTGTGTTTTCTGCGGCGCTAATTTTAACGGGGATCCTATATTAAAACAGGCGGTTGAGCAATTAGCGGAAGTGATGGTTAGCCGAAATATCACACTTGTATTTGGTGGAGGTAAAGTGGGGGTAATGGGTATTTTGGCCGATGCCGTATTGAACAATGGCGGCAGGGCCGTTGGTGTGCTCCCGCAGTTTTTGATGGAGAAAGAAGTCGGCCATCCGGGCTTAACCGAACTGCATATCGTGGAAAGCATGCACCAGCGCAAGCAATTAATGAACGATCTGTGCGATGGCATTATCATGCTGCCCGGCGGCTTTGGTACATTGGAGGAATTTTTTGAAATGCTGACCTGGCTGCAACTCGGGCTGCATAACCACCCGGCAGGTATATTAAACGTAAATGGTTTTTATGATCTGCTGCTTCAGCAAATGGATTTAATGGTTGAGCAGCGTTTTTTAAAACCTGCCAACCGTAAGCTGGTAATAACATCCGGCGATGCCATTGAGTTGGTTAACCTGATGGAAAATTGCAAAGTAGCACCTGATGAAGTTTGGTTTAGGGATGGGAATTTGACGTAGGGGAATTATAATTTTTTGCCTAACAGCTTTTCTATTTTATCAGAAGATGGTTTATTAAACACCAAAACATTATTTCTCTTTTCAGCAACGATGACAAAATGCTCGGAGTTATCAATAATATACGCTTCATCTGCAATTTTTAGAGCCATTGGTAATAATTCAAAAGTGCGTTTATACCGGCTCTTGACTATTTCGGCATTTACATTGTGCAAGCCCATTAGGGCCCTTAATTTTACACGGGTAACATTTAATTCAGGATTATCTGTATAAACAAAATATAGATAAGTCTTATATCCTTTAGATTTGGCAATATCTAGCAAGATTACTTTAGATTTATGAGACATAACCGTTTCGAAACTAAAAGACTGATTCGTTTCAATTAATTTATCAACAAGGTAAGATGTTACAAGTGACGCATGATAAGAATTAATTTCATTTTTTGGTATATTAAAATTTAAAATACCTGCCTTGATACTTATTTGTTTAATAAAATTTTTGTCTTTGATCTTATCAATATAAAGAGTAGAGGCTTCTAAATGCTCTGAAAATTCTTCATAAGAAACTTTTACCCTGTAGGCATTAAAATTAAAACGAAGATTTTCCTTTAATTCATGCTCATACCGGTCCGCATTAATATAAAGCTCGGTATGAATAAATCCATTCTTTTTAAGATAATCAAAAAGAGAGGTTTTTCCCGAACCGTTGGGGCCCGCAAACAAGCGAAATTTGGGAGGCATTTTATGCTTCTGAGAAATGTAATTCTTCTAAACGTTCAGGAGTAGCAATTTCTGTGTGCTTATCAGGATAAACAAGAATAACATTTCCATCCCTTAAAATAGCGTAAGGAAGATGTTTACGAAAGGCTTTTCTTTTAGCTGGTAAATCTGCCCCTTTTATTGCTTCTTTCAGATCTTCTGTTTCAAATGTTACTTTCATATCCCTGGAATATTTATTACAAATCTTTCCATATACAAATATAAGTGAAATTTTGCTATTTAAAGAATCAATCAATGCCTCAGGTCTGAGCGGTGCCATGGTCGGAAACCTTACCCACTGCGTCTCTACGATATATAATTTAAAACATCTCTCAGACACACCGTTTTATAGGTAACAACGGCCCCCGGATGTATATTTCCGGGATCAAACAAAAAAGTATCAATACCTAATTCTCTTGCGGCTTTTATCTCCGATTCCGGGTCATCGCCAACTACCAATACTTCATCAGCTGCATAAAAATGCCTTTTCAAAATACCAGCGAACACATCTTTCTTTGTCATCTGCGATGTTTCGGGATCAACAATATGGATCTCAACAAAATCATCTTCAATTCCCATCATTTTTATTTTGCTCCATTGTAATTTGGAGAAGCCTGTGGTTACCAGGAACTTCTTTATCGGGTTTGACTTTATATGCTGATAATCATCAAAAGGCTGCATCGGCAGATTTAATTCAATATTTCTTAACAGGTTTAAACCCTGCAAAGTAAGCTCGGCGCCGAAATTATATTTTTCGGCAACCAAATGATAGGGGCGGCGTTGCAGTTCATCTTTTGCGCCTTTAATAATATCTGTTTCAAGAGAATTTTGATCTAACAATGCAAATAACTTTTCAAACAGGTATCCGGCAATTGAACTTACAGGGTAAATGGTATTATCAAGGTCTAATATTAAGGCGCTTTTCATGTTTAAATTTTCTATAGTATTGTGTTATGGCATTGGTTTGCTTATAGCGGTGATTGAGCCTTGCAAAAATATAAACCCTATTGACGATATTAAACTCAGGCCGCCAAGCACCCACCATAATAAATTAAAGCCGCCATAGGCAATCACCGCGCCGCCAATAATTGGCGCTACAATTTGCGCTAAAGACCACGTCATGCTATACACGGAGGCATATTCGCCGCGGTTATTATGGGTGGACCGGCTAATCCAGAATGAATTCATAAAAGGCATGCTCAACATTTCACTAATCGTAATCAAAATTACAATCAGTATAGCAAAAACTGCAGTTGGCGGTACAAAGTTTATTAAAACAAAACCGGCAGTACCTGTTAAAATACCTGTGCTAACATAAATAAGGCCATGCTTTTTTCCTTCAAGGTTGTGAATTAACACCATTTCGACAAGCGCTATCAAAATGCCGTTGAGTGCCAGCAGGAAACCTATAAACCGCTCATTAAAATGCCAGACTATTTTATAAAATGCCGGTTGCATAATCATAAACTCGTAAAAGCAGATGAAAAAAAGCAGTCCAAATAAAATAAAAAGCAAATAGGTTTTATCGCGGTAAGCAGAAATACGGGCATCGGTTTTATCGAATCGTTTTATAGTCTTAATGATCTTTGATTTTGGCATCAGCGCTAATAGTAATATTGCGGCCAGTATGTTAGTACCACCATCCACCCAAAACAATAAATGATAATTTATGGAAGCCACTAAACCGCCCAGGCCTCCTCCTACCGCCCAGCCCAGGTTTATTGCCATGCGGTTTAAAGAAACCGAACGCGTTTTGTTTTTATCACTGCTGTAATGGGCAATAGCGGACGAATTCGCCGGTCTCACCGATTCATTGCATAAACTTAAGACAAAAACGCAAATGCCCAGGGATAGAAAGGTATGCTGGTACCCTACAATGAAAAACAATAAGCCACCGGTCACTAACGCACCAACCTGCAAATCATAAAACCCGAATCTGTCGGTTAATTTACCCCCGGCAAAACCTCCGCATATCGAACCAGCCCCAAACAGCGCCATGATATAACCAGCGTGTTCGATATCAAAATGCAGTTTCTTTATACAATAAACACTCATAAAAGCCACAACCATAGTACCGCTTCGGTTGATCAGCATCACTATGCTTAAATACCAGCTGTTGCGTGAAAGGCCACTGTATGCTTGTTTGTATAATTGGATAAAGGAAGATAGCATTGCACAAAGATATTAAATGTGCAGATGTACAGATGTGCAAATATGCGGATTGCAGATGTGCAGATGTGACCCGCGCCCTGCAATTAACCATTAACTATTAACCATGAACTATGAACCAAAACAACTAACTTCGCCTTATGTATTTTTTAATAAAGCCTTTACTTTTCCAGTTCGACCCCGAGCAAGTGCATCATTTTGTGGTGGCTAACCTTAAACGTTTTAATCGTTTTCCGGGAGGGGCCGCTTTAAGCCATGCAATATGGGATTTTAAAGATCCCGGGCTTGAAAAAGAGGTATTCGGCCTTCATTTTAAGAACCCGGTTGGCCTGGCTGCCGGATTTGATAAAAACGCGGAAATGATTGGCGAAATGGCTAACCTGGGTTTTGGCTTTGTTGAAGTTGGTACCGTAACGCCCTTGCCTCAACCCGGAAACCCAAAACCACGCATGTTCAGGCTGCAGGATGACAGCGGGTTGATCAACAGAATGGGGTTTAACAATTTAGGGGTTGATGTAATTGCCGGACGGATAGCAGCTTTTCGCAGAGATGCAAAAGAAGGGCATAAAGACCTGATTATTGGAGGCAACATCGGCAAAAATAAAAATACAGCTATCGATAATGCGGCAAGGGATTATATAAAATGTTTCGACCGACTGTTTGATGTGGTTGATTATTTCGTGGTAAACGTAAGCTCTCCCAACACGCCGGGTTTGCGTGCTTTGCAGGAAAAAAAACCATTGATGCAATTGTTAGACACTTTACAGCGGCGAAATTTAAAAAATGGCGTCAGCAGGCCCATCTTGCTAAAAATAGCCCCCGATTTGACCAATGAGCAATTAGATGATATAGTAGAAATAGTGCAGCAAACAGGCATTGCAGGTATCATAGCCACAAATACCACGATCAGCAGGGAAGGTTTAACATCAAAAGATCAATTGAAAAATGAGGTCGGCGGATTAAGCGGGAAGCCTTTAACCAAACGCTCAACAGAAGTGATCAGTTACCTTGCTAAAAAATCAAACGGCGGATTCCCGATAATTGGGGTAGGCGGCATACATTCACCGGAGGATGCTATTGAAAAATTGCAGGCCGGCGCTTCGCTGATACAATTGTATACTGGCTTTATTTATGAAGGGCCGGGGTTGATAAAGAGGATAAATAAGAGGATAGTAACTTGAAGTTGGATAATTCTTATAAAAATTGAACCTAAATTTTGAATTCTTTTTATGTATTTATTTAAAATAAAATAACGATGGCAAACACCTTTTCACAAATTTATCTTCAGTTTGTTTTTGCAGTTCAGAATAGACAAAGCTTAATTGCTAAGGCGCACAAAGAGGAATTGCATAAATACATTACGGCATTGGTGCAAAACAGAAAAGCAAAAATGTTGGCAGTTAATTGCATGCCCGACCATACGCACTTGTTTGTGGGTTTCAAACCCACAATTTTAATTTCAGATTTCGTAAAAGAAATCAAGGTTGAGAGCAACGAGTTTGTCAATAGTAAAGATTGGATAAGAGGAAAGTTTAGTTGGCAGGAAGGCTACGGCGTATTTTCATATTCTCATTCACATTTAGATACAGTTGTAAAATATGTTTTAAATCAGGAAGTTCATCATCAAAGAAAAACATTCAGACAAGAGTATTTAAGTTTATTGGGAAAATTTGAGATACCTTTTGAAGAAAGATATTTGTTTGATTTTATCGATTGATAATTGAACATTCAATTTGAGGAGGCTCCTATGGAGCCAATTTCTGTTGTTTTTGATTTTCTATAAACACGAGGCTCCTATGGAGCCTGAAAAGCATATTTATTAACAGGTTTTTCGCAACTAATTGAATGTAAGTGATAAAGCTCCATAGGAGCATCCTGTTTATAGACAATAATGATAAAGTATTTTGGCTCCATAGGAGCCTCCTTTTGAACGTTAGGGAATTATGATCTGAAAAATCATCCCACAAAAAAATCCCACCGGCATAAAACCAGTAGGATTTAATATCATAGCCAATACAAAAAAGTCTCCCCAACCGGGGGAAATTTAAAGGGGGCTGATTATTTCGCTACGGCTATCCTTAAAGCTTCGTTGTTCTTAGCAATCTGGCTGTTTTTTGGTTCAGCAGAACGGTTTCCGGGTTCCAGATTAGTAGCCAGTTTTAAAAATTGAACTTGTAACCTCGAAACGGTTTTGTTTTTTCTATCTTTTCTTTTTAAACGAGTAACGCCCATGGTGTTATAATTTTAATGTTTTTAATTCCTGAGGTCGGGAGCGGATTCGAACCGCTGTAAAAGGTTTTGCAGACCTCTGCCTAGCCACTCGGCCACCCGACCATTTTTCAAGGCTGCAAAAATAGCAATTATTTATCGGCTGCCAATATTATTTATACGATTTTCTGTTTATTTCCGAACAAAACAAAGCTGCTGCGATGGCAACATTTAATGATTCGGCCTTCCCGGTACGAGGGACGGTTACCGCTTTGCCGATTAACTTTTCGATTTCGGGCCGCAGGCCGTTACCCTCGTTGCCCAGTACGATTAATCCCTCCGCGCCAAAATCGGTATGGTAAATATTTTCGCCGTTTAATACCGCGCCAAATATGGGCAGGCCGATTTGGGGCAAAACAGCAGCTAAATTAGTGTAATGCACATTTATCCGCGAAAGCGAGCCCATGCTGGCCTGCACAACTTTGGGGTTATATGCATCAACCGTATCTTCCGAACAAACAATATTATGGATGCCAAACCAATCGGCGGTGCGGATAATAGTACCCATATTGCCAGGGTCTTGTATGCCATCTAAAACTAGTGAGAACTTTCCTTTAAGCTGTGCGTTATTTAGTGCGGGCCAATTTGGTATTTTAACCAGTGCGGCAATTTCCGGCGGTGTTTTTAAACTGCTGAACTTTTGGATGCCGGTAACAGAAGTTTCAGATAAGTTTATTTTTTGGGATAATTTCAGCACTTTTGGATTTAATGGAGCACTGTAATAAATAGCTTCGATTTGGTAAGCGGAATTAAGAAATTCAATAACCGATTTATAGCCTTCAACCAAAAATAAGCCCTGTTCAATACGGTCTTTTTTATGGTGTAAGGACTTTAATAAACTGATTTGAGATTTTGAAAGCATATAATAAACCTATTGGTTATAGTTTTACAATATTAAGTATTCTTCTGTTCATCCTGGCTACAGGCTGCAGTTTAACACGCAGGCTTAAAGACGGTCAGGCCCTGGTACGCAAAATAACCATAAAGGGCGTTACTAATGAAGATTTTTCCGAAGCCGCAGTAAATTATGTTGATAAGGAGCAGCAGCCCAATAATGTGATCAATCTGCAATTTTATTACCTGTTCAGCAAAAATGGCAAAAATGATATTGGAGAACCGCCTGCTATCCTGGACAGTGATCTTGTTGAGTTTTCGAGAGTGCAAATTGAGCGATTTTTACAAAATAAGGGTTATTTAAAAGCCAGGGTTACCGATTCTATAAAGATTAAAAAGAAAAGGGCTGAGCTCATATTTAGCGCGGTTGAAGGCCCGATGTTCAGGATACGCAAAATTCAGGATAGCATCGCCGATAAAAATGTGCGGGACCTATACAGGGTAAACCGGCGCAGGTTTTCGCACGTGCAGCCTGGCGGACGTTTTGATATGGATAGTTTAGCCTATGACCGGGATGAGTTTTACCTGATCATGAAACGAAACGGCTATTTTGATTTTTACCGCCAGTATATCAATTTTACCTACGATTCTACTTTCAGGAGTGGCGTTGTGGACATAAAGATGACCGTCGATAATCCTATCGGGAAATCCTCGCATCCGGTTTATAGAATCAATAATACTTTGATAACTGTATCAAACAGCGCTGGCCGTAATGAAGGGAAAGCCGATACAGTGCAGGTTGGGCAGCAGTTCAAATACGTCGATTTTTCGCATAAGTTTCAGCCGCGAACCGTTATTGATTATGTTTTTCAGCGCAAAGGCGAGTTGTATGATATTGATAAGCAAACGCTGACAACATCGCGCTTATCTGAGTTAAATATATTCAGAAATGTACCAAACCCGACTTATGAAAAACTCCCGGACAGTACAAACCGCTTAAATACGAGGATAGACATCATTCCTCTCAAGCAAATGTCTGACCGGATAGAGGGGGAGTTTCTGTTTAATGCCGGTCAATACGGTTATAATATAGGTAATACTTTTACTGACCGTGACCTGTTTAGAAATGCCGCCATACTGCAGATAAAACTTAACTGGAGCGTACTGTTTGATAATGCAAGCAATTTAACTAATCCGAATGGCGTTACAAACCAGGATCTGAGGGTTGGGGCTACTCTTACATACCCGCGCATTATTACACCTTTTGTTTTGCCGATATTGGGAAAATACGGTGTGCCGCACACTATTTTTTCAACCAATTATCAATTATTTTATGAGTTGGGCCTGGTTCGGAGAACTAGCTTTATTAACTCAATTACCTATGACTTTGCCGAAACCGCTCAAAAAACACATTCCGTAACGCCGATCGATATTGAGTTTTCGAGAGGTGTGATTAATCCTGCAGCGCAAACGAAGCTTTTAGCTAACAAACTCTATGCCTATAGTTTTCTGATAGGGCGAACCGTATATACAATAGGCAGCCAGTACACTTACCAATACAATGCAATTGCACTGAATACGTATTCAAATTTTACTTACTTCCGTGGAAGCCTGGACGTGGGGGGCAATACGTTGGATTTTTTGAGCAATTTGCTTAATACGAAAAAAACTAACATTGGCGAGCGGACATTTTTGGGCAGCCCTTTTTCTCAATATGCGAAAGGTGAAGTAGATCTGCGTTTTTACCGCAGCCTGGGGGGCGAGCGGCAGTTGGTATTTCGCTTAAACCCGGGCTTAGGTGTTCCGTACGGCAACAGTAACGACAACGATTGGATATTTGAAAAATATTTTTATACGGGCGGCGCCAATGATATGCGTGCCTGGCTGCCGCGCACCCTGGGGCCCGGGCAGTTTAACCGCGCAACTGATTACGGCCCCCCCGGCCCTCCCGGAAAACCGAGCGCCGCTGATTCTTTAAGATCGAAATTAAAATACCTTGATCAGTTTGGAGAAGTAAAAATTATCTCCAACCTTGAGTACAGGTACAAATTGGTCGATGATTTTTTCGGATCAAAATTAAAAGGAGCTGTATTTATTGATGCCGGAAATGTTTGGCGGCTAAGCCGGCAGCCTAACGAGCCCAACGCTGAATTCAGGCTCAATAATATCTTACAATCATCGGCAATGGACATCGGAACGGGTTTGAGGTTTGATCTCGCCTTTTTTGTGTTCCGGCTTGATGCCGCCCTAAAATTTAAAGACCCGCAGTTCACCGGTTCAGACCAATGGGTACTTATCGATCATTTTAACGAATTGTTCCATACCGGTCCGTTTAAAACTGCCTATAGGACAAATAATAGCGGCGACACCTATAATTTTATGCAGTTGAATTTTGGGGTTGGAATGCCGTTTTAGTTTAGTGATTAGAGTTTAGAGATTGGAGGTTAGCTGTTGAAAATGCTGTGATGTTTCTTTTGGACTTTCGGCGCTAAAAATGCCTAATCTCTAATCTCCAGCCTCTAATCTCTCAATACAAAATTATAAAGCCTCCTCACTCTCGCAGTTTGGAGGCTTTAACCTAAACCTTATCACAATAGGCAAGCATGAAACCTGCCATATGAAGCTGCAAATATAATGGAATATTTTAAATGCCAAATTTTTTTTTGAGTAAAAACGACGGTTGAATTTACAACGATTTAATAATCGCTTAATTTTAGATGCAGAAGCCATTTTGATGATTTATGCAGATAAAATCATCCTGAATTTGGATAAAAAACGCCATGAGTCCGAAAGTCAGTAAAGTCCGAAAGAAGAAAAAAACCCTTTCAACATTACAACCTTTCAACATTACAACCTTCCAACAATTCCTCCCTACAAATACGACTGCAGCAAATTAGCTTTCGAATTATGCCTCAGGCGCATCAGGGCTTTGTCTTTTATCTGGCGTACACGTTCGCGGGTTAGGCTGAATTTTTCGCCAATTTCTTCTAACGAATGCGGGGCGCTGCTGCCCAGGCCAAAAAACAGGATGATTACCTGTCTGTCGCGCTCGGCAAGGATGCTTAATGAGCGGTTGATCTCCTGCGACAGGGAATCAGTAATCATTTGACTGTCGGTGCCTGCATCGGTACTTTGCAAAACATCAAGCAGGGTATTTTCTTCGCCGGCAATAAACGGAGCATCGACAGAAACCTGGCGGCCCGAGTTTGATAATGAATCGGATACCTTTTCAACAGAAATTTCCAGGTCTTCTGCCAGTTCTTCGGGTGTAGGCTGACGCTCCAGGTGCTGCTCCAGTTTGGATGCTGATTTATGCAGCTTACTTAACGACCCTATCTGGTTCAGCGGGAGGCGCACAATCCGGCTTTGCTCGGCAACAGCCGATAAAATAGACTGGCGGATCCACCAAACTGCGTACGAAATAAATTTGAAGCCTTTGGTTTCATCAAAACGTTTAGCCGCTTTTATCAACCCCAGGTTTCCCTCATTTATCAGGTCGCCTAAGGTAAGGCCTTGGCTCTGGTATTGTTTAGCAACCGACACCACAAAACGCAGGTTGGTTTTTGTTAAACGCTCCAAAGCGGCCTGGTCCCCTTCACGGATCTTCTGCGCAAGTATCACTTCTTCCTGCGCGGTAATTAGGTCTACTTTTCCAATTTCATGTAAATATTTTTCCAGCGACTGTGATTCGCGGTTGGTAATGGATTGAGTTATTTTTAGTTGTCTCATTTTTTAACGATGTTCATCCCGGCAGTGCCCAATTTTTCTATATTGGACCGGATCACCCGGACGGAAAATAAATAAAATAAATAAATTATCAATTAAGGCTTCTAAAACATTGCCAATCAAATAGATCAGTAACAATTGATGTTGAACACACCGCTGCAAAATATGTTTTCGCAGCAAAATAATAGGAGAGGTTAATCTTTCTTGCTTTAATGATTTGCAAAGATACTCAAAAAATTGTAAATTGGATGTAATATTAGTGTGAATATTGGAAAATCCAATTAATCTATAAAATCCTTTAATCCTGGTTCAGAAAAAAATCTCAATCGCATACGCTAATTCCCAAATCAAACCTATATTTGAAAAAAACCAATTCAACTTTCATGAAAAAACTGCTACTGCCCCTGCTACTACTTCTTACTATAAAAACCTCCGCCCAGCAAAAAAACATATACCACAAAGGCTGGATAGATTTTAATAAGAACGGTAAAATGGATGTTTTTGAAGACCCGTCCCAACCTATTGATAAACGCATCGCCGATCTGCTCAGTCAAATGACCGTGGAAGAAAAAACCTGCCAGCTGGCTACTTTGTATGGCTATAAGCGGGTTTTGAAAGAGGAAATGCCTGCCGAATCGTGGAAGAACGAGGTTTGGAAGGATGGGATTGCCAATATTGATGAAGAACTGAATAATTTATCCTCGCATACAGATGCTGCCCCAACGCAATATTCCTACCCTTACAGTAAACATGCCGCCGCGATAAATACCATACAGAAATGGTTTGTTGAACAAACCCGCATGGGTATACCGGTTGATTTTACAAACGAGGGTATCCATGGCCTTAACCACGACAGGGCAACATCATTGCCTGCACCAATAGGCATTGGCAGTACCTGGGATAGGGAGTTAGTGCGCCAGGCCGGACAGGTTGTTGGCCGCGAAGCCAAAGCGTTGGGTTATACCAATGTTTATACACCGATACTTGATGTTGCCCGCGACCAGCGCTGGGGCCGTGTGGTGGAATGTTATGGGGAAGACCCCTTTCTTATTGCCGAAATGGGCAAGCAAATGTGTTTGGGCGTACAGGAAGAAGGTGTAGCATCAACATTAAAGCACTTTGCGGTTTATAGTGTGCCGAAGGGTGGGAGGGATGGCGCTGCCCGCACTGATCCTCATGTTGCGCCAAGGGAATTGTACCAGGTTTATCTTTACACATTTCGTCGTGTAATACAGGAAGCGCACCCATTAGGCGTAATGAGCAGCTATAATGACTGGAACGGCGAACCGATAACCGGCAGCTATTTCTTTTTAACCGAACTGCTCCGCCAAAAATTTGGTTTTAACGGCTACGTAGTGTCGGATAGCGAGGCGGTTGAATTTCTTTACAGCAAGCACCATGTAGCGGATAGCAAGGAAGAAGCTGTGCGCCAGGCATTTGAAGCAGGGTTAAATGTGCGCACCAATTTTACCATGCCGCAAACCTATATAATGCCCCTGCGCCAATTATTCAAGGAAGGTAAAATATCTATGAAAACATTGGACTCACGAGCCGGTGATGTTTTGAGGGTAAAATTTAAACTTGGTTTGTTTGACCATCCTTATGTTGAGGATCCAAAAGCCGCCGATAAAATTGTGCATAATGCCGAAGCTACAGCAATGGGGCTGAAAATGAACCGGGAATCGATGGTTTTACTAAAAAATGAGAATAATTTGTTACCGTTAAACAAATCGGCCATTAAAAATATATTGGTAACAGGTCCGCTGGCTGCCGAGACTAATTATGCCATCAGCCGTTATGGTCCTTCGCATAACCCGGTAACGAGTGTGCTTGAGGGTATTAAAAATTATGTTGGCAATAGCGCCACGGTAAATTATGCCAAAGGCTGCGACATTGTCGACGCCACCTGGCCCGAAAGTGAGATCATTGAAACACCGCTCACCCGGCAGGAGCAAGCCTCTATCGATTCGGCGGTAACGCTGGCAAAACAGGCTGATGTGATAGTTGCCGCCGTGGGCGAGGACGTAGACAGGGTTGGCGAAAGCCTATCGCGCACCGGTCTGAATTTGCCTGGCAGGCAGTTAAAATTGATACAGGCTTTGCAAGCTACCGGCAAACCTTTGGTAATGGTAATGATAAACGGGCAGCCGCTCACCATAAACTGGGAAAACAAATATGTGCCTGCCATACTGGAAGCTTGGTTCCCTGGTCCGGAAAGCGGACAGGTAATTGCTGAAACATTATTTGGCGATAATAATCCCGGCGGTAAACTTTCAATCACTTTTCCAAAAACTGTTGGGCAGATTGAGTTTAACTTCCCTTTTAAACCCGGTTCGCAAGCCGGGCAGGGGGGCGCGAATAGTTGGGGCAAAACCAGCGTAAACGGCGCCCTTTACCCTTTTGGTTATGGTTTAAGTTATACATCGTTTGCTTACAGCAATTTACAGGTGTCCCCCGAAAAAGAACATCAGCAGGGAGATATACAGGTATCCGTTGATGTAACCAACACCGGTCACCGCAAAGGCGACGACGTGGTACAGCTTTACCTTAAACAGGAATTTAGCGATGTAACAACTTACGAATACGACCTGCGCGGCTTTGAGCGTGTGCTCCTTGCCCCCGGCGAAACAAAAATAGTACATTTCACCCTGCACCCGGACGACCTGGCCATTCTTGATAAAAACATGAACTGGATCGTTGAGCTGGGGAAATTTATGGTGATGATCGGGAGTTCGTCAGAAGACATTAGATTGAAGAAGGAGTTTGAGGTGGTTGCCGGAGATTAGAGGTTAGTTGATTAGAGATTAGTTGATCAGAGATTCAAAGGTTAGTTGATCAGAGATTAGAAAAAGGCAGTAAAAAGAATTCTATAGCTGAAAGATAAAACACAACAATGCCCCGGATGGGGCTACCGCTTTGTAGAAAAATAATTAACAAGACATATTGCCCCGTGGGGGTTACCCAATTCGCGCAGGGAAAAACGTGCCACTTAAGCCGACAAAACCATTCTTTGCGCTTAATTTCCCCTCGCAATTCCCCTCAAAATTTTGTATATTTGTATTCGCGCCGTTCTCTTAAAAAGCACTGTGGTACAGCTTCAATTTTTTTTCAAAAATCAAAGCCACAAGCCTGGAAAAGCCAATAAAAACAAGCTGATTTTTCGTTATTTGAAGTACTTGGCTGATATACAGTTGGTTAAAAAAATCACCACTGATTTTTTATCACCGCCTAAACGGGTTTAGCCGGGAAAACTGCAAAAATTATCACCGCCTAAACGCATTTAGCCGGGAAAACTGCAAAAATTATCACCGCCTAAATGCACTTAGCCGGGAAAACTGCAAAAATTATCACCGCCTAAACGGGTTTAGGCGGTGATAATTTTCATATTCTCCAAAATTTTGAGCAATTTTAGAGATGATTAAACAATTGTAATCCGGTTGCACAATGAAAAAATTATTCCTTTTATTCTCATTTATACTAATTGTACTTTTATCAAAAACCGTCTTAGCCCAGGAGGTTGCGGATACGCCAATTGTTCATAATATCGGGGTTCAAGCGCCTAAAGTTTATAAAGCAAAAGTTTTAAAACTTAATAAGCCTTTTCCAATTACAGGCCGGGTTCTTGGAGTAAACCTCGAAAATGTGGAGGGCGTGATAGTAACCAATATCTGTACAGCCGAAAAAGCAAGTACCGACAGCCATGGCATTTATCATATAGAGGCGGCGAAAGGCGATACGCTGGCTTTTGAGATCCCGAAATATTCCGGGGAATTAAGAAGTATTAAAGCTCAAAAAGGAAACCTGAATATTATTATGATAAAAAGGAAGGCTATTGATCTGCTTCCAAACCACTCCCGTTCGGATTATAGTAAGGCCAGGAAAGATGATGATGAATTATACCGCATACTTGAAAAAGATGCCAAAATTGAAGGAAAATGGAATTATTGAGTTGAATTGGTTGATTAAGTGGGTGGTTGATTAAGTTGATTAAGTGAGTGGTGAGTTGTGAATAGGGAGTGGTTTTTTTGTGCATAGTCGACCAATCCCAATTTTACTATGGTCTATGGACTATCGGCTATGGACTTTTTTTCTTCGGACTCTAATCACTATTTTTGTTCCATGGAAATTAAACCTAAAAGTGTAAAAAGCAGTCATTTAAAAAACATGATCATCAAATGCCTTTATTTTGATAAGGCGATGTCGTGTGCGGAACTAAGTGAATTGTTTGATAAAAGTATTCCGTCAATAGCCAAAGCGGTTAACGAATTGATCGAGGAAGGTTTTGTTGTTGAGCAGGGGTATGCTCCGTCAAGCGGTGGCCGGCGTCCGCTGATGTATGCCATTAATGCGAGCGCCATGTTTATACTGGCTATAGCGATGGACCAGCTTTCTACGCGAATCCAGTTGGTTGACCTGCTTAATCAGCCGGTATCAGACTTTGTAATGTTTGAACTGAAGCTGTTAGATAATACAGAAGCGCTTAATAAGCTGGTAAAAAACATCAACCAATATATAAATGATTCAGGGGTTTCCAGAGATAAAATTGCAGGTATAGGCATTGGTATGCCGGGATTTATAAATCCTGTAAGGGGTATCAATTATACGTATCTTGATGCGGGCGATAAAACCCTTACACAGTATATCCTGGATGAAACCGGGCTGCCGGCGTATATCGATAATGATTCGAGTTTGATAGCCCTGGCCGAACAAAAATTCGGGATAGCCAAATCGCAAAAAGAGGTAATGGTAATCAATTTAGGCTGGGGTATTGGTTTAGGGATGATCGTTAACGGCGAAATTTTCAGGGGCCGGAATGGGTTTGCAGGCGAGTTTAGCCATATCCCGCTGTCGGAAGACGGGGCTCTTTGCACCTGCGGCAAACGGGGCTGCCTCGAAGCGGAAGCCTCTATGCTGGTAGTTTCAAAACGGGCCATCGAAGGCATTGATCAGGGGCGTGTAACCAGCTTAAAACAAATCGACGAGGCCCATTCCAAACAAATGGGCGACGCTATAATGGAAGCCGCCAATAATGGCGACCAGTTTGCTATCGAGCTATTCTCCGATGCAGGTTACAAAATAGGAAAAGCCCTGGCCATTTTGATCCACATCATGAACCCGGAAGCCATTGTATTGAGTGGTCGCGGGGCACGAGTTGGCAAAATACTACTGGCCCCTATACAGCAGGCGCTGCATAAATATTGTATCCCGCGTCTTTCCAGGGGCACCGAACTGTTAATATCTGAACTTGGCTTTGATGCCGAACTGATAGGCGCTTCGGTGCTGGTGATGGAAAATTTTGACAAAGAAGTAAAGAGCCAGTTGGTGGCGGGGTGAGAATTAGTCCATAGCCCATAGTCCATAGTCCATGGTCGATAGTCCATGGTCGATAGTTCATAGCTGGATTTGATGGGAATTGGTTCGTAGTCCACCGGCGGGTTTGGTTTTCAGAAGTTTTTCAATACAAATAATATATACAAATAGCTATGGTCTATGGACTATCGACCATGGACTTTAATAAAATATGCAAATCAAAAGAATATACACCCCTGAACATCACCTTGTAACCAGTCTGTTCGATAAATACCGGGTATTTTATAAGCAATCACCGGACTTAAATATTGCTGAAAGCTTTATAAAAGAGCGCCTTGAAAATAACGAATCGGTAATTTTTGCGGCTTTGACAGATGAGAATATACCCATAGGTTTTACCCAATTGTACCCTGTTTTCTCATCCGCAAGGGCAACAAAAAATTGGCTGCTTAATGACCTTTTTGTCGAAAGTGCTTACCGAAAACAAGGCATCGGCGAGGCCCTGATAAAAGTTGCCATGGATTTCGCCCGGAGCGAAAATTCAAGCTACCTTAAGTTAGAAACAGCTTATGAGCAATAAACAGCATTTCAACAACCAAAATCACTACGACTCAATGCAAAAACCCGATAGCCTGATATTTGATATGGACGGAACCTTATGGGATGCCGTAGATACTTATGCGGGATCATGGAATATAGTATTTAAAGAATTAGGGATAGATATCACTGTAAAGCGCAACGAATTGGCCAAAATGGTGGGTTGGGAAGGTAAAAAAGTTATCGGCCTGATAATGCCTGATTTTGACGATGAAAAACGGCAGGAGATATATGCCCTTGTTAATGAAAAACGGAGAACATTATTGCCCCAAAACGGCGGCATTTTGTACGATGGAGTAAAAGAAGGGCTAAAACAGCTTGCAGAAAAATATACATTATTTATTTTAAGCAATTGCGCCAAAGGTATTATTCGTTTGTTTATTGACTGGGCCGGCATTGATGATTACATAACCGACGAAATAGCGCATGGTATAAATTTTATGCCCAAACAACATAATATTAAGCTGTTAATTGAAAAACACGGACTTAAAAACCCTGTTTACATTGGCGATACTGCCGGCGATGGGGAGCAAAGCCGCCAGGCGGGTATTCCATTCGTTTTTGTCAGCTATGGCTTTGGCAATACAGATGACTATGATTTAAAGTTTGATGACTTTAAATCGCTGACAGATTATTTTATGGGGGTGTAATATTGTTGAAATGTTGGAAGGTTATTTAGTGTATGGCCTTTACAACTTTACAACCTTACAACATTCCAACTTTACAACATTCCAATAAAAAAAACACTGTTGACATAGGGCTGTCATTACCGCTTGTTTTATTTGTATAACAATTAAAAAAACAAGACCATGGAAATTATCCCAATGTTATTAAAAGAAATGGAGCCGGAGGCTCAAACCACCCGCAAGATGCTGGAACGTGTACCCAATGACAAATACGACTGGCGGCCACATGAAAAAAGTATGACCATCAGAAGCCTGTCGACTCATATTGCTGAACTGCCCGGCTGGGTTTCAATGACGCTTACTACGGATGAACTTGATTTCGCCGGCAACCCTTATAAGCCTGCGGTTATCAATAACACGCCAGAATTGTTGGAACTGTTTGAGAAATCATTTGCTGATGGCTGGGTTCATTTGGCTGAAACCAATGAAAATGAACTTATGCGCAACTGGACCTTACGTAACGGCGACCAAATTTACAGCGTTTCAACCAAGGCAGAAATCATACGCATGGCCTTTTGCCAGATCGTACACCACAGGGCACAGTTAGGCGTATTCCTTCGCCTGTTAAATGTACCGATACCAGGCAGCTACGGGCCAAGCGCTGACGAAACGGGGTTTAATTAGAAGCAACAGTCAAGATAACAAGAGTCAAGACATGAAGGTTGTAAAACTTGTTTCTTGTTATCTTGCTTCTTGTATCTTTGGCGCTTACCGCTATTTTTAAAATGATCTACTACACACAACTTATTTTTGTAAAACCGGGGGGCGAAGAAGCTTTTCATTCGTTTGAAGAAAAGGTCCTGCCGTTATTGAAGGAACATAACGGCGAACTTGTTTACCGTATAAGGCCGGATAAAAAAAGTGTAATTGAAAGCAGCCGCGAATTACCCTACGAAATTCATTTAGTAACTTTTAACAGCAGGGCTGATTTTGAGCAATACAAAAACGATCCGAAGCGCCTGGCTTCTATTGATGTTAAAAATAACGCTGTTGAAAAAGCGATTTTGATTGAAGGTGTGGAAATTTAAAACTTGATAAAACTTGCGAAGTTTTCAAAACTTCGATTTCTATGAGGTCGGCAGTGGCAAGCTAAAATAAAAAGTCGAGCCTTTGCCTTCCTCGCTTTCGACCCATATTTTACCCTTATGCCTTTGTATAATCTCGCTTGAAAGATAAAGGCCAATACCAAAACCTGTTATGTTTTTCATTTTTTCATTCTCAACCCTATAAAAGCGATGAAATAGTTTTTCGTGATCTTTAACGTTAATGCCGATGCCTTCATCGATAACCGAAACCTGTATACTGCCATTTAATTTTTTGCATACTATTGATATTTTACTCCCTTTATGTGAATACTTCATAGCATTGCTTAAAAAATTGCTGATCACCTCTTCAATTTTTTCTTGGTCGGCTTTTACAATAATATCTTCTGGCAGATCAAAATCGATCAAATGGCCAGAATTGAGTGCACTGATTTCCATCACGGTATCATTGATCAATCTGCCAATGTCAAAATCTTGTAATTTGAGATGTAGTTTACCCGATTCAAGTTTTGACAGGTCAAGAAAGCCATGTATCAAATCGGTCATCTTATTCACCTGGTTGTTAGCTTTGGATAACGCGTTGTTAATAAAATGATCACCTGATGGGCCCAATCTTTGAGTTAATAGCTGGATATAAGCCTTAAGCGAAGTAAGCGGGGTTTTTAATTCGTGACTCGCCATGGCGATAAAATCATTTTTCCTTACCTCATCGCGTTTACTTTCAGTTATATCTAATATGGTTCCGAGAAGTCTGACCGGTTGTTTCTTTTCATCTGTTATAACTATACCCTGTGTTTTTATCCAATGCAATGATTCGTCCGGCCAGTATATCCTGGCTTCATATAAATATTTACCGGTTATTAGCGATTCGTAATAGGATTTTACCACGATATTTTGCAAATCTTCAGCATTAACCTGCCCGCTTACATCAGCAAGTGTCAGAACGGAACCGGGAGGATGTCCAAAAATCTCTGCTAATCGCGGCGAATAAATAAAAGACATATCCTGCAAATTCAGGTCCCAGGTAGCCAGCGCAGCGGCCTCTGCGGCAAGGCGTAAGCGGCTTTCATTTTCTATTGCAGCTTCTTTAGCCTTAACTTCAGCAGTTATGTCAACAACTGTATTTAGTATGTAGGCAACTTTGCCGTAAGTGTCAAAAATTGGCGTATTACAGCAGGACCAGTAACGGATGTCATACGCTTTTTTATCAGGGTTATATACATCAAACCGATAGGTCGGGACATCAATTTTTTGCCGGGTTTCAATCACTTTTGTAAATACATTACGGGCATTTACATCCTCATCAAATTTGTTGTCATCTTCTGGAAATGTCTCGAAAAACCCTTTGCCAACAATGGTTTCACGTGTACTTGACGTTACGGCTAAATAAGTTTCGCTTGCAGCCAGTATGGTAAAATGCGGCAGATCGGCTTTAACCAGCAATGAGCCGGGCGAATTTTCAAATACTGTTTTAAAAATATTTTCAGGTAAATTAATCATCAAAAGGTTTCAGTGTTAGTGATAAACCGGGCATAAGTTAAAAGTATAAATTAAAATCCTATTTTTTTTACTAATTAATATTGCAAATTGTTATAGCAAACAATTTTTTATACCATTGTGATAAAACACACTAAATATGAAATTAAGCACCGAAACGGCTGCCAAAATCAAAGGCTTTTGGCGCATACTCGGGCCGGGCCTGGTGACAGGGGCGGCAGATGACGATCCTTCGGGCATTGCCACTTATTCGCAAACCGGAGCCCAATTTGGCTACGGGCAATTGTGGACAGCGCTCTGGATGCTGCCGCTAATGACAGCCGTTCAGGAAGCATGTGCAAGGATTGGTTTGGTAACCGGTAAAGGAATAACCACTATAGTTAGAGAACAATACAGCAAGAGTATTTTATATGCAGTAGTTGGGCTTGTTGTTGTTGCAAATACCATTAATATAGGCGCCGACCTGGGCGCAATGGCTGCGGCAGCCCAATTATTGGTACCGGCATCTTTTATCGTATTGACGTTAATATTCACAACCTCCATATTGGTGCTTGAGGTGTTTACCAATTACAGGGTTTATTCAAAAATTTTAAAATGGCTGGCAGTAACGCTGATGGCTTATCCTATAACTCTGTTTATAGTAAAACAGCCCTGGGCAACTGTTTTAAGGGCCACTATTGTACCGCATTTTGAATTATCATTTGCTTTCTTTTTTATAATAACGGGTGTTTTAGGCACCACCATTTCGCCTTACATGTTTTTTTGGGAAGCCTCGCAGGAAGTAGAAGAAGATGATGAAAAAAACCGGCTGACAAGGGGGAAGCCGCTAATAGGCTGGATCAGTGTCCACCGTATGCGCTTAGATAACGCCTCCGGGATGATATTCTCGGAGTTTGCTACCTGGAGCATTATTGTTGTCGCAGCTACCGTTTTGCATAATAGCGGGGTGACCAATATTAATACCGCGGCCGATGCTGCAAAGGCGTTGGAACCGCTGGTGCACAGCTTTCCACATGCCGGTTTTTTGGCAAAGCTTATATTTTCGTTTGGTATTGTTTGTCTTGGGTTATTAGCCATCCCGGTCCTTTCGGGCTCGGCAGCTTACGCAGTATCCGAAGCTTTTAACTGGAAAGCGAGCTTAAATTTAAAGTTTAAAAAAGCCCGGGGTTTTTACACCATAATTATCGCGGCAACCGGCATTGGATTGCTCCTTAATTTCATTGGCGTAAACCCGGTAAGGGCTTTAGTGTACGCTGCCGTTCTAAATGGTGTTGCGGCCGTCCCGCTATTACTTTTGATACTCAAAATTTCGGCTGATGAAAAAATAATGGGCGAGTTCAAAAGCAAATGGCTCTCCAAAACTATACTTTGGGTTACTTTTATCGCCATGGGCGCCGCGGCGGTGGGAATGTTTTATACTGTTTTGAAATGAGGCGGTGAGTTGTGAATTGTGAGTTATGATTGGTTGTAATTATTTTATGTTTCGCTGCTTAAAACAGCTCGCCACATCCCCATCCAAACAAATAAAACGTTTATCTGTCTTAATCCTAAACCTTCCCGAACCAGGGTAAACGACAAGGCAAAATTTATGAAGATACTGTATACAATTGTTATAGTACTAAACGCGACCTGCTTATTTGCACAAAATAATCCAAAAATAAATTTACCCCATTCGTCGAATAAAGTCACACGAAAGGATACTATCATTGAGAAGGACACCTCAAAGGAAAATAAAGAACCCCGGTATTATTATTTATCAGGAAATGCAAATGTATTTGTAAATACCAAGGGCGGCGCTGCAAAAAGATTTTCGCCTTCTATCGAGTTTGGCAGAACTTATGGCATATTTGATATAGGTTTGGCTACAGGTCGATTAAATTCTCTCGGCCCGGGAGCCGATACAACAAGGTTCCTGGAATTCAGGCCAACTATAAACATTTTTTCAAAAGGCAGGCTTGCCGAAGCATTATGCCTGGGCGGAGGCTATGTATTTAACGCTAAGCAAGGCTTAATGACCGAGGTTTGCAACAGTATTAATTTTAATATATCGGCAAGATGGGCAATAGCCGTAGTACAGGGATATTATTATTTTGATGGTACGAATAGCAGCAGGGGAACGCAATACATGGGATTTAATGTCACACATAACTTCCTTCGGCCACACGGTGTTAATATCCTGCGAAAAAAGAAAGCAATTATAAGCGATAATTAGGATGCTGCGCTATTAGATTTGGAATTTCGCTTGGTAGGCCGGAATAAGACGGTCAACTCCCCGCCAAATTAAATGAAGCGCAAAATGAAACATTGAACCTTATTTGCTTGTTTACTAATAAATTACTGTACAGGGATTTTTGATAAATTGGCGTCCCATGTAATCAAACAATTATAAACCGATCATTCAATCACCATGAAAGCAAGTTTTAAAAATTATCTGCCTGTCGGTACTCTTGCAATGCTTATACTCCTATTTGCCTGCCATTCGGCCCCAAAAGATAGTATCTCCGCTGCGGATTCGGCTAACAAAAAGCTAATAGCCGCGGATGATTCTGCCAGGAAAGCCCAGCGTGTTGCCTTGGATTCGGCAGACCGGAGCAAAACCGCATTACTGGAAGATGCTTCAAAGTTTTTAGTAAAATGCTATGAATCGGGTATGTACGAAACTCAATTATCGCAGCTGGCGGCGACAAATGCGTTGGATGCCGATGTAAAAAACCTTGCCGCTACGTTGGTAACAGACCATACAGCTATAAACGCCCAAATTAATGCAATTGCCGCAAGCGCCAATTTGGTATTACCGGCAGTCTTAACCACCGATCATCAAAAAGACTTGAAGGATATGACCAAACTAACCGGGGCAGATTTTGATAAAAAATATGCCAGTATTATTATTAGCGGGCACGAAAAATCAATAAGCAATTATAAAGATGCTTATAAGCACCTTGCACCAAGCGATACCAAGACCTTTGCAGGCGAAACATTGCCTAAAATTCAGGACCACCTTGCTATGGCAAAAAAGGTGAAAGACAGGATTAAATAGGACCGCTGATTTGATTAATTGATTTCGCTGACGTTATTTAAAAATATTGGTGAAGAAATTTTTAGATGTAACCTTATGAAACTAACATTACCCTTGTTATTTTTTTTAGGAATTAGCACGTCAGGTTTTTCACAGACAATTGCTGCGAAAGACACTGCACATAAAGATACTGTATGGAAGATCCATGGCCAAAACACATTTTTGCTCAGTCAAAGCTCTTTTTCAAACTGGGCCGCCGGGGGCGTGAATTCTTTTGCCGGCAATTTGGTTTTGGATTATGATTTTGATTACAAAAAAGCTGACTGGAGCTGGGATAATAAAGTTATACTTGGTTACGGTTTAAGTGACCAAACAGGTTTAGGCTGGCGAAAAAATGATGACCGAATAATTTTAAATAGCTTATTGGGGTACAAAGCCGCAAAATATTGGTTGTACACCTTTTACGTAAACTTTCAAACGCAATTCACAGATGGGTATTCGTACGGCGCTAACAACCAACAGACTTTAATATCCGCTTTTTTTGCGCCGGCTTACCTCACCTTCGGGCCGGGCTTTGCTTATAAACGATCTGATAATTTCAGGGTTAATATTTCTCCGCTGGCATCGCGTATTACCATGGTCCAAAATGACTCGCTTGCATCTGTTGGCGCTTTTGGTGTGATGCCCGGCGAAAACCATCTTTTTGAATTTGGCGCTTCGCTTGATGCTTATTATAAATTTAATCTTGCTAAAAATATCAGCTTTGAAAATATTTTGAAGCTATTTTCAAACTACCGTTCGGAGCCGGAGAATATTTACGCTGATTACGCCGCAAACCTTTTTATGAAAGTAAACAAGCTGGTAACCGTAAATGCGGGAGTTGAGTTGATTTCGGACCCCATGGCAACAACCTATCATGAAGCATTGCAGGTGCGGCAGATCTTCGGTGCAGGGTTAACGTACAAGTTTTAGCGCGCGGAGGTTTGTCAGTTAATGTTCCGCAAAATAAATTAGTTGAGCGCAATCAACATTCAAGCAAATGCCGGAATTATTTTCCACCTGCAATTCAACCAATATGCAACGCTAAGCCAGCTAAATCCATAATTCATACCAAATACCTATCTGGTCACTTTTCGCCCCCATTTTAATTGAACTCAATGCGTAAAATATTGCTTTACTTTGCCTCAAATTAATTGCTGATATATGGATTCTTTACTCACAGATACACCGTCCGGATACGATTTTTCAATAAGCGAGAGCCAGCAAATGATTGGCCGGATGGCCAAAGATTTTGCTGAAAAATATATAAGGCCCCACGTTATGGAATGGGATGAAGCCCAGCATTTCCCAATCGACTTGTTTAAAAAACTTGGCGAGCTCGGCATGATGGGCGTATTCGTACCGGAGGAATATGGCGGGTCGGGTTTTGGGTATTTCGAGTATGTTACGGTTATTGTTGAGATCGCTAAAGTTTGCGGCTCTATTGGCTTATCCGTGGCTGCACATAATTCATTATGCACAGGCCATATATTGGCTTTTGGCAGCGAGGAACAAAAACACCGCTGGCTTCCCAAACTGGCGACATGTGAATGGCTTGGCGCCTGGGGCTTAACCGAATCCAATACCGGTTCAGATGCCTTGGGTATGAACAGCACTGCCGTTTTAGATGGCGATCATTATATTGTCAATGGCTCAAAAAACTTTATCACTCATGGCAAATCCGGCGATGTGGCAGTGGTAATGGTACGCACCGGTGAGAAAGGTGATTCGAAAGGTATCTCAACCCTTGTAATTGAAAAAGGCACACCTGGTTTTACTCATGGAAAAAAAGAAAACAAGCTGGGCATGCGCGCATCCGAAACCACCGAGCTGATATTTGACAACTGCCGCGTGCCCAAAGAAAATCTTTTAGGCAAAGAAGGCGAGGGCTTTAAACAGGCTATGAAGGTTTTGGATGGCGGTCGCATTTCTATCGCCGCTTTATCATTAGGTATAGCAAAGGGCGCTTTCGAAGCGGCGGTAGCCTATTCGAAAGAGCGCAAACAATTTGACCAGCCAATAAGCAACTTCCAGGGAATAGCCTTTAAACTGGCAGATATGGCCACAGAAATTGAAGCAGCCGAACTACTCATCATGCAAGCCGCCGACCTTAAAAACAGGCATCTGCCCGTAACTAAACAATCAGCCATGGCCAAATATTATGCATCGGAAGTTGCAGTACGAACAGCTACTGAAGCGGTACAGATATTTGGTGGCTATGGCTACACCAAGGATTTCCCCGTTGAAAAATACTACCGCGATGCCAAACTATGCACAATAGGAGAGGGGACATCGGAGATACAGAAGATTGTGATTAGCAGGGAGGTGATGAAGTAGGGCTGGCTGATTGGTTATCCGGCTCAATAATAAATCATCTTCATATCCATTAAAATAACTATTCCCTTTTTTCGACAATACAAAAACTTGAACTTCGCCCGATTTTTTCACCGACACCAATCCTCGCTTTACCGATAAAACTGCCTCCTATGCCTAATACAGGCTGTTTTGCTGTAACGTATTTTATTTGTGATGGTCTTATTAGTGTATTTAAAAAATGATAAAAAATTAATAAGACACTAAATATCAAACATCATGAAAACTCAAATCATAACATTATTCACAGCACTTGCATTAAGTGCCGGAATAGCAAAAACAACTTACGCAGCAGTACCTGCAAAAGGTGAAAACGTTACCGTTTTAACCGGCATCAGCGCCATCAACAAAATTGAAGTTCGCGGAAATGTTGAACTGTATATCTCAGACGGTGAAACCGACCAGGTAAAGGTTTACAATAAATATTATGGCGAAAGCGCTTTGGTTCAAAACAAAAACGGCGTGCTGCGCATCGCATCTTACAAAGCTGAAAAATTAGTGGTATGGATTAAAGCTGCCGATCTTCGTTCAGTTTCAGCCTTCGACAATGCCGAAGTAAAATCATTCGGCGATCTGTCAAAAATTGAATTTGAAGTTGATCTTCATAACAACGCTTCAGCCAAATTAAGTTTAGATGCTTACAGCGCCAGTGTAATCGTAAACGACGAGGCAAAAGCCAGCCTTAGCGGCAAAGCAGACCAATACGACTTAAAATACAGCAACGCTGAAAACGTTGACGAAAAAGATTTTGAAGCAGTACATGCCTCAAAAACTCAAAAAGTTACAGCCGCTGTTACAAAAGTTAAAAGGTCGGAACTTGACGATCTGGCTGAACTTTAAGGCGATTGGTGATTAGGTTGATTAAGTGAGTGGTTGATTGAGTTAGATCAACCACTTTTTTAATAGAATTAGTTTTGAGTTGATTAAGTGAGTGGTTGATTGAGTTAAATAGAATTAGTTGATTAAGTGAATAGTTGATTAAGTTAGCGGTAGTGCTCACTTAGTCACTTCCTCAAAAATAACCACTCACTTAATCAACTTAATCTAACTTAATCAACCTCTTTCCCCAACTTAATCAAGCAAATTCCTTAACTTCGATGTAACATAAACAATTCATTAGTAGTCAAATAAAATAAACCAAATCATGAAAAAGATATATTTAGCTTTATGGGCAATAATTGCAGGCGTTGCTTTAGGCGGTTTATCGTCATGCATGCTTAATTGCGTACATGGTTCGGGCCATGTGGTATCCGAAGAACGTAAAGTCGGCGACTTTAGCAGGATTAGTATTTCGGGAGGGTATAAGGTTATTTTGAAGCAGGATAGCTCCATGTCGTTAAAAATTACTGGAGATGATAACCTGCTGAAATATATTAAAACTGAAGCAGATGGCGACAGGCTGCGCATTTACAATAAGAGAAATTTGTGCAATAACGGCGAGATGACCATAAATATCGGCATACGCAACCTGGACGAATTAAAAGCATCGGGCGCGGTAGAGGTTGAATCTGACGGCAAGATACATACCCAGGACCTGCGTTTTAAATTATCAGGCGCCACCAAAATTACCATGGACCTTAACGCGGCCAATGTCGCTACTACCGGCAGCGGCGCTACCGAGTTAAATTTAAAGGGCCAGGCCACTTCGCATAATATTAATATTAGCGGCGTAGGCCATGTTTATGCATTTGATTTTGTTGTAGGCAGCTGCGAAATCGAAACATCGGGCGCGGGCCATTGCGATGTTAATGTATTAAACTCATTGCATGTACATTCAAGCGGCGCATCAGAAGTAAGGTATCGGGGCAACCCTTCAAGCGTTACCAACGAAAAATCGGGCGCATCATCTGTAGAGAAGGTGAATTAGTTGAGTCCGAAAGTCAGTAAAGTCCGGAAAGTCCGAAAGTAAAAAAGAAGTCTGGAGGTAGATAACACAATACCATCCTTTCAACAGGCTCCGAAAATCATTTTTGGTTCAAGCTATACACGCGCCGCTCATAGCCGCGGGGGTTTAGTCACTTTTGTGCGACAAAAGTAACCAAAAACGCTCCCGCCAGGAAGGCTTCTATGCCGCACAGGCCTTTGCCCTGCAAATCAGGCAAAACTAGGGCTGCAAACTTTTTGCCGGGCTACCCTGTCGCTTCGAGACCCTGTATGCAAAAATTTGCTATGCCCTTCCACCACACATGGCCACCATTGTTTTGCCTGATTTCACCTGAAGCTTTCCTGCCCGGAAAATCGCTATTACTCACTTCAAGTAATGTCACAAATCAAAAGCGTAAAGGCCCGACAGAAAAGCGGGCCGGGCGTATGGCCTGTAGCGCGGAAGCTTTTTTCTGTCTTGATTTTTTTTAGTACTTTTTTGTATCAAGACAAAAAAGGACTAGCCTCCGCGGCAATTGAGCGGCGCGTGTTTGTATGAACGAAAAAATATCGGGTGACCACAACATAAGGCATCGCGTAAAGGCATCGCGTTCATCCTTCTGGAATCCGTCAATGAGACATTCATAAGTTGCCCATTATCGGTTGCAAATATAATGTCGTGTTCAATGCGGGTATCTCGTACAATTATGGGCTACCAAGGCTGACTTAGGATTTCGGACTTCGGACTTCGGACTTCCGACTTCCGACTTCGGACTTCCGACTTCCGACTTCCGACTTCCGACTTCCGACTTC
>DAIOXE010000002.1:0-318056 GCA_036758125.1 Mucilaginibacter sp.
TAAATATCTGAATAACAAATATTTATCGCTTAACTTAATAGCATTGGGAGGGGTGTGATGGGCTGCGAAGTGGCAGGGAGGGGTTTCGCCGCTAACGTAGCCCACAAGCCATTATATTACGCTTTAGAAATGGACGCATGGGTTAAAATAGTTCGCTAAACCCCTTCCTGCACCTTCCCAAGGGAAGGAATCGCACTCGTCCGCCGCTTTTTAAAATTCTTTCGCGGCTTTATTTTTCTTGGTTCTTGGCTCTTGCTTCTTGCTTCTTGCTCTCAATCCGTTTTCGACAAAGGGCTGGTTTCCTCCGGGACAGCTTCTCTTACAAATCTTCTTACAATAAGCCGCGCACCGCCATTATAGGTCAGATAGCTTAAACTCCAGTTAATAAAAACGATAATCTTGTTTCTGAATCCTAAAAGTGAAACCAGGTGAACAAACATCCAAACCAGCCATGCAAAAAATCCCTGGAACTTTAATTTTCCAAGGTCGGCGACGGCTTTATTGCGGCCAACGGTTGCTAACGATCCCTTATCAAAATATTTAAATGGTTCGGCAGGTTCACCGTTTATAATTTGCATGACGGTTTTGGCGACATAGTTACCCATTTGTATCGCTACCTGGGCTACACCGGGATGGCCTTTTGGTGTTTCTTCGGTTATCATTGCAGCAACATCGCCGATGGCAAAAATATTCGAACTGCCTTCAACCCGGCAAACATTATCCGTTTTTATCCGGTTGCCGCGCTGAATAATATCTTTTGCTATGCCATCGGGCACAACGCCCATCACCCCTGCCGACCATATTACATTTTTTGTACGGATACATTTGCCATCTTCAAATTTTATTTCGCTGCCATCGTAACTTTCCACCTTTTTATTAACAAGGACATCGACCCCCAATGCCTTTAAAAATTCCTGTGCTGCCGCTGAGGCTTGCGCTGACATTGCCGCTAATACCCTCGGCTGAAACTCAACAAGGTAAACCTTCATGTGCTCTTTACTTAGCTCCGGATAATCCTGGGTTAGAATATGGTTTCGCAGCTCGGCGAGCGCACCGGCAAGCTCAACGCCGGTGGGGCCGGCGCCAACCAGTACGAAATTAAGATAAGGCCCCCTTTCTTCCTTTGTTTTCAGTAATACTGCTTCCTCAATGTTTTGCAGAATAAGCGACCGTAAATTAAGCGCTTCGGGGATAGATTTCATCGGCATGGCAAAATGTTCAATGTCTTTATTGCCAAAGAAATTGGTGGTTGAGCCCGTTGCTATCACCAGGTAATCGTAATCAATTTCGCCTATAGTGGTACCGATAGTGTTTTGTCCGGGATTTACCTTTGTGACTTCTGCATTACGGAAACGGAAGTTTTTTTGACCCGCAAAATTTTTTCGTAATGAAAAGGCGATGGAATCAGCTTCAAGGCTGCCTGTAGCAACCTGGTATAATAAGGGCTGAAAAGTATGGTAATTATGTTTGTCGATCATTAAAATCTCAACAGGCTTATCTTTAAGCTTCGCGGCAACCTGCAGGCCGCCAAAGCCGCCGCCAACAATAACTATTTTCGGGAATTTGGATTTATCCTTTGAATCCATACTGTTGTTCATAGTTCATAGTTCATAGTTCATAGTTCATGGTTCATAGTTCATGGTTCATAGTAGAACCTTGCAAAGAAAACATATTGTTATTTGATTTGCGTTGAGCGGGGGCAATTTATGCGATTTTCAGATCAGATAAAATTTATCATCCTCCCATCTGGCTGGATTGTCGATAATATAGTCAGCAATGTTTTCGTAGGCGCTTTCATTCCGGATAATGTGTTCATAATAATCGCGCTGCCACAATTTGCCCTTGAATGGTTGCCAGTCGAATTTTTTAACACCATTGATATATTCGACCGTTGTTATCGATTTAAATGCACCTATCATATCACACACCGTTTTTTCGGTAGGGGCGACCCTTGTGGTCGCCCCTAATTGCGGTTGTCCCGTTTCAATTTGTGGGGTTATTTTATCTTTTGGCGCCGGTTCGCCTGGTGGTGCCGTTTCATTTGGGACGACCACAAGGGCCGCCCCTACGATTGGCGCCGTTTCATTCGGTTGTGCCGTTTTATTCGGTTGCGCCGGTTCATCCGGTTGTGCCGGTTCGTTTGGGGCGACCACAAGGGTCGCCCCTACGTTTGGTGTCGTTTCATTGGGTTGTGCGGGTTCACCCGGTTGTGCCGGTTTATTCGGGGCGACCACAAGGGTCGCCCCTACGTTTGGCGCCGTTTCATTTGTGGCGATAATTATGTTCGACCCAGCGGTTCCCGTCACGATTTCCAAAATTCCATGAAAATGATTGGGCATTACGACAAATTCGTGCAGTTCAATATTGCAAAATCGTTGTGGTAATTTTTCCCATTCGGTTTGTATCATTTTCCGGCATCGTTCAATATCATTTCCCCATTTACAATTTTTCCGAACAACAATTCCCTGTTTTGTGTGCAAATTGTGATAAAATATAATCCCGCCTGCGAATAATCGTACCCCTTTAGGCGTATTGATTTTCGTTTATGTATCGACGGATTGTATTTCATAGGTTGAAATTGTTATAAAAGTTAAAGAGGTTGTAAAGGTTGTTGGGAAAAAGTTAAAAGAGTTGTAAAAGTTAAAGAGGTTGTAAGGGTTGTAATTTGAATCTTACAGTCCTTACAACCTCTATGATAGTTAGATTAAGCTAATTAAGTTAGACTGAGTTGATTAAGCTGGGCATAATATCATAAATTAAACCACTCACTTAATCAACCCAATCAACCAATCACTCCCAACCTACCTCAAGTCTTTCTTGCCAAAATCAATAATTACCGGCGTTGCTACACAGATAGAGGAATAGGTTCCGAAACATACCCCAATAAGGAGGGCGAACGAGAACCCGCGGATAACATCGCCGCCAAAGATAAACAGTACCAGTAATATCAATAACACGGTTAAGGCAGTAATAATGGTGCGGCTTAAGGTATTATTAATGGCATCGTTAATTACCGCTTTTGGATCATCGGTTTTTGCGTGATGCAGGCTAAGGAATTCGCGGATACGGTCGAACACCACCACTGTATCATTAATGGAATAACCGATAACCGTTAATATCGCCGCAATAAATGATTGGTCTATATCCAGCGAGAAGGGCAGCACATCCTTAAATATTGAGAAAAAAGCTAATACCATCAACGCATCATGCGCGGTTGCTACCATCGCGCCCAAGCTAAACTGCCATTTTCGAAAACGGATAAAGATGTATGTTGATATAATAATGATGGCAAAAATCACCGTGTAAATTGCCGATTTTTTAAGCCCGTTAGCTATAGTGGGCGCAACTTTTTGCGAACTCGCTATATTAGCTTTAGTAATATGGGTTTGCGGCGTTGTTCCCAGCGCCTTTATGAGTGCTTCCTGCACCTTTGCATCGGCAGTCCGGGCCGTATCATCAATCAAATATTTTGTGGTTATGCTTATTTTGTCGGTGCCATAAGTTTTGACCTCGTTATTACCCTTGCCTAAATTTTTCTCAACAATCTGGCGTACATTTTCAGAGGTAACGCTTTTGCTGTCAAACTTTATTACATAAGTACGGCCGCCAACAAAATCTACCCCATAATTAAACCCTTGGGTTGCCATGGATATTAATCCTGCAGCAATAAATGTACCTGAGAAAATGTAATATTTAAAACGGTTTTTTACAAAGGCATAGTTGGCATTTTTAAAGGTATGCGAACTCCACGGGTTGGAGAATTTAATATCCCATGCCTTGCCAACCATATATTCAAATATCAGCCTTGATATCAGCAACGAACAGAACAGTGAAGTAATGATACCGATCATTAACGTGATGGCGAACCCCTGGATTGGGCCCGTGCCAAAAACATACAGGATCAAACCCGTGAGGAAGGTACTTATGTTTGAATCGAGGATGGACGATAAAGCGTGTTTAAAACCATCGTTAATTGATATCCGCATAGACTTACCGAGAGCCAGCTCCTCGCGCACGCGTTCATAGATCAGTACGTTGGCATCAACAGATATACCGAACGTAAGTACTATACCCGCAACACCCGGCATGGTTAACACAGCGCCGAGGCTGGTTAATACGCCCATCAGGAAGAATATGTTTATGAGAACCGCGACAACTGCCACCGTACCCGCCCGGTTATAATAGGCTATCATAAACACCATCACCACCAGCAAGCCGATAAGGTTTGACAATAAACCGGCATGTACAGCTTCCTGGCCTAATGACGGGCCTACAACGTCTTCGGCAACAATATGGGCAGGCGCCGGTAAGCGGCCGGCTTTTAATACGTTTGCCAAATCCTTTGCCTCTTCGGTGGTAAAATTGCCCGAAATTGAGGACACACCGCCGGAAATGGTATTTTCAACAACCGGGGCCGAATAAACGTTGTTATCCAAAACAATAGCGACAGACTGTTTATTATTAGGATCGGCTGCCGCTGCTGCTGTAACATTGCTCCATTTTTCGGCGCCGTCTGAATTCATCACCATGATCACTTCAGGGCTGCCTTTTTGGTCAACGTCGTTATGGGCATCAATAACTACATCGCCAGATAACACAGGCGCATTATTTGCGCCAACCAATTTTACTGCATAAAGCTCAAAGGTTTTGGTTTTTGCTATCGGCTTTACCCCCCAAAGAAATTTCATGTTTTGCGGAATAGTCGCTTTTATATATGGGTTGCGCAAGTATTGATTGACTTTGGCAGTGTCTTTTACATCGGCATGTCCTACAATTGGGCCGCGCGCCAATTGAGGCTGTTCGTTTTCGCCCTGGTACATCATCGGCTTTAGTAAATTGAACAACGGGTATTTGTCGCCAAATTGAGCTTTGTTAGTTAAAGCCGATGTATCTTTTGAGGCATTTTTTTGAACTTTATTTAATAAAGACAGGCCGCCCTTCACTTTTGAAGTATCTCTACCTGTAGTCGCGGCATTAGCAATAGTTTTTGAAGTATCTTTTTTAGCTACCGTGTTCTTTGCCACTATTAAACTGTTGATATTGGATAGCAGCTGATAAACCTGGCTGTTATCATAGGTTTGATAAAACTCCAGTTTAGCAGTTCCCGACAAAAGCTTGCGGACACGCTCCGGTTCTTTTACCCCGGGTAATTCAATTAATATGCGGTCAGTTCCTGGCTGCAGCTGGATATTGGCATTGGCAACGCCGAACTGGTCGATACGGGTATTCAGAATGGTGTACGATTGTGTTACAGCGCTTTTCGCCTGGTCTTTAAGGTAACTTTCAACTTCGCTGTTTGATGCATTAAACTTAAGGTGGTCCTGATTGTCTTTTGTTGAAAAGATAGCAGCTAACTTTCCGTTTGGATTTAGCTTTTCGTATTCATTAACAAATAGGGTGATATAATCAGCCTGGCTGGTTTTAGTATCATTCTGTGCATTTACCAATGCCAGGTTAAATGCAGGATCTGGATTGTTATTCGATAGTTTCTTTACCAGTTCGTTCAACGAGATCTGCATGGTTACGCTCATGCCGCCTTCAAGGTCCAAACCGAGGGCAAGTTCTCTTTGTTTACAGTACTGATAATCGTGTTTTAAAATCGGATACACCGGTTGTGTCGAAATAGAATCCAGATAAGCCGTTACCTTGGTGGTATCTCCTTTAGCGTAAGCGCGCGCATCATTTTCAACTTTGCGGGCCACCCAAGTAAATGAAAGCTGGTATAAGCATACGACAGCCAGCAATATGGCGAAAAATTTAACAACCCCTTTACCTTGCATTGAGTTAAAATATTTAATTAATTAGTTTATAAGCTTTTTTAAATAAGACGGCAAATCTAATAAAATTTCCTAAGCATGGAATTTTTAATTTCATTATAGTGATTAGAGATTGGAGGTTAGAGATTGGAGGTTGAAATGTTGTAAAGTTGCAATGTTGTATAGTTGAACTTTGCTTCGATCTAGTCTCTAATCTCTAATCACTGTTCCCAACTAATCTCTAACCTCCAACCTCTAATCTCTCTTTTCGAGCGTAATAAAAGAATAGGGCAAAGAATTTTTTTCATCGGGCTGGTGGTCTTCCCTCGCAACTTCTTTCCATTCCTGTTTGTTAATTTCGGGGAAAAAGCTATCGCCTTCAAATTCCTTATGGACAATCGTCAGGCAGATACGATCCGTTAAATGGAGTGACTGTTTATAAATTTCTGCCCCGCCCACAATAAATACTTGCTGCTCATCTTTACATAGTTCTAAAGCCGCTTCAATAGAGTTAACTACCTCGCAGCCTTCAATAGTGATGTGCTGCCGGGTAATTATAATATTTCTGCGTTTAGGCAGCGGCTTGCCGACCGAATCGTAAGTTTTACGGCCCATTATAATGGTATGACCAGTGGTGATTTCTTTAAAATGCTTAAGATCATTCGGGAGGTACCAAAGCAGTTTATTGTCTTTGCCTATAACGTGGTTTTCGGAGATTGCGACGACCTGGGTTACTATCATTAGTTATTATTATGATTTTGCTTGAAGCCAAAGTTTTATTTCATCGAATCTTATTTCCCCTTTACTTGCCTCTATTACCATTTGATATTTTTCAAACTGGCTTGCCTTGATAATAATTCCATTCTTAAACAATAGGAATTTCGTCAATACATATGCTGTACGTTTGTTTCCATCCATAAAAGGATGGTTAATTACAATGCTTTCAAGCAGCGCAGCCGCTTTGTCAAAAGGAGTTGGGTATAAATCAATACCGTCAAATGTGGCATAAGGTCGATTTAATGCAGCTTCTAAAGCGCCACTGTCTCGAATACCTTTAATACCGCCGAACTTATCAATCAAATCGTCGTGAATACGATTGACCGTTCTAACGTCAATCATTGAGCGAGTTTTTCGAGTAGTTTCCTGTCTTCGATCAAAGTCTCTCTCATAAATTTTGCTAACTCGACATCTTCTGACGAATGTTTTTGCAACTCTTTTACATAATTTAAAAGGTCGGTCAAAACATCCTCGGGAACCTGTTCCAAAACTTTTATTATTTCAGTTTTTACCTCTACCGTTGTCATATTCAAAAATACTAAAAAATATCAAACCGCTACAGTTGCCTTTATATGCGGCCAGGGATCATAGTTTTCTAAAGTAAAATCCTCAAATTTAAAGCCGAAAATATCTTTTACATCCGGATTTATTTTCATAGTTGGTAAGGACCGTGGTTCGCGGCTTAGCTGAAGCGTCGCTTGTTCCAAATGATTATTGTATAAATGAGCGTCGCCAAAAGTATGCACAAAGTCTCCGTAATCAAGGTCGCATACCTGTGCCATCATCATAGTTAACAGAGCATACGAAGCGGTATTAAAAGGCACTCCCAAAAATATATCTGCACTGCGCTGATAAAGCTGACAAGACAGTTTACCTCTCTGCTCCCCCTTTAGGGGGCCGGGGGGCGGTGGCTCCACATAAAATTGGAACAAACAGTGGCAGGGTGGTAGGGCCATCCGGTTAACATCGGCTACATTCCATGCAGAAACGATCATGCGGCGAGAATCGGGGTTAGTTTTTATCAGGTTTACCACCTGGCTGATCTGGTCGATATGCCCACCATCGGGCGTTGGCCATGAGCGCCACTGGTAACCGTAAACCGGGCCGAGGTTACCTTCGGCATCGGCCCATTCGTCCCAAATGCGCACACCGTTATCTTTTAAATATTTTATATTGGTATCCCCGTTTAAAAACCAAATCAGTTCATGGATGATTGATTTAAGATGCAGCTTTTTTGTGGTGACCATTGGAAAGCCGTCCTGCAGGTTGAAGCGCATCTGGTGGCCAAATACGCTAAGCGTACCTGTTCCGGTGCGATCATGCTTTTGAGCGCCGGTTTCCATCACATGACTCATCAGGTCGAGGTATTGTTTCATTTTGTTGGTTGATTAAGTTGATTAGGTTGATTAGGTTGATTAAGTTATTTAACCGGTAAGTTAAAACCACTCACATAATCAACTTAGTCCAACTCAATCAACTATTATTAAACGCAAATAAAAATAATCTATTTTTGCTATCCTACTGTTGTTTAAAAATAGATGCTGTGTTAATGATTTTAACCATCTTCCAGTTGTTTGTGTCCCCACAGACAACCATAATGTTTGGATGAGAGGCAGCTGTCTGTGGGGACACAGACAGCGAGGAGGAAAAACTAATAAATGGAAATGATACTTTTAAGATTTTAATTCATTTAACCACTCACCTAATCAACCCAATCAACTTAATCAACCTTATTTCATTTAACCACTCACTCAATCAACCTAATCAACTCAATCAACCAACCTCATGATCATATTCCCAAATGCAAAAATAAACATTGGCCTCAACGTAATTAACCGGCGCCCGGATGGTTATCACAACATAGAAACTATTTTTTATCCGGTAAAAATAAATGACGCCCTTGAAATCATTGAAGCTGATAAGTTAAGTTTTGAATCCTCGGGTCTGGAAATACCTGGCAGGGCAGAAGATAATCTTTGCATTAAATCCTATCATTTGCTGAAAAAAGATTTTGACCTGCCACCTGTTAAAATTCATTTGCATAAACATATCCCGATAGGAGCGGGGCTTGGCGGAGGATCGGCAGACGCGGCTTTTTTTATCCGCCTTATCAATCAAAACTTTAACCTGGGTTTAACAGATGAAAGCATGAGTGATTATGCCAGGAAATTAGGCGCCGACTGTGCCTTTTTTATCTGCAACAAACCCGTTTTTGCTTTTGACAGGGGGGATGAGTTCGAGCCGATAAAGCTTGATCTTTCAAACTACAAAATTGTTTTGGTAATGCCGCCTGTACATGTGTCAACTGCGGAGGCCTACAGCGGTGTAAAACCCGCACCGGTTAAACAATCACTAATGGAATTAATTTACAAGCCGGTTGTTGAATGGAAAAACTATATCAAGAATGATTTTGAAGATACCGTCTTTAAAAATCACCCGGAGATCAGGGGCGTTAAGGCCGCGCTGTACGAGGCCGGCGCTATTTATGCGGGCATGAGCGGGAGCGGAGCTTCTGTTTTTGGGATATTTGATAAAACTCCGGATTTGAAGGAACTGGAGAAGGGGAATAAAGTGTTCAGTTGATTTACGATTTCAGATTTACGATTTCAGATTTACGATTTTGGAATCGAACAACCGAATTAAATCGTAATTCGTAAATCTGAAAGCATAAATTCTTCAAAGCCCTGCATCCTCACTAACCCCCCTACTAATGCCTTCGGCCCAATCCCTTTCTCCCCAGCCTTTGGCCACGGCGGTTAATAAGCGGTTGTGTACGGCGGTAGCGATCGGCATTGGGGTTTCGGCTTGCTGCGATAATTTAAGTGCAAGGCGGGCATCCTTGTAGCCTAATTTTGCCTTGAAGCCTACCGGTTCGTATTGCTTGTTAGCAATCAGCTTTCCGTAGTTTTGAAAGATGGGCGAGTTAAACAGGGTAGCTCCAAAAAATTCTGCGACCTTTAATCGATCCAATCCGTTTTTTTCGGCGAGCGTATAAGCTTCAGCCATCATTTCGAGCGAGGCCATGATCATAAAGTTGCCTGCAATTTTTACAACATTGGCCCCGCCTGCATCTTCACCAAAGTCAAATATCCCCTGGCCCAAACTTTCCAATATTGGTTTAGCAATTTCCTTTGACTTTTGGTCGCCCGACATGCATATCCATAACTTTTTCGCTGCGGCGGCTTCGGGCCTGCCGAATACTGGCGCCGCCAGGTAGCTGGTTCCTGCGTCCCCGTGATGTTTTGCCAGCAACTGCGCCATTTCCGGCGATACGGTGCTCATCGAAATGTGCACACTGTCTTTGGGGAGTTTTTGCAGGACCCCATCTTTTCCCAAAACGGTTTCTTTAACCACTTCATCTTCCGAGAGCATGGTGATAACTGCATGCACGCTATCAGCCGCTTCGGCAGGAGTTTTACATTTAGTTATTGAAGCCTGGTCAAGTTCATCAGCTTTTGAAATAGTGCGGTTATAAACCTGTAGGTGGTAACCTGAGCTGATCAGGTTTTTAGCCATATTAATGCCCATATTCCCGAGCCCGATAAATCCGATTTTAGTTTTCATAGCGTTTGTTTTTAATAGGTAAAAGGCGAAAGGTAAAAGGCGAAAGTCTTAATCACCAACCTCTAATCACCAACCTCTAATCACTAATCTCCAACCTCAACTAATATACTGCCTGTCTTCGTCGCTTAGTGTATTGGGTTCGCCTTTATCTAAACCTGTGTCAATTAACTCGCCTCCTAACCGTTTAACCCTTTTCGGACGGCCAATAAGATAGCCTAAGATAAAAGCGAAAGCAGCTACAAAAGTAAGCATAACCAGTTTTGACATCCAAAAAGTGGCCCAAAGAAATTTAAAATTAACGTCCTCTTTATTTTGCATCAACACCACAGTTAACATAACCGTGATAAGAATAATGATAATTGTTTTTATCCGCATGACAATTGAGTTTAAGATTTAATACAATATCCGGTTTTTAAATGTATAAATAAAAATCGTTTGCAATTTTAATAAGATTTAAGACGGGAGGGCAGGGCTTGAAGTTTAAAAATTTGACGTGCTATTTTTTTGTTTTGATTAGGAAGGCCTCCCCAAAAAAAAATTCAAGTCAAATTATGCTTTAAAAAACATACCCTGTCAGGTACTGGAGGAGAATTGTTTTCATGACATAATCCCTGGTTTTATTTCAGTTGTCTTTTGAGCCGGCTTAGTTTATGATAAATGAAAATTAATGGAATAGTTTGGCTTGTGAGAACAACATAATTTATTGTTGAATGGCCGGCATGTATGCAATAAATATAAATTCGTTTATTTTAATCGTAGGAAATTATTGGCTTTTGATACACTTACTGTCGGTTTTTCAGTAATGTGCTCATTGGCAAATAAAAACTTTATTTTAAGTTTAACAATCATCTGATTTATAGCTAAATAAATTGATAAAGTTAGGCTATTTTAGATTAATGCCAAAATATTTAGTATTTTGAAATTGTCACTTTTTCGCATATGTAAATATATCATTTCAATAACCGGTTAAATTATTTCATTTTTAGGTATATAAGGAATTAGTACATTGCATAAAATATTGAATTGTTATTGACTTATCCTGTTTAATTTTAATAGAAAATCGCTGATTTGTAAAATTTCTTTATTTGTATAATCGGTACACTTAGCATGATTTGTTAATTTGACCTGTGTATCATTAAAGTATCTTAAGACATAACCTGGCATGGCTCCAGATTATAGCGTGTTATACGGTCTTAAAATGCGAAATAAAGGCAGCGTATCTTATCCCCTACCCCGGGAGCGAAAGTCTTAAGCCACGAGTCAAAAGTCTTAAGTAAGGCTTCTCTGAGGAAATTTTGAAGGTGCTGACTTAAGACTTCCGACTTAAGACTTAAGACTTTTGCGCCGGTAAATATGTTTGCGGGTGATGGGATAAAGTAGTATCGTTGATAAGATGATGACGGCCCCAACCCAGAAGCCTATGGTCATTTTATTCATATCATTAAAAAACAGAAAAGCCAGCAGTATGCCATATACAGGCTCAAGGTTGGTGATCAACGCTACGCGGAATGCCGAAAGCTCACGCATTACTGATACCCCTGCAACGTATGCAAGCGATGTGCAGACCGTACCTAAAATAATCAAATAGCCAATATCTGAATTTGAAAGCAGCATAGAACGGTTAAATCCGCTGGTGGCTAATAAGTAAATTGTTGTCCATAAAAAGGCGCCGGATAGTTCATAAAAAGCGATCACCGGCGCTTCATTTTTTTTCACCAGTCTTGAATTAATAATTGCAAAAAGACTTGAAAAAACAGCGCTGATCAAGCCTGCTATGATACCCTTAGTGTATTGTGTTTCGAATTTGAAGATCAAAATAATACCGGCTATTATTAATGCTCCCGCTAAAATTTCGAGTTTTGAGATGCGGTTTTTATTGATCAAAGGTTCAAATACGGCAGTGAACAATGTTATAGAAGAAAGGCAAACCAGGGCAACCGCGACCGTTGATAATTTTATAGATGCGAAAAATAAGATCCAATGACCGCCCACCAAAGCGCCTGTAAATATCAGCCTGAAAAATGTTTGCCGGTCTATCCTGATCGCAGTTTTATTAAACTTAAAATAAAGGAATAAAGATACCGATGCAATAAGCACTCTGTACCAAACAAGGCCGACTGCCGGTATGGTTATTAAAGCGCCCAGGATGCCTGTGAAACCCCATATAAAAACAGTGAAATGAAGTATGACAAGATTTTTATTTATACCGTCGGTTGGCGATGCATTGACACGATCCATTATTTGGGCGCTTTTGAAAGCAAATATAGGCCAACTAAACCAAATAAGCCATTAGGTATACAAACCGCTATCAAAGGAGGTAAACTGCCTTTCACGGCGAATACCAAGGCAAAGCGGCCAACAATAATATAAGCGAAGCAAAGAAAAATACCTATCCCAAGGGGCAGGCCGATCCCTCCCCTTACCTTGCGCGAGGATATGGAAACACCAATCAGCATGAGCACAAATGATGATAAAGGGGAAACAAAACGCTGGTACTTTTCATAACTCATTTCTTTTAAGGCTCCCGTTCCTCTTATTTTTTCTTTTGTAATAGCCCTGCTGAGATCACTGGTTGACATAGCCGAATAAACATTGTCATAAACTATAAAATCGGTGGGCCGCATATCTAAAACGGTATCCAGTTGCTTGCCAGTGCCATCGAACCATTTTTCTTTTAAGCCGTTTACATATTTGATATTATAGTTTTTTATTGTCCAGATCCTTTTTAACGAATCGTACGAAATGGTATTGGCCACTAATTTTTCTTTCAGTTGATCGCCATCAAATTTTTCCAGAACAAACTGGTATCCGGTGTGTACGGTATTGTCATACGACTGAACATATACATACGTGTGCTTATCCAGCTGTATATGTACCTCAATTTTGGTTGGGTCGTCAGAACTAAAAGCGTGCGAATTTTCGAACGTAACTTTTAGCCGGTTAGTAAAAGGAATGAGATAGATATTGGCAAAAAAAGACACGATAAATATCAATGTCGCGGCTATAAAATAAGGCCTTAAAAAACGGTTAAAGCTTACCTTTCCGCTCAATATCGGCACTATTTCGGTTTGGTTGGCCATTTTGGCCGTAAAGTAGATCACCGCCAGGAAATTGATAAGCGGCGATAACAAGTTTATATAAAATGGAATAAAACCGGCATAATATTTAAAGGCTATTTCCTGTATGGTTGAGCGGGTTTTTAAAAAATTGTCCAGGTGCTCAGAAATATCAAACACTACCGTTATCACCACAAATATCCCCAGGGTAAACACAAAAGTCCCCAGGTATTTATTTATGATGTACCGGTCAATAACCTTTAAATGCCTGTTTAAAAAAGCCTTCATTTATAATCTTTGTCCTAAGCGGGTTACCATTACATTTTTCCAGTTATAAAACTCGCCGTCAATAATTTTCTTACGGGCTTCGGCCACCAGCCACAGGTAAAAATGGAGGTTGTGCAATGTAGCTATCATTGCGCCCAATATTTCGCCCGAATGTATTAAATGGCGCAAATAGGCTTTTGAGTAGGCTGTATCAGCAAACAGGCCGCTATCTTCTTCAATGGCCGAAAAATCATTTTTCCATTTCTCATTCTTGATATTTATGATCCCTTCTTTTGTAAAAAGCATTCCATTACGGGCATTTCTTGTTGGCATTACGCAATCAAACATATCAATTCCTAAAGCAATATTTTCCAATATGTTAACCGGTGTGCCTACACCCATTAAGTAACGCGGTTTTTGCTCCGGTAATATATTACAAACTATTTCTGTCATCTCATACATCTCTTCGGCGGGTTCACCAACTGACAGGCCGCCGATAGCATTACCTTCGCGCTCATACGAAGCGATAACCTCAGCCGATCGTATCCGCAGGTCTTTATATACCGAGCCCTGTACAATGGGAAACAAAGTTTGGCTGTAACCGTACTTTGGTTCAGTACTATCAAAACGTTCGCAGCAGCGTTTAAGCCAGCGATGCGTCATTTCAATAGATTTTTTGGCATATTGGTATTCGCAGGGATAGGGCGTACATTCGTCAAAGGCCATTATGATGTCAGCGCCAATGATGCGCTGTATATCCATCACATTTTCGGGCGTAAACAGGTGTTTTGAGCCATCGATATGTGAGCGAAAAGTGACACCCTCTTCTTTAATTTTTCTAACTTCAGTCATCGAATAAACCTGGTAACCGCCGCTATCTGTTAAAATCGGTCCATCCCAGCCGTTAAACCGGTGAAGCCCGCCCGCGCTTTGCAGCACATCCAGTCCCGGTCTTAAATATAAATGATAGGTATTGCCCAATATGATCTGTGCCTTAACGTCTTCTTTAAGCTCGCGCTGGTGAACGGCTTTTACGGTGCCTGCAGTACCAACCGGCATAAAAATGGGTGTTTGAATAGTTCCGTGATCGGTTGTGATCTCACCCGCCCGGGCTTTTGAAAGAGTATCTTGTGCTGTTAAGTTGAATTTCATTTATTGAGGATGCAAAGGTAGTCCGAAAGTCGGAAAAGTTAGTAAAGTCCGACAGAATGTTTAATATTGTTGTAAATTTTATTATTTTTTTTATTGCCGATCCTATCAGGCAGATAATCAGTAATAATAATGCAACCCATTATGAAATGCATATTGTTATTTGCGATATTATTTATCGAATCAATTGCTAATAATGCTGGTGCTCAGGTATATACCATTGAGTCTTTAGACGGAGCTATTCAAAAAATTCATGTGTTGCCCGATGACGAAAAAGGCACATTAAACATATCCTATTTAAATGATACGCTGCACGTGGGCGAGTTTGAAGGTGTTCAGGATTCAATAGCAGTTTTAGATAGAAAATTCTTAAAGATTGTTTATAGTGTACGTGGTGGTTCAGGCATTCATCTCAGACACACATTGCTTTTGTGCGTCCGCAATGGGATACTCTACCAATCAATACACATCACATCTGTATTCGATGAAGAATTTATAGATTTCAGCAAAAAAGTGGATTCTTTAAATCCAGTTGACAAAAAAAGTGTTTACGAGCTAAAATTGAATTTGCTGGGAAGCAATATGCAAAACTATAAATTAAATATTAATCTTCATGATGAGAAAAGGTCAAAGCATGACACTCTCAATAATTATAACCATAATGAGCAGGTTGTTTTAAATTTTGATACAAGCCAAAATATTTTTTATGGTAGTAATGAAAGCATAAGTGAATACTTTACTGTTTACGATCCTAAAACTCAAAAAGAACACAAAGAATTCATAATGGGTACATTCCCGGTAATTTTATTAGGTACATTCAATTATTACTATATTAAAGATGAATGGTACGAAAGAAACGATTTCAATGAATTAGGTAAATACTCTTACAGACAATAGTTAAAATATTACCGTATCCAATCTTAGAAATGGTCGCCATGAGGCAAGGAAAAGCATAAGGTACCTGAATTCCAAAGGATATTATTTTATAGCCGGCGCCAACGCGTTAGGGGCGAAGCGGTTACTGGTCCGTAAATAAGGCCTTGTGAAGTACGAGCGCATGACTGACCCCGTTTTTACCATTATCGCAACGCCCAAATACCAAACCCAAGGCAATTTTATTTATTAACCTCGTCACCGTTAATTCGCACTACAAAATCAGATAGATGTTCTGATTTTGCCCTATTGGGTTTTAAAGAGGGGGTAATCAGATCTGCCAGGATATATACATATTCACTACTCGACTGACGAGCATAGTAGATTATTGCCGGCATTTTTTCCCGTATAAAATCATACAGGTGATTATTCTTTTCATCATAAGTGTCAATATAGTTGAATAAAGTCAACAAATCATTTGACCTGGCCGGATTGGAACATATTTCCTTCACAAGCCATTGAATTTTATTTTTTTCATGGCCTCGTAAAGAATGGCCGGGGTTAAACGTGGCTTGACCTGGTTCATTTTCGTATTGCTCAAAAGGGAAATTGTCATTTATAAAAATTGATGCCCGGATATTTAGTCTCTTCGAAAGTTTCCGCGCCATTTCTAATGTAATTTGCCGTTTGCGGTTTAACACAGATGAAACGTGGCTTTCTGAACCAATTATATCCACCAAATCTTTATTCTTAAGTCCCATTTCCTCCATGCGCAGCTTGATCATATTGATCGGGTCGGGCAATTTAATAGGGTAGTGTTTTTCTTCGTAATCTTTAATTAGCAAAGCAAGAAGTTCCAATTCATCTCCTTCACTTGTACCCATATCGGCATCGATCACTTCATCAAGCCTGGCTAAAGCATGCTTATAATCGGTTTCTGTTTTTAATACCTTCCAGTTTTTCATTTTGATTACTTTTCAATTAGTTTATGGTCAAAGCTGACGGTTTCCACGTCTATCCCGTCATATTGCTTATGCGTTCCAAACCAAATAATATAGGCTATAGAAAACTCGTAACGTACCTTTACCACTAAGCGATATTTGTTTCCATTAATATTAAATACCACCCGGCTATTACCTACTATACTTGCATTGCCGTAAACAGATTTAAGTTCCTGCGGCGTTTTGAAGTTAGTTCGTTTGAATTGGTCGTACCAATCTTCTAACGCAGTTTCTGCTTCCGGAAAAGCTTTTTGATAATAGTCAATAGTTGGACGTTTGACAATATTCATATTATACCGCTAAGTTATAAAAAATATTCTCAATTTGAAAATTAATCTTTTCAAATTGAGAATTAATTGTTATTAAAAAATTTAGAATACCTTTCATCGAATAAGCAAAAATGAACGTTTTTTGTGAAATCATTTACCGAAGCCCTGGTTAAACGTTTTGATTTAAGACACTGACAAGCCAACTTTAAACATTTCCAACATTACAACGGTCCAACCTTCCAACATTCCAACAATTTTCCGCAACTTTGCACGATTATTTTAAACCACGATTGGAAACATATATACAAGAAGCGCTATTCCTTTTATTTCAGCTTTGTTTCATAATTCAATTATATTTTCTTGTAAACAACCAAAGCATTCTTACAGGTTATATACCTTTAGAAGAGTTGCCTTCGGTTGTTTTGCCGGTTTCGGTAATTATCAGCGCACGCAATGAGGCTCAAAACTTGCGCGAAAACCTGCCGTCAATATTAAATCAAAATTATCCCGATTTTGAAGTCGTGGTAATAGATGATTGCTCATACGATTGGTCGGATATGGTTTTGGAGGAGTTTAAAGAAAGCTATCCGCATTTAAAAGTTGTAACCATTGTTGAACATGAGCGCTTTAAAACCGGCAAAAAATTCGCATTAACTTTGGGGATAAAAGCTGCAAAAAACGAATACCTCTTGTTTACCGATGCGGATTGTAAACCTGCCTCTGCCGATTGGATCACCCGCATGGCGGCAAACTTTGGCGACGCAACTGTACAAATTGTATTGGGTTATTCGCCCTATAAACCGGCAAAGAATTTTCTGAACCCTTTTATTCGGTTCGAAACAATAAAAACAGCGATCAATTATTTATCTGCGGCATTGAATGGAGACCCTTATATGGGTATCGGCCGTAATTTGGCCTATACAAAATCTTTGTTTTTTAGTTCAAAGGGGTTTGCGTCACACATGCATGTTTTATCCGGCGATGATGACCTGTTTGTAAATCAAAATGCAACATCAGATAACATTGCAATTGAAATACATCCGGACGCGTTCACTTATACCAACGCTAAAACTTCATTAAAAGACTGGTACACGCAAAAAAAGCGTCACTTTGGTGTCGGAAAAATTTATAAAAGCCGGCACAGGCGCATGCTGAGTTTAGATGCACTAAGCGGATTCTTGTTCTACATTTTATTAACATTATGTATACTTTTCAACTTTGAACCGTTATTAGCGCTTGGTTTGTTTATGTTTAGATTGATTTTTCAATTAATTATATACCGTAAACTATTTAAGCGCTTAAATGGAAAAGATTTGTTATGGTATTTGCCGGTATTCGACATGATTTACTATATTTATTTGAATATATTTGGCCTGATTGGCTCCCGTATAAAAACCACTAAATGGAAATAAATTCAAATTTCACCGAAAACGCTAAAAACGATTTCCACCTCGTTGTTAAAGCACGCCAGGGGGATCAAAAATCCTATGCCGACCTGATGCACAGGTATAAGGATTCTATTTATTTCATGGTGCTGAAAATGGTCAACAATAAAGAGGATGCTATGGACCTAACCGTAGAAACCTTTGCCAAAGCGTTTGAAAAACTTGACAAATACCAACCTGATTATGCCTTTAGTACCTGGTTATTTAGGGTAGCCACAAACAATTGTATCGATTTCATCAGGAAAAAAAAGTTGAATACCATGTCCATCCACGGGATGATGGATGAGGATGGAGAAGAAAAGCAGCTGCAAATAAAAGCGGATGTGTTGAACCCTGAAGAAACTTCCATTAAAAAACAACAGACCCAGGAATTAAAATTATTGATAGAAAGCTTGCCTTCCCGTTACCGTAACCTGATCACCCTGCGTTATTTTGATGAACTCTCGTACGAAGAAATAGCTCAGCAGCTCGACTTGCCATTAGGCACGGTTAAAGCGCAATTATTCAGGGCCAGGTACCTGCTCGGCAATATCATCAACAAGTTTAACAGGGATGACATCTGATATTTTACTAAAATATTTTCCATCTCTTACTGCACAGCAATTACAGCAATTTAACCGGCTGTCCGAATTATACGATTTCTGGAACAACCAGATCAACGTGATCTCCCGCAAGGATATTGAACAACTTTACGAGCGCCATGTGCTGCACTCATTAGGAATCGCAAAAATTGTATCGTTTTTACCCGGCGAAAGGGTGTTGGACTTAGGTACCGGCGGTGGCTTCCCCGGTATTCCGCTCGCCATTTTATTTCCGGAAACGCAGTTTTACCTTGTTGATTCTATAGGTAAAAAAATAAAAGTAGTACAGGAAGTGGCTAATGCTTTAGGCTTAAAAAATGTCACCGCCTCGCATCAACGCGCAGAGGAAATTAATAAAAAGTTTGATTTTGTGATATCAAGGGCGGTAACAAAGTTGAAAGAATTTTACCCCTGGGTAAAGGGGAAATTTAATAAACAGTCGAAAAATACCTTGCCCAACGGCATATTATACTTAAAAGGTGGCGACCTTACGCAAGAAATTGCTGAATCAGGGTTAACCGTCCAGCAATTTTACCTTAAATATTATTTTGAGGAGGAGTTTTTTGAGACAAAGCAGGTGATTTATATAGGGATTACACCGATTATTTAGGATGATTTCACCGATTCTTATTTTGCCAGATAGCCGGTAACTACAATTTCACCAATAAATTCAGGATCATCCGTTAAACCCGCACTTATAGTATTTGGGGCATCTAAACCATCTAAATAATAAGTAACTGCAAGTTTATAAGTTCCAATTTTTGCATCAATCGATTCTGTATAGGATTTTAACGCCCTGACTACCTCCTCACCACAACGATAGCCGAGCCCCTTCACCTCGGTGATATTTGTTATTTTATGATCGTTATCTAAATCAAATTTAAGAATAACACTTCCCATAATTTTATTATCTCTTGCGGCTGTTGGATACCTCACATGTTTTGCCATATATTTTCCCAGGTCTGCAAATGCATTTTGTATTTTCTTATATGGCGGCGGTGGTGGCAATGGTTTGCTTATTTTAGCAGGCTCAACCGGGCCTAGTTTAACAGGGGCAGATGTATCTAAGGTAATAACAATTGGAGGCGGCAATTTTCTTAACGCCGATGGCTTATGTGGTTTCGTTGGCGCTTTCAGTTTTACATCAACGGGCGGCTGCGGACCAGGCGGCAAAGGTGGTGGCGGCGGTAATTTTGTAAAAATATCCATTGACGGGAATACGTAGCCATATTTATCCTTCAATAACTTTATTTGCGCCGGGGTTGCTGAATTTTTAAAATAGGCCTTTTCTTCACCATTCTTTTCTGTGACTATTACCCGGAAGTCGGCCTTATTATTAACCAGGTACCCGGTTTCTTTATACTTATAGCCTTTTGAAGTGGTGCTACTATTTTTATAGGTGCCTTTTGAAACGCTGCTTATTTTATTTTCTGACGTATCGGGTCTAAATAAAGGCACTGATTTGTGCTTCGGCGCCAGATCAACCCAACCGTAAGTTTTGCTAAACCCTAAGGTTGAGGCGCAGAGCAACGCTGCGCAAATTGGCAATATAATAAGATACTTTAGCCTTGCTAAACTACCTGAACGTTTTTGATGCAACATAATAATCCGGTTTTTTAAAAGGTTATAATTGAAAAATGAATGCGTTATGGCCGAGCCGCTCACTCCATATAAATTGTTAACCAAAAAGGAAGAATAGGTAAGGGTATCGGTTTCGTACGATGCCGTTTTTTCATCGGCAATGTATTCATGCAGGGCCTTCAGGTCGTGTTGGAGTATATAAACCAGCGGGTTAAACCAGTTAATTATCTTAACTATTTCGAGCAAAATAATATCAACTGAGTGTTTTTGGCGGATATGAACCAGCTCGTGCCGTATGATGGTTCGTACGCCGGGCACCTCGTCGCCGATAAACAAATAGTTAAAAAAAGAAAAAGCACTGTTCGATCCATTGATATAGATCAGTTTATACCGGTCTTCAGCAATAACAGGTTTACTACGGATAAGCTTTAATAACTGGTACAGTTTAAACATCAAAATAAACATCAAAATAACAGCGCCGAGCAGATAAGTGTATAAAATATAATCCTGTACACTAAAATGCATCACCGAATGGGCAGGTTGAGCCGCTAAATTATTGTAATGAACATTGACAGGCGCTAACAATATTACATTCTGAATTTCCGGTTCAGCCGGTTTCAAAATGCCAATTTGGAGCAGGGGTATTGTAAAAGATATTACACAAATGGATAGTAAATAAAAGCGGTTGAGCACATAATGCGTTTCTTTTTTTAAAAATAAAACGTAACCGAGGTAAAATATACCGAGGTATAAATTTGCCTCAACGAGATATTGCAGCCAGTTCATCATTTTTTATTTTTTAAGTTTTCGAGCAATTCGGTTAGTTCATCCAGTTCCTTTAAACCAAGTTTTTTTTCATCGGCAATAAATGATACCAGGCTCTGGTACGAGTTGCTGAAATAATTTTTCATCATTTTATCGAAGGTGAACTTTTTGTATTCAGCTTCCGTCACCGCAGGAAAGTACACATGCGAGTTGCCATAGGCCTTGTGATCAATAAAGCCTTTCCCTTCCAATACCCTTACTACCGTTGATACGGTATTATAAGCAGGTTTGGGATCGGGCATTTTTTCAATAATGTCTTTTACTATGGCTTCATCTAATTGCCACAATATTTGCATTACCTGCTCTTCCGCTTTTGTTAATTCTTTTATTTGCATTGTAAACTATTTTTATAGTTAGGTAAAGGTAAAACTATTTTTGTAGTTTGAAAACTATTTTTATAGTTTTTTTTAAATAATGTTGGTTTCATCCAATTTGAAGAAGCTTCGTAGGCAAATCGGAGGCCGGAACTTTTTAAATTTTTGTAAACCCTGCTTTTTTGTGTAAACCATTAATTGGCTGATTAATAGAAACATATAGCAGTGTAAACCCTTAATTCTGTAAACCCTTGTAAACCCTCATGAAAGCGGTTTATGCATTTCCACACTCATCCCTGCCTGTCGGCAGGCAGGTGGACGTCCACTCATCCGGACATCTGCACATCCACTCATCTGCACATCCACACACATTTATCTTGCACAATCATCTGCACATCTGCATATTTGCAAGGCCGCACACCGGCACATCAAAACATGTCACAACTTCACCAGGTAGCTTTAACATTTATAAAAAATATTGGTCCTATGCTGGCCAAATCATTGGTTAGTTATTTTGGCGGCGCCGAAGAAGTTTTTAATGCCCCGAGGGCCAAATGGATGAAAGTGCCCGGCATTGGTGAAAAAACCGTTGAATTTATGGATATGGGCGCCGCCCTGAACAGGGCGGAGGAGGAATTGAAATTTATTGAAAAGAACAACATAGACGCCATTTTTTATACCGACAGCCGGTTCCCCAAGCGATTAAAGATTTGCAATGATTCGCCGGTATTGTTATATGCTAAAGGGAATGCCGATTTAAATTCACAGCACATTATCAATATTGTGGGCACACGCAATGCCACCGAATATGGTAAACAACTATGCAGGCAATTGGTTGAAGAATTGCAGCCTTACAATGTTTTGATAGTCAGCGGCCTGGCCTTGGGGATCGATATTACCGCCCATAAAGAATGTGTTAAGCTTAATATGCCCACATTAGGAGTATTGGGTCACGGTCTCGACAGGATATATCCAAGCCAAAATCGGGCAACAGCCGAAAAAATGCTGGAGAATGGCGGTTTATTAAGCGAGTACCCTTCGGGCACCATCCCCGACAGGGAAAATTTCCCGCAGCGCAACCGGATCGTAGCAGGTATTGCCGATGCTACCATTGTTGTAGAAGCCAGCATAAAAGGCGGGGCATTGATCACTGCCGAAATAGCTAATTCGTATAACCGGGATGTCTTTGCTTTTCCGGGAAGAATTGGCGATGATTATTCGGAAGGCTGTAATTTTTTGATACGAAACAATAAGGCGGCTTTGCTTATCGGCGCCGCAGACCTGGCTTATATTTTAGGATGGGAAAAAGCGGATAGTTCAAAACCGGTTATCGAACAACTGGTACTGCCCATTGATCTTTCAACAGGCGAACGCCTGATATTGGAAATTTTGCAGCAGCATAAAGTTCCGGTAGCCATTGATGATCTTACCATGAAAACCAATATGCCAACGAGCATGCTTGCAATGAATTTACTGAATATGGAAATGCAGGGATTTATACGCTCGTTACCGGGGAAAACGTATTGCTTAAGTTAGCGATTAGTCTATGCACCGTCCGCCTGCGAACAATGGCTATAACAAATACGAACGGATTAATATTTTATGAATAATGTTAAATATTTAAATATCAATATCTTATAAGAATGGCATAATCTTAGCGGAAGCATTTGCCTAATCGCTTACATCATGCTTAAAAACTATATCAAAACCGCCTGGAGAAATTTGTTAAAGAACAAATTTTATTCCCTTATCAATATTGCCGGCTTAACCGCGGGGTTGGCCATCGGTATCCTGATATTATTATGGGTGCAGGATGAATTAAGTTTTGATAGTTTTCACAAACAAACCCAAAATATTTATCGGCTTGAGCTTTTTGGAGGGACGGGGGTGAGCCGGCAAATATGGTCAGTCGGGGTTGCCCCGATAGGGCCGCTAGTAAAAAAGCAGTTGCCTGAGGTAGGGGATGCGGTGCGGGTAACCAGCAACAATAATTTCTCGCTTTATAAGTACAAGGATAAGGTTTTTGGTGATGAAATGGCAGCTTTTGCCGATCCATCGTTTTTCTCGGTATTTGATTTTCCGATCATTGAGGGAAATAAGACAAAACCTTTTTTCAATGATAATTCCGTTGTGATCACAAAAACAACCGCAAAAAAATATTTTGGCGGCGAAGATCCCATTGGTAAAGTGATTGTGGCCGACGATAAAGTAAACCTTACTGTTAGCGGTGTAATTAATGATTTCCCTAAAAATTCAAGCATTAATTATACCATGATAATGCCCCTTAGCTATCATATTAATGAAATGCTGGTTGACAACAAGGTTGATTTAAATACAAATTTCACTTTTTTTAATTATCAAACCTATTTATTGCTTAAGCCCGGTACATCATTAAAAAAGCTTACCGCTGAAATATTACAGATACACCTTAGCCATAAACCCGATGATACTGATGCAGAATACTTGTTGTTACCGCTATCGAAAATGCATTTGTACAATGCCGACGGGACAAACAAGGGCATTGAAACGGTAAGGATATTTACCGTTATAGCCCTGCTGATACTGATAATAGCGTGCATTAATTATGTAAACCTGGCTACCGCGCGATCTATGCTGCGGTCAAAAGAAATAAGCATGCGTAAAATTGTGGGCGCCGCAAAGTCTCATTTGTTTATGCAATTTATTGTCGAAACAACGGTGTTGTTTTTATTGGCTGCAGGGCTGGCTATCGGCCTCATTTACGCACTTATGCCACTATTTAACCAGGTATCAGGTAAGCAGTTGGTATTCAACCTGGCCGATTATCATATCTGGTTTATTATACTGGCTGCCATTGCCGGCACTTTACTGGCTTCGAGCATTTATCCGGCTTTACTGTTGTCATCGTTCCAACCAGTAAAGGCGTTAAAAGGTAAAATATCAGCCGGGATTGGCGATGTAATGTTTCGCAAAACATTGGTGGTTACCCAGTTTACTTTTTCTATAATACTTATTGCAGGTACTATAATTATAACCAACCAGTTAAACTACATCAGATCGAGAGACCTTGGTTATGACAAAACAAATGTATTTAGTTTCTGGATGCGCGATATGAGCAAGCATTACGATGCGGTAAAAGCAGAACTGCTGCAGCAGCCCGGCGTATTTGATGTAACCCGGTCCAGTTCGGATATTGTAAGGATAGGAGGGCTTTCAGGCGCAACTGATTGGGATGGAAAGACGCCGAATTCCACCTTTATTGTGCATCCCATTGCGGTTGACAAAGATTTTATATCCTTTTTTAAGATGAAACTGGTAGTCGGCACGTCATTTACCGGCGCCCCGACCGATACTGCGCGTTATATTTTGAACGAAGCTGCAATTAAGGAGATGGGCTTGAAAGACCCGGTCGGCAAACGATTTAAAATGGGCGATATTAATGGAAAGATCATAGGCGTTGTGAAAGATTTTCATTTTGCCTCGATGAAAGAAGAGATAGCGCCATCGGTCTTTTTTTATGCGCCTAAATTCATGAACACCATGTATATAAGAACCACCGGCAGGGATGCCCCGAAGGCTATCAGCGCTGCCGGAAATCGGTTTAAACAGTATAATGGCGAGTACCCATTTGGCTATGCTTTTTTGGATGAAATATTTAACAACTTGTACCAGGGTGAGCAGCGGGAGGGCGCACTCTTTAATTATTTTGCCGGTATTGCCATATTTATTTCATGTTTAGGTTTGTTGGGACTGGCCGCATATACCGCCCAGGTGCGTACCCGCGAAATTGGCGTACGCAAAGTATTGGGTGCAAGCGTGAGCCGCATTGTTGGCTTGCTTGCGCAGGATTTTGTCAAATTAGTTTTTATAGCCATAATAATTGCAACCCCTGTCGCCTGGTTTGCCATGAATAAATGGCTGGAGGATTATGCCTACCGTATAAATATCGGCTGGTGGGTATTTGCAGTTGCGGGATTAATCGCGGTAATTATTGCTTTTGCTACTATTAGCTTTCAGTCGGTTAAAGCGGCGTTGATGAACCCGGTGAAGAGTTTGCGGAGTGAGTGATTAGAGGTTGGAGATAAGAGGTTAGGCAAGAAAAGGTAGTTACAGTGTTTGTAAAATTCTGTAATTCCTTGCCCTTGTTGGAGTTGTCTCCGAAGGTGTTCGGAAGATTTAAAAAAGCGGTGGGCAAGTGCGATTCCCGCCTTGGGGCGGGGCAGGGTGGGGTTTAGCGAACTATCTAAACAGCCGTTTCAAGCATTTAACACCGTCCAAGATGGCGGCGAAACCCCTCCCCCCACTTCACAGTCCATTACTCCCCAGGGAGGGAATTTTTGCGTAACACAAATCTTCCGAACACGCATGGAGTTGTCTCCAACAAGCCCCGGTGTCTTCGGTTTTAACGGGAATAACGCGGTTTGTTGGTCACAACAATAACAAAGGCGGGGAAGAAAAACCCCCTGGTGTCTTTGGTTTCAACGACGACATTGCGGTTTATTGGCGACAACTCCAACAATCGCGGAATAATCAATCGGTACGCCAATAAGTAATTTAAATGAGTAGATAAAGTGTACTTATAATTAATACCACTATCAAAATAGTTGCAAATACTTCAATAAATTGAATATTTGTACCATCCCCGGAAAACACAGCCTTAAAAGAAGATTTTAGATTTTCCATTGATATTTTTAAGGAGATCAAATATCTTAAACAAGATTACACACAAAATGTTTTCCGAAAGTTCATCCCCATTAGCGTCTAAAGGGGATATACGCCTTATTGCTTTCACTTTCTCCGCTCGATATTTGGTAAAAAACCGGTAATAATGCCGATAAGCGGGAGGAATGCACACACCTCAAAAACGTAGTTGATGCTGGTATGATCGGCCAATCTTCCTAACAGCGCCGACCCCAGGCCGCCCATGCCAAAAGCCAGCCCAAAAAAAAGTCCGGAGACCATGCCAACTTTGCCGGGCAGCAGTTCGTGGGCATATACAACAATGGCCGAAAAGGCGGATGAGAGGATAACACCTATGATAGCTGCCAGCGATATGGTCCAGAAGAAGTTGGCATAGGGGAGCATCAAAGTAAAGGGCGCAACGCCCAATATAGAAAACCAGATCACATATTTACGCCCGAAACGGTCGCCCATAAAACCACCGATAATGGTGCCTGCTGCTACCGAAGCCAAAAACACAAATAGGTACAGCTGCGATTGCTGTATGGAAACATGAAATTTACCTATCAGGAAAAAGGTAAAATAATTAGTCATGCTAGATAGGTAGAAAAATTTGGAGAATATTAACAGCATCAGCACCGTCAGCGACAAAATTATTTTTGCTTTGGATAAGCGGGGATGGATTTGTTCTTTTAAAACCGGAGTTTTCGCTTTCAAGTCCAAATGGGCTTTATACCATTGGCCAACTTTTGTTAGTACAATAATGCCCAGCACCGCGGCTAAACCAAACCAGATAATATAGCGCTGACCATAAGGGGCCACTATCAGCGCCACCAACAAAGGGCCTATTGCGCCGCCGGTATTACCGCCAAGCTGGAAAATTGATTGTGCCACCCCTTTTTTTCCACCGGCCGCCACGTGCGCCAGTCTTGATGATTCGGGATGAAAAATAGATGAACCGATACCCATCATGGCGACCGCCCCCAGAATAGCAATGAAGTCCGGCGCCAGCGATAACATTACCAGGCCTGCAAGGGATATGCCCATACCAATCGGCAGCGAGTAGGGCCGTGGTTTGCGGTCGGTAAAAAAACCAACAAATGGCTGCAGCAAAGATGCGGTGATCTGGAAGGTAAAGGTGATGAGCCCGATCTGGGTAAAGTTTAAACGGTAATTCTGTTTCAATAAAGGATAAACCGAAGTGATGACCGATTGGATCATATCATTCAGCAAATGACCGATACTGATGGCGAACAAAACCCCAAAAATGGTTTTTTGAACGAGTTGCTCTGAAGGCTGTGCTGTGGTCGATTCCATTGGATATAGTTGCGAAATGATTCTAAAAAAGAGAAGATGCTGCAAAAATGCAATTTTCAATACAACCCTCGAAATATTTATTCGTTGTTTGTTATGCAGTTCCCAGTGACGAGTTTCGCCTCACCTAAATCCTCTCCAAAGGACTCCTTTGGAGGAGAGGGTTGGGTGAGGCGCAACTGCAAACTGCCCACGGAGAACTGCCAACTGCTTATTGCCCATTTGTAACATAATGACTACTTTCGAATCCGATTTTAAAATCGGGCTATTAATAATCCAAAACGTATAAATGAAGGTATTTTTAAGGTTAAGTATATTTATTATTGGACTATTGTTGACTGCACCGCTTTTTGCTCAGCAAAATAAGGATGTTCCCATTAAAGTAATACCTGTAAAACCTAAAAAAGACGCTTTAAAAGATACCATACATATAGCCGATACCCTCGCAGCCCGCAAAATGAGGGAAAACCAAATTGACGTAGCCGACATGTTAGAAGCATTTTTTAACTATAAGCCGGCTACTACTGTCGATACGGTTACATCAAAACCTACCTTTACAATTGTTCCCGCTATCGGTTATACACTTGTAACGAAATTTGCAGTAGTATTATCCGGTAACATGGCTTTCAGGGCTGGACCTAAATCAAGAATATCAACTATAATAACGAGTATAGCGTTCACACAAAACAAGCAGTTTACCTTTCCTGTACTAAGCAATATTTGGAGCAAGGATAACAAGTATAATTTTATTGGCGATTTTCGCCTTTACAAATACCCCCAAAGCACATTTGGATTAGGCAGCAATTCAAATATCCATCATGAAGATCCTATGGATTATTCTTATGTCCGGATTTACGAAACTGTTTTGCGGCATGTCACCGGAAACTTGTACGCAGGCGGGGGATATATAATTGACGACCATTGGAATATAACCGATAAAGGCAGGTACAATGATTATGCTGTCTATGGAAAAAATTCGTTTTCAATAGCATCAGGTTTTAGTTTAAATGCCCTGTTAGACTCTCGTGATAATGCCATTAATCCCTATAAGGGCGGGTATGCATCCGTCCAGTATCGGGATAACTTAAATTTTTTGGGAAGTTCCGGTGGCTGGTCGTCGCTTATAATCGACGTACGGAGATATATAAATTTACCCGAGGGCTCGGACAATGTGCTTGCATTATGGAGTTATGATTGGTTGACTTTAAACGGGAGGCCTGCCTATCTTGATTTGCCAAGCACGCAGTGGGATGCATTCTCGACTACCGGGCGCGGTTATATTCAAGGCAGGTTCAGAGGCGCTCAAATGGTATACGCCGAGGGCGAATACAGGTATAGAATATTCGATAATGGCTTGTTAGGAGGTGTATTTTTTTTAAATGCGGAGTCATTTTCGGCAGCGCCGGGCACAAAGCTGCAAGCTATACAGCCAGGTTATGGCCCAGGATTGCGAATAAAGCTTAACAAAATATCAAAAACTAATATTTGTATTGATTATGGCTTTGGCAGCCAGGGTTCAAAGGGTTTATTTATTGATGTGGGCGAGATTTTTTGATCGGGCCTCATTGCACTATTGATAATAATAGGTAAGTTAGCTTTTGTATAACCTGATCATTATTATGAAAACAAATATCATCATTTGCTGCCGCGTTGTTTTCTGGCTATTATTAACCTCCCCCTTTTTTTTGTCCGCGCAGGACAGGCCCTATGGTAAAACTTTCGCTACGCGAAGCGAAGTTATGGCGCAGCATGGCATGGCTTGTACCAGTCAGCCATTAGCTACCCAGGCGGCTATCGATGTGCTGAAACATGGCGGTACCGCAGTTGACGCAGCCATTGCCGCAAATGCGGTACTTGGGGTAGTTGAGCCCCATGTAAATGGTATCGGCGGAGACATTTTTGCCATAGTTTATGAAGCCAAAACCGGTAAGCTTATCGGCCTTAACGGTTCGGGGCGGTCGCCTTATAGCTTAACATTGGACGAATTTAAAAAGCGCGGGTTGAAATACATACCTTCCTTCGGCCCGCTGCCGGTTAGTGTGCCCGGTTGTGTCGACGGTTGGTTCACCCTTCATAGCCGTTTCGGCAAAATGCCCATGGATCAGGTGTTGTCATATGCTATTGGTTATGCACGTAATGGATTTCCCGTCGCCGACGAAGCGGCAGGTTCATTAAAAGGCATAAAGAGGCTTTACAGTCAGTATCCAAATATGGTTGAATTATATAATCCGGGTGGCAAAATACCCGGACGGGGTGATATTCGCACCAATCCCAACCTTGCCAATACGCTCGAAAAAATTGCAAAAGGCGGCCGCGATGCTTTTTATAAGGGCGACATAGCCCACACCATTGATTCGTTTATGAAAAAGAACGGCGGATTTTTATCCTACAAGGACCTTGCCGATCATCATTCCGAATGGGTTGAACCTGTAAGCACAAATTACCGCGGCTATGATGTGTGGGAACTTCCGCCAAACGGGCAGGGTATATGTGTGCTTCAAATGCTGAATATCCTGGAAGGCTTTGATTTTAGTAAGATCGCCTGGGGCAGCCCCGAACATATCCATTTGTTTGTAGAAGCTAAAAAACTGGCCTTTGAAGACCGCGCCAGATACTATGCCGACCCTGACTTTGCCAAAATACCTGTGAAAGAACTGATCTCAAAATCGTACGCCGCCCAGCGGCGCAAGCTGATCGATCCTAATAAGGCATCGGCAAGCTTTGAGGCAGGCAACCCCGCATTAAAGGATGGCGACACCATTTACCTGACCGTTGCCGATGAGGACGGAAATATGGTATCGCTTATCCAAAGCAATTATAAAGGTTACGGATCAGGCATGTCGCCGGACGGTTTGGGCTTTACTTTCCAGGATCGCGGCCAACTATTTACGCTTGAGGAAGGGCAAAACAACACTTACGCCCCGCATAAACGGCCTTTTCATACCATTATCCCGGCATTTGTAACCAAGGATGGTAAACCGTTTATGAGCTTCGGCGTGATGGGCGGCAGCTTTCAGCCGCTTGGGCATGTGCAGATATTGATGAATATGATAGACTTTGGCATGAATGGCCAGGAAGCAGGTGATGCGCCAAGAATAGACCACCAGGGTTCATCAGAGCCGACAGGTGAAAAAAACCAGGGTGTTGGCACGATTTATCTTGAATCGGGTTTTCCTTACGAAACCATCCGCAGCCTGATGTACATGGGGCATAAGATTGGTTTTGAGATCCCCGGCAGTTATGGCGGTTACCAGTCCATCCGGTATGACCCGGTACAAAAAGTATATTTTGGGGCGTCGGAAAGCAGGAAGGATGGGGAAGCGGCGGGGTGGTGAGGGTATCCTTAAAAACTTACGAAGTTTTGGAAACTTCGTAAGTTGATCCAGCTATGTTAAATTTTGTTAAATACCTGTTAACCAGTTGTTAAATAACTTTTTTGGAGCGGAGGAACCTATACATTTGTTTTATTAAGCATTTGTATCATGTTAAAAAACTACTTTAAAATCGCTTGGCGTAATTTGGTACTTCATAAAGCTTTCTCATTCATCAACATCGGCGGGTTATCTATCGGTATTGCCGCCTGTTTACTGATCGCGCTGTATGTGAATTATGAGTTAAGTTATGATGCTTACCATATTAACAAAAACCGCATCGCGCGGATAACAAACGAAATACTTACGCCTGAAGCTGATAATCTGACATTAGCCTTATCACCTGCGTTGCTGGCGGCCACGTTAAATCACAATTACGCCGAAGTTGAGACAGCGGTTCGCTTTGCACCGGTCAAAGCCGTGATGAAGATCAATAATCAGTTATTTAACGAGGATTTTGTATATAAAACTGATGCCAACGTATTTAATGTATTTACTTACCGCTTTATAGAGGGTGATCCTTCAAAGGCCTTAACCGATCCGCATAATATTGTTATCACCGAATCGCTGGCGGAGAAATACTTTGGAAAGTTTAATGCCATCGGGGAAAATATTACCTGCAATAAGCAACTCTACCGCGTATCAGGCGTGATGGCCAACCTGCCAGAAAACTCTGACCTGAAAATTGATGCCCTACTGCCTGCCGATTTTTCAAAAATTAACAAATGGCTGGATGACGACTTTTCAGTTTACACGTTTGTGCTTTTCAGGCAAAAAATCAATTATTCAGCTTTTGCTAATAAGCTGGCAAGTATATCAAAGCTTGATATTCAGCCCGAATTTAATAAAATGGGCGCTGTAAAGTATTCGGTTAAATTTAATATCGAAGCATTAAAAGATGTTCATTTTGTTTCCGGTAACCTGGGCGATACAGAAAAAGGCGACAGGCAGCTGGTTTATATTTTTTCAATACTGGCAATCGTTATCTTAGTTATCGCCTTGTTAAATTATATCAACCTGTCAACCGCCAGGGCTACAGAAAGGGCAAAAGAAGTTGGGGTGCGAAAGGTTAACGGAGCGTTACAATCAAGCCTGATCAGGCAGTTTTTATTCGAATCGTTTTTTTTAACGTCAATTGCCCTCGTCATTGCAATTGGTTTGATGTTTGTTATACTCCCTTTTTTAAATGGGCTGCTACATTCGAAAATAAGCCTTTCCGGCTCGTTTTTAAGCTTTTGGCTAATTTGCGCCGTTGTATTGACCACTTCTTTATTAACAGGCTTGTACCCGGCTTTTGTATTGTCTTCATTTCAGCCGGTAACAGTGCTTAAATCTAACTTTAAACATAATGTCAAAGGTCTAACCATGCGTAAAACCATCACTATTATCCAGTTTGTGATGGCTACGGTGATGATATCCGGGGCTTTCATTATGAACCGGCAAATTAATTTTATTCAGCATAAATACCTGGGATATAATCAAAACCAGGTTTTAAATATTTCGTTGCCTGATGATTCGGTGGCATTACTGCAGGTAAACCCTTTCAATGACGCATTAAAACAGTTAAACCAGGTTAGGGGCACGTCTATTCAAACCGGCCTTTCAGCAACCGGAAATGACGTGACCCCTAAATCAACCACTTTTGCCTCGGCCAACGGTGTTAAAAGGCTGTTAACATCGAATTATTTTTCAATTGACGAAAAGTTTATCCCCTTGTTAAATATGGAGCTGTTAGCAGGCCGCAATTTGTCTGCAGATATGGTGACTGACAAAAAACAAGGCTTTATAGTTAACGAAGCCTTTGTGCAGCAGATGGGGTGGAAAAATGCAATTGGCCAGGATATAGAAGGGTTTGATCATAAAGGCCATGTAATCGGAGTGGTTAAAAACTTCCATTATACATCAATGCATAACCCGATTGCGCCGCTGGTAATGGTTTACGGCGCGATGAAACCTGTGTCTATCCTTGTAAAAATAAATCCGGATAACTTAAGCACAGTGAAAAATACCTGGCATGCTTATTTCCCCGACATTCCATTTGATTTTAGCTTTTTAGACAACAATTTTAATACTGAATATCAAAAAGATATCACAACTATCAGGCTGTTTAATTATTTTACAGTTCTATCCATATTAATTGCCTGCCTTGGTTTGTACGGACTTGCTTACCTGGTGGCCACGCAGCGTACAAAGGAAATCGGTATTCGCAAAGTATTGGGAGCGGCGTTAAGGCAAATACTGGTATTGCTGGCAAAGGATTTTGTAAAACTGGTTGCTTTAGCATCGGTTCTGGCTATTCCTTTAACCTGGCTCATAATGAACAAATGGCTTACATCCTACGCTTATCATATCTCAATTAACTGGTGGCTTTTAACGCTGCCAGTTTTTGTAATTTTAATGATAGCGATTGCGGTAATAAGCTATCAAACCATAAAAGTTGCTATAACTAATCCAGTTAAGAGTTTAAAAAGCGAATAGGCCAGGAAAAACTTAAAAAATATTTTCCTGATAATGTCCAATTGTTGTTATCTCACTTGATATGTGAGTAATTCATATATTTAGTAACAATTAAAATTCAAAAAAAATGGACGAGTATGCGTTAATTATGAGGCATGAGGACGGACAAAAAGTTGCCTCGCCTGAACAGATCCAGGTATGGATGAAACAAACCATGGATTGGATAGGCGGTATTGCCGCCCAGAACAAATTCAGCAGTGGCACAGGTTTACCCTTTGCCGATGCCAAAGTGGTAAGATCACACAATGTTGTTACCGATGGCCCCTTTGGGGAAATTAAAGAAACGATTGGGGGATTTATTATTGTCAAAGCGGATTCTGTTGACGAGGCGGTGGAATTTGCAAAGGGCTGCCCCGTTTTACAGGGAGAAGGCAACAGCGTAGAAGTGCGAAGAATTGCCAAAAATGATGGCGCACACTAAAGGTTTTTTCACTTGTGGAACAACAGGAAATAATACCTCATTTATTTAGGACGGAATACCGAAAAATAGTTTCCGTCCTTTATAAACGTTTTGGGTTTGACCAGATGGAAATAGCCGAAGACCTGGCAGCTGACACATTTCTGGCGGCAGCACAAAGCTGGCCATTCAAAGGCGTTCCGCCTAATCCGGTAGCATGGCTTTACCAGGTCGCCAGGAATAAGGCAAAAAATCATTTGCAAAGAGAAATTGTTTTTGAAGGCAAAATTTCTGCTGAATTAAAAAACACCTTTTCCGGTATTTCCGAAACAGAAATTGATCTTTCGCCGAAAAACATCAACGACAGCCAGTTGCAGATGATGTTTGCTGTTTGCCATCCTTCTATCTCATCGGAGGCACAAATCGGGTTATCGCTTCGCATCCTTTGCGGTTTTGGCATTGAGGAAATTGCAGATGCCTTTCTGTCCAATAAAGAAACAATCAATAAGCGGTTGTTCAGGGCCAAAGAAAAGCTCAGGGAAGGGAAAATTAAAATCGAACTCCCGGGGCCCTCTGAAATTGATGGACGTTTGTCGCCCGTATTGACAACTATTTACTTACTGTTTAACGAAGGGTATTATTCTGTAAGTCAAAATAATACCATCCGCAAAGACCTTTGCTTTGAAGCAATCCGTTTATGCACCATGCTTGTTGAAAACTACAGCACGAACAAGCCGGAAGTAAATGCGCTGCTATCGCTCATGTGCTTTCATGCCTCAAGGTTTGAAGCGCGAATAGACAAAAATGGCGAACTTATTTTATACGAGGAACAGGATACAAGTCTCTGGAACCCCGAACTGATCAGCAAAGGGGCATATTTTTTGAATCGCGCGGCAAGCGGGACTAAAATTTCAAAATATCACTTGCAAGCCACTATTGCTTACTGGAATACGCAAAAAGCCGACACAAAACAAAAGTGGGAAAATATACTACAACTCTACAACCGGCTGTTGCAGATAGAATATTCGCCCATCGCAGCGCTTAACCGGACTTATGCACTTTCAAAAGCTAATAGTAAACAGGAAGCGATTGCCGAAGCGGAAAAACTAAACTTAACCGGCAATCATTTTTATTTTGCGTTGCTTGGTGAACTTTATACAGGTATTGACAATATAAAAGCAAAACAAAATTTTCAAAAGGCGCTGTCACTTGCAAGGACAATAACTGACAAACAAACGATTCAAAAGAAAATTGAAAAACTTTCTGAATAGGCAAAGAAAGGATTTCCGGAAGTAATTAATTGTGTTCCCGACGAGATTCGAACTCATATCAGCTGAACCGGAATCAGCAATTCTATCCATTGAACTACGGGAACAATATTGCGCAAATATAACTTATTTCTTTAACCAACCCGAAAACAACAAGCTTTTGTCTAATATAGGTTTTGGAAAAAACAGGCTTGCAACATATCCTACGCCAATTATTACAAAATGACTGTAAACGCCTAACATTAGTTTATTATCCTTGAAATTATATCCTCCCAGGTCTAAAAGTAAAAACTTTCCTTTTCCGGTTCCTAATTTTGTTGAAGTAAGAAAAGCATAGGCGGTAAATAAAATGCAGGCAATAATACCAATGGTAACACCTTGTTTATTTGCCCTTGAACTAAAAATGCCAAGCAAAAATATGCCAGCAATGCCTCCGGAAAATATTGCGTATAACGTAAATACTATACCAAGCACGCCTTCGTTTCCGGCTGACAAGTAAAGGGCAGCAATTAGTAAGGAGCCTAATCCTGCGAAAACAACTATCCATTTTCCTGCCTTCAAATAGTCTTTGTCGGACCGGTTTGGATAAAATCTTTTATAATAATCCTCAACTCCAACGGCGGCAAGGCAATTCAGGTCGGCCCCTAAACTGCAAATGGCAGCAGAAACAAGAGAAGCTATAATAAGCCCGACAACACCTACGGGGATTTTGCTGACTATAAAGTACGGAAAAACAGCATCGGGGCGCATGCCTGCGGGCAGGGGGTTTTGTTTGTAATAAACAAAAAGAGCAGTACCAATAAACATAAAAAGCGCCCATACCGGCACCAATAAAAACACCCCCATCAACGAAGCCCTAATGGCAGATTTGTCCGATTTGGCCGTTAGATACCGTTGTACTATGGTTTGGTCGGTGCCATACTTTTGTATGCCATAAAAAATGCCGTTAATGGCCATTACAACAAACGTAAGCTTCTTGAAATCAAAATCATATGGCCCGAAGCCTGTCCGGCCATTTGCACGGGCAACATGCCATACTTCAGCCGGGCCGCCATGTACAGAATAAAGGATGATAATAAGGCACGCTATCCCGCAGCCGAATAACATAAAACCCTGGATCACATCTAACCATATCACCGCCTCTATGCCCCCCATCAAGGCAAGAATAATGATCACAAATCCTATTATAGAAATGATCACAATAGTATTTGCGCCGGTCATATTGGCGAGTGCAAGGGCCAGCAAAAAAAATACCGTGCCCATTTTTGAAAAATGAGTTAACACAAAACCTACGGAACTGTAACATCGTGCAAACGACCCGAAACGCTTTTCAAAATACTCGTAAGTGCTTAGCCCTATTGCTTTTCGGTATAGTGGAACGATAAACCATATCATGGCAAGCAATACAATTGGTACCATTAAGCCCTGTACCAGCAATATCCAGTTAGAAGAAAAACCTTCACCGGGATAAGCCAAAAAAGTAATACTGCTTATTAAGGTAGCTAAAATAGACAGTCCTATTGCCCATGAAGGTATTTTCCCGTTGGCAGCAAAGTAGCGTTGTGTTGAATTTTGATTTTTAGAAAACCTGAAACCGAAATATACTGTAATAAATAAAAAGGCGAACAGTATTATATAATCGGGAATATGCAGGTGTACATTGGTCATAATTGCAGATATACTTTGTTAAATCAAAAGTCCCAAACATGCGAAGGCCAGTCGTAACTTCCGGGCTTTAAAGTTAAAAAGAAATCATCTTTAGTATCCGATTTCATCCTGATTACTCCCGGACCGGGTTCCGCTACCGGAAAAAACCTGTTAAGGTTCAGTTTCTTAATAATGGCTGTTGCTGTTGATCCTCCTTCTATTAAAAGCTCTTTTATGGGTGTTTTCTGAAAGATTTTTTGAACAACAATCGCTTTTTTCCCGCGCAAACTCCCGGCGGATATTGGTATATCTTTAGTGGTATTTTCATGAATAGCCACAACAGCTTTTTTATATTTTTTCAGTAAATATATCACTTCATCGGCCCAATCATCAAAAAGTTGCTCTGATGGATTTTCCGATAATACTATTTCAATGGGCATATAGCTGACAGGCCCATTTTGGTCGCTTACCTTTTTAACGGTTAGTTTGCTTTTGTTGAATGCGCTTCCGCAAACAAATAACGCGGGATATCCGGATTCACCGGCAATTGTACCGGCGTAATTTTTCTGTTTTAGATTATTCGTTTCAAGCATTGCCTTAAAAAGCCCGGCGCCGCCTGCCAATAATGTGCCCTTATCAGATTTACCGGCCCATTCAATCAAATCTTTTTCAGTGGCGCACTCGCCAATTATAATTCCTGCGTCAGGCAGTTCATCGTCTTTACGGTGAAGAGATGCCTCATCCTGTTCTATTCGCAGCATATCAAAAACATTTGAATTGCTTATAGCGAATTCGGGATCATTGGCAAAATTGCTTAAATGAACCGGCAGGTCATCGATAAAGTAATTGCCGTTGGTTAAAATACGGCCAAATGCCGGGTTGGCCGGAACAAGTAAAGCTCTTTTTAAACCGAACTGGAGCAAATGAATATTAAGTTCAGCAATTACATGCCCTCTTAAAACGGAATCAACTTTTTTAAAAATTAATTGTGGTTTAATATTATAAAGTGCAACAGTTAATTCAGCCGTTTTTAACAATGCTTGTTTTTTTGGCATCGAACGCGTATCCGTTGCTATAATTAGAAGGTCAGCTTTTGATTTTAAATCAGCAACCGTATTAATTTCAACCGTAAGCCCATACTGCATACCAATACCGCCAATTTCAGCAGCGCCGGTAAGATCATCGGCTATTACGGCAATCATCAAATAAATATTTGTTTTTTATATGCATTTAGTTGTACGGCAGATTCAATTGCCAAAATCATCGCATCAGCGCTGGCCACCCCTTTTCCGGCTATTTCAAATGCGGTTCCATGATCAACAGAAGTCCTGATTATAGGCAGGCCCATGGTTATGTTTACACCTTTTACACTGGCCATTTGTTTTTTTTCCGCGTCCCATTTAAACCCTGAAAGTTTAAATGGGATATGCCCCTGGTCGTGGTACATGGCCACTATTCCTCCATAAGCACCTGTTGCCGCTTTCGCGAATAGCGTATCGGGCGGAACAGGGCCTTCAACATTATAACCACTAAGCCTTGCTTCTTCCACTGCCGGCAATATTTCTTCATCATCTTCTGTCCCGAACAAACCGCTATCACCGGCATGCGGGTTAAGGCCTGCGATGCCAATTTTTAAATTTGTTATCCCTAAACTGATCAGGCCTTTATATAAAAGGTCAATAACCTCCAGTATCCTTTCTTTTTTAACGAGGTCGCAGGCTTGCCGTAAGGATACATGGGTAGAAACGTGAATTACTCTTAAATTATCCTCAACAAGCAGCATCGCATACTTTTTAGTGCCTGTTAATTGAGCATATATTTCTGTATGGCCGGCAAAGTGATGACCTGCTTCGTTTATTGATTTTTTGTTGATAGGCCCTGTAACCGTTGCATCAATTTCGTGAGCCATGGCAAGTTCAATAACTTTTTTTACAGCCTCAAAAGCTGCATTTCCGGCCATCGCTGATACTTCTCCAAATAACAATTTATCCATATCAACATTATGGAGATCAAACACATCGATCTGCCCAAAATGAAATTCGGCCTCTTTTACACTTTTTATAATATTGACAGATGCCTTTAAACCAAGCCGGGTAATAATATCAGTAAATACGGCCGCATCCCCAATCAAAATAGGTTTGCAAATCGTATATATATTTTCACTAAGCAGCGCTTTAACTGCGATTTCAGGGCCGATACTTGCCGGGTCGCCCATGGTGATACCTATAATTGGTTTATCAAGCATATTTAATAGGTTTTATCAATAAATTTTCCTGGGTAATAATCCGATGGAAGTTTTTAATCAGTTTGTTCTTTTCTTCTATAGATAATGAATATAATGGCGGCATAACATATTCATCGCAAAGCCCTAACTCGTTCATCAGTACTTTTAGCGCCCATAATGATTCGCCAAGTAATTTTCCTTTCTGATACACATCACCCAATACGTCTGACAGTTTTTGAAGCTGCAGCGCTTTTTCATGATCGCCTGCACTGACAGCTTTGTACATGTCATAATAAATGCCAGGGAAAAGATTACCTGTGCTTGGGATCAGACCGTCGCTCCCACCAATTAATGCTTCGGCTGATTTGTTGGCCCATCCCAAAAAATGACAGAAATCGTTCCGGGATGACCATAATTCCAGGGATTCTTTTAGCCTGGCTTCGCTGCGTTCCGAATCTTTGGTTCCTACAATATTTTCATGATGGCTCAATTCATCAATAACTTTTAATGAAATTGACATGCCTGTTGTACTTGGAATATTGTAAATAATGACAGGCCCTGGAACCTGCCCGGCCAATTGTTCGAAATATTTTTTCATCTGGTCTGCTGAAAGCATATAGTACGAGGGTAATGTTGCTGCAACAACGTCGACTCCGGTATCAAAATATAGCTTTGCCTGCTCAACTGATTCTTCCAAACAATTGGCAGAAATGCCTGCATACAATGTATCTCCCTTTGCTTTTAATTTACAAGCTGTTTTAATAAACTCTTTTTTCAAACTATAAGGCAATAGTGCCGATTCTCCTGTTGTGCCGTTTATAAAAGGCATAACCTGGTGCTCGTGAAAATAGCCGAACAATTTTTCAACTGCCGCATGATCAAGTTTAAGTTTAACTGTGATAGGTGTTATGGCCGGGACCGCGATTCCTTTGTATTTATTTTTATTAGTCATTATGTTTAGTAGGCTTGGTTATAAATTTGTAAAGCATCGTCTTCAGTGATAGGGCGGGGGTTATTTTTAAGCAGGCGCTGAATTTTAAGGGCATCGTGCGCCATTGACGGCAGGGCCTCTATCGGGATTCCCACATCTCTTAGTCTTGCCGGTATGCCGCATTCTTTAATTAATGATCTTATTTTTTCAACGCCCTTTTTTGCGGTTTCGCTATCCTTCTTTTCTCTTGTGCAGCCCAATGCGACGGCCACATCGGCGTATCGCGGGGCCGCGGCAACGCAGTTAAATTCCATTACATATGGTAGTAATAATGCATTGGAAAGGCCATGCGCCAAATGGAAAGTGCTGCCCAAGGGGTATGATAATGCATGAACACCGGCTGTATTCACCGGGCCAAGACAAAAGCCGCCCAGCAGGCTTCCCATTGCCACGTGCGCGCGGGCATTTTCATCAAGGCCATTTTTTACCGCACTTACCAGGTTTGCGGCAATAAGGCGCATGCCTTCATAAGCATAGATATCTATAAATGGCAGGGCAAATTTGTTAGTGTAAGCCTCCATGCAATGTGTGAGCGCATCCATGCCGGTGGCCGCAGTTATGGCAGAAGGTACACCTTTGGTTAACAATGGATCGACAATTACAACATCGGGGAGCAGGTAAGGGCTTATAATTCCTTTTTTCTGATGATCGCTTTCATCAATTAAAATGGCGTTTGGTGAAACTTCGCTGCCGGTTCCGGATGTACTGGGAATGCAGATCAGTTTTGTATTCCGGCTTTTTAATAAGCCTATGTCAATTATTTCTCTTAGCGGTTGGCTGTTATCTAATTGCGCTGCAACCAGCTTTGCAATGTCCAAAACACTGCCTCCGCCAACCCCCACTACCATATCCGGCATCAGCTTTTTGATTTTAAACATTAAACTTTCAAAATCATGAAAAGAGGGTTCTTTGACGATGCTTGTATCAATGAACACATCTATCGCCATGGATTCTAATTGATTGACAATCGTTTCTAATTCAGGCAGAATGACCCCTATCGTAATAAAAAGAACTTTAGCGCTGCCGGCTTTAATAATTTCGGCGGGTAATCCGGCTAAGGAGCCATTGCCAAAAACAAGCCGGCCCGGGAAATTAATAGTCAGATGTTGAAAGTTATTTGTACAAGTCAAAATGGGAAAAATTGGTTCTTAATAAGTGGCACAAGTTACCGTCTTATGATAACCGATTTTTATGGTATCTTTTCATTGTTATGTATGATATTATCAACCCGGCTTTTAATAATTATCATTTTGATTTATAGCTAAATGCTTAATAGACAGCTGTTAGTGTAGATTATACAATAAGATTGGCGCTTTTTTGAACCAGCAATATCTACGAGAACGATTGCGTAAATATTACCGGTTGAAAGTTTGAACTTGTAGCGGCGACGGCATACATTTGCAATAATCAGTAAAAGGATTTTATTGATTTGAACCCAAGTTAACTAAATGACAGCAGTAAAAACATTAGGCCAATTTATTATTGAACGGCAGCACGATTTTCCATTTTCAAAAGGGGAATTGTCGCGATTGCTGCGCGATTTAGCTATTGCGGCAAAAATCGTTAACAGGGCTATCAATAAGGCAGGCCTGGTTGATATTTTAGGTGAGGCCGGTACAACTAATATACAAGGTGAAGGGCAGAAAAAATTGGATGTTTATGCCAACCATCAGTTTATAGCAGCTTTAAAATCAGGAGGGGAATGTTGTATTGTTGTTTCCGAAGAAAATGAAGAGTATGTTTATATTGATTCAGAGGTATCGAAAAACGCTAAATATATTGTGGCGATTGATCCTTTGGATGGTTCATCAAATATCGATGTAAATGTCGGCGTTGGTACCGTTTTTTCAATTTACAGGCGTAAATCTGTCGGGGGAAAAGCAACGATGGAAGATGTTTTACAAAAGGGGACAGAGCAGGTAGCTGCCGGCTATATCGTTTATGGCTCGTCAACTATGCTGGTGTATACTACCGGAAAAGGCGTTAATGGGTTTACGCTTGACCCATCTATTGGCGAGTTCTGTTTATCGCATCCGGATATTTCCATCCCTAAAACGGGAAACATCTATTCTATAAACGAAGGGAATTATACGCATTTCCCTGACGGTGTTAAAAAATATATTAAATACTGCCAGGTAGAAGACGAAGGCACCAACCGGCCTTATACCTCGCGTTATACCGGTTCAATGGTGGCTGACCTGCATCGTACCATCATTAAAGGAGGTATATTTATTTATCCCCAAACGGCAGGTTCAATGAACGGAAAACTTCGCCTGGTTTATGAATGTAACCCAATGGCTTTTATTATTGAACAGGCCGGAGGTGTCGCGTCTGATGGATATGGAAGAATTTTAGACCTCGAGGTCAAAGAACTGCACCAACGGTCACCTATATTTATAGGGTCTGAGTTTATGGTAAGAAAAGCCGAAGAACTTATGGCGGCATTTTCTCCTCAAGTAGTAAAAAGGTCATTTGAAGGGCATTTGAAAATTCAATAGACCGAATGTCATAGGTTGAACGTTTATTGAAATTAAATTGATGAACACATTAGTATGTATTACCCCCGGCAGCTTTGAATATAAATTCCAGGATAAACCGGAGCTGGTTAATGATAGCGCGATTATAAAAATTAAGCGAATTGGTATTTGCGGGACAGATATGCATGCTTTTAGGGGCACACAGCCGTATTTTAGCTATCCAAGGACCCTGGGGCATGAATTATCAGGAGATTTGATAGAATTTGATAACGCACCCGGATTTGCCGTTGGCGAAAAAGTGACTATTATCCCTTATTTTAATTGCGGTACATGCGTCGCATGCCGAACAGGCAAACCCAATTGCTGTGTAAACATACAGGTTTGCGGTGTCCATGTTGATGGGGGCATGGTTGAATATTTACGTGTGCCATCATATTCATTGGTACATAGCGAAGGTTTAAACTATGATGAGCTTGCCCTTGTAGAGCCTTTGGCGATCGGCGCGCATGGGGTGCGCAGGGCGGATATAAAACCCGGTGAGTTTGTGCTGGTAATAGGCGCAGGGCCGATTGGTTTGGGCACTATAGAGTTTGCGAAAATTGCCGGTGGCAAAGTAATAGTAATGGATGTTAATAATGGCAGGCTGCAATTTTGTAAGGATAATTTGAATATTGAATATACAGTAAACCCTTTAACTGAAAACGCAGCAGACAAAATAAAATTGATTACCAACGGCGATATGGCAAGCCTAGTTATTGACGCTACCGGAAACCTAAAGGCAATAAATGATGGCATTAATTACCTGGCGCATGGCGGCCGGTATGTATTAATTGGATTGCAAAAGGAAGCTTTTAGCTTTAGTCACCCCGAATTTCATAAGCGGGAATCAACCCTGATGAGCAGCCGGAATGCTACCCGCAAAGACTTTGAGTTTGTGATTGATTGTATGGGAAAAAGCCTCGTTAACGCCAAAACTTATATCACTCATCGCACCGGGTTTGAAAATTTAAAAGATGAATTTGAAGCGTGGCTTGACCCGGCTAATGGTGTAATAAAGGCAATGGTTGAGGTTTAATGATCAATGCCTCTTATTATTATAAAAGATTAAAAACAGAACACATAATTAGCAGATGAGGGGCACGAGGATCATAATTACAGTTTTAGCTTTGTTTACCTGGCGGTTTTGCACGGCACAGCAAATGCATTTGCTTACCACTGATAAATTAAAAACCTATGTGGATTATTTTAATTCAATCGATACCGAAACGGTTAAAAACTACGTAACCAATGCCCATGCTTTTAAGTGGCTGGCTGATAATGTGCCGCTATTTGAATGCCCCGATTCGGCAATTGAAAAGATATATTATTATCGTTGGTGGACATTCAGGAAACATCTGGTAAAGACCCCGGACGGTTTTGTATTTACAGAATTTATAACAAATGTTAGCTGGGCGGGCGAATATAATACCGTAAGCAGCGCCCTTGGGCACCAGGTATATGAGGGCAGATGGCTGCGTAACCCGGAATATATCAAAGGCTATATAAACTTCTGGCTTTTTGATGACCCTAAACACGCCAAGCCACATTTGCATGCCTTTAGCAGCTGGATTGACGACTTTGTATACAATTTTTACCTCGTTAATTTAAATAAACAATTTATTGCCGGCGCTTTGCCGGCGCTAAATACCGACTACCATTTATGGGAAACAGAAAGACAGCTTCCGGATAAAATGTATTGGCAGTTTGATGTAAAGGATGCCATGGAAGAATCGATAAGCGGATCAAGAAAAGTAAAAAATGTACGGCCAACTATTAACAGTTATATGTACGGGAATGCCAATGCCCTCGCTAAAATGGCCGCCATTCTTGGGAATGATAGTTTAAGAACAAAATATCAGCAAAAAGCAAATGAGCTTAAAAAGCTGGTGCAGGATAGTTTATGGAATGACAGCGCTTCGTTTTTTGAGGTGAAAAAACCAAACGGCAAGTTTGCAGATGTACGCGAAGAACTGGGCTTTATTCCATGGTATTTTAACCTGCCTGACGATAAAGAAAAATATGCAAAACAATGGGATCAATTGACCGATCAAGAGGGATTTGATGCACCCTGGGGTATAACAACAGCAGAAAGGCGGAATCCCTTATTCCGCACTCATGGAACCGGGCATGGCTGCGAATGGGACGGCGCTGTGTGGCCATTTGCTACCACTCAGACGCTAAAAGGCTTGTCTAATTTGCTTACCAATTATAAAAATCACAATAATATGTCGGCAAAGATATTTTACGACGAATTTCATAAATATGCCGTGTCTCACATAAAGCGGGGCGTCCCATATTTGGGAGAATACCAGGATGAAAAAACCGGTTATTGGTTAAAGGGCGATAACCCCAGGAGCAGTTATTACAATCATTCCGGCTTTTGTGACCTCGTGATCAGCGACCTGGTGGGTTTAAAGCCAAGGGCTGATAATACGCTTGAGGTTAATCCGCTGATCCCTGAAAATCAATGGAACTGGTTTTGCCTCGATAATGTTTTATACCATGGCCATATCCTAACAATTTTATGGGATAAAACCGGTTCGAAATACCATCGCGGGGCCGGATTCTTTATTTATTCGGATGACAAAGTAATTTATCATAGCAGGGAATTAAAGCGCGCTACAACCAAATTGCGCAACTAAGTGGATTTGTGATGCTAAGATCGTATAGCATGTTGAAAAAAAACAGCATGATTTGTTGACTAAGGACCAATAGATTTGGGTTTTAATATAACCAATATTTTATAACCTGAATTTGGATGCAGTTCAAATTGTCGCATTTTCACCAGGCGTTCCTACGGAACGCTCAACGCTGGTTTGATTTCTATGCTACCAACCAAACGTCCCTACGGGACGACTATGACAGTTCTCGTCCCGTAGGGACGTTTGGTTGGTAGAAAAAAAATACAAAACCATTTTCACGTTCCATAGGAACGTTTGATACCGAAGCGACAATTTGAAATAGACCCCTGAGTTCAGTTTCAGATCTTTCTTACAAATGAGAATTAAAACCGTCTGTATATTCTTTATATGTTTTGTTGGAACCTTTGTTTGCCAGGCTGCCGATAGAAAGCCCTATAAAAACATTTCCATAATTATTCCCGCAACAGCTTCTGTACGCATTCAATACGGAGAACAAAAACTGGCAAATGAATTAAAATATGCAGGATATACAGTTAAAGTAATTTACAAAGATCAAACCAATCCATCGGGCGAAACAATCATAGTCGGCAGGCTAAAGGATGCACTAATTAAAACATCATATCGCAGGTATCATATTAATTTAAAAACCACTCCCGGGAAAGAAGGTTTTGCGATAACAAGTGCTGCAAATTATATTATCATAGCGGGTATGGATAATAGCGGAACGCTTTATGGTTGTCTTGAACTGACAGACCGTTTAAAAGCTCTGCACCGGTTGCCGCAAAATATCGATATAACAGATCAGCCGGAAATGGTGTTGAGGGGTGCCTGCATAGGTATGCAAAAACCGGGGCTTTTGCCAGGAAGAGGTACTTATGAATATCCGTATACCCCTGAAAATTTCCCTTGGTTCTATAATAAAACATTATGGATCCGTTATCTTGATTCCCTTGCTCAAAACCGTATGAATACGCTTTACCTGTGGAGCGGGCATCCCTTTGCCTCGCTTGTTAAAGTGAAGGATTACCCTTATGCGCTGGAAGTAGATGAGGCAACCTTCAAAAAGAACGAAGAAATGTACCGTTTCCTTACACGGGAGGCTGAAAGAAGAGGGATATGGGTAATACAGGGATTTTACAATATTATCGTTTCAAAACCTTTCGCAGAACATAATCATCTTAAAACGCAGGACAGAAACCGGCATATCGTGCCCATTATTGCTGATTATACCCGGAAATCAATCGCGGCATTTGTAGAAAAATATCCGAATGTAGGTTTATTGGTCACCCTTGGCGAGGCCATGGAGGGGGTCGGACAGGATGACATTGACTGGTTTACCAAAACCATAATTCCCGGAGTCAAGGATGGATTAAAAGCGCTTGGCCGCACAGATGAACCGCCAATAGTGCTTCGTGCACATGACACTGATGCTCCGGCAGATATGAAATATGCCTTGCCACTGTACAAAAATCTGTATACGATGGCCAAATATAATGGAGAAGCATTAACAACTTACGAACCACATGGCCCCTGGGCAGAATTGCACCGGACGCTAAGCAGCATTGGTACTGTACAAATTGAAAATGTGCATATCATGGCTAACCTGGAACCTTTCAGGTATGGATCGGCTGATTTTATACAAAAGTGTGTTTTGGCTATGCATAATGTTTATCATGCCAATGCTGTCCACATTTATCCGCAGGCATCCTATTGGGATTGGCCTTACACCGCCGACAAAACCTCTCCGCGTTTATTGCAGATAGAAAGGGATTGGATATGGTATAAAGCCTGGGCGCGTTACGCCTGGAACTGCCACAGGGATAGGGGCGGGGAAGTGAAATACTGGTCGGGGCAATTAGGCGGAAAATATGGTTGTGATACATCACAAGGAAAAAATATCCTGAACGCTTACGAAGAATCAGGCGAAATAGCGCCAAAAATTTTAAGACGGTTTGGTATTACCGATGGCAACCGCCAAACCATGACGCTTGGAATGCTGATGAGCCAGATGGTCGATCCGGAAAAATATGGTTTGTTTTCACTGCTTTATAATTCCGAAGGGCCTGAAGGAGAAATGCTGAGTGAATATGCGGAGAAGGAATGGAAACATGAACCTCATACAGGGGAAACGCCGGTAAAAGTGATAGCCGATATAATTGAAGAAGGGGCTTTGGCGGTTAAAGCAATAGATGAGGCAAAGAATGATGTAACTAAAAATAAAGAAGAGTTCAATCGGATAAAAAACGACATGTACTGCTACAGGGCATTGGCAAATAGTTACGCTTACAAGGTAAAAGCCGCTTTGGATGTATTTCGTTACAAATATTCGGATGATACCGCTGACCTGGAAAAAGCTTTGCCCGAGTTGGAAACCAGCTTAAATTACTATAAACAGTTGGTAAACCTAACCAAGGACAGTTACCTGTATGCGAATAGTATGCAAACCAAACAGCGTAAAATACCGGTCGGCGGCAATGACGGAAAAAATAAGACATGGGTTGAGTTGTTGCCATACTATCAAAAAGAGCTGGATAATTTTAAAAGAAATATCGATTCGCTGAAATCGCACTCGTCAACGACAAAGAAAACGGAGAGGATAATTTTGACCGATGCGGACGTCTTGCTTAAAGGTAATTTAAAACGGTATAAATTAGTCCCCGGCAGTACAATATTTGCCGATACCACATCAGCGATTAAAAACATTGCAAAAGACCTGGAAGGGTTGCGGGGTGTAAGCTTTTCAAGGCTGGCTCAATCAAAAGATGGTACAACTTTAAGTTTTAGCAGTACTAAACCGGTAAAGATATTGGTTGGCTATTTTGAAAGTAAGGATAATAATTATTTGCATGAGCCGCAGCTGGAAACAGATGCCAGCGCCAATGACTATGGGCAAGCGGATATTAAAATAGCTAATGCTATACAAATTGATGGAATGCCCCCGGTGAATGTGCATACTTTCTCATTTAAAGCAGGAGACAATATATTAACCTTACCTAAAGGGATTTGTCTGATCCTTGGGTTTGTTGATGATAATGAAGTTATTCCTGTTTATGATGCCGGTTTAAGTAACGATGGAAATATCAAAGATGTAAGATGGTTGTTTAATTAAACGGATATGATAGAGAACCGGGAAATATTAGCTCATAAGCGATTTTTTACAGTAGTCCTTTTACTTAGTGCTGCCTTTAGCATAAAATTTGCATCGGCCCAATCCGGCAATTTAACGTTATGGTACAAGCAGCCCGCCGTGAAATGGACGGATGCCCTTCCTATCGGGAACGGCCGCTTGGGCGCTATGATATTCGGCGGTATTGTCGAAGACCATATCCAGTTTAATGAACAAACTTTATGGACAGGCGGCCCGCGCGCGTACCAGCGCAATGGCGCAGTAAAATACTTGCAGCCTATCCGTCAATTATTATTTGACGGTAAGCAGGCAGAAGCTGAATCGTTAGCCCAACAGCATTTTATGGGTATGAAAAGCAATGAAGCTGCTTACCCTGTTGATTCTGCCGCCTGGGTAAAAAAAGTAAGATCTGATATAGCGCCTTCCGTTGCGGGTTTTAATGATACACGCTGGAAAACAATTACGCTTCCTGTAGCCATGGGCTGGGAAACTATTCCCGGCTTAGACGGACTTGACGGTGCTGTTTGGTTAAGGACCGGTTTTGAACTGCCCGAAAACATGACAGGTAAACAGATGATCCTGAACATAGGCCGGGTGCGTGACATGGATTTTACATATATCAATGGCAAATTGATCGGCTCGTCTGCCGGTACTGAAAATCGTAAATACGTCATTCCCGCCGGCTTATTACATGCGGGCAAAAATACTATAGCTATACAGGTGCTCAACTTTTTTGATAAAGGAGGCCTTACGTCAGTTAAAGAAAAATTGAGTGTTTATCCCGAAGACGGTACACCAGCAAGCGGCATCTTACTAAAACCCGAATGGAAATATTGGATACAGAACGATAACCCACCGGCCTATCCGCGCTATAACGCCGATTATCAGCCTTTTGCTGATGTGTACCTGCAATTTCCAAAACGGAAATTTTCGGATTATAAACGCGACCTTGACATTAGCAATGCTACCGCGCATGTATGCTATAAAGCTAATGGCATAAACTATAGCCGCGAGTATTTCGCCAGTGCGCCCGATAAGGTGATCGCTATACATCTTACCGCTGATGCGCCCGGCAAAATCACTTTAAAAGCCTTATTGAAAACTTTGCACAAATCTTGCTTTACCCGAAAAATTGACGATCATACACTTGCGCTCTCTCTAAAAGTACATGATAGCGTTTTAAGTGGGGTCAGCTATTTGTATGTGCAAGCTAAAGGCGGTACAGTGAAAGTGACGCCGAATAATATTACAATTACGGGGGCTAACGAAGCAACGCTTTACTTATCAGCAGCAACCAATTTCAAAAACTATCGTGATGTTTCCGGCCATCCGGATGCGATCTGTAAAAATGTTATCAGCCAAATCAGCAATAAAACATACAATGCCATAAAGGCAAACCATACCAGTGACTACCGAAAATACTTTGACAAATTTTCAATCAATTTAGGCACTTCCACTAATAATGCATTACCTACTGACGAGCGGATATTAAGATTTGATAAAACAAATGATCCGGCATTGATCTCCTTGTATGTACAATATGGGCGCTATTTGCTGATCTCATCCTCACGGCCCGGCGGCGGGCCCGCCAATTTACAGGGATTATGGAACGAGTCGCTTACACCGCCCTGGGGAAGCAAATTCACCACAAATATTAACCTTGAAATGAATTACTGGTCGGCGGAGGAACTAAACTTATCGGCCTGCAGCGAACCTTTCTTTAGTGCCGTCGACGACCTTTCGCACACAGGAAAGCCAACGGCAAAAGAACATTACGGGGCGCCGGGCTGGGTTTTGCACCATAATACCGATTTGTGGCGCGGTACGGCCCCGGTAAACTCGTCTACCCACGGCATCTGGGTGAGTGGCGGCGCATGGCTGTGTCACCAGTTATGGGAGCATTATTTATTTACGCAGAATAAAAGTTTTTTGCAAAACCGGGCCTATCCCGAAATGAAAGGCGCGGCTGAGTTTTTTGTCCATTTTTTAATTAAGGATCCAAAAACAGGCTATTTGATCAGTACGCCATCCAACTCGCCCGAACATGGCGGTTTGGTTGCAGGCCCTGCGATGGACCACCAGATCATTCGCGATCTCTTTAAAAATTGCATTGCTGCGGCTGCCGTTTTAAATATCGGGGATAAGTTTACCGATACGCTGAAAGAAGAATATGATCAGATAGCTCCAAATCACATAGGCAAATACGGGCAATTGCAGGAATGGATGGAAGATAAGGATGATACAGCCGACACGCACCGGCATATTTCACATCTATGGGGAGTGTACCCGGGCACCGATATTACCTGGAAAACTCCTGTCCTGATGAAAGCAGCTGAAAAATCATTACACTATCGAGGCGACGATGGAACGGGCTGGAGCATTGCCTGGAAAGTTAATGTATGGGCCAGGATGAAAGAAGGAGATCATGCTTTTATGCTTTTTGCCAAACTGCTTTCTCCGGCCGATGTAAATTCGGGAAAGGAAAAGGGCGGGGTGTATCACAATTTATTTGATGCCCATCCGCCATTCCAGATCGATGGCAATTTTGGCGGCGCCGCGGGCCTTGCCGAAATGCTGCTGCAAAGCCAGGGCGATAACATCGAGCTTTTGCCCGCGCTCCCGGCGGCTTTGCCGCAGGGAGAGGTTAAAGGAATTTGCGCACGTGGCGGCTTCGTGCTAAACCTTAGCTGGAAGAATGGACAACTACAGCACGCGCAGGTGACATCCAAAACCGGTGGCGTTTGCAAACTTCAATATCGTGATAAACAAATTACACTGAATACCCAAAAAGGGATGAGCTATCATTTTGATGGTACGCTGAAACGGATTTAAAAAAATGAGGTATAAATGTCGTCAATTTAAAAATCGCATTTTCCCGCCGGGCTATCAGCGGGCTTTTGTATTTTTTATTAGTTTGATTATTTGTTCTGTTTATTTCCCGGCTTTCGCCCAGCAAAATATAAGAAAGGAGTTTTTATTAGACAACAAATGGCGCACCATTGCTCATGACGCCAACTTAAATGCTTATAAAGGATTTGAAAAAAATGATTTTTCAGACAAAAATTGGCTAATCGTGAATGTGCCGCATAATTGGGATACTTACGGCGGATACAGGCGTTTAAAACATGGAAACAAGCACGGTTATGCATGGTATCGTAAAATATTCAACGTTGCTGCACAGTCCGCGGACAAACGTTATTTTTTATGGTTTGAAGGCGTTGGCTCTTATTCCACCGTTTGGCTTAATGGCACACAAGTAGGTTACCATGCAGGCGGACGGACTTCATTTACAATAGATATTACCAAAGCTGTTAAACCGGGCAAAGCCAATTTATTGTGTGTGCGTGCAGACCATCCTGCATTTATCAAAGATCTTCCCTGGGTTTGCGGCGGTTGTTCTGATGATCCGGGTTTTTCAGAAGGATCACAACCGATGGGCATTTTCAGGCCGGTGCACTTGATCATAACCAACCACGTACGAATTGAGCCATTTGGCATACATGTTTGGAATGACACTACGGTAACTGAAAAATCAGCCTCATTGAATTTGGAGACGGAAGTAAAAAATTACGGACCGGCTAAGTGCACCGCAACTGTTTGCAACCGGCTTTTGGATGCCGGCGGAAACCTGGTTGCCAAAATTAAGTCTGAAGTTAATCTTAGTACAGAATCTCCGGTTATCGTTAAACAACTAATGCCGGATATCAAAGGTGTACACCTGTGGTCGTTACAGGATCCATATTTATATACGATTTTATCACAGGTAATTATAAAAGGCAAAGTAACAGATCAAACCTCAATATCCTACGGCATCAGGTGGATAAGCTGGCCAATTGGCCGTAACAATGGCGACAACCGCTTTTTATTAAACGGCAAGCCGGTATTTATAAACGGTGTTGCCGAATATGAGCATTTAATGGGTAAAAGCCATGCTTTTAGCAACGAGGAAATACGGGCAAGAGTAATGCAGTTGAGAGCGGCCGGTTTTAATGCTTTCCGCGATGCCCATCAGCCGCATAACCTTGAATATCATAAATATTGGGATAAACTCGGTTTATTGTGGTGGCCGCAATATTCGGCCCATATATGGTTCGACACACCCGGCTTTAGAAATAACTACAAGACTTTGCTGCGCGATTGGATAAAGGAGCGCCGTAACAGCCCATCGGTAATTCTATGGGGACTGCAAAATGAAAGCAAGCTGCCTGAAGATTTTGCGAGACAATGTACAGCGATCATCCGCAGTCTTGACCCAACAGCATCCTCGCAAAGGAAGATCGTAACCTGCAATGGCGGCAAAGGAACCGACTGGGATGTGCCTCAAAACTGGACAGGAACCTATGGTGGTGATCCTTTAACGTATGCAGAAGATTTAAAAAAGCAAATATTAGTTGGCGAATATGGCGCATGGCGCAGCCTGGATTTGCACACTGAAGGCCCGTTTGTTCAAAATGGAGTTTTGAGTGAAGATAGAATGAGTCAGCTGCTGGAAACAAAAGTCCGCCTGGCGGAATCTGTAAAAGATAAAGCGGCGGGGCAATTTAACTGGCTTTTATATTCGCATGAAAACCCGGGGAGGGTACAGGGTGGTGAAGGTTATCGCGAACTTGATAGGGTAGGTCCTGTAAATTATAAAGGGTTATTTACCGTATGGGGGCAGCCTTTGGACGCATTTTATATGTACAGGGCAAATTATACATCTAAGCAAAAGGAACCCATGGTTTATATTGTTTCGCATACCTGGCCAAACCGATGGCTAAAACCAGGAATAAAGGACAGTATAAATGTGTATTCAAATTGTGATGAGGTGGAACTTTTTAATGATGTGAATGCAGAATCACTTGGAAGAAGAACGCGGAATGGCATCGGTACTCATTTTCAATGGAACAAAGCTGATATCAAATTCAACGTGCTGTATGCGGTAGGTTATGTAAACGGAAAGGCTGTGGCAAAGGATTATATTGTGTTAAACCATTTGCCATCGGCGCCACATTTAAAGCTGATCAAACCAGGAAATCTGCAAATACTTAAACCTGCCGATGGGTATAAATATTTGTACCGCGTGAATTGCGGCGGCCCTGATTACCAGGATAAACAAGGCAATTTGTGGATGGCTGATGTACACCAGGATAGTAAAACACATTGGGGTTCACAATCATGGACGGACGATTATCCCGGCCTTCCTCCATTTTATGCAAGCCAGCAACGGACTTTTGATCCCATTCAGTCAACAGATGATAGCAAATTGTTCCAATCGTTCAGGTTTGGGATGGATAGGCTAAAATATAATTTCCCGGTGCCTGATGGTGACTACCGCGTAGAACTGTTTTTTACTGAACCATGGTATGGCGCCGGCGGGGGACTGGACTGCGTGGGCTGGAGAATATTTGATATTGCGGTTAATAATAAAACCGTAATTAAAAATTTAGACATCTGGAAAGAAGCCGGTTATGATCACGCACTTAAAAAAACCGTTAATGTTCGTGTTACCGGCGGTTTACTTCAAATTTCATTTCCTGATATTGAAGCCGGTGAGGCTGTTATCTCTGCTATAGCGATAAGCACGCTGAACCATCATATTGTTCCGGCAGCGCATTCAATTGGAATGATCAGGGATTTAAAAATTACCGGATCGGATGCAAAAAAATGGTCGGTACAATCATGGATGGATATTGGGGCCCGGGCTTTTACTGATGCCAATACATGCTTTAGTCAGTTGCCGCCGGTATTATATGGCGCTGATTGGATAAGAGCGCCCGCACATGCCGGGCCTGAATCAAATACTGTAACATTTGAAACAAGTGCGGCTTGCGATATATACATTGCTACGACTGTTCGCCCTGACAAGCAACCCGGTTGGCTAAAGGGTTTTGAAGCGACGGCCTTATTTATTCAAACAGATGAAAGTGGAAGTAATGAGTTGCCGGTTTATAAAAAACGATTTGTATCCAAGGCGATGATTACCCTTGGCCCGTTTATAAATGGCAACCGTTATACAATAGCTGCACTTCCCATTACAACACTTGAACCTGCAACCGACTTGAAGAGAACTGTAAGCTACAAAGCTGAAAAAGCTGTTGTAACCGGGAGCGGCATTTTAAAAGATACATTAGCAGGTAAACAAGTTTTGCGCTTTAATAAGTCTTCCGGAGGCAGTATCATTTTTGAAATTGCGCCCGGCGTGGCAGATAAGTATACACTGCGGTTTAAATATTATAATTCAAGTAAAAAAACATTTATTGCCGGCATGCAGTTGCAAGCTGCTGATGGCACAGTTATGAAAAGCGAAGTACTGTACTTTAAACCAACCCAACGAAATAAGTCCGGTACGATTGAAACTACCACTAGTACGAGCATTAATGCCGGGAACTATAAAATAATCATAACTGCAATTGATGCGGACGGGCTAATCATATCAGGACTGGAAGTGCAATGATGAATTGCAATAATTATAGATAAATGATAAAGAGATTTTTATTCGTGCTGTTATTTCTGCCGGTACAAATGTTTGCACAAGCGTTAAAAGTAACCCATCTTCAATGCGAATACAAGGATAATCCTTCTGGAATAGAGGCGGCCTCTCCTAAATTAAGCTGGGAACTGCAATCAACCGGAAGAAATATAATGCAAACAGCTTATCGGACGCTTGTTGCTGATAATGTCGCGGATTTAAATAAGGGCATCGGTAATGAATGGGATTCAAAACGTGTAAATTCTTCAGCATCCATACAAATAACCTATGATGGCAAGCAATTAAAACCTGCAAAAACTTATTACTGGAAAGTAATGGTATGGGATAATCAACGGCATACATCCGGATGGAGCAATATTGCACAGTGGCAGATGGGTTTGCCGAACCAGTCAGATTGGAAAGGCGCTAAATGGATTGCTTACAATAAAATGCCCGATTCTATACGGATTGTACCGGCTATTCATGGCAAAGGCCCTAAAAAGCTGGGTTATGCAAATGATATATTGCCGCTGATGCGTAAAACCTTTGCCATAGATAAACCTGTTGAAAGAGCAACGATATACATCTGCGGGCTTGGACAATTTGATTTGAGTTTAAACGGGGCTAAAGTTGGAGATCATTTCCTTGATCCGGGTTGGACGAAATATGATAAACAGGCTTTATATGTGCCATTTGACATAACCAAAGAACTTGTGCAAGGCAGTAATGCCATTGGAGTTATGCTGGGCAATGGCTTTTATTATATTCCGCGGGATAAACGTTACCGCAAGCTCACCGGCGCTTATGGCTATCCAAAAATGATATGCCGTTTAGTAATTGAATACAAGGACGGCTCGGTTAAAAATATAATCAGTGACGAAAGCTGGAAAACCGTGCCCGGCCCCATAACTTTTAGCAGCATATATGCCGGGGAAGATTATAATGCAAACCTTGAACAAAAAGATTGGAATACTTTTTTATTTGATGATGGCAAATGGCGCAATGCAATCGTAATTGATGATTCGTCCCGGTTGAATGCGCAAATTGCTGATCCGGTTAAGATATTTGAACGATTCGGGCCCGTTAAGCGCAGCAGCCCGGCTCCCGGCGTACTTGTGTATGACCTTGGACAAAATGCATCGGGCATTCCGTTTATTAAAGTAAAAGGTAAAAAAGGCGACACGGTTAAGATAATCCCCGCTGAATTATTGAACGCAGATGGCACTGCCAATCAGAAAGGATCAGGCGGCCCTATGTATTTCAACTATATTCTGAAAGGTGATGGTGTGGAAACATGGCAGCCTCAATTCTCTTATTATGGGTTAAGGTACTTGCAGGTTGACGGTGTATCGGCCGAGGGCAAAGCGGATACAAAAAACCTGCCGATACTATTAGAGGTTAAAGGTTTGCATATCCGCAATGCTGCTGCTCGGGCTGGTAATTTTACCTGTTCTAATCAACTATTCAATAAAACTTTTAGCTTGATTGATTGGGCCATGCAAAGCAATATGATGAGTTTGTTTACCGATTGCCCGCATCGTGAAAAATTAGGCTGGCTGGAAGAAGCGCACCTGGTGGGTAGCTCACTACGGTATAATTATGACATCGCCAATTTGTGCCGTAAAAATATCAGCGATATGAAAATAGCGCAAACACCCGATGGCCTTATACCAGAGATAGCCCCCGAATTTGTAAAGTTTGAAGACCCGTTCAGGGATTCGCCCGAGTGGGGAAGCAATGCGGTAATAATGCCCTGGTACATTTACCAATGGTATGGTGATAAACAGGAACTTGCAGATAGTTATGATATGATAAAACGTTATTTATCATACCTCGATAAAAAAACGGACAACCATATCTTACTGCAGGGATTAGGGGATTGGTATGATCTCGGACCGAAGGCTCCGGGCTTCTCACAAAACACGCCGAAAGGCATTACTGCAACCGCAATATATTATTACGATCTTACTATTGCGTCAAAAATTGCAAGGCTGCTTCGAAAACCAAACGATGCAGCTGGCTATCAAAATTTAGCCAAACAGGTTCGCGAAGCTTTTAACAAAACATTTTTCAATCCTGCAACTAAACAATATGGCACGGGAAGCCAAACCGCAAACGCGATGGCAGTTTATATGAAACTTGTTGAGCCGGGATACAAAGATGCGGTGGTTGCCAATATTGTTAAAGACATCCGCGATGGAGGGAACAGCCTCACCGCAGGGGATATCGGTTATCGCTATTTATTAAGAGTGCTGGAGGATGAAGGGCGTTCGGATGTGATATTTGATATGAACAGCCGGTCGGATGTACCTGGGTATGGTTATCAACTGGCGAAAGGTGCAACCGCATTAACAGAATCATGGCAGGCATTGCCCTCCGTGTCCAATGATCATTTTATGCTTGGCCATATTATGGAATGGTTTTATAGCGGCCTGGCGGGTATCCGTTCTGCGCCGGATGCTATAGCAATGAGGAGCATAGAGATCAGGCCCGAACCTGTCGGTGATGTAACCTTTGCAAAAGCGAACTATAAATCACCTTACGGGAATATTTTTGCCGACTGGAAAAAGAAAAACGGAAGTTTTGAACTGACTACCCAAATACCGGTTAATACCAGCGCGGTAATCTATTTACCTGCAAACAAAACTGAGAACATCAGTGAAAACGGTAAACCAATTTGGGCAAATAAAGATATAAAATTATTAGGTTTTAAAAATAGCAAAGCTATCATCAGGGTTGGATCAGGCATATATTATTTTGTTGCAACTAAACACTAAATTGGGTGCAATTCAAATTGTCGCTCAAGCACGAAACGTTCCTATGGAACGTAGAGATGGTCGTTGTATATTTTTCTACCAACCAGCCGTCCCTAGGGGACGAGGTTGCGATAAGCGTCCCGTAGGGACGGCTGGTTGGTAGCATGGAAATTAAATTCTTGAGCGTTCCGTAGGAACGCCTGGTGAGAATCCGACAATTTGAACTACACACGCTAAATAAATTATGAAATTTAAGCTTATAGTTTTGGTTTTATTAGTAGGCCTACCCGGTTTAAAGGAAGTTTACGCACAGTCTGAAAAAAATAAAGTGCCGGATAACATAATGCAAAAAATTTATGAAGGTGTAAAAACGCCGTATAAATATGGTTTGGTGGTAGTGCCTGTTGATAATTCTAAAAAAGTGGATTGCCCAACCGTATTTCGAAAAGGGAACAAATGGTTTATGAGCTATTTGATATTTAATGGGCGGGGATATGAAACCTGGCTGGCTCAGAGCAAGGATTTGTTGCACTGGGAAACCAAGGGCCGAATTATGTCGTTCTCCGATACTTCAAATTGGGATAACAATCAAAAAGCGGGCTATGTAGCTTTAGAGAATTATAAGTGGGGCGGCAACTATGAATTGCAAAAATACCGGGGTAAATACTGGATGTCGTACTTTGGCGGCCATGCCAGCGGATATGAAAAAGGCCTGTTATCAATTGGCATGGCTTACACTAATAAAAACCCGACCACGGTGCACGAGTGGCACAGGCTCGATCACCCGGTTCTATCAGCAGTGGATAAGGACGCATCCTGGTGGGACAACCATACACAATACAAGGAAACGGTTATTTGGGATAAATCAAAGCTGACCGGGCATCCATTTGTTATGTACTATAATGCCAATGGCGACAGCGTAGATAAAAAGCGTGGCGCCGAGCGTATCGGCATGGCCATCTCTGATGATATGGTCCACTGGGCACGTTACGGCAAAAATCCTGTCCTGAATCACGGCCCCGGTATCACAGGTGATCCATGGATACAAAAAATTGACGATGTTTATGTAATGTTTTATTTCGGCGCATTTTGGAAAACCGGACCGGGCGGCGTATTCAACCGTTTTGCGTGCTCTTATGACCTGGTTAACTGGACCGATTGGAACGGCGAAAAGCTCATACAATCATCCGAGCCTTATGATAATGAATTTGCGCATAAATCATGCGTAATATATTGGAAGGGAACAGTTTATCACTTTTATTGTGCTGTTGATAAGGCACAGCAGCGTGGAATAGCAGTAGCGACATCCAAAGATATTGGTAAAAGCGACTTGGTTTTTGTAGCCCCTCCTGTTAAAAAAACGAAATAAACACTTCAACTATTATGGATTCAAATAGTTTAAAAATAGGTTTGTTTGGTATCGGGTTAGACACTTACTGGCCACAGTTTGAGGGTTTGAAAGAACGTTTAGAAGGTTATCTGTCTATTGTTGATCAAAAGCTATCTGTTATACATCCCCACATCGTAAATTTAGGGCTGATAGATTCTCCCGAAAAGGCATTTGAAGCCGGTAGCCGTTTCAGAAAGGAAGATGTTGATCTTATTTTTTTGTACGTAACTACCTATGCTTTATCCTCAACAGTTTTGCCGGTTGTTCAGCGCGCGAAGGTACCGGTCATCATTCTTAACCTGTCGCCTGAAGCATCGATAGATTATGCTGCTTTTAACCAAATAAATGACCGCACAAAAATGACCGGCGAATGGCTGGCCCATTGTTCAGCCTGCCCTGTGCCAGAGATCGCCAATGTATTTAACCGTACGGGCATCAAATTCCATCAAATAACAGGGATGCTGAATGATGATCCGGGGTGCTGGGGTGAAGTAAACGAATGGGTGGAAGCTGCAAAGGTTGCTCACATTATGGCTTATAACAGGCTGGGTTGTATGGGGCATTATTATAGCGGGATGCTGGATATTTACGCAGACCTCACCCTGCAATATGCATACTTTGGCGGCCATATTGAATTGCTGGAAGTGGATGAACTGGCCGATTTGCGAAAAGCTGTAACGGCCGGGGAAATAAAGGAAAAGCTAAAGGAATTTTACAGTGTGTTCGATATACAGGAAGATTGCTCAATTGAAGAATTGGAAAGGGCAGCCAGAACTTCAGTAGCACTTGATAACCTTGTCGAAATCCATAAATTGGGTTCGATGGCTTACTACTACAAGGGAACAGGAAATTTTGAAAATGAAGACGCTATCAGTTCAATCATACTGGGCACTTCATTATTAACTGCCCGCGGCATACCCGTAGCCGGTGAATATGAGATCAAAAACGCCCAGGCAATGAAAATAATGGACTGCTTTGGTGCAGGCGGATCATTTACTGAATACTATGCCATGGATTTTAAGGATGATGTGGTATTAATGGGGCATGACGGGCCGGGCCACATTGCAATAGCCCAGGGCAGAACAAAAGTAAGGCCATTAAAAGTTTATCACGGCAAGGTTGGGAGTGGCCTCTCGGTTGAAATGTCGGTAATGAATGGGCCTGTAACATTGCTATCGGTAGTTGAACAAAACGGTGGCAAATTGATGTTACTCGTAGCTGAAGCAGCATCAGTAGCAGGTCCGGTGTTAGAAATTGGAAATACAAACAGCAGGTATAAGTTCAGCATTGGCGCCAGGAAATTTGTCAACGACTGGAACAGTTATGGCCCTGCTCATCATTGCGCGGTTGGTATTGGGCATATCGCTTCTAAAATTACCAAATTGGGCCAGCTATTAAACATGGAGGTAGCGCAGATATGTTAAAAATCGAAGCATGAGGCTGTTTTGTATTACTTTAATTGCTTTTCTGTTTGGTTTTTGTGCGTCAGCACAAACTCCCCCGAGAACAGAAAATTTTGATGATAACTGGAAGTTTATGTTGGGCGATGATAGCCTATCAAAATTTCCCGTTTATAACGACAGTAAATGGCGGTCGTTAGATTTGCCCCATGACTGGAGCATAGAAGGCGCATTTAATGAAAAAAATCCAACCACCCAGGCAGAAGGCGGACTGCCTGCCGGTATAGGCTGGTACCGTAAAACTTTTGTGCTTCCGGCATCATCGAAAAATAAAAAAATATTTATAGATTTTGATGGGATTTACCACAATAGTGAGGTTTGGATAAATGGTCATTACCTCGGCAAAAGGCCCAACGGATACATTTCATTCGGCTATGATCTGACCCCTTATTTAAAATTCGGCGATAAAAAAAATGTGATCGCTGTTAAAGTTGATAACTCCGATCAGCCAAATTCACGGTGGTACACAGGTTCGGGCATTTACCGCAATGTATGGCTTACCACAGTAAACAGAACTCATTTTACCAAATGGGGCACTTTTATTACAACGCCGCAAATAACCGGTCAATCGGCAACTATTCATATAAATACTGCTATAAATATTCATGGTGATCATATTAGCTTAAATGCGAACGTTTTCGGTGAGAATGGAAAGATAGTAGCCGCTCGCCTGGTTTCAATAAAAAGTACAAAAGACACCCTTGTGACCCTTTCATTAAAAAACCTGATTGTTAAAAACCCTCAATTATGGTCAATTGAACATCCTTATTTGTATGAAGTAAGATTGCAGGTATTGCAGGGAGCCAAAATATTAGATGAACTTATAGTGAATGTCGGCATCCGGTCGTTTGAATTTGACGAAAAAAAGGGTTTTTCGTTAAATGGAGAGCCCATGAAAATTAAAGGTGTTTGTATGCATCACGATCTTGGCGCTTTAGGCGCAGCTGTAAATAAACGTGCCATTGAAAGGCAGTTGCAAATGCTGAAAGACATGGGCTGCAACGCCATCCGAACCTCACATAACCCGCCTGCTCCCGAATTTTTAGACCTGTGCGACAGGATGGGGTTTTTAGTGATGGATGAAGCATTTGATATGTGGCGTAAGAAGAAGAGCAAGCATGATTACCACGAAGCCTGGGAACAATGGCATAAACAGGATTTAACAGATCAGATTTTAAGTGACCGCAACCATCCTTCAGTTTTTATATGGAGCATAGGTAACGAAATAAGGGAACAATTTGACAGTACCGGCGTCACTATTGCCCGGGAATTGGTGGGTATTGTAAAAAACATCGATGATACAAGGCCGGTTACTTCGGCATTAAGCGAATCAGATCCGCATAAAAACTTTATCTATCAGTCGGGTGTGTTAGACCTGGTTGGACTAAATTATCACCAGGAAAGATATGCTGATTTCCCTAAAAATTACCCCGGCCAAAAATTTATTGCCACCGAAACTATGTCGGCGTTAGAAACGCGCGGCTTTTATGATCATCCAACTGATTCAACACGTCATTGGCCGCAAAGCTCCAAAATTAAATTCACGCAGGGCAATGCCGAAATGGCTGTTACCGCATACGACAATGTAACTGCGTATTGGGGTTCAACGCATGAAGAAACGTGGAAGATCATAAAAAAATATGATTTTCTTTCCGGTTTATTTATCTGGACAGGGTTTGATTACATTGGTGAGCCAACCCCATACCCCTGGCCGGCTAGGAGTTCCTATTTTGGTATAGTAGACCTGGCCGGATTCCCCAAGGATGTTTATTACATGTACCAAAGCGAATGGACAAACAAACCTGTGTTGCACCTATTGCCCCATTGGAACTGGAAGCCGGGCCAAATGGTTGATGTTTGGGCCTATTATAGCCAGGCAGACGAAGTTGAATTGTTTTTAAACGGAAAATCGTTAGGAGTTAAATCAAAAGCGGGAGACGACCTGCATGTTTCATGGCAAGTTAAATTTGAACCCGGCACTTTAAAAATAATATCGCGAAAAGAGGGGAAAGTAGTGCTAACTGAAGAAGTGAACACAGCCGGTGCGCCGGCAAAAATTGAGTTATCCGTTGACAGAAAACGCTTGAGGGCAGACGGCAAAGATATGTCATTCATAACTGTTAAAATTTTAGACGCTAAGGGAAACCTTGTTCCCGATGCCGATAACCTGGTGAACTTTAAAATAGCAGGGCCTGCAATGATTGCTGGCGTTGACAACGGCTCACAGGTTAGCATGGAACCGTTTAAAGCAAACAGGCGTAAAGCGTTCCATGGTTTGTGCCTGGCCATTATACAGGCCAGACATAAAAGGGGCAATGTAATTGTTGAAGCTAGTGCTAAAGGTTTAATGTCAGACAGCTTAATTTTAAAAGCCCATTAGGACTGTGTCATTCATGAACTGACGAGCAGTCTTTAGGCAACCGTTGCCGAAATAGTGTAAACCATGGCAAATATGTAAACCATGTAAATTATTGATTTACAGTAATATAGGCCAGTGTAAACCCTGAAATGTGTAAACCTTTGTAAACCCTTTTTTGTGCCTTGCGGGTTCAATAGAGTCTGTTCATTGGTTCACTGGTTCATTAGTTCATTGGTAAAAAGCTGAAAATTCGACTTAAGACTTCCGACTCAAAACTTTTGACTTAAATCAAAAAGCTAACATCCTATATTATAAAGGAAAAATTTCACATAAAATAGCAAAAAGGCTGGCATAAATTTGTCGTTGAGCAAATACATGAGCTCATTCAATAAACCAATTAACTTTAAAGGAAATTTTTTATAATGACCAATAGGTTGCCGGCCATTGATCTTACGATTATCATATTGTACCTGGGCATAATGCTGCTGGTAGGTTTTTACTTTTCACGAAAAAATAAAAATGCAGACCAGTTTACCAGGGCATCTGGTAAAATTCCGGGATGGGCTATAGGAATGTCAATTTACGCTACTTTCTTAAGCAGCAATACTTTTTTGGGGGTTCCTGGCAAAACGTTCGGATCAAATTGGAATGTATATGCCTTTAGCTTATCTATGCCGCTTGCAGCCTGGGTTGCTTCCAAATATTTTGTATCATTTTATCGCAGCACGGGTGAGATTTCTGCCTACACGCATTTTGAAAATCGTTTTGGCCCCTGGGCAAGAACCTATGCAGTTGTTTGTTTCTTGCTAACGCAGACAGCCCGGATGGGCTCTGTTTTTTTTGGGATCGCATTAAGTCTTCAGGCACTTACCGGGTTTGATATGAAAACCATTATGGTTGTGATGGGCTTTTGTGTTATTGTATATACCGTATTAGGCGGTATAGAAGCGGTAATATGGACAGAGGTTGTACAAGCTGTAATTAAAACCTTTGGCGCATTGCTTATTCTGTACCTGGTTATTAGCAATATGCCGGGAGGCATAAGTCAGATTGTGCAAATTGGGGAAACTAATCATAAATTTAGTCTTGGGAGCTTCCATCCGGGGTTTATTCAACCTACTTTTTGGGTTATATTACTTTATGGATTTTTTATCAATTTAAGTAATTTTGGTGTTGATCAGAATTACGTACAACGCTACCACACGGCAACATCTACAGCGCAGGCAAAAAAATCAATCTGGATCTGTGTAGCTATGTATGTTCCGGCATCTTTACTCTTTTGCATAATAGGAAGCTGCCTGTATTCTTATTATACGGTTCATCCTGAATTTATCGATACCATAAAACAACAGGTAGCCATCGAAAGGTCGGGATACGGCGCTTCTGTGGCGGCAATAGCAAAAACGGCTGCCGGCCTAAAACCTGCCGACTACGGTGACAAAATATTGCCATACTTTATGGTAACAAAAATACCTGTTGGCCTTGTAGGCTTAATTGTATCGGCCATTCTTTCAGCCGCCATGAGCACGATCAGTTCGGGAATGAATGCATCTGCGACCGTGTTTTCTGTAGATATATTTAACAGGTATTTTAAACAAACAAAAAACGAAAAGCAAACCATGCGATTACTGCACATAGCAACCGTGGTTTTTGGTTTAGGAGGTATGGCTGCCGGCATAGCCATGATAGGCAGTAATAGTGTGCTGGACGTATGGTGGCAGTTCTCGGGCATATTTGCCGCGGGTATGCTGGGCTTATTTTTGTTAGGGATAATCAGCAAACTAACCAATAATCATGAGGCAATGATTGCAACTTCGGTGGGTGTTTTGGTTATTTTATGGATGACATTTTCAAGCTTCATTCCAATAGAATACAAGTCACTCAGAAACACTTTAAACACAAATATGATTATAGTGATAGGGACATTGACTGTTTTTTTAACAGGCATTGGACTTATGAAGATCAGGCAATTTTTTAATAATTACTTGATTTTATAATCGATAAAAGCTAAGAAGGGCACAAATAGGATGAAAAGTTCACAAAGAGGATTTATTCCGGTAATGTTAACGCCATTTAAAAACAATGGCGCCATTGATTATGATATCTTGACACAACTAACTGAAATATATTTAAATGCAGGCGCGGCCGGGCTTTTTGCCAATTGCCTTTCCAGCGAAATGTATGAATTGAATGAGGATGAAAAGTTGCGGACAATAAAACACATTATTAAAGTAGCAGATGGAGCGGTTCCGGTAGTAGCCACAGGCACTTTTGGAGGATCGATCAGGCAACAATCAGATTTTGTAAAAAGAGTAAATGATACCGGGGTTGACGCCGTAATAATAATCACAAGCTTGCTGGCAAATAAAGAGGATCCGGATACATTATTTAATGAACGCGTTTTTGAATTATTCGATCTTACCGACAACATCCCACTCGGTTTTTATGAATGTCCGGTGCCATACAAAAGGGTACTTTCGCCCGGTCAGTTAGTTAAATTTGTAGCTACGGGCAGGGTTATTTACCATAAAGATACTTGCCTGGATATTAATATGATCAAAGAAAAGTTAAAAGCGGGGGACGCAAATCCAAATTTTGGACTATATGATGCTTATATGGGCCATGCAGTTAAGTCTTTACAGGCAGGGTCGGCAGGCTTATCGTGTATTCAGGGTAATTTTTTTCCGGAATTGATCGCGTGGCTTTGCGCAAATTATGCAAACACGGCATTAGAAACTGAAGTGAATTCGGTGCAGCAATTTTTAATTGATAATATGGATGTAATGCATAATGTTTATCCGATAATCGCAAAATATTGGTTAACAAAACGCGGTTTAAAAATATCAACCATTACGCGCAGAGACGTTGGCATATTTTCGCCCGCTATACGTAAACATATTGACGACCTGCACAGCAATTATACGTCCCTGAAAAGCTGCCTGGCTATTTTATGAAACTTGTTTATAATCAGCAGGCTGGCTTTTTAAATATCGCCTTTTATATTCCAGCGGTGTCATTTTAGTTATCTTTTTAAAATGACGATAGAAATTTGAAATGTTATTAAAGCCACATTCAAAGCAAAGTACTTCTGTTGGAAATTTATTTTCAATTAAAAGACGGCAGGCATGGCTGATTCTGATTTCCGTCAAAAAATCAGAATATGTTTTCTTAGTCATTAGTTTAAAATACCTGCAAAACGAGGTCACGCTTAAATTGCCAATTGCCGCTATTTCCTGGAGGCTGATCTCCTTTTTGTAATTGGTTAATGTATAGGAGCAAACCTTGTTCAGGCGTATTGTGTCTGATTCGTTTGACTGGTGAAATTCGTTATGCGATAAAGTAATCGGGGAAAAGTTTTCATTTTCAGCCAATACTTTTAGAATAGACAACAGGACGATGACCCGGTCGAGGTTAGTAGCATTTACTGCACGTCGCATCAGCTTCCTCAGCTCTTCATTAGCTGTTCCGTTAATGATCAGGCCGCCTTTGGCTTTTTCAAAAAGTTTAGGTAATAAATAAGCCTCGGGTAAATTTAGCAAATAACGGCCCAGGCAATCCGGAAGAAAATGAATAACGATCACCTCAACATTAAGGCCCGAATCAGGCAGAAAGTATTCGTCTTTGCAACGCCAGCAGTGGGGCAGCTTTTCTCCTAAAAGCAAAACCTCACCCGAAGAAAAATTACTGATATTATCACCAATGAAACGAACGCCTTCTCCTTTTATAACATAGTGCAATTCCAATTCGGGATGGTAATGCCATATCCCTCTGAAAGTAGGCAATACATCATGCCTGATACTAAATGAATTTTGAGGCTTTACATCAACTTTTAAAAAATGGGGTTTCATTTTGCTTAATACTTACAATGAAAGATAAATAACGATGTTTTCTTAACATTACGTATCTAAGTTTAATTTTAAATTAAATTAAAAATAGACTTTTAAAACGCCTTGTAAAATTGCGGCTTAAAATTTACTACGGTAAAGATACTAACAAGTTATGATAAGATCCTACAATAAGTTGATAAATACAAGTAATAATCTCTTTTACTAATCATTGACATTTGTTAAAGAAGTTGTGCTAAAAAAAAAATGCCGCTTCAGCCAAGAATATAAGCCCAGCCTGATAATACGTATTTATAATAAAGTTTAGAATTAACAAGGCGTTGAATTTTAAATTAATCGTTATAACTACAATTATAATAGGATTAGATAAATGCAGCATATAAATAAGGTAAATAGTCAACAAATTTTATAAGGTAGGATAATGAAAAAATTGTTTTTGCTGGCCGGGATAATAGCAGCCGGCTTTGAATTTAGTTATTCGCAGAACATCCCTGTATCGGGAGAAAAAGTTAATTATGTACAGGTTATAACCAAACGTGCGGAAAAAATTGTGTCGGTACTCGGTATCACCGATTCGGCTAAATTTAAACGTGTACAGGATATTGTGATAAACCAATATGAAAATTTAAGCGCCGTTCATGATGGCCGTAACGCTAAGGTCAAAGAAATTAAGGAGCAGCCTGGAGTTGATAAAACAGCAGCCTACAGCCAAATTGCCGCAATCGATAGCAACGTGGATGTTCAGTTGAACAATTTACATGTACAATATCTTTCAAAGCTCAGCCACGAACTTACTTCGGCACAGATTGAAGCGGTTAAAGACGCCATGACCTACAAAATTCTGCCTTTAACCTACAATGCCTATCTGAATGAATTACCGGCTTTAACCGATACACAAAAATCTCAGATAAAAACATGGCTAACCGAAGCGCGGGAGTGCGCCATCGATGCGGAATCATCGGAAAAAAAACACGCCTGGTTTGGGAAATATAAAGGCAGGATAAATAATTATTTGTCGGCCCAGGGATATGATATGAAAAAAGCAGGTCAAGAATGGCAAAAACGCCTTAAAGAAAAGGCTGGGGAAAAGGGATAAAGCATTAAAGCTTTAGATTGAGCAATGAGAAGCTGATTAGCTGTACACAATTTTAAAAACAACCAATTATATTAAACTAAATTATGCGTAAATTTTACCTCCTATTTTCGGTATTGCTGCTGCTTGGCAGCGTACTAAAAGCTCAAGACAGGGCCATTTCAGGTACTGTGACAGATGAGAAAAGTGAACCGTTGCCCGGGGCTACCATCCAGATTAAGGGCAGTAAGGCAGCGACGTCGACAGACGTAAATGGCAAGTATTCCATTAAAGTTACCAATTTGCAAAACGTCGTAGTTGGCGTTAAGTTCCTGGGTTATGATTACCAGGAGAAAACCCTTATGGTAGGCGAAATGAATGCCGATTTTAAACTGGTGCCGGCAAGCAGTGGCTTGAACGAAGTGGTGGTGGTAGGTTACGGTGAGCGGAAAAAGATCACGCTTACGGGTTCGGTAGCTACTATTGATGTAAAGAAGGTTGAAGATATCCCCGCTCTTAGCGTAACCGCTGCGCTAAGGGGTACGGTACCTGGCTTAAGCGTTTCTGGCGGTACCCAACGTCCCGGTCAGGGAACTACGCTTTTAATCCGAAATCCGGTGGCATTTTCCAAGGACGGCGGACAGGGCACTAATCCGCTTTTCGTAATCGATGATGTGATCAGGACCCAGGCTGATTTTGATCTGCTGGACATAAATGAAATTGAAAGCATTTCAGTGTTAAAGGATGCCGAAGCCGCCATTTATGGTGTTCAGGGAGCTAACGGCGTTATCATTGCACGTACTAAAAGAGGCCATGCCGGCGCGCCTAAAATCAGCTTTAGCAGTTCCGTGGGCGCGTCTGATGCCACTATGCTGCCAAAAATGCTGAACGGGTTTCAGTTAGGTACTTTTGATAACGATTACAACCAGGCTTCAGTCTATGCGCAGGCCATACCCGGCGTACCTGTGCCGGCTTATTATGATGCCGACGGCTATTTGCACCATGTTGACGGTACAGTAGCGCCGACACGGTACACAAACTGGTACACGCCGGATGAATTGGCTTATTTTGCTGGAAATAGCAACAACTACTTGAAGCAAGCGTTCAAAACGGCGTATGTTGAACGTGAAGCTATAAATGTAACTGGTGGTAATGATAAAACTAATTACTTTATCGGCGGCGATTATGTGAATCAAAATTCTAACTTTCAGGGCGTAAATTCCTATAAATACGGTTTAAGGGCCACCGTGGATACCAAACCGGCTAAAGGTCTGGACGTAATGCTCTCGCTTAGTGATGATATTTCTTATACCAGAAGCTTCTGGTATAAGCTTAAGAGTACTTCTGAAAGCCTGGACAATGATGTTGCCTCATTAGAGAACGTACAGCCCTGGCAAAAATATTTTATTGATGGTAACCCGGTAGATATGGGTGGCAGTACATCGGGCGGTTATGATAACCTTAACTTTTTCCAGGTTCAAAAATCAAATAATTTTTCGGGCGGTACCAGCTACGTTATGAATATGTTAGGAAAAATCACCTATCAAATCCCGGGGGTGAACGGCCTTACAGCTACCGTAACTATGAATAAAAATATTAATAGCAGCGATAGCAAGCAGTTCGGAACCACATTTCTGTATTACAAATACGCAGGAACAGGTGACAACAATCATATTCCCGGCGGCGCACTTTTAAATACATATCCCGTTTCTAATGGTGATATAGTACGTTTAAACCCAAGCTTTGCAAGCAGTTACCAGTTAGATGCCGGTTTAAATTATAACCATACTTTTGGTAAAAGCACCATAAGCGCTGTGGCCCTTTATGAGCAGAGAGAACAAAACCTCGAAGGAGTGGCTGCTGCATCTACCGGGGTGGTGACTGGTGGTTTGCCCTATCAAACTTTTACAACCGGTGATGAAACTTCTAACCAATCTAGTCAAGTTAGCCAGTTTGGGTTTGAAGCTTTTATAAGCCGTTTAAACTATAGCTACGACAATAAATACTTATTACAGTTAGTTTACCGTGCCGATGGCAGTTCAAGATTTGCGGCAGGCCGTAACTGGGGTAGTTTCCCCGAAGCATCAGCAGGCTGGATCGCTTCCGAAGAACCGTTTATAAAAAATAATTTTAACTGGGTAGATCTCTTGAAATTCAGAGCGTCAGTTGGTTTAACGGGTACAGACAATACCAAGCCATACCAATATCAGGCAAGTTATAAACTTGGAACAGGCAGCAGCGGGGGCGCTGTATTTAACGAAGGCGACAGAAGTATAGGGGTTTTGCCAAATGTAGCAATCCCTAATGCAAACGTAACCTGGGATCATGTTTTAAAAACCGATTACGGTGTGGATATGACATTCCTGAAAAACCGTTTATCCGTTACGGCTGATTATTACTGGAGCCATGGCTATGATTTGCTTACAACGCTTAGCTCGTCTGTTCCTGTAACCATCGGTGCAGCCGTGCCTACTGAAAACCATAATATAGTAAATATGTTTGGTTATGAAATATCCGCAGGCTGGAGAGACCATATAGGCAGCAAGTTTACCTATAGCTTTACCCCATTTTTCACATGGTCTGATAATAAGAACATTTTAATCGATGTTGCCTCAGGCAATGTCGGCGGGCCCCTGGATCTAACCGGTAAATCAAGCGATCCGGGTGTTTATGGCTACAAATCTTTAGGTATTATCAGAACACAGGCAGACGCAGATGCAATTATAGCTTCCCGGGCAGCTGCAGCCGGCGGCGCTGCCAATGTTAAGATTTTGGGTTTACCGGTTCAGCCGGGTATGATCAATTATCAGGATTTGAATGGTGACGGAGTAATTACTTCAGATGGTAAAGATGAGAAATACCTGACAAAAAGATCAGGTAATCACAACAGCCTGGGCCTTAACTGGAGCGTGGGTTATGGTCCGGTAAATATAAACGTAATTATGGGTATGTCATGGGGCGGCTATGCCACCATTGATGGCCTTAAACCCGCAAATCAATCAAGCTCATCAACGAACGCTTCCATCTATGATAACAGGCCGGTGTACTGGGCTGACCACTGGACGCCGGATAATACCAATGCTAAATATCCGAACCCGTACTTTGGGGCTGATTACCAGGTCCCTACCGATTTTTGGTTAGTAAGTGGAACAACTTTAAACGTAACAAGCGCTAATTTAAGTTATACACTGCCTGCTTCATTAACCACTAAAGTTGGTATTGCCAGCGCAAGGTTTTATATAGTGGCCACAAACCCAATCCAGTTTATTAACCCATTCCCTAATCATTACCGCGATTTTGCAACATCCTTATACACTTATCCAAGTCTCAGGACGGTATCGTTAGGTTTAAATGTTGGATTTTAAGAAAAGTAATTATGAAAAAGATATATGTAATTATAACAGCAGCAGGCATAGCATCACTCTTGTCTGCCGGTTGCAAAAAGGTTTTATTAAAACAAGACCTCGGAAACTTTACGGCGCCTCAGGTGTATAATGATTCTACCGTAACAACGTTAAGCCTAAATTATATTTATAGTCAAAATCAGCCGGGCTGGTTCGGAAACTCAGGCGGTACCCTTGGTGGTTCCTATGGCAGTTTGACCGATGAACAGTATGGAGATAATGCTTATGTGAAAGGTACGGTTACTAATGAAAATGTTACCGACATAGGTTCATCAGCAACAAGCGGAAACTATTTTAAAATACGTACTATCAACATGTTTATCAGGGACGTTAATGCAGGTACCTTAGCTGCAGATGTTAAAAAGAGATTTGCTGCACAGGCCTACTTCTGGCGCGCTTACCGGTATTTTGAACTGGTAAAACTGTACGGCGGCGTACCACTGGTGTTAACGCCACTGGCTGCTGTTGGTCAGGAAGCTAAAACTGCCGCTGCGTTGCCACGTAATACCACAACGCAAACGTTTGCCCAAATTGTAAGTGATTTGGACAGCTGTATTAAAAATTTGCCTGCCAGGTGGCCTAACAATGGAGATTATGGACGAATTACTTCCGGCGCTGCTGCAGCGTTTTTAGGACGTGTGTTAGTAACTTATGCCAGCCCGCAGTTTAATCCTTCAAATGACCAAACAAGGTGGCAAGCTGCTTATGATGCCAATACTAATGCCATTTCTATACTTTCAGCCAACGGTTTTGGTTTGTATCCAAAATGGGATTATACTATGTGGACCACTGAAGGCAGCGCCGGAGGCAGTACTCCGCGTAATCCTGAAGCGGTGCTGGTTACAGAGTACAACACTGATAATAGTACAAACCAGAATGGCCAGAACAATGAAACCTATGATAATAGCACCCGGCCAAAGTATTTATCTGTCTCGGGCGGGTCTAATCAGCCCACCTGGGATTTAGCCAAAGCATTTCCAATGAAAGATGGAAAAGACACGCTAACTTCAACATATCCTTACAGCGCTCAAACTTTTTTTGATAACCGCGATCCGCGTTTTTATCAAACCATTGCTTATAACGGTTGTATTTGGCCCCTTTCGGGTAATTCTACTTACCGGTTATGGACTTATTATTATTACACATCAAGTAGCAAAACCGCAAGTACGGAGTCATCCGCCAGTAGTACCGGCTTATATCTGCGTAAGGGCATTGATCCTTCGCTTACCGTGGCAAACATAGCCTATGCAGGTACCGATTGGATTGAAATACGTTACGCCGAATTATTGCTGAACCAGGCTGAAGCCGCCGCTGAAATAGGCAATTCGGCTACGGCTTACGCCAATCTGATCGCCATCCGCACAAGAGCCGGCATTGAAGCCGGAACTGACGGCCTTTATGGTTTGACAGCCAACATGGGTCACGACCAGATGATTACAGCCATTATGAATGAAAGACAGGTCGAGCTTGCTTTTGAAGGCAAGCGCTTCTGGGATTTAAGGCGCAGAAAGTTACTGGAAAGCACGCTGAACGGTAAAAGAAGACAGGCAGTAGTCATTCTTTTAAACAAAAACGGCAGCAATAAAGATTACATTTCAACAACGCGCGATGCTGCCGCAGCAGCGTCATTGGATGCGCTCTATGCTACAAGTTTTACAGTTACCACTAAGTCACTGGATACTTATAATATAGCGTACCAGCCTGAGGATTATTTCTTTGGTATTCCTACAGCATCATTACAAAACAATATTAACCTGCAGCAAAACAATACGTGGGGGGGGCCTTTTGACCCATTGAAGTAGCATTAGGCTGCCGTAATAAATAAAAAAGGGAAACATATGTTTCCCTTTTTTATTTATTTTATTTTTTTTATATGATATTAACACAAAAGACTAATAATACTATTACTTTAACATAATAAAAATTAAACTTGTTTTAATGGATTAACAGGCTTTTTTAAGTATAATTTGTAACATACTCGCTACAATTTAGCAAAATATACTCACAATTTTTCGATATGATAATATGCTATAAAAGGTTGTCAACATTCTATACAAAATACCCCGTTATAGCTTGCATATTTGAATAGAATAATTAAAAACCAATTTTTTTACCTAAAGTTCTGATCTGAAATGAAAAAAGGAATTCTTCTGTTATGTTTATGTTCTGCTGTTTTCATTGTAAAACCTGCATTCGCGCAATATCCGCAAGTGCCCGAAAAAGTTAAAGCTGAGAGCGATTCGCTGATGAAAGCCGCGTACCGCCACTCAGATTCTGCCTGGAAAGTTGCCTTTCCAATTGTTCAGGCGGATATGAGAAAAGGGAAAGTATATGTTCCCTGGGCGGCAAGGCCCACTGACCTGCCGCAGGCAAAAATACCTGCCTTTCCAGGTGCTGAAGGCGGTGGCAAATTCACGTTCGGCGGCCGCGGCGGTAAGGTTTATGTTGTAAGCAGTTTGGCAGATAACGGCCCGGGAACATTGCGCGAAGCCTGTGAAAAAGGCGGCGCGCGTATCATCGTATTTAACGTAGCCGGTATTATCCATATTAAAACCCCGATTATTGTAAGGGCGCCTTACATATCTATCGAAGGCCAAACCGCGCCTGGCGATGGTGTTTGTGTTGCAGGCGAATCATTTTGGGTTAATACACACGATGTAATTATAAGGTATATGCGTTTCAGGCGCGGAGAAACAAATGTGGGCAGACGGGACGATGCGCTTGGCGGCGATCCGGTGGGCAACATTATTGTCGACCATACCTCTACAAGCTGGGGATTGGATGAGAATTTCTCGATGTACCGTCACATGTTTGATCCGGGAGACGGCTCTAAAGCAGAAAAGCTCGGTACCGTTAATATTACGGTCCAAAATTGTATTTATTCCGAAGCCCTGGATTACTGGAACCATTCTTTCGGCAGCACAACCGGTGGCGAAAACAGTACGCTTATCCGTAACATGTGGGCTGATAATACTGGCCGTAACCCATCAGTTGGCTGGAACGGGCCTTATACATTTGTAAATAACGTTGTATTTAACTGGCATCATCGTTCAATGGACGGGGGGGATTATACTACTAACTATAACATCATAAACAATTATTTTAAGCCTGGCCCCGTTACCCCTAAAGATCAGTCCGTAGGTCACCGTATATTGAAACCGGAATCAGGCCGCAGCAAATTAAAGGAACGCGTTTTTGGCAGGGCCTACGTTGTAGGAAATATCATGGAGGGTTATCCAAAAGTTACAGCAAACAATTGGGACGGCGGTGTTCAGGTAGATGAACTGCCAGACGCAGGTCCGTATAAGGACTATATGTATTCAGCAACTCCATTCCCAATGGCTCCCGTAACCATTATGCCTGCACTGGATGCCTACAAATTCGTGGTTGCTAATGCAGGGGCTACTTTACCAAGCCGTGACGCCGTTGATATTCGCATAGCCGAACAGTTAAGAACAGGCAAAATTACTTATAAAGAAATGAAAACAGATACCGACTTCCAGTTCAAAATACGTAAATTGCCAAAAGACTCCTACAAATTAGGTATAATAACAGCCCCATGGCAGGTTGGTGGATATCCTAATTATAAAGGTGTTCCATACAAAGACAGTGATCATGATGGTATGCCTGATTCATGGGAAATTGCGCATGGCTTAAATCCCAAAGATCCAACTGATGCCGGCAAACCCGCTAAAAATGGTGGCGGATATACAAATATTGAAGTTTACCTGAATACAGTTGCAGACAGGGGTGAACACCGGATGACTAACGGGAAATTAAATTAGTACCAAATATACTGTGATAAGATTTTTTAAAGATAATAGATTTAGGTTTGGTTTATTAGTTGGGCTATTTGCAGGGGGTATGCTGGTTCATACCCCCGCAATATGCCAAAAAAGTAAAAGAGCAGGTCAGATATTAGCGCCGGTTTCGGTTGGAAAAGATGGAAGGCTTGTTTACACGGCTGATGGGAATGGAGACCGGATACCTGATTTTTCTTATTGCGGTTACATGGCTTCTGATGAGCCTATACCTGGCGACGTACCTGTACGGATAGTTGTTCCTCTTAAAAAGGGCGATGCCACCTTACGTATCCAATCCGCTTTGGATTATGTAGCTTCCTTGCCTGCCGGTCATGATGGTTTTCGCGGCGCGGTATTACTTACTAGAGGTATTTACCAGGTTAATGGCGGTTTAAAAATCAAAGCGTCGGGAGTTGTACTGCGTGGCAGCGGGATGGGTAACGATGGCACCGTACTTTTCGCCGCCGGAAAAGAAAGGCAAACCTTTATACAGGTTGCAGGCAAAAATGACCGCAAAAAATCAAAAGAAATTAAAATTACCGACGCTTATGTACCTGTAAACGCATTTAGTTTTCATATCGCCAACAGTCAAGATTTCAAAGCAGGGGATATGGTCCTCATTCAGAGGCCATCTACACAGGCATGGATAAATGAATTAGGAACTGATCATTTTGGCGGGGGGCTTACTGCATTGTCATGGAAACCCGGTGAACGCGATATTTACTGGGATCGTAAGATAACTGCTGTTAATGGTAACGCCATAACAATTGACGCGCCAATAACAACAGCTTTAGATACAGCATTTGGCGGAGGAATGATCGCTAAATATGAATGGCCCGGAAGAATAGATCATATCGGGATTGAAAATTTACACCTGCAATCTGCTTACGATATAAATAATCCTAAAGATGAGGCGCATCGCTGGATGGCCATCACCATGGAAAATGTATCCGACGCCTGGGTACGCCAGGTAGTATTTGAGCACTTTGCAGGCTCTGCCGTATTTGTGCTGGAAACCGCTAACCGTATTACCGTTGAAGACTGTAAATCACTGGCGCCAATATCCGAAATTGGCGGACTGCGCCGTAACACCTTTTGGACCATTGGCGGCCAAACGCTTTTTCAAAGACTTTATTCAGTAAATGGGTTCCATGATTTTGCCGCAGGGTATTGCGCCCCGGGGCCCAATGCATTTGTTCAGTGTTCAGCGGTACACCCTTACAGTTTTAGCGGAGGTGTCGATAGCTGGGCATCCGGCGTATTGTTTGATATCGCAAATATTGACGGGCAAGCCTTGAGCTATATGAACCGCGGACCGGATGGGCAGGGGGCAGGGTGGAATGCTGCAAACAGTTTATTTTGGAATTGTTCTGCCGCGCGCGTTGATTGTTACCGGCCGCCAACCGCCCAAAACTGGGCTTTTGGTACCTGGGCGCAATTTGGCGGCGACGGGTATTGGGAATCATCTAATTCGATAGTAAATCCGCGCAGTTTTTATTATGCGCAATTAGCTGATCGTTTGAATAAAGATGTAAGCAAACAAGCACGGATATTGCGCATTGAAACAGAGCCTTCGAGCAGTCCAACGGTAGCCGAGGCTGCTGCATTAATGGCAGCAGCAAAAAAACCTGCCGTAACCATTGGTGATTGGGTTGACCAGGCACCAAAAAGAAATCCGATAGGTACGACATCGGTCGGAGCAAAAACCATTGACGAAATTGGTTACAAGCCATTATCCGGGCCGGTTGCAATGGCGCCCAAAATGAGGGTTGAAAACGGATGGCTGGTACGCGGAAATACCGTATTGCAGGGCAAACACTTTGAAACCCCGTGGTGGAATGGAACAGTTAAACCTGATTATTTAAATAAAACGGCAAAACCTGATATTACCCGCTGGGTGCCGGGCCGTACCGGAACGGGTTTAACTGACAATTTAGAGGACGTTGCCAACTGGATGCTAAAAGATAACATCATAGTGCTGGAACATAATTACGGATTATGGTATGATCGCAGGCGCGATGACCATGAACGCATACGGCGGATAGATGGCGATGTTTGGCCGCCGTTTTATGAGCTTCCCTTTGCCCGCAGCGGACAAGAGCTTGCTTACGATGGTTTAAGTAAATATGATCTTACTAAATATAATACCTGGTATTGGAGTCGGCTTAAACAATTTGCGGACATTGCCGATGAAAAAGGATTGGTATTGTTCCATCAGAACTTTTTCCAGCATAATATCATTGAGGCTGGCGCACATTACGTGGATTTTCCATGGAGAACGGCAAATAATATCAATCACACCGGCTTTCCCGAGCCTGTAAACTTTGCAGGCGATAAGCGGCAGTTTATGGCCGAACAATTTTATGATGAAAATGATCCGTCAAGGCATAAGCTGCTGGTTGCCTACATTGATAAATGCATGGACAATTTTGAGGGTAATAACGGCGTAATTCAAACCATCAGCGCCGAATTTACGGGACCGCTTCATTTCATGCAGTTTTGGGTTGAAACAATTAAGCAATGGGAAGCAGTTCATAAAAAGAAAGAAATTATTGGCCTTAGCGCTACAAAAGATGTGCAGGATGCCATTCTTGCCGATCCTTCAAAAGCGGCTGTAATTAATGTAATTGATATCCGGTACTGGTATTACGAGGGAAACGGAAAACTCTACGCCCCCCTTGGCGGACAAAGCCTGGCCCCGCGCCAGGAAGAGCGCATTTATAAACCGAAGGCCCCATCGTTTGAAGAAGTTTACCACGCTGTGCATGAATACAGGCAAAAGTATCCGGATAAAGCGGTACTATATTCTGCCGCCGGATATGATCATTTTGGATGGGCGGTATTTATCGCGGGCGGCTCGTTGCCTGCATTGCCGTCAAATACCGACAAACAATTTTTAACAGCAGCAGGCAGCATGAAACCGATCGACTTACCCGGATCGCCAAAAGATCAGTGGGTATTAGGCAATCCCGCAAAAGGTTATATTATTTACAATAGTTCAAATAACGCGGTCCATATTGACTTGCAATCAAATACCGATTACAGTGTACAATGGCTCGACCCTAAAACAGGCGAGGTTTTACCTGGTAAAGAACAGGTAAAAGGCGGTAACAATGTGGAAATTAAAAGTCCTGGATCCGGGGCCGCAATTTTGTGGCTTACCCGTATCTAAAATAAAAATGCTGAAGAAATCTATTTTATTTGGTGTTATTTCTTTTTTGTTTTTTTCTTTTAAAAGCGAAACAGTCACAGAACTGCCCCGTTTACAAATTTCTGCTAACCACCGCTATTTTACTGCTGATGGGAAACCGTTCTTTTGGCTGGGGGATACCGGCTGGCTGCTATTCACAAAGCTAAAAAGAGAAGAAGCTGAACAGTACCTCGATACAAGAAGCAAACAAGGGTTCAATGTGATACAGGTAATGGTATTGCATGGCAGCGGCGATGTAAACGCTTATGGAGACTCGGCTTTAGTCAATAAAAATATTACTATACCCAAAATTACCGCCGGCAACGCGTTTGGCAAAGGAGATGAGTATGATTATTGGGATAATATCGACTGGGTTATCAGCAAAGCAGCTGAAAAAGGGTTGTATGTAGCTATGGTGCCTGTTTGGGGTTCGGTGGTGAAGGGAGCGCATATAAATGCTGAACAGGCAAAAGTATATGCAGCTTTTTTAGGCAAGAGGTATAAAGGCCGATCGAATGTAATATGGATGAATGGGGGAGATATTGCAGGCTCAGATTCTACGAAGGTGTGGAACGCAATCGGCAATACTTTGCATGCCCTTGATCCCGCAGATCTGATCACCTACCATCCGCGCGGGCGTACGCAGTCATCAACATGGTTTCATGATCAGCCATGGTTGAGTTTTAATACCTTCCAGTCCGGCCATCGGAACTACAGTCAGGATACGACCAAAAAGGATCTGCATTATGGCGAGGACAACTGGCGTTATGTGAAAGCGGATTATAATAAAAATCCCATAAAACCAACCCTCGATGCTGAACCATCCTATGAGAAAATACCTTATGGCCTGCATGACATAACCTTACCAAGGTGGACCGATGCCGATGTAAGGCGTTATGCTTACTGGTCGGTTTTTGCCGGTGCATGCGGATATACCTATGGCAATAATGATGTGATGCAAATGCACAAACCCACCGACAAGCACAGCGCATACGGGTCAAAAGGGTACTGGTACCAATCTATAAATGATCCCGGTGCGCAGCAAATGCGGTATTTAAAGAAATTGATGTTATCGAGGCCATATTTTGAAAGGGTGCCCGATCAATCATTGATTGCAGCCGGGCAGGGAGAAAAATATGACCGTCTTATAGCTACAAGAGGCAAAAACTATGCTTTTGTTTATACTTACAATGGCAGGGAAATGCCGATCAATACGGAAAAATTAGCCGCAAAAAAAATCAAGGCCTCATGGTATAACCCGCGGGATGGACAAATTACAACTATAGGGGAATTTGATAAATCCAATAAGCTTGACTTTAACCCTCCGGGTCAAAAAAAGAATGGCAATGATTGGGTTTTGATCCTTGACGCCATTTGAATCTAAAATAGATGCACCCATGAAAAATGTTTTTAAATATGTGTTATTAGGGTTTGCAAGTGTGCTTCTGATTGCATGCGGCAGCCGGAAAAGCGTGTATTTGTTTACGTCTTTTCATGAACCGGCAAATGAGGGATTGCGGTTTCTATACAGTTATGATGCCTATCACTGGAAAGATCTCAACCACATTTTTTTAAAACCCGAAGCCGGAGAAGCAAAGATCATGCGGGATCCGTCTATTGTTCAGGGACCTGATGGTATTTACCGGCTTGTTTGGACAACCGGCTGGAAAGAGGATAAAGGCATTGGATATGCAAGCTCACGCGACCTGATCCATTGGTCGGCGCAGCAGCATTTGGATGTGATGGCAAACGAACCCACGGCTGTAAATGCCTGGGCGCCGGAATTGTTTTATGACGATGTGGCAAGCCGGTTTATCATCGTCTGGGCGTCAACCGTGCCGCACCGATTCCCGAAGGGTGAGGAAGATGAGAATAACAACCACCGGCTGTATTATACAACAACTAAGGATTTTAAAACTTTCAGCCCTGCAAAACTATTTCTTGATCCTGGTTTTAATGTGATAGATGCACAAATTGTTAAACGCGCCAAAAATAGTTATGTACTGGTAATGAAGGATAATACAAGGCCAAACCGTAATATTTTGGTCGCGTTTAGTAATAATCCGCTTGGGCCTTACACCGATTTTTCCAAACGATTTACCGAAATGTACAGCGAAGGCCCTGCAATAACAAAAGCAGGCAATGATTGGTTGATTTATTACGACTCCTACCGCCTCAAAAAATATGGCGCTGTAAGAACAAAAGATTTTAAAACGTTCACTAATATAACAGATAGTGTGAACGTGCCCGAAGGGCACAAGCATGGTACTATTTTTAAAGTTACTAAAAGAACATTTGAACAGTTAAAACAGGCGGCAAACAAAACGAGTTAAAATGAGCGGGAACCGGGATATATTATTAATTGTGTGTTGTTTAACAGCCTGGTCTTTTGGATTAAAGGCACAGGACACCGTACGCTATACCGGTAATACACTTGTTAATGTTGATTACCACAATGGTCAGCTAACGCCCGCTATCGGCGTGCATAATATGCAGATATTCCGCGCCAACCGTGAGCATCCCGAACTTGCCGATGGTTTTGGGTTTACCTATAACCATCAGCCTATGCTGGCTTATTGGAACAATACCTTTTACGTAGAATATTTAAGCGATAAGGTAGGAGAGAGCGTTCCGCCCGGTCAAACATTGTTAATTACCTCTAAAGATGGCCAAACTTGGTCAAAACCGACTGTCGTTTTCCCCCAATACAAAATTCCCGACGGAACTACAAAAGAGGGGCATCCCGGCGTAGCAAAAAACCTTTATTCGGTAATGCACCAGCGCATGGGTTTTTATGTTTCTAAATCAAAACGCTTACTGGTATTGGGCTTTTATGGCATTTGTTTAGATGTTCATGATGACCCGAACGATGGGAAAGGCATAGGCCGCGTAGTACGTGAAGTGTTGCCAAATGGAAAATATGGCCCCATCTATTTTATACACTACAATCCTAAGTGGAATGAACAAAATACTTCCTATCCATTTTACAAAACCAGTACCGACAAAGGCTTTATACAGGCATGTGATGAATTAATGGCCAACCCGCTGATGATGATGCAATGGGTAGAAGAAACGGATAGAAAAGATCCTTTAATACCCTTGCATAAAGACTACAAAGCTTTTAATTTTTATCATTTACCTGATGGGCGTGTAGTTGGTTTATGGAAATATGCCCTGACATCTATTAGCACCGATAATGGTAAAACCTGGCCCGCAAATGCCGTCCGCGCGCCCCATTTTGTAAATAGTAACGCCAAGATATGGGGCCAGCGCACCTCCGATGGAAAGTATGCTACTGTTTATAATCCTTCCGAATACCGGTGGCCTCTGGCTATATCCGTAAGCAACGATGGCTTAAATTATAATAATCTTTTGCTGGTAAATGGTGAAATATCAACCATGCGGTACGGTGGTGCATATAAATCGTACGGCCCGCAATATGTGCGCGGAATTATTGAAGGGAATGGTACACCGCCTGATGGCAAACTTTGGGTCACCTATAGCATGAACAAGGAAGATATATGGGTATCCTCTATACCTGTGCCTGTTACTGATAAAGCTGACGGACAGGCCAACGATGTATTTAATAATATGCCCGCCGGTAAAGAACTTGAGAAATGGAACACTTATAGCCCGCTATGGGCGCCGGTTGGTGTTGAAAAAATGACTGATGGCGTGCGGGCACTTACACTAAGAGATAAAGACCCGTTTGATTATGCCCGTGCTGAACGGGTGGTTCCGGCCTCAAATAAGCTGGTTGCCGACTTTACCATAGTAGCAGGCCAAAATAACACCGGGACGATGGACATTGAATTTCAAAACGAAAAGGGCAACGCTGCAATAAGGCTGACGCTTGATTCAACCGGGGCATTTTTTGCAAAAGCAGGTTATCGCAATAAAAGTATTTTGAAAAAGTACGAAGCGAATGAGCCCTATCACATCATTGTAAAACTTAATACGGATACCCGTTTTTATACGGTGAATGTAAATGGCAAAGATGTACTGACTAATTTATTTTTTGCGCCGGTACCAACCGTCAGCCGCGTTGTGTTCCGCACGGGCAGCGTAAGCCGTTTCCCGGATGCGGACACGCCAACTGATCAGGATTACGATTTGCCAAAAGCCGGTGAAATGGCCAAACCGGCGGTATTTTATATCAAATCATTTAAAACAAGTACCTATTAGCAGATGAGAAGGGTTGGCGTATTTTATTTAATGATATTTTTTATACTATGCTGCTATAACAGTGAAGCCGAAGTTATTTTGCCTAAAGTATTGGGTAACAATATGGTTTTACAACGTAATAAACCAGTGCCAATATGGGGAACTGCAAACATAGGTGAAAAGGTATCTGTAAAATTCGGAAAGCAAATTAAAACCGCAGTTGCTGACGCTTCGGGCAAATGGAAAATAACACTTGATCCAATGCCTGTATCTGCAATTCCACAGGAAATGGAGATCAATGCTATCAATTCAATAAAGCTTGACAATATTTTAGTCGGCGAGGTGTGGTTATGTTCCGGCCAGTCGAACATGGAATATGAGATGCGGAAAAATAGCAAAGTAAAAAAGCCCGATACAAGCACCGCTAATTCTCCTATTGATGAACTGGAACGGGCGCATAACCCGCAAATCAGGATATTCCTGGTTACCCGAAAGAATTTGCAAAAGCCAGATTCATTACATAAAGGTTGGAGCATCGCTGAAGATTCGGCACTGCGGGCATTTTCAGCGGTCGCCTATTTTTTCGCGAAGAATTTAAATCATGACCTGAAAGTACCGGTGGGTGTTATTTGCTCAGCGGTAAGCGGAAGCCGGATCGATCCCTGGGCGCCAATAGAAGCATTTGATACTATTCCATATTTTAAAGCCAATAATATTAAGATAGAAGGTGATCCCGGAAAGTTTTATGCCAAAATGATTGAACCGCTAGCGCCTTTTGCCATTCGTGGATTTTTATGGTACCAGGGCGAAACCAATTGCTTTTTAGGCGAAACCATTACCTACACCTATAAAATGGAGGCGCTGATCAATAACTGGCGCAAATTGTGGAACAATAAAGCCCTGCCCTTTTATTATGTGCAGATAGCCCCCTTTTATTATTCCAAAAGTAAAGGGCCGGTCGCTTATACCGAATTTACAGAACCTGAATTGCGTGAGGCGCAAACGATGGTTTTAAAAATCCCGCATACCGGAATGATCGTCACAACCGATCTGAATGATGATATTAAAAATATCCATCCGCCATTTAAATGGGAGGTAGGCCGCCGGCTTGAATTACAGGCGCTGGCCAATACTTACGGTAAAAAAAATGTGGTTTTTTCAGGGCCGATGTATAGGAAAATGAAAATTAAGGGCAATAAGATAATTCTTGATTTTAAATATGCCGGCGGAGGATTAGTAAGCCATGATGGTAAACCGTTGAACTATTTTACTGTTGCAGGCAGCGATGGCAAGTTTGTTGAGGCTGCTGCGGTTATTAAGGGAGATAAGGTTGTTGTATCATCACCGGCAGTGCCCGCGCCGGAAACGGTTCGTTTTGCGTGGACTGAATCCGCCCAGCCAAATTTTTACAATACCGGCGGCTTGCCTGCTGTACCATTCCGTACAGACAACCCATTAAAATTTACACTAACTAATAATTGACATAATGCGATCTGCCTGTTTTAAAATATGGATTTGTGTACTGTTGTTAGTAACGGCATTGAACACATTTGGACAAAAAACACAGAAATTATTTCTTTCCGGAACAGGGAGCGATCATACAGTAAACTGGCAATTTTATTGTACCGGCGGCCAAAATTCAGGTAAGTGGACAACCATCCCTGTGCCATCCAACTGGGAATTGCAGGGTTTTGGAAAGTACAATTATGGCTTAGATAAAGATTCGCTAAAAGGAAAAGAACAAGGGCTTTACAAATACCAATTCAATGTTCCGGCATCCTGGCAGGACAAGGACATAAATATTGTGTTTGAGGGCTCGATGACCGATACCAAAGTAATAATCAATGGCGAATCAGCAGGGCCAATTCACCAGGGGGCTTTTTATCGGTTTAAATATGATATATCCCGGTTACTTCATTATGGCCAATCAAACTTAGTCGAAGTAACGGTATCAAAATATTCGGCAAACGCTTCGGTTAATGCTGCTGAGCGCAAGGGCGATTTTTGGATATTTGGCGGTATTTTCAGGCCTGTTTTCTTGGAGGCTTTCCCTCATCAGCACATCAATCATATTGCTATAAATGCCAAAGCCAATGGAAATTTTGAGGCGCAGCTTAATTTATCGAACATTAGAAATACAGGCAATGTATCAGGTCAGTTATATACAATCGCGGGTCAAAAATATGGGCCTGTTTTTTTAACAAAAGTTAACGCTGGAGACACATCAATTATAATAAACGCACATTTTTTGGCGCCAAAATTATGGTCGCCGGAATTCCCCAACTTATATAACGTTGTTTTTACGCTCAGTGAAAACGGAAAATCAATTCACACTTTAACACAGCGCTTTGGATTTCGTACCATTGAATTGCGCGAGCACGATGGCATCTATGTTAATAATGTAAAGATCAAGTTCAAAGGGGTCAACCACCATTCGTTCTGGCCAACCACCGGTCGGGCCCTGAGCAAAACCATCAGTATTGCGGATGTGAAGCTCATTAAAGACATGAACATGAACGCGGTGCGCATGTCGCATTATCCGCCTGACGGGCATTTTCTTGATGTTTGCGATTCACTGGGTTTGTTTGTGCTTGATGAGCTTACCGGCTGGCATCATGCTTATGATACGCAGGTTGGTTCAAAACTGGCGAAGGAAATGATAGCGAGGGATGTAAATCATCCGTCGATCGTTATATGGGACAACGGAAACGAGGGCGGTTTTAATTTTGACCTTGATCATTGGTTTGATGAACTGGATATTCAAAAACGTCCGCTTATTCATCCCTGGGCTATTTTTAGAGGAACCAATACACAGCATTACATTAACTATGATTATGGCACGAATACGGCGCTTCACGGGCACGATGTGTTCTTTCCTACAGAATTTTTGCATGGGATTTATGATGGCGGCGCAGGTGCGGGACTGGATGATTTTTGGGAACAAATGTGGCATACCCCAATATCAGCGGGCGGGCTTATATGGGTTTTTGCAGATGAAGCAGTGGTGCGTACAGATAAAAATGGCGAACTGGATTCGGATGGTGATCATGGGCCTGACGGTATTTTGGGACCTTATCATGAAAAAGAGGGCAGCTATTATACTATAAAAGAGATTTGGTGCCCGGTACATATTGAACCAAAGGAAATAACCCCGGCATTTGACGGGAAGCTCCGGCTGGAAAACAGGTATTTCTATACCAATTTAAAACAATGCACATTTAATTATAAACTGGCCAAACTTAATAATCCTTATCAAAAAACATCTATCGCAACACAGTCGGGGACAATTACACCGCCTGATGTCGCGCCCGGTCAATACGGCAACCTGCAATTACATTTACCCGAAGGGTGGCAAAATTATGATGTATTATATGTTACTGCCTTCGATCCCTATAAACGTGAACTGTTTACCTGGAGCTGGCCCGTAAGCAGTCACGAAACGATTACCAAACGCATGGTTACATTATCGGGCGGCAACAAACCGGTTATCAAAGAAACCGATTCGCTTTACAAAGTAAGCGCAAATGGCATTGACCTGGAATTTAACCGTAACTCGGGCATATTGCAGAAAGTAAAGAATACGAAAGGTAATATCCCATTTAATAACGGGCCGGTTTTGGCCGAGGGACAGGACCAGTCTGGTTTTCAGAGACTGACCAATCATTACGAAGCGGATAAACTGGTGGTAGAGGCTCAGTTTGGCAAGAAAACCACTGAACAGCAATTGAAATGGACAATTTATCCCTCGGGGTGGGTGCAGCTTGATATAAAATATTGGCCTGTCGGCGAAGAAGCAAACCTGTTAGGGGTGAGTTTTTCCTATCCCGAAAAAGATGTTAAGGGTGTAACCTACATGGGCGACGGGCCTTATCGTGTTTGGAAAAATCGTTTAAAAGGTACAAAACTAAACGTTTGGAATAAAGCTTATAATAACACCATTACAGGCATGGATAATACCAATTTGGTTTATCCCGAATTTAAAGGCTATTACTCCAACCTGTACTGGATGAAACTTCAAACAACGGGGCAGCCCATCACGATAGTTTGCAATAGCCGGGATGTGTTTATGCGGTTATTTACGCCTGCGGATCCGTTGAAAGTTTACAATGTAGCGCCGGCCTTTCCGTCGGGTGATATATCATTTATGCATGGCATTACACCTATTGGCACCAAATCGCAAAAACCGGAGAAATTAGGCCCGGCCGGTGCAAAAAACCAATACTTTAATTACGACAGGAATATAGAGGACGCATTATCTCTTACCCTTTATTTTGATTTTTCGGGCCGGTAAATAAAATGGACAGGAGGTTAATACATATCGTTATTGCGCTATCAGGTATCCTTACTTGCTGCTTCGCTAATTTTGCATTTGCCGGAATAGCAGTGCAGGGCCTGCGCTGTGAGATGCTTACTGATCCTTTGGGTATAGATGTGGTTCAGCCCCGCTTAAGCTGGCAAATTAGCGGTGACGGGCGCAATATTAACCAAATTGCTTACCAAATTATCGCCACCTCGTCAATTGAAAAATTGAATTCCGGACAGGGGGACCTATGGAATTCTCATAAGGTTATTTCAGACCATTCCATCATGGTTAGCTATGCCGGCAAAGCATTGACCAGTCGCACCGCATGTTATTGGAAAGTAAGGGTATGGACAAACAAGGGAAAAAGTGACTGGAGCCAGCCGGCCTCGTGGAGTATGGGCTTATTAAACGCCGCCGATTGGAAGGCAAAATGGATGGGATACGATGACGGGTTTCCCTGGGATAGTGTTTCAAAGTTTTCGAGGCTGTCGGCACGGTATTTCCGCAAAGAGTTTCAAAGTGTTCAACAAGTAAAAAAAGCTACTGTTTATATAGTCAGTCTGGGGCATTATGAGCTGTACGTCAATGGAAAAGTCATTGGCGACCAGGTTTTAGCCGAAGCGCCGACGGACTACACGCAATCAGTAAAATACAACACTTTTGATGTTACTGATGATATACAACAGGGTGCTAATGTCATAGGTACGGTGCTGGGCAACGGTCGTTTCTTCACCATGCGGCCAAAGTATAAGCCAAAAAAAATCAAAGAGTTCGGTTTCCCAAAAATGCTTTTACAGTTAGAAATTAATTACCGCGATGGAAGCAAACAAACTTTAGTTAGTGACGATTCCTGGAAGTTTACTGCCGACGGCCCCATACGAACCAATAACGAATATGACGGAGAGGAATACGATGCGACAAAAGAATTTGCAGGCTGGGATATTGCCGGTTTTGATGAAAGTAAATGGTTAAAACCGCAATTAGTACCATCGCCTGGCGGTAAAGTAGATGCGCAAATGAATGAACCTATCAAGGTAATGGCGATTATAAAGCCTGTTAGTATTATGCAGCTTAAGCCCGGCACGTGGATAATGGATATGGGCCAAAATATGGCCGGATGGGTGCAGATGAAAGTAAGCGGAAAAAGTGGTGATAAGGTTACCCTTCGCTATGGGGAAACATTACAAACAAACGGACAATTATATGTAGCCAACTTGCGGGATGCAAAAGTTACAGATGTATATACGTTAAAGGGCGGGAGCGAAGAAATATGGCACCCCGTATTTGTATTTCATGGTTTTCGATATGTAGAGATCACAGGCTATCCCGGCACGCCGGATGTAAATGATTTTGAAGGCCAGGTTGTGTATGATGATTTGGCGACAACAGGCCGGTTTGAAACCTCGAATCCCTTAATTAACCAGATTTACAAAAACGCCCGGTGGGGAATATTAAGCGATTATAAAGGCATGCCGATAGACTGCCCACAGCGAAATGAGCGCATGCCCTGGCTGGGTGACCGGGCGGTTGGTTCGCTGGGTGAGAGCTTTATATTTAGCAATGAAAACCTGTACGTCAAATGGCTGGATGATATACAGGAAGCACAAAAACCGGATGGCTCTATTCCGGATGTGGCCCCGGCATATTGGAACTATTACAGCGACAATATGACCTGGCCGGGCACTTACATCCTGGTGGCCGATATGCTGTATAACCAATTTGCTGATAAAGTGCCCATTGAAAAGCACTATGCTTCTATGAAAAAGTGGCTTGGCTATATGCGGCAGAAATATGCTAAAAATGATTTGATGACTAAGGATAAATACGGCGACTGGTGCGTACCCCCTGAATCGCCCGAATTGATCCATTCCAGGGATTCATCACGTAATACCAATGGTGAGTTGATAGCTACGGCCTATTATTACCGGATGTTGGTTTTGATGCAGCATTTTGCAACGATTTGCAACAAACCTGCCGATGTTGATCAATTTTCGGCTTTGGCGTTAAAAACAAAAAAGGCGTTCAATCAAAAATTTCTTGATACCAAAACTTACAGCTACGATAATAATACAGTTACCGCAAACTTATTGCCGCTTTATTTCGGCATGGTCCCTGAAAATGCAAAAAAGGCTGTTTTTAGCAATATCGTGAATAAGATCACAGTTGGTGCAAATAGCCATATCAGCACTGGCGTGATCGGAACACAATGGCTCATGCGGGGGCTGACGGATTTTGGGCGGCCCGATATTGCTTATCGCCTGGCCGGAAATGATGATTATCCCAGCTGGGGTTATATGGTGAAGCATGGAGCAACCACCATCTGGGAATTGTGGAACGGCGACACGGCAAATCCGGCGATGAACTCGCGTAACCATATTATGCTGCTTGGCGATTTGATCGCCTGGTTTTATCAGGACCTTGCCGGAATAAAGGCTGTCGGACCAGGCTTTAAAACCATAATAATGAAACCCGCAAATATTAATGGTTTGGATAGTGTGAACGCAGCTTACAAAACACCTTATGGCCTGGTAAAAAGCAAATGGAAAAAACAGGCCGGGCAATTTGACTGGAAGATAACTATCCCGGCAAATTCAAAGGCTGTCGTTTATTTTCCAGCTGAAGGTATGGCGGATATTAAAGAAGCAGGCAAGATTTTAAAAGATGGAAACGGAATAAAATATCTACGGAAGGAAAACGGACGGATCGCGGTAGAAATAGGATCAGGCGATTACAATTTTCAAATAAATAATCCCACTACAAAAACTAAAATATGAAAACAAAATCAAAATTATTTAACATCTTGTTCATTGCAGGCCTTAGCCTTTCATTTTCGGCAATAGCTCAAAATCAGCCAGCCAGTACACAAGCCACTACGCAAACATCCCTTGACGCTAAGGCAAAATCAGATGCAGATATCGAAGGAAAAGCCGGGGATTGGGCATCTTCATTAAAATTGAAGGATGCTGTTAAAGAGGCGAGAGTAAAAGAGGTAATTGCAACCCATATGATCGCTGTGAGGGATTGGAATAATTCACATTCCTATGAATCTGTACCCGCCGGTATCAACCCTGTAACGGGTAAAGAATTAAGCGTGCTTGATAGGCAGATAATCGTCAACTCCAGCATACCAAAATCAGTGCATGCAAACCTGATGGACGGATTACGCAAAGATTTAACTGACGACCAGGTCGAAGCCATCTTGGATAAATACACCGAAGGCAAAGTTGCCTTTACTTTGGCAGGATACAAAGCTATTGTGCCGAATCTTACCCCTATAGAAGAAGCAACCATACTGGCAAATTTGAAACTCGCCCGTGAAGAAGCGATCGATTTTAAAAACATAAAGCAAATCTCCGCCATATTTAAGATATATAAGACCAAAAACGAGGCGTATCTTAACGAAAATGGCCGCAACTGGCGTCAGTTATTTAAAAATTATACAGATGCTGCAAAAGCCAAAAAAGTGCAGCCTGTCGAAAATTAAATAGGATTCAATAAATATAGAAAGATATGTGTAAAACAAATTTGATGGTAACGGTGGTTTTGTTTCTTTCGATAGCCCTGCAATTACAGGCGCAGCCTGCTGTTTGGAAGAAGGGAATTATAACCGATGAGTTTATTTTTGAAAAAGCACCTTATCCCGAGTGCCATGCCGCCACTATTGCTGAAACAAAACAAGGCATGGTCGCAGCCTGGTTTGGCGGAACAAAAGAGCGTAATCCTGATGTTTGCATTTGGGTAAGCCGTAAAATAAATGGCAAATGGACGGACGGCGTTAACGTCGCTAATGGCATACAAAACGACACCTTGCGTTATGCCTGCTGGAACCCGGTACTTTACCAGGTGCCCGGCGGTGATCTCTTATTATTTTACAAAATAGGCCCAAGTCCGGCTACGTGGAAAGGATATATGAAAACCTCCCGCGACGGTGGAATCACATGGTCAGCTCAAAAGTCATTGCCCGAAGGTTTTCTTGGGCCTATTAAAAATAAGCCTGTATTGCTGAACAACGGTAGCCTGGTTGCACCCTCAAGCACGGAAGGAGGTGGTTGGAAAGTTCATTTTGAAATTTCACCAGATTTTGGGAAAACCTGGAAAATAACAGCGCCTGCACAGGATGATAAAACAATAAAACCATTACAACCAACCATTCTATTACATAAAAATGGACAAATCCAGGCACTATGCCGCAGCCAGAACCGCGCCATATTACAAACATGGTCATCAGACAATGGAAACACATGGTCGGCGCTTGAAAAAACATCTTTACCAAATAATAACTCTGGAATAGATGGTGTAACGCTTAAAGATGGCCGGCAGTTATTGGTTTACAACCATGTGCTGCCTCCCGGAAATGAAACAAAGGGTGCACGTACACCGCTAAATGTTGCCATTTCAAATGACGGTAAAACGTGGTATGCCGCGGAAATACTGGAAGATTCGCCTATTAGCCAATATTCTTATCCATCGGTAATACAAACCGCCGATGGTATGGTGCATGTAGTTTATACATGGCGCAGGCAGCGCATTAAATATGTGGTGATCGATCCCTCCAAGCTCGTGTTAAGAGAGATTAAAAATGGGGAGTGGCCTAAAGTTGAGGGATATACCCCGCCTGTTGTAAAAGGTGATGCAAACGATCTTTAATTCATAAAGTGATGAAGAATTTTAAAGTATGCGTACTGTTAATATTACTGTTTCAGCCCCTGTTAATATGGGCGCAGCAGGATACCGACCACCAGTATAAACGAACATTGAAGGAAGTGCTTGATGAGATACAGGATAGGTTTCATGTTAAAATTAAATATACGGGTGCCCAGGTAAAGGATAAATACGTAACCTACGCTGACTGGCGTTTCAGGAACACCGTTGATGAAACCCTGGCAAATGTACTGGCCCCGGTGGATATGAAAGTAAATAAAACCGGCCCTGCTTCCTATAAGCTTAAGGATTTTGAATACAATGTATGGTCGGTAGCAGATGGCTGGGCAAAATTGGACAGTATGGCCAAACTGTACCACGATGTTAAAAGCTGGGAACAAAGAAAGGCGTTGCTGCGCCCGGAGCTGTATAAAGCGCTTGACCTTTACCCGCTGCCTGCAAAACCCAACTCAAAGCCAATTATTACTTCCGAAAGAGTTTATGACGAATATTCGGTTGAAAACATCGCTATTGAAATTTTGCCCGGTTTGTATATTAACGGCTCATTATACAAGCCCCTGCACATAAAAGGGAAGATCCCGGCTATGCTAAGTCCTGACGGGCATTGGGATAAGCAACGTTACCGCGCAGACTGCCAAATCCGTTGTGCCACACTTGCCCGGATGGGTTGTATGGCTTACAGCTACGATCTTTTTGCCTGGGGCGAGTCGTTACTGCAATTCAAGGCGGAAGATCACAGAACAAGCATTGCACAGGTAGTACAAACATTGGGGGCAATACGGATTTTAGATTATGTCCTTAGCCTTAAAGACACCGACCCTTCACGGGTAGGCATTAGCGGCGGGTCGGGCGGAGGCAGCCATACAGTATTAATGGCGGCGATTGACGACCGCATTAAACTTAGCTCCCCCGTGGTTTCGGTATCATCCTATTTTTATGGCGGGTGCCCCTGTGAAAGCGGCATGCCAATACACATGTGCGGCGGCGGTACCGATAATGTTGAAATAGCCGCTATGGCTGCCCCAAATCCGCAGTTGTTAATCTCTGACGGCAAGGATTGGACGGCGCACATGCCCGAACATGATTTTCCATACCTGCAAAAAATGTACGGCTATTATGGTAAAACAAACCTGGTAGAAAACGTGCATTTGCCAAACGAAGGCCACGATTACGGCCCGTCAAAACGCGATGCTCTTTACAAATTCGTTGCAAAAAACTTCAAGCTTGATTTGCATAAAATTGAAGATAAAAATGGCAATATAGATGAATCTGAAGTGACTATTGAAAAGGAACCGATGATGTATGTGTTTGGCGATCACGGCCAGAACCTGCCTAAGGATGCCATAAAAGGTTATGAAAATCTATTGCAGGTTTTTGCCGACGCACCAAGAGAAAAGAACCCTGTTAATTAAAAGACCATGAAGAAAACAACGCTTAATTTTCTTACTGCCTGTATCTGTTTAGTATTAATTGTTGGCCTGTCGCCAAAATCGGTTAAGGCGCAGGCAACCACAAATCAGCGCTATAAAGTGGGCCTTGCTGATATTATGATATTGAAGCGGCAGAAATTGGGCGCTTTTCCATTAACCAAAGAGATTGGCGCCGATGGTGTTGAAGTAGATATGGGCGGATTGGGCGACAGGCCAACCTTTGATAATAAATTGGCAATAGATTCCGTACGTCTGCAATTCTTAAATAAAGCAAAGGAGTTGAATCTTCAGATATGCTCCATTGCGATGACCGGTTTTTTTTCGCAGTCGTTTGCCGAAAGGCCGACCGCCATCCATGCTGTGCAGGATTGTATTAATACCATGAAACAGATGAATGTTAAGGTAGCCTTTTTACCCCTCGGCGTTAAGGGAGACTTGGTTAAAAACCCCGAACTGCGCCCTGCTGTAGTGTACAGGTTAAAATTAGTCGGTAAAATGGCCGAACAAGCCGGAGTTATAATAGGGATAGAAACAGCGCTTGATGCAAAAGATGAATTGCAATTACTAAAAGATATCGGGTCGCCTGCTATTAAAAGCTATTTCAATTTTTCAAATGCTATAAAAAACGGCCGCGATTTATGTAATGAATTGAAGATTTTGGGTAAAGATGAGATCGTCCAGATCCACTGCACGGATGATGATGGCGTTTGGCTGCAAAACGATCCTAAAATAGACATGAAAAAAGTCAGGGCCACGCTCGACGGCATGGGCTGGTGCGGATGGTTGGTAATCGAGCGTTCGAGGGACGCTTCAGACCCCAAAAATGTAAAAAAGAATTTTGGGGCGAATACAGCCTATGTAAAATCAATTTTTCAATAAATAAATGAAGTTGCTGCTTTTTTTGTTAAGTTTTTGCATGCTGTCAATGATCGGCATAAATGTTTATGCTGCTGAAATATGGGTTTCCCCTAATGGCGATGATGCAAATGCCGGTACAAAAGATAAACCAAAGCACACGCTTTTGGAAGCATTGCGCCAGGCGCGCGTGCTCCGCAGGTTGAATGATCCGTCAATAACAAATGGAATTTTTATTATTTTAAAAGACGGGGTTTACTTGCCTGATGAACCGATATTTATTCGCCCCGAGGATTCCGGAACAGCGATTTCACCTACAATCATAGAAAACGCGCCAAACGCAAAACCGGTGATAAGCGGTGGGGCATACATTAGCAATTGGAAAAAAATTTGGGGCCATGTTCCTGGATTACCCAAAGAAGCGCAAGGAAAAATATGGGAAGCTTCAGTTCCCAGGGTGTCGGGCGTTGCTTTATTGTTCAGGCAACTGTGGGTTAATGGTAAAAAGGCTGTGCGGGCAAGGGAAAGCAATACAGATGATGGAATGAGCCGGATATTATCATTAGATAAGCAAAAGCAGGAGATATGGATACCAGTACCAAAATGCGGTCTGCCAAAAGACGCGGGACAAATGGAAATGGTTATACATCAAATGTGGGCGATTGCCAATTTAAGGGTGAAGTCTATAACAATTGTTGGCGACAAGGCCAAACTGACCTTTTATCAGCCGGAAAGCTGTATCGAGTTTGAGCATCCATGGCCGGCCCCTGTGATTGATAATGATCATAAAATGAATGGCAATTCGGCGTTTTATCTTACCAATTCGCTGTCGTTTTTAAACAAGCCCGGTGAATGGTATGAGGACATTCAAACAGATAAAGTTTATTACTGGCCCCGCAAAAATGAAAATATGGCTGACGCTCAAACAATTGCCCCATCACTTGAGCAATTAGTAAATGTAACCGGAACTATAGAAAGACCTGTTAGCTATGTTTTTTTTAAAGGGATTAATTTTGGATACACCACCTGGCTGCGTCCATCGCAATTAGGGCATGTTCCTTTGCAGGCTGGTATGTATTTAATAGATGCTTACAAGCTAAAAATTAAAGGAACGCCAGAAAAAAAAGGTTTGGAGAACCAGGCCTGGGTTGGTCGTCCGCCGGCAGCGGTTGATCTCCGTTATGTAAATCATACCGGGTTTGAAAATTGCACATTTAAGCATCTTGCATCAACAGCGTTGGACTACGTCGTCGGCACGCATGACGATTTAATACAAGGCAATTTGTTTAATGATGTTGGCGGCACAGGCATACAAATAGGTATGTATTCGGATAAAGGCTTTGAAGTACATCTGCCCTATAATCCTTCGGATATGCGGGAGGTATGTACCAACGAGCATATTATAAATAACCTGGTAGCCGATGCCGCTAATGAAGATTGGGGCTGCCTGGGTATTGGCGCGGGTTATGTAAAAGGCATCAGGATTGAGCATAACGAGGTTTGTGATGTTTCCTATTCGGGCATAAGTGTTGGCTGGGGTTGGACAAAAGCTGGCAATGCCATGAGTGATAATATTATCCGGGCAAATAAGATCCATCACTACGCAAAGCACATGTATGATGTATCGGGTATTTATACTTTATCGGCGCAGCCAAATTCGGTCATCGACAGCAACTATGTTGACAATATTTACAAAGTATCCTACGCCCACGATCCGCAGCATTGGTTTTATTTATATACCGACGAAGGTTCATCATACTTTACGGTAAGGGATAACTGGTGCCCGGCTGAAAAGTTCCTGAAAAACGCTAACGGCCCCGGCAATGTTTGGGAAAATAACGGGCCGAAAGTAGCTGCAAGTATAAAAGAATCAGCGGGCTTGCAATCATCCTATAAATACCTGTTAAATGACATAGCACAGGTGAAAGCTGTAAAGCCGGTCATTATTGAAATTATTGCTCAAAAGGGCACTGACTTCAAATTTGGCCGTTTTGGTGACTTGAAAGATTATGGGATTGAGGACATTAAACAATGGAAGAACAGGGTGGTCATCTACGCTAATACAGCAAATCCGGATGATTTAAAAGATAAGATCAGCAAAGATTTTCGCGGGGACCGGGTGGTCCTGTTTGATAACCCCTTTTATAATTTTAACAGGAAATATTGCAGTAATAAAACGGTGTCTAAGAAGTGGGATAATATTATCCTTACAGCAAACCTGGTGAAGGACCCTGAACTTCAGCGGCAATACCTGGATTATCATGCCACTCAATTTCAAAAGTGGCCCGAGGTTTCACAAGGGTTTTGCAATGCCAGGTTTCAACAGCTCCTTGTTTTTAAAAATGGAAGGCAGCTTATGCTGGTTATCAGTATCCCCAAAGGAGAAAGTCTGGATAAGTTAAATCCGCTAACCACAAGGAATAATCCACGGGTTAACGACTGGAACAACCTGATGAAAAAATACCAGGAAGGCGTTGATGGAACAAAAAAGGGAGAAGTGTGGGTGCTTTTTAAAGATGTTAATGTTAAAAAATTTATAGAATAGATGTTACGATTAGGAATATTAGGATTGGGCGAAGGTCGCGGCACCATGTCGGCAGCATTGCAAAGTACAAAATATGAGTTGAAAATGGTTTGCGATATGAATATAGAAATGTGCAAGCTCAGGGCCGAAGAGTTCAATTTTCATCACTATACTGCTGATTACCAGGACATGCTCAATAATCTTGAAATTGATGTAATAGCCATTTATACGCCCGATCATTTGCATGCCGGCCATGTAAAACAAGCGTTACTGCACAATAAGAATGTAGTATGTACCAAGCCTTTTATTGATGACTTGTCAAAAGCCGGAGAACTATTGGATTTGGTAAATAAAACCGGTAAGAAAGTCTTTATTGGCCAAAGTTCGCGGTTTTTTGAACCGATGAAAAGACAGCGAAAGGATTATGAACAAGGATTAATTGGCGAACTGATCACCATTGAAGCCTATTACCATGCAGATCACCGCTGGTTTTTAGAAAAACCCTGGTCATTACAGAATGCATTTAAATGGTTGTACGGAGGCCTAAGCCATCCAACAGACTTTATCAGGTGGTATTTACCGGATATTGAAGAGGTTATGGGCTATGGCATGCTAAGCTCAAATGGTAAAAAAGGCGGCTTAAAAAACCCGGATACCATGCATTTTATATTTAAAGCAAAAGATGGCCGGATAGCAAGAGTAAGCGGCGCCTATACCGGCCCGGTTCAGCCAAACGACCGCGACAGCGAAATGAGCTGCATACTGCGTTGTACCGAAGGCTGCAGCCAGGGTGATTACATGGACCTGCGTTATGCCGTCACCGATAAAACCGGAGAAGAAAGGATAATTACCTGGGAACATAAGCTTAAATATTATTTCAGGTTTGAGGGCAAGAGCCACCATGCCGGGGAGTACCAGAATTACCTTGAATATTTTGCCGATTGTTTGGAAAGCGGCGAGACCGCTTATCCTGATATCAAAGAGGGTATAGGCACGATTGCCCTGTTGCAGGCTATGGACAGATCATTGCAAACAGGCCGGCCTGTAAAAGTTGCGGATGTGCTCGATGCATATCATTTATCCCCTGAACAGTTAAGCGCATGATATTAGCAGAAGGGCATTTGGGATCCAATTTAAAGACACTTGATTATGCTATTGTAGCGGCATATCTCGTTGTGCTTGTTATTATTGGCTACCGTGCCAGTTTCGCGAAAAAGAAAAGGCCGGGCGAAACGCTTTTCCTTGCCAATAAATCATTGGGATGGGCAAGCATTGGTTTCAATATGTGGGGCACCAATGTTGGCCCTTCAATGCTGCTGGCTTTTGCCAGTATTGGCTACAGTACGGGCATTGTCGCCGTAAATTTCGATTGGTATGCCTTTGTGTTCCTGTTGTTGCTGGCCGTAGTTTTTGCGCCTAAATACCTGGCAGCGAAAGTAAGCACCACGCCTGAGTTTATGGGTGACCGTTATGGCGAATCAACCCGTAATATACTGGCCTGGTACGCGCTTATCAAGATACTGATCTCATGGTTATCATTAGGCTTATTTGCAGGCGGGTTTTTGGTTAGGCAGATATTGGGTATCCCAATGTGGCAATCGGTAATAGCAATGGTGTCATTTGCCGGGCTGTTCACTTTCGCTGGCGGGCTGAAAGCAATTGCAAAGGTTAATTTCTTTCAAATGATCTTACTGATTGCGGTATCATTAATGCTGACAATTATAGGAGTTGTAAAAGCCGGCGGGTTATCAGCGGTATATCATAAAGTCCCGCATGGTTACTGGAACCTTATCCACCCGGCAAGTGATGAAAAATATCCCTGGTATGCCATTCTGTTAGGTTACCCCGTTTCGGCCATTGCTTTCTTTTGTACCGACCAGGCAATGGTACAGTCGGTCCTCGGTGCAAAAAACCTGGAACAGGGGCAACTGGGCGTAAACTTTATCGGCTGGCTTAAAATATTGTCTTTGCCCTTATTCATCCTCACGGGGATACTATGCTTTATACTGTTTCCCGGCCTTAAAGACCCTTCTGAGGCTTACATGACCATGGTAACCCATCTTTTTCCTCCGGGTTTAAACGGATTGGTAATTGTGGTATTGATAGCGGTGCTGGTTGGCACAATTGGTTCCTCATTAAATTCATTGAGCACGGTATTTACGATGGACGTTTATGTAAAAAAATTCAATCCAAACGCTACAAACAAACAGGTGATAAAAGTTGGGCGCATATCTGTTGTTGCGGGCTGCCTATTTGCCATTATCGTGGCGCTGGCTATCGATAATATCAAAGGCCTCAACCTTTTTGATATATTTCAATCGGTTTTAGGGTTTATCGCGCCGCCGCTGGCTGTTGTTTTCCTGTTAACGGTGTTCTGGAAAAGGACTACCCGCAAGGCTGTGAATGTGGTTTTATCGGCAGGGTCGGCATTTAGTTTGGGTACTGGCATACTCTATTTGTGGGTATTCACATCTGATAAATATCATTTCTGGCCGCATTATTTGATGCTGTCGTTTTACATTTTTACTTTTTTGATGGCGGTGGCCATTATCATTTCCCTCGCCGACCAAACGCCGGTTATATACATGCCGGATAAGCTGGTTACGGCAAATACTTCTAAAACCACGAAACGTGTAAAACTCGCCTGGATAACGCTGATCGTTGTAATGATTTGCCTGTACCTGGTATTTAACGGACATTAATTTTATGAAAGATATTAAAGCTGTTGGTTTAAAAAAATACGTATTGATCGCCTCCCTTTTTGGCCTGATGATGTTTAGCGGGTTAGCAAAAGCACAAAAAGCATCGTGGATATGGTATCCCGGCGATTACGAAGTTTGGCTAAGCAATCAAATGCAAAACAGGCGCACCGAGCGCGGTACTTTTTTACCACCCTTCTGGAAATTAGACAGCCATTATGTATTAATGAACTTTCATAAAGATTTTGAACTTATAGAACCGGAAGAAGTGCACTTATATGCCGAAGGACAATACAATGTTAGTTTGGATGGAAAAATGATACATGGATATCCTAAAGTCATCCACATCCCGGAAGGAAAACATCGTATCAGTTTAAAAGTATACAGCCAGGCAAATGTTCCGGCAATTTTTGTACAAGGAAGTCATTTGGTTTCTGATACCTCATGGCTGGTTACTTATGAAGATAAAGAATGGATCGATGCTACCGGTAAAACCTCAGACGTTTCGGCCACAAAATATGTGTCGGCCGGCAGCTGGGATTTTAATGACCCTGCTGTTCTGCCATCAACTTATCATTTACCTGTTGAACCGCAGAAAGCGATAAAAATTGAAAGAAAGCCACATTCATTATTCGTAGATTTTGGGAAAGAAACATTTGGTTATATAAAACTGCAGGGTATAAAAGGGAAAGGGGTGGTGTCGCTCTATTATGGCGAATCGCCCGAAGAGGCTTTGGATACTGCCAGGTGTGAGTTAGCGGATAAAATAAACATCAGCCAGCAAACCGGCGATTACATAACAGAAGGGTCAAGAGCTTTCAGGTATGTAAACATTTTTTATGACGATAACATAAATATAGACAATGTATCCATGCTGTATGAATATGCCCCGGTAAAGCAGCGGGGAAGTTTCAGGTGTTCGGATGACGAGATCAATAAAATATGGGATGTAGCGGCTTACACACTTCACTTAAATACCCGTGAGTTTTTTATCGACGGTATTAAACGCGATCGCTGGGTATGGTCCGGAGATGCTTACCAAAGTTACCTGATGAACTATTACCTGTTTTTTGATTCCCCCACGGTTACGCATACCCTGTTTGCCTTGCGCGGAAAAGACCCGGTAACCAGTCATATCAACACCATAATGGACTATTCGTTTTACTGGTTTTTGGGCATCAACGACTATTACCAATATACAGGCGATAAAGCATTTATTGAACAAAACTATCCCAAGATGCAAAGCATGATGGATTTTTGCCTTTCCCGGCGCGATAAAGATGGGCTTATGGAGGGCTTGCCGGGCGACTGGGTTTTTATCGACTGGGCCGATGGGTTAAGCAAGCAGGGCGAAGTAAGCTTTGAACAGGTTTTATTTTGCCGCAGCCTGGAAACCATGGCCCAATGCGCAAAAATTGCGAATGACAACGCAGGCGCCGAAAAGTATGCTAAAATAGCCGCAGATCTACGGGCTAAAATATTCAAATACTATTGGAATGATCAAAAGCACGCGTTGGTGCATAGCCGGATTGATGGCAGCCCCACTGAAAATGTTACCCGCTATGCCAATATGTTCTCCATATTTTTTAATTACCTGAACGACGCCCAAAAGCAGGACGTAAAAAAGTATGTGCTGCTTAATAACGAAGTGCCGAAGATCACTACGCCTTACATGCAGTTTTATCAGTTGGAATCGCTTTGTGCAATGGGCGAACAAAGCTATGTATTAAAGGAAATGAAGGACTACTGGGGCGGCATGCTTAAGCTTGGCGCCACTACGTTCTGGGAGGCCTATGATCCGGCGAAAAGTGGCGCCGAACATTACGCTATGTACGGCAGGCCGTATGGTAAAAGCCTTTGCCATGCCTGGGGCGCGAGTCCGATATATCTTTTAGGAAAATATTACCTGGGGGTAAAGCCTCTATCACCGGGCTATAAGGATTATTTAATTGAACCCAACCTGGGCGGTTTGCAATGGATGCAGGGAACGGTACCTACGCCTCATGGGGACATTCGGGTTTATTGCAGCACCACACAGATAAAGATAAGCGCCGATGACGGTACTGGCACATTGCGTTTTAAAAGTAAAACCAAACCCGGATGTAAACAAGCTGAAATTATAGCAAAAGGCAGTGATCTGTACGAGATGCAAATTCAAAAAGGCAAGGATTTTAAAATTGATTATACCGCGCTATGATAAAGACCATAAAATATATACTGCTTATTCTTGGTGTTGGCCCATGCCTGGTCTATGCGCAATTAGTTGATAAAACACCTGCCCCTGTGCCAATAGCGCCTGGACTATATCATTTCGATCCATGGGAAGACCCATCGATAGACGGCATAAACCGCCAGGCTGCCCACGCTACGGCGTATTCCTACAGTAATATAAATGACGCGATAGCAGGCGACCGGGAAAAATCCGGCCGCATGTTATCACTAAATGGTTATTGGGATTTTCAATATTCGCCCATGCCTGCAGATACTCCGGCGGGTTTTTATAAAAGCAGGGTCCGGGGATGGAAAAAGATCATTGTGCCTTCCAGTATGGAGATGCAGGGATATGGCAAACCAATTTATAAAAGCGCAGTTTATCCGTTCAGGCCGGTTAACCCACCGCACATGCCGACAACCGATAATAGTGTGGGCAATTACCAGCGTACATTTACCGTACCTTCAAACTGGAAGGATATGAACATTACGCTGCATTTTGGCGGTGTAAGCTCGGGATTTAAAGTATGGCTCAATGGCCAATTTTTAGGCTATGGGGAAGATAGTTTTTTACCATCTGAATTTAATATAACGCCTTACTTGCAGTCCGGCGAAAATGTGTTATCTGTTCAGGTGATCCGTTGGACAGACGGCTATTTTCTGGAAGACCAGGATCAATGGCGATTGAGCGGGATACACCGGGAAGTAATGTTACTGGCAGAGCCCAAACTGCGGATCGCTGATTTTTTTTATCAAACCAAATTAGATAAAGATTATAAGGACGCGCTTTTTGAATTAAGGCCGCGGATTGAAAATCTTACCGGACAACAAGTATATGGTTACAGATTAGAGGCGCAGTTGTTTGATAAAAACAATAACCCTGTTTTTGAAAAACCTTTAGAAAAAAGCGTTAAAAGTATTATTAACGAAATATACCCGCGATTGGGGAATGTGAAATTTGGGTTAATGGAAGCGAAGGTGAAAAATCCGGATAAATGGAGCACTGAAGAGCCAAACTTATATACGCTCACACTTGCATTAAAAGATACAACAGGACAGATAATCGAGGTGAAAAGTTGTAAGGTAGGTTTCAGAAGCATTGAATTTTCTAAAACAGACAGCAAGCTGCTAATCAACGGTAAAGTGACTTACTTGTATGGCGTGAACCGTCCGGACCATGACCCGGTAAAAGGGAAGGCTTTATCCCGCGAGGATATCTTAAAGGATGTGCAAACCATAAAGCGGTTTAATTTTAACTGTATCCGTACCAGCCATTACCCGATGGACCCGTACCTGTATGACCTTTGCGACCAATATGGCATCATGGTAATTGATGAAGCCAACCTTGAAACCCACGGCCTCGGCTCAAAATTAAGCAATGACCCCACCTGGGCCGGCGCTTATATGGACAGGATGACAAGAATGGTGATGCGCGATAAAAATCATCCAAGTATTATAACCTGGAGTTTAGGCAATGAAGCCGGACGCGGCCCAAATCATGCGGCAATGGCCGGATGGACACATGATTTTGACATTACCCGCCCGGTACATTATGAGCCCGCACAAGGTACGCCGCAGGCGAAAGGTTATATTGAACCGGATGATCCAAGGTATCCGAAGACCAACGATCACTCGCATCGGATACAAAATCCTATAGATCAGCCTTATGTCGATATTATCAGCAGAATGTATCCGGGATTATTCACGGCCGATTTGCTGGCTAACCAGCCAAATGGCGACCACCGGCCTATATTTTTTGTTGAATATTCACATGCAATGGGAAACTCTAACGGTAACTTAAAAGAGTTTTGGGATATATGGCGTAACACCAAGCGTATTATCGGCGGCGCGATATGGGAATTTAAAGACCAGGGATTATTAAAAAAAGATGCCGATGGTATACCTTTTTATGCCTATGGCGGCGATTACGGCGAAAAATATTATGATGATTTTACCATAAAAGGTTTAGTAGCGCCTGATGGAAGGCCAAAGCCGGCTATGTATGAGTGCAAACATGTTTTTCAACCGGCTGAATGCGAATTGGTTGATACCGCAAAAAAAATAATCAGGATAAAGAACCGGAATTCGGTTAAATCATTAAAATATTATAACGTTGCGCTGCAGGTTCGTGAAGACGGTAAGATCATCTTAAAAAAAGCATTGCCATCAATTGATTTGCTGCCGTTCAGCGATACGCTCTTTTCCTTAGCGCCATATTTGCCGGCGATGAAAGCCGGTCATGAATACCTGGCAGATATTCATTTCACTTTGCCCGAAGACGAGCCCTGGGCGTCAAAAGGATTTGAAATAGCCGCAGATCAATTCGCCCTAACAAAGGTTCCCGTAATCAGGAGGAATGTTAGCAGCTTTCCTTCTCTTTCATTACAGGAAATTGCGCCGGCTTATATCATAACCGGTAAGAATTTTAAGGTTACAATTGACAAAACCAACGGGGCGTTAAGCTCATACCTGTTGAATAACCAGGAAAAAGTGCGCGCACCTTTACTGCCCCATTTTACCCGTCCGCTTACTGATAATGACCGTCGTGGCTGGAAGGCAAACAAAAAACTAAAGCCCTGGTACCAGGATAGCGTGAAACTTAAAAATGTATCGGCTGATAAATTATCCAGGGGGTTAATTAAGATAACAAGCACGTACGCCTTAATAAACGATAGCGCCAATGTGAAGGTAATTTATTCTGTTAATGGCAAAGGAGTGATTAAAGTCAATTATGCTTTAACCACTAAACCCGGTTTGCCAAATATTCCTGAAGTGGGTATGCAATGCGGCATAAACCGCAAATTTGATAACATTAGCTGGTATGGCCGGGGGTTGTATGAAAATTACGTTGATCGCCGCACTGGATTTGAAGCCGGTATTTACTCGCAGCCGATCAATGAATTTAACGAACCTTATGTAGTGCCACAGGAAATGGGTAATCGTACTGATGTAAGATGGATGTTCCTTTCCAGCAAAAGTTTAAACGGCTTGCTTGTGGTAGCCGATAGCTTATTGAGCGTGAACGCATGGCCTTATACCGAAAAGAATATTGAAGCTGCAAAGCATACGGATAAACTTAAAGATGCCGGTTTTATAACACTGAATATCGACTTGAAACAAATGGGGGTTGGCGGTAATGATAGCTGGTCGGACGTTGGTGCGCCATTGCCAAAATATCAGATTCCCGCTAAGGCATACACCTACAGCTTTTACCTGTTGCCTTGTGAAGCCGGCGCCGATAAAGCCATAAAACTTTCAAATGAAATAAAATTTAAAACAGTTAACTAAATATGAAAATATTCATCCGTACAGTATTAATTTACTTATGTACCCTTAACTGGTTTACATTGCAGGGGTTAGCTCAGGTGCGGAACAAAGCCCCTGCTATGGATGAATTGAAAAGCGTTTTCCGGCACCCGCCCGAAGATGCAAAGCCATGGACCTACTGGTATTGGATGCAGGCCAGCGTTACAATGCAGGGAATAACTGCTGATCTTGAGGCGATGAAAAAAGAGGGGATTGGCGGCGCCTATCTGATGACCATTAAAGGCCCGGCTAACCCGCCCTTTATTAACCCGCCCGTAAACCAGTTGAGTAAGCCCTGGTGGGAAATGATAAAGTTTGCCATGAGCGAGGCGGACCGGCTGGGAATTAAACTGGCATTGCATGATTGCGACGGCTTTGCAGTTGCCGGCGGCCCGTGGATAACCCCGGAACTCTCCATGCAAAAAATAGTGTGGACGAAGACCCTTGTTACAGGCGGCAAATTATTTAAAGACACGCTATCCAAACCGCAAAACTATAAAGGCTATTACCGGGATATAAAGCTGCTGGCCTATCGTTCGCCGGAAGGAAGCGGGATTTCAAGTGATGTAATCGTTCCAAAAGTAACGGCCAGCACCGGAGAAGATGTGCAGTTTTTAGCCAATCGGGGAAATAAAAAGAATTTTGCAAGCAGTAAACCGTGCTGGGTACAGTTGGAATTTGATCAGCCCTTTACCTGCAGATCATTGGTTATCCATACAAATGCCAGTAATTACCAGTCGGAAAGATTATTGGTGGAGATAAGCGACGATGGTAAAAACTTCCAACAGCTAACAAGATTGGAGCCTCCGCGACATGGCTGGCAGGATGGGGACGCGCCAATCACCAATGATATAGTTCCCACAACCGCAAAATACTTTCGTTTTGTGTATGATAAGGCAGGCTCGGAGCCTGGCGCGGAAGATCTTGATTTTGCCAAATGGAAACCGTCTCTTAAAATATCAGGGATAACGCTTTCTTCGGAGGCATACATTCATCAGTTTGAAGGTAAAACTGGGGAGGTTTGGCGGGTAAGTAGGCATACCACCGATCAGCAGGCGCCGGAGAATTTGTGCGTACCCAAAGACAAGATCATTGATATAACCGATAAACTGGACGTAAATGGTCAGTTAAACTGGAAGGTACCTCCCGGCAAATGGACTATTTTACGCATCGGCCACACTTCAACCGGGCATACCAACGCTACCGGCGGGGCGGGCAGCGGTTTGGAGTGTGATAAATTTAATCCCGAAGCCGCAAAAGTGCAGTTTGATAATTGGTTTGGCGAAGCTGTTAAGCAAGTGGGACCGGATTTAGCCAGACGGGTGCTTAAAATATTTCATGTTGATAGCTGGGAATGCGGCAGTCAAAATTGGTCGCCGGTATTTGCCGCGGAATTTAAAAAGCGAAGAGGATATGACCTGATGCCTTATTTGCCGGTTATGGCAGGCGTACCTGTACAAAGCGCAGAAATTTCCGAAAAAATATTAAGTGATGTCCGGCAAACCATAGCTGAGTTGGTGGCGGATAATTTCTTTGGGACAATGGCGAAACTTGCCCACGCGCAAGGATGCAGCTTCAGCGCTGAAAGCGTGGCGCCTGTTATGACAAGCGATGGCATGCTGCATTTCGGTAAAGTTGATATACCGATGGGTGAGTTTTGGCTGCGCAGCCCTACGCATGATAAACCAAATGATATACTTGATGCAATATCGGGCGGGCATATTTATGGTAAAAACATTATACAGGCGGAAGCTTTTACCGAGTTACGTTTGATGTGGGATGAACATCCCGCCTTGCTGAAAGCATTGGCCGACAGGAATTTTGCGTTGGGCATTAACCGGTTTGTATTCCATGTAAACGTCCTTAATCCCTGGCTCGATCGCAAACCCGGGATGACGCTTGATGGTATCGGTACCTTTTTTCAGCGCGATCAAACCTGGTGGAAACAAGGCAAGGCATGGGTTCAATATTTAGCCCGGTGCCAGGCGTTGTTGCAAATGGGCCACCCCGTAACGGATGTGGCTGTTTTTACCGGAGAAGAAACACCGCGGCGCGCTATTTTACCGGACAGGCTGGTTAGTGCTTTGCCGGGTATTTTTGGCAGTGAACGGGTAAAGGAAGAAGCCTTAAGGCTGGCCAACATAGGAGAGCCGATGCGCACCATCCCTGATGGCGTTACCAGTTCGGCCAATATGGCGGATGCTGATAAATGGGTAAACCCATTGAGAGGATATGCTTATGATTCATTTAATTTAGACGCGCTGTTAAGGCTGGCCACGGTGAAAAACGGCCGTATAATTCTTCCGGGCGGCGCCAATTATGGGGTTTTGGTTTTGCCGGGCTCAAGGCCAATGTCTCCCGGCGGTACTTTTATGTCGCCACAGGCAGCAAGACGTTTGCAGCAGTTAGTTCATGATGGCGCTACGGTTATTACAGGGCATTACAAAGATTCTACTTTTAACAAATTAGGTATAACGAGGGATGTAACAGTAACTGATTCTGCCGGCAAATTCGCAGGCAATGTTGGCTGGAACCACAGGGCAGGGAAAGGATTCGATATTTATTTTATTTCCAACCAAAACAACGAAGCGCGCAAAATAACTATATCCTTGAGAACGTCCGGCTGTGTACCGGAATTGTGGGACCCGCTTACCGGCGATACAAGAATTGCCGGAAATTGGAAAATACAGGATGGGCGAACGGTATTGCCTTTAAAACTTGATGCAAGCGGATCAATGTTTATTGTTTTAAAAAAACCTGCGACAAAGACCGTAGTTAAAAACGGCGCAAACTGGCCAGCGATTAAACCCGCGCAAACACTAAAAGAAACGTGGATGGTTAAGTTTGACAAAGCTTTTGGCGGCCCGCAAAAACCAATAGTATTCAATGGTTTATCAGATTGGAGCCAAAATAATGATGATCATATTAAATATTATTCAGGCACTGCAATCTATCGTCAAACCTTCAACTGGAAAACAGGAAAAAATAGTAGGCAGGTTTGGTTGGATTTAGGCAAAGTGGCCAATTTAGCCGATGTATATGTTAATGGAATTTATTGCGGAACTGCGTGGACTGGTCCATACCGTGTTAATATTACCAAAGCTTTAAAAAGCGGCAAAAATGAACTTAGGATAGAAGTTAGCAATACCTGGGCTAACCGCTTAATTGGCGATCATGCGCTGCCCGAAAACAAACGGATCACCTGGACTAATGCCCTTTACAGGCTCGAAGGTAAACCATTGTTACCGGCCGGGCTATTGGGGCCGGTTAAAATAGTTGAACTTACTTATTAAATTAGTTTTTATGAGAAATGCGACAAGGATGATAGGGATTTTAACTGTACTAATATTTAACTTCAATGGCGTTTATGCGCAAGATAGACCTTTGGTGAATACATCGTCCAGCCCATACGCCAAACTGCAAAGCGTAGATATGGATAACGTAACCTGGACGAAGGGTTTTTGGGCTGACAGATTTAAAGTTTGCCGGGATTCCATGATCCCTAATCTTTGGCGAATCTACACTGATCCCAAAATTGGTCATGCAACACAAAACTTTGAAATTGCTGCCGGGTTGGATACCGGTTCGCATGTCGGCCCGCCGTTCCAGGATGGTGATTTTTATAAATTATTTGAAGCTGTGGCAAGCATGTATGCCGTCACTAAAGATCCAAAGCTGGACGCACTTATGGATAAAACCATCGCTCTTTTTGCAAAAGCGCAACGTGCTGATGGTTATCTTAACACAGCTACTTCCATTGAAGAACGAAATCATCCAAATACCTCAAAAGCTTTTGCAAACAGGCTGAATTTTGAAACCTACAACCTGGGCCATTTAATGACAGCCGCTTGTGTCCACTATCGTGCCACAGGTAAAAGGACATTTTTAAATATAGCGATCAAGGCGACAGACTATTTGTATCGGTTTTACAAAACTGCCTCACCCGAACTGGCACGAAATGCTATTTGCCCATCACATTACATGGGGGTGGTTGAAATGTATCGCACAACGCATGATCCGCGTTATCTCGAACTGGCTAAGAATCTTATAAATATAAGAGGGTTGATGAAAGACGGTACGGACGATAACCAGGACCGTATTCCATTCAGGGAACAAACACAAGCCACGGGGCATGCTGTGCGTGCTAATTATTTATATGCAGGCGCGGCTGATATTTATGCCGAAACAGGAGATGCGACGCTAATGCATACGCTTAACCTGGTTTGGAATGACGTGGTAAACTGTAAGATGTATATAACCGGCGGCTGCGGGGCGCTGTATGATGGCGTATCGCCCGATGGCACATCCTATTCGTTAAAGGATGTTCAGGAAGTGCACCAGGCTTACGGGCGCGATTACCAATTGCCAAATTTGACGGCCCATAATGAAACCTGCGCCAGCGTAGGCAATGTACTTTGGAACTGGCGCATGCTGCAAATTACCGGCGATGCAAAATATGCTGATATAATGGAGCTTACACTTTATAATGGCATGTTATCAGGCATAAGTTTAAACGGGAAGAATTTCTTTTATACCAATCCGCTAAGCGTTTCCGATGATCTGCCATTTAAACAGCGATGGTCAAGGGATAGGGTCGGGTATATCGCTTATTCGGATTGCTGCCCACCAAATGTAGTGCGCACGATAGCGGAGGTTGGTAATTATGCTTATAGTGTATCCAATAAGGGCTTGTGGTTCAATTTATATGGGGGCAATAAACTATCGACAAGGTTAAAAGATGGTTCACCAATAAAATTAACACAAACTACCGATTATCCCTGGAACGGTAAGATCAGCATCCGGTTTGATGAAACACCCGGAAAAGAATTTTCAGTTTTTTTACGTATTCCCGGCTGGTGTAAAAATGCGGGTTTAGTGGTAAATGGCAAACCGGCAGGTATCAGGTTAAATTCAGGGCAATATGCCGAAATAGCACGTAAATGGAAGGCCGGCGACCAGATTGAATTACAATTGCCCATGCCCGTAAAGTTTATGGAAGCAAACCCGCTGGTTGAGGAAACCCGTAACCAGGTGGCTGTAAAGCGCGGGCCGATAGTTTATTGTGTTGAATCTGCGGGAATACCTAAAAACGTAAAGCTCTTTAACCTCGCGTTATCAGCCAAAACTATTTTAACTCCCCAAAAAATTGTTATCGGCAATAGCCCAATAGCTGCCTTAACCGGGAAAGCTATGTTCGATAATACTAAATGGAAAAATCAGCTTTACCAGGAGGTTTCGGATAATAAAAGAAGTACCGCTAATATTCAACTAATACCTTATTATGCCTGGGATAACCGTGGCCATGTGGAGATGGAAACCTGGATCCCTGTAGATAAGTAAGGTCAAAACATATTGATGATGTCTTTTTCCCGTTCCTTTGGCAATACGATCAATGATTCAACTTTTCCGTTTTTAACAGTGGCTTCAACGGTGGTATTATAGGGCGCATGGAGTTTAAAATGCACGTTCCAGCTCTTTGGCCAGGCTGGGAACAGATATATCTTTTTGCCATTGGCCTGCAAGAGCATTTCCTGCAAGCCGATCATTCCCGAGCCGCCCCAGTTATGATCCGGCGTCCAGTCAAAGCCGGGCCCCCAAAAGGCGGGAAAACGACGACCGGAATCTTTAAGTTTAAACAGCGTCAGATCGGCGGCTTGCTTTGTTAAGCCCATGCGGGCAGCAAAAATATTGTCCTGCTTCCAACCGATGCCGCTTCTGAACTTTATAGCAAGCGTGTCATATTTCCAGGTATTTATTGCTATATTAAGATCAGGCTTGCCAATTCCATAGATCCCCCATGGAAAAACCGGGTATAACTGCATGGTTTCAACATTATTCACCCGTTCCCAAACCTGGGCAGGCGCAATAGTTTTATGGCCTTCAAATTCCCTGAAACTAATAGGGGGGATGCGTTTGAGCATAGTTTCCCAATATTCACGTTTTTTGCTATTTAGATATTGCGGCGGCAGCGCTAAAAGCCGGGTTAGCACAGTTTGTAAAGCAGCGATAGTAGAAGTTGAATTATAGGCCATTTTATAAGTTTCGCCCCCGGAGCCGGGATATAGTATTAAATGACCGCCTTCATCAAAGATTTTTGTGCCGCGTTTATGGGCCAGGTACTGGTAATGTTCGTTAAAAAATGTGAGGCAGCTTTCGATAAACGGAATGTATTCTTTAATATCTTCGTCGGTATAACGTTCATTTTCAAGCATCATCTGGCAAAACTCCAGTACCGTATCCCATTCATATTCAAGCCAGGCATTGTATTGCATGCCTTTATCAAAATCAGCCGGACGTTTTAAGCCGTATTCCCCCCGGTTGGGCAAGCCAAAGTTTTCTACCTGTTCGGTAAAACAAGCGCCTTCATGCCCCCAGTAAACCTTGCTGCGCAGTTCAGCGTTATGTAATGATCGCAGGTAAAAATCAAACTGCGGTTTCATCATTTCGAAATCGCCGCTCTTTAGCATCGGCCAATAAACCAGGCGCTGGTTTTGTGAGGTCATTAACCCGCCTCCCCAGTTCCTGAAATCGGGCGTATAATTAAAAGTTGTATTTACGTTAACAGGATCATAAGTAAACAAGCCTCCGTTGAATTTGGTAGGATAGGAGCCGAAAGCGTTGCAGCCCAGCATATACCTGAATAGCTGGTAATTGCGGCTAGCCTGCCATTCGGGGTTTTGAGGGTTATTATCATCCGGATTGATGAATATAAAACTGCGCTCCCAGAACTGTTTCCACCAGTTTTGGGTTTGAGCAAAGGCCGTTTGCCGATGCCTGGTAGCATCACCTATAGTGCTATCCAATTTTTGCTCCCAAAGCGGGGCTGCGCTTACATAGCTTGTATTTAAATAAATTTCGAGGCCTTGCCTGATGGTTGCCCGATTACTTTGTAGTTTCCAACCCTCAAAATCGGTGTTTTGGTATTTGCCCTGGCAGGTACCCGCCGGGCGCATGCCATCACCTTTTAAAGCGCCGCCAAAAACTAAATGCGACAGGGGGTTAAACATTTGAGACTTTACAGCTTCCAGTCCCTGTTCACGTATGGTAGCATCAAAAACGGTAGTGTCTTTATTCTGGTGATAAAATAATACGGCCTTGTTTTTAAAGGTGATTTTGTCTTTTAAGGTTTTAACCTGCCCGTCCTTTGCCCATTTCATTGAACCCTGGTTGTTCTCATTGCCATTTGTTCCCCGGTCCTGGTAGCGCCAGCTCTCGTAGTCTGCTTCGGTTCTTACCGGCTTGTTGCACTTGATCTCTACATGTATAACGGGGCGATACACATCAACCCATACTTTTATTTGTGCATTTAGGTTATTATTTGTGCCGTTTATAATTACAGAACCATCGGGCAAATAAAGCTGCTGGCTAAATTTAATGCCGCTAAAGGGATTGGGAGAAAGCCTGACCCTGATGCGCCCTAATTTCAGAAAGGTATTATTTTCATCAAACGTGCCGCTTTTTGAAATGTAAAAATACAGATCGCCGTTTTCAACCCAAACGTTTAAGCCAATATCACCTCCGCCGCAGGGCATAGATTCGCCGGAATTCTTGCTTTGACTATTCCATATTAAACTATAATCCTTTAACTGCTGCATTTGTGCGTTTGCCCGCATGAAGACCGAACACATAACAAGGCATAGTAAAGAAATATTTAATTTCATAGGATTTAAAAATGCTTGCCGGTAAAGATATTTAAATTATTTTTTAGCGGGTATTTGCGCGATAAGCCATTTTACAAAGTCGTTGGCTGCCTTAAAATTATCATAACCGGGCGGCAGCTTTCGCCCGTCGGTATATTCATTATAAAACCAGGGGTCGCCTACTGCAAAAACAGTTCCACTGCCATATTTTGCAATGGCCACGATGACACCATCTTTATCGGATAATGCTGATCTTGCCGGAGGTGTAACAGCAAGTGTGCTTAGCTCTTTGATATAAACTTTTTTTACCGTTTTAAAGATCTCGTTTCCATCGGGAACATCAATTGCTCCCTGTTCAAAATGGGCGCCCTTAACACGGTTGCGGCTGTCCTCATTAAAATGCATCCCGAATTTTGCCATCAAAATATTCAGATGTTTAAATTCAGCATTGCCTGTATCATTGTTTAAGACAACCAATACGCCGCCATCTTTTACCCAAGCACTTATAGCCTTCACATGCGGCACCTCAATATATTTGGTATCCGGGTTTTCTTTTGGGATATCCGGATCAACGATCAGGTAAATATTAGCTTCTTTCAAATTTTGAACAGTTGGGCCGTTATAAAGCGTTTCAGTTTTAACGCCGTAATTATTAAAAATATGCCCCAAAAATGAAAAGCCATCACTTGTAGTTTCATTCCATTTATAGTGAAATGGAATAATCCTTCCGGTTATGTCTTTTCTGTGTTCATCATTAAAATAACTATCCAATAAAACAGTTTTTTCTTCCCCGACTGATAAATTAGCCAAACGTTCCATTTCAACGCTTGCCTGTATAAATGCGCCAATGCCTTTAGGATCGTTTTTGACCACTTTTTCACTCATGTAGTATTTGTAGCTGCCATCACGGTAGGGTTTTCCTCCAAGGCCGCCAACATTCACGGTTCCGTTCAGGTTCAACTGTCCATCGGCATCGGTTTCTAAAAACTTCGTGGTAATTCCTTTGTACCCTTTTTCGGCAACCGGTAAATATTTTGCAGGCAAGTATCCTTTCCTGACGCCTTTAGCCAGGGTGTACACAAACATGCACGAGGCCGACGCCTCGGGGTAATTTCCTTTTTCATTCGGCTTATCCAATATTTGATACCAGAGGCCGGTTTTAGGGTCCTGATACTTTTGAATAGCCGCGGCCAGCCGGCGTAAAATGGCCAATAAAACCGGCCGTTTTGTGTGATCCATGGGGAATTTATCCAAAACATCCACCAGGGCCATAGCATACCAGCCATCGGCCCTTCCCCAAAAGTTTTGCGACAAACCGGTTTGCGGATTCGCCCACCATTCTTTGCGGCTTTGGTCCCAGGCGTGGTAAAGCAATCCCGTTTTAGGGTCGCGGGCATGTTGTTCCATTAAAATAAACTGCTTGGCGATATCATCAAAATCTTCGCCCTCATGAAAAGTGGCGGCATACTCAGCGTAAAACGGTTCAGCCATGTACAAACCGTCAAGCCACACCTGGTTCGGATACCTGTTTTTATGCCAAAAACCGCCATCAGGGTTACGCGGCTGGGTTTTTAACTGCTCACGCAGTTGCTGTGCTGCTTTATAATATTTTTCTTTTAAAAGAACATTATAAAGCATCAGTACCGATCGGCCGCACAAAATGTTATCAAGGCTATAATCATCTTTTTTATATTTCTTTATCTCACCATTGGCTGATACCAGGGAGTCAATATAGTTCTGGATATATTTAAAGTATTTTTTTTCGGCGGTTTGCTTCCAAACGCCTTCAACTCCTTTAAGCACAACCCCTTGGTCATACGTCCAGCGAATACTTTTTGAGGTATCGCTCCATAGCTTCATGGCGGTGTTGGCCATTTGTTGCGATAACGGCAATTGTTGCGCACTTACAACCAGTGAACCGGTTAATAACAGCACTATTATGCAAATTAATTTTTTCAACAATTTTGTTTTTAAAGCGAAACGCCCCTTTTCCAGGGAATAAAATCATCCTGCCCATGCCTTACCGCGCTCACTTCAATTTCGCCGCCGGCTACTTTTATAATATAATCTAAAATCCGTTCACCGGCTTGTTCAATGGTTTCATCGCCCTCCACAATGGTACCGGTGTTAATATCGATAATGTCAGCCATCCGTCTATAAAGCGTGGTATTTGTTGCTATTTTAATAACAGGTACAATAGGATTACCTGTCGGAGTTCCTAAACCTGTAGTGAACAATACGATATTCGCCCCGGACCCTACTTCGGCGGTCGTAGATTCAACATCATTACCCGGTGTGCATAATAAATTAAGGCCGGGTTTGGTAACCTTTTCGGGATAGTCGAGCACATCGGTCACCGGCGAAGTGCCGCCCTTTTTTGCTGCCCCCGCTGATTTTATAGCATCGGTAATGAGGCCGTCTTTTATGTTACCGGGCGAGGGGTTCATATAAAACCCCGACCCGGCTTCTTCTGCGCGCTGGCTATAACTTTTTACCAAAGAAGAAAAACGTTCTGCCTTTGTCTTATCCACGCACCGGTCTATCAGGTTTTGCTCTACCCCGCATAGTTCCGGGAACTCCGACAGGATAACTGATCCGCCGAGCGTAACAAGCAAGTCGGAAGTATAACCAATAGCAGGGTTAGCTGATATGGCTTCCCGCAATACTTCAATATTACGGTTCTCGCAAAAAACCATAGGTATTACCAGCCAGTAGTTAGCGGTGCCCACGCTTCCGTCGGCCCGGTGAAAGCCATTGAAGGTGCTGTTTTGCCATTTTCCTGCATCCGGTTTGTTCCAGTCCATATGGTTATTTCCGGTTGAAAAACCATTGGCGGCATGCTTAACATTGGCTGTTGATAATAAACCCCCGGCCTGTATGTTACTTTGGGCACGGCCCACCAACACACCGTACATAATAATTTCGCCACCTTCGGGAATATTATCAATGGCGAATTTATGTTTGGCAGGTATAAATTCGACTACTTTATAACTCTTATCTTTAAGTATAACATCTTCGCAGGCCGGCAGATCGGTAAGCGCTACCAATACATTATCTGCCGGGTGTATCCTTGCTATTTTCTGTTTCACGTGATGCTGTTTAATTGGGTTAAAGGATTTTCAACAATCACATCTCTCATTATAAGATTAAGTTGTGAAATAATAGCTTCCCTGAACCCCGGTAAAATGAAAAGATCAGCATCCCATAGCTCTTTGTTTTTTAAAATGGCCTCTACAACTGAACTAACATCAGCGTTTTCCCAAACCTTGCTGAAATACCCGGCCTGGCTGTCTGTAACCGTATATTCCTTATTATTAACTGAGCCGGTGAAGGTTCCGTTATCCGCTTGTTTTACTTTCATAAACCTTATAAACGAAGCAAATCCAAGCGCCATGCAATGCGGTACTGTGTTATTTATTTTATAATAATTTAACAGGAGGGGAATAACCCTCATTTTAATTTTGGATGAATATTGAACGGAAATGCTCAGCCATTCGTGCCTGATGTGCGGATTGCGAAACCTGTCTAAAACACTGTTCGCAAAATCTGCGGCCACGCGGTGATCTATCGTATAAGGAATAGACGGAATGATCTCTTTAAATGCCAGTTGGGTAATGAACTTTAAAAATTGTTCGTCATCCATAGCCTCCTTAACCGTTGCAAACCCGGAAAGGATAGCAAACCCACAGCTTAAAGTATGCGAGCCGTTGAGTAAGCGCAGTTTTAATTCCCTGAATAATTGAATGTCCGGGCTTATAACTACGCCTTTATCCGCCTGGCTGAAGGACAGTACAGATGCGATTTTTTCATCCGCTTCAATAGCCCATAAGCTGTAAGTTTCAGACATTATGTGCAGATCGTCTGTATAGCCCCGATCATTTTCGATTCTGGCGCTTAATTCTTTACTTGGTTTACCAGGGACAATCCTGTCAACCAGCGAATTGCAAAAGCTGTTGCTGCTTTCCAGCCAATCCATAAATGCTGGTTCAAGGTTATTTAAATGGGCCAATTCCAGTACTATCGCTTCTAGTTTTTTACCATTATCTACAATAAGTTCTGTCGGGATAATGACCAGTCCGCTGTTTGCATTCCCGTTAAACGCTTTAAAACGATGATATAAAACGGCCAGTAGTTTGCCCGGGTAGGAGGTGGGCGGCTGTTTGCTTATATCTTCTTTAACCAACTGGATACCAATCTCGGTGGTATTGGAAATGATAATCTGCAGATCAGTACTTTTTGCAAATTCTAAAATGGCCGCCCAGTCATTAGCGGCCGAAAGCACCCTGCTGATAGCCGAACAAATTACCTGCTCACTTACTTCCTGTGAGTTTTCGTAGCCTTTTGAATAAATGGTGTATAGCCCGTCCTGTCTGTCAAAATCCGTTGCCGAGCCGGTATCCGTTGATTTTACAACAACAATGCGGCCGTTAAAAATGCCTTTACGGTTAGCCTTATCGATGTAATAATCGGGCAGCCCCCGTAACAGGACGCCTGTTCCAAATTGCAAAACTTTCTCAGGGAGGTCAAACACATCTTCTGCCGGCATTTGCAAACCCGGTACATCTATTTTTTTTAAGTTATATCTTGATAAGATCATATTTATTCTGAATCAAAATTTGATAGCTGATTGATTAATAATTCATTCCGGATCCCAGTTATCTTTACCCGAAAGGATGGTTTTTATGGTATACGCCTTCCGGTCATTTTTACTTAGCTGATGCGACCAGGGCACACGTCCAGTAGCATTTGCGCCGGGCCCGGTACTTTTATATTCGGCAAAAAAGGCTGTTTTTTCATTATCGTGGTTACGCCAGTTGTCCCAGCCGGCAGGTATTATTTGGAGGCCCATTTGCGTGCGGATATAAACTGCTTTAGCATAAGGCCGCCATGGCCGCCCTAAATGGACTTTCCTGATGCCTGTATCCGCGATTAATTTGCAATCAAAAAACACAAAGCCAAATTGCTGCCGGGGTGTGGTGGAGGGCGCCGCGATGTATGAGTTTGCAAGGCTTTTAATAATACAGCGGTTAAAAACAGCCGTGGCTTCGCCAAAAATAAAATCAGTTGTATCTTCAATAAAGCAACCCTGGTAATATTGGCGGCTACCTTCTGTTGCGGCGTAAAGCGTATCCTGGTTACCCAATAAACGGCAGTTCTCTATTTTACACCTGTCGCCTTCAATGTGAAGGGCTACCGCCTGACCGATGCGGCCTGAAGAATTTTGAATTGTAAGATTTTCCACCACGAAATCATTTCCCTGCACCAAAACAGTGTATGAAGTATAGGTATTGAACTTTTCTTTACCGAAAGCGTCCTTTCCCTGCTGATTGGGTTTGCCGGAATAATCGTTATTAGTGATGATGGTTTGTGCGCTATCTTCACCTATCAATGATATTTTAGTTTTCCATGAAGGGATAACCAGTTTCTCATGATAAACGCCCTTTTTTATATTGATGATCACCTGCACCTGGGAAAGATCGCGTACTGCATTTACCGCCTCCTGGATGGTTTTAAAATCGCCGCTGCCATCCTGCGCTACGGTAAAATGCGTTGGATATACCGTTGTTTGCGCCATCAACACTGCAGATACAAAAATATTTATGACGAATAGCGTTAATCTTTTCATTATTTTATTTAACAATTGTAAGCGCGTTTTTTCCGGCGCCTGTATTAAATTCGGCTTTATCAACAGCTTTAGTAACATCAGTATGTGACACTTTAATTCCTGCTGATTTTTTACCGCTTACGGCAAAAAGGAGATCAGCTTTTGCATAGCTGATATTATTTAACTTAATGTCCTTGCCGTTATTCAAGCTAACAAGAGGCTTTGTTTCCTTGCAATCGAGGTAAATGTTTTTTAGGCTGATGTCTTCGCCCTCGGTTATGTCTATACCTTTATTTGTTTTTAAAACAAGATTTGCAAGGTGGATGCCTTTAATGCTCATTTCAGGCAAGCCCCTTATCTCAAGACCTCTTTCGGCGCCGATGCACACCACATTATCAACATAAAAATTTCTGAATTGCGGTGTGCCTTCAGTTACAGGAATAATCGCGGCGTCTTTTCCTGTTTCGGTTACAATCGGCGACTTTCCCATATAATACATATCAAAAAGGATAGCATCGGTCACGATATTCCGCATCGTAATATTTTTGATGTAGATATTTTCAACAATGCCGCCCCGGCCCCGCGTAGTTTTAAACCTTAAACCCACATCAGTACCAATAAAAGTGCAGTCGGAAACGAAGATATCGCGCGCCCCGCCAGACATTTCGCTGCCTATTACAAAACCACCATGCGCCCTGTACACCACGTTATTCCTCACGATCATATTTTCGGTAGGTTTTGCCCTGCGCCGGCCTTCTTCATCGCGACCGGATTTTACGCAAATCCCATCATCACCCGCGTCAAATGTGCTGCCTTCAATTAATACATTTTTGCAGGATTCCACATCGATGCCGTCGCCGTTTTGCGCATTCCAGGGATTTCGCACACGCACATTTTTTAAACTCAAATCCTGGCATAATAAAGTGTGAAGGCACCATGCCGGTGAATTTTGGAAGGTGACGTCCTGTAATAAAACCCTTTTACAATTCGTAAGCACCAATAAATTGGGCCTGAAAAAATCTTTCATTCCTTCCCAGTCACTAAGATTTTTACCGGGTTTTATCAGGCCGGCATCCGGCGTTTTAAGGCCATTTACATAACTTTGGGATGGGTACCACGTTTTACCGTTTCCGCTAAGCAAACCGCCCGATGCAGCAAGATTTTTCCATTCCGCTTCGGTAAGCCTGTCTTTACCTATAGCGCGCCATACTTCACCATGCCCGTCAATAATACCTGCGCCGGTAATGCCGATATTTTCTAAATCAGTTCCCGAAATAGGCGATTGGTTGCGGACAGCCGCATGGCCTTCATAATTGCCTCCGACAAGTTTGTACTGACTTTTATCATCAGTAAACTGGAGAAGCGCCGCGCGGCTAACATGAAGATTAACATTACTTTTTAAAACGATAGGCCCCGTTAGCCAGAAACCCTGGGGGATCAGCACCACACCGCCTCCTTTTGCATTACAGGCGGTTATCGCCTTATTAATACTTTCCGTATTTAGGGTTAATCCATCCGCTTTAGCGCCGTACTTTAAAATATTAAAGGTGTCTTTTTTAAAGACAGGATTGCCCACCCTGGGTAAATGCGACCATGAATTCTGCTGAGGTTGTGCTGTGGCAACCAGGCAAACCACGGCAAGCAATACTGCAATGCCGAATGACGATCTTATAAGAGGCATGTTATCTTTTTAGCTTATCTGTTTAACAAGGTTAACTACTCTGAACTAATAATAAAAGGAATGTTCAAACTAAAAACGTGCAATCGTTCCCGGAAACGTTTGCATTGTTGTGCCGGGATGTAACAGTATCAGAACAAACGCATTAAAATAATTTAGGCGCCGATACGGCTCCTAAGCCAAGTTCATAGGTGGCTCCGATGGAGCCTTTCAAATTTTCAGCTTTATTTCTATAAACAGGCGACTCCAATGGAGTCATTTAACCACTTAGCTATTCAATTTTAACTCCAGCGGAGTGTCCTGTTTATAGAAAAATATCATTCATTGTTCTGGCTCCATCGGAGCCTCCTTTTAATGCGTTTGCCCTGGTAACGGTATGAATATATAAGCGACTTTAAGGAATTTTTATTTTATTTTAGCTGTTTCAAAGGCTAATCTATCGACTTTACTAAATAATCGGTATTAATAAAAATGGCTCTATGATGGTTTGTGTGGGGTTGAGGTTTATCCAACGGTCTCCCATCTTTTTATAAAGATTAGGCAACCCCATTAAAAGCGGTAAATTTTTAGAAAAAAATTGATCACTTTTTGTAAACCCATGTAATTAATAATTGCCTGATTGTAAGATATTTATGTAGTTATATTTTTAATTTATGTAAACTTTTGTAAACTTTTTTCTCTGTTCATAGAGCGATAAAAATTTTTATCATATAAAAACAAATTATGTTTGAGTCATATACCATAAAAGATATTGCAAAGGCGCTTGGTTTATCTACTTCAACGGTATCAAGGGCGCTGAACGGAAGTTATGAAATAGGCACCGAAACTAAAAAACTGGTACTGGAATATGCCGAGAAAATTAATTACCGGCCCAATCCGATCGCGTTAAGCCTGAAGGAGCAAAAAAGCCGTTCTATTGGCGTGGTTGTTTGCGAAGTCGCTAATAATTATTTTTCACAGGCAATAAATGGTATCGAATCTATTGCTTATAACCGTGGCTACCATGTTATTATTACCCAAACTCATGAATCGTTCGACCGGGAATCTGTTAACGTAAGGCACTTGTTATCAAGGCATGTCGATGGCTTGCTGGTTTCATTATCGGCAGAAACTACCGATATGGCCCAATACAGATATTTGCACGAAAAGGGTTTCCCGATTGTTTTTTTTGACAGGATAGCGGATGATATTGATACCCATAAAGTAATTGTGGACAATTTCAAGGGAACTTTTGAAGCAACAGAGCTTTTAATAAATACGGGATTTACTAAAATTGCTCACCTAACCAATTCGGCTAATTTGTTGATCAGCAGGGAGCGGCTTAATGGATTCAAAGCCGCCATTGATCATCACGGGATTGTTTACAATCCAGAATACATAAAGCATTGCGACCATGGCGGAATGATTCAGGAGGAAGTTGAAATTGCTGTAAAGGAACTTTTAAGTTTAGATGAAAGGCCGGAAGCCATATTTATTGCCAGCGACAGGCTCACGATAAGTTGCATGCATATATTAAAAAAACTGGGAGTTAATATTCCGGGGGATATTGCCATCGCCGGTTTTACGAACTCAGATGAGGCCGAATTGTTCTACCCGCCATTAACCGTTGTACGCCAGCCCGCGTTTCAAATCGGTCAGATAGCGACAGAATTACTTATAAAAACAATTGAAAGCAAAAGGCCGGTTGAGGAATACACCACCGAGATGTTAGAAACAGAACTGGTAATCAGGTCTTCTTCTGATAAGTCTGTTGAATAAATGTTGGATAACATCTATTACCTTATAGAATAATCTGTTGGATTTCTGTAAGCGTGGACAATCGCAACAATGATGATTTGTTTTTGGTTATCATTAATGATATAATGGATATGGAAGGGAAATTGCTTTAACAATAATGTCCTTACATTATTGTATTTTACTTCAAATGCTAAAGGGGAACGTTTAATGTATATTTTAGCTTCCCTGATTCGAAATAAAAATTGCTTCGCGAGCTTAGGCGAAATGCTTTTATAATAACAAATGGCGTTAATGATGTCGGATCGAACGGCTGGCCTGTTTACAAAAGTATAGCTCACAGACTTTTTTCAATATCATCAAGAGTTTTATCAAAATCCATTATGTCCTTAGGATTTTGATAATAATCATTTAACCTTTCATCAATAAGTTGTTTTTGCCACGAAGCCAATTCAGCAACATTTTCAACTTCTTCTTTTTGCAGTCCCTCATAGGTGTCTTTTAAAGATTGCCATTCCTCTATCGGAATAAATACACCGGTGGTATTTCCTTTAGTATCATGAATAAATTGAAGGTTCATTTCTTTATTTTTATTTAAGTATGCGCTGTCAATTGAATAACACAAAAATAGCATACTTATTGCTGCTTTGCAAATTTGAAAATTGTACTTAAACTCATCTGTTCATTAAAAAAACAGTCATCGTGCGTGGCCCATGTGCGCCCAATACCAGCGATTGCTCAATATCAGCAGTTTTGGATGGCCCGGCAATAAATGTACTGAATCCATATTTTTCCTCACCAATTTTGTCGTAGGCTTCGTGCATGGTAGCGACTATATCATTTTTTCGCAGGACGACTGCCAGGTGCTGGCATATAAAAGGGAGCACCCTTTGATTTAGCTGGTCTCCTTTTATCCAAACCGCGCCATTTTCGGCAACACCCAATCCGGCGCTAATTATAGCGAGTTCAATATCCTGTAAATCATGCGGCGATCCGGCATAATTATCTATGAGTTCTGTACAATCTGAAAGTTCAGAAATTGTACTGACAACCCGGTGGCCGGTATTCGTAGTTTGTTTTATGTGGTGAACAACCTCATCAAAATTGGTGATCTCAACTACTTTTCCGCCGATTGCTGTTAATATTTCAATAAATTTTTCAGAATGGTTTCCGGCGTTTCCTTTTAAAAAATTAACATCTGGCAAACCAGTTAATCCGGGTTGGTTTGCCGCAACCGCTGCCAATATTTTTTCCCTGCTGCTCATTATGTTCAATTAGACTTCTTCTTGTTTTTTGCAAACCACTCTCCAAATGATTCTTCTGGCGGTGCGGGCATGTCGCGATGTTTATACCAGGGGTTAAATTTATTGTTGACAGCAAACGGTGCATGCTTTAAAAACCATCTCCCGGCCTTGCCGCCTGCCCGGTAGGCGGCAGGGGTGGATAAAGTAAAGCTCATCAGTTGCATTGATAGTTTTTTCGCATTTGTGGTGTAACCGTTTTTTACAATCACCTGGCGCCATTTATATAACTGCTGGTGAATATCAATTTTTACCGGGCAAACATTTGAACACGATCCGCAAAGCGTTGATGCAAAGGGCAGGTCGGCATACTTTTCCATATCCAAGTTCGGTGCAAGTATAGACCCTATAGGCCCCGATATGGCAGTATGATAACTATGCCCGCCACTTCGGCGATAAACCGGACAGGTATTCATACAGGCCCCGCAGCGAATGCATTTTAGCGAGTTCCTGAAATCTTCCCGGCCCAACTGTACGCTGCGGCCGTTGTCAACAATTATAATGTGCATTTCCTGTCCATCCCGCGGCTTGCAGAAATGACTGGAATAGGTTGTAATAGGCTGTCCGGTAGCGCTGCGGGTCAGCAATCGTAAAAATACACCGAGATGTTTCCTTTCGGGGATGATTTTTTCGATGCCCATGCTGGCGATGTGAATATCGGCAAGATGAGCGCCCATATCCGCGTTGCCTTCATTGGTGCAAACTACAAACTCACCTGTTTCGGCCACTGCAAAGTTCACCCCGGTAAGCGCTGCTTTACGGGTTAAAAATGTTTCGCGCAAATGTTGCCTGGCTGTTTCTGTTAAAAATTGAGGATCTGCATTCCCTGCGGGCGTACCTAAATGGACGTGGAACAGATCGCCAATTTCCTCCTTTTTTTTATGGATGCAAGGTAAAACAATATGGCTGGGCGCTTCTTTTGCCAGTTGAACGATTCGTTCACCAAGGTCTGAATCTATTACATCAACTCCGTTTTTTTCCAGGTATTCATTCAAATGGCACTCTTCGGTAAGCATGGACTTACTTTTAACCATTTGCTTAATACCTTTTGACTGCAGCAGCCTAAGTACAATTTCATTGTGCTCCCCTGCATCGGCGGCCCAGTGTATTTTTATTCCGTTGGCCGCGGCATTGGCTTCAAATTTCTGCAGATAATTGCTTAAATTAGAGAGTACGTTATTTTTAATTTGTGAAGCGGCTTCTCTCAGGTTTTCCCATTCAGGTAATTGATGTGCGCTTTCATCCCGCTTTTCTCTTATCCACCAAAGTGTTTCATCATGCCAGTCAACCCGGTTCTCATCTTTGTTAAAAATTTCGGCTAATGCTGCATGATCTTTGGTTTCCGTACTCATATCCCAATTTATTGACCCTTATTCTCCGTTTAATATTTGTGCTATATGCAGCACCTTAACTTTACTGCCCTGCCTGTGCAAAATGCCTTCCATGTGCATCAGGCATGACATATCAACCCCTGTTATAAATTCCGCGCCGTGCTGTAAATGATCTTCAACTCTGTCTTTACCCATTTTTGCAGATACCGCTTCCTCTGCAACGCAAAATGTTCCGCCAAATCCACAGCATTCGTCTATCCGGTTTAAAGGGATAATTTCAATACCTTCAACCATATTTAAAAGACTTCCCGGTTTTGAAAACGCGGGGGCCATTAATTCGCTCATTTGGGAAAGATGGAGGCCCCGCTGCCCATGGCAACTTTGATGAACCCCAACCTTATGCGGGAATTTTGCCGGTAAGGAAGTTATTTTAAGTATGTCCGTCAGAAAAGAAGTTAACTCATAAATTTTATTGCTGATTTCTGCGGCTGCTTCAGGATGTTTGTCATCATGTAAGTGTTCCCTGATATGTAGAACGCAGCTGCCGGATGGCGCTACCACATAGTCAAATTCAGCAAAGTTTTTAATGAAAAGTTCATTACAACCACCCGTTAAATGCTCAAAACCAGAATTTGCCATAGGCTGGCCGCAACAAGTTTGTTTGGACGGGTAAACTACATTAACACCAAGTTTTTCGAGTAATTGTAGGGTTGCTTTGGCTGCGTCAGGATAGAACTGGTCAACATAACAAGGTATAAATAGTCCAACCGTCATATCGCAATAGATTGATTAGCAGAATAATACTTTAACTCAATAATGTCACTGGGGATATTCTCCGTATTCCATTCATAGTGAATACTTAAAGCGGCCCCAACAGCGGATGCCTGTGCCATAGAAGCTGCAAACACTTCAATTTGAGGAAATGCAGCGGCTAATAAATGCATATATACACTATTTTTACTAAATCCGCCATCAACAAAAATCCTTTTAACCGGCGAGTTTTTTAATACTAAGCTGGTAGAAGCTGCCTGTAACCGGACAATATCGATCATTAACTGGTGATAAGCTTCAAGATCACTTTTAAAGTCGGACATATCGCGCATTTTAAATACGGATTCTTTACTTATAACGTCATCATTTTGAGGAACCGGCTTTGTCTTTATATGTTTAATTATTTCCGGGTTGAAATTTATATTCCGGTATTTAATTTCGTCTTTGTTAAAATGTTCAGCAATTCGTTTCACCATTTGTTCATATTCAAAACCCGCAAATAATCTTGATGCTTTAACCGGCTTGCCCTGAAATTGCAGGTAGCTTAAACAATCGTTTTTAAGCTCTTCAGCGGTTAAAGGAGAATTGTTAAAGGGATTTAAGCTGATGGACCAGGTTCCTGTCGAAATTAAAATGAAGGGCTCGTGGAAATTTATTAGATAGGGGATGAGGGCGGCTGAACTATCATGCAGGCCCGGGCCCACTTTATAATTATTGCCGGGAAAAAGCGCCGTTGAAACTGTGTCTGATGCGACTATAGGCGCAAGTTTCAGCGAAACGCCTTCGCGCTGAACCCATTCATGGTATCGGTTTTTTTGAAAGTCCCACAATCCTGTATGGCAGCCAATACTGGTCAGATCAGACCAGGCGTTTCCCGTAAGTAAAAAGCTTAAATACTGCGGCAAATGCAGTGCATATTTCACCTTATTAAATAATCCAGGCTTTTCTTGTTTAAGCCGGTATAATTGCAGTCCTGAATTTAAGCTGCCTAAAACTGGGGAAGCTGTTTCAAGACTAAACTTATCCCGGCCGCCGTAATCGTTATAAAATTTATTACTTAATTCTTCCGGAAAGGGTTTAAGATAATTATACAATGGGGTTAGTGGCCGCCCGTCTTCGTCAACATAAACAAAGCTTGCGCCGTATGCTGAAAAATTAACCGCTTTTATATTAAAATCTTTTATCCTGAAAATTTCGCTTAATGAATCAAAGATGGATAAGCACAGGCTTTCCTGGTTTTCGCATGGATAACCATCCTCATCAACCGTTTCAATAAAACGTGCCGACTTTTCAAAAACTATCTCATAGTTTTCATTAAACAAGAATAGTTTTTTATTGGTTTTCCCAACGTCAAATACTGCTATAACTGGAACGGCGCTCATCTTTTTTTGATCAATTTACAAACCTGTGGCCACTGTTTTCGACCCGCGTTCCTTTATTAAATTAGTTCTTATATTCAGATTCCGGTATGTTTTTAAAGGGTCAAGCGCCCCGCCGGCTAAATAGCTTGCTTCGGCAATAAGCGGCCTTACATCTGTCCTGTACGCGGCTTGCAGTATTTCCTGTGCAAAGGCCACATCGTTAGCGTTTTGGGCAGCCGATAAGGCATTTTTGTCGACTAACAGGGCCTGTGCATAAGCTATTTTTATAGCTTGTACTGATTGCAAAAGATCCTCGATAGGGTCTTTAACATTGTGCGAGGCATCTATCATCCATCCAATAGCTGTAGCATGGTTCATTTTACGGGCATCCATACCCTCTACCAATTCATTAAATATTAAAAACAGTTGATAAGGATTTATGCTGCCCACTGTTAAATCGTCATCCCCATACTTGGAATCATTAAAATGGAATCCGGCCAGTTTGCCCTCCATTAATAAAATTGAAACAATCTGCTCGATGTTTGTGCCTTGTAAATGATGCCCCAAATCAACCAGCGTACTGGCTTTCGGCCCTAATTTTGAAGCCAGGAGGTAAGATTGCCCCCAATCACCAATTGTTGTTGAATAAAAATTGGGCTCATACGGTTTATATTCGATCCAAACTTTCCAGTCGTCAGGCAAGACGTCATATATTTCCTGTAAACTTTCAAGTGTATTTTTAAAGGCTTTTCGGAAATTAAGCTGCCCGGGGAAATTTGAACCATCAGACAGCCAAACTGATAATGCTTTTGAATTTAGCTGAACCCCATATTTGATCACTTCGATATTATGTTCAATTGCCTGTTTGCGGACCGCTTTGTCCACATGTTGCAGTGAGCCGTATTTGTAGCTCAATTTTTGATCAGGCTGATCCTGGAAAGTATTTGAATTAACGGCATCAAAATGCAAGCCGAGTTGTGCCGCTAAAGCTTTAATAGAAGCGGCATTTTCGGGAATATCCCATGGAATATGCAGGGAAATGGAATTACTTGATCTGTTTAAGGCGTGGATTAGTCCAACATCCTCAATTTTCTCTTCCAGGCTGCGCGGCTCGCCACCCCCGGAAAAGCGGCCGAACCGGGTGCCCCCTGTTCCTAAAGCCCAGCTCGGTATAGCAATGTTAAAAGCGGTAATTTTTTGCAATACTTCATCTATGTTTGGGATATTCCCGGCAATAAATTCAAATTGCTTTTTATGTACGGCTAATTGCAGATGATTGAAATCATCAATTTTATATTTTTCTAACTGCATAATATATTCTTTTTAGAGCCAAGAAACAAGAATCAAGAACCAAGAAAGAACTAAGAACCATCAACTATGAACTATGAACTATCTCACAAATCCTGCTGCTACTCCGCCATCCACGTTTATCACATTCCCGGTCGATTTATTCAGCAAGCCCCCGGTTAGTGCAAAGCAGGCATTGGCAATATCATCCGGCAATATAACTTCATTTAACAATGTTCTTTTCGCATAATAAGCCGGCAGTTCCTCAATAGTTATTCCATAAGCTTTGGCACGGCCCTCAGCCCAGCCTCCGGCCCATATATTACTGTCGCTTATCACCGCGTCAGGATTGACAACATTTACCCGAATTTTATCTGCACCTAATTCGGCGGCATTCAGGCGGCTTAAATGCAGTTGTGCTGCTTTAGCGCTGCCATAACCGGCATTGTTAGGGCCGCTTACCAAAGCGTTTTTGCTTACTATGTTGATAATGTCGCCTCCGATGTCCTGCTTTTTCATTATTGCAACAGCAGCCTGGGTAACTAAAAACTGGCCTTTTACCAAAACGTCATACAAAAGATCCCAATCTTTTTCCGTATGATCGGCAATTGTTTTTGAAATAGATAAGCCGGCATTGTTAACGATGAGATCAACACCGCCAAAAGCCAGTACAGCAGTTGCCATAGCCTCTTTGATCTGGTCAGCTTTTGTAACATCAAGCAGCGCTGAGGTGCTGGAATCTTTCCCGAATTGCTTTTTAAATTCATCCGCGGCGGTTGCGAGGCGTTCGGCGTTCATATCATTCAAAATAACAACGGCGCCTTCCGCGACGAATTTTTTTGCTATTGCTTTTCCAATGCCCCCGGCGCTGCCGGTTATTAACGCCACCCTGCCCGATAAAGGTTTTGGCTTTGGCATGCGCTGTAATTTGGCTTCTTCCAGCAGCCAGTATTCAATATCAAAAGCTTCCTGCCGTGGTAATGATGTATATTCACTGATCGCTTCAGCCCCTTTCATTACGTTTATGGCATTAATGTAAAACTCAGCGGCAACACGCGCGGTTTGTTTGTCTTTTGCAAAAGTAAACATGCCCACCCCCGGATACAGTATCACAACGGGGTTAGCATCGCGAATGGCAGGACTGTTAGCATGTTTGCAGGTATTGTAATACTGCTCGTACATTTTACGGTAAATATCAAACGCAGGTGCAAGCTTTTCTTTTAATGCACTTGCATCAGAGAGATCTTTATCAGCTTCAAGCGTTAAAACCAACGGACTGATCTTGGTACGCAAAAAATGATCAGGACAACTGGTGCCCATGGGAGCTAAACGATCAAGGTCATTGGAGTTGATGTATTCCAAAACGCGGGGATCGTCTGTAAAATGGCCGATCATTTTTGTTTTTGATGAGCAAAAGCCCCGCAGGACCGGTGCAAGCGCGACAGCCTGTTTTATGCGGCCTGTGTCATCCAGGCTTTGAATTTTTGCACCGCCAAATATGGGGCCTTTTTTACCATAACTTTGCTCCAGGTAATCAGCACATCTTTCAATTACTTCCAGGGTGTTGATATAGCTTTCATAAGCGGTATCCCCCCAGGTAAATAAGCCATGCGACCCAAGCATAATACCCCGTATGCCAGGATTATTATCAAGACACTCTTTTAATTTTAAACCTAAATCAAAACCCGGGCGCTGCCAGTCAACCCAACCTATAGCGCCATTAAAAAGATCATGTGTAATTTTTTTACCGTCTTTAGCTGCTGCGATAGCAATGGCGGCATCAGGGTGTAAATGATCAATGTGCTTAAAAGGTAAAAAACCGTGTAAAGGTGTATCAATCGACGGCGCTTTCGAATTGAGGTCAAAAATGCTGTGGTTAAACAGTTCAACCATTTCATCTTCAAATGATAATCCTCTATAAACATTTTTCAAGCTTCTTAACCTGTCAACATACAGGGCGGCAAGGCCGCTTTTTTTCAATGTGCCTATATCGCCTCCAGAGCCTTTTATCCACATTACCTCAACCTCCTTGCCGGTTAGCGGATCTTTATCCATCACTTTGCACGAAGTGTTGCCGCCGCCATAATTGGTTAAGCGTAAATCGGCCCCCAGCAAATTTGAGCGGTATATTAATAATGCTACTTCGTCACCTGCCAATTCAGCAGCTTTGGCATCGTCCCATAAATAGCTTACATGTTTAAATTGTGTTGTATTAACAGACATGATATAATTTTTGATTTATTGCTTATTACTTGTTTGAACTTGTATAACCTCGTTTGCTTTAACTGAATTTCCTTTTCCCACTATTAAAACGGATAACATAATAACGGCAATTCCGGCAATTACTGTTGCGAATGCTTTTTTGCTTACGCCTTTCCATTCATTTAATATCAGTCCCCACATATTTGCAACGAGTATAATGAAGGCCATGTGCAATATCCATGAACTGGCGCCATTGCCTAACCTGCTTTCGCCCATACCATAAAAAAAGAATTGTAAAAACCAGGTTGTTCCCGCCAATGCCGAAAAAATATAATTCTTAAGCAAAGGGCTTTTTTGATCGGTATAATTATTAAATGTTTTGTTGCGAGCGTTCAGGATCATGCACCAAATAAAATTTGTGGTTAAGCCGCCCCCCAAAATAACAATATAGGTTACGTTATTTTGAAAAAGGAAATTTCCCTGGCCGTGATGAGCGGCCATCCAGATTGTATTCGCAGTATCCGCCATTGTTTTTCCGGCCTCGATGCCAAAATTAAAACAGGCGCTTAAAACCCCTGATACAATGGCCACGAAAATGCCAAGCCCAAACCGATACTCTTTATTGTCTTCAACATCTGCTTTGCCCGCCGCCAGTTCTTTTTCTTTCATGGTGCCGGCTTTGCCGCAGATAATTATCCCTATTACGCCAACCAATATCCCTAAAAGCACTAATTGCCCCCAGTGTGTTGTAGCCAGGGTTGTTATCGTGTCCTTGCCAGCCTTTGGAAAAAAATTATAATAAACCGAAGGGATAAGTGCGCCGAATACCGCACACAGGCCTAAAATAATGGTACTGCCTAATGAAACACCCAGGTAACGGACTCCTAAGCCGTAAGTTAAGCCCCCAATTCCCCACAGTAGCCCGAAAAGATAGGTTAAAGATAAAATCCCGCCATCGGTATCCTTTATAATTTCGGTAAAATGGGGAATAGTTAACCAGGCTGCTAAAGGCGGTACGATAAGCCACGAAAATATTCCGCCTACAATCCAATAACTCTCCCATGCCCAGCCTTTTACTTTTTTAAAAGGAATATAGAAACTGCCCGAAGCAAATCCACCGATAAAGTGGAAAATAACGCCAAAGATTACCTGCATATCATTTCTTGTGTAGAATGGTTTATAACATTTCCCGCAATAATAAAAATAAGAATTTAACTAACCATCCTGCTCTGTCTTTTTGTATAGATTAAATCGCGCAGCATTGTTCAATTTTTTACATCCAAAGGAACAACAGAATTTAAAGGTACCATACTATTTAAATATACTTCAATATTTGTATATCCTCTGCCATTTTTTGCAGGCAATGAAGCATCTGAAGCATCGTGCGGATTTAGTCCATGTTTAATTTCGTAATTATCTGGCATACCGTCATGATCTGAATCTTTATAAGGAGTTCCTTTATATTCCGGATAGCCTCCAACCTGTGCTATATCGGTAATAATACCTTTTTTATAGGAATCGTCGGGTAAGCGATGTTTAACCCACTGACTGCCATAATTACTGTCCGTGCCTTCTTTATAAACTATTTTACCGGTTTTCACTTCCTCAATGATCCGGGTATCAACAGGATCTCTTTTTGGCAGGTTACAACCAACGTTTTTCAAAACATAATCATAAGCCTGATTAGCTGTTACGAGGCTGATTTTAGCCATCGGAAAAGGTTTATTTACCTTGATGCTATCTGTATATCTGCCGGCATCAGGCATTACAGCTATCTGTATGCCGCCATCCCAATTGTTTTTGGTTACTTTTTCGTTTCCTTCAACAATGTTTCCATTGGCATAAACCCGACCAAAAAGGTTCTTGCTTTCCGGCGACCTTCCCGATTCCGGTTTAAGGATCCGGTGGCCAATAGGTTTATCTGTCGGCGTGATCGGGCCCGGCTTGTAATAGTTGTTGATGAAATTAAACAGCGAATTGTTATCACCACCATCGGCGCTTCTATTCCACCAGTTAAATATTACGTTGTTTGCAAAGCCGAAATCACCGTACATACCCACCGAAGGATTACGACTAATGTTGTTGGCCCATAAATTACGCATAAAAGTACTATTGAGCCCGCCAAGCGTACTGCCAAACGCATGATTATAAGTATCAAGGCCCTCTGCAAACATGGAATTTTGAATAGTAATATTTACAGTCGGCATTTTTTCCTGTTTGGCGCCTTTTCGGTCATATACATGGCGGTACATCGACATCACCTCATCCAGCCCCCAGCTTCCTGAAACATGGTCGATCATGATATTGCCGACCGGATTTCCGCCAAAAGCATCATCGCGGCGGGTAACATCTGTAGCGCCTCTTCTAAATCGCAAAAAACGGACAACAACGTCATGCGTGTCTATCCATACAGATTCTCCGGCTATGCAAATGCCATCGCCGGGCGCGCTTTGTCCTTCAATAGTTATATATGGCGCTCTAATGCTTATGGGTTTACTTATTTTAATTATGCCGGCAACATTAAATACTACAATACGTGCGCCGCCCTGTTCGCATGCGTCGCGCAAAGAGCCCGGCCCAAAATCATTAAGGTTGGTAACTTCGATCACCCGGCCGCCACGACCGCCAAAGGAATAGGCCCCGCCGCCTTCTGCACCCGGGAATGCCGGTATATTGGCCTGGGGAAGGTCGGAAGGTTTTGATGCCCATGGGATATAGGGTTTGCCGTTCTTTTCATCTTTTTGAATTGCGGGCAGCGCTTTTTCCCAGGCAAGGTCCGACCGGTGTTTTTCTGCATCTAAGGCCGAATCAGATTTTGCCTGCATTGCCGGTGGTACCCTTGGATATTGTGCAAGGGCTGCCTGATACGTGCCGAGCGAACATAAAAGGACGATGAATATAAGAGGGGTTTTAATCATTTTGGCGTATTGGTTTATAGAAATCCAAATATGCATACTACTTAAAATGATTTCATATAGGATTTTTTCTACATGATATACAATATTAGCGTATAACAAAACAACTATTACTACGCATACGATTGCGTAAATAAAGGTTTGCTAAAATTTGAATAACAGCTTTGGCAAGCATACTTTTGAAAATTGCAATCAATAAACCGATAAACAGTGAAAAATTTTTTAGAGAGCCATTTTTTACTTCAAAGTAAGACGGCTGAATTGCTGTATCATGAATATGCGGCAGATATGCCTATTATAGATTATCACTGCCATCTTGACCCAGCCCAAATTGCGGATGATATTAATTTCAATAGCCTCACCAGCGTATGGCTTAAGGGAGACCATTATAAATGGCGGGCCATGCGGGCCAATGGCATAAGCGAAGAATACATAACCGGAAAAAGGAGTGATTGGGAGAAGTTTGAGCAGTGGGCTGCAACCGTACCTTACACATTGCGTAACCCGCTTTACCATTGGACGCACCTTGAGCTGCAACGATATTTTGATATTGATGAGCTTCTTTCGCCTAAAACAGCGAAAGCCATTTACGATAGTTGTGCAGCAAAACTATTGACGCCGGAGTATAGCGTTCAAAACCTCATTACAAAAATGAATGTTGAAGTTATATGTACCACTGATGATCCTATAGACGGCCTGGAACATCATCAAAAAATAAGTAAAAGTAACTGGGCGGTTAAGGTTTTCCCCGCATTTAGGCCTGATAAAGCCATGAATGCCGACGATGCTAAAGCCTTGAATGATTATATTAATAAAGCGGAAGCAGTAAGCGATACCGCTATTAATGACTTCAATGATTATTTGAAGGCATTAAAAAAACGTCATGATTATTTCGCTGAAAATGGGTGCACAGTTTCAGACCACGGCCTTGAGCAATTATATGCTGCGGATTATACTATCGAAGAAATAAAAAATATATTCAGCAAGATAAGATCGGGAAAATCTTTAACGCCGGAAGAAATATTGAAATTTAAATCGGCCATGTTGTATGAGTTTGCTTTGTGGGATCACGAAAAAGGTTGGGTCCAGCAATACCATATCGGCGCTTTACGCAATACCAATTCGCGCGGGTTCCGTGAAAACGGGCCGGATACTGGATATGATTCCATTGGGGATTTCAGCCAGGGGCAGTCGCTGGCTAAATTTTTAAACAAGCTGGATGCAACTAATCAATTAACCAAAACAATAATTTATAATTTAAACCCGGCGGATAATGAATTGATAGCTGCCATGACCGGGAATTTTAATGATGGCACTGTAGCCGGGAAAATCCAGTTCGGCTCGGCATGGTGGTTCCTTGATCAGAAAGATGGCATGACAAACCAATTAAATGCGCTTTCGGGTATGGGCCTGGTGAGTAAGTTAGTTGGTATGCTTACCGATAGCCGTAGTTTTATGTCGTACCCGCGCCATGAATACTTCAGAAGACTGCTCTGTAACCTTTTTGCCACCGACATAGAAAACGGCGAATTGCCGAACGATACGGCATGGACAGGCAAGATCATACAGGATATTTGTTATTACAATGCCAAAAGCTATTTCCCTTTTAAAGCGGTGTAATAATGGATTTGCTAAAAAATAGTAATGGCGCCGTGCTTTCCTTCGGGGAATTGCTTTTGCGGATGTGCCCTGATGCAGGAGGTAATTGGCTGAATGAAAACTTGCTGCCGTTTTATGTAGGGGGCGCCGAGCTAAATGTAGCTACCGCATTAGCGCTGTGGGACGTCCCTTCAAGGTATTTTACAGCACTGCCGGATAATGACATCACTCAGCAGCTCTTAAATTCTTTAAAATCTAAGAAAATAGACGTTTCGAAGGCCCATTTTTCAGGAAATCGTATGGGTTTATATTTTCTGACACAAGGCAAAGACCTGAAGCATAATGCACTTGTGTACGATCGTGCCAATAGTTCATTTTCAGAACTGGAACCGGGTAGGATAAACTGGGATGACGTTCTGGAAGGTGTAAGCTGGTTTCATTTTAGTGCAATATGCCCGGCCATCAATCAAAATGCGGCTGATGTTTGTCAGGAGGTGTTGAAGGCGGCTTCACAAAAGGGGATAACCATTTCCATCGATTTAAATTACCGATCCAAACTCTGGCAATATGGCAGGCAACCACAAGATATAATGCCGCAGTTAGTGTCTTATTGCGATTTAATAATGGGGAATGTTTGGGCGGCGGAAACCATGCTCAATATCCCGGTAGCGTCTGATATACATCAGGGTTTAAAAAACGTCTACCAGGAGGCTGCTCTTAAAACCTCAGTGGAAATTAGGAAACGATATCCGAAATGCAAAGCAGTTGCCAATACCTTCCGGTTTGATCAGGGAGAAAGCATTATCTATTATACCACTTTATATAACGGGAAGGAGTTCATTACATCGAAGGAGTATACCGCAACCCACATTATAGATAAGGTTGGGAGCGGCGATTGTTTTATGGCCGGGTTAATTTACGGCTATTATAATCAATGGCCGGCGGCAGAGCTATTGGAATTTGCCACCGCCGCGGCTTTTGATAAATTATTTATAAAAAGTGATGCAACGAACAGAACAGTTGATGAGATTAAAAAAGTAATGAAGCATGAATAGTAAACAAGCGGTTGTTGAAAGTATATTAAAGCAGCGGATGCTGCCCTTATTTTTTTATGAAGATACCGAAGTTAGCATTGAAACAACAAAAATACTTTACAAGGCAGGGGTAAGAGTACTGGAATATACCAACAGGGGAGAGGCAGCGCTAAAAAACTTTACTGCTTTAAAGGCTTTGCAGCAAAGCGAAATGCCCGGCATGCATTTAGGAATAGGTACTATTAAAACAGCTAAAGAGGCTGAAGAGTTTATAGCTGCCGGCGCTGACTTTATAGTTTCGCCCATTATTAATCCTGATGTGGCCCATATAGCCAATGAAAACGAAATGCTTTGGATTCCGGGCTGCATGACGCCTACCGAAATTCATGCCGCTAGGCAACATGAGGCAGCAATTATTAAAATTTTCCCGGCCAACATTTTGGGACCGGAATTTATATCCTCGGTAAAAGATATTTTTAGAGGTCAGCTGTTTATACCGACCGGTGGCGTTGAGCTTGAAAAGGAGAATATCAGCAGCTGGTTTAAAGCAGGTGTATGCGCCGTAGGAATGGGCAGCAAAATGATTAGCAAGCAAATACTCGAGCAGCAATTATACGACCAATTGTACACAAACACATTAAAAGCAATAGAACTGGTTCATTCAGTTTAATAATAAATTAAAAGATGCAGGAAACCGGTTTGGGCAAATACAGGTGGGTAATAGCCACCTTACTTCTTTTTTCTACCACCATTAATTACATGGACCGGCAGGTGATCAGTTATGTAAAGGATTACTTTTGCACCCCGGTTGCCAAAGGCGGTTTCGGCTGGACGGATAACCAATACTCCTATATAACTGCTTCTTTTACTGCATTTTATGCGTTTGTTACAATAATTGCTGGTTGGGTAATTGATAAAATTGGTACAAAGCTTGGCTTGGCGCTCTCATTAATAACCTGGTCTGTGTTTGGGATGTTAAATGCTTTTGCAGGAAGCTCCGTAGTTATTCATGCCATTGTAAGGAGCCTCTTTGGAATCGGAGAGGCCGGTAACTTCCCTGCCTCAATAAAAACAATTGCAGAATGGTTTCCAAAGAAGGAACGTGCTCTTGCCACGGGTGTTTTTAACAGTGGGGCAAATATCGGGGCAATGATCGCCGCTATATTTGTTCCCTGGTGCCTGATCCATTGGGGTGAAGCTGCGGGCTGGAAAATGGCCTATTTATTAACCGGCGCCGCAGGTTTTATATGGCTTATTTTTTGGTTTAAATTTTATAATCCCCCTCACAATTCAAAATATTTAACAAAGGAAGAGTTAGCGTATATACATGAGGATGATCTTGCTGTACATGCTGCAGCTTCAGAAGATGTTGCAGTACGCGAAAAAGTGTCGTGGTGGAAACTATTCAGGTATCCGCAAACATGGGCCTTCTTTATGGGTAAATTTCTCACTGATGGTATCTGGTGGTTTTTACTGTTTTGGCTGCCCGATTACCTGAAAAAACAATTCGGCATGGACGTGCACCATATTATGTGGCCCACATTCATTGTTTATGCCATTTCCATATTCGGCAGTACCTTTGGCGGCAACCTCCCGCGTATGATGATCAATCGCGGAATGCCGGTCTATAAAGCCAGGATGACTTCCATGTTTATCATTGCCTTATTCCCTTTATTTTTATTGCTGACCCAATATTTTGGTAATAAAGCCATTTTTGGAAATTATGCTTCTACTTTAGCTATTGCGGTAATTTGTATAGGGGCGGCAGCTCACCAGGCTTGGTCGGCTAATCTGTTCACAACAGTTTCAGACATGTTCCCTAAAAAAGCTATTGGCTCTGTAACGGGCATTGGCGGTATGGCCGGCGGAATAGGAGGTGTCGTTATTCAAAGATTAGCTGGTATCCTGAACACAAACTATCATTCTGATCCCCAAACGGCTTACCTGATAATGTTCATTCTTTGTGCTTTGTCTTATATCATCGCATGGGGCATAATTAGAATATTAACCGCAAGGCCATCAAGAATAGCGGTATAGGCGATATTATTGCTGATACCTAATTTTTATAACCAGCTTTTTCAGCGTATCATATCCTTTCACTTTTATATCCGGACGGTGTACGTCTTCCGGAAAAAATAAAAAGAAATTTTGCGGAGTAGCAACATAATACTTCCCGTCAGCGTTGTAGTGAGCTGCGTCCTTTTTTTCGTTATAAGCTTCGGTTACCTGTGCTGCAGATAAAGGACAAACCCCAAGTTTTACTTTGCCCGCAATTACATATTGCAGGTCGATATACTTACGGTGCGATTCCCATTTTGCATCTTCAAGGTTTTTTGGGGGGCCGAGCGCAATGGTAGCATAAGCTTTGTCATCGTCGACAGCGTACCTGCCCGGTGCAAGCGTAGCCAGTTTACTGTCACTTAAAAACTTAAATACCTTATCCCACGTGTCTTTATTACTTTCATACTGCCTTTCAAAATCAATACTATTTACCGATTTGTCGAGTTTGATTTTCAAATTGGGCGCCCATGCACGGCTTTTAACCCATTTGTCGGCCTTCTTTACTTTTGCAATTGAATCGGATTGTTGTGCAATAACGAGGTTGGCCGATATAATTAAAATAAAGAGAATGGATAGTTTTCTGATCGTAAAAATGTTCATTTTTTTAAATTTGAATGGAAGCTGCAAATATATGATTTCTATGTTCAAGGAAATGCATTAAGTAACGATGTTGAAAATGATTGTAATAACTGTTAAATAATATTTATATTCTTTTGAAGTATTTATTTTTTATAATGTTGATTAATAATTAGTTAAAATTATAAAAATCAGCCTTCTTTTAAATTCTCCATAAACAAATAGGTAATACTGTAGCCGGTATATTACTTTGTTGAAACCAGTTAATTAATTATGAACGTCAAAAAGATACTGTTAGCATCATTGCTGGCAATTGTTTTTAGTTTTGCCCACTCCCAAATCCTTACCCCAAGGCAATTGTTTCCCGGACTGTTTGAGGCCGTTCAGCTATCGGATATTTTTCCTGATAGTAAAACATTTGTTGACGCAACGCCTAAACGTGACCCGGCTCTTATTATGAAGGATTATGCCGATCAGAAGAATAAGCCCGGTTTTGATCTGAAAAAGTTTGTTGATGATAATTTTATCCTCCCCGGTACACACAATAATGGTTTTAAAAGTGATATTTCCGCCGGCATACTCAAACATATCGATACCTTATGGCAGGTACTTTACCGCAGGCATGATACGGTTTCTAAATATTCTTCCTTATTACCCTTGCCCAATGATTTTATTGTCCCCGGGGGCCGGTTTCGCGAAACTTATTACTGGGATTCTTATTTTACCATGCTCGGCCTTCAGGAAAGCCATAAAACAAAGATTATTCAAAATATGATCGGCAATTTCGCCTACCTTATAGATACCTACGGCTTTATACCCAACGGCACCCGGACATATTATTTAACAAGGTCGCAGCCGCCTTTCTTTTCAATGATGCTCGATTTGTTGGCCAAAGATGCAGGCGAACAGGTGATGGTAAAATACCAGCCTGAACTTTTAAAAGAATATGCATTCTGGATGCGCGGCGCCGGAAAATTGCGGCCCGGACAGGCCTATCGCAATGTAGTAAAGATGCCGGGCGGAGAAGTATTGAACCGTTATTGGGATGATTCGGATAAGCCGCGTGAAGAGTCGTTTAAAAAAGATTTGAATGCGGCTACGTTAACAAATCAAAAGCCGGCTGAATTTTACCGCAATATACGCGCTGCAGCCGAGTCCGGCTGGGATTTTAGTACGCGCTGGCTTGATACAACCGGCAAACTGGAAACTATACGAACCGTTTTTATCGTCCCCGTTGATCTGAATTGTTTGCTTTATCACCTGGAGCTTTCAGTGGCAAAGTCATACCAATTACAAGGGAATGATATTAAATACCGGCTATACTTAACCAAAGCGCTGCTCCGTAAAAAGGCGATACTAAAATATTGCTGGAGCGAAAAAAATGGCTGGTTTATGGATTATAACTGGAAACTAAAACATATTACACCAAACGAAACACTGGCCGGCGTTTTCCCGCTCGAGTTTAACATAGCTGACAAAAAACAAGCGGACAAAGAGGCTGTGGCTTTAAAAACGAGATTTTTGAAGCATGGCGGCCTGGTCACTACGCTTAAGCGCTCCGGCCAGCAATGGGATAGTCCAAATGCCTGGGCGCCGTTGCAGTACATGGCCATTGATGGCTTAAACAACTATCATCAAAATAGCCTTGCCCGTTCCATTGCAATTAGCTGGATCAGGACTAACATAGATGTATTTAACACTACCGGCAAGCTGATGGAAAAATATAATGTTTTAGACACCGGCCTGAAAGCAGGTGGTGGCGAATATCCACTACAGGACGGTTTCGGCTGGACAAACGGGGTTTTGCTTAACTTGCTGAACCATTATCATATCGATCAATTATAGGAAGCAAGGGCCAAAAACTAAGAGCCAAGAGTCAAGAAAGGAAAAAATGTAGAGACGCAATATTTTGCGTCTCGGACCTGAGTGTTTGAGAAAATTATCTCAAATGACTTCACATTCGTTCAGAGACGCAAAATATTCAGAGACGCAAAATATTGCGTCTCTACAATCTTAATAAAATCATTTTAACCTCTTATCATTATGGCAATCAAAAATTGCCATGCAAAATTGCTTTTTAATATTACTTTAAAAGATTAGTTTAGTCCTTCTGGACTAACCTATTTTTTTATGAGAATTTTTATACCAATCCTGTTCCTGGTAACTTTTGGATATTCCGCTTTTGCGTCTGTAAAAACCGACAGTCTTTTGACGGTGCTAAAGAGTGAGCTTTCAAAAAAAAAAAATTACGATAACCAAAAAGAAGCAAGAATAAAAAAATTGAAGGGGAGGCTGGCGGCTATTTCAAACACCGATTATAAGGCCCAGTACGATGTTTGCTCCAGATTGTATGAAGAATATAAAAGCTACCAGTTCGATTCAGCTTATGTGTATACTCAAAAATTACTTGTTATAAGCCTGGCCACAACTGATATATCCAAGCTATACGACAGCAGGATAAAACTGAGCTTCATATTATTATCATCAGGAATGTTTAAAGAAACATTTGAATCTTTAAGTGAGATCAATTCAAATTTGCTGAACAATGAGTCCAAATTAGAATACTATTCGATAAAATCACGGGCTTATTCTGACCTGGGAGACTACAACAGCGATAAAAACTACGCTCCCTTTGATCAAACCGAAGCCGTCAAATACATTGATTCAGCCATCGCGCTGTCAAAGCCGGGTTCATTTGAACAGCTTTATCATCTTGGCAACAGGCAGGTAGTAGCAGGGGACGTGCAAAACCCATCGCTCTATTATATAAAACTACTCGACCATTATGATCTTACTGCGCATCAGCGGGCTATGGTGGCTACGGGTTTGAGTTTTTTTTATAACGGTCTTTACGATTCTCAAACCCGTACCAACCTTTTAACCATTGGCGCCATAAACGATATTCGCTCATCGACAAAAGAGACTCTAGCCCTTTTTAAACTTGGCCAGCAATTATACCTGGACGGAAATATAAAAGATGCTTATTTATTTATTAAGCAGGCAATGGATGATGCCCAATATTATGGAGCGAGGCTGCGTAAAATAAATATCGGGGCCGTTTTGCCCATTGTAGAAGAGCAGATAAATATTTCGACGGAGCAGGAAAAGAACCGGTTTCTGATCTATTTTTTATCCATCGCGGTGATTGCCATATTGATCACCCTTGTATCGTTTATCGTGTTTATACAGTTAAAAAGGCTGAAAGCCAAAGAGAAGATAATTGAAGAAAAGAATGTACAGCTTGAAAAAATAAATGATAAGCTTATCGAGGATACGCATATTAAAGAAGAATATATCGGTTATTTTTTTAATGTGATATCTGGCTATATTTTAAAACTTGAAAAACTTAAAAGAAATGTTGAACGCAAACTGGCAACAAAAAAATATGATGACATTTTGCTATCATTTAATGAAATAAACATAAAAAAAGAGCGCGATAATTTGTTCTATACATTTGATCATGTCTTCCTTAAGATATTCCCCAATTTTATTACTGCGTTTAATTCCATGTTGAAAAAAGAAGACCAGATATGGCCTAAGGACAACGAAGTGTTAAATACTGATCTTCGCATATTCGCCCTGATGCGGCTGGGGATCAACGATAATGAAACTATTGCCAATATCCTGGAGTATTCTGTAAATACAATTTACGTTTACAAGATGCGCATAAAGGCAAAAGCGCTTGTTCCGAGCGATCAGTTTGACCATAAGATCATGGCGATAAAAGCTGTTGATGCGGTAGGGAAATCCTGAAAATTGGGCCTCACCTAAATCCTCTCCAAAGGAGAGGACTTTGAAGAGCGGGCTGTTAATTCAATTGCCTTTTTAACTCCCTCTCCAAAGGAGAGGGTTGGGGTGAGGCGTAAACCCTTCAAATAATAATTATTGTATATTTGACATATATTATTTCCCCTTCCTTATCCCATCTTTAAAAAGTTTAACTAATGCGATAATGTTAAATTAGTACCTGAAAAGGTTAAATTATATTTATATTTTTTTGGTGTCATTATTTAGTAAAGCATTGATTAACAAAACTATGATTTTATAAAGGCCAGTTTTTTTTTAAATTTTTAGTAAACAAATAGGTAATAATGTAACGTATTTTTTACTTTGTATGTAATCAGGTATTACAATATAATTTAAGAAGATTTTAAGAAATAGGATTTTGTGATCTTATATTCTGATAAACTGAATAAAAGCTGAACCGGCAAAACCAATTATTATACTTGTTGTAACATTCTTATTAATTCAAACATAATCTTTAATATGCTTATTAAACTATATCATGATAAGAACATGCCACCCTGATTATGGCGGCATCGTTAATTGTGGGACCTTATGGGTGCTTCAATTTAAAATTTTATTCAACCAATAAACAAACCATTAAACCCAATTTTATGTATTTTAAAAATTTACTCAAAGTAAGTTGTTTTATCTTATGTTGCTTTTTTGCGATACCGGCCATGGCCCAAAACAAAATAGTTTCTGGTAAGGTGACCGACTCAAAGGATGGATCGCCTTTAATAGGTGCGTCCGTTTCTTCAAAAGGCACAACAATAGGCGCCATTACCGATGTTAACGGAGCTTTTAAATTGTCAGTACCGGCATCTGCAACCACCCTTGTGATAAGTTATATCGGGTACGTAAGCAAAGAAGTGCCTATAACCGGCAATATTGTTAACGCCGCACTCGACCCCACTAATAGCTCTCTTAACGAAGTGCTGGTAATTGGTTATGGTACCATACGAAAAAAAGACGTAACGGGTGCTGTTGCCAATGTTCAGGCTAAAGACTTTAACCAGGGCGCCATCATTAACCCTATCGACCAAATAGCTGGTAAAGTAGCCGGTTTGGTCATCACACAGCCTGGCGGCGACCCCAACCAAAGCGCATCCATACGTTTAAGAGGCCAGGCATCAATTACCGGAGGCTTAAGTCCGCTGTTTGTTGTGGATGGTGTAATTTTAGACGATCCAAACCAGTTTCAGGACATTCCCCCGGACGATATAGCTTCCTATGACGTTTTAAAGGATGCTTCCGCTTCTGCAATTTATGGCGCACGGGGCGCCAACGGCGTAATTATGGTAACCACTAAAAAGGGCGCTGCGGGCAGGGCTGTTATTTCTTACGATGGATTGGCTGGCACCAGTTCGCAGAGTAAATATTATGACCTGCTAACTGCAGATCAGCTGCGTGCAGCTGTTCCGAACCTTGGCGCTCTCGATAAAGGCGCAAATACCGACTGGCAAAAAGCTATCAGCCGAACCGCTTATCAACAGCGGCATACTGTGCAGATTTCGGGCGGCACAAATGAATTTAACTATATAGCTTCGGTTAACTACTCAGATCAGCAGGGTATTATCCTGAACTCTGGCAAACAGCAGCTGGGTTTGCGCTTCGCTGCAGAACAGAAAGCTTTGGATGATAAACTCGATATCAAGATGGGGATTCAGAATGTGAGTACCGTGCGCGACTTGATAGATTATGCTAATTTCAGCTACGTGTACAACTCGCCGCCAACATTCCCTGTTAAAAACCCCGACGGCAGCTATTATGCCTACAGCGATTTTAACGAAGCCAACCCGGTTGAGCATATCCAGCAATCTTATTTCCGAAACTATGAATACCTGACATTGATCCACGGTTCGATCGATTATAACCTTACTAAATCATTACAAATAGGCGGCCTGGCAGCGATAACACGCAACAATGTGCAAGAACATGGATTTGTCCCGACTTTTCCGCTTGAGGGTAACGTAAATCAAGCCGGCCAGGCAACAGAAAATACAAACTCCTACAAAACCAATCTTCATATTAATTATGACAATACATTCGGAAAGAGTAAATTGACGTTGCTGGGCGGCTATGAGTATAACGATTACTTATATGATAATTATCTTGCAAGAGGGCAGCAATATATTACTCCGAATGAGCTGGATAATAACCTGGGATCGGGAAATACGTTGTTTAATGTAATCAGTTCATATAAATCTGAATTTCCCCTGATCTCCTTCTTTGCCAGGGCCGCCTACAATTACGATAATCGTTTTTACGTAACAGCAACATTCCGCCGGGATGGAACTTCTAAAACCGGCGTGAACGACCATTGGGGCAATTTTCCTTCATTCGACCTGGCTTACAGGTTTAAGAAAGATCTGTTAGCGAATGTCGATTGGATTGATGATATGAAAATAAGAGGGGGCTACGGTGTTACCGGTAATATTGACGCCATAGACCCATATAGATCGCTGCCACTTGTTGGACCGGTAGGTACCTATTTCGATGCATCATCTGGTTATTACCTGAACGCATATTCCACGATACAGCAGGAAAATCAAAACTTAAAATGGGAAGAAAGGCACGGGCGAAACATAGGCCTTGATTTTTCATTATTTGGCGGACGATTGGCCGGCGATATGAATTATTTTAACGACCTGACGAAGGATCTATTGGCCTACTACTCTTTGCCGGAACCTCCCGCCGTTTACAGCAGCGTTCTTGCGAACGTTGGTTCAATGACCAATAAAGGTTTTGAGCTTGCTTTGACCGGGCAGATCATTAGGGGCAATAAATTGAACTGGACCGTTAACGCGCAGATCAGCTTCATAAAAACAACAATTGATAACTTGTCAGGAGACTTTACGATTGCAGGGAAAACTTACCCGGTAACTGCTGACCAAATACCTGTAGGCTACTCCGCGGGCCGCGGATTAAGCTCTAATCCTATTACTTTCTTAAAACCGGGCTACAGTCCTTATGTATTCTATTTGCCGCATTATACAGGCGTTAATGCTAATGGGCATCAAACTTTTGATGGGGTATCTGATGATCCTAGTGATCCTAATGGTAATGCTTCTCCCGCTGGTCATTATATTGATCCGGCCCCTAAATTTAGCTATGGTATGACCAATAATTTTGATTATGGAAATTGGAACCTTAACTTTGCTTTAAGGGGTGTATATGGGCAGAAAATTTTCGATAACACCCGGCTTGATGTAGAAACCGTGACCCGTTTACCCGGAAATAATGTGACAAGGGAAGCATTGACCAATGGAATTAAAGACGCCCCGGTGGCATCGGACTTATGGCTGGAAAGTGCCTCATTCCTGCGTATGGATAATGCCACTTTGAGTTACGCTTTTAAGAACATTAGCTTTGCAAGTGTGTTTAGAGTATTTGTTTCCGGTAACAACTTGTTCGTGATAACCAAATACAGAGGACTTGACCCGGAAGTTAAAACAGAGAATCAAGCGGGAGGAAGCATTTTATTCGGTAACAATTTAAACGGCGCGACTAACCAGCCCTATATTGACGCTAATTATGGCGGCCAGGCCTTTTATCCAAGGGTGAGGGTATTTACTATAGGTTTAAATGTTACATTGAAATAATTATTATTAATAAAGAAAATAGTGATGAAAAGAAAAAAACTTTTAATTATTGCCTGCATAGTGATACTGGCGGGCGGTATAACTCAATCGTGCACAAAGCTTGACAAAAAACTGTACAGCGCCGAGCCTGTCGGTAATTTTTATCAAACACCTGAGCAGATTGCAGCGGGTGTTGCACCCGCGTACATTGCCATGCAGGCTATTCCAGATGGCAACGTGGACCAGATGAACGAGATAACGTCTGACGAGATTATTGTACCTACCCGCGGAAATGACTGGTACGACGGCGGCCAATGGCAGGGCCTATGGACGCATAAATTTAAACCGGATGTGTTTGTAGACGGAGGGTGGACAGACCTGAACAACGGGATAGGAAAGGTGAACTTTACCTTGAATATTTTGGCCGGCTTGCCAAATAAACCTTCGAATTACGCAGCTGTTGTAGCTGAGCTCAAAGTTTTGCGGGCTTATTTTATTTTCCAGTTTATGGACATGTTTGGCAATGTTCCTTTAGTGACTGATTTTAATACCGATCCAAGCAAAGTTACTCAGCAAACCCGCCCTGCTGTTTATAGCTTTTTAGAGAGTGAACTTACAACGAACATCCCATTGTTAACTACTACCGTGGATAAAACCACTTACGGTAAAGTAACCCAGTATTTCGGGGATATGTTACTGGCTAAACTTTATTTGAACGCCCAGGTATATACAGGTACCCCGCAATGGGCAAAAGCGATAGCTGCCCTAAATCCGGTGATCACTTCAAATAAATATATTTTGCAGGGAAATTATTTTGATAATTTCTCCGTTACCAATGACAACTCACAAGAAAACATCTTTGTTGTTCCTTTTGATAAGGTACACATTGGCGGGATGAATTGGGAAATGCAGACGCTGCATTATTCATCAAACCTTACCTTCAACTTAACCGGCCAGCCATGGAACGGCTTTTGCTCAACAGCGGATGTTTATAACAAATACGATGCTTCAGACACACGCAGGGCACAATTTTTAATTGGCCAGCAATATGCTGCCGACGGCGTAACGCCGCTTACGGATCCACAGGCAAATTTGCCGGTAATTTTTACTCCGAATGTTACATCGCTATCAGATGCTTCCGGCGCGTTCCGCATGGCAGGTGTCCGTAATGTAAAATACCATCCGGAAGCCGGTACGGCTGGTAATGCAAGTAATGATATGGTTATATTCCGTTTGGCTGACGCCTATCTGATGATGGCAGAAGCATCTTTGCACACCGGTGACCTTGCAACCGCCCTCATTATGGTTAATAAAGTACGGGCACGTGCCGGTGTACCATTATGGACAGATGTTACGCTGCCAACTTTGCTGGATGAAAGAAGCAGAGAATTAATGTGGGAAGGTTGGAGAAGGAATGACCTGATCCGTTTTGAAGTTGCAACGGGCACACATTATTTTACCGGAGCCCGTAATCCGGCTAAACCTGATGATGGTAATAATAATACCTTTATATTTCCGATACCGGCGCCTGAATTACTTTCAAACCCCAAGCTGAAACAAAATCCGGGTTATTAATAAACGTTGACAAGGTTTTTAAACAGAGTAGTATGCAAATACTACTCTGTTTTGTTATTTTTATACAGATTATATTTTTATGCGAGCCAGGATTGCTGCTGTAGTATTTACCACTTTGTCCTTTTTTCTTGTTTCATGTCACCACACTGATCGTGTTAATCCGAAGGATGCCCTTTTTCAAATAATGCCTTCCTCCCAAACAGGCATAACGTTTAATAATAAAGTGGTTGAGGACGGAAAATTCAATGTTTTTAACTATCGTAACTTTTATAATGGCGGCGGTGTGGCTATTGGCGATGTAAATAATGACGGCAAGCCTGATATATTTTTTACTTCAAACCAGGGCGATTGCAGATTATATATTAATAAAGGCAACTGGAAGTTTGAGGATGTAACTTCAAAAGCCGGGCTAAATGTTTATCATCGGTGGCATACCGGGGTAACAATGGTTGATATTAACGGTGACGGCTGGCTGGATATTTATATATGCAACAGCGGCGGGCTGGGAAACGCCGATAGGGCCAACGAATTATACATTAACCAGAAGGATGGTACTTTTATGGAAGAAGCTGCAAAATATGGTCTGGCTGATAAAGGATTAGGCACCCAGGCCATATTTTTTGATTATGACCACGATGGCGACCTGGACTGTTTTGTGTTAAATAACAGTTACCGGCCAATCGGCAGTTTTGGCTACAACCGCGAGATCCGGAACGTTCGCGATCCGCTGAACGGCGACCGATTGTATAGAAATGATAATGGGAAATTTGTTGACATAAGTGCACAAGCCGGAATATATGGCAGTGAAATCGGTTTTGGTTTAGGAGTGGCCGCGGGTGATATGTTCAATACCGGTTGGGACGATATGTATATTTCAAATGATTTTTTTGAACACGATTACCTGTACCAGAACGGGCATAACGGTACATTTAAAGAAATCAGCAACGATGCCATGGGTCACATGAGCCTTTCATCGATGGGGTCGGATATGGCCGACATAAATAACGATGGCTTATTGGATATGTTTACCACAGATATGCTGCCCGAAAATGACTACCGCCTCAAAACTACCACCAAATTTGATGAGTTTGATGTTTACAATGCCAAATTAAAAGGTGATTTTCATCACCAGTTTACAACTAATTGTTTACAGCTTAACAATGGCGATGGCACTTTTAGCGAGATAGCCGGCCTGGCCGGTGTGAATGCTACTGATTGGAGTTGGGGTGCCCTCTGCTTTGATTTTAATAATGATGGCTGGAAAGATATTTTTGTGACTAACGGCATTAGCAGGGATTTAACAAACCAGGATTTTCTGTCGTATTTTGGCAGTGACGAGGTAATGAGCGAGGTAAGAAATGGCGGATTTAAAAGCAAGAAGATATTAAATAAGATACCTAAAACACCTATAACCAGCTATGGCTTCGTCAATCAAAAGAATCTGCGGTTTAAAAATGAATCCATCCCGCTTGGGTTTTCCACGCCCGCTTTCAGTAACGGAGCCGCCTATGGTGATCTTGATGGAGATGGCGATCTTGACCTGGTGGTGAATAATGAAAACGGCCAGGCCTTTGTTTATAGAAATATGACTTCGGAACGCACCCATGCACACTATCTTAAAGTTAACCTAAAAGGCACCGGCATGAACACTTTTGGCATAGGCGCAAAAGTTACTATTTACACAAACGGCATGCAGCAGTTATTAGAGCAAATGCCGACAAGGGGTTTTGAAAGCAGCGTTGAGCCGGTTTTGAACTTTGGCGCCGGCACATCTAAAATGATTGATAGCCTGAAAGTAATATGGCCGAACATGAAAATGCAGGTGTTAAAAAACATCAAAACCAATACAACTATCACCCTAAAACAGTCGGATGCTGACCTGGCCTTCAAGCCTGCTGACCGGAATATAAAGCCCTATTATAAAAATATAACAGCCACAAGCATTAAGGGCGATATTTACCATAAGGAAAATGATTATAAAGATTTTGACGAACAAAGGCTTATACCTAAAATGTTATCAACCGAAGGGCCTAAGCTGGCTGTCGCTGATGTAAATGGCGATGGGCTGGAAGATTTCTTTATGGGTGGGGCTACCGGCGATACGGCCAAACTTTTTATACAGCAACCCAACGGTACTTTTATTCAGAAAAAAGAATATGCTTTTGCACTGGATAAAAACAGCGAAGATATAGGCGCTTTGTTTTTTGATGCAGATCATGATGGCGACATGGACCTTGTTGTGGTTACGGGCGGTAATATGGAGAAGGCAGGGTCACTTGACCTGCTTGCCCGCCTATATATAAACGACGGAAAAGGTAATTTTATGCGTAAATTTAATGGATGGCCGCTTATCTCCATCAACGCATCGTGCGTAAGGTTAAATAATAAAAATGGCGACTTGTTCATTGGCGCCCGAAGTGTTCCTGGTTCGTACGGCGTTATACCATCCAGCAAGCTTTTAAAAAATGACGGGCATGGAAATTTTGCAGATGTGACGGCGATGCTGGCGCCTGATCTGTTAAAATTAGGTATGGTAACCGATGCCCAGTGGGCAGACATTGACGGCACCGGAAAAAATTCATTAATAGTTGTCGGTGATTGGATGCCGGTGACCATTCTAAAATATGTTGACGGTAAACTTAAGAAAACCGGAGAAATAGCCAACTCTTCCGGATGGTGGAACTGTTTAACAGTTGCCGATCTTAACGGAGATGGAAAAATTGATTTGATTGCCGGAAATAATGGCCTTAACTCAAAAATTAAAGCTGATGCTGACCATCCTGCAAAACTCTATGTATCCGACTTTGATAATAACGGGCAGGTAGAATGTATCCCGGTATATTATAAAACTGACGGAAAGGCTTATCCTTTTAACCTTCACGACGATATAATTAAGCAATTACCATATTTAAAAAAGAAATTTTACAGGTATGATGCCTATGCGGGGAAAAGCATCGATGAAATTTTTACCGCTGATGAGTTAGAAAAAGCATCGGTTTTAACGGTTGACCAAACGCAAACCTGTGTTTTTTATAATAATGGTAAAGGAGGGTTTAATATGAAATCCTTGCCAATAAGGGCGCAATTTTCGCCGGTATTCAGCATATTGGTTACCGATGTAAATAATGATGGGATTAAAGACCTGTTTTTAGGAGGCAATTTTTACGGCCTGAAACCCGAAGTGGGTAGGTATGATGCCAGTTATGGCGTTACTATGCTGGGAAACTCAAAGCACTGGTTTGATTATTTGTCACCAACAAAAAGCGGCCTGTTTATTAAGGGCGAAGTACGAGATATTGCCCCGATCAACACTAAAAATGGGAAAGAGATAATTGTGGCGCGGAATAATGATGCGTTGCAGTTGTTTAGGAAATTGGTTGATTAAGTTGATTGAGTGAATGGTTGATTAGGTTAAAAAAACAACTGCATACAATAACCCGATTTAAACTTAATCAAACTTAATCCAACTCAATCAACCACTCACCAAATCCTAAAAATAAGCAGTAAAATTCACCTGTATATTTATCCTATCGGTGTCACTAACAGGCAATCTGTCATCAAGATAAGTTTCAAAAGGCAAAATAACTGATTGATAATGATGATCAGTGAAATACTGGCGCAGGCCCGCATAAACTTTTTGCTTGTCGTTAAATTTCCCGCTGTATTTAGCAACATAAAGCGGGCCCCCTTTTGGCATATGCGTATAGGTAATAACTTTGTCCGAATTGACTTCCTTATTAATAAATAAGCCTACGTTTACGTGGACAGAGTCTGTACCCCTTGGCAAAAATTGGGCAATTGCAGGTTGCATTTGCGAAATGCCGTTTGTTTTAAGAAATTGCTTCAGCGTGGCTAACGATTTCGCTGCTTCGGTGAATTTATTTTTTGCTAAAACGGTTTTTTTAATTACAATAAGATTTTCCTCTGGTACTTTTGTTTTAAAAATCCTGCAGCCATAATACAAACTATCAGTTTCCATGAAGTTTTTAAGATCAGTGATATGGGTGTCTGAAAATGAAGCGGGCCTAAGCGCTCTAATTAAATAGTTTAAAGCATTTGTATTTTTATAAACTGTAATTAATGTTCTGTTCCAAATTTTATCGGGTACAACTAAATAGCTGTAATCAACCCATTTATCGCTGATGTTAAATAGGGTACCGCTCGATTTTACATTCAATTGCTCTCCGGCAAAATTTATCGTAAATGAGCTTTTCTCCTTTTTGATTGAAATTTTACCGGAGTCGGCAAGGTAGGCTTTATTCAGATCCAGCCTCCATTTTTTCCAATTTGCGGGGTTGGCCAATTCGCCATAAACATTAAAGAAAGACGATTTAATTAATACGGTTTTTTGTTGTTTGACGGGAATAGAATAAAGAACTGATAAGATTAAGAAAGGCAATAATAAAACAATAATTTTCTTCATTCAGATTTGATGCATAATTAGGACTCAAATTTAAATAAAAAAATGGCATTGGAGGCCACCTTGGCGATATTTACCCAATTTTTTCATGAAGTAAATGTTGCTCCGGATACTATTATTGGGTACATTTAGAGACCAATAATTAACCGGCTACTCATTGATTATGATTGTAAATTTTACCTCGGTAAACCATAAATGTAAAGAATTCTTCAAGTTTATTTTAATGCTAGGTATTGTTGGAACTGGTTTACCATCATGTAAAAATAAAAATACCGAACCTGCTGTTTTTCAACTGCTTGATTCAACAAAAACAAACATCAATTTTACCAATACCTTAAGTGATAACGATTATCCGGGCATTTTAAATTATTTATATTTTTACAATGGGGGTGGCGTCGCCATCGGCGATATCAATAATGACGGCTTGCCGGATATATATTTCACGTCAAATAAAAAAGGCGGTAATAAGCTCTACCTGAATAAGGGAAATTATCAGTTCGAAGATATTACCGATAAGGCCGGTGTTGCCGGAGCTGCTGATTGGTGCACCGGGGTGACCATGGCTGACGTAAATAATGATGGCTACCTTGATATTTATGTTTGTGCTGTCGCCGGGAAATTAGGTTTCCAGGGGCATAATATGCTTTATATCAACAACCACGACGGTACTTTCACGGAAGAGTCGGTAAAATACGGCCTTGATTTTTCCGGATTTTCAACCCAGGCGGCGTTTTTTGACTACAATCATGATGGCAAACTCGACTGTTTCTTATTAAACCAATCGAACCATTCGGTTGACACTTACGGGGATACCACATTGCGAAGGAAAAACAATAAACTGGCCGGCAGCAGGTTGTATTTAAACAATAACGGGCATTTTGACGATGTAACTCAAAAATCGGGTATTTACAGCAGTGCGTTGGGATATGGCCTCGGTATTGCCATCGGAGACTTGAACAATGACGGCTGGGATGATATTTATGTAGGGAATGATTTTCACGAAAACGACTATTATTACGTCAATAATCATAATGGCACGTTCACAGAGTCAGGCGCCAAACACTTCAACCATTACAGCCGCTTTAGTATGGGCAACGATATTGCCGATTTTAATAATGACGGACAACTGGACATTATTACTGCCGATATGCTGCCTGCTGATGAAACTCTTCTGAAAAGTTACATCGGTGACGAATCCTATGATCAATATAAACAGAAAATTTTAGATGGCGGCTTTCAATATCAGTACTCGCGCAATTGCCTTCAAAAGAATCTTGGAAATGGTGAAGCATTTAGCGATAATGGATTGATAGATGGTATTGCCGCTACCGATTGGAGCTGGAGCCCACTGCTTGCTGACTTTGATAATGATGGTATAAAAGATCTTTTTGTAGCCAATGGAATAAAACGACGCCCTACTGATATGGACTATATAAGTTTTATATCAAGCCTTACGACACAGAGAATGTTAGCAGGGCATGGATTCGACAACATTGCGCTTGATAAAATGCCTGGCGGCGAAACACATAGTTATGTTTTTAAAGGCACAAAAAGTGAAAAATTTATTGATAAAAGCGCAATATGGGGTATCAGAGATACGATGCTTTCAAACGGAGCGGCCTACGCAGACCTAAATAATGACGGGAATTTGGACCTGGTAACTAATAACCTTAATCATGTTGCTTGTATCTATAAAAATCTGTCCGGCGGAACCCATTATCTGAGCCTCAAATTTACCGGCCGCCAGGATAACCGCTTCGGCATTGGGGTAAAAGCCTACGTTTTTTGTGGTAAACAAATGCAATACGAAGAACTAATGCTAACACGTGGATTTCAGTCCTCCGTTGAGCCGAAGCTGCATTTCGGATTAAATAAACAACAAAAAGTGGATAGTTTATTAATTGTTTGGCCAAATCAAACATACCAGGTAATAAGGAATATTGTTGGAGATAAGCTTTGGACAATAGATCAGAAAGATGCAAGGGGGCATTTTAATTACAACCGGTTTTTCCCGCAAAAGCCTCCGATTTTACAGAATATTACTGCCAAACTAAATATTAACTGGAAGCACAAAGAAAATAATTTTGTTGACTTCGACCAGCAGCCGCTTATCCCGCACATGCTTTCAACGGAAGGCCCCAGGATTGCCGTAGCAGATGTAAACCATGATGGATTGGATGACTTTTATGTTTGCGGCGCAAAAGGACAGCCGGGAGTTCTGTTTGTTCAAACACCCGGAGGTGGTTTTAAGGCATCTGTTCAGCCCGCTTTTGTTGCCGATGCCCAATGCGAAGACGTAGACGCGGTTTTCCTCGATGTGAACGGAGACGGTTACCCCGATCTTTATGTCGCAAGCGGCGGTAACGAATACGCAGATGGTTCAGCCGAACTTGCAGATCGCCTGTATATCAATGACGGTAAGGGAAATTTTAAACGGTCAAACGATATACCATCTATCGAGGTTAATAAATCAACTGTAGCTGTTGCGGATGTAAACCATGATGGCTATCCTGATATTTTTGTCGGCGGGGCGCCTGATGCACGTAATTTTGGTAAAATACCGGAATCGTACCTCTTGATGAATGATGGCCACGGGCATTTTCACCAGGCGCCTTTACCCAATGAACTGAAATATGCAGGTATGCTCCGTTCGGCAGCTGTTGCCGATTTGGATGGCGATGGCTGGCCGGACTTGGTAGTAGCCGGTGAGTGGATGCCGGTAAAAGTTTTCATGAATAAAAAAGGCAAATTTGTTCAGCGTCTTAACCCTGAAATGGATAACATGTCAGGATGGTGGCAAAGGGTTACGCTTGCAGATGTAGATGGCGACGGTAAAGTGGATATCATAGCCGGTAATTACGGCCGGAATTCAAAACTAAGACCCAATGCCGAAAATCCTATCAAATTATTTTTATCCGACGTTGATAAAAACGGTACTATCGACCCGATTTTAACTTATAGCATTCATAAAAAAGATTATACATTTTTAGGTAAGGGGGATATTGAAAAACAGGTGCCCTTGATTAAAAAGAAGTTTCTATACTACCGTGATTTTGCCGGGAAAACCGTTCAACAATTATTTGGCGATTCATTAAATAGTAAGCCATTGATAGCCAATTCTTTTACATCCGGAATTTTTTATAATAAGGGCAAAGGTAATTTTACCTTTAAAGCGTTGCCCTCATCCATGCAGGTGTCTCCGCTCTTTGGCTTTGCCAAACTTTCAGGATCTCAAAATGGTCTATTGGCCGGAGGCAATTTTTCGGGCGTATTGCCCTATGAGGGAAGATATGACGCTGATTTTGGGAATGTCCTGCTGTTAGATCAGAGCAAAAACCTCAATTACATTTCTCCTGTTTCCTCCGGATTTTTATTAAGAGGCGAGGTAAGGGATATCAAGCAAATAAAAACTGCAAAAGGGATTATTTACGCAGTCGCCATTAATAACAATCAGATCGAATTTTTTAAGTTAAATAATTAAATATGAATAAACTATTAATTGTTTTTGTCGGTGTAATTTTCTTTTGCGGCGCAATAGCGCAGGCACAAGACCAATGGGTAATAAAAGCTGATAAAATTGATCCTGCCAATTACTATGGCATTACCGTCGCTAACGGAATGATCGGCATTGTATCATCACCGGAGCCTTTTAAAGTAAAAAATGTAGTACTTGCGGGTGCCTACGATCTTTACGGCAGGGGCCGTGTAAGTAATTTCCTGAACAGCTTTAACCTATTAAATATGTATCTCGAAATCAATGGTAACCGCGTTGATGAAAAAAATATAAGCAACATGAAGCAACAACTCGATATGCAGCATGCCGCTTTTACTACAACTTTTGATTACGGCGATGTTGCCTCGGTAAAGTATACCTATTACTCGTTACGGCAGCTTCCCTTTACCGTTTTGATGGATATTTCAGTAACAGCGAAAAAACCGGTGAGCATTACAGCAGCAAGCATAATGGAAGCGCCGGATGCTTTAAAAGACGTTCAGAATTATTATAATGAAATAGACAGGCCGCATGTAACCATTAGTTTGCTTACTTCAACGGCGAAAAGCCCGACAGGTAAATTGCAATTGTGTGCCTCCAACACATTTATATTTAATGAACAACACGGACAAGAGCCAAGGGTGATCCACGAAATGTGGGATAACAATATGCACCTGATGAAATTCAGCAAGTCTATAGATGGGGGGCAAACTTACCGGTATTCAATAGTTGGTTCGTCCATAACATCAGCACATGATGCTGATCCGCTGAACCAGACCGAGCGGTTAACTATGTTTGCCAAACTCGAAGGGCGTGAACGTTTGATCCGATACCATGAGCAAGCCTGGGATGAACTCTGGAAAAGCGATATTAAAATTGATGGCGATCCTCAGGCGCAGCAGGATGTACATAGCATGTTGTACCATTTATATTCCTTTTCGCGCGAAGGTACAGCCTATTCACCTTCGCCGATGGGCTTATCGGGTTTGGGTTATAATGGCCATGTTTTTTGGGATGCTGACCTGTGGATGTATCCGGCTTTGCTGGTTTTGCATCCCGAAATTGCGAAATCCCTGGTTGAGTATCGTTTTCAGCGATTAGCTGTTGCAAAGCAAAACGCGTTTGCACATGGTTACAAAGGGGCGATGTTCCCGTGGGAAAGCGCTGACAGCGGGGTGGAGGAGACCCCGGTTTGGGCATTGAGCGGTCCGTTTGAGCACCACATTACCGCATGCGTGGCCTTAGCAGCATGGAATTACTATTGTGTTACCCAGGATAAGCAATGGCTGTTGGAAAAGGGATGGCCGGTATTATCATCAACTGCCGATTTTTGGGCAAGCCGGGTTGAACGCAACAGGCCCGGTCACTATGATATTAAAGATGTAGTCGCCGCCGACGAATGGGCCGAAAATATTGATAATGACGCATTTACAAATGCAGCTGCGATAAAAAATTTACAAAGTGCAATAGCAGCGGCAAAAGTTTTAGGCATTAAAGCCAATGCCGATTGGGAACTTGTAGCTCAAAATATACCCATACTTCAATTCGCGGATGGGGTAACAAAAGAATTTGAAACCTACAACGGAGAAGGGATAAAACAGGCTGATGTTAACCTGCTGGCATATCCCTTAAAAACTATAACCGAACCGGCACAGGTAAAAAAAGATCTGGAATATTATGAAACACGTGTGCCTAATGAAGGCACGCCTGCAATGACACAGGGAATATTTACGTTATTGTATGCAAGATTAGGCAATGGGGACAAAGCCTACCATTTTTTTAAGGATGCTTATGAACCTAATTTAAATCCGCCGTTTAGGGTGATCGCCGAAACAAAGGGCGGTACCAATCCTTATTTCGCGACAGGGGCAGGCGGTATTATACAAAGCCTTTTGATGGGTTTTGGCGGTTTGGATATTACGCCGAAAGGAATAGAACAGGTTAAAAGCAAACTGCCGGGTAACTGGAAGTCATTAACAATAACCGGTGTTGGGATAGAAAAAAAGACCTATATAATTAAATAAAACCTATTATGAAGAAATAATACGGTAATAATTATATGTATATTTTTTAAGTTCGGTTATTTTGTAAATCACTCGTTATTAATATATTGTATTTTAACTAATTGATTTTTATTTAAATTTTTATTATATAAATTCCATTAGGGCTGATTGGTATGTCAACTGCATTTTACAAGTCGTACATTTATATTAATTAAGGTTAGATAAAAAGTATAGATTGAGTATATACAATTGATTTAGTTGTAAGGTAGCCGGTGAGTCGGCTACCTTTTTTAATTTAATTTTATTCTTAGTCCGACCAAATAGTGTTTGATAGATGTATTAATCTATAATAGCATGTCAGAGCATTCACCTACTCCTTTTGATAGCCTTTCTGTCGAAAACCATGGGGAAATAATATGTGACCAAAAAGAAGATTTGTTCACATTAAAGAATAAGCAGGGTTTAATAGCAAATATCACAAATTCCGGGGGCAGACTTTTGAGTTTGATGGTGCCTGATAGCAGGGGCATGCAGATAAATGTTGTTGCCGGTTCTCTTGATGATTTTGACAATTCTACTTCAGCATATGATGGTACATCTAATGGCTATGATGGTAACTGCGTTGTCAAAAAAAAGGTGGTATGGGATGTTAATCAGGCAAACGACTCGACTCTTGAATTAACATGTATTTTAAATGCAATAAATGAGGATTTCCCGGGCCATTTAAAAGTAAATGTACGCTATGCTCTAACTGATGATAACTGGCTAAAAATTGCCTATGAGGCTACAGTTAACCAAATTAGGATAGCGAATTTGGCCAATAAGGTCATTTTTAATCTGAATGGCGCTGATAGCGGAAGCATAATGAATCATCTCATACAGATTAATGCAGATTGTTATAATCCGGTAGATAACAGCATGATACCGGTGTGTAAAATAGAATCTGTAAGCGGCACACCTTTTGATTTTAGAAAAGCAACTACTATCGGCGCCCGTATCAACGATAATAATGAGCAGCTTAAAAACGGCAACGGTTACAATCATAATTTTTTATTAAACAAGCACAGCCCCCGTACACCCGTGGCCAGAATAAAGGGTGATAAGAGCGGCATTATCATGGAGTTGTGCACTGAAGAGCCAGGATTGCATTTTACCAGTTATAACTTTATGCAAGATTCAATGGAGGGAACTGAAAAAAGCAGATGCCGCGCAGCCTTTGCCCTGGAGGCACAGTGTTTAGATTATTTGCCTCAACCACCATTTTCTGCAACTGAATTTAATCCCTATGGCAGTTACAGGTGTGTATCCGTATATCGGTTTAAAACCATTAAGTAACTCTTCCAGTATTTCATTCGATGCATATTGAAGTTGATTTTAAATTTTGTTATTGATCGCAAACAATTACAAACATTATAGATTTAATGATTAAACTATCATGAATGTATTTAAATCAATATTCCCTTATAACCAGCAGGTGATAGCCGAATATCCTTTAATGGATGCCACCGCTATCGACAGTATACTGCAAAAGGCAGCTAAAGGATATGCACATTGGTCGGGAAAAAGTTTTGCCCAGCGGGCAGATGTACTTCAAAATGCAGCGTCAATTTTAAGAAAGGAACAAGATCAGCTTGCCGCCATCATTACAAACGAAATGGGTAAGGTGATCATTGAAGCAAAAGCCGAAGTCGAAAAATGTGCCCTTGTATGTGATTACTATTCACAGAATGCGGAACGTTTTTTACGTGATGAATTTATTGAAGCCGGTTACCATAGGTCGTTCGTATGTTACCAGCCTATAGGGGCTGTGCTGGCCATTATGCCCTGGAATTTTCCTTTTTGGCAGGTATTCCGTTTTGCCGCACCGACTTTAATGGCCGGCAATGCCGGTCTTTTAAAACACGCCCCGAATGTTACCGGTTGCTCACTAGCCATTCAAAAAATATTTGAAAAGGCGGGTGCAGATGAAGGAGTGTTCCAGGTGCTCATCATAGATACTCCTGAAGTGGAAAAAATCGTAGCAAGTGACATTATTCAAGGAGTAACCCTAACGGGCAGCGAAAAAGCCGGAACTTCGGTAGGATCAATGGCAGGCAAATACATCAAAAAATCTGTTCTGGAACTCGGTGGTTCCGATGCGCTTATCGTTCTGGCCGATGCTGACATTGAAAAAGCAGCCACCATCGCCGTCCAATCACGTATGCAAAATGCCGGGCAATCCTGCATTGCCGCGAAACGGTTTATTGTTGTAAAACCGGCTGCCGGCGAATTTATTGATCAGTTAAAAATACAGATCGGCAAACTAAAACAAGGCGATCCTTACAAGGAAGGTATTACCACTGGTCCAATGGCAAGGGTTGACCTGGCCCTGAAGCTTGACGAACAAATGAAAAATTCTATAAAAGCCGGCGCTGGTTTAGAATTAGGCGGAAACATCGACGGCGCCAATTTTCAGCCTTCTTTGCTGTTAAACGTTAAAAAAGGCATGGCAACATTTGATGAAGAAGCTTTCGGCCCCCTGGCATCGGTAACTATTGCGGCAAATGATAATGAAGCCATCGAACTGGCTAACCAGTCACGCTATGGTTTGGGTGGCAGCATCTGGACCAAAGACGTAGAAAAAGGTATTGCGCTTGGCCGAAAGATCAGCTGCGGGTCGGTTTTTATCAACACAATGGTTAAGTCAGACCCGCGGCTGCCATTTGGCGGTATCAAAAAATCAGGCTATGGCCGTGAGCTTGGCCGGCACGGCATACTTGAATTTGTAAATATAAAGACTATTGCGGCTACACATTGAACCTGAAATGCATAATATCGCCATCCTGGACGATGTAAGATTTACCTTCGACATTTAATTTACCGTTTTCTTTAATAGCCGCTTCCGAACCGTTGAATTTTACAAAATCCTCATATTTAATCACCTCGGCGCGGATAAATCCCTTTTCAAAATCGGTATGTATAACACTGGCTGCCTGCGGGGCCGTAAATCCTTTGGTAATGGTCCAGGCGCGAACTTCCTGAACACCGGCAGTGAAATAGGTAGCCAGGTTAAGCAGTTTATAAGCTGCTTTTATCAGTTTATTTACTCCCGATTCGACCAGGCCCAAGTCATCCAAAAACATTTGCCGTTCTTCATAGGTCTCCAATTGCGCAATTTCCGATTCTATCTGGGCTGATATCACCAGAACTTCGGCGTTTTCTTCTTTAACGGCTACCTTAACCTTTTCCACGTATGCATTGCCTGTATTGACCGAAGCTTCGTCAACATTACAAACATACATCACTGGTTTTGCAGTGAGCAGCCATATATCGGCAATATATTCCTTATCTTCTTCGGCAACAGGGGCAGTACGCGCCGACTTTCCGGCAAGCAAATGGGTTTTATAAACGTTTAAAACATCAAATGCTTTTTTTGCCTCTTTGTCGCCCGTCTTCGCCGCTTTTTCTACTTTCTGTAGTTTTTTGTCAACGGAATCAAGGTCTTTTAGCTGCAACTCCATGTCAATGATCTCTTTATCACGGACAGGATCGACCGAGCCGTCGACGTGGATCACATTATCATTATCAAAACAGCGTAGTACATGGATTATCGCATTTGTGGACCGTATGTTAGCCAAAAACTGGTTGCCTAAGCCTTCGCCTTTGCTGGCGCCTTTAACAAGACCTGCTATATCAACAATTTCAATAACGTTTGGCACTATATTTTTAGGTTTCACTATTTCAGCAAGCTTTGTTAAACGCTCATCCGGAACGGTAATTACCCCGACATTTGGCTCTATCGTGCAAAACGGAAAGTTTGCCGCCTGTGCTTTGGCGTTTGATAAGCAATTAAAAAGCGTTGATTTGCCCACATTCGGCAAACCCACTATACCACATTGTAAACCCATTTTTTGTTGGTTGATTAAGTTGATTGGGTGAATAGTTGATTAGGTTTTAAAATGAAAACCTAATTAAACTTTTTCAATGCAATCAGCAATTCGATAAAAATCGTGCAAAGATAACAGAAAAAATTACCTGTGATTTTAAAAAATCAGATTTGATCAGAGCAGACGCATTAAAATAATTGGTTACAGTCATGACTTCCAAGCAAATTCATAGGTGACTCCGATGGAGTCTTTCAGGTTTATTACAAATTTTCTATAAACAGGTGGCCCCTCCGGAGCCATTTATTCTTTTACCTGATGGTTTTTAACTCCCTTGGGAGTATCCTGTTTATAGAAAACCCTAAAACCGTGTGCTTAGACCCCATCGGGGTCTCCTTTTAATGCGTCTGCCCTACAGATTTGATAAGGGTTTCCGGTCCATACATTAAAATGAACAAGAAGAAAAAAACCTGCCTCAGCAGGTTTTTTTCATAATATAGTTTAGATTGTTAGGTTATATTTCAAATGAAAAATCTTCATCAGCAGTTTTAGCAACCACTGGCGCTTCGGTGTATTCATAGCGCTTTTCAACAACTTCCTGGTTTGCTTTTATGTATTCTATCGTATCTTTCAAACCTTCTGCAAATTTTTCAAAATCTTCTTTGTATAAAAAGATCTTGTGTTTAATAAAAACACCGTCTTCCAAACGCTTTTTGCTTTCAGTAATAGTAACGTAGTAATCATTTGATCTCGTTGCCTTTACATCGAAAAAATAAGTTCTCTTGCCGGCTCTCACCTTCTTCGAAAAAACCTCTTCCCGCTCTCTGTTTTCAAAATCTCCCATATATAAATTTTAATGTAATTAGTTTTAGCTGGCATAAATATAAATAAATTTTCAAAGTACAAGTATTAATTCAAATATAATTACACGTTTTATCACACTTATAGCACAATAAGAGTGAATTTTCAGACGTTTTCTTCTTCTTCAAGCAGTTGTTTTTCGTATAATTCAAAATAAATACCTTTTTTATCCATTAAATATTGATGGTCGCCCTGTTCAATTATTTCACCATTATCCATCACTAGTATTTTATCGGCATTTTTTATAGTTGATATACGGTGGGCGATTATTATGCTTGTTTTATCCAGCATATTACGACCCAGGTTATTTAATATTTCCTCTTCTGTCCGGGTATCAACAGCCGAAAGGCAGTCATCAAAAATGAGTACCTGTGGTTGCTTAACTATTGCCCTTGCTATGGATACACGTTGCTTTTGCCCACCCGAAAGCGTGATCCCGCGTTCGCCAATAAGGGTTTCAAACCCTTTTTCAAGCTCCATGATATTAGTGTAAACCGCTGCGTCTTTTGCGGCCTGTTCCACTGCCTTCATATCCAGTGTATCGGCGCTGAAAGCAATATTATTGGCAATAGTGTCCGAAAACAGGAAAACTTCCTGCGGTACAAAGCCTATTTGCGACCGGTAGCCCTCCAAATTAAACAGTTTCACCGATTGCCCGTCAATCAGCAAATCGCCTCCCGTGCAGTCGTACATTCGCATAATTAAATTAGCGATGGTTGATTTTCCGGCGCCTGTGCGCCCGATAATCGCAACCATTTCGCCGGGGTATACAGTAAATGATACATTTTTTAAAGCCTGTATGCCGGTATCGGGATAGGTAAAGGACACGTTGTTAAATTCTATGTGCCCTTTAATTGTTTGTTTGGCAACAGCCGGGGATATGATCTCGGGTCGCTGGTGCAAAAATTCGTTGATGCGTTTTTGAGAAGCCGCGGCCCGCTGGATCAGCGAAGTGACCCACCCCAACGCTATAACCGGAAAAGTAAGCAGGTTAAGATAAACGATGAACTCGGCAATATTACCCGACGTGATATTTCCCTTCATTACTTCTATGCCGCCGATATACATGATAATGACGTTGCTTAATCCGATCAGCAAGAGCATCAGCGGGTAAAACACAGCTTGTACTTTTACAAGGGCCATGGAATGTGTTTTATAGTTTTCGCTCTCGGAAGCAAAACTTTTACGCACAAATGCCTCACGGACATAAGATTTAATAACCCGTATCCCCGAAAAATTTTCCTGTACAAAACTCGACAATACTGATAAACGCTCCTGTATTTTTTCGCTGCGGTAGTTTATGATACTATGTACATAATATATGATGAGCGCCAAAACAGGTAAAGGCAACACGGAGAAAATGGCAAGCCTGATATTAACGGTTAACATGGCACAGATCACCATAATAAAAAGTACGACCGTATTTATGGTGTACATTATACCAGGGCCCAGGTACATGCGCACCCGGCTTACATCTTCGGTTACCCGGTTCATCAGGTCGCCGGTGTTGTGGCGGCGGTAAAAAGCGAGCGATAATTCCTGGTAATGATGGTATATCTCGTTTTTAAGGTCATACTCGATATGGCGCGACATGAGTATAATAGTTTGCCGCATCAAAAATAAAAATAAACCGCGCAATAGGGCAAGTGCCAGCACCAGCATACCAAATAATAACAGGCTTGAGCCGAATATATCATAAATGACACTTTGCCTGCGGAAACCTAAAAAAAGCTGGTAAGTGCTTATATTTTCGGTCACCAAATCAAATGCCACCCGGATAACCTGCGCCGACAATACGGCGAAAATATTGGAAATTATAACGAATATAACGCCCGGAATAAGTCGCCAGCGATATTTATAAAAAAATTTATTGAGGTAAGCGAGGTCTTTCATGGATGAAGTCCGGAAAGTCGGAAAAGTCCGAAAGTCCGAAAGATCAAAAGTAGGAAGAAGTCGGAAAGTCCGCAAGCCGGGAAGGCCGAAAGACAAAATTAAACCGATCAGCCTGTTTTATGACGGGCTAAAGGTGGTTAGCCCGTCATAATTTTTACGTTTTGCCAACCTAAAGATATTTAGCCCGTCATAATTTTTACGTTTTGACAACCTAAATGGTTTTAGCCCGTCATAATTTTTGCGTTTTGCCAGGCTAAATGGCTTTAGCCCGTCATAGTTTTTGGAGGTTTTTATCCTGTTTTAGAGCAAAAAAGTTAGAAAAATATGACTTAACTATCTGTATATTAACATACTAAAACAACTGAAATCCCGCTAACAATGTGGCATGAAACTTGCTTCGGCCCGCTTTTTTTTATTTTTTCAGCGTTTTAATATCCGTGAAGGACTCCGGCGGGTCAGCAGCCGGTGACAGGCGGGTTATACAAATATACGAAATCCCGCTAATATAATTAGTAAAATTTGAGGATTAGTATAACGAGCCGCCGTTGCGGGGACCTGCCGGGAAAAGCGATATTTGGGATAGTCACTAATGGCCCGGCGCCATTTCCCATCGCGAATGGCAGCGGCAAAACATGGTTTACAAAGGTTTACACATTTTTGGGTTTACATCAATATAACCACCTGTTATACAGCCTATTATGTGTTTACAGCAATTTGCAGGGTTTACAAATATAAGCTATGAGGTAACCAACTAATGACGGTGCTTAAAATTATATACTGTTGAGTTTTTATGTTGCACTTAATAAAACACAATTGGGAATCCTCAAAATGTTCAGGAACGACCAACGGGTAGAAGAGCTTCAGGAAATCAAGTCGTTGCTTATTGCCTATCTCGCTGATAAAGTAACCGTGGAGGCAGACAAAGCTTTCCATGAAAAAGGTTATACGATATGACCTAGGACTTGTTTACAAGATTTTTTAATATTGCCGGATGTTTGGTATATTTGAATAATGATTAAATAAACACCTGATGGAAAATATATCTATTCCTGTTCCTCCCTACATTGCACGTGCTTTTGAAAAAGCCGATATATCGGTTAAAAGAAAGGCGGAGACCTATATCAACGCCTGGCTGAACGATTTTTTCAGCGGCAAGCCTGCCAATGAACAGCTTTTCACCATCATGAAAAAAGCCACTGCCGAAGCTAAAGCCAATGGGTTGACCCCGGAAAAACTGGATGAATTGCTGAAGGATGAGTAATGAGTTCTGGATACTGGACACCAATATACTGTTAAGGGCCTTAATGAATGAACATTCGGAGGCCGTATAGCATTAAAAAAAGCCAGGGAAACCGGCACTTTATTGGTATCTGCCCAGACCGCTGCTGAATATTTTAACGTATTCTCCCGCCCTAAATTTGAAAGGTACGTTTCTTTGGAAACCCGCCTGGCTTTTATTGAAAATATCATCTCCAACGCCCTTGCTGTGGAGCCGACAGAACGGATCAACGCCTGCCGCGACCCTAAAGGCAACATGTCCTGGAACTGGCTGTAACCGCCGGGGCGTCCTGCATCATTAGCGGCGACCAGGATTTACTCGTATTGCATCCTTTTAATGATATCCCAATATTGTCTGCGGCTGATTTTTTAATTTTGGATGTTTAATTTAATCCGGCGATTTTGTCTGAAGGATATCTTTCCGTTCACGGCGGGCGGCTGACAGGTAATGAAGACATACGGGTCCATTGATTTGCATGTGCGCCACTCTTTGGGCCCGCGCGGTATACTCACGCGATAGAGGGGGGAAATGCCCTTAAAGGCTAATTGCAAATCACAACTTTCCGAAGTCGGGAGACTTCGGAAAGTTGTGATTTGCTTTCAGATTTGTTCTTTGCGATATTTGGCACAACAATCAACACAAAAAGCCGATGTTATGGATAGTTGTGATTTGCTTTCAGATTTGTTCTTTGCGATATTTGGCACAACAGATAAAAGTTACATTATGTGAGGAATGAAGTTGTGATTTGCTTTCAGATTTGTTCTTTGCGATATTTGGCACAACAAAGGCCGCGCCCGGAGCATGATGTAAATAGTTGTGATTTGCTTTCAGATTTGTTCTTTGCGATATTTGGCACAACACGGGAGTTTTTCAATCCTAAGATTTTTAGTTGTGATTTGCTTTCAGATTTGTTCTTTGCGATATTTGGCACAACTTTGTGGCACTTATATCCGCGCAGGCGCATGTTGTGATTTGCTTTCAGATTTGTTCTTTGCGATATTTGGCACAACCAAAAATTGATTTTAAATATAAAAACACTTGTTGTGATTTGCTTTCAGATTTGTTCTTTGCGATATTTGGCACAACTGCGCTACAACCGCCTGTATTGCCTTGTTAGTTGTGATTTGCTTTCAGATTTGTTCTTTGCGATATTTGGCACAACCATCGGTTATCATAGGAAAGGGCTTGCCTTGTTGTGATTTGCTTTCAGATTTGTTCTTTGCGATATTTGGCACAACCTAAAAAATTTGTAATGCCATTGATGGCGAGTTGTGATTTGCTTTCAGATTTGTTCTTTGCGATATTTGGCACAACAAGGGCAATATCAGCCATTCCACTTCCGTAGTTGTGATTTGCTTTCAGATTTGTTCTTTGCGATATTTGGCACAACATGCGAAAAATGATTTCCCCGTGGCACGAAGTTGTGATTTGCTTTCAGATTTGTTCTTTGCGATATTTGGCACAACAATATGTAGTCGTTAAAGGCATCCATCACCGTTGTGATTTGCTTTCAGATTTGTTCTTTGCGATATTTGGCACAACTATCATTTCGCGGTAACTGATCGTGCTCATGTTGTGATTTGCTTTCAGATTTGTTCTTTGCGATATTTGGCACAACAAGCGCATGCCCTTATCCTCATGCCTGGGCGTTGTGATTTGCTTTCAGATTTGTTCTTTGCGATATTTGGCACAACAAGGGCAATATCAGCCATTCCACTTCCGTAGTTGTGATTTGCTTTCAGATTTGTTCTTTGCGATATTTGGCACAACATACCCCTTGTTATCGCATTGATTTAAAGGTATTTATCGCAGAAATTACAAAAAGAAAAAAAGCCCGATTGCTTATAAAAGCGATCGGGCTTTTTTCATTAAAACAATTCTAACTGCTGTGGCGCGTTGGGAAGCGATTGTTGTTCCCTGCCATAAAATATTTCCATCATTCCCATTTGCTTATCCGTGACTGTTAAAATCCCGACGTGTCCTTTTGGCGGGAGCAGTTTTTTTACTCGTTTAACATGCACATCTGCATTTTCGCGGCTGCTGCAATGTCTTTGATAAATCGAAAACTGGAACATGCCGAACCCATCAGCCATAATCTCTTTTCTGAATTTGGCGTACAGCTTCCTGTCTTTTTTGGTTTCGGTCGGCAGGTCAAATAGTACAAGTATCCACAAAATGCGATATTCGTTAAAACGCATGATTCAGCCCCAGCCCCCTCTAAATCTCCCCCGGTAGGGGAGACTTTTTAACTTCGTTTTTTTTTAAAGCCTCCCTACCGGGGAGGGTTGGGTGGGGCTTGGTATTAACGGGTACAAAATTTTACGGCTTTTTTGCTCATAACATTTAGCAAGCGAAGCCGTAGTACGCTGTAGCCCCACCATTAGCGGGTTGCTTTCTTTTTCAATATGTACATCCCTTGTAGCAATGCCTAACAGCCGGGCTTTAAGTTCGGTGGTTATAAATTCAAAATCTTCACCGTCGTCCACTATTTCGCAAACCATTTTATCTACGTAGGGCCGGTAGGGTTCCATAATATCATCGGCCAGGCAATAGGCGTTATAGTTTATTACGGTGATGGATGCCCAGCGTAGGCAGCATTCCCGAGCCAACTAAACTGCGGGCAACCATTGCCCGCAATATGGCATACCCATAATTTAGCAAATTATTGGGGGCTTCTCCTTCGCGCCGGCGAAAAAAGTTTGTTTCGGCGCCAAATATATACCGCCAGTAATAAGCAGCGGCTCTCCCTTCATAATTATCCGGGTCGCCTGAACGGACGCTTTTTGCCCAATGCAGCAGGTTGTCGATTTCAATACCGCGTTGATTCAATATCGCCGCCTGGTTTAATATTTTAGCGCTTACGGTTTGCTGCCATAATTGTTTTTTAAGCGGCTCTGTAGCGTCGATCTGGTGCCGGAAACGTTCGCTTTGGACATCATGCCCATCCAACGGCAAAAACAAACCTACAGGGTGGTGGGTATCATTGCAGGTAATGATGGCGGCGTTATTTTGCAGCAATGCTGCCAAAGCGGCTTGGGTTATTGTAATTTGCTGGTGATCTAATATCACTACCCCAATATCCTCGATCGGTACCGAACGCTTATTGTCCTTTTCGCCAAGATTAACTGGCGTGTCCGGTCGCTCTATCAGTAACTGCTCGTTGCGTTTGCTGAGGTATGCCGGATTGCTGAAAAGGAGGGTGCGTTTGATCATGGGTTATTAATGAATCTTTATATCTCCTAATGGACTTATTTCAAAGTCTTTTCCTTCAATTAAAAAGTTAAAATTTATAGGACTTAGTAAATAACGTGGAGTTAAATTATTAAAATCAATACTTGACCCGCCATAACCTAGTTCTTTATCTTGACGCGCTTCCGAATGATGCTGAAATTGTATTTGACCCGTTATAGAGCTGAAAAAACGATTTACTTTATATAATCTTTTTAATTTTTCGAATTTCGATAGTGATTTTATTTCTTCAAGAGTTGATTCAAAGAAAATTACCCTCTGACCTTCTTTTAAAATTGCGTGTAAAGGAATTTCTTTTTTAGATCGAGCGTGTTTTATAGTAGTCGGTAAATAATCTTTTATTGAATAAATTTGTGTCAGCCGCCGGACCTGCACCAGATCAAATAAGTTTAGACATTCAAACCCTCTGTCTTTGCCATCTTGATAAAGGCCATATAGAATGTTGCTTGAATTACCGGCATAATAATATTCTTTGTGTTCCCGAGAAGCGACATTTATCAACTCTTTTTCCGATGCGAAGGTTTGTTTCTTGATTCTTAATGGTTTTTTATCTCTTACAAAAATCCTGACGTGTCTGATTTTATTTACTTTTTCTCCACTTTTATTTAACATCCATATACCTTCATCAAATGCTTCTTTTAGGGGTTTCTCACCTACTTGTTTTTCAATTATCTTAAACAAATGCGGATCAACTATACAAGATTTAATTTCATCTAAAGTTTTGAAGCCGGGGCTTTGAGTATTTGCTTTATAAACCAGCGGCTCTTTAACCGCAAAAAATAATTCTTCTTCAAATAAAAAGTTACCGTTATTATCTTTCAGCGGATTATCCAATTCGTCTCTTTTAACTTTTTTTATGGCAGCGAAAAAAGTCTCAGCATGTAATTGTCCCCGTATAGCATCTCCAGTTGCAATCTTAGGTATAAAATTCCCATCTTTATTTTTGAGCTTAATCCCTTCATTCTCTAAATAAACAACTTTCCCGCGTTTGCGGACAACTTTCTTGGCAGGTGTTAGTGTTTGGTCATTTGTAATGTTGTTTATTAAAATGTTATCTTCAATTTCTTTGATATGCGATAACTTGAACCCAGGGTATGGATTTTCATGATATTGTTTGTTTCGATATTTTTCAGAATATTCATAAGTCATTTTAAGAACATCATCTCTTTTAGAAGCAGTAGGAATTAAAGTCAGCACAGCCGCATCAATAGCGTGATGTGAATGCTTGCTTCTGTCTTTCTTTTCAAGCTTTGGTTGAATGCCATAAATTTTTCTGAAATCAGAGGTAACACTTCCTTTTTGAACTTCAACACGGTTAAATACGGTTTTTAAGTAATGAAAGGCATATTTTGAGACAAGCTGGGTATCTGTAATTTGACTGTGTTTAAAGCCGGTAGTTATTTCTTCAAGCTTGAACCGATTTAACTTATTATCCCAATACTCCAATTCAAATTGCCATAAATGTTTTTGCCGTATAGCATTGTCTTTATCTTCTTTATCAGTTGCACGCTTCGATTTTTTTTCCCAGTATTCAATATTGGTTTTAATGGCGTCGACTTTATCTTCCCAGTCTCTCAATCGAGGCTTTATTTCCGTTTCATAATTACTTAAACTAGTTGGAAGTTGGTTTTTCTTCGTATTTCTGTTAAAATCTGCATAACATACTGTCAAATTTGAAAGTGAATTATCGAAAGATTTACTTCTTGCAATTGTATGTTCAAAATCAATAACATTTTCATCAAATAAGTCAGTAATATTTATTATTTGTCCAGTATATAAACAAATGCATTTTTGTTCTTTCCATAATTTATATTTTTTTACCAAATCTTTTTCTTGTATTACCTGATTAATAATTTGATTAGATAAATTAACCCAATCATGTTTTCGGGGATCATTATCATTATCTTTTTTTACTGGTTCTTTTTTATAAGTTATTTTAAACGGCAACTGTTCATACCATAATCGAAATTTCTCTTTATCCTCCTGCTTATCTGAAGCTTGTATTTGGGGGTATTCATTTAGCAATCCAGCAATTGCAGATGCAAACTCTTGATTTTCTTCTTCTTTTCTCTTTTGCCAGGTTTCAATTGCCCATCTCCTGTTGGCATCATTTAGTTCTCGGGACAGTTCAACAACAACATGCGTTTCGTCATCTATTTCGCCAATTTCAATCAAATAATTTACGAGTTTACGCAACTCATGTAATGTGCGCATCGCCATCGGGTTTTTAAATGCCCCTGTTTTGGGACTTCCAAGAAATATCTTACCTTCCATATCAGGTTTAGCCTTGGGATAAATTTCTATTTGAGACGGATGGTATAATTTGTTTAAATCTTGTATATCAGTTCCAAAATTGTCATGTAGAAAATCTTTAATAGTATCTAATAAATGGGGCAACTTTTTAAAATCTCTGTTATAATCTGCAAAAAATGCTCTATATTTAGTTGTCACATCATTTACTATTTTGTCTTGTTCATCAATACTTTTACTTTCCCAACTTTTATCACCATAAGTTTCTATAATTAAGTTTTCTATCTGCTTTTTATCGTTTTCATCTAATTGATAGTCAGTATTTTTAACACCATACTTATCCTGATCTGGTAATGACTTATATTTAGCAATCAGGCTGTTAACAATGTTTAAGATCTGTTTTTGATTTCGGTTATCATTGATTAGGTCGGAGATATGAGAGGTTATTTCAGTGCCGTGCTGTTCCCAAAATTCATTTCCTAATGTCACAGGCATATTAGCCAGGAGTACGGCCTCGGTATAAATAAATCCTTGCTTTAAAAAGGGCAATATTTTATTAATAGCATGCAAGCTTAACATCGCATAGCCATCCGGCAAAGATTTCCATGCAGTATGAAATAGTTTTATTTGTTCATCTTCTAGTTTTAGCCCTTCTTTTGCAAACTCCGTTATCGCTTCCTCATCATCAAATGAAAACAGAATATGCCAGATATCTAAAATACTGTAAGTTATTGGATGTTCTGCCTCAGTTTTGTCTTTGTTTCTTTTTATTCTTTTCTTGCCGGTATTAATAATCAAATTATTCCAATCTTCTCCGAAAAGCTCTTTCAATCTGGCCGAAACAGTGCATCCAGAAACTGTTGTTTTGGATTTATAGTTAAACTTCCAGTTATATCCTTTCTTTTTAATAAAATCTTCAATTTCAACAAAATCAAAATAGTCCTTAGATTTTCTAAAAAACTTATCATTGTAAATTTCTTTTTTTAAGGCTAAAGGAAGTTCACTCCATTTTAATTGCAGTTCATTTGAAGGCTTGTATTTTATGTTATTAAGAAAAGCCCAAGCCCTAAATTCTTCAAATGATGGGTGGCTAATTGGGCATCGATATTTTTCCGGTTCTAAAGTACACCTCCCAATCAAACCTTTTTGTGAGCGAAGTGGTCGTTGAAAAAATATGGCTTGATTGATTTCTTTGAAAAAGTCGGACGCTCTTTCAATTTTTTGACTTTCACATATTTTTTCAATTTCTTCCTGGTAATGTTTACGAAGAGTGTAGCGATTACGAACTCTGTTACCCGCGGTTTCTATATAGGCTAAAGCTGCTCCTAAAGTTCCTTCTTGCACTATTAAGTCTTTAATCTCATTTACGCCGACCGCGCCACTTTCCCTACTGCCACTGTAAACTGCGGTATTTTCTTTATCACCTGATTTGCGACTACTTTTGAATCTCCGCCTTTGAGCAATGTGATAAAATATTCTACCTAATTCGTATTTATCCAACTTTCTTTTCAAAGCGGCCTTACGTAATTGATATGGGCTGGTATAATCTTGTTTGTCATCTTGATTGAAATCTAATTTGATCCAATTATCAAATGGTTTTGAATTAGGGTATGTTCGACCATTAGGCTTGTTGTATTTCCTCCATTTATCAAGTTCGTCAATGTGTAAAGGGCAGTAGCCGTTAACAATCAGCACTTCCAAAGTTGCCCAAAGCCTATATTTTCGAGCCTGATATAATCTGCGAATTGACCGTCTTTTTGTTCTTTCCGCTGCAAAAGAATACTCACTGCTCTTCTCAACACCTACTCCTTTTTTGAAAGTAAGTACTCCGTATTTTTCAAATTGGTTGTCCAGTAAGTAAGTATCTCTAATAGCCCATCCAATGGAGTTTGTTCCGAGATCAAGACCAAGAATTTTGCTCATTAATTTAAGATTTAGTTTGTATGTTATAAATAAAGTATTATCTTGGCAACACAAGTTCTGAAAGACTTTTCACAATAAGGCTATAAGCCGAAGAATTTCTAAATCCTGCGTACTCCGTGGGATTTCTTTTTTTAAGCAAATCACAGTAAGGATTATTCCCTTGTGAAAGAAAGCGGCGCAAGTCGCCTTTTTTATTGCTCTAAGATTTCCGGTTCAAAACAATCAATGAAGGTACAATTAATAAAATGATATTATCAACCATGTTTTCATGGTAATGGGCAGGTTTTGTATTTAAAACCTTGCCATGTTATTTAAGGTTTTTTATTTGTTTGCTGTTAAGTAATGACCGCATCTGGATAATGGCAATGGTGTTTAGTTGCAGCAGTCTTTCCGGCTGTGTTTTGCCCTGGTGTATTAAAACGGCGTTAATGCTTTCTAAATTATGAGGCAATTCTACACCATCTATCCGGAACCTGAAATATTCTACACACTGTGTAGAAATTTGACATGGAGCCATAACAGGTTAATTATGCGTATTGACGACCCAAAAGCAAGGCAGTATTATTTGAAAGAAGCCACTGAACAACAATGGAGTGTCAGGACCCTCGAAAGAAATATCAATACGCTATATTATCAACGATTACTCTCTACCCGAAATGTAACACCCGAAATAGTTCAGGCAAAAGATAGTCAGGCACTCGATATTCGTTATTTTAATACAGCGCAGGGTCCTCTTCGAGAACCCTGCGGGGACGAAGCCCCCTCTAAATCTCCCCCGGTAGGGGAGACTTTTTAGCTTCAGTGTTCATCTTTCTGACTTCCGACCTCAGACCTCCGGATTCTTCTTGATTTCTTCTTTCTTTCCGTCTTTCATGTTGGTCGGGATTTGTAATCCTCGACCAACATGATGGCGGATTTGCAATCCGCTAAAACACCTTTAATTTATGTTGCGCTAAACCCCCGTTTGCCGTGGATTACAAATCCACAGAAATTAAGTCCAGGATTAATAAATCCGGACTAACAGGAGATTTTGGGCGTCCACGCTCGAATAAAAACAGAAGGTTTAAGATATTACAAGTTTCGCACCCCATATCATTTTTCATTCTTGAGCGTGGACGCTCAAAACGATATCACTCAAGCGTGTGACGCTTGAAGGGGCGGGGATAAGAAGTTGCGTAAAGGACAGAAGTGGATACCGGCCGTGCGCAGGCTCCGCGCGTAAGCCGCGCCTAATGCCTGCAGGCGTATGAACGTATGGCCTGAACCCGCTTCTACCAGCGGGGGTACGCCCCAAAATATTTGCAAAAGTTCTTCCTCCTGGTCTAAGATCGTTTTTATAAGCTAATTTACCCAATTATCCTTCCAGCTTTCCGATTTTCCCGCCTCCGCTTGTTTAAGCCTCCACGCTTGAAGGTGCGGGTTTGCTATATCTTTTGGCTATTCACCCCGGTCAAACTATGAACTATGAACCATGAACTATGAACTTTCCAAAGAATACTTTGCCACTATAAAAAAAACAGCTACTTTTGCCGGTGCATAAATATTTACTTTTCCACCACTGATGCCTGTACCTAACCCCGTAGAATCAATATTTAGCCAGCTTGAAGCGTATGGTCACAAGAAAGTTGTGTATTGCAGCGACCCTGAAACGGGCCTGAAGGCAATAATAGCTATTCATGATACCACGCTTGGCCCCGCATTGGGCGGCACACGCATGTGGGCTTACAAAACAGAAAACGATGCCCTGCAGGATGTGCTGCGCCTATCAAAAAGCATGACCTATAAGGCCGCTATAACTGGGCTTAACCTTGGCGGTGGTAAAGCGGTGATCATAGGCGATTCGCGTAAGGATAAAACTGAGGCCCTTTTGCGTAAATTCGGGCGTTTTATAAAAAACCTTAACGGCGAATTTATTACTGCCGAAGATGTAGGGACCAATCCGAAGGATATGGAATACATCAGGATGGAAACCCAATATGTTACCGGTGTGCCCGAAAGCATTGGCGGCAGCGGCGATCCGTCCCCGATAACAGCCTTAGGTGTTTTTATGGGAATAAAGGCCTGCGTAAAAGAACTTTATGGGAATGACAACTTAACCGGGAAATCAATTATAGTGCAAGGGATAGGGCATGTAGGCGAAAACCTTGTAAAATTGCTGCGCGAAGAAAACGCCAAAGTGTATGCCAGCGACATTAATGAAGATCGTATTGCGCAGGTCGCCAAAAAATATGGTGCTGAAGCAATATCAAATAATAGTATTTTTGATGTTGATGCCGATATTTATGCACCGTGCGCATTGGGGGCTACAATTAATAGTGAAACAATAAAAAAACTTAAATGTAGTATCATTGCCGGATCGGCAAATAATCAGTTGGATGATGAAATTATTCATGGCCGGATGCTGCTTGAAAAGGGCATCCTGTTTGCCCCTGATTATGTGATCAACGCCGGTGGTGTTATAAATTGTTATTCGGAACTAATGGGGTTTAGCAAAAAACGCACTATGCAGCTAACAGAAAATATTTATGAAGCAACACGCAATGTTTTAAAACTTTCGAAATCAGAAGACATTTCTACCATCCAGGCCGCGAATAAAATTGCGGAAAAAAGAATAACAGATATTAAAAAAGTTAAATCATCATATTAATTTACATAAACAGCACCGCCGGCTGGCGGACTAAATCGTTCTTACCACAATGTTAAATCGCAGGCACCTAAGGGTAAAAGTTTTACAGTCGTTATACGCATATCATCAATCACATAGCGGCGACATAAAACAACATGAAAAAAATTTATTGCAAAGTATTGACAAGGTATATGAAATGTATATCTGGATGCTGTCGTTAATTTCGGAAGTTGTAGATTATGCTGCCAATGATGCCCAGGACAGGGCTAATAAGCATTTGCCTACGGCCGATGACCTTAATGCCGATGTTAAAATACTAAGCAACAGGTTTATTCTCTCCCTGAAAAAAAATAAAGAGTTTTTAACCGCTTTAAAGAAATATAAAGTTGCCTGGGACTTTGAACCGGAGTTGACCAAATCGCTATTTATTATTTTGAAAAATTCGGCCGAGTACAAAGAATATCTTAAAAAGACCGGCGATATCTTACATTCTGATAAGGACATTATAAAATTTATTTTCAAAAAAGTAATTTTAAAGTCGTCATTGGCCGAGCAGGTTTTTGAAGATAAATTTATTTACTGGCCGGTAGATAAAGATGTTTTGCAGGCATTGATAGCAAAAACTTTTAAAAACTTTGCTTTTGATGTACCGGAGCAGAACAAACTGGCGCAGGTAACGGGGAACTGGGAAGAGGACCGGGAATTTATTGTCGATCTTTTTGAAGAAACAATAAGGCATAACGATGAGTACCAGGTAATGATTGGTAACAAAACCAAAAACTGGGAGCCCGACCGTATAGCTATGATGGATACTTTATTAATGAAAATGGCTATAGCCGAGTTTATTAATTTTTCGTCCATCCCTGTAAAGGTAACTATTAATGAATATCTTGAGATTTCGAAGGAGTTTAGTACGCCAAAAAGTAATTCATTTATAAACGGTATATTAGACAAGATTTTAACCGAATTGAAAGGCGAAAATAAAATTAATAAAATAGGAAGAGGATTAATAGAATAACTAAAGCGCAGCGCTCATGAGTGCCGTTGAAAGATAAATTATTAACGAATAAAACAATGAAACAACTGTTTTTTAGCTTAATAGCTGCAGGGATGCTATTATCAGCATGCCATCAATCCACAGGCAGTGCAACAGCCGGCACAACAGCCAATGCAGAAAATGCCCCGGTAATGAAATTTGAAAAGCAGAGTCATGACTTTGGAAAAATGCCGGTAGGAGACAAGGTCAGCTATGACTATAAATTTACCAATGCGGGCAAATCTCCTTTGATCATTACCGATGGTTATGCATCCTGCGGTTGTACCAAGCCAACCTGGCCCAAAACCCCGATCAAACCCGGCGAAAGCGGCGTTATTCATGTTACTTTTAGCAGCGAGGGCAAAACACCCGGATTGCAGGATAAGCTGATCACTATTACAGCCAATACCGTCCCTGCGCAAAATATGGTGCATTTAATTGGAGAATTAACGGCCCCCCCACTCAAAAAATAATTAAATTTAAAAAATGATAGCAACTATTTTATTACAAGCTTCCACCGGCTTTGGTGCGCAGCAAATAATTACATTCGGCTTAATAGCCGTTGTATTTTATTTCTTTATGATCCGCCCGCAGGTGAAAAAGCAAAAGGACCAAAAGAAATATGTTACCGAACTAAAAAAAGGAGACCGGGTGGTAACCACAGCCGGTATCCATGGAAGAATAGTTGAGGTTGCCGAAACAACTTTTTTGGTTGAAGTTGATAATGGTAAGATACGTTTCGATAAATCGGCAATATCGTTAGAAGCATCGAAGGCGTTGAATGCGCCGCCCGCAGTTACTAAGTAAGAGAGGTAAAAGGCGAAAGGTGAAAGGTTTTAAGTGGTTCACCCTTTTACCGATGCAATAAAAGAGGTAAAAGGCGAAAGGTGAAAGGCAAAAGGTTTTAAGCCGGTTTATCTTTCGCCAACGAAATAAGCCGGAAAAAGGTGGAAGGCAAAAGGTTATAAGTGAATTTACCTTTCACCTTTTACCTTTCGCCTTTTACCTCAAAATTGTGAAGGCAAAGGTTCAAGGGGCTCATTCTTCACCTTTCGCCTTTAACCTTTCGCCTTTAACCTTCCTAAAATGGCAATAATAAAATTATCGGCAATTGAGCGAAGAAGGGTATCGGCATTTTTTACATGCCTGGCGCTTGCTGTTTTGGCGTGGATAGTTACGGTGTTGTCAAACCCTTATAAGTACACCGTTAAAGAAGTTTTAGATTTCAGGAACACCCCTCAGCGTCGGGCCTTTCATTCTTTACAGGCTGATACAGTTAATGCAACCATTAGCGGGACAGGCTGGGATATGCTCTTCTCGAAGATAGATGCCGGTAACAAATTTATCTCGGTTGACCTTAGTTCCCTTGAAAACAAAAGTTTTGTGGTACTTAATTCACAGATAGATCAGATCAATAGTAAAAGAAATAGCCACCAGCAAATTACAGGGTTTAGCCCCGACACACTTTATTTTGATTTTTCGAACCGGAAAGTAAAAAGGATACCGGTACACTTAATTGCAGATATAAAGTTTCAGCATCAATTTTATCAATCGGATAATTTTATACTCAAGCCGGCTTATGTTATTGTAAACGGGCCATCAAATGTTATTGATAAGATAACAGAATGGAAATCGGATACGCTAAAGCTTGATAGTGTGGACGAAACGGTTAATACCACTGTAAATTTAGAGCCTGTGAAAGAAGGAAATCTGAGTATATATCCCAAAAATATACAAGTAACCATTCCGGTTGATGAATTTACCGAAAAGATTTTAGAAGTACCTGTTAAATTAATTAATAACCGTAATAATGAGGATGTAAAGATATTTCCTCAAAAAGTCAAGGTAACTTTTACCACCTCGTTGAGCAGGTATGAAGAAATAGATGAAGATTTTTTTGAAGCAACAGCAGATATGGACCTATGGCGGTTGCATGGCCATAAAACCTTAACTGTTGTAATTTCTAAAATACCCGAATATTGCAGGGTCGTAAAAATAGAACCGCGTAATGTTGATTTTATCATCAAAAAGTAATGCTCAAAATTGGCCTGACAGGAAACATCGGGAGTGGTAAAACCACTGTTAGCAAGATATTCGAGCTACTGGGTATCCCTGTTTTCTCGGCTGATGAAGCAGCGAAAAAAGTAATGGTGACTGATGAGGTACTTATCAGCGAAATTAAATCGGCCTTTGGCGAAGATGCCTATTTTGATGATGGCGCCTTAAACCGGAAACATATTGCCACCATTGTTTTTAATGATAGTGAGCAATTGGCCAAGCTAAATTCATTGGTGCACCCGGCCACGTTCAGGGCATTTGACGCCTGGCTTAAAAATATTTGTGATGCCACTTACGTTTTAAAAGAAGCAGCACTATTATTTGAAAGCGATTCCTATAAGTTGTGCGATTATACCATTATGGTACAGGCCCCGCTCGAAACCCGGATAAAACGTGTTATGCAAAGAGATGGGCTCAGCCGCGCTGAAATAAAGAAACGCAATGCGCAACAGCTACCTGAAGAAAGAAAGGCGGAATTGGCCGACTATGTGATCGTAAATGACGACAATCAATTAGTTATTCCACAGGTTTTAGAATTGCATAAGAAATTTTGTTCATTGGTTCATTGAATATAAAAATAGTCAAAACGAATACCCACCAGGCAAGCGGTGGGAAAAAATGTCGAATAATGCATTTAACAAGCATATTCATTGCCGTTGGCTTTAGCCAACGGAATAGTAGAGAGATAGGCAAAGGCTTTAGCCACCATATTATTTAGGCTAAAGCCAGATTTAGGGACTATCTATTCCGCCCGCTAAAGCGGACGGCAATGAATAAACTAAGATTTAAAAGTATATTGATAAACAACAACTTCATGCCCATCATTATAATTAATGAATATAAAAGACGATTTTGTTTGTTTCAATATTAACGGCCTCTATTGTAAGTACGGAGATTTTTATATTGATTCCACCCTTCCGGTTAACAGGGCTGTTATATCGCACGCGCACGCAGACCATGCTGTTAGTGGTAATACCAATGTATATGGTACTGAAGCTACACTCGCATTTATGCAACTGCGGTATGGGAAAAATACGGCTAAGGTTTTAAATACGGTTCCCTATAATTCACCTTTTAATTTTGGCGGCGTAAAAATAACCCTTATACCTGCCGGGCATATGCTGGGTTCTGCCCAGGTGTTGATGGAACACGAGGGTATAAGATATTTATACACCGGCGATTACAAACTGCAAGCAGACGCCACCTGCGAACCGATTGAATGGGTAAAAGCTGATGTATTGATAACCGAAAGCACTTTTGCAGATCCTGCGATTTTACATCCAGATCCGGTTGCCGAAATAGAAAAGCTAAATTCAGTTAAGATTAATATACTCCTTGGCGCTTATGGCCTGGGTAAAAGCCAGCGATTGATCAACCTGATCAGTAAGTATGCTCCGCAAAAGAAGATACTGGCACATTACCGTATTATGCCCATTAACAATATTTACGAAAAAATGGGGTTTCCGCCAGGTAATTACCAGGTTTATAGCCGTAAATTGATGAAAAATCAGGAAGAGTTTGTTTATATAGTCCCGCCATTTACTTTTGATAGTTATATAAATGCAAAAGGCGTAAAGCGTTTGTTTGCATCGGGATGGAAGAATTTGCAGGTTAACAAGCAGGATACGCTGTTTATCTCGGACCATGTTGATTGGAGCGATATTTTGCAAACCATACAAAATACACAACCAAAACAAATATGGACCTTACATGGCAACGGGATACATTTAAAAAAGTATTTTGGTGATAATATTTTTGTAAAATTGCTGAATTGATGCTAAAAGAGAATGTTGATTATTATATAAATGACGATGACAATTTTGTTTTTACAAAAGAATATCATTTAAAACGCGGCTATTGCTGTAAAAACAAATGCTTGCATTGTCCCTGGGATTACGGAAAATCGCAGGAAATCCGAAATCGAAAATCCGAAATAAATAAGGATATTTGAGTTTTAGTGGAATACAGATCATGCGGATAGATGAAGAAATCCAAAGCAGCAAATTTGAGGATAATTACCATAAAATGGTTATCAATATCGCGTATACGTACGGATGGATAAATAATTTATTTCGCTGCAAGTTCGAGAAGCATAACCTTACGCAGCAGCAGTTTAACATCTTAAGAATACTAAGGGGCCAGTATCCCAGCCCGGCAACCGTGAATTTACTAAAGGAACGGATGATAGATAAAATGTCGGACGCCTCGCGTATTGTGGACCGCCTGGTTCAAAAGGGGCTGGTTTCACGCTGTACAAATACAAAAGACCGCCGGGCAGTAGATATACGTATCAGTGATTTGGGTTTAGAAATCCTTGAAAAAATGGACGCGGAATTTAAAACCAAGGATTTTCTCAAAGATAATTTAAGCGAAGAAGACGCCGGGAAGTTGAGTGAACTGCTGGATAAGTTAAGAGGGTAGGGGGATTTACGATTTTAGATTTACGAGTTACGATTTTTTTATTTCGGATTTCGGATGTTCGATTTCGGATTTAATATTGTCTGAACTCGAATTTTTGGAATTAAAGAATTTCTCGAATTGTTTTTTGATGAAAGTTAAACTTCCCGCAGGAAATTCTGAAAATTCCTTAATTCGAAAAATTCGAGTTCAGACAAACCCCGGCTGCAATTTCTTAAATAGCATCGCAAAAAGCCACCCTACAAATATCCCGTAAATTGCCCCGCAGATAACATCGATCGGATAATGTACGCCTACGTATACCTGGGCAAAACTAATTGTGCCCGCCCATAATATTGCCCAAAGCCATATCCAGTGCCATTTTTTATAAAATAAAAATATCATGAAAAATGCCGCCGCAAAATGATCGGTAGCGTGGGTTGATGGGAAACTATACGCAGGTCCGCAGTCCACCCGTTTAATATCTGTTTTTGAAACAACCGCGTCGCGGCAGGGGCGTACCCTTTTAAAGACGGGTTTTATAAGGCTTGCACTTGTAAAATCAGCAAACCCTGCCGATAATGCCATCAGAATGATAATAATGATGCCGGTTTTTTTAAACTTCAAAATAAAAAAACCAATTAAAAACAGGTATAGCGGTATCCAGAATTTAGGGGTGCGCAAATAAGGCATTATCCAATCAAAAAATGGGTTTGCCAGGTCATGATTAATGAAATAAAATAAATGCCGGTCGAGTTGTAAAAGTTGTTCTGGCATTGCGTTTGTGATGATATTGTTAAGACGAGGACAAATATAGCCAATAAAATGCGGCTTAAAACAGCGCGAATTATGCGATGCTTCATTTAAATATTTTTATTTTTGCATTTCAAACATTTACGCTTTGACGTTAATAAAATCAATTTCGGGGATCAGAGGTACCATTGGCGGTAAAGCAGGTGAGGGTTTAACGCCTTTTGATGTAGTGAAATTTACATCGGCTTATGGTACATGGGCGGTTAAAAAAACCGGGATAAAAAAAATTGTTGTAGGTCGTGACGCACGCATATCAGGCGGTATGGTAAACAGCCTGGTTACCGGCACCCTTCAGGGTTTGGGCATTGATGTGATCGACCTTGGCCTTTCCACCACACCAACTGTTGAAATAGCGGTTCCTGCTGAACACGCTGCCGGCGGCATCGTACTAACCGCCAGTCACAATCCAAAACAATGGAATGCACTTAAGTTGCTGAATGCCAAAGGCGAATTTATCAGCGATGACGAAGGTAAAGAAGTATTGGAAATTGGCGAAAAAGGCGATTTTAAATACGCTGAAGTAAATGAGCTTGGAAAACTTAATAGCGGGGAGAACTATTTGCAAAAGCATATTGATATGATATTGGCTTTGCCCCTGGTTGATGCCGATGCAATTAAAAAAGCCGAATTTAAAATAGCCATTGATTGTGTTAACTCAACCGGCGGAATATTTGTTCCGGCTTTATTGAAAGCTTTGGGTGTAAAAACAATTTATGGGTTATTTTGCGATCCGGATGGAAATTTCGCTCATAACCCCGAACCCTTACCGGAAAACCTTACTGCGCTCTCAAAAGAAGTGATAAATAAAAGGGCTGATTTGGGTATTGCGGTCGATCCTGATGTGGACCGTCTTTGTTTTGTTTGCGAAGATGGTAACATGTTTGGCGAGGAATATACATTGGTTGCGGTGGCAGATTATGTTTTGCAGCACGTTAAAGGCAACACGGTTTCGAACTTGTCATCAACCCGCGCTCTGCGGGACGTAACAGAGAAATCTGGTGGCCAGTACCATGCCGCGGCGGTAGGTGAGGTGAATGTGGTAAATAAGATGAAAGAGGTTAGTGCAGTGATAGGCGGAGAAGGCAATGGCGGTGTTATTTACCCCGAACTGCACTATGGCAGAGATGCACTGGTCGGTATAGCTTTATTTCTAACGCACCTTGCTAAATTTGGTAAACCGGTTTCCATTTTGAGAAGTACATATCCCGGTTATCACATTTCAAAAAATAAAATAATATTAACACCCGAGATGGATATTGACGCCTTGTTGCTGAAGGTTGAGGAGAAATATAAAAAGCAGCCCCATACCATGATCGACGGCTTAAAAATAGAATTTGATCAGGAATGGGTGCATTTGCGTAAATCGAATACTGAATCCATCATTCGTATTTACTCAGAAGGCAATTCAGAAACCGTCGCAAATAATTTAGCGAACAAAATAATTGCCGATATAAAAGAGATTTTAAGCTAATTGGTGAATTAATGAATTAGTGAATTAGTGATTTGTAAAACAAATAAGCTTTGTTAGTCACTAATTGAAAAGGTAATAATTTAATAATTCAATAACTCACTAATTCATTAATTCACCAATTCGCTAACTCACTAATTCACTAATTAACCCATGCGTGTTTATTTTGATAATGCTGCCACCACACCGCTTGACCCCGAAGTGCTGAAACAAATGTATAGGGTTATGGAAAGCAATTATGGCAATCCATCATCAATTCACAGTCATGGCCGGGAGTCAAGGGCGTTGATTGAAAAAGCGCGCAAAACAGTAGCCGGCTTACTGCATACTTCGCCGTCCGAGATATTTTTTACCAGCGGAGGGACGGAGGCCGATAATACTGCTATCCGCTGCGGAATTGCAGATAACCAAATACAGCACGCTATAACCAGTCGGCTGGAGCATCATGCTGTGATCCATACGCTTGAAGCAATGCAGAAAGCCGGCCACATAAAATTAAGCTTTGTTGACACAGATAGCACAGGCAATATTGATCACGGGCATTTAGAAACACTTTTACAAAATAATCAGCGCAGTTTTGTATCGCTGATGCATGCTAACAATGAGATTGGCACACTAACAGATGTAGTATTTGTTGGTGACCTTTGCGAACAACATAACGCGATTTTCCATTGTGACACGGTGCAAACAATGGGGCATTATGCGCATGATCTGAGCAAGCTTAAAATGCATTTTATGGTATGTGCGGCCCACAAATTACATGGTCCGAAGGGCGTGGGTTTTTTACACATTAATCATAAGGTGAAAATAAAACCGATGATCTATGGCGGATCACAGGAACGAAATATGCGCGGAGGAACAGAAAACCTTTATGGTATAGTAGGTTTAGCAACGGCCCTCGAAATTGCTTACAGCGAAATGGGCGAACACCAGCGATACATCCAGATGTTAAAAACTTATATGATAGATCAGCTTAGGGAAAAAGTGTCTGGCGTCACGTTTAACGGCGAAATTGATCCTGATAAAAGTTTGTACACTGTATTAAATGTGTCCTTTCCCGAAATGGAAATGGCCGATATGCTGCTGTTTAATCTTGATATAGCAGGAATTTCCGCATCAGGGGGCAGCGCATGCAGTTCAGGTACCGACATTGGGTCGCATGTGCTTAGCGCCATCGGTGCAAACCCCTCAAGGCCGTCCATACGGTTTTCCTTTTCAAAATATAACACCAAAGAAGAGATAGATTATACTTTAGCCAAAGTGCGCGAGTTGTTCCTGGTAAATATCTGAGATCGTCATTGGGTCATTAGGTCATTAAGTCATTGGGTCATTAAGTCATTTTGATTTAGTTATAATATGACTTAATAAAATAATGACCAATGACTAATAAATAATCATTGGTCATAACCTATTTTGGTTAACTCAATCTCTGCTTCTGTCTTTCGCCTGCCTGCCGGTAGGCAGTGACTTTGCCGACTTTCGGACTAAACTAACCGCTAATCTCCAGTCACCAACCTCTAAATTAATAATCCTCCTGTTTTACATATCCATCAAACTCAAGAGGGCCCCGGCGATTGGTAGTCATAACGCGAACTGAAGCATGGCCCTGCGGAGTGACTTCCATTTTTATTTGTTTTACATCACTTGTTATGCCCGACTTCGGCTTGATAATAATATCATAACCATTTTTGCGCTTCATTTCGTTATAAGTATAATCCCTGCTGGAAACTTTTAAAGGCCCATTGCCTGCACCGGGTAAATTAGCAACCAGCGTATCTTTTGCAATTGCTACATCATATTTATGATATTTTAAAGGAACCCCGCCTTTATGCATACCTTCCTTGGTCGCTTCAAAAACGAAATCTTTATTGCTTATCAAGTTTTTTACCTCGGCGGCTTTCTTAGCTTTATCACCCCTTAATGATTGTTGGGCTATGGCCGTATTTAAACCCCATAATATTAGGGTAAATACCAAAATTAATTTACTTAAACTTTTCATAGCGATTTGATTTATTTGTAACTAATAATTAAACCAGTAATCTATAGTTAAAACAAATACAATACCATTTAGTTTAAATAAATCAACTTTTAGCGGGCATCATGGTGGATTAAGCTTTCACATTTTGTTTTTTTCCGCGATATATCCGCTAAATGAAATCGGATCCCGATTACTACTGATTACCTGCAGGTTTGCATATCCTTTTGGAGAAATGCTCAGCCTTAGTTGCTGCACGTCTCTCCAATCGGTAATGTTATTGTCTTTCGGCTTGATAAAAATATCCCATGTGCCATTCTTATTTTGTTTTACTTCATAAATAAAATTTGTACTGGTAAATTTTATCCCGCCTTCAGTTTCGCCGGGGTTAGGCGCCAGGTGGGCCACCCCGTAATAAGGCAAAAAAGCAATTATCGAGTCTTTTGAAACCCTGAGATCATAATCATAATTCAGGATTTTTTGTCCGCCGCGCAAAGGGTATGCATAATCCGCCTTGAAAACATAATTGTGCACAATCATCATCTTTTTAATCGCAGCGGTATTGGCAGCTTGCTTTTCTTTTTTTGAGTTTTGCGCATGGGCCATATTTAAACCGCCCAAAATAACTGCGAACATCAAAAATAACTTCATTAAAGTTTTCATAGTTAATGCTTTAGTAGTTATTTAACGATAAAAGAACTATAACATTACTCTAAATTAGGAATTTTTTAGTTGACTTAGTTGATTAGGTTGATTAGGTGAGTAGTTGATTAGGTGAGTAGTTGATTGAGTTGATTGAGCTGATTAGGTTGGATTAAGTTGATTGGGTAAGTGGCTGATCATTCGGTCATTGGGGTCATTGGTCATTTCTGGTCCCAATAACTTCAGCCTTTACTAACTTTACAACTCTTACAACAACTCAATCAACTACTCACCTAATCAACTCAATCAACCAACTTAATCAACTCAATCCAACCTAATCAACTATTCACCAATTCCAATCAACCAACTCAAATCAAACTAACGCTTCGGTTCACAAATTCAGTAAGTTCGGCGCCGGTTAATAAACCTTGGGAAAGCAGCGCCAGGTCAAAGGCCTGCTTGGAAAGTTCGGCCTGAACTTCTTCATTTTCCTCATTCACAATGCGGCTGATCAGCTTATGGTTCGCATTAATGATCACTTTGTAATTATCGGGCATGCTACCATAAAAGGCCATACCACCGCCCATTGCAGCCATTTCCTTCATCCGGCGCATAAACTCATCCATTGTTACTGTTACAGGCAGCTCATCCGGATTTAAGCTTTCCAGTTCAACCTTATAGGCTGGTTTGTTGATGGCCTTCTCAAAAATAACTTTCACTTTGTCAGCTTGTTCCTTGGTAAGTACATGCTCCGGGGCATCTTCTTTTTTGATCAGCTTATCGGCAACGTCGGCATCTACACGTTTAAAAGATGTTTTTTCGAGCTTATGCTCCAGGTGGCCAATAAAATGGTTATCGATAGGGGAATTCATCAATAAAATATCATAGCCTTTTTTGTTGGCTGATTGTATAAAGGCATCCTGTTTATCAGGATCATTGGTATAAATATAAACCAGCCTGCCGTCTTTATCGGTTTGCTCGGGCGCTACCTTATCTTTATATTCTTCTAAAGTATAGTTCTCTTTTTTGGTGTTTGTAAGCAAAACAAAGTCTTTTGCCTTCTCATAAAACTTGTCTTCGCTTATCATGCCATACTTCACAAACACGCCTATATCAGCCCATTTTTCCTGATAGGCTTTTCGGTCGCTTTTAAATAAATCTGCCAATTTATCAGCAACTTTTTTGGTGATATAAGTGTTTATCTTTTTGACGCTGCTATCGGCCTGCAAAAAGCTGCGGGATACATTGAGCGGAATATCCGGGGAGTCGATCACCCCATGCAGCAGCATTAAAAATTCGGGTACAATATCTTTTACCTCATCTGTGATAAATACCTGGCGCGAGAAAAGCTTTATCTTATTACGCTGTATCTCGAAATCGTTTTTAAGTTTCGGGAAGTATAAAACACCGGTTAAGTTAAATGGATAATCCACATTTAAATGGATCCAGAACAGTGGGTCTTCCGAGAAAGGGTAGAGCTGTTTGTAAAAATTAAGATAATCTTCATCTTTCAGGTCAGCCGGCGCCTTGGTCCAGATGGGGTTGGTGTCGTTAATAATATTATCAACCTCAATTGATTTGTATTTAGTCTTGCCTTCTTCATCCACACCATCCTCTTCCTCCTGGGTGGTTGAACCAAATTTTATAGGAACTGGTAAAAACTTACAATACTTATCTAATATTTCCTGTAAGCGGTGCTTGCTTAAAAAATCTTCATTATCCTTATTGATATGAAGTGTTATTTCCGTGCCTCTTTCGGCCAGGTTACCCTCGCTGATCTCAAATTCCGTGCTGCCATCGCAAACCCAGCGGGCAGGTTCGGCGCCCTCCTGGTGCGATAGCGTTTGTATTTCTACACTATCAGCTACCATAAAAGCAGAATAAAAGCCTAAGCCAAAACGGCCGATAATTTCATTAGCATCTTTGGCTTCCTTAAACTTTTCCATAAACTCTTCCGCGCCCGAGAATGCGATCTGGTTGATATATTTTTTGATCTCATCAGCCGTCATTCCCAAACCATGGTCGGATATGGTAATTGTTTTCGCCTTTTCATCAAAAGCCACTTCAATTTTCAGGTCGCCAAGCTCACCCTTGTATTGGCCCAGTGAGCTAAGGCGTTTTATTTTTTGGGTAGCGTCGACGGCATTGGATACCAGCTCACGCAAAAATATCTCGTGGTCCGAGTATAAAAATTTCTTAATGATCGGGAAAATATTTTCGGTATGGATCGAAATTGTGCCTTTTTCTTGCATGGTCTTCTATCTTAATTGAGTTAAATGTTTCTTGATAACCTCGTTTATCAATGCTTGTTCCAAATAAAATAATTTGCCAAATTGGCAGGGAATCTTTGGGCTTGGCGAAACAAATTCATTAAAAAATTGTAGTGTAACAGTAATCTTAATCTTGCAGTGCGCCGTAACTAAAAATTAAGAAATTTCTTGTTGGTTTATGTTATATAATTTATTATCTTGGCAATTATATTTATAATTTACCTAACCCTATATTAATTTATGACGACAGGACTAAAATGTTCTAAAACATGAGTATCTGTTTCATTATCAACTATCATTAAAATTTCAGGCACTTACTGGTAACATATTATTAATAACATAAATATCTTACCAGTTAATTAATTAAAATTAAATTAATTTGAATTAATAGTATTCTATGAACCTCCATTTAACAGAAAATATTAACCTTCTTATTGTTGATGATAGAGCTGATAACGTAAGCGCATTGGAATCTTCTTTAGAACGCGACGGATTAAACGTTTTTACAACTACGTCTCCAAAAAATGTACTTGAAATATGTATTGACAAGGATATATCAATAGCGCTCATAGATGTAAAAATGCCTGAAATGGATGGCTTTGAATTACTGGATCTGATTAAAAATAATCCCTTAACCGAACACATAATGATTATTTTAATGACGGCATATTCTATGGGTTCGGCCGATGTTGTAAAGGGATTAAGCAAAGGCGCTGTAGATTATTTATTTAAACCGCTTGATCTTTATATAGTAAATGCCAAGGTTAACTCGCTGATAACCCTCGTTAATTATCAAAGAGAAATAGTAAAAAAAAATAAAGAACTGGAAAGTTACCAGAAGGACTTATTTAAAGCAATGGAGGAAACACAAAAAAACAAGGTTATTAAAGAGAACTTCTTAGCCAATATGAGTCATGAAATCAGGACACCATTAAATGCCATTATTGGCCTAACATCACTTTTAGCAGATACCCCGCTCGATGAAGAACAGCAAGAAATGGTAAAATTGATGGAAATTTCCTCACATTCGCTGCTTGGCATCGTTAACGATATACTGGAAAGTGCTAAGATCGATGCGGGAAAAACCGAAATTATTAGGGCGGAGACCGAAATTATTAGCACGGTGCAGAATATTTGCGACTTAACCGCGCCTATGGCCCGTAAAAAAGGATTAGACCTTATCTGCGATATAGATAAAAATATACCGCCAATGATAATGGCCGATTCGTTAAGATTAAATCAAATTTTAATGAACCTTACTACCAATGCCATAAAATTCACAAATTCAGGCAATGTTACGGTGAGCCTTAAGATGCTCGAAAAAAGAGAAGAGAGTGTACTTCTCGAATTCAAGGTCAGGGATTCGGGAATTGGTATCCCTAAATCATCTTTAGACAGGATATTTACACGGTTTGAACAAGTTGAAGATAAAACATGGCAAAAATTTGGCGGTACCGGGTTAGGCCTTTCTATAGTTAAGAAGCTTGTAGAATTAAAAGGAGGCACATTAAAAGTTGACAGCGAAATAGGGGTGGGAACTACTTTTACTTTTACCAATTGGTATCAATTGGCTGGTGAAATTAAAAAGCCGGATCATAAGGGGCACTTGTATGATCTTCCAAAATTTGAAAACAAATCGGTTTTACTGGCAGAGGATAATGCCGCCAGCCGGTTTGTGATCGTAAAAATGCTTAAAAAATGGAATATTAATGTAGACGTGGCCGCAAACGGATGGGAGGCGGTGGAAAAATTAAAAAACAACAACTATAACCTGATACTAATGGACACTCACATGCCCGTTATGAACGGTAATGAAGCTACCAGGAAAATCCGCAGTGAAATGAATGACTCCAGGAAAGATATCCCCATATTATCATTTTCGGCTTCAGTAATTGAAAAGGAAAAAGAGGAGGCCAAAAATGCAGGGGCAGATGATTTTATTGAAAAGCCATTTGAACCTAAAACGCTGTATAATAAAATACGGAAATTGATTGATAGTAAAGGCCTAAGGCCATTGGCGGTAGAGGTTTAGTCTTAAAGATTTATTTTGCCTTGCACGGGTGCAAATCAGTTAAGGAAAGTAATCTTTTTTAAATTGTTTTTTACCCTCTTTCCGCGGCAGGCGAAGAGAGGGTGGTCGAGCGAAGCAAAGACCGGGTGAGTCAATTATGCGAGCGATATTTGGCGTAAATGCCTGGCGCACAATTTACTCACCCCGACGGGCGCTACGCTGGTCGACCCTCTCTTCGCCTGCGGCGGAAAGAGGGTGAAGAAGGTAATTTCTCTTAACTTAATGTCATTGTCCGTTCCCGAACGCTCAGTGGGATGCGACATTTGATACTTTAAGATTTAACGACATTCAACAGGCTATCAAACGCCTTTTTTAAACTTTCCATCGTAGTTTCATGAATAATATTACCCTGCATATCCATTTTCGATCGTATAAAGGGGATCAGCAGCGCAGCATCTTTTATCACATTTGCGGATAGTGCACCTAAAATTAAAAGCAAGGCTGCATGGGCATTTTCGCCGCCGGTGGAGGCGGTGATCAGTGCAACAGGCTTGTCAACCAGCGAGCCGCTTGAAACGGTCCAGTCGAGCGCATTTTTTAGCTGACCCGGAACTCCATAGGCATATTCGGGCGTGCAGATGATGATGCCGTCCGCATGGTTTATGAAGCTGCGAAGTTTGGCAACAGCTTCCGGCGGTGATTCATGGTCAAGGCCGGGGTCAAATGGCGGTATCTGCGCCAGGTTATCATAAATGGTAAAATTAATACCGGGAGGCGCCAGTTTACCAAGAAACCTGAGAATATTATGATTGGATGAAGCGGTTCTTAAGCTACCGGATATTGCGAATATCGTTTTATTAAGCATGCCGGGTAAAGTTCAATATTTGCGCCGAAATTTCATAACGCGCTATTCCGTATATCAGTTTTAGCTTTTAGCTGGTATTCTTTTGGTGGTTCGGCGCCCAATAAGTTTTTTACAAAATAGTCCCAACGGCGGCGCATCATATATGGGGAAAAGGCGCCATAGCCATGAGCGCTGTTTGGAAATATTACCAGGTCGTAATCCTTATTGGCCCTTTCAAGTGCTTCTACAACTAGCAGGGTGTTTTCTGGCGGTACATTATTATCCATTAAGCCATGCGCAAGCATCAGCTTGCCTTTCAGGTTTTTGGCATACATCTCATTTGCTTGTGCTTCGTAATTGGATTGGGTTACAAGGCCGTCATAGCGTTCGCCCCAGTCGTCCTCGTAGTTACGGTTATCGTGGTTACCTGATTCGGCGATACCCACTTTAAAGAAATCCGGGTAGCGGAACATAGCACAGGCCGTCGCAAACCCGCCGCCCGAATGGCCCCAGATGCCTATACGGGCAGTATCTATGTAAGCATACCTTTGGGCAAGTTGCCTGATTCCGGTCACCTGGTCAGGCAATGTGTTTTCGGCCATGTTGCCATAGCTCATATCATGGAAACTCTTTGAGCGCAAAGGGTTGCTTGTGCCTTCAATTTGTACCACAATGAACCCCAATTCGGCCAGCGCCTGGTTATCGCCCCTGGAGGCTGCGAAAGACCACCCGCCAACGCTGCCGCCCTGCGGACCTGGATAGATATAATCAATGACCGGGTATTTCTTATTAGGGTCGAGATGGGTAGGAGTGTACATCAATCCGTAAATATCAGTCTTACCGTCATGAGCCTTAACCGAAAACGGGGCGACGGGTTTCCAGCCGGCTTCTGCAAGCCTCGAAATATCGGTTTTTTCTAAATTAGTGATGAGCTTTCCGTCAATGTTACGGAATACTGTAACAGGAGCGATGTCAGGTTTGGAATAGCTATCGATAAAATAATTTTTTGAAGGGGATAAAGTGACCACGTGATTGCCATCCTCCGGCGTAAGCAAAGTTAAATGCTTGCCATCAAAGCTTATTTTATAAAACTGACTGAAATAAGGGTTCGCAGGTTCGCGTCCATCAACCATAAAATATAGCTCACGTTTTTTTTCATCAACTTTAAGCAGTTTTGTCACTACCCAATCGCCTTTGGTGATTTGATTTTTCAGCTTCCCGGTCAATGCATCGTACAAATAAAGATGCCCCCAGTTATCACGCTCCGAAAACCAGATAATTTCGTTTGTCTTCGCCAGGTAGCGCCAATTGGCGCTTCCCCATCCCGATTCATATTGCGTAGGCGCGGTTTCTTCAAAAACTTCGCGTACAGCGCCGGTTGATGCGTCGGCAATGCGGACTTTTTCATTCTTATGATCGCGGGTAGTGGAAATAAAAGCAAGACGGGAAGCATCATCGCTCCAATTCAGGTCTTCCATTGAAATGTCATCACTAAAGGTTGACCGGTGCGCATCGGGTGGTATTTGCAATTCAATAACTTTAGGGACGTCTGTATTTATAATAACCCTCTTAATCATGGCAATTTCTTTATCGCCTGGTAGCGGGTATTTCCATGCTTTCAGGGTTGGTTTGCCTACATTGGTAGTAATAAGGTACATGTCGCTAACGTTACGCTCGTCTTGCTTGTTTGTCGCGATTTTTTTTGAATCCGGCGACCATAGCAATATCGGCCTGTCGCTGCTTTTCCATCCGGCATTGTCGGTAGCATAGCCGAAATCTTTTATGCCATCGGTGGTGAGCTGGGTTGCCTTTTTTGTTTTAACATCACGCACCCACAAATTATAGTCTTTAATAAATGCCTCCTTTTGGCCATCGGGCGATAAAACTTCATTACTGCCTTCGCCTCTCAACTGTCTCCGGCCATCGCCGCTGCTTGTACTGAGCCTCGTGGTATCAACAATACATTGGTAGCTTTGTAAGTCACATTTCCATTGTTTGCCATCAGCTTGGAAGATAATGGACTTATCATCAGCCGAAAAACTGAAACTCTGGAATGGCAGCATATCAGTTTCATACCTTTTGCCGGTTGCTTTTGAAAGCGAAGATGCTAATTTCTCCTGGTCGAATGCGGCGGAACGAGTTTTTTTAACCGGGTCTATTAATATGAATTCACTTCCCGATACCACTAAAACGCGGTACCAAAAACGGTCGCCGGGCAACCAGTTGGGGTGGACGCTGCCATTGTCGATAAGCGGTTCGGTATTATAACTCAAAAAACTTTCCGCATGTTGATAATCAAAAGCGGTTAAAGCTTTGCCCTGCTGGGCACCGGCGTATAATGATAGTGCAAGTGAGATGGTTGTGAATAGGAATTTATTCATTTTGCTACGATAAGATTGCAAATTAATGGTTTTTCATAGTAAAGAAATACAATGAGTTGTAACAAATGCAGTACCACGCACGCATCGAACCTTTTCTGTTCCCAGGATCAATTTTTTATGTGACTACAGTCATTTACAAGTGGTAAAGAACAAACGAAATTTGACCCACCAATTTATTCGTATTAATAATTAAAATTATGAAAACAAATTCTTTTTTTAGGATCACTGTTGCACTGTTGGTGTTACTCTCGGTCCGCAGTTCTTTTGCCCGGCAACTCACAAAGATCGATACCCTGCGTGCCGTTGTAATTACAAGCACTTCCCTTGTAAATAAACAAGTAAGACACGCATTTACAACGCAATTTAAAGATGTTCTGAGCCCCAGGTGGTATAGTGTGGACCAAAATTACCTCGTGAAGTTTATATCGGAGGATCAAAAAAATCATGCTTTGTATAACAAGAAAGGGTATCTTATTTACCATATTGGGTATATGAACGGAAACAATTTACCACAAGACATCATGGGTCAAATAAATTCTGAGTATGCTGATGTAAAAGTCCTGACAGCAATTCACGTTGATCAGGATGCCAGGAGTATTTGGATGGTGAACTTAAAAGTCGGCAAGTATTTTGTTTTAGCCCGTGTGGAAGAAAACCAGGTAGAAGAAGTTGATCGTTATACAGATACTGCCATTTAGGTTATTAGTCATTAGTCATTAGTCATTGGTCATTGGTCATTATGTCATTATGTCATTGGTTCAAATAACAACTGCCATACAATGACTAATGACTCAATGACTAATGACTAAATTAGGTAATGCTCAATAATATCCTGTGGTATTTTTGTCGCACGGCCAGTTTGCATAGCTATCATGGTATAATCAAACCAGCCATCACAGCATAGCTTTTTTGTGGCTTTGTTAGTAATTGAGAACTTTACCCGGCAGCCTTTTTCATCGATGGTTTCAATACCGGTTTTTACAATAAAATAATCGGTCAGCGTAAGGGGGCGTTTATAGTCCACATAAGCTGTTCGTACCACCCAGCCATAGCCGCGTTCGATAAATTTTTCCAAGGACATACCATAGCAGCGCTCCATCTGGTCATAACGCGCAGCCAGCACATAATCAAAGTATTTGCTGTTATGTACATGCTGAAACATATCTATATCATCAGGCCGTACGCGAAACTCGGTTTCAAAAGTGGCGTAAATGGGTGTGGTCATGAGGTAGTGAGTAGTTGATTGGGTTGATTGGTGAATGGTTTATTTTATGGGCTGACCCTAAAAAATTCCTAAGAACTTCTTCTTTTTCTTATGCTTTTTCTTTTTAACATGTGCAGATTTCGGCGGATTATTCATTGGTTTCTTAACAGTATCCGTAACCGGAAAATTTATTCCCACGTCTTCGCTTTTAACCGAACTGGTATCGGGCAAAATCTTTTTAGTTGTTTTAATTGGACTGGGTTTCTTTTTTAAGACGACCGGTTTGGGTTTTGATGCACTGTCGGTAACGTTAACCGGCGGGGGAACTTTGTTTTTTTTTGATAAAATAGAATCTTTTGAAAAAATGGGATATTTTGATAAAATGCTGTATTTTGATAAAATCGTATATCCGGCAAAACTAACGGCGGAAATAAGCAATAATATCAATACGATAAATGCTGATTTTGAAACAGTTACAAATGATCTTTTGATACTAATAGCTTTTTGCTGATATTGCAATAGCTGTCCATATAATTTATCATTTTCTGCTTTTAATGCTGTAATGACATTATCTTCTTGTTCGTGCCGGCTTGCAATAATACTGTTGATCACAATGGCCTCCTGCAATTCCATGCCATTGCTGTAACGTTTCTCGGGCGACTTTTCAAGGCAAATTGACACCATGTTTAACAACCATCCCGGTACCCGCATCTGGTGTTCCTGCTTTTCTTTTGACCAGGTTTCAGGCAGGTGCTGACTCCGCGACTCTAAAAGATCGGGCACCTTTGATTCCATGTGGGAGATCATGACGGAGTTCCTGGCTGTTTCACCATTGTCCTTTAAGGGAAAAGGCACCTGGCCGGCCAGCAGTTCGTACAAAACAATGCCGTAGCTGTAAATATCAGTCTGGAAAAGCATCCTGCCTTCATTTTGTTCAGGCGCCATAAATTCTATCGCACCTGCATGACGCATGCTGCTTCGCCGCTGCTCGTCTGACATTACCGACAAGCCAAAATCGAGCAATACATAATTGCCCGAGTGCATATTGAACTTAATATTATTGCTTTTAATATCGCCATGCTTTACGCCTACACTGTGGCAATGTGATAATGCGTTTGCCAGCTGATCTGCAAGCTTTATCACTTCCTTTATGGTGAATATTGGGGTATGAGGCGGTTTCAGCAGTTCTTCAAGATCAGGGCCTTCTACAAACTCCATTTCAATGAATGGTAATGACCCGCTTTCCGTGATCCCCGAATTCAGTATCTTAACTACATTAGGGTTTGGTATTTCATTTACCTTCTTCAGCTTTTCTACCTCGTTCAGAAAATTACGATAGTTACTGTCATCCTCGCTTTCGGCATGGATGGGCGTAGGCAATATTTTTACCGCGCTTATAATCGGGCCTATTCTTCGCCCTTTATACACAGAACCTTGGCCCCCTGTGCGCAAAGCGCCCATATTTTCCAGTCCCTGTGTTATAGTGAAGATTCTACCCATCCTCTTTTTCCTCTGAATGATAACTAAATTCCAAAACTGCCGACTCCCCTAAAATAATCTGATCACCCTCGGCTAATCTATGACCAATATGTACTGAATTTAGTTTAATCAAATTTTCATTTATTGCCGATCTGACCTTAATCTTGTTTCGTGGAGGAATGCCCCCATCGTCGGCAAAAAGCATAAAACAGCCGTTCTCATTATTCCATTCAATATGCCCATGCTGCCGACTGACAAATTTATTACTTTTATTGCTGCTGTCCTCAAGGAATGCGATATGATTAAGCCTGAAAAACCCTTCCTCAACCTGCGCCTTCTTTTCCCGCCCGATATTAATTTTCCCGTCCGAAGAACTTATCATATATTCATTTTTTTCAGCTTCCCCATTTAATACCCGGATATATGCGGAACCGGATTTTTGTATGGCGTGATCTTTTGTCCTTATAAAAATAGCGGCGCTCAGTGGGCCAACCTTCATTGCTTCCGGCGGATATTCATCCTCAAAACTAATATCCAAATTCCAATTGTCCGGAAGATCTACAGCATAATCATCTGCAATTCTTTGTATTTCTTCTTTGAACTTGTCTTTTTCCTCAACGTACATAGCGGCCTCGTAAATATGTTTTTCAACAGGATTGCAGAAAATAAATATATCGATTCCCTTTATGTTACGGCCTTCTCCACCTTCTGCCTTTTGCAATTCTTCCTTAATGAAACGCAGCAGGGTATCGCGTACCATTTTTACATCGCCGGGGCCTTTATTTTCCCTCTTTTTAAATAAGTCGAACATAATGACAGATAATTTTTTGAAAAATCAATGATTTACTGTATCGCCGGTATCAGTTACTGCAGGCAGATTATTTTTTATAGTGTCCTTTTTTAGGGATTCTTTTCCGGTGGTATCTCCGGGCGTTACGATATTTTTAATGTAGCCCTTTTTTAGCAAAAATGGTATAACGTGCTGTCCGGAAAACCTTACTGCGTCTGACGATCCTTTGGTATTTTCGATACGTACGCAAACCACTATGTTTCCTGTTCCTTTTACCATAGGCGCAAAAAATACAAACCAGCCATCATTTATACTTTGTTTTTTCCATATCCTTTCGGGCGTGCCGGTTTTACCGGCAACGTGTAAACCTAATACCGGAACCTTAGGATCACCTACTTCAATCATATACTTTGTGATCAAAGCAGCATACCTGGGATCATTTGCCAGCCGTATACTGTCTTTAAGGCCTGTTAAAGAGTCACTTACTTTTAATACAAAACGGTTTTCAACTAACATGCCGTTATTAGCAACACCGGAAACCAGCCTTGCAACTGCCGCCGGGGTTGCAATGAGTTCTCCCTGGCCCCAGGCCATCCCCGAAATGCCCCTGGCCCGTGTACGGTGAATATTATTAGGATCATATCTTGGCCTGGTATTAAACTCCGTTTTACGCCACAATTCGCGCCATTTTTCTTCCTGGCTGGCATTATCCGGCTTTTTGCCGTAAAAATAGCCGCCCACGCCATGCAAAAACATACCTGTTTTTAAATATAAATTAGCCATATCCTCCTGAAGGTGTTCTTCGTTAGCTAATTTAATAAAATAAACATTATTTGACTTGGCAATCGCGCGTTCCAATGTAATCACTCCTGTTTCGTCGGGTTCAAGTCCTTTTGTACGGATTCGCTCATCTTTCCTGACTGTAAATTTTACATTTGCCGCATTAAGGCCAAGTTTATTAAACGCAGCCGTGGCGGTTAACACTTTCGCTGTTGAGCCTGGTTGGGTGGCAACGGTGAAACCCAGATCGGCGGTGGTAACCCATTGGGATAATTGATCCTGATCCTGAACAGGCATGGTTAACAAGTCCCAGTTATGTATTGGCGGCAATGGGTACACGGCCGATGCCAGCACGTCCCCGGTTGAAGCCAGCATAATTACCACCGAGATCCGTTTATAATTAAACGAAGTATCTGTGGCGATTGATTTTTGAATATTTGTTTGAAGGTCAGCGTCCATTGTTAGTTGTACATCACGGTTTCTTTTTTTGAACTCTTCCACTTCGTTACTGTTTATGCCCGCAATCAGCAGGGGAGCAAGGGCGCTGTAATCTTTTTTACTGACAGTCATCTCTTTCACACCTCTTGGCAAAAAACGGTCTTCGCGAAAAAAGCTGGCATGTGTGTTATAGTTTGATACAGGCATTTTAAAACCACGCAGCTCGGCGGCCAGCTCATACTCTGCGAAATAACCGTTTGTGCTGCCGTTAAAAACACCCGTATTAGCATCGCCAACCCAAAAAAACATTTGATCTTCAAAAGGGTAATACCTGTTTAAGCGTTTATGCATGGCCGAATCGAGGTTGTATTTTCCGATACCTGCAGAATCCAGTAAATTTCGCTGCTTTTTAACCAGGTTGGGATCACTCGTTGCCAGGATCAATCCATTACGGTCATAAAGTGTGCCTGCCTGCAGCTTATTCATCAATATGGCGATGCGCGGGTTATAGCTAAACATTCTGGCTCCGCTTCTGTCAGCAACCAAAGCAGGTTTAACTATCCATTCGCTGTTATCAAAAAAGTATCGCGATACGTTGACAGTTAATAATAATATGCCAATACAAGCCGCAATTAATGCCGGAACCAGGTTGTGGTCCTGTTGTTTAGTGATATAGCTCATTTGTACTGGGGTGCCCCTGACTAATGAAGCTGACAGCAGGAACCCTGCCGCAAGGAAATTGGCAACTAATGAAGAGCCTCCGTAACTTTGAAACGGCAAAGCAACGCCCGATAGGGGCAGGGCTCCTGTTGAACCTCCAGCGATCAATAAAAACTGGATAAATGTGCAGATACCAATACCCGCACACAAATAAAACAAAAATGGCCTTCCGGTTTGCCGTCCTATGATTATTGAACGGTGGAGATATAACAAAAACAATAAAAATATACAAACAATACCTGTCCAGCCAAATTCTTCCCCCATCGACGGTAATATCATGTCGGTATGCGCTTCGGGGATTGTTTTCGAAAACCCCTCGCCAACGCCTTGCCCCGCCGGTCCGCCGCTTGACATTGCCCAAAGCCCGTTTGCCACCTGGTCGCCGCCATAAACTTCGTTGTCCCAGGCATTCTGCCATATTGCTTTGCGCTCTACCAGGCGCTGCACCGGCCCCGGGATCAGTTTATCCAGGTGGGGTATTTTATCGATAGTCAAAAATCCGGCAATGATAACTAAAGCCATAATAGCCGATTCGCTTAGTTGTTTACGTTTGAATGCTATAACAATGAGTAACATAGCGGCAGTAAGTCCGCCGGATAGCCATATATTTTTAAATACCCAGGTGACAAGCACGTAAAACACTACAGATAGCGCCATGAACATAAAATCGCCCCTGGAAAAAGAGAAAAGTATAATAAACGTAAAGCAAATGATTATTGCCGGCCCCATGTCGCCCAGCATCAGGAATAAAAAGAGGGTGATACCTATAGCAATCAGTGCAAATGAAAAGAATGACCATCTTTTTCGCCAGCTGGCGTATTCGCTGATAAATTTTTCATTCACCGCAAAAAATCCTGCCAAAAAAATAATGACCAGGTATTTAACGATCTCGCTTGGCTGAAAACCCAATAAGTTAACTTTTACGCCGCTCCCTTCGGGGCCGGAACCAAAACGGATGGTAAGCGCAAGCAATGTCATGGCCGCCACGATCCAGGGCCAGCCGTTGGCCGCTTTTCGGTTATTTTTAAATATAAACATCCGGTAAAAACCTGAATCGGACGTGAAACGGCGAAGGTTGAAGGCTAACATCAACCACATCCCGCCAAAGCCTATTGCTAAAAATACCAGGGAATCTTTGGCTAAAAAACGATCACGCAACGGATCCTGCAAGCTCAGAAGCGTTAAAAATGAGAGGCCGGTAAGTATCATAACCAACGGCAAAATAAGCTGATCGGCAGATGGGAACTTCCAGTACAGCACCAGGTGGGTTATTAAAAAACCCACAAAAAAGCCTGCCACGATGATCCAATACCATAAATCGAACTCGGAAGGGGTGCGAATGATAAATGCTTTTTCTTTTTTCAGGATGCTGTAATCCCTTGTTGATAAAAGCCTGATGGTATGCGGGGCCTGGTAAAAGTTAAATACCTCATCCTTATTTAAATTTTCGGTTCCCAGCGATTTGCCGAATTGATAGCCAGGCTGTAAAGGTAAAACCGCAAAAGCCTTGTTTGCCGGCAGATTTTTAAAAGTATATGCTCCCTGATCGTCGGTCCTTGAAAATGCCGTTAATGATTGCAGGTGCTTTTGGCCTCTGCTATCTAAAACGTACACTTTTTTATACGCAGGGGTTTCTTCTGTTTTGGTTTTAACCAAAGCGGCTTCTTCATCACTATAAATACTATCCTGCGGCAATATCATTTGCAGACGCACCAATACGCCGGGCACGGGTATCGTTCTATTCAGTATTTTACCCGAAATGCTGTTTCCGCTTAAACCAACGTCTGTAATTGCGGGTAAAGAAGGAGGGCTAGTCTTTTCGCGGAAAAACCGGAGCGAATCGTCGCCCGTATATCCTAACAGCGACCGGGATACCAATACTCTTTGTTTAAACGAACTGCCGCCATTGTTAAATGCTTCATCCGCATTAATGTTGTACTGTCGCTTATTTAATTCACCAATATTGTCGAATTTATTTCCTTCCTTAACTTTGTCTGCTATGGTGCTTATAATAAGGTCTATATCCTTTTTATCTTCAAAGTAGTACCCTTTTTCTAACAACGACCCTACATTTTTTGCAACATTGCCGGCGTTCAGGTTTATCATGGCGCCATCGCTGAGCCTTTGATCTACATCGGTAAAATTTCTTTGTTCCACAAAATAAAGGCGAAAGAACAGTAAGGATAGTACAATGCTGATCACTAATAAAAAGAAACGTTCTTTTTTTCTTGAATGGAGCGCAGGGTTTACTTGTTCCATTGCCTTATTTGTTCTTTACAGGGATTGAATCTGCTTTAAAAGGAATGCCCGGCAGCTTTCCGCTGATGTACTTATTATCGGCAAAGATGAACGTATTTTGAACAGGCGCCTGGCAATTAATAAATCTAACGTTTTTTAGTGCCAGGGAATTGTTAAACGAAGCTACGCCCACCTTGAAGTTAACAAACGACAAACTATCTAATACAATCCTTTTACATTTTGATAGGAGCATAAATGCCGCTCCCTCGTATCCTGAATCGCATTGCAGCACAATTTTACCTTTCGCTTTTATTAATAAGGTATCTTTGTTTATCAGGATAGCATCCGTAATTACTATAGGAGTGGTGAATGATGTATCAGAGAGCAGTAAAGTATGACCATTTGACTTGTCTATAACCTGCTGCAGTTTTATTTCCTGTTTATTTTTTGCCTTTTTAACAGGCAATACAACTTGTATTTGCCGATTTGGTGCATCATCCCTGTTTTTTAAAAACTCCCATATAGAAGTTATAAGGAAAATGAGCATTAATACTGATAATATCGGAACAAGCCATTTACTGGTTTTAGTTACTTTTCGGGGCTGCACCTTTGCTGAAGGTTGCTGAGGGGATTCGGCCGCATTTATTATCGTATCGGCATTTTTTTTATGATTTGTTGCCGGCCTTGCTGTATCGTATTGAAGCTGGGCTTTATCGTTTTGAACAAGTACCACTGTTATATTATCTTTGCCGCCATTATGATTTGCGGCCTCAATCAATTTGTGGCACTTTTCGTTTAAAGAGCCTTCCGCTGTGATAAGTGCCCTGATTTTTTCGCTATCCACCATATCCGTTAAACCATCACTGCAAAGCAAAAGCATATCGCCGGGCAGGAAGGGAGATTGCCCGGTTTCGATATAATCATGGTCTTTCCCTAACTCCAAGTCTAAACCCAACGCTTTATTGATCTCATTTCGCTTAGGATGGTTCATTGCCTCCGCCTCAGACAACCTGCCCGAATCCTCTAAAAAACCGACAAAAGATTGATCGTGAGAAATTTTTACCAGCGAATGGTCCCTGACGAGGTAGAGTCTCGTATCGCCAACATGCCCAAAGTAAAACTGGTTTCTTTCAATATCAACGATTGCCAATGTGGAAACACAGGCCATGTTGTCGTGTTCTTTGAAACTTTGTTTTTCCTGTATTATTTTTTCATTTGCCAGGTTAAAACAATCAATGATCATCGGAATAATTTCACCCGAAGGTTTATCAAGACGGCGAAGAATAGACTCACGTGCCAAAGCAGCGGCAATTTCGCCGCCTGAATATCCGCCAACCCCATCAATTACACAGGCTATTATAAATTTATTATCCGCAGTGAGTTCCGCAATAAAAGTGTCCTCATTGTTTTGCCGTTGTTTGCCGGTATCTGTAAGTCCGAAAAATTGATCAGTCATTCAGTTTACTTGAGTTTTTTATATCAAAAAAATGAGTAGCCAATAAGGCAATACAAATGATTAACAATGCTATGGATAAAACTTGCGACATATCTGCTATGACTTAAATATATTTAACCCAACAATTCCGTTCAGTACTATTTTGGAATTAACCGGAAGTTCGACCCAGGAGGGTGAGTTTACATCGCTTCTAACTACTTCATTTTCATTCATAATTGTCAACTCCCCAAATGAAGCAAGATAGAATTTGCCATCAGATTTATTAAACCGTACCTGAAGGTGAGGTGTATTCACCCACTCGGAAGGTATTTTAAAAATGTTTGAATCTTCCCGGCTTTCTTCATTTCCGGAAACGATAATTTCATCATCCGTCATTATATATTCAACTTTCTTTCCTGCAAACTGCTTTTCGGGAAGAATGGTTTCAAACCTGGCAAAACTTTTTTTCTCCTTGCTTACAGCGCTATTTTCTTTTTGATCAAAATCATCATTATAGGGAAGTTCAAAATAACCCTCACTATAATAATTAAAGCTTTTCAATACATCCTGACTAATGTCAAACGTTTGGGCGATACCCGTTTGCCGGGGAATAAAAGTCACTCTCAAATTTTCTTCCTTCTTGCCGCTTCCCGGTAATAGTTTCCCGATAAAACCTATGTCTCCGCGTGCATAATCGGGATGCGATACCAAACGGAATACCCATTTTGAACTGGAAGGCACAACGATTTTGCCCGAGGCACGGTATTGTTTTAGCAATTCGTAAAACTTCCTGACAATTTCATTTATGATAAGCCCGAATATGCCTTGTTTATTATTCATAAACTCCGCATAATCATCCGGATTAAAACTAATTATGTATTCATGATAAAAAACAACGCGGCCTGCAAATGATAATTGCCGGATGGAGTCATTAAATTTTGCTACAACATAGTTATAAACATCATCCGGCGTAAGCGATCGCTGTTTTTTTGATTTTTCTGTTTTCTCATTGGTTAAAAACCAATCTTGCAGACCGATCCGTTGCCAGATAGTAGTTTTTGAATCCATTTAATTTAATACTTGTAACCGTTATGTTCTTTGAACGAAAATTCAATGCTAAACTAATTATTATTAGGCTGATTTGTAGTATCAGTTACTGTACTATCCCGTTTCGTCGCTTCCTTCTGCCGCTGTGCGTTTAATGAATCTATTGCCCTTTGCCTGATCGAATCTTTCTCTCTTCGCCTTTCCCTGCGTTTTAAATATTCAGTTTGGGCTGCCAAATTACTGGTATCAACCGGTTTGGCGGTATCAACCTGAGTTTTAGTAGCAATTTTAGCAGGAGGAGATGGTTTATAAAATAACGACCAGGCGGAAAAAGCCATAAACCCTAAAAGTAAAAACATTAATAACGCAAATATAGGTTTTGATATATGTACCATACCGCTGTAATCACGGGTATTTACCGGCTGCGAATTAACCGGTTGAGCTAACTTTCCCATTTCCCGGTGAAGGACGGCAGTATCCGTGCTGCTAACTTTATCGGTTTTTATATCCGCAATACTATTTTCTATAATGGCTTCCTGTAATTTCATTCCATCGCTGTAACGGTTTTCAGGTAATTTTTGAAGGCATTGCGATATCATACTCAGCAGCCATCCCGGCACTTTCATTTCGCGCTCCTGCTGGGCCGCTGTCCAATTCTCGGGTAGATGTTGCCGGCGAAGCTCCAACAGGTCAGGTACCGGCCATTCCAAATGAGCGACCATTACCGCATTCCTTGCCGTTTCGCCATTATCCTTCAATGGAAAGGGCACCTGGCCCGCCAGCAGTTCGTACAAAATCACCCCATAACTGTAAATATCTGTTTGAAACAGCATCTTGCCTTCATTCTGCTCCGGCGCCATAAATTCAATTGCTCCGGCGTGACGCATGCTGCTTCGCCGCTGCTCGTCTGACATAATTGACAAGCCGAAGTCGAGCAAAACATAATTACCGGTATGTATATTGAATTTTACATTATTGCTTTTAATATCGCCGTGTTTTACCCCTACCTTGTGGCAATGGCATAAGGCGTTCGCCAGCTGATCAGCCAGCTTTATTACTTCTTTTATCGTAAAAACTGCATCGTGCGGCGGTTTCAGGAGCTCTTCAAGGTCGGGGCCTTCTATAAATTCCATTTCTATAAATGGGAAAGAGCCGCTTTCCGTGATCCCTGAATTCAGTATCTTAACAACATTTGGATTTGGTACTTCATTTACTTTCTTCAGCTTTTCTACCTCGTTCAGAAAGTTACGATAGTTCTTATCATCCGTGCTCTCAGATTGGATAGGGGTGGGCAATAGCTTTACAGCGCTTATGATCGGGCCCATCCGTCTTCCCTTATATACCGAACCCTGGCCGCCTGTACGCAGTGCGCCCATATTTTCCAACCCCTCGGCAATTGTAAATACTTTACTCATCCTTGTTTTACCGCCATATATTTATTCATTTAACGCCTATAAATCTATTATGTTTATATGGTTTTATTATAAAATTTTTTAAACCAAAAAACTGTTCCTTTATAATTCCATAATTTTACCGCCTGGCCGGACAGCTTTTAAAAAATTACAAATATGAGCAATAACGATATTATGAAAAAGCTTCGGGTAGCGCTAAAGTTTACCGACGATGACATTATAGAAGTTTTAAAACTTGCCAATTTCAGGATCACCAAAACTGAATTGGGCGCCATTTTCCGTAAAGAGGACCACCCTAACTTTAAACCCTGCGGCGACCAGATATTGCGTAATTTTTTAAACGGGCTTGTTATCCACATGCGGGGGCCGAGGGAGGGTCATTAAGTCATTAAGTCATTAAGTCAAGTAATTTTGGCTGATGTGGCAGGCGTGAGGCTTTCAATTAATTACTGGCAAAACTTTATACCCTTTGGAAAATAACTAACCGATAACGAACGCCCAATGACTTAATGACCCAATGACCCAATGACGAGCCGTATCATTCCTTCCTTATAATTTTGTTGCTCACAACGATTTCATTCAGCAAACCAGCGGAATTTTTTGCATAGCCCTTATATTGATTGTTATCAGATTCTGACATCTTTACTATATCAGAATTGGTTTGATTAAGCTGTTTTATTAAGCCGTTAATCTTGCTTAAATAGGAGTTAAATATTCGCGCTTTGTTATTATATGCATCAACTAGATTGTTCTTGCCGGCAGCAATGGCTCGTTTTGCTGTATCGGGCGTTTCAGGAATGTAAGGTTGTAAATTGCCAACAGTAGTTATTATTGGAGTTAATGCAGACGTAGTATCTTTTGGATTTAATTTTACAAGGCTCAATGCTGCCGGATCGGGATTATAATCGACAAGCCCTGAGTATTCACTTATAATGGCAGCAACTAAGTGGTGCTGCGTATGATAAGCGTCCTCAATTAGTTTAGCCTTAACATTGTTTTTAAAACCATTAAATAATAGCGAAGTAAAGTCATATGCTTTCGTACGCAGCACTGCATTTTGCACAGAATAATAATTGCTTAAGGTTTTGCTTTTACTGTAAAGCATCCCCAGGTTAGTGCTGAGCAAAGAAAAGCTTGGAAAACCGCTGCTCATTAATGACACATCTGCTTCGTTGCCAAAAGTGTAAAATCGTTTTCCATAGATCTCGAGGTCGTCAATTCTCTCATAAGAGGAAAGAAAATAGAGCCGGTAATGCTGATACTCCGAATCGGGATTATCAATCAGATCGTAACAGTTTTGCAGAAAGTTCTGTATCGCTTTATCATTGAGAATCTGATATATATTTGCATTTACTCCAGGCTTCCATCGCAGCAGCGATAATTTCCCTTTAAATTCCAACTCTTCGGTATTGTTGACCCTTAATGAATCAAATAGTTTAGCAATAAATGAAACTTGTCCACTTGCCTGAAAAGCATGATTATTGTTAACCATTGCGTATAAACTGTCCTGTATGGTAAAATAGTTTTCGCTGTTATTCCAAAACGATGGCTCCAGAGGAGGAATCAGCAAACGATTTGTTTTAGTATCAACAAATATAAGTGTGCCTAATGGATAAACATTTTGAAAATTATTTTCCAACATGGACAAACTAGTCATGGATGTCGAATCCATTCTCAATAAAAAGTTAAGCACTTTGTTGTGTTCAAGCTGCAGGCTTAAACTTTCGAGCGATTCAAAGCTGGCGTTTTCTTTTTCGGGAATTATAATCGGTACATAGTAGATTTCGTTTTTCTGTTTACTGAGTGTTGTAAAATCCCTTTTTACAATTGCCGATGTTTCGTCTTCAGCGTTCTGTCCGTAAAAAGAAACGGTATCACCCTTACCGACTGATACCTCTTTGATTTTTTCTTCGCCCGGCGAGAGTTTTACTAATGATCTTACTTTAAAGTTCCCCGATTTTTTATTGACCTTATAAAATACATTTACTACATTTTTGGTAGTGTTTTTAATTTTAAATTTAAATCCTTCGGCATTAACCAAAAGCGGCCCAATAGTCATCAACAAAATCAATATTTTTTGTGACCTGGATTTTAAATGTTTGTAAAAAGCGGGCTTTGACGATTTTTGCCCTGAAGAGTGAGTAGACGTGAAAACCATAGATGTCATATTATATTATACTGATAATAACCAAAATCGTTTGGGTTTAGTGTTTATTGTAAATGTAACAAAGCTGATATATATGATTTGTTAGCATTGTTTAAACGCCGCACACCTACCATAAATTTATTTTCTTTCAATCAACCGGTATCTGCCGCTTTTTAGTAATTTCTGCTCCCCAGGTGAAAAAGGTTCCCTGCCGCCAAAATCCTGTACCCAGTAATCATTGTATTCTGCAACGCCAACCTCCCTAAACCCCGGGTTCATCAGATTTCTACAATGACCGGGGCTTTTAAGCCAGCCATGCATTACTTCGGCAATGCTCAACTGGCCCTCTGCAATATTTTCGCCGACTGTAAAGCTCTTGTAACCTTTAAAAGTGTACCCTGCTAATGCGGCGCGGTCTTCCATAGTACGGCCATCTTTACTGGTGTGGCTAAAATAATGTCTGTCGGCCATATCCTCCGCATGACCTATAGCGGCAGTCTCCAGTGTATTATTCCATGTAAGCGGCGGGGCTGGCGGCATATACGTAACGCCGCAGGTGCAGCCTTTTTGCCTTATATGGTTAATATCCTCTAAAAACTCGTGTTTGAACGCAGCTGTACTTGCAGTTTGCTGACTGTAGGCACTCATGAAAGAAAATAGTATGATTAGTGTAAATATCGATTTGGTTAAATTTTTCATGCTTATTTGACAGTCACCACATCTTTTAGTTTAGTAACAGTTAAATTTTATAGAACAAAAATTTAGCTGAATAATAACAAATCGATGACAAGCTTTGAATCCAGCCAATTAAGTGGGGCAAACACATCAAAAGGAGGCTCCGATGGAGCCGAACCAGCAAATGATGTTTTTCAATAAACAGGATACTCCGCTGGAGTTAAAATCGAGGCTGTAAAATGTGTATGGAACTCCATAGGAGTCGCCTGTTTATAGAAAAAGGTCAAAAGTTTTAAAGGCTCCATCGGAGCCACCTATGCATTTTGCTAAGGAATCATGTCAGCGTCTAAATTATTTTAATGCGTTTGCCTTGGTCAATTTCGTATATCAACGTGCAATATTCATTTTTTTATTAGATTTAATCTTTTAAAAAGAATATGGCAAACACGTATCTTCAGTTTGTTTTTGCAGTTCAAAACAGGCAAAGCTTAATTGCAAAAGAACATAAAGAAGAATTACATAAATATATTACGGCCCTTGTGCAAAACAGGAAGGCAAAGATGCTTGCCGTTAATTGTATGCCCGACCATACACACCTCTTTGTAGGCTTTAAACCGACAATTTTAATTTCAGATTTCGTGAAAGAAATTAAGGTTGAGAGCAATGAGTTTGTAAATAGTAAAGATTGGATAAGAGGAAAATTCAGTTGGCAGGACAGCTATGGGGTATTTTCATATTCCCATTCACATCTTGACAGAGTAATAAAATATGTGCTTAATCAGGAGGTGCATCATCAAAAGAAAACATTCAAGCAGGAATATCTAAGTCTGTTAGAAAAATTTGAACTACCGTTTGATGATAGGTATTTGTTTGATTTTTTTGAATAACAAAATATTTCTTCGGTGTCAGCATGAGGAGGTCAGTGTTGGCGCAAAGGAGGCTCCTACGGAGCCAACTGCGCGGTTCGGGATTTTCTATAAACAGGGTGCTCCTAACGGAGCTAAATAAATGCTAACTGATAAAACGGGCTTTCCCCTCAAATCAATTTCGGGGGTTTGGGATGTCTAAAAACAGGATGCTCCCCCAAAGCTTTCTTTGATTTGTGAACACATAAACTCCAGAGGAGCATCCTGTTTATAGGACAAGACACAGGATGCTCCCCCAAAGCTTTCTTTGATTTGTGAACACATAAGCTCCAGAGGAGCATCCTGTTTATAGGAAAATAAAATAGCAAATTGGCTCCATCGGAGCCTCCTTTACTGTGCCTGGCATATCCATTAACCAATCGTGTACAACTGTAAAAAATCAGGTTGCACCTTATAATTCACCGTTTTATCCTTCTGATCCCTGATCGCCAAATACTGCCTCTTTTGCGCTTATTAACAACAAAAACAACAGTGATTGTTAATGTAATAACAATTAGCAAAATTATAACGAGGCGATCTTTTTGGGAGAGTTGTTTTTGTAAGGCTTCCGTATATTTGAGGTATATACTTTTTTTTTGTTTTGTAAAGAGTCAAGTTTTCTTTTTTGCACTGTGCGCTGCGTTGTCAGTTGATCCTCTTCATTTTTCAGGATGCTTTCTTCGATCGAATCACGTTTTTTTAACATCAGGGCTTCTTTAGGATAATTTTTAAGCCGGGCGTACAGCAACGCATAATTTTTTAATACCTGCGATTCCATTTTCAAAGAATGAATATTTACTGAAAGTTGCAATGCTTCGTTGAGGTCTTGCTTTGCAAGCTTATAATCTTTTATATCACTTTTTATTGATGATAGGGTTAGTAAAGACGATATGATATTAGATGTGTCATTTTTTGCCCTTGAAAGGCTGTTTGATTGTAAAATGAACCATTTTGCCTGGACATATTTTTTTTGCGCATAGTACACTTTTGCAAGGTTATCAAAGCTCGTCCGCAGCGCTATGCTGTCATTATACCGTGCGTATTGATGTATTGCCTGCAAAGTATAAGCTATAGCTTCGTTTTGATAAGCCAATTTTTTCTTCTTGGCGGCTATTGTATCGTAATGGATGTATAAGCCTGCTAAACGGGTGTACAATAAACCCTTCAGCGTGTCACTCATCGGACGTTTCAACTCATTTTTTAAGCTGTCAGGATCATTTATCTTTAATAACCGGGTAATATTTACCTGTTCATTCCTCTTGATCTGCTGTTTCACGCTATCCCTGCGGATCTCGGCTTCTGATACGGATGATCTTAAACTATCCAGTTGAAGAGCAGACGTTAATGATTTGAGGTTATCAGGGGAATTTGCACGCGCTGAAAGATTTGCGCTAACATTTTGAACTATAGTTATTGATTTAGCATTATGACCGGATATTGAAAGATTTATACTGTACGCTTGAATCGCCCTTAGAGGCAATCTGAAGTTATTCCCGCCATTTACACTTGCCAATAACATCGTATTGTCCTTAATAAGCAAACGTGTTGTTAGCTTAACGCCATAATTTACATAAGCAAAAAGCTTTGTACTATCTCGCTTTTGTTTGTTTCCTGGAGTATCAGAGGATAAAGAAACGGGATACTTTACAATCTCCGAATGAATTGCCGAAGCAGATAGCCTGATGCAAAAAGATAAAATAAATAGTAGTGTAAATTGTTTTTTCATTAGCTATCCATCACAAAGGGTTTAAACACAGTTGCAGGTATTCAAATAACATGCCCGTTTTTATTGCCGGCTTGCCTGTTTTTTTATTTTTATAATGGATTTATTGGCCGCACGGCCTTGTTTGCTAATTTTTTACGACCAAATAGGAAAGTAAAAGACCGGGAAATAACAACCTTTTTTGAAAATGGCGGGCTGGCCGGGCAAGCATTTAGTAATAAACTGTAGGTTTAAATGGAGCTTAGTGTATACTTTTTTCGTATTTCTCTACAAGTACCTGGAAAAATTTTAACCGTAAGATCAGAATATTAAAGATGCCAATGCCGGCAAAAGCACAAATTATCCCGGCCAAAACATCTAATATATAATGATGGCCGGCATAAATAGCGGTAAACCATATTCCAAGCATTACAATTACAAAAAATATGTTAACCAGGCCCAGGCGATTTTTTAAGCCATAGTATAAAACTACAACCGGGTATGATGAATGTAATGACGGCATAGCGGCAAAAACATTCGATCCTTTTGCGTATATGGATTTAAAGATACCTGCATGAAAGTAATTGTCAAACTTTACCAAACCAGCTGGATTGCCCTTTGTTGCAGCATGGAATTCGAATCCATGATGCTGCACGTACCAGGGCGGAGCGGCAGGGTAAAGGTAGTAAACCACAAACCCCAAAAAATTAACTAAAACGAAAGTCAGTGAAAAATGAAGGAATTGTTTTTTATCCTTAAAAAATAAGAAACCTGCAAACGCCAGCGGGACCGGTATCCAGCAGAGGTAAAATATACCGGCGGTTACGTCTAAAAATGCGTTTCCGTTTACGCTCCAGTACTCATTGGGTGTTAATAATTTGCCTTTAAAATTAATCCCAAAAAACTGTTTTTCAGAATTGTAGAGATCAGCAATATGAACGGTATTATAATTATAATTTGGAAAAGCCTTCATATAATCGAAGATGATCCAGTAAACTATAAAGATGGAAAAACCAATAACGAATTTACGGGTACCCCGCGAAATAAAGAATAGGACGCTAAATACAGCGATCAAAAACAATTGATCAGATTTAAAGCCGACAAGCCACCAGGAAATTACTAAATATGCCAGCGATATTAATAAAACGGCAATTATTTGGCGTACAGTAATTCTCGCAGCGTCATTAAAAGCATGGCTCATGCTATTTTTTGGTAAAATCGGAACCGAAAATTTTATCCCAAAGCGGAGAACTTACACCATATCCTTTTTCCGGATCCTGGTAATGGTGAAGCATGTGATGCTGTTTTATCTTTTTCCAGATATTGCCTTTAAAATTAAAATGGTGTATGGCATAATGCGAAAGGTCATATATCAGGTAGCCTAATATAAAACCGGGGAAAAACCCAAAAATAGCATTAGCGGGTAATATGGCATTAAATAAAAAGTAGAAAGCAGTAGCTAAAGGTATACTTACCGAAGGCGGTAATACCAGGCGTTTTGCATCGCTTGGATAATCGTGATGAACGCCGTGAAAAATAAAGTGGATCCGCTGTGCCCAGGGCTTGTCTTCGGGCATATAATGAAATACATACCTGTGCATTATGTATTCCACAAAGGTCCATACAAAAAGGCCCAGGATAAATAATTCAAAAAAAGTGATGAATCCTATAGCATTTTGAAAGTCTTTATAAAAGCAAAAAGCAATAACCGGAACAAAAATAAATAACGGAACAGTAAAATGAACCTTTGATAAACGCTCTAAAAAGTCGTTTTTAAACATCCTCACAGATTCCTGTGAATTGGAAACATATTTCTTTTTCATAGCTGGTCAGGGTTAAAAATATTTTATAATTTCTTCGCCTGTTAATGTGTTTATCGACCGGCCCCGTCTTTAAATTTTATGATTTCTGAAAAATCCCTTCAATTTTAATAAAGATTTTACATACAATCAATGATTTTAATCAATTGTTACGAATATATGATATTTCAATTAAGAATCAAGAATGACTTTGTTCTAAAATTGATTTTTTAGCGTCCATTAACCTTTTAAAGGCTGTAACGTTTGTTAATACAGCTACAATAGCAATTGGAATAGTAAATATCGACATGGTTTCAAATACATGAAATTTTATCCCCGGGACATATAGTTTATAATCACCGCCGATGTATAATGAACTAAGCCCGCATAAAACTGCGCATAAACCAATGGTTACTACACGCTCAGGGCGTTGCATCAGGCCCCCTTTAATTTCAATCCCCAGTCCCTCTGCACGCGCCCTGACATAACTTACCATCATCGATCCTATTAAGGCGATAAAAGCAAAAATAGAGCTTAAAAAATAGTGATGGCCCACAAGATAATAACATATCCCTAAAAACATGATCAGTTCACTATAACGGTCAAGCACAGAATCATAAAGCGCGCCAAATGTTGATTTCATATTTCCAAGCCTTGCAACCTGACCGTCGAGCATATCAAATAAACCGGCAAATAAAATTAAACCGCCTGCCCAGCCTACATAACTAAGGTCGCCGCGGTTGCCTTCTTCGGCGCCTATTATAAATACTATAGCAACGCCCACATTTAAAACAAACCCGATTGAAGTAACCACATTAGGAGTAAGGCCTAATTTTATAAAAACCTTAACTAAAGGCTCAATAAGCTTATAAATGCCTAATTGAAGATTTGTCCGTATGGATGTTTGCCGTTCCATTATTTTTACTAGCGCCCTTAGAAATTAAATTGAACCAGTGCGCGTATACCCCATTTAGCTACATCCGGATGATCTAAATAAGTGAATCGCCTAACAAGGTCAACACGTACAAATTTAAAAATGTTTTCGATACCAACACTACCTTCAACATAAGGGGTCCTGCCCAATGCGTAAGTGATCGGCTGTCCTGTACCCGTTACCGGAAACTGGTACAATGACGGGTGCAGGGATGGGTTATTTTCATTGCTTACTCCTCCGTAAATGGCTTTAAGAGATGCGGTTTCTCTCCATTTTAACTTTTTAAGCAAGGGAATTTTATTGAAGAAAAATCCATTGAAATGCTGATCGATAAATATGCTTTCATAACGGTCGCTTACAAACTCCAAAAAATTCATTAAGTTGTATGAATACAGATTATAAGCATAAGTTTGATTAGCATGAAAAATTTCAAGAAGGGGATAAGGCACCTGTCCGAAAAGCTGTCCGGCATCAACACTTACATCGGTCCAGCCCAACTGTGATAAATAAAAACGTTTATCGATACGCTCATGCAGTTTTTGATAGCCATACTGACCACCGAATACATTTTTTAGTCCCGCATCATAATCCAATGTAAATACAGGGTATTTGCTCGGTACCTGTATCCTGTATATTTTACCCTGGTAAAACTGCTCATTTGGAGCATAGCGTAAACCTGCTGTAAAATCTGTGGTTGTTAAACTGGTTATGTTTTGGGTTAAGTTATTGCTGTTAATATTTAAAAAGTATAAGGAGCCTGCCGGCGATTGCGTTAACCTGTTTACTCCCAGGCTATATGAAAAATGGTTTTCATATTCGTGCACGTAATCAAGCCTGTAACTATTATCATATAAATACTTATCATTATTGCCTCTTTTAAATGAAAGCAACAAGTTATCTTCTTCAACAAACTGCAAATTTGAACCCGGTATTTTTGTATCCTTCTGAACGCTTGCCCTTATATAATTTTGAGGAAATTTATAGATGGATCTATCATTTAAGGAGTATGTAGCGCTTAAAAAGTACTTCCATCTTTCATCCTTAAAACCATAAGCGGCATAAGTTTCAAAATAATAACGCTTGCTTAAATTGGGGGTGGTGCGCCCGCCAAGCCGGGCTTTAAATCCTTCAATAGGATTAAAACTGTAAAATGCATTTGCAGGGCCAACCTCAAACCAATTAAAATCCTTATACCCGGCTAATAAAAGTGTGGCAATATCAAGGGTACGCCTGAAAGACGGCATGTTTCTGAGACTGTCAACATTTTTATATACCCTGGATTCGGCAACACTCAATGTATCTAAACGATTCTTTTCCCAAAATTGGTCGCTTTTGTTTTTTGCTTCGTCAGATACCGCGTTTTCCTGGTTCCGGTAGGTGGAGTCTCGTTCTGGCTTATTAACTATATAATTTTTATAAACTATAGTTCTCATTCCAAACAATCCCCCTTTTTTGTTCTTAGTTAAGCCAAAATCAGCAAGTGTAGTACTTTTACTAAGATGATAACGCCCATCGGGGTTTTGTTCAAATTCCTGGTTTACGCTCATGGAATTCACAAAATTGAGGTTGATGTTTTTATTGATAGTAAGATCTGCCTTTTGTACCGCGTAGTTACCATCAAGGCTAATGTATATTTTACCTTCAAACAGAACATCGGTAGTATTCCGGGGCGTAAAACTTAATTCAACAAGTTTTTGATTATTTACTACTACAGTATCGGTGATAAAAAATTTATAAAACGTTGGCGCTGAATTCGCTATGGGGCTTAAAAAATTGGATGTCATAAGGAAGACGACATTTGAATAAATATCAACCTTATAATACATGTGTTTAAAATAAAGCGACAAGCCTTCATTATCAATAGAGCCGCCGAAGTTCACTGTTTTTTGCCCGAGGGTTATCGTTTTTTCCTTTTCCGGCTCTTTGCGATAATAATATTGAGAAAGCTTTTCGTCGAGGAAAATAGGTAACAACGATTTGCCTGGAACTGTGGTGCTGTCGCGGTTATCCAATACGAATTTATATTTGCGAAAGAATTTTTTATCTGATAAATTTTCGGATACATTACTTAATGAAAACTGCATCTTGTCATACTCTTTGTATTCGACAAATGCGTAGCTTTCAGGACGGTTCTTTTCTTTATTTTCAATAACCTTGCGGATCAGCTCAACAGCTGGATTGTCTTTATTACGATATTTTGGCTTTTTGCCCGACTTTACTACAACCTCATTTAATTGCTGGGCTATGGGGGATAACTTAACATTTAAAACCTGCTCCTTCCCGGGCATAACAGCCACTAATGCATCTTTATATCCTAATAATGATATTTTTAGCTGGTTATATGATTTTTCGGTAGTGATAGAATATTTGCCCTGATCGTCGGTTGTAACACCGATAGTAGTGCCTGTGAATGAAACGCTTACAGATGAGAGAGGTTTTTTATTGCCCGCATCAGTTACTGTGCCGCTAACTATAGTGGTTTGCGCAAGTAATACGGTATTGCAGAATAAAAAGACCGCTAAAAAAAATAGCTTTCTGTACAAATATTTAAGATCCATTCAACTCATGCAATTGTGCTAATATTTTATTGCCGGCTTAGCGTATATTTTTATTATCTCCGAAAATCCCGGGCCCGCCTTAACAAGTTGTACCCTGGGCAGCATCTTGGGTTAGCCTGTTTTCAGGCGCCAAAGGTAAAAAAAAAGCCCCCAGAATATTGTGGTCAGAAAGTCAAATACTTGTAATTAAAACGGATATTTAACTCTTAAAAATGCCGCCAGCCGCTACTAAATAAATTAAAACAACTGAAACCATAGAACGGCCTGAAGAATGATATTAGTATATATGCCTGCCAATGCATCGTCCATCATTATTCCCCATCCGGCTGGTAATGATTCCAGTTTACGAATTAATAGTGGTTTTACGATGTCAAAAAACCGGAATAAAATAAGCGCGCATAACAAATATTTTATATGCACAGGTAAGAAAAGCAAACTTAAACACATGCCGGCAACTTCGTCAATTACCACGCGTGCCGGATCTTTACCCCAAATTGGCTCAACCATTGAGGAGGACCAAACGCCAATGAAGGTTATTAAAACAGTAATTATAACTGAAATTAATAGTGGGGGATAAGCGCCGCGCCAGGCGAGGTACCAGCAAATACAACAAACCACAGCTGCAACTGTCCCGGCCCCTTTGCCTATATAACCTATACCCAGGCTCGTGGAAAAAAGTTTATGGAAAAGCATGGTGTTTGATGATTAAGTTGATTAGGTGAGTGGTTGATTGAGTTGAAGAAGTTAGTTGACTGGGTTGATTGAGTGGTTGATTAGGTTACAAAAATTAGTTGATTGAGTTGATTAAGTAAGTCGTTGATTAGGTTGGCGTGATAAATTGTCAATACCAAGTTGCAACCCGCAAACTGCCCATTGCAAACTGCTTACTGCCAACTCGCTAATAACCACTCACTTAATCAACTTAATCAACCCAATCAACCAACTCACTACAGCGCATCAACCAGTTCCTGGTAATAATCCAAACCCAGGTGAGTGATCAGGTCTTCGCCCATTAAATGGCGCAGCGTATTTTGTAGTTTTATCAGCTGTTTAAATATATCGTTTTCCGGACGTAAGCCGGGTGCAGTTTGCGGCGATTTTAAATAAAATGAAAGCCATTCCTGTATTCCGCTCATACCCGCTCTTTTTGCCAGGTCGCTGAATAGGGCCAGGTCTAACGCGATAGGTGCAGCTAAAATGGAGTCACGACACAGGAAGTTGATCTTTATCTGCATTTTGTAACCAAGCCAGCCAAAAATATCAATATTGTCCCAACTCTCCTTATTATCACCGTGCGGCGGATAATAGTCAATCCGTATTTTATGGTACAGGTCGCCATATAATTCGGGGTTAGCATCCGGACGCAGAATATCTTCGAGTACGCCCAGTTTCGAAACTTCTTTTGTTTTAAAATTATCAGGGTCATCCAGTACCAATCCATCGCGGTTGCCCAAAATATTGGTCGAAAACCATCCTCTAACACCTAGGGAACGCGCAGCTAAGCCCGGCGCTAATATCGTTTTCATTAAAGTTTGGCCTGTTTTAAAATCTTTGCCGGCAATAGGGGTTTCGGTTAACCTGGCCAGTTCGATCATGGCAGGGATATCTACTGTTAAATTAGGGGCGCCATTTGTAAAAGGTATGCCTAACTTTAATGCTGCGTAAGCGTATATCATGCTTGGCGAAATGCGTTTATCGTCATCTATCAATGCCTGTTCAAATTTTTCAAGGCTTTGATGAATATCAGAGGGTTCGAAATATATTTCAGTTGATCCGCACCAAATAAGCACTATTCTGTCGCAATTATTTTTTTCTTTAAAAGTTAAAATATCTTCCATTACGGCTTGTGCAAGTTCGAACCTGGTTCCGCTTTTTACATTAACCGGCGTCAGGTTTTTAGCATAATTCTTATCAAAAGCCGCTTTCATTGGTACAACCACTTCCAGTTCAGCTTTTACAGCGTTCAGTAAACCAGGTTCAAGCACCTTGGCTTTCATGGCCGCTTCGTAAACATTATCAGAATACACATCCCATCCGCCAAAAACAATATCGTTCAAATTGGCAAGCGGAACAAAATCTTTCACTTTTGGAAATCTGTTTTCCGTTCTTTTACCCAAACGTATATTTCCCATTTGAGTAAGCGAACCTATTGGCTGCGACAAGCCTTTTTTTACGGCTTCAACGCCGGCAATAAGGGTAGTGGCCACTGCGCCCAAGCCAGGGATCAGGATACCGAGTTTACCTTCGGCGGGTTTAATGTTAGTTCTCATAGTCTTTTATCAATATTTGTTAAATCTTCTATTATAAATAAGTGATTTTAATCCAAACGTCAGGTTTTTGTTCGCCAAACAAATGCAGCTTCATTCGCACTTCCTGACTGACTAAAGCCATTTATTTGTTTTATACCATTTAAGGGTTTCTACTACGCCTGATCTCAGGTTATGTTCGGGACAAAACCCCAAATCAGCTTTTGCCCGTTCAATGTCGCACCGCCAGTTTACAGCCATTAATTCATCAACTTTTTCAACATTTAATACAGCAGCTTTATTGCTCAAAGAACTATATTTTTCCGAGGCCAAGGCAATTAATTTTACAAAGTTTACAGGTAGATGAAACTTTATGGTTTTTGAATTTAAAGTTTCTTTGATAATAGCAGCCAATTCATAACGGTTATAAAAATTACCATCTGACAAATTATAGGTTTTCTGATTACCACCATCAAAAAGCGCTCTAATTGCAGCCTTAACCATATCGGTAACATACAAAAAGCTGAATTTTTGTTCAATGTTTCCGATGTAGGGCTCTATACCTTTAGCCACTTGCTTAAAAAAAATAAAAATATCCCGGTCCCTTGGGCCGTAAACCCCTGTTGGCCTCAAAATGTTATAATTTAACGATGAAAACGCCTTTAAATTTTGTTCGCCAAGCAACTTGCTTTTACCATAAGCCGTGATCGGCTGTGGCATTGTATCTTCTGTGATAATGCCATTTAAACTGTTTAAAGGCCCCACTGCTGCCAAACTGCTTATAAGGACAAACTTTTTCAAATTTATTCCGCTTTCAAGTGCTGCTAAAGCCAGGTTATGTGTGTATCCCGCATTTATGTGGTTATATTCCTTTTGTGAGCGAGCCCTGGTAACGCCGGCAGCATGGATAATGTAATCGTACTTATTTTCTTCTAATTCTTGTTTAAGGGCTGATATGTTAGTAAAATCGGGATAGGTATAGTTAATGTCAAAACTGCCTAAATGATCAATCCTGCTGCTTTTCCTTACCGCAACGTATACTTCTATGTTATTTTTTAATGCTTCTTCAATAAGATGGTATCCTATAAATCCGCTTGCACCGGTTATTAAAACCCGCTCTTTCATAATCTTTTTTCGTAGATACGATATTTTTTATAGGGATCCCCTTTAATTGCCTCAATAGCTTCGTTGATGAGGGTATTATTCTCCAATGTCCATCCGGCCTCAGCGTGTTTAAAGCCTTTACGCTTATATTCTTTTATAATTGTGCCATATAAACAAGCTTCAATACCCATTTTTCTATAACCTTCAATAATACCGAGGGCGTAAATACGTATGCTTTGTATTTTCTTTCTGTTAAACAAAAGCTTAAAAATACCCGTTGGCAATAAACGCCCTCTTCTTATTTTTTGAAATATTTCGTTATAATTCGGCAGGGCTAAACCAAAGCCAACAATTTTGCCTTCCTGTTCGGCAACTAAAGCAAAATCAGTATCCAATATCAATTTAAGGTCTTTGGCCAGGTAATCAAACTCCTCATCATTTAATGGCACAAAACCGCTGTTTTTGTCCCAGGCCGAATTATAAACCTCACGCAGTTTGGCGGCTTCCTCTTTAAAGTTCTTTAAATTAACCTTTCGGATAATAATATTATTGCGCTTTAACCGCTCTTTTAAAGCATCTAATAATCTTACCGACCTGTCGTCATAACCCTCGCCATACCAATGCCAGGCTATCAGGTCAATCTGTTTCGAAAATCCTGCTTTTTCTACTAATTCAATATAGTAAGGCGCATTATAGGTCATCATTAAAAACGGCGGGCTATCAAACCCCTCGATCAGCAAACCACAGGCTTCGTTGGTTGAAAAGTTAACAGGCCCGATAAATTTTTGATCTGCTCCATTATCTTTAAGCCACCTGGCAGCCGTATTAAAAAGCAGGTCGGCTGTTTCCTGATCGTTTATACAATCAAAGAAGCCCCAAAAACCATCATTTACTTTATTAAACTCATTATGGCCATTGTTTAATATTGCGGCTATCCGGCCGATTACTTTATCGCCATCATAAGCTAAAAATGCCTGCAATAAATTATGTTTATGAAAAGGGTGCTTCGTTAGCAGGTCCCTTTGTGCAATAAATAATTCAGGAACATAGTTTGGGTCGTCTTTATAAAGATCATGTGGGAAATCAATGAATGCAGCAAGTTCTTTTTTTGAATTAACCGGTACTATCTTTTTCATTTTGGTTTATGCCTGTTTCGCCTCACCTAAATCCTCTCCAAAGGAGAGGATTTGAACTTGGCGTTTGCTAAAGCGCTCTCTTTGAAAAGGGGGTTGTGCTCTTTGTAAAGCCCTCTCCTTTGGAGAGGGTTGGGTGAGGCGCCGGTTTATATTTTTTCTTTTACAGATGTTACGCCAACATCTTTAAAGGCTTTCGCAATTTTTTCAACAGCCTCATCTATTTGATCGAAAGTGTGGGTTGCCATTAATGAGAAACGCAGCAACGATGAATCGGATGGCACAGCCGGCGAAACAACCGGGTTAACAAATATCCCATCGTTTTGCAATTGCCTGGTAACCAGGAAAGTTTTGTGATTATCGCGAACATATATCGGCAGGATCGGGCTTTCTGTAGGTCCAAGGTCAAAACCCTCGTCTAACAGCAACTTCATCGCGTAATGTGTATTATCCCATAGCTTAGCAATACGTTCAGGTTCCGATTCAATGATATCTAGTGCGGCAATCACGCTTGCTACCGACCCTGGGGTCATACTTGCACTAAACATCAGGGCACGTGCCCTGTGTTTAAGGTAATCAATAGTTGCGGCATCGCTGGCTATAAATCCGCCTAATGACGCCAGTGACTTGCTGAAAGTACCCATGATCAGATCAACCTCATCCGTAAGGTTAAAGTGCGAAGCAGTACCGGCGCCTTTATGGCCAATTACTCCAAGGCTGTGGGCATCATCAACCATAATGTTAGCCCCGTACTCGTCAGCTATTTGAACAATTTCAGGAAGCTTAACAAAATCACCTTCCATACTAAATATACCATCAACCGCTATAACCTTTACCGATTCTTCAGGCAAAATACTCAACTTGCGCTGAAGATCTTCCATGTCATTATGGGCGTATTTAATAACTTTTGAAAACGAGAGCCTGCTTCCGTCAATCAGCGAAGCATGATCATATTCGTCTAATATTAAATAATCATTGCGCCCGGTAATGCTCGATAGAACGCCCAGGTTAACCTGGAACCCCGTGCTAAATAAAACAGCGGCTTCTTTGCCGACAAATTTAGACAGTCTGTTTTCTAATTCAATATGTATATCAAGCGTCCCGTTCAAAAATCTCGATCCTGCACAACCCGTACCGTACTTATCAATTGCTCTTTTTGAAGCTTCCTTAATCTTAGGATGATTTGTTAACCCTAAATATGAATTGGAACCAAACATTAATACACGTTTGTTATCGATAACGACTTCTGTATCCTGCCCAGACTCAATTGGCCTGAAATATGGATATAGCCCCATTTCCCGGATAATATTTGCATCCTGGAATTGGGCAATTTTCTCATATAGTTTTTTAACCATGTATTAACCCAGCTTAAATTTTTTGTAAAAATACCATGAATTAGGTTATAACCTAATATTTAATGCGTAATTTTTTTGACCGCCTTTAAAGGCGGGCTCATTCTCATTCGGCAAATTAATTAATTTTTTTATTTATTTAGCTACAGATTTTTTCATTTTTTTAAAAAAAATTCAAAAAGCAACCTTATTGTTCGTTTTTTGACACACTTGAGTAAAAATTTTGTTGTTGATTTTATTTGAAATATAAATATAACATATTAGCGGTTTCTTATAAATTATTTTAAGAAATATAAGCAATGCCTGCTCCTGATCATTTATTTTAAGAAAGCCTGATTGTTCTGCAATATGAAAAAATCATTTTATTTATTGATGTTTAGCCTAACATTAATTTTACCTGATGTTCTTTTTGCGCAATCGGCCAATGATACTGTTCTTACCTTAAAAACTTGTATTGATTATGCCCTGCGCAATCAGCCGGCGGTAAGGCAGGCTTCAATAGACCAGGAAATTAATGAAAAAAATATAAGGATAGGACTTGCAGACTGGCTTCCGCAGGTTAGCACTTCTGATTTCTACCAGCACTATTTTAATGGAGGCCCCATTGCCCCGATACCCGCTAGCGGCCAGGGAATGAGAAGGAGTGAATTCTCGTCCTTATCACTCCAGGCCAGCCAGGTTGTGTATAATAATAATGTACTGCAAGCAGCAAAAGCAGCTAAATATTCGCGGTTATATTATCAGGAAAACACGCTAAGCAGCCAGATTAATGTAGTATCAGATGTTAGCAAAGCTTTTTTTGATGTGCTGTTATCAGAAAAACAACTTGAAATTTTAAATGAAGATATAATCAGGCTGCAGCGAAGTTTAAAAGACGCCTATAACAGGTACCTGGCCGGGATTGTCGACAAAACTGATTACAAACAGGCTACCATCTCTCTAAATAATTCATTAGCAACACGCAAGCAAACCGCCGAAGCCATCAACAGTAAACTCGCTTATTTAAAACAGATAATGGACCTTTCAAAAAACCATAATATAGTCCTATCCTACGATTCAACGCACTACGAGCAAGAGGCCTATATCGACACACTTCAAAAATTAGATGTGAATAACCGCATAGAATATCGTTTGCTGCAAACGCAAAAAAATCTTGATAATATAAATGTAAGTTACTATAAGTGGGGTTTTCTGCCTTCTGTTTCCTTACAGGGTAATTACAGTTCGTTTTATTCGGCCGGCAGGTTTTCAAACCTTTATGATAACCCAATTTTAAATTCATACGCCGGAATAACGTTAAACATGCCAATTTTCCAGGGAACCAAACGCTTGCAGAATTTAAGTAAAGCCCGGTTACAGGTTAATCGTGCTGACCTTGACATTGAAAATTCGGCAAATACGATCAATACAGAATATGCACAGGCTTTGGCAGGCTATAAAAGCAACTATACCAACTGGAAATTGATTGGTCAAAATGTGGACCTGGCCAAAGATGTTTATAAAGTAGTGAGCCTGCAGTACCGCGAAGGAATTAAAACTTACCTTGACGTTATTATAGCGCTATCAGATTTGCGGACGGCTGAACTGAATTATTATAATGCTTTGTTTCAGCTACTATCCAGCAAAATTGACCTGGAAAAAGCAATGGGCGTCCTTAACGTACAATAATTTGAAATATGAAAACTAAAAATATACTGTTGTTTGGGCCTTTTGTTTTACTGATCTGGACTTCATGCGAAAATAAAACAAAACAAAATACAGCCCCGCCGCCAACCCCTGTTAGCGTTACAGAGGCAAAAAAAGCCAAGGCTGTTTATTACGACCAGTACCAGGGAATAGTAGTGGCGCTTAATTCGGTTGAATTGCGCAGCGAGGTTTCGGGTTTTATTACGGGTATTTTTTTTAAAGAAGGCGAGGTGGTGCCAAAAGGTAAAGCGCTTTATGAAATTGACCGTCGTAAATATGAGGCTGCCTATCAGCAGGCTGAAGCCAATTTGCAAAGTGCAGATGCCAACCTGGTAAAAGCACAGAAAGACATTGACCGTTACACTATGCTACTGAAAAATGATGCCGTCGCGCGTCAGACGGTTGATCAGGCCCAGGCTGCTTATGAAACAAGCAAAAGCCAGGTAGCCGTTGCAAAAGCAGGCGTTTTATCAGCAAAAACAGATCTTTCCTATTCAATAATAACAGCGCCGTTTACAGGCCGGATAGGTATTTCGCAGGTTAAACTGGGCGCCCAGGTTACCCCTGGCACAACCTTATTAAATACCATTTCAAGCGAAAATCCAATAGGCGTAGATGTAGTGATCAATGAACAGGATATCAACCGGTTTTACAGGTTGCAAAATAACAAAAGCAGCGGTTCAACTTTCAGACTGCAACTGCCTGATGACAGCGATTACAACAAGGCCGGCAAAGTTTTAGCGATAGACAGGGGAGTGGCCAGCGGTACTGGAACAATCAAGGTAAGAATACAATTTCCGAACGAAAACAATGTGCTCAAAGACGGTATGAGCTGTGTTTTAAGGGTACTTAACAGCGAATCTGGTGAGCGGGTTCAGATCCCTTATAAAGCGATTTCGGAGCAAATGGGTGAATTTTTTGTTTTTGTTGCGCTGGATACTATTGCTAAACAGCATAAGGTAAAATTAGGCCCTCGTATTGGGGCCAATGTGGTAGTTATGTCGGGGATCGAACCCGGCGACAAAGTGATAACCGACGGTTTTCAGCGATTGCAGGATGGCGGTAAAATAGCACTTGGAAACCCGTCGCAAAAAGCTGCCGCTAATGCAGCCAAACAATAAAAAATGCTTTTATCAGCGGAAAAAGAACAAGCTAAATTTTTTCTAATCGCAAACAAATGATCGCAGATACTTTTATACGGAGGCCGGTAACGGCAATTGTTATTTCAATTGTAATTGTAGTGGTTGGTATTCTTGCCATCGTTAGCTTGCCTATAGGCCAGTATCCCGAAATTACCCCGCCAACTGTACAAATTACCGCGAATTATGCCGGGGCCGATGCCCAAACTGTTGAACAAACCGTAGCGACACCTATCGAAGTGCAGGTAAATGGCACTCCGGGCTTGACCTATCTTCAAAGCAACAGCCAAAGCAACGGTCAAATGACCATGACGGCAAACTTTGAAGTAGGTACCGATATCAATATCGCGGCCCTTGACGTACAGACACGGGTTGGTATTGCAATGCCTGCTTTGCCGCAGGATGTGCAGCGTCTGGGGGTAGTTGTGCGAAAACGTAACCCCAGTATTTTAATGCTCGTTGCCATGTTTGCTCCCAAAGGCACCCATGATGTAACCTTTGTGGATAACTACACTAACGTTTTTGTAAAAGACGCCCTTTCCCGCACCAAAGGTGTAGGTGATATATTTTCACGCGCTGACGATTTTAGTATGCGGATATGGTTAAAGCCGGATAAACTTGCGGCGCTTGGTATGACTGCTGCCGATGTGATCGGCGCATTAAATGAACAAAATGCCCAGGTTGCCGCGGGTGTTGTGGGAGTACCGCCACAAGAAAAAACGCAACCTTTTGAATACACCGTATTGGTGCGGGGAAGGCTTTCAAAACCCGAAGAATTCGCCAATATAATTGTGAAAACAACTCCGGGTAATGGCGCAGTTGTGCATTTAAAAGATGTGGCCCGCGTCGAGCTCGGTAAATTTAATTATGCCGGCAATTCATTTGTCGATGGCAAACGGGCGTCATATCTATTAATATACCAGGCTCCAAACAGCAACGCCCTTGAAACCGCAGCCAACGTTTATGCCACTATGAACGATCTAAAAAAAACATTTCCCGCTGATATTGACTATGTTGTGCCATTCGAAGCAGTAACCGTGGTGAAAGTTTCAGTGAGTGAAGTGGTTAAAACACTGCTGATAGCGTTGTCGCTTGTTATAATAGTCGTGTTCCTGTTTTTGCAAAGCTGGCGCACAACGCTTATTCCCGTGCTTGCGATACCAGTTTCCATCATCGGCACATTTATCTTTTTTATACCGCTGCACTTTACCATAAACACCCTCACCTTATTTGGTTTTGTGTTGGCCATAGGCATAGTGGTAGACGATGCTATTGTGGTTGTTGAAGCCGTACAGCATTATATGGATGAACGGGGAATGGCTGCTAAAGATGCGACGATCCATGCCATGCAGGATATATCGGCGCCCGTTGTCGCCATCGCGCTGATTTTGGCTGCGGTATTTGTACCGGTTGGTTTTATACCAGGGATAGTGGGAAGGCTTTACCAGCAATTTGCTATAACCATTGCAATATCAGTATTGATATCGGCTTTTGTGGCGCTTTCATTAACCCCGGCCCTTTGCACCCTTATGTTGAAACCACGTAAACTGGATAAAGAATCGAAAGGATTAAATAAATTCTTCTTTAAATTTAACGAGTGGTTTGGACGGGTGACCGGCAGATACCGCAATGGCGTGGACAAAAGCATAAAAAATTCAAAATTTATTATTATTATTTTGGTTTGTATCATGGCCGGAGCTGTACTGCTGTTTAAAAATAAACCGACCGGATTTATTCCGCTTGAAGATGACGGCCGTATTTATGTTACTTATGACCTCCCCGAAGCTTCGTCAACCCAAAGAACCGTTGCGGTTTTGCACCAGATGATGGGCGTGCTTGACAGTGTACCGGGGATATTGCATTACGCTGCGCTCGGCGGTTTAAATGCGGTAAGTTTTGCAAGTAAATCAAACAGCGCAACTATGTTTGTTCAGCTAAAACCATGGGACGAACGAACAAGCAAGGAAGAGCAGATCGGGGCTATTATTGCTAATATACAAAAACGGCTTGCAAGGTTTAAAGAAGCAAATGTTGTTGTGATTCAGCCCCCGGCTATACCAGGATTGGGCAGCACGAGTGGTTTCTCATTTATATTAGAAGAAAAACAGGCCGGAGGGGACATTAAAGTTTTTGAAAGGACGCTAAAAAACTTTGTTGCCGAAGTAAATAAGCGGCCTGAAATTGCAAAGGCATTTTCATTCTTTACGGCAAGTACGCCTGCGTATCAGTTAACTATTGACCGTGAAAAAGCTAAAAAGCTTGGCGTATCCATAAGCGATATTAATGCTGCCCTGCAAACCTTTATGGGCAGTACCTATGTTAATGACCTTACGCTATATGGAAGAACTTTTCATGTTTTGGCACAGGCCGACACGAATTATAGAACTAATATCGAGAATATCGGGCAGTACTACGTGCGAAACCAGGCAGGTGCAATGGTGCCTTTAAGCACCCTTACCTCCTATAAGGTTATTGAAAATGCACCTTTAATATCGCATTATAATTTGTTCCGGTCGGCAGAAATTGATGGGAACTCCAAACCCGGTTATAGCAGCGGTGACGCATTGACGGCTTTGAAGGAGGTTGCGGATAAGACTTTGCCGCAAGGATTTGGTTACGAATTTTCTGGCTTGAGCCGCGAAGAACTGTTATCCGGCTCAAAAACGGTGTATATATTTGTATTATCTATCAGCTTTGTGTTTTTGTTCCTTGCGGCTTTGTACGAAAGCTGGTCGGTGCCATTTTCTGTTCTGCTGGCCGTTCCTTTAGGCGCTTTTGGAGCGATCTTATTTTTGACTTTTCAACGCGGTATAGCTAACAATATTTATGCGCAGATCGGTTTGATCACCCTTATAGGTTTGGCCGCCAAAAATGCTATTCTGATAGTGGAGTTTGCCAAAGAACGCGTGGACAGGGGTATGGAACTGGAAAAATCTGTTCTTGAAGCGGTAAGGTTGCGATTAAGGCCAATTCTCATGACCTCGCTTGCTTTTATATTCGGTGTTCTGCCCCTCGTATTCGCCTCGGGCGCCGGAGCCCAGGCAAGGCGAACTATAGGATGGACGGTTTTTGGAGGAATGCTTGCGGCCACCTCATTGGCCATATTTATTGTGCCGGTCCTATTTTATGTGATCACCCGCATGGCTTACGGTAAGGCAAAACTTGAGGAGTTGCAGAAAAACTATAAACCCGACCCTGAACATGATCCGCAAGCTTAAAAAAGCCGTTGCAAGATGTTTGTGTGAGACAGCCTCATTTTTTATGCAACTGGATAATTGTTGATCATTTGTTGTTTTAATAAAATTTATCATCCGAACAAAACGTCATATAACCCAAAGACCGCTCAAAACGCTTTTGACCCCCCTCATCTGCAAAAACCAACGCGAAATCTATACTGGCTCATGCTTTGATAAAGTTTTTATGCTCTTTTTTGAGGTCAAAAATTGTTTTACTATATGCGAAAATGAATTAGTGGGTGCAATTCCTTCCGACTAACTGATCTACTCTTCTCTCTATTACTACATCCAAAAATTAATCTATTGATTATCAGTCAGAAATCAATGGTCGCCCATTCCGAATTTGATTCAACAAGTTGTCATTTTTAACGAAAAATTGTAAAACAAGGATTAATGGCAAAGTATTTGTTAACCTGCGGATAATACAATTTAATTATTGTTTACTAAAATTCACAACTATGAAAAAGTCATCAATTTTAATTGCAGCCCTATTTACTGCTGCATCGTTATTTATTGCAAGTAATGTTAAAGCCCAAACCAAAACCGTTGCGCCTAATCCATGGCGTCTTGGTATTGGTCTTGAAGCAGGCCTGCCGACAGGCAATGCCAACAATATTTCAAACTTTGAATTGGGCGGTACATTACGTTTACAATATGATGCCAGCAGCCATTTTGCCTGGACACTTACTTCGGGGTATTACAACATGTTTGGAAAGGAGATACCAGGAACTACTGTCAAATACTCGAATTTAGGCATAGTACCGGTTAAGCTTGGTATTAAAGCCTTTTTTGCACCTACCTGGTATTTTGGCGCCGAAGCAGGAGCAGGTTTCGAGACTAACAGTGGTGGTCAAACGAAATTGATCTTATCACCGGCTTTGGGTTATGCTAACAAGACCTGGGATGTCGGCGTGCGTTATGAAAACTTCTCCGGCCAGGATAATAGCTATGGTCTGGCAGGTTTGCGTATAGCATACGCCTTTGGACTGTAATTGCGATCAGAGGTTAGGGGTTGGAGGTTAGAGATCAGAGGTTAGACGTTGGTTATTATTCCAATAGACATCGGTCTCTAACCCTTTGTAATCTCGAATCTCTAACCTTTATTTTTATTCTAAACTAATTTTAGACTAATCTCCAATCTCCAATCACTAATCTCCAATCACTAATCTCCAATCTCTTATCACCAATCTCCAACCTCATTTCCATGATTTGTTAGAAAAAATTGCATAGAGAGTAAACCATTTGATTAATGCAATCGTACTGTTATTACATTCTAACTATTAAAATCATTACAAATGAAAACATTATCAAAACCAATGGCCGTTGCATTGATAGCCGCAGCCTTATTTTTTACAACAAGTGTAAAAGCTCAAACCACTCCCGCAAACGCGCTCCGGTTTAATATAGGCGTTGATGCAGGTCTTCCAACAGGTAATTTGACTATAGGCTCCAATTTTGTTTTAGGCGGTACCGCTCGTTTGCAATATGGTGTCAGTAACAATTTTGCGATCACGCTGACCTCAGGGGCCGACCACTTTTTTAGCAAAGTTAACCCGGCAACCGGTCAAAACTACAATAGCTTTGGAATTATACCCATCAAAGCGGGTATTAAAGAGTTTTTCGTACCCAACATATATTTTGGCGTAGAAGCCGGGATCGGTATTGAACAAGTAAACAGTGGTCACGCTAATACCAAACTGCTCGTATCTCCTGCTGTAGGTTGGGGCAGCAAACATTGGGATATTGGAGTTCGTTATGACAACTACTCCGGTCAAAATGATCCCTATGGATTTGTTGCCTTGCGCGTGGCTTACGGGTTTGGGCAGTAGCTGTTGGAGATCAGAGGTTAGAGATCAGAGGTTAGAGATCAGAGATTAGAGGTTAGAGATCAGAGGTTAGAGATCAGAGGTTGAGTGCAGCTTCTTTCGGACTTTCGGACTTTACTGACTTTCGGACTAATCTCCAACCTCCAACCACTAATCTCTATCCCTCAGGGTATTTTCTGAACATACTGTTGATCCTCATTTGAATGACGCCGAAAAAAGCTTCCCTGAAGATACTAGTCGACATTTTTGAGGTACCGAGGGTGCGGTCGGTAAATATAATAGGGACCTCAATAAGCTTAAAGCCATGTTTTACAGTAGTGTATTTCATTTCGATCTGAAAAGCGTAGCCAACAAATTTGATCTTATCCAGGTTTACAGTCTCTAAAACTCTACGCTTATAACACATAAAGCCGGCTGTGAAATCCTGTATATCAATACCGGTTATAAAACGCACATAAACCGATGCAAAATAACTCATCAATACCCTGCTCATGGGCCAGTTTACTACGTTTACGCCATTGATATAACGTGAGCCAATAGCGGCATCCGCCCCTTCAATACACGCCTGCCTCAACTTTAAAAGGTCATCCGGGTTATGTGAAAAATCAGCATCCATTTCAAAAATGTAATCATACTGACGTGCTATTGACCATTTAAATCCGTGGATATAGGCAGTACCAAGCCCTTGTTTGCCTTCCCGTTCTTCAATAAAAAGGCGATCCGGGAACTCAAGTTGTAATTGTTTAACGATGTTTTGGGTGCCATCGGGTGAGCCATCGTCAATGACAAGTATATGAAAATCATGAGGTAAGGAAAACACCCTGCGGATCATCCGCTCAATATTTTCTTTTTCGTTATAAGTTGGAATAATAACTATGCTATCCGGCACTGAAAAAAAATTAGATAAGAGGCCGCTAAATTAATTGATTTTAGGCTTCAGTAAAAATAAAAAAAGCTTTTGCGCATTAAGAGCCAAGGATCAAGGCCGAAAGAGGGAGAACCTGATTGCCCGATGTTTGTTTTAGATGAAGCAAACTCAATTGAAGCTTTTAATAATTACTTTCATATAAAATCCGGATCTTAATATCCTGTAAAATTGCACACATTTTGTCTTGGCTCTTGATTCGTGACTCTTTTATAAATTATCAGTATCCGCAATAACCTGGTTTTCAACATAAGGATTAGTTATATAACTGCGTTCTTTTAATCTTGGCGATACAAACATAAACGCAATAGTAAATACCGTTACTACCCCAACAAAAAACCAGTAATAGTCGGCGCCTACCAGGTAATGTGAGAAAATTCCCTTGTTTGCTATATTGTTGTTTATTGTGCCGGTAAATAAATTTCCTAACGAAACTACCATTAACCATATAGCGGTCATAGTGCTTTTCATTGACTTTGGTGAATGGGTATAAGCGTATTCAAGGCCGGTAATAGATACCAATACCTCAGCCGCCGAAAGTATCACATAGGCAAATACCTGCCACCAGATGGATGGTGTACCGCCATGTACTATATTAGCCTGTATTAACGCAATAATTACGAATGATAATGCGGTTAAAACTAAACCTGCCCCTATTCTTCTCAAAGGTGTGGTTTTTAGCCCGATCCTATCGAGGTAAGGATACAGCCAATAATTAAATATTGGTATAAATATCAGCAGAAAAATAGGATTAAAGGTTTGTACCTGGCCGGCTAAAATAGTAAAATGGTAAAACCCTAAATTTATATTTCGGTTCATCTTTGCCGCCTGTAAAACCCATTCAGAAAGGTTTTGGTCCCATACGGCCCAAAATGCAAACGCAAAAAAGAAAACAGCCATCACCCGGTACACCGCTTTGACACCATCAACTCTTTCAGGACTATGTTTTTCCTTAGCAACATCTAACCATGACTGGCCTTTTTCTTTTTTACTTAAATGAAATAACGCATAAATAGATATAAAAACAAAATTGTCTTTATTTATACCCGAAGGGGGAACCCTTACATACATTTTACGGCCGGAAAAGAAAATGATGGTAGCTATTCCCATTAATATACCGGGAATCCCAAATGCCCATTTAGCGCCATAATTTTCATAAACCCATGGAATTAAAATTGTTGAAAACACGGAGCCTGCATTAATGGCGAAGTAAAACCAGCCATATACCTTTGATAATAAGTCCTGGTTGGTGACATCAAACTGATCGCCAACGTTGGCTGATACGCACGATTTTATACCGCCCGCGCCAATTGCTACTAAAACCAAACCTGCTGTAAATCCATTTAAATTGGTATCAAACGTTGCTAAAAACAAATGGCCCAAACAATAAACCATGGATATATATAAAATGATTTTATACTTCCCGGTAAACCAGTCGGCAACAAGGCCCCCAACAAAGGGCAGAGCGTATGCAAGTGTTACAAAAAAGTGGGTGCTTTCATTGGCATGCGCTTCAGCAACGGCTGTCAGGGCTTTATCATGGGTTGGATTATAAAACTGGGCCACCAAAAAGGTCACCAGTATTGACCGCATCCCATAAAAACTGAAACGTTCTGCCGCCTCGTTGCCGATTATATAAGGGACAGCTTTAGGGAACCTGGATTTTTTTGCGACAGCATCAGTCGCCAAAGTTGTTTCAGACATAAATGAGATCAGTTAAATAATTCACCTAAAATACTATTATTCCCGCAAATCAAAATTAAATGAATTGGTTTTTAGTTGATTGGGTTGATTAAGTGAGTAGTTGATTAAGTTGATTAGGTGAATAGTTGATTAAGTTAGAGTATTACAATCAACCGCTCACCTAATCAACCATTCACTTAATCCACTAATTTCCCTTAACCGTCCCCTTATCTATCTCGGCCTGTTTTTTTGGGTCAATAAAATCCGCATCGTGGCTGTCGGGAACATTTCTCATGTCAAGGTTTTCTACGTATACCCACTTGCCGTTTTTTAGCTTGTAGCCATCGTAAGTCAGATCAGGCCCGTAAGTATCACGCTGGTCCTTTAACTTTGGATCCGGAGGCGAAAGGTGGTCAAATACAATTAAATTTTGATCCGGCACATATCTTAATAACATGGAGGCCTGGCGTGTATATTCAAATACTACCCTGTTGCGGGGTTTTCCGTTCCCATCAAAAACAGGCATGCCCAGTACCGGTTTGTCATCTTTAAATGAAAGCACATCTATCACTTTTTTGGTTGATTTTACCGTATTGCCTTTCCAGCCAAGTAAAACGTAATAAAGTTTAGGGGTGTATACAGGCACGATCCTGTAATACTCTGCACCAAACCATTTTTTGTTATCGCCGACCGAGTCTTCCGGGCTTTTCATTGAAGGGGAATAATCATTCAGCGGGAACATTTTTAAATTACCGCCTGTATTTATTTGTATCGTGCCATAAAAACGGTAGCTGCCATCCTCGTTAACGATAGGCCAGCTTATGATACGGAAGCGGTTATCCGGTGAATTAATTATGCTGACACTTTTTACAGAATCAAAGGGGTAAAGAAACGAATTGGGAATTTTTAACGCGCTCACCAACATTTTAATAAATGCATAATTTGCGTTTTTACGTTCCATGTCATTGTCATCATTGATGAATTTGCCGCCTAAAACCTTTAAGCTGTCTTCGTAAACTTGCAGTTGTTTAATGCGCGCGTTTTCATTAGAGTGCTGGGCAAAGCAATTAACGCAAAGGAATAGCGACATTATGGTTAAAAGAAAACTCCTCATCACGATCCGAAATATCATACTGCTAAGTTAGTAAATACATGTAAACTTTTACTTAACGCAAATTTTCGATAACCATTGCACTGGCGCCGCCTCCGCCGTTACAAATTCCCGCGGCGCCGTATTTTCCCTTATTTTGTTGCAGCACATTTAGTAAAGTTACAATGATGCGGGCGCCTGATGCACCAAGCGGATGCCCCAGGGAAACTGCGCCGCCATTTACATTTACTTTTGCCGGGTCAAGCTTTAAAAGCTGATTATTGGCGATGGAGACCACCGAAAATGCTTCGTTAATTTCAAAATAATCTATTTGTTTCAAAGATAAACCAGCCCTATGTAAAGCCAGGGGTATAGCTTTTGAAGGCGATGTAGTAAACCACTCCGGCGCTTGCTGGGCATCAGCGTATGACACTATTTTTGCCAATGGCTTTATGCCCATTTCCTGGGCTTTTTCCGCACTCATCAGTACTAAAGCCGCCGCGCCGTCGTTTAACGTGGAGGCATTTGCAGCCGTTACCGTTCCGTCTTTTTTAAACACAGGTTTTAACGCGGGTATTTTATCGAATTTTACTGCTCTGGGCTCCTCATCTTCACTAAATAAAGTGACATCCCCTTTTTTTTTATCTTTCAGTTCGACCGGGGTGATCTCTTGCTCAAATTTTCCTTCACTTTGTGCTTTTTGCGACCTTTTATACGATTCTATCGCAAATTCATCCTGTTCTTCACGACTGATATTACACTCAACTGCGCATAACTCGGCTGCCGATCCCATATGGTAATCGTTATACACGTCCCAAAGACCATCTTTTATAAGTCCGTCGGTGATCTGTCCGTTGCCCAGCCGGTAACCGTTTCTGGCTTTATCCAGATAATAGGGGACATTGCTCATGCTTTCCATGCCGCCGGCCAAAACAATTTCATTTTGTCCCAGGGCTATACTTTGGGCCGCAAGCATAATCGCCTTCATGCCTGACGCGCAAACTTTATTAACTGTAGTGGCCGGCAGGTAGGGCAGGCCCGCAAATATAGCGGCCTGTGTAGCCGGAGCCTGCCCCAAATTTGCTGACAGAACATTCCCCATATAAACTTCCTGTATATTTTCAGGCTTTAATCCTGCTTTTTCAACTGCTGATTTAATAACAATAGCGCCCAGTTGTATTGCAGACAACGGCGCCAGGCCCCCCCCGAAGCTACCAATAGGCGTACGGGTTGCGGAAACGATAACCACCTCTTTCATAACGATGCTAAAATTGGAAAAGCAAATTAACGGAAACTTATATTAATTTTGTTGATTAAGTTGTAAGGAGTTGCAAAGGTTGTAAGAGTTGAAGAAGTTGTAAATGTTGTAGAACTTGCAAATTACAAACTTTTAACCATTACAACCATTACAACCTTTACAACTTCTTACAACCTTTGTAACTTACTTCAGGTAAAAAATGGCAAAATTATCCTCCTCGCGCCAAAGGGCTTTAATGCGCAAATACTCCCGTAATGTTAAATTTTTAATGATGCTGGCAAGTATCTGCCTAATTGTTTTTACGCTTCCAAAACAGGCAAAATTTAGTTATGATGTAGAAAAAGGAAGAATATGGAACCAGAAAGACTTAATATCACCTTATAATTTCGCCATATTAAAAACGCCGCAGGAAATTGAAAATGATGAAAAAACAGCAAGGGCCAGTGTAACACCTGTATATCAGCTTGATGATGATATTGGCCCCCGGGAAATTGAAGGATTTAACAGCGATCTATCCATAAAATGGCATAATTCAGGGATAAAAGATTTTCAAAAAAAAGAATATTTATCAGCAGGAGATGATCTGTTAAAAGAGATATATGATAGGGGCGTTTTAGTCCTTAACCCCAAATACCAGCAGAGCTCAGAAAACTACCCGCTAACTATATTAAACAAAAACGTTGCCACTGATAAAAACTCCGCCGATCTGTTTACAAAAGAAAAGGCTTTAGCTTATTGCGACCAGGTTTTAAGCCTCAGAAAAAATCTGGATAAGGCCTTCCTGTTAGATTTGATCAGTAACAGGCTGCAGCCCAATTTAAATTATGATAATAAATTAACTTCAAGACTTGAAAAGGAGGCGATTGAGGGACTATCAACAACCCGCGGGATGGTGCAGAAAGGCGAAGTTATAGTTAATAAAGGCTCTGTGGTAAATGACGAGGTCTATCAAAAATTACAATCGTACAAAAAAGCGTTTGAAGATAATGCCAGGATAACCGGAGACCCACAGTTGGTTTTACTGGGGCAATTTTTACTGGTATCAATAGCAATTACCCTGCTTATGGTGTTTTTATATCTTTTCCGCAGAGATATTTATGATGATAACAGACTGGTGAGTTTAATATTGCTGGTAGTAACAGCTATGCTGTTTACCTTATCAATAGCCATAAAACTACAGTTGCCAAATTTATATTACATACCTTATTGCATTGTACCTATTATCATCCGCATATTGTTTGATACCCGCCTGGCCTTAAATATACATTTACTGGTAGTGCTTATAGCAGGTTTTTTCGTTCCGAACAGTTTTGAGTTTGCTTATTTTGAGCTTACGGCCGGGATGGTTTCCATTTACAGTATTAAGAACCTTATACGGCGTGAGCAGTTCCTTATCTCGGCGCTTATTATTACCTTCACGTATTTTGTTTCTTTTATTGGGATATCATTTATTCGCGAAGGCAGTTTAAAGAGTATTGATTGGATGGGTTTTCTGCCTTTTGTGGTAAGCGTCTTGCTCACTTTACTGGCCTATCCGCTAATTTACATTTTTGAAAAGGTGTTTGCCATTACTTCTGATATAACCCTCATCGAGTTAACCAATACCAATGCTCCCTTGCTCCGCGAAATGGCATTTACCGCTCCCGGCACTTTTCAGCATTCACTGCAAGTTGCCAACCTTGCCGAAAACGCTATTTATACTATTGGCGGGAACGCCTTGCTGGTAAGGGCAGGCGCCTTGTATCATGATATCGGCAAGATGGAAAACCCTTTATATTTTATAGAAAATCAATCAGGATTTAACCCGCATGATAAATTGCCTTACCAGGAAAGCGCCCAAATCATCATCAGGCACGTGCAAAAAGGTGTCGAAATGGCACGCAATGCAAACCTGCCCGAAATTGTGATAGATTTTATCCGCACTCACCATGGCGATACAAGGGTGGATTATTTTTACCATTCTTTCCTGAAAAATTTCCCCGAAAAATTTGTGGATGAAAACACTTTCAGGTATCCGGGGCCTGTTCCTTTCACTAAAGAAGGGGGCGTTTTAATGCTTGCCGACTCTGTTGAAGCGGCATCGCGCTCATTAAAAGAGCCTGATGAAAAATCAATCAATGACCTCGTTGACCGTATTGTAAAATACAAACTTGACCAAAACCAGTTGAATGACAGCAATATAACCCTAAAAGATATAGAAACTATTAAAACAATATTTAAGCGAATGCTGATGAGTATTTACCATGTTAGGATAGATTATTGATGTTGGTTGATTGGGTTGATTAGGTGAGTGGTTGAATAGGTTGATTGAGTGAGTGGTGAATGGTGAGTTGTCAGTCTTACAACTAAATTTACCCGGAACCGCTTTATGGAGCAATCAACCTATTCAACCACTCACCTAATCAACTTAATCAACTTTTTTTTCTCCAGCTTGCCTGAATTGCTATATTTGCAGTCCAGAAAAAGGGACTTATTGAGATAAGGGCTTAAAGGCCAAAAATGGTGAGGTGCCTGAGAGGCCGAAAGGATCAGTTTGCTAAACTGACGTACGGGAAACTGTACCGAGGGTTCGAATCCCTCCCTCACCGCTAACTTTGATGACAAAATGCGACAAGAGCCTGCAAATCATTCATTTGCAGGCTCTTGTCGCATTTTGGTAAACCTTATTTTATCCACGAATCGCATATCCCTGGTGACCTATTCGGCGACCTGTTTGCAGGAAATACACCAGGGTACCGGAAACTTATAAGTCGCTGTTATTGAGCTTTTTCAATTGTTGAACATCTTGATAGCAGCTTAGGAAGTAACTGTTTTTATTTAATTTTTAAAAGCTTTTTGCGATGAACAAAACCTTTGGACTGGATAGTCATTAAAAAACAAATTATAACCCCATCGGCTGATCTACTGTTTTTGACCCCCAGATTTTGCATGGCGTATCCTGCAGGTAAATATCAAGCCTTCCCCCCTTTATGAAGCTTGTATAATTAATATAATTTTTCGTGTATGGTTTTCCATTCCACTTAACAGCATCAATGTATTTGGCGTTTTTTGATCTTTTATGGGTAATAATTTCCAGCGTTTTGCCCATGGGCAGGTTAATAGTAATCTTATCAAATAGAGGTGCGCATAACAGGTATTCGCCGGATATCGGATTTAGCGGATAAAACCCCATAGAGGCAAAAATATACCATGCCGACATTTGTCCAGAATCATCGTTGCCTCCAAGTCCGCCCGGGCCGTCGCTGTATTCATCAGCAAGGATTTCCCTAACTTCTTTTTGAGTGTTCCAGCAGTTTGCAGTATAGTTATACATGAAAGGTATCTGGTGGCCAGGCTCGTTACCATGCCAGTATTCCTTTTTTAAAAAAATGCTGTCAAGTTCTTTTTCAAGCATTTTACGGCCGCCCATTAATCTGGCAAGCCCGGGCACATCCTGCGGAACATAAAAAGTATATTGCCTTGGTGTTCCTTCGGTAATATAAGTTTGCCTGGCATCCGGATTAAATGGATTTATCCACCTGCCGTTTTGCACGCGTCCTCTCACAAATCCTGCAGAAGTGTCAAAAACATTCTTGTAATTATGAGCCCTTTTAATCAGCAACTTATAATCGCTGTCGGCACCTAACTTTTTTGACAATTGCGACAAGGCATAATCATCGTACGCATATTCCATGGTCCGGCTCACCTGTTCCATTTTATGAAAAGCGTTTTTAACGCTATCTTCCAATGGTATATAGCCATATTTCATATAGGACGACAGGGCGCGTCTTCCTTTTCCGTCTTCATAATCCTGCTGTTTTACGGGTAAGCAAAATGCATTCTGCCGCATTAACCGATATGCTTCGGTGATATGGGTTGTAGTGATGCCCTTTAAATAAGCTGAAGTGATGATTGAGGCCGTATGATCCCCGATCATTTCGGAGGTATAGCTGTTCCAGCATGGAAAAATTGGCAGCCAGCCCCCCTGTTCGCCTTTTATTATCAACGACTGAACAAGGTCATTAACCAACCGGGGTTGAAGTATTTCAAAAAGCGGTATTTGAGCGCGATAAGTATCCCACAATGAAAAATCATCGTAGTAGTTACCTTTAGTGATCTTGCTTAACTGATGATCAGATGAAAACGCGGGATAAAGACCATTCACATCATTATATAATCGCGGTTGTTGCATAGCGTGATACAATGATGTATAAAAAATATATTTATCCGTTTGGTTTGCAGTAACAACTTCAATTTTCTTTAAGGCCTGCTGCCATACCTGCATGCATTTAATTACTGTGTTATCAAAATCCCATCCCGGTAATTCCGCATTAAGGTTTTTGCGGGCGCCCTGTAAACTGCTAAATGATGTACCTGTTTTCACGTACAACTTTTCGCCTTTTTGCAATTTAAAGCCAATAAAGGCGCCTATATTTTTCAGCCCCCCAATACTGTCCTTTTTAAATATCTTATCCCCCGTAAATGTGCCGCCGGTGGTCAGTTTCTTACTCACTTTAATTACAAAATATCCGTTAAACCCGGCCGGCTTACCCCAACCCTGGTAAATACGGTGAACCGGATTGTAACCATATATCTCTCCTTTTTCAGTATCAATTCTGATAAAACCCTCCCCATAATCGCTGTTCGGCGTAATCAACAGGTACAGGCTGTCGGCTGCAACTGCTGTAAATTCCATTATACTACAACGCGGCGTTGCAGTAACTGCACAATTTATTTTGTATGATGGCAGCCTTATGCGATAAACATACGGTGCGGACTGTTCATCTTTATGGCTGAATTTTGCAGCGTAACCTGCTGTTTTTAATTTGCCGCTTATTGGCATTATGGTTAAACTGCCATAATCCTGCATACATGAACCGCTTATCCAATGCGAGCCTCTGAAACCGCTAAAGGAATCATCTTTGTAATAATATGGCGGAATGCACTTCGCTTCTGATGCCTGTGTCTGCGGCGTCCATTGCGTCATTGCAAAAGGAGTGCACACCGAGGGTACCGTGCTGCCAAAATTAGCCTCCGGGGTTCCATGTTTTAAAGCGGATTCGGTGGTGCTGGCGGCAGTTCCGGATATTGGATTAACATACTTAACCAGGTTGGGTACCTGTGCAAACATACAGTTGCAACTGGTTAACGAAAGTATTAAAATACAAACACGCGCCCTTAGCATTCTTACAGTTAAGTTCTTATTAAGTTACTTTTTTATAATTAACCGGATTTCTTAGCCCTGGCGTTCCGTTTAGCCTCACTCGAGTCCTCTATCCCGATAGCTACCAGGGGAGAGGACTTCGATGTAAACAGACCAATTTTCAACGTTATAACACCGTTAGCCTACTCTTCTCCGACAGCTACCGGTGTGGAGAGCGTGAGGTAAGGTGAGCAGGCCGCTTATAGAGCACTCACATTAATTAAAAAAATGCCGTAAAATCAATTTCTATTAAATAAAGAGAATCTTAGCTTTTTAGCCAGCCTTCCCGGTTTAACGGCCAAATTACAATTTAACTGTAGCAGGCAAATATTTAGCAATCAGGTCTTCATAATAGGGCTTCAACTCAGACACAACCGGTTCAACCGGGCTTTTCGAATATAAGTCATAGGGATTAAATTTATCTACCCATTTAAACATTTCCTGATCATGTGCATTTAGTAAATGATCATATTCATGCTCACGGTGCTGTGAGTAAAACGAGTGGTAACGGATCATATACAAAGCAGGTTCGGGGAGATAATCCTTAGTTATTTGATATAGATATTCATCATGCCCCCATGACATTTGCGCATTGTCCAGTCCGCAATGGTGTGAATAAACGCCGTATTTGGTATTGTATCGTTCATCGTGAGCATCGGGGTTATCCGCAAAAAACTCCGGATAAACGATTTTATCGGCAAATTTGCAGCCAACTGGAAATGAATCGCCTACAACATTCCATTGCGGCTCACCAAACAAGCAAAGTACCTTGCCCAAATCATGAATAAAACCGGTAAGTACAAACCAGTCGGGATGTCCGTCGGCACGTATTGCTTCTGCCGTTTGTAAAAGATGCTGAAGCTGATCTAATGATGTATCCGGGTCCGAATCGTCAATCAAAGTGTTTAAATATTCCATTGCCGACCACCATGACATTTCCTTTTTGTCGAACTTTAAAAAATTAGCTTTTTTGGCCAAAACGTTATCATATGTCTGGTATCTATGATTAAGCCGGTAAAACTCGCGGACGCTGTCTGCTTCGGGGCTGTCATAATTTCTGAACTCATTCTTGGTTTTGGCAGGCTTGCCAGGTTCCGGGTATCTTTTAAGTACGTCTTCGTCCCAGTCTTCCAGGCTGGATAAAGGCGAAATTTCTTGTTTCGTTAGCTTTGTCATGACTTTAGTTATTTAGTTGTTAAATTGATTATTCCTGCTTTTTATCCTACAAATATATCTATCGGGTTAACCTGATTATATTTTGTTTTTTATTACCGGGTATCTTAATATCATCCAATTTTAGTCCGCTTACCTTACTCAGCACCATCACCGGTTGTGCTTTCACTTGTGGAATGTTCACATTATTTAAACTAAGCCCATTCACATCATCGGCAATAAAAGCAGGACGATAATCCGTTCCCTTACAGGTTAACACCATATTTTTTATTTTGATTTCATCAGCATGCCTGATATAAAATCCCCAGGCGGGCAGTTCGCCGCACATGGAAAACTCCGGGTAGGCCGATATCTTTTCAGGTATTTTTTCAAGCGCATCTATTCCGCAATACGCCCGCTCCTTTTCGGCCCCTCCTTCATAGTTAATGGTAATATTTTCGAGGGTAACGTCTTCAATGCGGCTTCCTGGGATACCTATAATGGATGAGGGAAAAACATTGTGCGGGGTAGTTACAACCGGACCTTCAAACGGATAACCGGCATCTGGCTTACCGGCGGGTACATCAACTTTTATGTTACCAATATAAACTCCGCGTAAAATACTAACCGGCCCTTTTTTATTACGATGGCCAAGCCTGATGAAAATGGCATTACCTGTATTCGTTGCCGTAATGCCGCGAATATCAATATCTTCGAGCAATGCCCCATCTACCGTTTCTATGGCGATGGCGGAGCGGTAAGTATCATAAACACTGATGTTCCGGATGGTAATCTTTTTGAATCCGCCGCGTGAGCCGGTTCCCAGTTTTACCGCACTCGCACTTGAGCGTACCCTGCAATTGGCTACGTAAACATTTTCGCAAACCCCATTCGGGGCTTCTGATTTAAGGCAGATGCCGTCGTCGGCAGCGTTGATAAAACTATTGGTAAGTTTTACGTTTTTACAGTCGACAATATCAATGCCATCATTATTCCAGTAAGTAACACTTTCCACCTTTATGCTGTCAATCAGCATGTTCGAGCAGCCTTTATATTTTTGCACCCAGCAAAGGCTGTTTTTTATGGTTATGTTTTTAATCTGTATGTTATCGCAATTATTAAATTGTATAAGTTTTGGGCGATTATCTTCGGTGGGGCGCATTTGGTGCCATGGATTAACCTTACGCCATTCAGTATCCCGAAGCGTGCCGGCATGCAGCCGGTGATAAATATCCTTCAGCAAATATTTTCCCTGTCCGTCAATAACACCGTGACCGGTTATTGCAATGTGATGTTGGTTGTTTGCTACAATCAGGGCAGAAGCTTTGCCTGTACCATAATCGGCCCGTATGGTGCTGCCAAGCAAAAATGCGTTCTTATTAAAGTGTAATTCAACGTTCGAGAGAAGGTTAAGCACCCCGGTAACAAATCTGCCGGCAGGAATAAGTACCCGGCCGCCACCGTTAGCCGAGGCTTCGGTAATCGCCTCCTGTATGGCATTAGTGTTATTCGTTTCACCATTTGCTACCGCGCCATAGCTGGTAATATTGTATGTTTTTGTTTGTGCCGATGCCATTATGACAATAAAGCTGCACAACAAAAAGATTGCAAATGATTTGAATGAATATTTAATTAACATAGCCGGTATAATTGCTAAACTTTAAAAAATAGTTTGTTACGGTACAACAGGTATAAAAAGATCAGTTGCACCAGGGTGACACTTACCGCCGTCCATACGGCTTGCCAGGCCAGCGGGGCCAGATGGACAAGACCGCCGAACAGGTAATTGGCTGTATGACTGAAATTAACCAGGCCCTCTGAGCATAAGTAAATAAGGATTGAATTGGTGCCGATCCATACAAACGGTATGGCCCATTTTTTTAACCCCGCCACATCGATTATCAGGTAAAATACTGATAAAAAGATCATGCTCCAACCACCCACATATAATACGAAGGAACTTGACCACAAACGTTTATTTATCGGAAATTCAGGATTCCATAACCATCCCAGCATTATTAAGCCCACGCCTGCGGCAAAAAGCACTAACCCTTTTTTTAACATGGGCCAGCGTGTGGAGTGCCATTTTAAAAAACTGCCTGCAAATATACCAAGCAATGCGGTGCCTATTGCCGGTATAGTTGACAACACGCCCTCGGGATCATGTATTTTATCATGCAGCCTACCGGGCAGCAACAACCTGTCGATATAAGATTCGAGTGAGCCTTGCATGGTAAGCACGCCGGCCCCATATCCAGGTACGGGGATAAACATCATAGCAGCCCAATAACCAGCCAAAAGTGTTATAAACCATATCAATTGTCCCCGCGGGCTAAAATTCAGATAAATAAGACCCGCAAAAAACCAGGCCAGGCCAATGCGGCCGAGTACACTGGCAAAACGCGTATTTTCATACCCATTAAATTTAAGTGCCCCATTTACCACCAAACCCAGCAAAACCAGTATCAAGGCGCGCCGCGCCATGGATAAGTAAATTTCTTTTTTGGTTTTTGCCGGCAGTTGACCGACTGTTTGCAAACCTGCTTTTGCGATTTTGTTACCTATAGAATACGGCATAGATACCCCGGCGACAAACAGGAAAAGGGGGAAGATCATATCATAAAAGGTGATGCCATTCCATACCGTATGGTGCAACTGGCCCGAAAACCATAAAAGTACCGGCCATTGTGTAACCTTTGCCAGGGTATGAATGATTTGCTCGCCGCTTATGATCCAGAACATATCAAAGCCGCGGAGCGCGTCAAGCGATAAAAGTCGTTTACCTGGTTGTTTAACAGTTGGCGTTATCATTCTTAAATTTTCTGTTTATTGTTCATAAGCAGCGCCTATCCGCTTACGGTATTTATCGTATAAGGCGCTTGCCTGGGTTATGCTATTACCGGTGGTCCGCAACGGATAAGTTTTGTGACTGTTTACCCATTGCCATTCCCATTGGCTTATCGACTTATCAAAACCCTTCAAATCAGCCTCTTTATCTTGTTTTAAAGCATCATTCAGAAAAACGAAAAACTTTTCCCACCTGGTTTTATAAAAATCGTTGAGCAAACCACTCCATTGCCTGCATGAATACTCGTGCAAGGGGCTATCGGCAGCTCCCCAAAGGGTGATCAGATCGCGGGCATTTCGTTCATAAATATCTTTTTCGGCAACTGTAGTACCTTGTGCGCGTGCGTCAGCCAGCCAGGGCCCTAATAAAAAGTCTTTGCGGGTTGCCAACAACGCATCCATATCGCTGATAAGCTCAAGATATTCCCTGCTATACTTCTTAAAATCTGCAATATTTTTTCTCCTGCAGGCATTTACCCATTTGCGCTGCAGGGGTAAAGCATAATTGGCAAGCGCCTGCCTTGTTACATCTACCAGGTCATACCTGAAGCCATCGCTGCCGCCGCATGACGGAATAGCCTTAATCATGTCATCCCATGCTGGTAAAAAATCCTGTGGTTTGTAGTTAAGGACTGTATGCGTCCACGTAGTGGAAGAATCGAGTGTAGGTCTGCCTGTAATAATCGATTCAGACCCATCCCTGATAATGTGCCCGCCGCTGTAAACAGTATTGCGCAAAACTTTCCATGCCTGTTCGGTATATTTATTAATATGTCCGTATCGGTCCAGTTGATATTGTGCTAACCATTTATCAAGGTCTACCGGTTTATTTCGCCAGGTGTTACTGGTCATAAGTTCATAAAGTACCGGATTTTGCTCAATGCCTTCCATGGTAAGGCCAATGCCTTCCATACGTTTTGATGCCCGGTTGTTCAATGCGGCAGCAGGGTCATTTGCCACTTCATTCATACGGCCAAAAAGCACTATATTCCCTCCAAAATTGTGCAGCATATTCCATATCCAGGGTTTACCGTAAAAAGCGCCGGTACGTTTCCAAACCGGTTCAATTTCGGCCGCCAGGTCAAGCACAATCATGTGATTATCCGGCACCGCATCAAGTAAAGCCTTAACCTGCTGCTGTTTCCAAAATTTTCTGTCATTATAAAAAAGCCATCCCTGCATCACCCAGGTAGCCTGCGGGTCGGTATTACTCATAGCGTGGTATACCCGCGAACTTAAAGCCGAAAGATAGGAGGTATCATTGGTTGGCGGTTCATTTTCGTTAAAAGTATCGGCAGAATATAAATGATCCGTTCCATAAAGTTTGGTTTGCGTTTCGATAAACTTACGGCCAATTTCGGCAAAGAGCGGATCTTCAGTGTCTAGTATGTAGGTGTCGGCAAATCCGTTGCCCCAGTTGGTTTTTTTAAGTTTTGATGCCGGGAATTGCTTTTGAAATGATACCGGTACATGCCCGGTAAATGATTGTAAAACAGGTTTCATGCCCAGGCTGCGTTCGCGCCTCAATATTTTTTGCTGCAAATCGCGATGACTTTCCATCCACTTTAGGGGCAACGGGCCTCCCCAGCCGTCAAGGTTGCCCATCCAGAACCATGAGAAATAAGCCGGACCGCAAAAAAATTCATCTAAATCAGTATCAGAAAACCCCATGCTTTTATAAACTTTGTACCATGTATATTCCTGTCCGGTGAGCGCCAATGGCATATTGATACCATGCAGCGCCATCCAATCTATCTCTTTCTGCCAGCGATCCCAACCCCACCAGCTCATACTGTAATTAAATGTGCAATAATTAAGGTAGTAGCGGTAATTATAAGGTGTTGTCGATGTGATTTTATGATTAACTGCCGGTAATGCTTTGGGTAAATTTAAATTGATATCATTCCAGGTAACCTGGCAGTGGCAATACCGGGTAAGATAATAATAAAGCGCCGAAGCAACCGACACGCCATTATTGCCCCGCAATACAATTTTATTACGCCTGCTTTCAATTTCAAAACTGTCATGGCCTTTTGCAATAAGCTGTTCAACCGCAAATGAGGAAGCCCGCTTCGGAACAACCCTTTTTATGAGCGCATAAGATGCTGCGAAATCAACCTGCGCCATTACCGTGGTAATACCGGCAACTAGCGACAATAAAACTCCGGCAATGACCTTAAAAAAACAATTATTATTATTTTTCATAAACAGCAGCCATAAGAACAGTTGAATCGGGATTAGCGGTTTAAAGTAAATATCGGCAAAAAATAATTAGAATATGGGCCGTAGCCCATATTCTAAATCAAACAATAATCAACCTCGTTTCGGCAGCAAATCATTCTTGCCGTTCAATATCCCGAGTTTTGTACCAGGTTTGGATTGGTAGCCAAGGCGGTACTTGGTATAGGAAATATACGGCGGTACACATCAGCATTGGTTTTACCCAAACCATAAGAATCTTCGAACTTACCAAACCTTATCATATCATTACGATGCCAGGTTTCCCAGGCAAATTCTTTACAGCGTTCACTGTAAATGCCATCAAGGGTAATGCTGGTTAAAGGGGAGCTGGTGGAGCGTACGGCCTTGATCTGGTTTACCAGCGATAATGCTGTAGCCCCCAGCGTTGGAGCGCCGCCCCGTAAAATGGCTTCGGCCTTCATAAGGATAATATCCGAATAGCGGAATATCGGAACATCGTTATTTTGGTTCCTGCCAATGGTATTGGTATAGTCAGGGTAAAATTTAATGTTGCGATAACCAATGTTCCAGCCAATTTCGTCGTTGCCCAAATTGAACGATGAGCCGGTACCCGACCGAACCGAACTGGCAGTAAGCTGACTAAGTACCAACGGGTATATATATGATCCCTTGCCGTTTGAGCCGGAATAAAACTGGTCATATCCCGCGTTAGTGGTACTAACCATAATAGGGGTGCCATCCTGCCAATATTGAGGGCCGGTTAACCATTGTTTGTTGCGTACATCGTTTGGGTCGTCAAAATAAGCATAATATTCAGAGGTAGTCATTCGTGGCCCGCTTGGTTTGTTGTTGCTCAATCCGTTTCCACTGCTTAAATTCATAACCGGGTCTGTAAAAGCGCCGGGGGTTGAACCTGAATAGAGGTAGCGTATGCCAAGGTTACGGTTCAGATCGTAACGGGCATAAAACATGGTTCCATTGGATGTTGAGGCATCAAACGGTATGGCGAAAATGAACTCTTTTTGCGAAGGCCCGTTTGTTGGATAAAACATTTGCAGGTAAGTACTCATCGGCTCGAGAGCGTATAAGCCCGAACTGATGATTTGGTCGCAGGCGGCTACACAGTCGTCATAACGGGGTGTGCCTGTATAAACGGCTGCGTTTAAATACATTTTTGCCAAAATAGCGTAAGCCAGGTATTGGGTTGGCAATCCATAAGTAGCCGGACTGGCAGTTTTAAGATATGGAATGGATGCTTTTAACTCACTTTCAACATAGGTAAACACCTGGGCCCTGGACGTATTTTTCTTTAAAGTTCTGGAGCCATACAATGTGTCCAGGGGAACATTACCGTAAAGATCCATCATCATAAAATAAGCCAGGGCCCTCATAGTCTTAAGTTCCGCCAAACTGGTGTTTTTTGAAGCGCTTGCAGGGGCCGAAGTATTGATAATGGAAATAGTTTGATTAGCCGTACCAATAATATTGGTGAGGTACGCCCAGGTTGAATTAACCCAGCCATTGTCTGCAGTCCAGGTATGGCGGTGCAGTTCCAGATACTTGTTGCCATCGATCCAGTTAGAGCCAAAACTCGGCATAACGGCTTCATCGCTCGAGCAGCTTTGTAAAAACCAATACGAAACCGCAAAATCGTTGCGAAGCGCAACATAAACAGGTCCTTCTGCCGAAGTAAACTGAGCGGCAGTTTGAGGATAAACGGAGGGCGTAATTTCAGATGTAACGGGTACATTGATTTTTTGGCACGATGAGATTATGATGGCTGCGCACAGCAAGCCTAAAATCCCTAAAAATATCTTTTTCATATATGTTTTAATAGTACTTTTAAAATGATACATTAAGACCAACTAACAGGGTGCGTGTTTTGGGGTAAAAATTATTATAATCAATACCTGGCGAAACGCCCCCCTGAGTTATTTCCGGGTCAATACCTTTATAACCGGTAACAGTAAACACATTATTAGCAGTAAAATATAACCGCACGTTGTTTACATTTTTAAACGGATTTTTTATGGTATAACCCAGCGTAACGTTATCTAAACGCAGATACGAACCATTCTCTACATACCTGCTTGAATAGTAAGAATTTCTGGTATCAGTAATCTTGTCGTTTGCCGCGCTAACCAATATGTTGTTGGTGGTGGCGCCGGCAACATAAGACAGGTCGGCACGGGTGGCGTCAAATATCTTGTTGCCGAAAGTACCTCTAAAGAAAAAGCCTAAATCAAACTGTTTGTAGTTAAATGTGTTGCTCCAGCCTGCTAATACCGATGGTTGCGGGCTGCCCAGGTAAAAATAGTCGGTTTTAATAGCGGGTGAGTTGGTGGTTGTGCCATCGGCCTTGTAGAAAAGTGAGTTGCCGCTTGCATCTTTACCTGCATATTTAAAACTGTAGAATTCCCCAAGAGGCTGCCCAACTTTTAAAACTTGCAAAGTAGCATTGGTTTGACCCGGGCCTTCGGGGTCGGAGTAGAGGGTTAAATCGCTATTACCAAAAGGCCCCTGCAAACTGGTTATCACGTTTTTATTATAAGCTAAGTTAAATGATGATGACCACGAGAAATCTTTTCCGGTTATTGGCGCAGCGGTCAAAACAAACTCGATCCCTTTATTGTTGATGCTGCCACCATTTGCCCATATTTTACCGCCCGGAACCAAGGAAGCTGATACCGAGTAGTTAAACAACATGCCTGTAGTGTTTTTGTTATACACATCAATTGAGCCCGAAAGCTTGCCATGCAGGAGACCAAAATCAAGGCCAAGATTGCTGGTAGTAGTTTTTTCCCAGCGTAAATCGGGATTTGAGCCTTGTACCGGACCATAAGCAGCGGCCTGTACTCCATTGTTGTAATACGTGCCTGTAATGCCATAAACCAGTTTGCCGGTGTATGCGCCAATACCTGCCGAATTACCTGTAACACCATAACTGGCACGCAATTTCAGGTCGGAGATAAGCGATTGATCTTTCATGAAATCTTCCTCGCTGATCCTCCAGGCTACGCCGGCCGATGGGAAATATCCCCAGTGATTGTTGTCACCAAACACCGAGCTGCCATCTTTCCTGACAGAACCCTGGAACAGGTATTTGTCTTTATAGCTATAGTTTAACCTAAAAAAATCAGAAATCAACAGCGTTTCGCCATAAGTTAGGTCGTTACCGAGATTTATCCTGTAAGTCGATATAGCGTAGGGGTTACCCAGCGTTAAATTTTGGAAACCGATATTGTCGGTAGGGAAGTTGGTGCTCGAGGCCTGAAAACCGTCGCCGTAAATATTATCCTCGTATGAATAACCTAACACCGCGTTAATGGAGTGATCGCCCAGTGTTTTATTCCAGGTCAGGAAGGTTTCGAGCGTTTTGTTGGTGTTTTGATAGTCGCTGCGCAGCGCAGAACCATTTGAACCAAACAACGAGCCAATTAAGCTATGCGCTATACCTATACCCGGGTCTGGATTATTATAAAAGTTTGATGTAGGGTAATTGCTAAAATAACTGCCATAAAACTCGCCATGTAACGAAGATGTCTTTTGGTAGGATAAATTTACGTTGTAAGTTAAGTTAAACGGCAATTTTACAAGGGTATTAAAGGCGCCCATCAATACATTATACTTTGTTTGGTCCTTGGCGTTGTTAGCCATGGCAACCGGATTGAAATAGCCGGTGGTATTCAGGTTTTCAAAATAAGTGCCGTTAGCATTTAGTACAGGCGAAATGGGCATGTGCTTGGCAGCTTGCAGCAACACAATGTTTTGCAGGGGCTCGTTATTTGAGGTGCTGCCGGAGTTAGCCAGGCTGAGGCTAAATTTTACTTTATCGTTTAAGGCATATTGGTCAATATTTAAACGGCCAATTGCGCGCTCCAGTGAGCTGGCCGATAAGATACCGTCCTTTTTAAGATAATTTATGCTGGCGCTGTAGGTGCCATGGTCTGATCCTCCGCTCAACGACAGATTGTGATTTTGCGAAAAACCCGAAGAACGCTCAATTGCCTTCATCCAGTCGGTATTGATATTACCCGGGCTAACATCATCGCTTGGCGAAAATGATGCATTATTAGCGGTAACATACGAGCGCAACCGACTTGCATTCATCAAATCGAGCTTGCCGCTTACTTTTTCCTGAGCTGCGTAACCACTGTAGGTTACCCGCGACTGACCTTTTTTACCACGCCGGGTGGTTACCATAATAACGCCACTTGCAGCCCTATTGCCATAAATTGCAGTAGCGGCAGCATCTTTTAACACATCAATTGATACAATATCATCAGGCGCAACGGCTGTAATATCGGCGCCGGGTATCCCATCAATAACATAAAATGGCGCTCCGGGGCTGTTTACGGTCGAAGCACCTCTTAAAACAACGGCTGCGGGTTTGTTAGGATCGCCACTGGAAGTTATGTTTAAGCCCGCCACTTTACCCTGTAGCAACTGGCCAATATCGGCAATGGCTCCCTGGTTAAAATCTTCAGGCTTAACGGTAGTTATCGAGCTCGACAGGGTTTTACGGGTAGCTGTCCCGTATCCTACCACTACAACTTCCTTAAGCGCATTCTGGCTTTCAGCAAGCGTTACAGTAATATTGTTTTCATCGCCCACGGTGAGCTCTTTTGTCTCAAATCCTAAAAAACGAAACTGTAATATGCTTCCTTTAGGTGCATTAATAGAAAAAGTTCCATTTACCGATGTTGCTGTTAATATGTTGGTACCCTTTACCTGTACGGTTACACCGGGTAAGGGATATCCCTGTGAATCTTTTACGGTACCTGTTATGGTGTTTACATTATCGTTGTTAGTTACGGGGGGAGGGCCAAGATCGGGCATGTTGGATATATCCTGCGCCACACCGATCAGGGTCCCTACCATTTTAAATTGTAATTGGGTCTTATCCTGCAATTGCTTTAAAACATCCGAAAGCGGTTGATTGAATGCGTGCAACGTTATTGCCGATAAGCCATTCAGTACTTTTTCGTCGTACACAAAGGTTACAGTACATTGCTGTTCAATTTCATTAAAAACCTGTTTTATATTTACTTTCTTTAAGTTGAGGTTGATGTCCTGCGCCCGGGTTTCATGAGCCATCAACAGTGTGGTGCAACACATTTGTACGCAAATAATTATAGTAGAAATGCGCATACATTTTCTAAGTAAGGGCAATGATTTGCCGTAAAAATTAATCATATTTGTATTGGTTTAATATTAGTTAAACTACAGCCTACTGTTCATGGGTCTCAAGCATGTGAAACAGCGGCTTTTTATTTATTTCCGGGGGCATTTACTAATGTTCCCGGTTATTTTCCCCCTCTGGCTGCCAGGCGGGGAATCATTTTTTGATAACTACTGTACTGTCATTGGGCATCTCATATTTAAAGTGTTTAGTAAAGCTTAGTACTTCTAGAATATTATTCAATGGTTGTGCATTTAGTTTGATAGATATATGCTGATCAAGCAATTCTTTATCTTCCACATCGATTTTCGCATTGTATTTTCGCTCTAAAGCTTTGAAAACCACACTCAGGTCTTCGTCTTCAAAAGCGAGGACATTTTTACGCCACGATTCAATTGTCGCAACTCTGGCGATGCCTTTAACGATATGATCTGTGGTATTATTTAAAACAACCTGCTGGGTTGGCAGCAACATAATCACCGGCTTGTTTGCTTGTCCCTGAACGCTGATCCCCACCTTGCCTGTCAACACGCTTACTTTGGTGATTTTTTCGTTTTTGTAGGCCTTTACATCAAATGACGTCCCTAAAACGGTGATATTCAGGTTACTCGCTTTAACAACAAAAGGATGGCCATCCATGTGTTTTATATCGAAAAACACCTGCCCGTCAACAAGTTCCACGTTACGAACCTTACCCTCAAATGTTTTTGGATATTTAAGTACGGAGCCTGCATTAAGCCAAACCGTAGAACCGTCAGACAAAACTATCTTGCGAATCGCTCCTTTCGGCGTTTGATTGACAACATATTTTGGCTGAACGTGGTCGCTTTTAAGTGCATTTCGATAGCGATCTGCAAAAAATCCAATACCGGCTATCAAGGCAATTGATGCAGCAACCTGCCATACTTTTATGTGCCTTACTTGTGGCATGGCTCTGACAACAGCAATATCCGGCTCCGATTCAGTCAGCTTTAAACCGGCTATTTTATCAAAATTTATTTCGCCGGCTATGATGTTCCTTACCGATGCTTCTTTAAGATACCAGCTTTCAAGCAATGCTATCTCTTCGGCAGTGCAGGTTCCTGCCTTATATTTTTCCAGTAGTAGTTTTGCGTTTGAGTCCATCTTGGCTTATTTAAATGTTCCATAAAAGTAACATTGTTATTACAAGACGGATAAGAAAGGGCCTGGTAGTAGAGAGAAATGAAAAATATTTTATAATAATCTTAAATATAACAAGAGTAGTGTACTGGCTACAAAAGTTACACAGAATAAATGGAGTTTTACCTTTATCAGCTTTATAGCATTATTAATTTGCTTTTTAACAGTTTTATCGGAAATATCTAGTTTTGCGGCAATTTCTTTATGTGAAAGATTTGCTTTACGACTCAATTCAAATATAAGCCGCATTTTGTCGGGCAGCATAGACACCTCTTTTTCTATTTGAAAAGCAAGTTCTTTTTCCCTCATAATCTGGTCGGTGGTATAAACCCCGCGCTGAACAAATTCTTCAAGCGAAGCCAGATATACGGTTTTTATTCGTTTATGGGCAATGATATCTAATATTCTGTTACGTACCGAAGTGTATAAATAGGCTGAAAGAGTGGTTTTGAGGCATACCATGTTTGCCCTTGTATATAATTTAGCAAATAATTCCTGAACAACATCTTTTGCCTCATCCTCATCACGAAGCATCTTATAAGCATGGACATATAGTAAACCTTTATAGCGATTATAAATATGTTCAAAAGCTCGCGTGTTACCGGCTTGAAATTCCTGTAGAAGCGTTTCATCGGACAAGCCTGATAACTCTCGAGATAACATGCTAATATTATATAATTGGTTTAAAATATGGAACGGTTAACAAGAAACGCCAATTTATGCAGCTAACCTATTTATATTTTGTAATTTATTCAAATAAGATGATGAATTTAATGATTCTTTAATAATTTATGCAAAGTTTGAATCTGATATTTTATTAAATGATTATAATCGATACCAACAGAATTGTGCTTTTTAGCGGGGTTGATACAACAATTTTTAAAAAAATACCCGGCTAAACTCAATCTGGCGCGAATGACAGGCAGGCAAGAGGACAAAATACTTCTTTTCCCTTGTCGTTTTTTTCCGTAACTGCTTTATCAAAAACTTATAAAATTACAGGTCACGAGGTAAAAACTGTTTATAGGTAACAACAATATTGAGATAATTTTTTTTCACCGGAAATAATCATGGTGACCAAAACCTGGATAGCACCGTATTTAAAAGCCGTAAAGTTCTGATAGCAAAATGCATAAAAGCTTGTAAATAAAATGATTGAAGGCTTTTATATTTTGGGATCAATCCCTAATCATTCGCCAATTCCCGACGAAAAGGTGTATGATTCGGTGAGAAGTTTGAGTGCTATTTCCTACTCACCGAATTATTTATATCCATTGAATCACCCAGTTACTTTGTCTCTTTGATTTAGATTCAAGTAATCTGCTTTTTGTTATTAAACAAGCGTAAAACAGCGTTAAAAAAAGCAAATCAATCGTAATTCAATTGCCCGCGGCTCCTTATTAAATATTGGTCAAATTTCGTGTACAGTTTAGGCATTTCAACTTTGATGTCATATTTCTTAGATACCGTTAAATTTACGGCTAACCAATCCACAAATAGATTATCCTCTTGAGTTTTACGGGCTGGTGCTTTTTTAGCTTTAGTAGTCGGCCCTGCCTGTTCATTAGTTGACATGGTGGTTATACCCAGTTCAAAAGCATGTTCCAAACCTCTGGCGGCCTCCCGCTCCTTCCCTGATTTCCAGTTGAGATAACCGATGAAAAAGAAAATCTCCGCGTTTTTTTGATCCATCATTGATAGTTTGTTGAAAATACCGAATGCATCATTGGTTTTGTTCTGAAACAACGCAATTTCGCCAAGCCGCAAATTCGGACTTAACGTTTCTTTGTTCAGTTCCTTAGCACGTTCGAAATACAACTTCGCTTTCTCCGGGTGAAAATAATTTGTATTCTTCGCACAAAAATACATGTTACCTACCTGAATGTATGCCTGTTCGCTCAGGGGATTCTGCTTTATTAATTTTTCCCACGCTGCCTGGGCTTTATCAAACTTATCCGCCTTCATGTACATATTCCCAATGTAATACAGGGCGTCTTCATGATTTGGATTCAATTTGAGGGCTTCCTCATAGGCTACAATGGACGAGTCTGTTTTACCCTCCAGCCGGTATTTGGTGGCCCGGTTGTAATAAGTCCAGAATGTTTGTTTATAATCCGATTTCGCAGCCACCATTAAAGGGTCGCTTTGCTCATGATGCCCCCGATATTTAATTATTGTTATGCCTGCAAATGCAGCAAGCAGGATTACTGCTATAAAAATAAATTCTTTACGTATCATATGGGATTATCATTTATGATGCTTTTCTAAATTTTTAATTGCGTTTACGCCTTCGGTTATTTCTATGCGTTCATTTGCCGGAATGTTCAGAAATTGCTGATTAAGCCCGCTCGGCCATCGGATGGTAAGCGTATCCGCTTTCTTAAATTTTGCTAAACCAAAGTGTTGTGTCAGGCTGTTTTGCGATAAGTATGAACTCTGATTATTCACTTCCCGAATTTGAGATACTTTACCGCTAACTATTTTTATTCTGGCCCCGATAGCTGATCGATTACTTTTCGTACCTACAAGTTTTAATTCCAGCCAGTTATTTTTATTCCCGCCGTCATTTCTCAACAGCACCCCCTCGCCGCCATTACTTACTATAAACACGTCAACGTCACCATCATTATCGTAATCGCCAAAAGCAGCTCCCCGGCCCACGTTTTCGTAGGACAATGCTTCACCGCTGACGGATGTTACTTCGGCAAACCCATTTTTAGGTCCTTCATTCCAAAAGAGCCGATTCTTCATTGGTACTAAATATTTAGGATTATCGTCTTGTTGGTCAGTGCTGCCGTTAACTACGAATAAATCAAGGCGGGTATCATTATCATAATCAAAAAATGAAGTCCCCCATGCCACATCATCTAATGAAACCTGGCCAAGACCACACTTTTCTGCCTTATCCTCAAACAGAAGCTGCTGCCGGGCGTTTGGCATTTTACTCATCGTATTAAGCTTATTAACATAGAAGCCATTTTCTTCGGCAAGCCAATGTGCTACAAACAAATCCATATCCCCGTCATTGTCCCAATCGCCGATGGCCTGGCCCATCGAGCTGCGATAGTCAGCTACGTGGGCAGAGTAGGCCACGTCAATAAAAGTCCCATCGCCCTTATTGACATACATAGCATTAGCACCCACATCATTAGAAACATACAAATCGGGCCAGCCATCATTGTTAAAATCGCACCAGGACGCGGAGAGACTCTTTCCTATAGGATCGGCCACTCCCGCCGCAATGGCTGTTTCGGTGAAAGTTCCATTTTTGTTGTTGTGATACAACAAATTGGGTTGAGGAGGGAAAGACAAAGGATTAATGGCGGCCGGTTCTTCATTATTTTCCCTGCTTGTTATAGCCTGCTTATGCAATTGACTGTACTTTACATAACCACAAACGTACAAATCCAAAAAGCCATCCCTGTCATAATCGCCCCAACTGGCGCCTGTCCAAAGGCCTTCCTTTCCCCCTAATCCTGCTTTCCTGGTTTCATTTGTGAAGGTGCCGTTTCCGTTATTATGATAAAACACATTCTTACCATAAGCGGTGATAAAAATATCAGGGTAACCATCATTATCGATATCCCCAACGGCAACTCCCATTCCGCACCCCCGAAAATTTATTCCGGCTTTTTTAGTGACATTGGTAAATGTTCCGTTCCCGTTATTATGATAGAGTTCACAATGAGCCGGTGATTTGTTAACCTGGGCTGGAGTCATTGTCAAAGGGCCGGCTTCATTAACCACAAATAAATCCTCGTTGCCATCCTGGTCATAATCAATCCATGCCGCACCCGATCCCATATCTTCGGGTATTTGGGTGGTTCGTTGTCCATAAAAGTGCTTGAAATTGATACCTGCTCTCTTCGTAATATCTGTAAAGGTTATGTCAGGATGATTCTTCGGAACGGCCTTCCACAGCTCTGCCGTAACACCCTCTACATGTTCTCCCGGACTATAAAGCTTTCTCTTTCCCCCCCTGAAAAAAAAGAAAATTATTGCCAGGCCCAATACAGTTGCCACAAGGCTTGTTCTATAGATCGATCGTTTTCTCTTTGAAATTGGCATATTGTTATGAATGGGTGGGAATTTTTTTAACGATTATTGTTTTTTGATCACCGGATATAACAGTAACCGGAGCAGTTATATCAATTTTACCACCATCAGAGAAAAAACGATTAAGCACAAACTGGTTGAATTTCCGGTAACACAATTCAGCACTGACATATAGCTTATCATTAGCATGACCTTGCATCCCGGGCTTGTACGTGAAATTATATTTTAGCTGATCACTGAATCCCGGATAAAGTGAACGGCTGAACTTTACACCGACCAGGTTCCACAAATTGTGCCTGTCTACGTCGCTCCCAAACTGATCAACAGGCTGCGCACGATAGATAACGGATCCCGGCGGAATGAAGTGATGCTGATCCAGGACACCTGAAGAATAAACTACCTTACCATAACCGTCTTTTACGGTTACCTTAACCCAGGCCTGTATCAGGTCAAGCGGACCGGTCGGGAAATTATGGCCCGATTTATTATTTGTGACGGTCACATCTATCCCAACCCCTTGTCCGGTCTTAATGGTGTCAGGGGTTCCCAATTGAATAGTAAGGACCGCACCATTATGCCATTTATTTTTAATTTCCGGAACCTGTATTCCTCCCTTCAGCCATTTCTCTATCAATTCTACTTGTTTTGCTCCGCCCGGCAGTTTCAATAAAGTTGGCATGAGCTGGTTACCGCCAAGAAACCGATGGCTCCGGTGCATATTATCATTGGCAGTTCTGTTATAGTCCGCCAGATCTCCATTGGCCGGATCAAATGTAGAATTCAGCGGCATGTGGCATTCGCGGCATTCGATCGTTTTCGTAGCCATCCCCGGATGATTCCAGTGGCTTTTCCGCCAGTTGTCATATTGATTCTGCAATTGTACCGTTCCCACACCGTTTACTTGTTTATCAATAAATTGTTTATGACATGAACCACAGAATTCCGGCGTTTTCAAAATTGTTTTATTGAAACTCGAAACATGATACTTTGGATAAGCACGTATCATAAAATCGCTCAGGAATTTGGCTGTTTTTCCTTTTTCCATCTCAAACATATAGGGAACCCGTTTGGTAATCTGGTATTGAGCATTCCCTTTAACATCGACTTTGGATATAGAATGGCAGCTCACGCAGGATATACCTTCATCCATTCCCAGTGGATTTGTGAGCTTTGTATCATCCAGGTTCTTGGAACCGGATAATAAGGAAATCGGATCGTGGCACCCCCCGCAATATCGTGTCGATGCAGGACCTTTTTCAACCGCCATGGCGTGCTGAACTACGCGAAAAGCCGGATCCATGGCAGAATAGCGATGAGCATTGGCTTCCCATTCGTGACCTATGTTGGTATGACAACCATTTGTCGTACAGGATTTCGAATTACCCAAAAGCCTGGCATCGATAGCCCCCCCATTGCTTGTGGTGGCAAGGCTGGGCTCAAATGGCTTATTTTTTCCATAGATAAACTGGTAGTCTGCCGGGAAATTATTATGGAATTCAACAGGATTATAAGCATAAACAAAAAGAGCTACAAAGGCTATTAGTATAGCAATTAAATACAAGACCCGGAACCCAAAAGCTTTTTCTGCTTTTATAAGTGAATTTGCTTTTTTCTCTTTAGCAGCTTTAAAATCGCGGATAATTAATAAACCAATATGAGGTACTACTGATAACAAAAACGCAAATGTTGCAACAATATGAATCTGGTCCCATAGATAATTTATACGGGTTAAGAATACAGCTTCGTAAGTTAACACAAGACCGGTTATGGCCGCTCCAACCGCGGCGGCCATAGCGATATAACCTATTAGTTTATGCTGGGTCAGCTTGTTTTTGCGATACGACAACCAATGCCGGATTTGGTAAATGACATAAGGTATTACGGCCACCAGCCCTACGGCTGTATGCATGATCACAAGGGCCTGCGTAGTAACACTGAAAGAAACCAGGTATATCACTAACCCGGAAATCAGTTCGAAAAACAAAATACAGACTACCCAAACAGTTAACCGGCTATGCCATTTTTCTTTGTTCGATTCCATAATATAAGCGTTTTTATTTTTGATTTTTTAAAAAAGGACTTTTTTATCTTTAATGTATTAATAGCCTGTAAGTGTCAAAATTAACCAAGCCGGCTAAGGCCAGGCACATGGCACAGGCCCCGTATAAAACCCGGTAAGCCGCCAGCGATTAAAAAAGCATTGACTTTTTGACGTTCGGTCTTCACCGAAGATTTTGGATTAACGTTCGGCGCTCAACAGTTTGAACAAATCGCCGGGTCAAAATAGTGCGGGCAGATAGTTGATCGCCCGGCTTAAAGGTAAGTCGTTGTGCAGCCATAGATAATAAATTAATAATTTATAGTTTATAGTACTGGTTATAAAAAATGAGGTCAGTCATTATTTTATCTAAGGTATGGGGCCGCTATTGATACAAAAATGATTAATATCACTTTATGGCTTATTTATTTGATAATGCAGCAAACAATTGCACTATTTTTTTGTTCTTTATGCCTTGTAAATTTGTTTAGCTGATCAATATGCAATCAGATTATTCTTACCTTAGCCTTGTTTATGAAGAATGACCCCAGCCCAATGCCAAAAGTGTATACCTCTTTTCATCCCCAAAGCAGTTATTTAAGCAACCTGTTAGCTTACCTGGTTATGCTGGGGATAGTATTTGCGGGATGTGGCAGAAAACATGATGACAGCAACGGGAATGTCAAAATAGATCCCAGGACGGAGGCCTTGCTATACCTGAAAAAAAACCAACTTGAGGAAGCCGCGGCTTCTTTTAGTAAAGCAATACAAACAGACCCTAACGATGTTTTAAATTATAGAGTTCTGACCCTGCTCTATCTCCTGCGAAAGAATTATAGCGCTGCTGAAAATGAGGCAAAAGCAGGATTGAAAATTAAACCGGATAATTTGGATTTAAGATTGATCCTTGCAGAAGTTTTCATTGAAAAAGGCGATAAGAATGGAGCTGTCGGGGAGCTAAAAGAAGTACTTAAAAAAGATTCTAAGAATATTAAAGCCTTGTATAAGCTGGCTGATCTTGGCCCTGCCGGACCGGACCAGACATGGAAGAAAGGCTATTTGATGAAAGTATTAGGCCTGGCGCCCGCCAATATTGTTCCCCGCCTTGAGCTAGCCGAGCTTCTCGCGGGCAATAACAAAACGGACTCTGCGCTTTTTAACCTGCAAGTGGTAAAAAAAATAGCACCCGATTTTTTTGGCGCCGCAAAACTATCTTACCAAAAGGCACTTTCATTATTGCAAGCTAACCAACCTGCTGCAGCCCTGCCTTTTATGCAGCAGTTCCATAAGCTGATGCAACTATCGCCGGTATATGTCTCCGGAAGTGATGAAATAGAGGTACCGCGATTGTTTGCAGGTCATGTTGCATTTAACGCAAGCCAGGAGGATCAAGTGTCATACGATACAAAAGGGAAAGGATTGTTGAATTCCATGAATTTTACAGACGCTTCAGAACTGGCCGGACTGGCACTTGGGGCAGGATTAAATGCGGAAAACCCCATTTTGGCGAAAGCAGATCGTGATGGGGTTGGAAACCTTTATGTATACATAAGTTTTACGTCCGCGGGCGCTTCATCAGCAAAGCATTATTTATTAATCAGCAAGACCGGAGCATTTGAGAAATGTAACGTTGCTGGAGGCATTGATCATGAGGGACAAGATTTAGATGCCGCCTTTGCAGATTATAATAATGACGGCTACCAGGATCTTTTTATTGCGACAACAAAGGGTATTATTCTATATAGGAATCATGGAGATGGCAATTTTTCAAGGGTGACAAAAGACATTGGACTCGGAAAACCCGGCAATGTAAATAAGATGCTGTTTGCCGATTTTGATCAGGATGGAGATCTGGACATATTTGTTGGCCAGAAAGGTGCAAATAAATTTTTCCGCAATAACGGCGATGGAACTTTTACCGAAAAAGCAAATGCTATGGGCCTTGGCGGAAATTCGCAGGGGACAATTGCCGTGGATTTCGGAGACTGGGATGCTGATGGGGACTTGGATATAGCCGGTCTGAACGAAAACGGAGGTATACAATTATTCAATAATAACCGGCATTCAAACTTCAAGGATATCAGCGACTCCGTGGGCCTCCGGAATGCGGCATATTCAGGTACGGCCATTGCTTTTGGAGACTACAATAATGATGGGATGCTTGATATTTTTATTGCAGGAGGCCCGAACGGCAAATGTTCGCTGCTTAAAAATGATGGTCACCGTTTCCTTCCCGATCCTGTATCAAAACATCTCAGTAGCGCTTTGAAAGGGATAAAAGTAAATGATGTCGCCTTTTTGGACTTTGATAACGACGGGCATCAGGATTTACTTGTTGCCGGCGTAAACGCAGATAAGTCCAAAAGCGGGGTGAGACTATTTCACAATGATACAACTAAGGGATTTAGTGATGTTTCATACCTGTTGCCTAAAAATGTATTGCAGGCCCATCAAATTAAAATTGGCGACTTTGATATGGACGGGGATCAGGATATTCTTTTGTCAGGGCCGGACGGCGTCCAGTTTCTTAGAAATGACGGGGGCAATATGAACCATTTTATACAGGTTCAGCTACTTGGGCTTTCTTATGGCAACAGCAAAAACAATAGGCTGGGAATCGGGGCGCAGGTTGAACTGAAGTCGGGAGATCTTTATCAGCTCAAGACAGTAACCGGCCCAATAACCGAGTTTGGAGTAGGTATGAGGAATAAGTTCGGTTCTTTTCGTGTTATATGGCCTAATGGCGTTGCGCAAACCATTGCTGACCCGACAACCAAGGAACGCATATTAGAAGTGGAACTGCTTAAAGGTTCCTGTCCCTTTTTGTTTACATGGAACGGCGAAAAATATGAATTCATAAAAGATATGATGTGGAGGAGCGCCCTTGGAATGCCATTAGCCATTCATGGTGCTGATACCACATACGCTTTTTCGGACGCTTCGAAAGAATACCTTCTTATTCCGGGAGAAAAACTAAAGCCCCGGAACGGCCGTTATTCAATTAAAGTTACTGAAGAATTGTGGGAGGCGGTTTACTTTGATAAAGTAGGGCTCACGGCAGTAGATCATCCTGATTCGATAGATGTTTATGCCGATGAACGATTTGTACCCCCTCCTTTCCCGGGCAAAAAGCTTTACCAGGTAGCTGATAAGCATTTGCCGCTTAGCGCCAAAGATGAAAAAGGGAATGATCTGCTCCCTAAAATCAGCGCCTACGATTTCCAATATGCGTCGAATTTTTCATTAGGGAAATTCCAGGGGCTCACTGAAAATCATGAGCTGATCCTTGACCTGGGAAGTAAAGCCAATGCTGATAGCCTGTTTTTGTTTTTGCGGGGTTGGATTTTCCCAACCGACGCCAGTATTAATACGGCCGTTGCCCAATCAGATAAATTTAGTGTCCATCCGCCTTCTTTACAGGTCATCAATAAAAAAGGTGAATGGGAAACCGTTATCAAAAACCTGGGTTTTCCTATGGGACGGGATAAAATGGTCATTGCCAACCTGTCAGGTAAATTTCTTACTGCTAATGATAGGCGGGTGAAGATCAGCACGAACATGCAAATCTATTGGGACCAAATATTTTTCTCGGCCGGGAATGTAAAAGCGCCGGTAAAAATGCATGAGCTTAGTATGGTGGGGGCCAATCTGAATTACAGGGGCTATTCTGCCACCTACCGGAAAGGCGGGCCGTTTGGTCCCGAATGGTTTGATTATTATCATATAACCAAGGGTCAGAAATGGCGGGACCTTACCGGTAATTATACCCGTTACGGCGATGTATTGCCGCTGCTGCAAAAGGCAGATGACGAATATATTATTGCTGACGGCGGAGATGAAATAAGTATCGATTTCGATGCCAGGCAATTACCGGAATTGCCAAAAGGCTGGAAGCGAGACTTCCTGATTTACAGTGAAGGATGGGTTAAAGACGGCGACCTGAATACGGCCAACGGGCAAACAGTCGCTCCGCTGCCTTTCCATAAAATGCCGTCCTATCCTTACGGTAAAAATGTTGCCTATCCGGCAGACAAAAAGCACCGGGAATATCAGCAAAAATACAATACCCGGAAAGTAACTACATTTGATTTCAAAAACGCGTTAAGGTCAGCGGGCCTGGGAAAAAAAGCAAAGCCAGGTAAGTGACAGGCATTGGAAGAGTCAATTGGTCAGTGTTTCTTAGAAGCTGTCTAAAAACGATTCAGTGTATTTACCGTAGCCAAAGTTCAATGCTCTTAGCTTCAGCCAACGGAATATCAGGAGTGGGAATGGAAATTTGTAGCGTAGCGCTACACGTGCTACACCCTGCTACAAAACGCTACGCAGCTGATAATTAACAACTTAACCACTGACAATATTTTGTCAGTGACAAAATATTGTCACCACTTTTCCCGTTTTCGGGTAAATTTTTTGTGTATCTCCGATGAGTTGTGTGTTAGCTATGCTTCGATTTCTAATAATGCTTCTCTTGCGTCCTGCAGTTTAACCTTGCCTTCCTGATGCAGTTTGATCTTTAAAGCTTCTCTATTTCTTCAATCGAGAGTTTAGTAAACTTTGAGATCTGGGAAAATGGCAGACCGTCCTTTTTCATTTCTTTGGCGATAGTGATGGCTTCTTCATGTTTGCCCTTTTCCATGCCTTCTTGCCGGGCATAATCGACCACATTCTTGTTATCCCACTTGCGTTTTAAATTGCTGTCGTACATGGTTTTTTCCTCCTTTGTTGAGCTATATGTTCGGCTATAGCACTTCGATTTCTTCAATAGAGAGCTTCGTAAACTTTGAGATTTGCTCAACGGGCACACCATCTTTTATCATTTCGCGCGCAATGTCTTCCTGTGCTTTTTTTCGTTCTTCTTCACGGGCTTCCTGAACAGCATAATCGACCACATTCTTGTTATCCCACTTGCGTTTTAAATTGCTGTCGTACATGGTTTTTTCCTCCTTTGTCAGATTAGTATATTCTGCAATGCTGAATAGTTTTTCAAATATCGGTTTCCGCAAGTAAACCGGGAGTCTATCCATTCCTGGCATATTCTTTAAAAAAATACAGCCATTTGTCTAAATCCGTGTCTAAATCGGTATCCGTTTTTACAAATTTACTTAATTCTATATATGTATAACCCAGTTTATCATAAAATATTTCGCCGGTGTTCCTGTTACATAAGCAAATATCATGCAGGTACGCATCTGCGGGGCTGTCTTCCAAAGTAAAATCTTCCAGCAGGGCAATCAAATATACTTCGGCAATGTTGTAGCCCCAGTGACTGCGATTGCCTTTTGGCGCCTGGTCGCTTATGAGGCGTGAAGTATAAAACAAAGCCCTTTCCTTAAAATACCCCTGTTTTGCCCTTTGCACTTCTATTAAAAAGCGTTCGCCTTTGTCACCCGTACAGAGCAGATCAAATATTGCTGCGCCCTCGTCTTTTAATTCGCCTGGGTGTTCGTTCTTATTATAAACTAAATCAACAATATGCTTGCGCCCCCCGGAATACCTCGTTTAAAAAGGCTATAAGCAAATCTTTGTTTGGCTCATTGCCGAATATTTTTTTAAAGGCGAAGTCAACTAAAGGGTCGATATATTTCCCGGTAACAGGCGGTTTATTTTTAGGCATAGCCAAAGATAAAAGTTTATTCCATATTCACCGCCACCGCGAAGGTAGCCCACGCCGGGATAAAAAGTAAAGGGTATATAAACCCCGATGATAGGATCGGGGCCCTTGACATTTTACCCGGCTTTGCGCTGTTGGTTGGTTAACGGTAGAATATGGACGGGTTTGTTCAATAGCATTAGCGGGTTTATCCGGTGTATTATTGCGTGGCGAATAACCTAAATTTTTAATGTCCAAACGCGGAAGCGGGGGAGCAAGCGGAAGTTGGGCAGAGCCCTACTTTGCTTGCCGTATGCGCTGTAAACGGGGTTTTGAGTATACCCAAAGTATACTTTGCCCCCCTCACGATAGCTTAAAGGCTGTTTTTGCCATAAGTCAGGTTATACTTTTGACTAAAACCCATTGATCTTTGGGATTTTTGATTAACGGGTTATGCTTTTTCTCCGTTGATAAATAAGGCTTCATCATCGGAAAGAGTATGTTATCCCCGCTATTGAAATGGGCTGTTCGCGGTTAGCATGAGATTCAAACAAGATATTGCCGTCTTAGTTGATCTGCAAAATTGCAATAGAATTTATATGCATCCTCAAATTTATTTTGTTCGATTAAAAAAACAGCCTCCTTAATCTTTGGATAAAGATTTCTAAAGATTTTATTACCATTGCCCGTAGAGTTAATTGCCGAAATAATTTTAGGTGCTGTTTCATAATATTCTGCAATTATAAGTGTACCATTTGTTTTTGAGGCTATATATTCATCACGGAAATTTCTTAATATTTGAAGCTCATAACAATTATCCGGGAGTTGCATAGCATTAACACAAACTGTCGTCAAATAACAGTTATTCTTCGGACCAACCTTTTCGATTGATATTAGATTGAGGCGGAGCCAGGGTTAACAAATCCCTCCCTGCACTTAAAGTGCCGCAACTGTATGCCGATACATATTTTTGGATGAAGGATCTAATAAGCCTGCCTTATTTAATGGCTTAATCCGTTCCCTTATAAGGTTGGTAAACTGTGTAATATCTTCTTTGGATGGTTGCGGTTTATCTAAAATTTTCAATAAGTCTGTATAAGACTTTTGCACAATATCTGTAATATACGGATCATCGGCGCAGAGGAAATATCCGGGCGATTCCTTTCGCATAAGGCGGCGCTCATAAGCAATAGTTGCAGCAAAATAAAGCATGGACCATACTGTGAATAGCTCAAAATGGCCCATTGCCCTGTAACATCCTGCAACAAGCTGATCAGCCAATTTCAGTTCCGCGAATATAGAATGTTCATATTCCTTTAACCCCTCATATAGCGGTTCAGGGTTGTTAAAGTGTTCTTTAAGGATAACGGCTATTTTTTGAATGCCCGAAATTGAATGCGCAATGCCCGAACTAAACAAGGGATCAACAAAGCCCGCTGTGTGCGGAAGTACCGCCCACCCCGGTCCAAAACAGCGGTCAACCTTTCTTTGCAACCTGTCCGATTGAATTATTTTACCCGGCTCAGCTGCAAGGGTGGCGGCCTTCAGTATATTTTTAACTGTAGGGTACTTCGCAAGCATAGCGTCCCATATCTCACCTGTTTGCAAGCCCTTTAGTGAAGTTTCTTTGCAGCTAAGCACAAAACCAAAACTGGTACGCTGATCATTAAACCGCAGCATCCAGATCCAGCCTTCATCCAAAATTTGATGCAAAGCGGAATTATCAGGATCATAAGGGAAGTCACCGGTGGGGATATTTGCTTCTGTCAGCATTTTCGTCCACCTGGCAATACCATGGAAATGAGAAAACACCGTAAATGAATCAGTCAAAAAACTATCGGATGAAGTTTTAACTCCGAGCAGCTTTTCGAGTAAAAAGCCGCCACCGGTAGCATCGATATAAAAGGCGGCTTGAATATCCATGGCCCCGTCATGACGGATACACTTAAACTCCCATTCGGGGTTTCTTTTTGCCGATACAATTTCAGTCAGATCAAAATAACTGATCCCGGTTTCTTTTACTTTGCTTACCAGGAAGGCGTCAAAGTCCGAACGCATCCAATTGGTGTCCGATTGGATGTCTTCAACGCTTGCGGCGACAAGCAATTCGTTTTTGTGGTTGGCATCGGTGGTGAAATATTCGCCGGGATGATGCTTGAAAAAGCTGAACCCTCTTTTAAGTCCGCAAACAATTTCGGGATGGGCTTGCTGCCAGCTACCATAGCGTGAAAAATCATACAGCCATGGCAAATTATATTTTACTGCTATGTCACGTAATTGCATGTCAGCTATCGGCGTAGACGACTCGCCAATGGCAAACCGGGGATGCCGGCCTTTTTCCACCAGGCAAACCTTAAAGCCCTGGTTATGTAAAATTAATGCCGTGAGCGAGCCTGCAAAACCAGCTCCCGCTATTAAAATATCAAAATATTGTTCCTTCGTATCAGGCATAGTTTAATTGACAATTACAGGTTATCCGGGGGTAAAATTTCTGTTCTAAGTTCATTAACTTCAAACGATGTTTCCTTGCTTCAAAACAATAGGGGCAATGAGAAAGGAAGCCAATATCCCAAATGTCAACAAATACCCGGCCGCCCTTTAAACCAAGGGCATTTGCAAACACTTCTTCCAGGGTATCCAATGACGGGGGGGTATAATGTCCTTGTTCATAAAGTAATTCCATTACACCGTTGCCCGGACGGGTGGGGATAATGGAGCAGCACTGCACGCCGCAATCAAATGCGAATTGCACCGTTTCATGAACCCATCTAATGTTTTCGGCTTTATCGGTAAGGTAGGGGGGATTCAGCAGTATGAATGCACGTACATCAATCCCGTTACCCGTTAAGAATGCTGTGGCCCTGCTAAAATCTCCGGTGGTCATTTGCTTATTAAGCTTAGGCAAAACGTCAGGGTGAATGGTTTCCAGGCCCATAGCAATTTCCAGCGATCCACCTAGCTTATCATTAAATTGAAGGCACGCTTCATCACAAAGTTTGGGATGATTTTCCACGATCACCCTGCTATAAGGCCGCAGACGCTCAATTATTCCGGGATAATCTGCCGGTGGAATAGCTTTTTTGTCAAAGAAGTTGCCGCTGTTGTAAAGTTTAATAATATCGGCTTCCGGCAACCTTTCGAGGGCATAATCTATTTGTTTTAAAACAGCCCCCGCAGGTGTGGGTTCATTTAGCGTGTTTTTCCAGAGATCGCACATCAGGCACTTGAAGGAGCACTCCTTGCTGGTGAGAAAAATCGTATTAACGCGCTGTAAATTCCCCCTTGAGTCTGGTTCCTGCTCATGCAGAAAATGATACGGTATATCGGGATTCAAAAAATTCTTTTGAGAACGAAGCTTTTCAATTTCCCGGTTATCATGCATAAAGTGAATGAAAATAGGTGCGGTACTCCATTTCATCCTGCGGAAACAGCTGATCAAATGTGCCTTCCGGCACAGCTCCCTTTTGAAACCTGCGTTTTTCAAATACAGGCATTTCGATGCCTGTAAGGGCCTTTATTCCCCTCTTTACAATTTCTCCCTTGAGTGCATAAAGTGCATCCTCGCTCCAATCGGTCAATTGAATAAAGGGAATACCCTCTGCAACTTCAATAACGTTGGGTAAGGCATAGGGACTAAGGCCTTTAAACCCAAACAAGCGGCACGGGGCGTAAGAACGTACATGTCCCCTGCTCTGGCCCCCGGAGTAAGTCAGCGAATGTTTAATTTTGTCAACGCCCCAACCTTCCTGGTACAGCATCATATTGTTTAATACGCTGCGGATAGTAAGCTCTGTATTTTCCTCAATGGGATAATCTTTCAGGTTTTCGTCCCCACCGTCTCCGTCCGCAAGATATTTCCACCCGGGGTACAGTTTGCGTATTTGTTTACATAAAGCCATAGCCATGGTGGCAGATTCAAGGTCGAGGGGCTTATAATCCTCAATTATTTTAATAGCTGCTTTGTAATCAATGGCAGACTTCGGAACATCAATTATCTCCAGGTACATGGACAGTCCCAATTGATCCAAAAACTGATGTGCCTGCGCAGCATCAGGACCATTGTTTACTGAAAGCGTAAAAGCCTTTAATCGCTGCGGCGACATGCCAAGTTTAAGCATCAAATGATAAAGCACAAGGAAAACCGATCCGCTATCAATGCCACCCGAGAATAAGACACCTACCGGTTCGTCAGCGGGTATCGACGTCAGCCATTTTTGACATTCGTTAGCCAGGGCCTCCATATAGGCTTTGCCGATTTTATCCAGGTCATTTGTTAAACTATTTCTTTTAGGTTCAAAGAAGCGGGTATAAACAGGATTGGGATCGGGGCAGCCGACTACTTCCACGCGCACCACAAAGTGTGCAGGCACCATTCTTGTGTAAGAAGGATGGAACTGGTGATGCAACCCTTTGGTTTCAAGATAATTGTAAATTTCATCTATTCGCTCAGCTACGATAAGCAGCGGCCCTGACACCTGTTTGGCGAGGAAATACCGCATCGGCCGTCCGATGGAACGGGCCATAAATACCTGCTGGCCTACTTTTTCTACAATTGCAAATTGCCCGTCGATTTGGCGCACACGGGAAGCATCGCCGGAAATTACGGCAGCAGTAACTTCCTGCGGCGTCATATTAAATATTACGTTGTTATTGTAATCGAGAAGACTTACAAAGTCGTTCAACGGCTGTGTTTTATGATCCATTTTTAAATTTATTTTATTTCTACTATTGATTGGCAAGGGTAAGTTGGTTCGCTCATTGTTAATAATAAGTTGGATATCATTATCTGTGAAAGCCGGCGCAGAGATGTCTGAATTTAACTATGAGAATTCAACCAAGCCAAATATACAGCAATTCTCAAATCATTCTGAAATAAGTTAGAAAATTTTTGAAAAAGCAAGAAGGGTGTTGAGTGATCCGGTAATCAATGATAACATAATACAATGCCTTGCATACATTATACAACACTTTAGTCCACTTCTCTGATATATTTGTTTCCAGATAAACCAACCAATTTCAATTTATTATAAATGTCGTAAAAGCATATGCTTATACGGGATGAATAACGATATACATGTCTGAAAACGTTATATTAAAGGGAATAACCTGGAACCATAGCCGCGGTTTTGTGCCAATGACGGCAACGGCACAACGATTTTCTGAATTAAATCCCGGCGTTAACATAACCTGGGAAAAACGCTCATTACAGCAATTTGCCGATCTTTCCATACAGCAATTAGCCAGGGTTTACGATTTATTAGTGATCGATCATCCCTGGGCAGGTTTCGCCGCTAAAACGGATTCCATTTTACCATTTGATCAATATTTGTCAAAAGAATTTTTGGAAGATCAAAAGTTAAATACGGTAGGTCATTCTTATGAAAGCTACAATTACGATGGTCGCCAATGGGCTTTGGCAATTGACGCCGCAACGCCTGTTGCCTCAAGCCGCCCGGATTTATTTGAAAAATTTAAAATAACCCTTCCTGAAACTTACAATGATCTGATAGCCCTGGCCAAACAAGGCCTTGTAGCCTGTCCGCTGATTCCTATTGATTCCCTGATGACTTTTTATACCTTTTGTGCATCATTAGGTGAAGATCCGTGTCAGCAGGATGATACGGTGATCAGCAAGGAGACGGGCGTTAAAGCATTGCAACTATACCGCGGATTGGCAGAACTGGTTAATCCCGTTTGCTTCAACCGCAACCCGATACAAATTTATGAAGCCATGACATTGGGTGATGATATTGCCTATTGCCCGTTCGCATATGGTTATTCCAATTATTCGCGTAATGGCTATGCCCGAAAGCTGCTTTACTTTCATGATATGATTACCCTTAATGGAACCTCGAACTTACGAAGTTCACTTGGCGGTACCGGTTTGGCCGTATCGTCAAACTGCCGGCATGCTGACTTAGCGATGCAATATGCGGAATACGTTGCTTCGGCCCGGTGCCAGGCAGGTTTATATACCGACAACGGCGGTCAGCCCGGCCATTTAGCCGCCTGGACGGATGCCGGAAACAATGCTAAAACACATAATTACTTCAGCAGTACTTTACCTGCTTTGCACAGGGCCTATTTGCGGCCAAGGTATTTGGGGCACATGTTTTTCCAGGACCATGCCGGTGATATTGTTCGCAATTATCTGATGAATGGCGGTGATGAGCTCACGGTATTACAACAGATGGATGACATTTACCGGCAATCAAAACAACAGGTATAGAAATGATGAAACCACTGGAAGGTCTTTTGGTATTGGAGTTTGCCCAGTTTATGGCTGCACCTACGGCAGGTTTACGCCTGGCCGATCTGGGTGCGCGCGTGATAAAGATAGAACGCCCCGTAAAAGGTGAAGCGGGCAGGCAGATAGCTATCCGCAATATATTTATAAATAACGATAGCCTGGTTTTCCATACCATCAACCGCAACAAAGAATCATACGCTGCCGATCTGAAAGATCGGGAAGATATGGAGCGCATTAAAAAATTGATCAAACAAGCCGACGTCATCACTCATAATTTTCGCCCGGGTGTAATGGAAAAGATAGGGTTGGATTACAAATCGGTTAAAGCTATTAACCCGCGCATTGTTTACGGTGTAGTAACGGGTTACGGCAGCAAAGGCCCCTGGGCATCACGGCCGGGCCAGGATCTGCTGATACAAGCATTGTCCGGATTGACCTTCCTGTCGGGCACCAGCGGGGATGGCCCTGTTCCCTTTGGCCTGGCTACCGCCGATATGATCTGCGGTGCACATTTTGTACAGGGTATACTAGCCGCTCTGATTAAGCGTGCAAAAACGAATAAAGGCGTTTTGGTAGAAGTTAGCTTGCTGGAATCCGTGCTTGATCTGCAGTTTGAAGTGATTACCACCTATCTCAACGATGGCGGCAAACTGCCTCAGCGCGGCAATATCAAGGGAAGCGGACATGCTTATCTGAGCGCCCCTTACGGGATATATAAAACCAGCGACAATTACCTCGCTTTGGCCATGGGTGATCTGTTCAAAATAGGAGCGGCGTTTGATGTTGATCTGTTAACCTCGCATCCGCACAAAACATCGTGGTTTGAGGAGCGCGACGAGATCATGACTTTATTGGCTGAAAAGACATCCAAAAAAACAACCGCCGAGTGGCTTGAAATTCTCGGGACACAGGGCATCTGGTGCTCGGAAGTGCTAACTTACGAACAAGCGTTACAACATTATGGAGTCAAAGTAATGGGTATGAAGCAGGACGTTACCTTGCCCGATGGCAGCAGCTTGAGCACCACCCGCTGCCCGATCCGCATTAATGGTGAAAGATTGTATTCGCCTGTAGCGGCGCCGCGTCCCGGTGCGCAAACCGAAGAAATTAACCATCATTTTAATCTGACGTAAAGCGATATGAGGCCATTGGAAGATTATTTGATCATAGACTTTAGTCAGTTCCTTTCCGGCCCATCTGCGGCTTTAAAACTGGCCGATTTGGGAGCAAGGGTCATTAAAATTGAAAAACCTGTAACAGGCGATATCTGCCGTCATTTATACACATCCAACGTTATTATGAACGGCGAATCGTCCGTGTTCCATGCCATTAACCGGAACAAGGAAAGTTTTTCGGCCGATATTAAAAACGAGGAAGACAAACGCCAAATTTGGGAACTGATTAAGCAGGCCGATGTGGTGATGCACAATTTCCGCCCGGGCGTAATGGAACGCTTAGGCTTTGATTACCAAAATGTAAAACGGGTAAATTCCTCGGTTATTTACGGCGAAATATCCGGCTATGGCGATCAGGGGCCGTGGAAGGATAAGCCTGGCCAGGATTTGCTTTTGCAATCATTAACCGGACTAACCTGGTTAAGCGGCAACGCAGGCGGCCCCGTGCCAATGGGCTTATCCATTATTGATATATTGGCCGGTAACCAGTTAGCTCAGGGGATTTTGGCCTGCCTGCTGCGCAAAACCATCAGCGGCGAAGGAGCTTTAGTGCAGGTAAGCATGCTGGAATCCGCTATTGATTTTCAGTTTGAAGCTATTACCACTTATTATTATGATTGTAAACTGCCGGAACGTTCTGCAAAAAACAACGCACATGCCTACCTGGGTGCACCTTACGGAATTTATAAAACCGCTAACGGTTACCTTGCTTTGGCGATGGGTTCCATACCACAGTTAGGCGGCTTATTAAACTGCGAACCTTTATTGGCTTATGCAGATGTGGCATTAGCCTTTAGCTTGCGCGATGAGATCAAGGGTATACTGGCAGAACGCCTGCAAACCAACACCACTGAACATTGGCTTGAAATATTGCAAAAGGCGGATATCTGGTGTGCCGAAGTGCTGACCTGGGACACAATGATGCAGCACGAAGGTTTTAAAACGCTGGATATGCTGCAGGAGGTTATGATGACCGATGGCTACAAATATCAAACTACCCGCAGCCCCATCCGCATTGACGGCGAGTTGCTCACATCGGCTAAAGGCTCGCCAAAATTAGGCGAGGATAATAAAATAATTGGCGACAAATTAATTAAAAAGTACCATGGCAGCTGATGTGATCAGAATAGCTGTACGCAAGTTCGGCCCGTTTGAAACGGCCCTGCAAAAGCTGTGGGACAGCTACTGCGCCGAAACCGGCTGCACTTTGAAGGCAGAGATGGCGCCTATGGAGCTGGACGACCTGCATACCGCCATCCTCGAAAACAAAGGTTTAATTAATGGCAGCTGGGATATTGCCCACGTGGTTACCGATTGGCTTTATGAAGCCTGGGCAACAGGCGCACTGGAAGATTTACAACCCTATATCGCTGTTAACCCGCCTGATAATTACCCGGATGGATGGAGCAATTCATTACTTTCCATGCAAAAATTTGGTGATGCGACAGCAGGGCTGCCTTTTCATGACGGGCCGGAATGTTTGATCTATCGTAAAGATCTGTTTACTGATCCAACCGAGATACAAAACTATTTTGAACAAACCGGCAAGCTTTTAGAAGCGCCCAAAACCTGGGACGATTTTAAATCAATAGCCCGGTTTTTTTACCGCCCGGATCAGAATTTATACGGAACCGTTTTTGCCGGACTGCCTGACGGGCATAATACCGTATTTGATTTTTGCCTGCAGTTATGGACAAGGGGCGGCGAACTGACTGATGAATATGGAACCATAAACATTGCTGCCACAGCCGCGGAGGAGAGCTTGACCTTTTACCGCAATATTTTACGCGATAAGCAAGCCGTTCATCCTGGTACCATGCAGTACGAATCGGTACAATCAGGTATGGCATTCGCCCGCGGCGAGGCTGCAATGATGGTCAACTGGTTCGGCTTTGCATCTATGTGCGAGGTGATCGGGGAATCAACGGTAAAGGGCAGGGTTGATATTACAAATTTACCTTGTAAGCCGGGTAATAACCCGGCTTCTTTGAATGTGTATTGGCTGTACGCCATTGGCTCGGGCAGTGCACATAAGCAAACCGCTTATGATTTTATCAGGTTTGCTATCAACACCGGTAACGATAAACTGCTCACCTTAGAAGGCGGTATAGGCTGCCGCATTTCAACCTGGACGGATGGAGGCATCAATACCATTATTCCTTATTATCATAAGCTCGAAATGCTGCACCGTTCGGCACGCTCCTTACCAAAAAAAGCCAACTGGGCACAAATTGCTAAAATAATTGACGTCGTTGTGCTGCAAGCCATACATACCGATATGCCTGTTGCGCGTTTGCTGGAGCAGGGTCAGCAACTAATAAACAATATTGATAATCAACCTTTAAATTATGCAGATAGTTTATAAGCCCATATTGCCTCAAAGTCCCCCGCCCATAGTTATCATAGGCGCAGGTGGTATTGTAGGCGACGCCCATTTGCCGGCTTACAAAAAAGCAGGTTTTGATGTGATCGGCATTACTAACCGCACCCGGGCCAAAGCCGAAAAGCTGGCCGTTCAATTTAATATTCCTAACGTTTTCGATACCGTTGCCGGCGCTGTGGCATTTTGCCCTGCCGATACTGTGTACGATATTGCCATCATGCCCGGGCAGTTTGTTGAAACGCTTAACCAGCTGCCCGACGGTGCAGCTGTACTGATACAAAAACCCATGGGTGATTACTTTTGGCAAAACAAAGAGATCCTGAAGGTTTGCCGCCGTAAAAACCTGGCAGCAGCCATTAACTGCCAGCTTCGGTTTGCGCCCTATGTAAGCGCCGCACGCTACCTGGTTGAGCAGGGGCTGATAGGTGAGCTTTACGATATGGAAGTACGTGTTACGCTGCAAACACCATGGGAACTGTTTCCACATGTGATCGTCCACCCGCGGTTGGAGATACAGTATCACAGCATCCATTACATCGATCTGATCCGTTCATTTATAGGTGATCCGTACAGCGTGATGGCCAAAACGTTAAAGCATCCGGCTAAAAAACTATCATCATCCCGGTCAACTATTTTGCTTGATTATGGGGATACCATGCACGCTGTGATCAATACCAATCATGATCATTCCTTCGGCCCGCACAACCAGGAGAGCTTTATTAAGTGGGAAGGTACTAAAGGCGCCATTAAAGCGCGTATGGGCCTGCTGATGGATTACCCGCATGGCGTGCCTGATAAATTTGAGTACTGCATTCCCGAAGAAGGCAAAGCGCCTGAATGGACAGAAATAGCGCTGGAAGGCTCCTGGTTCCCTGACGCGTTTATCGGCACTATGAGCAGTTTGATGAGGTATAAATCGGGTGAATCGGGCATATTGCCAACGAGTGTAGAAGATGTGATAAAAACGATGGCCGTGGTGGAAAGCGCTTATACATCAAGCGATAAGGGTGGGGTAGTGGTGGAGAGGTTAGAGATTAGTTAATTAGAGATTGGAGGTTAGAGATTAGTTAATTAGAGGTTAGTCCGAAAGTCAGTAAAGTCCGAAAGTCCGAAAGAAGCTGCAACTGACGTTTCGGTTGAAATAACTTAAGTTATACAGAAGAGATTGGAAGTTAGTTGAGTTAATTGATGACCATCTTTATTTGCACATCTGCACATTTGCATATCTGCACATTTACAAATTTACACATCAATCATATGTACTTTAAATCCATATTTTTTGAAGATTATACGGTTGGCGATAAGCGGATAACGCTTGGCCGTACCATTACCGAAGCCGATTTTGTGGTTCACGCAGGCCATACCGGTGATTTTTTTCCGCACCATATGGATGCCGAGTGGTGCAAAACACAGCCGTTTAAACAAAGGATTGCTCACGGCACCATGATCTTTAGCATTGGTATCGGATTGACAGCATCGGAGATTAACCCGGAAGCCTTCTCAAAAGGGTATGACAGGCTTCGTTTTGTGAAACCGGTTTTTATTGGTGATACTATTCACTCCGAGATCACCATAACAGAAAAAACGGAAGCCAAAAAGCCGGAATATGGTACAGTAACTGAACATGTAGAGATTATAAACCAGCACGGCGAAGTGGTGCTCGTGTGCGACCATTTACTTGTTGTCAACAAATCTAATTTAAACGCTTAAATAAATGGCCAACATTACCACCGGTGCGCAAAGCGCTGTAATAAACGAATCGGAATTAAAGGGAAAATCATTACTGCTCCCTTTTGTCCTCGTAATCAGTCTCTTCTTTCTATGGGGAATAGCACACAACCTGGATTCAGTGCTGATACCACATTTAAAAAAGGCTTGCCAGTTAAATAACAGGCAGTCGACATATATTGATATGGCTGTGTTTTTTGCCTATTTTATAATGGCTATACCGGCTGGTATGCTGCTAAAAAAGTTTGGTTATAAAAACAGCATCATTATAGGTTTAACTTTATTTGCCTGTGGCGCTTTGCTGTTTGTTCCGGCTGCCAATACATTAGCTTACGGATTATTTATTGGCGGGCTGTTCATCATCGGTTGCGGACTCGCGACCTTAGAAACCGCTGCAAATCCGTATGCTGCCATATTGGGTGATCCGGCTAAATCAACTTTCCGTTTAAATATGGCCGCTTCGTTTAACGGCCTGGCCGCGGTTGTTGCACCGTACATCGGCACACATTTTATCCTTTCGGGAAAAGAGTATACCAAAAATCAGATCGCTGCCATGACGGATACACATCGCATGAGCTACCTGTTAAGCGAAGCGTCATCAGTAAAAATGCCTTACATTATCTTAGCCTGTATTTTAATTGCGGTTGCCATACTGTTCTATTTCAGCGATCTGCCGGAAATTGAAAATGTATCGAAGGAAGAAACAACCGGCGGTAACTTTTTTGGAGCCCTCCGTCACAAACACTTGTCGTGGGCGGTAGTAGCGCAGTTTTTCTATGTCGGCGCGCAGGTTTGCGTAACCAGTTTCTTCATTCGGATGGCAAAGCAAGGTGCAGGCTTTGATGAAATTGAGGCGGGAACATACTTAATTGCTTATGGTGTTTTGTTTACAGCAGGCAGATTTGCAGGTACATTTTTTATGCGGTTTATTTCGTCCAGTAAATTGCTTTCTATCTATGCGCTTATTTCTGTAATACTTTGCGCGGTAGCCATATTAGGCAAAGGTTCATCAGTAGTATATTGTCTGGGCGCAGTCGGTTTCTTCATGTCCATCATGTTCCCTACTATTTTTGCTTTGGGGATAGATGGTATCGGCGATGATACAAAACCGGGTTCGTCATGGCTGGTGATGTCGATAGTGGGCGGCGCAATTTTGCCCTATACCATGGCTACGGTTATTGATTTAAACGGAGACCGTATCCAGTTGGGTTATATTGTACCGCTGATCTGTTTCCTCGTGATTTTATATTTTGGCATGAGTGGTTATAAAATTAAAAAGCACCTGGCGGGCGCTTAAATGCAATGGAAAGAATAACAGCAAAATATTACATAGAAACACCTTACGCGCTTGAAAAAGCCGCGCAGGTTTTGGCAGGCGAACAATCATCCGGAACATTCGTTGCCGTCCCCGGCGAAACGGAGGAACTCAAAGCGCATTTTGCGGCGCGGGTTGAAAAGATCACACCATTAGAAACTGTTGCTGAACCGGCTATTCCGGGCGCCGCCTCTAAAGATGGTTTGTATCATCGCGCCAACATAGAGGTGTCCTGGTCTATTGAAAATTTTGGCTGCAACTTGCCGGTTCTGATTTCCACCCTGCAAGGAAATTTGTACGAGATAACCCAATTTACCGGTTTAAAGTTAATGGATATTGAATTGCCGGCCTCATACGGCGATCATTTTACCGGTCCGCGTTTTGGCATTGCCGGAAGCCGCAAAAGTACAGGTGTAACAGGCCTCCGGCCGCTTATTGGTACCATTATTAAGCCGAGCATCGGGATGACGCCGGAGCAAACTGTCCGACTGGTTAAAACCCTGGCCGAAGCCGGCATCGATTTCGTTAAGGATGACGAACTGCTATCATCCGCGGCTAATTCAAGGTTTGAAGACAGGGTTGACGCTATAATGCGGGTTATTAACGCTCATGCGGATAAAACCGGCAAGAAAGTAATGTATGCTTTTAACCTGAGCGATGAAATTGACAATATGTTGGCACGGTACGATTACATTGTTAAAGCAGGCGGCACTTGCGCTATGGTAAGCATTAACAGCGTTGGCCTGGCAGGGACTAAAAAGATATGCGACCAGGGCGAATTGGTCATACACGGCCACCGTAACGGCTGGGGAATGATCAACCGGCACCCGTTGCTAGGCATCGAATTCCCGGCCTATCAAAAATTGTGGCGGCTGGCGGGAGTGGATCAGCTGCATGTGAACGGGATTCAGAATAAGTTCTGGGAATCGGATGACTCGGTTGTACGCTCTATAAAAGCTTGTCTAAAACCTTTATTTGGCAGTAAAACGCCAATGCCCGTGGTATCATCCGGGCAGTGGGGCGGGCAGGCTTTTGAAACTTACAGGCGCACCCATACTACCGATTTGCTGTACATGGCAGGCGGCGGTATAATGGCCCATCCTGATGGGCCTGGCGCGGGGGTAGTGGCCCTGCAGCAAGCCTGGGAAGGCGCCGTCAATGGGCTGACGCTGAAAGAAGCCTCAAAACAATATCCGGAGTTTGGTAAATCAGTTCAAAAATTTTGGGGAGGCAATAATGGCTAAACCGCATAATCTTTTGCTGGCTTACTATGGCGACGACTTCACCGGGTCGACCGATGCGCTTGAGTTTTTGAGCCGCGCCGGTATTAAAACGGTACTCTTTATCCAGGCGCCTGCACCGGAGCGGTTAGCGAGGTACGAAGGCTTGCAGGCCATTGGCGTAGCCGGGATGACGCGCGCTATGGCGCCTTTAGCTATGGAGCATGAATTATTATCTGCTTTCAAAGCTTTGAAAAAATTAGGCGCACCGCATGTCCATTACAAAGTTTGTTCTACGTTTGATTCATCGCCGCACATTGGCAGCATAGGTAAAGCGGCTGACGTTGGCGGTACGGTATTTAATGCGCCGTTTATCCCGCTGCTGGTAGCCGCTCCGGCGCTGGGCAGGTATTGCGCTTTCGGTAATTTGTTTGCCCGTATGGGAATAGGCAGCCAGGGAAAAATATACCGGCTGGACAGGCATCCCTCCATGAGCAAGCACCCGGTAACGCCTGCCGATGAAAGCGACCTGCGCCTGCACCTTGCCAAACAAACCCCACAAAGCGTTGGCCTGATCGATATTGTAACGGTAGCTTCAGGTAAAGAAGATATCAACGAAAAGCTGCAAATTGAACTTGCGGAAGGTAAACAGGTCATTCTTTTTGACACGCTCACCGAAGATCATTTGCTGCCCATCGCTACCGTAATAGATTCATATGCAAAGCATGATCAGCCTTTATTTTCTATCGGTTCATCGGGTATTGAGATGGCTTTAGGCAAATATTGGACAGAAAAAAGGATCACGGAGCCAAAGAAAAGCTGGCAGCCCGCCGGGAGGGCCCAAAGTATGCTAGTGGTATCAGGCAGTTGTTCTCCGGTAACCGAAAAACAAATTGCGTACGCTTTGACTCATGGTTTTGCAGCCATAGCCGTTGATACAGTCACCATAGCCGGAAAAATGGCTGCATCCACAATAGCCGTTGCAGATATTATTGAAAAGTACATAAACGATGTGGTAAACCTGATACAAAATGGAACTCCGGTTATTGTGCATACCAGCCTTGGAGCTAATGATCCACGCATCGAAAAAACTTACCAGGCATTGGCTGAGCGTGCTATGAGTGAGCAGGATATTCCGGGTAAAACAGCAGAGCTATATGGCCGGGTGTTAGGCGGCATCGTAATTGGCGTTGCTAATCAAATAACTTTACAGAGGCTTGTGATTGCAGGTGGCGACACTTCAAGTTTTGTGGCCCGCGCTATGGGCATTGAAGCGGTGGAAATGATGGCGCCGGTTTCGCCGGGTGCGCCATTGTGCAAGGCGTATGCGCCGGGCTCCGCGGCTGATAGACTGGAAGTTAATTTTAAGGGCGGCCAGGTAGGCAGCGAAGATTATTTTATAACCGTTTTAGAAGGTAAAAGTATATCGTAAATAGTATAAAACCAGTTAATTATGAAACTAAAAACATTAGGGCTCATTCATACATCCGCTACACTGATACCGGTATTTCAACAACTGCTGCAGCAGTATTTACCAGGTGTAAATGCGTTTAATATTGTAGACGACAGCCTCGTTAAAAATATCCGTGAGCGTGGTGGACTAACCCCGGCTATTAGCAAGCGCGTTGCCGGCTATGTGTCCTCGGCAGAGGATTCGGGCGCGGATTATATTCTCGTGACCTGCTCATCCATTGGCGCCGCCGTTGAAAAGGCTGCTGAAACCGCAAATATTCCGGTATTAAGGGTTGATCAGCCTATGGCGGATCTGGCGGTACAAACCGGTAAGCGTATTGGCGTTATTGCAACGCTGCAAACCACATTAGAGCCTACCGCCGATTTAGTGAAGCGCCGTGCTACTTTAGCCGGGAAAGAAATTGAACTGACATCCAGGCTTTGCGAAGGCGCTTTTGAAGCTTTAATGAGTGGTGACGCAGCTAAACATGATACATTGGTTGCCAGTGCTTTGCGCGAATTATCAAAAGAAGTGGATGTAATACTATTGGCCCAGGCATCGATGGCGAGAGTAGTAGATACTTTGAACGAGGCTGATAAGATCATACCAATTATAGCCAGCCCGCCAACCGCGATCAAATACCTGGCTTCCATAGTGTAATCCGGCCATGAAGATATTGCAGAAACTTTGCCTTTTAATAAGCGCACTCGCGGCAGCTGCTTTGCTTGTTGGTTTCATAACCGCTAACGGAGCCTATGTGGCCGCCCGCTGCTGTTTGTTTTGCGGTAACTTTTGCAATAGGCATAGGTGGCATCAATTCTTTAAAAAATTAACAATACACTGCCTGGATCATTGTAGCTGTTGTTGCAGCCATGATCTATCCGCAGGCATTTTTAAAGTGGGGCAATATTGATCTGCGTAACAAATGGCTCATCCTCATCATTGTGCAAATGGTCATGTTCGGGATGGGTATCCAAATGAGTATCCGCGACTTTTCTGGCCTGGCCACTACCGGCAAAGGTGTGCTGATCGGCCTGGCTTGTCATTTTTCTATTATGCCGTTAATGGGTTTTTTACTGACACGGATATTTCACTTCGAACCTGAAATTGCCGCGGGTATAATTCTAATCGGTTCATGTTCAAGTGGTTTGGCATCTAATGTAATGGTTTATTTAGCACGGGCCAACCTGGTGTTATCAGTAACGGTTACAGCCATGGCTACTTTAGCGGCTCCTTTTTTAACCCCTTTGCTGATGCGTTTATTAGCAGGTACATTAATAGAAGTTAAATTTATTTCGATGATGATGGAAATTATCAAAATAGTGATAGTGCCCATTGGCGCGGCTTTTTTACATGATTATTTAAAAGGAGCTACCGGCAAAGGCAAGCAACGGGTATACGGGATTATGGTGGTTCTGATCATCTGGCTTATGAGTATGCCCTTTGGGTTATGGGATTGGCTAAATTTAATATTATCACCTGCAGCGCTGCAGTCTGCCGGGATATTTAACTTTTTAACAGCCGCCTTTGTTGCGGGCGCGGTATACCATCAGCTTTATTTAAGGTACCGGAAAGTAGATACTTATATCCCGTACCTGTCCATGGTTGGTATCGTCTATTTCACTACAGTCACCACAGCTGCCGGGCGCGACAACCTGCTGCATGTAGGCTTGCTACTGGTTTTAGCTTCGGTGCTGCATAATGGGGCCGGTTACTTTTTTGGCTACTGGCTGAGCCGGCTATTCAAGCTGGATAAAAATTCGGCGCGTACCATCGCTTTTGAAGTTGGCCTGCAAAATGGCGGAATGGCATCCGGATTGGCAGGTACTATGGGTAAACTGGCAACGGTTGGTTTGGCTGCGGCGGTATTTAGTCCGTGGATGAATATTTCGGGCTCCATACTGGCTAATTACTGGCATCGGCATCCGGTTAATGCAGATGATAAGATATTACAACATCCTGATAACCTATCATCACAAAAGGAAGTAGTATTATAATATTTTTGAATAAAACCCAATTTAATGCCTACGTTTAATGCGTTTTTCAGAATAATTGAGTTTTATTCGGCAAATGCCGAATTGTGAGCATACAATTTTAGCATAACCAATATTAAGCATAACCTATATAAAATAGAACAACCATCATAAAAATGACTAACAAAACTACATTAGGTGTAATTATTGGTAATCGTGATTTTTTTCCCGACCGTTTGGTTTCAGAATCACGCGCCGATATACTGGCGCTGTTTGATAAATTGAACCTCAGACCTATCATGCTTGAGGAGCATGATACCAAGTTAGGTGGTGTTGAAACTTTCAGGGATGCAGAGCGCTGCGCAGAACTGTTTAAAAAATACCGGGACGATATTAGCGGTATTGTAGTGTTCCTGCCAAACTTTGGAGATGAACGCGGCGTAGCCGAAACCATTAAATTATCCGGCCTTACGGTTCCGGTACTGGTGCAGGCTTACCCGGACGAGCTAAATAAACTGGATGTAGCCCGCCGCCGCGATTCATGGTGCGGCAAAATATCGGTTTGTAATAACTTTTACCAGTATGGCATCAAATATACCCTGACCAAAGCGCATGTCATACACCCGTCAAATCCGTCATTTGAGGCCGATCTGCTGGATTTCGTTGCCGTTTGCCGCGTGGTAAAAGGCTTGCGCAAGGTACGCATCGGCGCAGTAGGCGCCAGGCCCGGAGGTTTTAACACCGTGCGCTACAGCGAAAAGATTTTGCAGCGCCACGGCATATCCGTAACCACGGTCGATCTTTCCGAGATATTAGGCCACGCCAATAAGCTAACCAAAGATGACAAGGATGTTAAAACACACTTAGACAAAATATTAGCTTACACGCCAATAGGAGACACCCCGGACGAGGCAATGATACAAATCGCCAAACTCGATGTGGTTTTGAACCAATTTATGCAGGCCAATGCCCTGGACGCTACCGCAATACAATGCTGGACATCGTTGCAAAAAAATTACGGCTGTAACGTTTGTACCAGTATGAGCATCATGAGCGAGAATATGCTGCCGAGCGCTTGCGAGGTTGATGTTACCGGAACTTTAACCATGTATGCCATGCAATTGGCATCGGGCTCACCAAGCGCGCTGGTTGACTGGAACAACAACTATGCTGACGACGAGAATAAATGCGTGCTGTTTCACTGCGGTAACTGGGCCAAATCCTTTTTGCCGGATATTAAGATCAGCAATGCGCCGATATTAGGAACTACGGTAGGAGTGGAGAACACATATGGTGCGCTTGACGGCCGCACACCGGCATCAGCATTAACTTATGGCCGTATCAGCACCGATGACACCAGGGGCATCATTAAGGCTTACTTCGGCGAAGGGGTGCTCACTGATGACCCGCTAAATACATTTGGCAATCGCGCCGTTGCACAGATACCTGATCTGCAAGGTTTAATGCAATATGTTTGCCGTAATGGCTTTGAGCATCACGTAGTAATGAACGCCTCAAACACAGTTGGAATACTGAAAGAGGCTTTGGGCAACTATATGGGATGGGAAATTTATACACATTGATCATTAACGGATAGTATGAAGAACGAAAAAGAACTGACGGCGAAATCAATCACCTATCGTAAAAAAATATTGAAGTATATTGTAGGTGCAAAGGCAGGACATACAGGCGGCAGCTTGTCGTGTATAGATATATTGAATGTGTTGTATAACGATGTGTTGAATGTATCTCCTGACACTTTTACATCGCCCGACAGGGATAGATATATCCAGAGCAAAGGCCACTGCGTAGAAGCGCTTTACGTGGTATTGGCCGATAAAGGCTTTTTCCCGGAAGATGACCTGAATACGCTGTGCAAATACCAGTCGCATTATATTGGCCACCCGACGCGTAAGGTGCATGGCGTGGAGCAGAATACCGGCGCATTGGGCCATGGCTTGCCTATCGCGGTTGGTACCGCCTTAGCCGCCAAAATGGATGACAAGGACTACCGTGTTTTTACCATACTGGGCGATGGCGAACTGCCCGAAGGTTCAAATTGGGAAGCAGCTTTAGTTGCGGCACAGTATAAGCTCGATAACCTATGCGCCATCATTGATAATAATAAACTGCAGATCACCGGCGCCAATGCGGAAGTTTGCAATACCGATCCGATTGACAGTAAGTTTGAAAATTTTGGCTGGGCGGTTAAACAGGTTGATGGCAACGATGTGCATGCCTTGCACAAGGCATTTGCTTCGCTGCCTTTTCAACCAGGTAAACCAAACCTTATTATAGCGCATACCATTAAAGGCAAGGGTGTAAGCTTTATGGAAAACAGCGTAAAATGGCACCACGGCGTACCCGATAAAGAACAATATGAAACAGCCATCGCCGAACTGGATTTGGAAATGGCTCATATATAATAAAGAAACAAATAGTGGCAGTAATAGAAACTTCTAACGTAAACGGTAAACCTAACCAGGATGTGTTCTCGGCAACTTTGCAGGAACTTGCAGAACAGGACAGGCAGATAGTGGCGGTGACGAGCGATTCGCGGGGCTCAGGCAAACTGGTTAAATTTGGCCATGATCTGCCCGGGCAGATCATTGAGATCGGCATTGCCGAGCAAAGCCTGGTTGGTGTAGCAGCGGGACTGGCTTCGGCCGGGAAAAAAGCATTCGCGGTATCACCAGCCTGTTTTTTAACCGCAAGGGCATTGGAGCAGATCAAGAATGATGTGGCTTATTCCAACAATCCCGTAAGGCTCATTGGCATAAGCGCCGGAGTTAGCTATGGGGCATTGGGTTCGACCCACCACAGCCTGCATGATTTTGCGGCACTGCGTGCCATCAATAACATGACCATTGTGGCACCGGCCGATAACTTTGAAACCCGCGAAGCGGTAAAGCTGGCTGTAAAACAGGATAAACCCCTCTATTTGCGCTTTGGCAAAAAGGCCATGCCAAACTTAACAGAGGATAGCAGCATTGGTTTCGAATTCGGCAAAGGACGGGTGGTCAAATCCGGTGCCGATCTTGCTATTATCGCCAACGGCGAAACAGTATACCCTGCCTTGCAGGCTGCCGAAAAACTGGAGCAGGAGCATGGCATTAAAGCCACGGTAGTAAGTATGCATACCATTAAACCGTTGGATAAGGAACTGGTGTTGAAATTAGCTGAGCGCACAGGCGCAATAGTAACTGTCGAAGAACACAGTGTATACGGCGGGTTAGGGGAAGCCTGCGCATCGTTACTATTACAGAACGGGTACAACAAACCATTCAAAATTATGGGCATACCGGATGAATATACGGTTACCGGCTCACAGGTGGAAATTATGAATCATTACGGCTTATCAGCGGATGGGATCGCTTCGGCCGTGATTAAAATGCTTAAAACACAATGATATAATCGTATTGTTTTAAACCAAGGTATAAAGATGATGAAGAACCTTAAGGTATTGCTGTTGCTGATGCTGGTTTTTGCGGCGGGCTGCAAAAACCGTACAAATTCGGCTAAGCAAAAAAAAATAGCTATTGTGGTGTCAACACTCAACAACCCCTGGTTTGTTTTCCTGGCGCAAACTGCGGCGGCTAAAGCCAAAAGCCTGGGTTACGAAACTAAGATTTTCGATTCACAAAATAACACCGCGTTAGAGACCGATAATTTTGAAAACGCCATTGCAGCAGGCTACGGTGCTATACTGTTTAATTCAACAGATGCCAACGGCTCGGTGGTAAACGTTAAAAGGGCCAAAAAAGCGGGTGTGCCTGTTTTTTGTATGGACAGGGAAGTAAATACTACCGATGGCGCCACCTCGCAGATCCTGTCCGATAGCTATTCTGGCTGTGTATCTCTCGCTAAATATTTTACGCAAACCATGCACAAAAAAGGCAATTATGCTGAGTTGCTCGGCATCGTATCAGATAATAATACCTGGAGCCGCTCCAAAGGTTTCCATAGTTTGGTTGATTATTATCCTGGCTTAAAAATGGTTGCTCAGCAAAGCGCGGACTTTGATCGTAACAAAGCTATGGAAGTAATGGAATCCATATTGCAGGCTCACCCTAATATTGATGCTGTTTTTGCCGGTAATGATGCTATGGCGATGGGTGCGTACCAGGCATTGGTTGCCGCGGGCAAAGCTGGTCATGTTAAAGTATTTGGTTTTGACGGTGCAGAGGATGCCGTGCAGGCTATTAAGGAAAACAAAATTTCGGCTACCGCTATGCAATTCCCTAAAGTAATGGCCGAAACCGCTGCTATTTATGCCGATGAGTATTTTAAAGGCAAACGTGATTTCCCTAAGAAAATACCTGTTGCCGTTGAACTAGTAACCAGCAGTAATATAAACGATTACATAGCTTACGGAAAAAAATAAGCAGTCATGATAAAAAAGATCATCAGGTATGTTGTGCTTATTGTTTTGATATGCTTTGCGGCATATAATTCGGTTTACTTTAAAAAGCTAAGCGAGGTAAGGGCATCGGCAGCCAAAGATTTTGACGCGGCCGCCTATGCACGCAATTATTTGAGCGCTAAACTGATGCCGGCTGCCAAAAAAGCCCCGGAGGCTGACGATTTATTGACGATGCTTAATAGCGATCCGAAAACTGCCTTTAAGGATTATTCGCATACGCTGGATATTGGCAACATCCGCTTTTTTATGGTGAGGGGGCAAGGCACGGTTTTAGCCATTGATGATAACGATGTAACCCTGCTTACCCAAAAAAAACAAACCGTTAAAATAGCTGCCGAATATGTATTCGGTAACGCTTTGCGCGATGCTCCCGGTATAATCAACATCAACGATTTTACGAATACGATGGATCTGAATAACATCGCTTCCGAAGTAAATAAGATCATCCGCGCCAATGTGTTGCCTCACTTTAAAGCGCGGGTTAAAAAGGGAGATACTGTTGTTTTTGCCGGCGCATTTGAACTGAACCAGGAGCATATTAACCTGGATAGTATCGAAATTATACCCATTACCTTAAAAATAGGCCAATAGTGTTAGTAGCGCAAAATATATGTAAACGGTTTTCGGGCGTAACCGCACTCGATAATGTGAACCTGCAGCTTAGGGCCGTTAAGGTAACCGCTATTATCGGCGAGAACGGAGCGGGTAAATCAACGCTGATGAAGATACTTTCCGGTGTTTACGATGATTACGACGGCGACATCATTTTTAAAGGCAATACGGTCCGGTTTAGAAATACCCGCGAGGCGCAAAATGCGGGCATCGCCATCATTCACCAGGAACTGAACCTGATACCTCACCTGAACATCACCGAGAACTTGTTCCTCGGCCGCGAACTCATTAACAGCTGGGGGATGCTTGATAAAAAGGCCATGCGAAGCCGTGCCGGGGAGTTGCTTAAAAAGCTGAAGCTTTTTATTAGCCCGGACACGCTGATCGCTGATTTAAAGGTTGGGCAGCAGCAAGTGGTTGAAATTGCCAAAGCCTTATTGTACGATGCCGAAGTGATCATTATGGACGAGCCTACATCCGCTATCAGCGAAAACGAAGCTAACGTTTTGTTTGAGAATATCGATAATCTCAAAAAGCAGAATAAGGCTATTGTTTACATTTCGCATAAGCTGAACGAACTGTTTAAAATTGCCGATCATTATACCGTTCTGCGCGATGGTAAAGCCATTGAAAGCGGCGATATGGATTGCATTACGCATGATGAACTGATTCAAAAAATGGTTGGCCGCAACATTGATATCGTGCGGAACCGCAACGCTGTTAAAGAGAAAAAAGTGCTGCTTAAAATAGATGGCCTTAACTTGCTGAAAGCCGGGAATGGACAAAAGAAAATACTGGATAACATATGCTTTGAATTATATGAAGGTGAAATATTAGGCATCTTCGGCTTAATGGGCGCAGGCAGAACAGAGCTGATGGAAACGCTTTTAGGTATGCATCCCGACCTGACAACGGCTACGATTACCCTGGATAAAAAGGAAGTAAACTTTCGATCAGCTGCCGGTGCGATCAAGGCCGGGATGGCTTTAGTTCCTGAAGACCGAAAAAAAGACGGCCTGGTTTTAGGTCTGGATGTGAAAACCAACATCAGCCTGAGCTCACTTGGCCAGATGCATAAAGGCGGTTTATTGAATCATAAGGCAGAACGGGAGCTGGCACAAAAATATATAGCGGCTTTAAAGATCAAAACACCATCAGACAGGCAGATTGTAAAGAACCTGAGCGGCGGTAACCAGCAAAAAATTGTTTTAGCAAAATGCCTGGCGACTAAACCCAAAGTGCTGATGCTGGACGAGCCGACTCGCGGAATCGACATCAACGCCAAAAATGAAATTTATAAACTGATAGCTGAACTTGCCGCATCGGGCCTGAGTATCATCATGGTTTCATCGGAACTGCCGGAAATACTGGCCATATCCGACCGTATCCTGGTAATGGCAGATGGCGCTATAACGGCTGAGTTTACTGCTGTAAACGCTACAGAAGACAATATTTTGAAAGCCGCCATCGCGGATACCATTTAAAAACCGGATATGATTTTATCACAATACCGCACGCAGCTCACTAAATTTCAATCGCTCATTGCGTTGATACTGCTTTGCATCGGCATAAGCTTAATGTCTGATAAGTTTTTAACCGTGGATAACGCATGGAATGTAATGCGGCAAATCTCTGTTAACATCTGCATTTCCGTTGGAATGACGCTGGTAATATTAACCTCTGGGATTGATCTTTCAGTAGGTTCCGTTCTGGCCTTTTGCGGTGCTGTTACGGCGGGTTTGTTAAAGTGGGGAATCGAGGTGCCATCCGGTAACTTATACATTGGGTTCACGCTATTAGGGGCCATATTGGCTGGGTTGATCATGGGTTCATTGTTGGGTTTATTTAACGGGTGGACGGTTACCAAATTTAAGGTACCGCCATTCGTGGCAACGCTGGCTATGCTTACTATTGCCCGCGGCCTAACGCTTTTGTGGACCAAAGGGTTCCCGATATCCAATCTAGGCAGCAGCTTCGCTTACATCGGTACCGGCTGGTTCGCGGGTATCCCGCTCCCGGTATGGATCTCGGGTGCTGTGATTATCATAGCTGTTGTGATTACCCAAAAAACAGCATTGGGCCGTTATATTTATGCCATTGGCGGTAACGAACACGCCTCAAAACTATCGGGTATCAATATCAATAAAGTTAAGCTTATTGTATATTCCATAGCAGGCGTACTATCGGCGGTCGGCGGTATAATCGTCACTTCCCGGCTTGATTCTGCGCAGCCTAACGCCGGTATAAGCTATGAGCTTGATTCCATTGCAGCTGTTGTGATCGGTGGCACATCTTTGTCAGGCGGCAGGGGAACTATTATGGGAACGGTACTGGGCGCCATCATCATCGGTGTGCTCAATAATGGCCTGGTATTGCTTAATGTATCCCCGTTTTGGCAGCAGGTGGTTAAAGGTGGCGTGATACTTTTAGCAGTGATCATCGACAAGGCCAATTCAAAAAATGACTAACTACCACATGAAGAACAATTTGATATTGGCTATTGACCAGGGAACAAGCAGCACGAAAACCCTCATATTTGATGAAAGCGCACAGGTGCTGGCCAAAGCTGCCGAACCGCTTAAAACGTTTTATGATGAGGGTGGCTTTGTAGAGCAGGACCCCGAAGAAATACTGGCCAACGTTTTAACCTCGGTTAAAAATTGCCTTAATGCGTTTGTGCAGGCCGGAGGCGATTTAGCCGATATAAAAACCTGCGGAATAGCCAACCAGCGCGAAACTTTTGTGGTGTGGGATGAAGCTGGCAAGCCTTTATACAATGCCGTGGTTTGGCAATGCAAACGTTCGGTTAATATATGTAAAGAGCTCAAAGAACGTGGTTTTGAAGACGAGATCAGGATGAAGACAGGGCTCATCACCGATCCTTATTTTTCGGGCACTAAGCTCATCTGGCTTAACGAAAACGAGCCCGCCGTATCAAAGGCCATCGCCCGGGGCAATGCTTATTTTGGCACGATAGATACCTGGTTGTTATATAAGCTTACGAGCTGTACAAAATATCTTACCGATTATACCAATGCCTCACGAACGCTGTTTTTTAACCTGCACACCCTGCAATGGGATAAGGAATTGCTGGCTCATTTCGGTTTAACCAAGCTCCACCTGCCCGAATTAAAACCATCATCGGCTGATTTTGGGAACACGGATTTTAACGGGCTGCTGCCTGCGCCGTTAAGCATCCAAAGTATGATCGGCGACTCGCACGCCGCCGCTTTTGGTGAGGGCTGCTTTAAAAAGGGCATCGCTAAGGCAACCATGGGTACCGGCTGCTCCATCCTTATGAACATTGGCGGCGAGGTTAAAGCATCCGGCAACGGCATGATCACTACCATTTGCTGGAGCACAGAGCGACAGGTAGACTACGCGCTGGAAGGTGTTATCGTATCCTGCGGTGCCACTATTGAGTGGCTTAAAAACGAAATGGGTCTGATAACTGATGCCCGTCAAACCGCGGAAATGGCTGATTCCGTTTCAGATAACAACGGCGTATACCTTATTCCCGCCTTTAGTGGTTTAGGTGCGCCACATTGGGATATGAGCCGTAAAGCATCCATTTTGGGACTGACTTTCGATTGCAACCGCAACCACATCGTCCGTGCCGCGCTGGAATCCATCGGCTACCAGATCAAGGATGTTATTACTGCCATGCAAACCGATGCCGGTTTGCAACTGAAAGAACTGATGGTGCACGGTGGCATTACTAATAATCCATTTGTAGTTCAGTTTTTGGCTGATTTGCTTGACTGCCGCCTTATAAAGAGCGACATGCCAGACATTTCTGCGTTAGGCGCCGCTTTGTTAGCCGGACTAAAAGCAGGAATTTACCGGGATATTGTTGCTATTGAAGAATTGTACAATCAGAAAAGCGTAGTTGAGAAGAATGCGAATAAGGATATCAACAAATACTATCAGGGTTGGAAAGAGCACATCAATGGCGGCGCCAATTAATAAAATCCTAATTCTGAAATGTATGGGTTTTACCTTCCTTTTGCCTGTACCATCACCCTTACGGTTTTAAGAATAATGTTCATATCGGAATTTAAATTTATATTTCGGAGATAAAGTAAGTCGTATTTTAGCCTTTCACGCATTTGATCTACGTTTTCAGCATAGCCATAATGTACTTGCCCAAGTGAAGTAATACCAGGTTTATGACGGAGAAGCCGTTTATATTCGGGTGATTTCTTTGTAATTTCTTCAATATAGTGTTTTCTTTCAGGCCTGTAACCAACGATTGACATGTCACCCTTCATGACGTTCCAAAATTGAGGCAACTCATCTAATTTTGTCTTTCTCATAAACATCCCCCATTTTGTAACACGGGGATCATCATTTTTTGAAAGCTGCGGACCAAGCTTTTCAGCATCGGCGTACATACTCCGGAATTTATAGATATAAAATGGCTTCTCATCTTTTCCAATCCGTTCCTGTTTGTAAAAAGCCTTACCTTTTGAAGTTAGTTTAGTGATAAGATATACTGCTGCAAATATCGGGGCGCCGATGCCCATTATAATCAATGTGAACAGAACATCAAATGAACGTTTCAAAAATTTAATTTTTATACTTATCTCGCGTCTCGAATTGAGGTGCAGAATAGGAAGGCTATTATAATTTAATTTGTCCCGTTTATTATTTAAAAGCAGGTCAAAAACAACTTTTATCTTCACATAATTTTTCTCGCCGAAAAGAATTAACCTATCTAACGATCTGATATTCATTTCTTTGTAGCAGACAAATATTTCATCAGGGTTTTTAGTTAACAACTCCTCTAAATTTACCGTTTCACTAATGTCATGATAATGGCTCTCGGGAAGATATTCATAACTTTCGTGCCCAAATTCGGGGTACCTGGGAAAAGCTGAAATTAAACTGTCTGCTATACTTTTGTTTCCCAAAACAACCACTCTTTTTTTAAAATGTTTATTTAATGATGTACTTTTTAGAAGTGTAAATAACCATATCCTTTGAAGTATAATGACCAGGAAAAAAACGCCAAAAGAAATTATGACAAATCCCCTTGATACGTATAATATTTTGAAGAAATAGATTATTCCGAGTACTGATAATGACTGGTAAATCAATGTCATTAAAAACTTATCGATAATATCATTAAGATTAAGTGGCTGGAAGATTTTGTGGCCCTTATATAAAAATGAAATAATAGCCCAGCATAAATTTGACAGGACAATAAAGGCTTCTGAAGAAAAGTTGGGATAGGCTCTGCCAAATATTAAGTAATGCGCGATTAACATCGCAATATTTAAAAATACCAGATCGAGGATGAAAATAAATTTTCCGAGCCGATTAAAGTAAGGATTAGGCATGTAAAAATGTTTTATAGATATTAATTTACTGATAAAGTGTTTTTAAGCATTACGAAACTTATACATTCTTTGTAACAGGCATGGAAAAAAAAATTAATTGAATTAATTGTGGATATTTTTTGCAAACGGCGTGACAAAGAGTATAGGTAAATGTAATTCATAAGGTTAAGTAAAAATTAAAAAACGATTTAATTTCGCACAAGAATAACAAATTAATTCTGGTTTAAGTGATATTTTGTTAAAATCTTTTTAAAAAAAATTCAAAAGTCTGATAACTACGTAGTTAGTTTTAAGCAGATGGCTTTTGCCTCCAGGTATGACAATAGAATGACATCTGGTTATGTCTTTTCATTAGTGATAGATTTAAAAAGGTTGTTAAGCCGGATTAAGCAGATTATTTCCAATAGTATTTATGCATTGACATTTTTTTTAAAATGCCTATCGGGATTTTTTTATAATATTTCCCACTTTTATATCCCATCAATTTTGCTCCTAATGATGTTATGGATTTAAAAATAGATTTAAAATCGTTCCTTATAACATATTTAAGTTCCGATTTAATAAACTTAAATCCTTCGCCGGTTGGTTGCCCAAATTGTTCGATTAGCCATTGGTTTTGCTCATGAAAAACCCGGGTATCAAAATATCGTTGAAATTCTTCGGTAAGCGTATAACTATGAGAATGGTATGCAGTGGCATTAGCTACATATGCTTTTTTATAGCCGGCCATTAACATTTTTGCGGCCACTAAGGCATCTTCGCCCATAATGGAATCAGAAGGGAACCCACCTACGGCCTCTAACGCACTTTTACGGTAAGCCGCGAATGAATTGGACGAAAAACATGTTTTAAAGCCCAGACGTTCCTGGTCAGCAAATGAAAGGATCTCCGAAACCTCGGGGTAATTAAATAATCTTGCATGTATTTCAAGGGCTCCGGCATTTTTGCGTGGCAACTGCCGGCCGTAAGCAATACCAGCTTCAGGGTCATCAAAAGCATTAACTAAATTTGCTATACTATCAACGGATGCTAATATGGCATCCTGAGTTAAGAAAATACAGATATCTATATTGTCAGCCAAATCGACAAGATGTTGCCTGGTTTTGCCATGATTAAATTGATTTTTGTCAATTTCTACTACTTCAAATCCAAATTGTTCAGCCAGAAGCACAGTATCATCTGTTGATCCCGAATCGACAATGATTTTTTTTTCAAATTCATACGTTTGTTCATTAATGTTTTCAAGAATTTTCAACCATTCGGTTCCTGCATTAAGGGTTGGTATTAAAATAGATACTTTTAAATCAGTAATCATAGACTTTCTTAAATTTACTAAAACAATATTCCTTGCCAAAAAGACGTATATTTGCCTTCATCTTACACAGATATTATAGATGGATAAAACTCCTTTAATTGATTTCAAATATTTTGATGAATTTCCTGGCTGGTCAAAAATGCCACAATTTATCGAAGAATTTATAACTAAAAATAATATTAAATCAGTTTTTGAAATAGGGGCAGGCGCAAATCCAACTATATCACCAGACGTTGTTAAACGTTTAGGAATTTCGTATACTGTAAATGATATGGATGCCGAAGAGTTAAAAAAAGCTGATCCTGTTTATGATCGTAATATTCTGGATCTATGCCGCAATGATATTAGTGATAGCTTTATAAAAAAATATGATCTTGTTTTTAGCAGGATGGCCGGCGAGCATTTTTATGATGCAAAAAATCTGCATGCTAATGTATTTAAATTGCTAAAACATGGAGGTTATGCTATACATTGCTTTTCTACATTATATTCTTTTCCTTTCCTGGTGAATAAATTAATTCCTGATTGGATAAGTGAAAAATTACTTGCTCTGTTTCACCCGAGGGAAAATTACTATCAACATGCAAAATTCAAGGCATATTACGACATGGCGTTAGGGCCATCGTCGAAAATGATTAATTTTTTTAGCTCCCAAGGTTATATTATTAATGAGTATATAGGATATTTTGGACATCCCTATTACGACAGTTTACCATTGATTAGATCTTTAGAAACTCTAAAAGCAAAATGGCTCGTCAGACATCCGGCCCCTCTTTTATCTAGCTATGCTTCATTAATACTTAAAAAAGCATGAATTGCTTATATCCAACTTACCTTATGATTTGTTAAATTCTTATCCAAAAGCCAGTTAAAAAATTTAAGGAGTTGTATGCATTTCAAGAGTCGAAGTCCGCAAAAGTTCTACTTTTAAATTGTCTGTAAGCTGTGAGAAAGAAAATGAACTATTTTTTTACATCGGCATATGCGCCTGCATGTGCATATGCATAATTTATCGATTCTAAAAATCTACCGGAATTAATAAAGATTGCCAAAAATACTTTAATAAAGATAAAAGCAAGTCTGAAAAAGCTCACTCCATTCGGAAATTTAACAACTGCAGCTTTATTAATTCTTTTACGTACATCAATGCTTGTATCATTATGACTATGCATTACGTTTAGTTGATGGAAATAATATATGCTTAAGCCCTTATTTAATAGTTCATCTGCCCAAATTTCGTCCTCACCAAATAACACTTCATTAAAACAAACATTTTCCCAGTGCAAGCGATTTATCACAGACGCGGCATTTGAAAAGCTATTTTTTTCTTTAACCAATAAAGGCAAATTTGATTTAAAAACCGGAAATCTATACTTTAAAAATGCAGCATCGTAAATTGAACAACCGAAATCTTCGTTTGGAATTTGCCTGAAATAACCGGAAATTGGTCTTCCACAGATAAAGTTGTATGCATTTTCGACGAGGATGTTGCTTTCTAATATCACATGTCCGGAAAATAAGAATACATAATCACAATTGGTCAAACTCATCATTAAGTTACATGAGTCGCCAAAATTAAAATCATTACTTTCGATCGTATAAATATTGCAATTAATATTCTGTAAAAAGGATATTGTACCATCGGTACTTCCACTATCCAGAAAAGTAATTTCTAAAGAATGAAAACATGTTTGTTTTTCTATAGATTCCCAAAATGCTTTTAATCCCTTTATTTCGTCTTTAACTCTTACAGCGATTGAAGCTATATATTTATTATCTGGAATTTGTGATTGGATCTTTTTTAAAGATTTATACTTTCTCAACTTTATTTCCTTTTCTAAAAAAATAAAAAACCCAAACAAATTGAAATACAACTGGTAGATACATAAACATATTTAAAAAAATAGATAAAATAATTATTTGGATAATTATAGCGTGAAAAAAGATCTTTTTTATTCCTGAAACCCACCATACTAAATTACTAAAACTTCCAATAAAAAATGAAAATATTCCTATGCCATAAAATCCCATATCGATATACGGGGGAGTAAATGCAGTGCTAACGTTAAGCGCCTGTGTAACTAAATTACCTGAAAAGGCGTCGGTAGAAGAATCAAAGATTATATTTCTAATGACACTGGGAAATAATATGGATAGAGTATTGGAAAAGCCAAAATTCAGATGTGTTACGGGAAACGTAAAATTAAATAGTAAATTATTAAGAGGCGTTGTTATATAAATATAAACCCATAAAAAACCTGATGGCAGCCACTGTGGCCATTTGTCTGTTGGTGAGGCTATTTGTAAAAAGGCTTCACCTCCTGTACGAAAATCACCAAGTATTCCAAACCCAATAATTCCCAAAAAAGCAAAAATGATCAGCTTTTTTAAAATATTTAACTTATTTTTTGACATTAAAAGCTGCATAACAAAAATTTCGATTAACAACACAATGAGAACTTGTCGCGTTATCAGACACAAATTCCATACTATAAAAAATATTGTCAGCAAAATAAACTTCCTTTTTTTTGTAATTCTATAATAATAAAAGCTAATTAATGAAAGTACTAATTGCAAGGCATTCATAAACCCATGTATGGAAGGTATCCCAAAGTCCATATAAGTTTTTGGACTACCTGTGATGAGCCATAGAATCGGTATACCTTTTGAATAAATAATTTCGATTGCCGAAATTATTGCCCAGAAATAAAAAAAATTGAAAACTTTAGATTCAAAATTAGAATCAGAAGTTTCCATTATTTTAACGGAGGTGTTAAAACTCTTTCGAAAAATAAATGGTAAAAGGTAGCCGAGGGTAAAAAACGGAATAGCAATTAAAAGAAAGATATAGGCATCATTGATATTTTGATCAAGTACGTTGCTTAGACGTAAGGAATACAGCACAATTACTATCAACCATGTGATGGCAAAAATAAATACAGGCTGAAAAATTTTAATCATTCAATTTTTCTATGTTCAGTTATTTGACTGCTTTTGAGCTTTTATACTTAAAAGTTTTCATTCTTTTTATGATAGTTGGTTTATGTTTTAAATTAATAAAATCGGCGATACATTTATGCGTGTCTGGATCAAATTTGTCGCGGTACAATTGCTCAAATAAAATAACAGATTCTATCTGCTTATCCAATAAAATGTTTCTGTTTAGCAAGTAATCTGTTAATTCATTAAAAATCTTATAAATAACATTGTCATGAGTACGAGTAACATTGTTGAAATGACGTCTGTAATTTATTAGCGGTTTTTTAATGTAAACATGCCTACCAAAAGTAAAGGAAATAAGTGCAATCCAATAATCGTGCATTGATATATTGGCGGGCATTTGATCAAAGTATTTCCTCATTGCCTGATTGAAAACGGTTGTACAACCAATTACTTTATTTGAATATAATAAAGATTGTAATTTTTCAAATTCTGGATTTGCTTCCACAATTTCTTTAAAAAAAGATTGATTGATTTGCTTGCCATTAGCATCAATTACTACTAAATCAGAAAAAACGAGTGCTGGTATTTCCGGATTAATCTTCCTCAATTCATTGACACAATACTCGTTTTTTTCGGGAAGCCAAATATCATCCTGATCACTTAGTGCAATATAATTATCTTTTTTACAATTACTGACTGCGTTTTTAAAATTTTCGACGATACCTCTTTGCGGATTTATATAATATTTAAGAAGTCCTTCATCTTGATATTCTTTTAAAATTTGCACGGTATTATCGTTGGAATTATCATCTGATACTATTATTTCATCTGGTTTGTAAGACTGTGAAAGAATTGAATTTATTTGTTCTCTGAGATACTTCTCTCCATTATACGTTGCGATAGCAACAGATACTTTACATTTTGTCATATTTTGATATAAAAAAATGAAATACGCCTTTAGCGATATTTTTATAGTAGGATATTTTATCAGGATAGTAAAATGTTATTTCATAAATAAGCTTGAATAAATTTTTTACTCTATTATATATTAAACAAGGATTAACTAAGAAATATTTTTTCCAAAGGAATAAATTATTCCTGGTCATATAGTAAAGCCTGGTAGACGAATGCTTAGTCAAGCTCAATGTTTTGCGGCTAAAAATATTAGTTTTTAAATATTCCGAGCCCAAATTATGATTTAAATAAATCGTTTTAGTGGCCAAAATTTTGAAGCCGTGTCTAATTGCCCTTATGCAAAACTCATTATCAACCTCATCGATAAAAAGTTTTTCACAAAATCCACCTAAACTTTTCCATCCATCAAGATTCAATAAATTTCCAGATGTTATTACAGTACCTACTTCAACGAATCCCGAATATTCACTTTTTCGTGGCTTATAGAAAATCTTATTATAACTGGCCGCTATAATTATATTTTTATAATTTGAAAGAAGTGGATTAACCATATTAAAAAAATCATTTTTTATATAAGAATCCTGGTCCATTGTTAACATCCATTTAAAACCTCGGCTTATAGCAATAGTTGCCGAGATGTTAAGCGCTTTCGCCACCCCCAGGTTACCGTCATTATTTATATATTGGACATTATTGTGTTTTTTTAATTTGTTTACCAGGTCAGTATTATAAAAAGTTGAATTGTCTATAACTATTAACAGAGAAACTGAATTGCCATAACTCAGAATATTATTCCAAACATTATTCTCCGAATTAAATAAAATAACACAACCAGCTATTGGGATTAATTTCTCCATTAAAACTAATATTAAATTTACTTTCTTTTTGCTATCACTATAACATACTGCACATTAATGAATTCTTCAAATAAATTAAAAATCAATTTATCAAAGTATCAGATTACTCCTTTATTACCTGAAAAAGGAATTTAGTGATACCAACTTATCCACAGCAAATGTTTTTTTAGTTTTACAAAATTTTTCAACTTAACTTTAAAAAGCACCGTACAAATCCCTTGGAAAATCTCTGAAACTCCTTTAGTACCATATACATAACTGCTGCGACATAAGAATTAATATTAATCAGCTTTTTGTTTTTTAAAACTTGTTACTAAAGTCTTCAATTCAAGTGCTACAACCTTAGGCCTAAAATTTTCTAATTGGAAAAGATTATAACCTTTTCTTTTTAGATATAAGTTTTGAACTATGGCTATAATACTTTCGGCTACGATCCAAGACCAGGCGCAACCTACATAACCATAAAAATTAATAATTATAATGGTAAATACTACACTGAAGATACCTCCTGAAAAAATTATTAAAAAGTATGCTTTATCCATTTTTAAATTTACCATTGTTTGCAACCCTAAAGTGGAATTTATAAATGACAGTACCGGTACTATAGTTAAAATTCGGAAGACTATTATGGTTGGCATAAAGTGGATTCCATAAAAGCCACGAATTAAAAGGCCTGCCGATAAATATAAGAGAAAAGAAACCCCCAGTGATAAATATATGATAATTGGTAAAATTCTCTTAATTTGTCCTATACCTTTATCTATATTTTTTGAAAATGAATGAGCAATGTATGGAAACAATGCCTGAGATACTGGTAATGAAATGACTATCAGAAAGACAAAAATAAGTTTCCAGGCAGCGGTAAAATAGCCTACATGTTCTTTTGATTCGTAAAATCCAAGAATTACAATATTTGTATCTGTATACAAATTTGTTGCAATCATCGAAAAAAAAATCATTCTATCATTCCATAAAAGATTAACAATAGATTGGAAACTAGTTTTTTGTAATGATATTTTAAATTTTTTTACTGCATAGATTAAAGAGATAAGCGATATAAATATTTGGGTGAGGCTTAAAATCAGGGGTTGCCAAATATAATCACTCCTTTCCCTTATAATTACTAATATCAAGACGGTAAAAATCATTCTACTTAAGAAATTAAACAAAGCTACCTGTGTTAATTCCTGCATTCCCTGGTAAAACCAATTAGGCGATAATACCCATGAAATAGTAATTAAAAATGTATAAAAAGCCAGTTTTGTTTCACTTTCTGCTTTGGAAATATAACCGATAGTGACAGAGAATATGAGTAACGAGAAAAAAAATAACAGAGATTTTGCATATAATATTTTTGTAAAGTGTTGATTCCTTTTTATAAGATCATTTTTTTCAACTGCTATAAATCTTGTACCCGAGTACTCAAAACCATAATTTATCAATAGGATAAAGTAAGTTACAAATGAGTAATAATAATTTATGCTCCCATAATTAACGGGGCCAATTATTCTGACAATAATTGGTATAGAAACTAATGGGAGTACATAATTAGCTATCTGAACTATTCCTAATGAAAAAATATTTTTAATTAAATTTTTGTTATTCATTATAAATCCAATCTGTTAAAGATCATAGTTAAAGAGCAGGTTAATTTTAACAATGTACAACAACCTAAAATATCCAGACTTTCATTAGTCATAATTTAAATGGTTTAAATCCATAAAGCCAAGCAACATCTTTTAAGATATTATTGGATAAATAAATTTTTAATTGGGAAAAAAAGGGATTGCTTTTAATAGACATTAAAGATAGTTGTTATATTTTGCGCGAATCATCATAGTCGAAAATATCAATTAAAAAACTGAGGATAACAGCTTTCTTATAATCAAAAAAAAGCAAATCAAAAATGAAAAGAGTGCAGCGCCCGCAATAATTGATGATATTTTTCCAGCTTTATTTACACCCAGCGGCAACACCGGCTTATCAATCACCTGTATCAAAGGCATTTCCTGGCGCAAAGATATCTTTGAAATTTCCAGGTTTTTAACAATTTCGGCATAAATTGCGGTACTTGCCTGTACGTCAACTTGTTTCCTTTGCGATGGCACCCTGAGTGATAGGAGGGAAGGGTTGGCATTTGGCGCCGCATCAATAGCAGATGCAACACCGCTTATCGATGAATTTAAAACCGCTTTTACACTGTCTGCCTGGTGCTGTAAGATCTGTACATTTTGAGATGTTTTTTTTGTTTTGGTTTGCGCATAAAAATTATTTACGGTTTGCACGAGTTGATTATTGAATTCTTTGGCAAACAGTTCGTCGCCGGTGGTAACTTCCACATCAATAATGCTCAGTTTTTTATCGGGTTTGGTAACGCTTAAAACTTTCTTATTAAATGTTGCAACTATATCTGTAATTATACTGTCCTGTTTCCGGTCGAAATTATCCGGGTCACCCGTAAATGTAATGCTGTCGATATGATCTTTTTCTTTCCACCTGGTTCGTAATTTATTATAGTTTGCATACCGGTCAATTAATAATTCGTTTTTACCGTTGAAAGCTGCTTCGCTCAGTAAAGCTTTTTCAATCATTAACCTTGACTTATAAAGCTCCAAAATGTTATCGCCCTGAAATATTCCTCCACCGCTGCCGCTGCTTATGTCAATACCTGCAAGCGAGGCTAAACCCGCATATTGTCCCAATCCACCGCCTTTACTCCCTTCATCCAAAACAAACGTACATACAGCTGTGTATTGCGGCTTTTTAAATATGGAATACGCCAAGCCCAACAGCCCTCCTAAAAGTCCGGCAACCAATATTATTAACCATTTACTTCTAAGATATCTTATTCCTGAGCGTACTTTTAATACAATATCCCTTACAGATATTTCGTCAGTGTTATTTATTTTCTTCCCTTGTTCTTCTTGACTCATAAAATATTCCAATTCAATTAACCCGGCTATTTATCCGGGATCACAATTTTCTTACAGTAATAAATAAAACCACTAACGACACTAAACCAGTAGTTAAACCTAATATATCCTGGAGGGTATTTCCTTTTGACGGAAGTTTTTTAGGAACATATATTTCACTGCCCGGTTTAACTTTTGGATGATTGTTAAAAAACAGGAACTTCCGGGTACCATTTACCGTTCCATTTGGATATACTACATAAGCGCCGCTCTTAAGCGCGCTCGGTGAAAACCCCCCTGCATTTAATACATACTCCTTGAATGTTTTCCCCCGGCTGTACACCACGGCGCTTGGATACAATACTTCGCCATTAACCCTCACTACTTGCTGCTCTTTCGGCACCCTTAATACATCGCCGTTTTCCAGGATCAGGTCGTCATTGGTTCCCGGTTTATCTAATATTTTTTTTAAATCGATACCAATGTAATTATTCCGGAATTGAGTCGTGTCGGTCTTTGTGGAATCTTTGTACGAACGCTGGAGGCGCGTCACCCGCTCAGCCTGTTCTTTCCGTAAGGCGGACGTATCGATCTTGGTTTTATCAATCCCCAAAATAGCAGCGTTCTCCCGTTTTAAGCTGCTACCTTCCACATCAGCAAATACGGTGAGCCCGCCTGCACGTGAAATCAGATCCGAAATTTTTTCATCCTTTTTTTCAATGGTATAGTATCCCGGGTAAATAACTTCTCCTTCTACCTTTACTGTTTTTTGCACTTCAAAGCCGGGCAAACTATATACCGATACAATATCAAAAGGCTTTAAAGTGAAATTTGCATCCCCTGTTTTTAAGTTAGCATCAACATTTATGCTGTAAACCTGGGCAATTTTGCTGCTTTTAACTTTTGGGTCACTGTCAAAAATACGCCGCGAAACCTCAATTCTTTTAGCGCTGGCGCCTTCAGTAAACCCGCCTGCCTTGATGATCAGGTCGGCAACACTCATACTATCGGCGTAGGCGAATTCACCAGGTTTTCTTACTTCACCTTTAATCGATACGCGGTATTTGCCGCGAAGGTCGAAAATTGAGGATATGGTTATAACATCTTCTCTTTGCAATGGAATATCAACCGCTGATTTATTTAATATATCACGTACATTGAAAGATAATTGTTCGGTGGTATTATCTGGTTTAAGCCTGGTGATACTTCCCCTTTCGGTGAATGCGTCCTCTTTCAGGCCTGCAGCTTTTTGAATCAGGCGTGATACCGTTAAACCGTTTTCAAGTTCATACTCGCCGGGCCTGAAAACGGCCCCATTAATAGTAACCCTGTTTTCGTAACGGTTTAAAATATGTTCAACCGTATATTTATCTCCGCGCAGCGGTATATAATTTTTAAAGTCATTTTCAGGTACGTCGGTCAGGCGGCGCTGCTGATTGCTTATTTGCGATACTTTAATTAATTCAGTATAAGCCTGGTCAGTAAAACCACCTGCAAACCCGATAATATCCCGCAAGGTTTCTCCCGGCAAAACTTCAAATAATGCAGGTCTTTTTACCTCGCCGGCCATCTGGACCCTGACCCTGTATGTAGGTATGCGTATAATGTCTTGATCTTCCAGCCGGATATTGTCTTTTTGTTCTCCTTTCAATAAAAAATCATAAATATCAAGCCGCCGGATAATATGGTTACCTCGTATAATCTCTATTTGCCGGAAGGACCCATTATCACCCGGCCCACCGGCAGCATATAGCGCATTAAATACAGTTGCCAACGAAGGCAATGTATAGGTGCCGGGCTTTACAACTTCGCCAACTATAATTACTTTGATGCTTCTGATGTTGCCCAGGCTAACCTGGACATTTGTTCCTCTGCCTATCGCATAATTATTGGCAATTAACTTATTTTTTATGGCCGCAGTGGCTTGTTCTATAGTTTTACCCGATACATTTAATAAACCTGCGCCGGGGATATTAATGTTGCCTTCGGGCGAAACATACAGCTTCCAATTTGCAACAGAATTACCATAAACACTGATGTTTAACTGGTCATTTGGCCCTAAAATGTAATTTACCGGGGTAGCTAAATTTAAATTTGGTTCAAAGGTTAAATTCTTATTTCTAAATAAATCTGCACCGAATATTTTTGGCTGCAGAGTATTTAAAATATCCTCCCTGATTTTCATCCTGGTTAACGTATCAGAAATTGTATCAGGTTTATAATTCAACTTTCTTGCTTGCGATGATAGCGTGTCAGATTCCGTTGGTGCGTTGTTATTTGATTTTCTGATAGCTAAAATCCGCTTTTGAAGTTCCTGAACCTGCTCCGTCGACATGCCCCGATTTTCCGCCTCCTGTAAAAGCTGCTGATCGCTTAAACCGGCAGCCTGTGCCTGTTGCATCAACTGGCGTATCTGGTTATCAGACAGATCATTTACATTTATATTGGAAAGATTTTGGGGAATATTTTGAGCATTAACAGTTTTTATAGAAATTAAGGTAATAATGAAAATGAAAATTAAGGTAAGGGCTTTAAAATATTTCATAATGTTTGTTAGTACGTCTAAATAACCTGAACAATTGTTAATTATTGTTTGCCCGGTGTTCTTATTGCAATGTTAGTTAAAAATAGTAAGTTAAATTTATCCGTGCATGCAAGTTAAAGCTATTACCGCTTTTGTATTCGTAATTTAAAGAATAAACGGGCGTTAGTTCGGCCGAGACTAAATAATTTTTCAATCTTAAATTAGTATAAAATGTATCAGATATATCAACCCAATGCTGAGTATAAATATTTGTTCCCGCAAAGGCGCTGTAGTAGAGGTCGTTATTATGCGCCAATCTTTCAATTGTCATCCCGTATGAATTCCGCCCGTTTAAAACGCTGATATCGAATATAAAGCTATTGCTTCCGGGACCAATTCCAGCGCCTAAATATCTTCCATCATTTGTATAACCATCCCGCGGATCGTCAAGATGCACATACCAGATAGGCTCGGCCCTTAGCAAATAAGTCGGCGGGCTTTGCAAATGTGTTAATTCCATTTTTATTTGCAGGAATTTATTCTTTTTTAACTCAAATAATCTGCGGCCACCAACAGTGTACGCATTTGAATGTTCGGGTTCCTGTAAAAAATCATTCAAGCTGCCCGCCCAGTCGTTTCTTGCCCACTCAAAGTATATTTCCGCATGGTATTTTGTTAAAAGCTGTCGAACATTTACAGCGAACGCAAAATCCTGCCTGTCGCCGATACTGCTGCTGCTTACTGTATTCGCTTTACTCGACGAACCCGCAATGACCGGTACCAATTGTTTAATAATATTCCTTTTTTTATAGGAAGAATCAATGTTTAAATAGTCATATTCCGTAACGCCCAAAAACAGCCCCGCTATCCATTTAGGCTGCCAGTTGATGTTGTAGGCAGAAATATATCTTGTAACCCGTGGCTTCGGACTAAACAGTCCTTTGGCATAAGTTAACTTGCCCGTGTCAGTAGGCAGATAACCTGATTGTTTTAAATATCCTCCTATTATTTGCCATTCGAACGATCCGATTTTGGTTTTTAATGGATTAGTTGAATTAACGGTCCAGTGTAAAAAGCCCGGCGCGGAATTGCTCATCATAATGGAATTTTGAATGCCGGGGCCCCACCAGATGTTCTCCGTTGAAACCCCAGCCTCTACATTTCTGATATTGACTGTAATTTTCGACTGGCCAGGATATATTTTCTTTAATGATGTATTACCAAATCGTTCGGGCGCATCAATTCCATTGATAGTACCAAAATAAGCGTTAAATAATTGAGGATTATTATTATTTCCCTGCATATCAGCAAAAGTTTCAAAACGTTTATTTTGTGCATATACCAGCTCGGGTTTTAATTGCACGTTAAATATTCCACTTTTAATAAAAATACCGCCGCTTATCATGCTTTGCAATCCCCTGTTAGGGTATAATGATCCATTATTATAACCGTAAGGCCTGTTTAAATTATATTCATTTAGCCAATTAAGCGGAAGCAGGCGAATACTTGACGGGACTGAAAAAATTTTGAGTTTTGGAAAAATATTTTTGCTTGCAATCAAAACCTGCAATGATGAATCCTGGCTAATATTTATTGGCCTTATACTAAATGAAGAAAGACTATCTGCAACTCCTAAAACCTGGTGCATTCTGGCCATTTCTTCCGCATATATGTCGCCCACAGAAATTGTCTGAGAAAAAGACTTTATTGATATAAGCAAAGTTAAAGTCAATAAAGCGCCAAATCGCATAAATGTTATGATAAGTTAAGGGCGTAAATTTAGCAATTATTAAAGCAATGGCCTTAATTTTTTATAAAATGTGTGTTAAGTTAATTGTATAGTGATAAATCCAATTTACCATAGTTTTATTACATTTGTATTGCTTGTAACAATTCCAAAAATTTATTTGCCCCCGAATTATTTTAAAATACTAATGAAAACATTTTTATTTTGGATATTGGCTTTCCTTGCATTAGTCATCATCGTAGCTTTAGCCATGCTGATCATTAACTGGAGTATTACTACACATCTTTAAAATTGTTATGAACCTCCTCACTTTCTTTTAAAAAATATTTGCAGCAGCAATTTTAAACCTTACCTTTGCAAACCTTTTCGGGGTGTAGCGTAGCCCGGTATCGCGCCTGGTTTGGGACCAGGAGGGCGCAGGTTCGAATCCTGCCACCCCGACAACCGGATAAACTCAGGATGTCAAAACCCTCTGAATTTACTAATTCAGAGGGTTTTTTGCATTTATGCCGACTATTTGATATTAAATCAATACTTACATCCGTTTCCTACAAATTTTAAAAAATAAATTTCCCAAATAAAAAGCGCAGCAGCTTTTTTAAGGTTTCAGTAAGATTAGCCGCGTAATCGTCAGTCAGTATTTTTTGATTCACCCGCGATGAAACCGGGTAAGGATATACTTTATTCAATATCCGGCTGATATCGAGTTTAGCATAATTTGCCAATATAAGCTCCTGGATCATTTCACCTGCATTTGGAGCAGCCATACTTCCGCCAAGAATGACTTTTTTTTTGAAAAGAGAACCCCGGGTGATAAACAATATCAGTTTACCATATCGATAGCTATCCGTTATCGCCCTGTCGTCATCCTTAAAATCCATTTCGAGCCTTTTGTAAGAGGTTTTTCTTTTAACGAGTTCTTTTTCATTTAGCCCGAAAGTTGCAACTTCAGGGTCAGTAAAAGTCACCCACGACATGTAATCATTATTTAGTTTTTTCTTGAAGGGAGAAAAAAAGTTATTCATCAACAGGCGGACATGCTGTTCTGCTGCATGTGAAAATATAAGTGAGCCAGCGATGTCACCGGCAACAAAGACTTTAGGATTAGTTGTCCTTAAATAATGGTCAACTTTTATTTTTCCGTTTTCTGTTTTTATCCCTGCTTTTTCAAGCGAAAGCGGTGCAAGTTCAATCTTTCTTCCTATCGCTACCAGCACAGCGTCGAACGAGACTGACGATAGGCTACCATCCCCTGATTTAATGATAGCTTTTTTAGCATCAGGAAAGTGATCTACGGAACTGTTCATTTTGAATTCAATTCCTTCTGCTTCTAATCTATCCTTCAGCACATCAGAAATTGCAGGATCCTCATGTGGAAGAATGCCGCCGCCACGCTGAATAAATGTAACCTGGCTGCCGAGGCGATGAAAAGCCTGTCCCAGTTCAATTCCGATTGGACCCGCGCCAACAACAAGCAGCTTTTGAGGCAAGTCGTCAATGTGAAAAATACTCTCGTTATTCAGGCTGACTACCAGTTCTGCTCCCGGCACATCAAGGGCTATTGGACGCGAACCTGTAGCTATGATAATATACTTCCCTGTATAAATTTCGCCATTTACTTCAATTGCATTTTTAGAATGAAACTTTGCCGTCCCCAAAACAACGGTTACGCCCTGTTCTTCAAGCCATTTCGCATTTTCATGTTTCCTGATGATGGTCTGGCTGTTTTTGACATACCTGGTAACCTTATCAATATCTATGCTCCCCGATACCTGCAATCCGAAGGTTCCGGTTTCCCTGGCCTGGTAAGCTACTTTGGAAAGATGGATCAATGCCTTGCTGGGTACGCAACCATCATTGAGGCACTCACCGCCGACGTCATGGTCAGTTTTAACGATCTGCAAAACTTTTAGCCCGAATTTTGCGGGAACTAAAGAAGCACCAAGACCTGCTGAACCCGCGCCAATGACAATCAAATCAAAATCAGGTTTTCCCATATCGCTATTTATTTGCTTTTTTCAATAGCTGCCTTACCGAATGCGATCAAATCGTCAGCATCCATATAACCCATCGTGCCGATTATTGCTTTGCCCTCACTATCCAAAATGATGAGTGTGGGATAAGCTGTGATTTGGTAATCACGGGCCAATTTGAGGCCTGCGCCTCTTTCTCCGTCAAATGAAAGGCTGATAAAGTTAGCGTTAAAAAAATCCCCTACCTTTTTATTGGGGAAGGTTTTTAGTTTTAACATCTGGCAGGGTGGACACCAAACAGCGGAAATATCAATAAAAATTAATTTTTTTTGTGCTTTCGCTTTTATAATAGCCTGCGCCAAAGTCCCGTTTGTAAAGGTGATACCTTTTCCGAATTTTGAGCCGGAACTTCCTGCCATGCTGAAAAACATAGCGAAAAAAAGAAATATACTTAAAGTAAGTCTTTTCATAAAAAATAGTAAGTAATACTAATTTGAATACAAGAAATATCCAAAAGATAATCATTTCAACGGTTCATTATGGCTAACAGGGAAGATAAACCATCATTGAGCCGCCTTAAAATTAAGGAAAGAATTATTCCGAAGGCAAGATGGGCGATAGTAACTGTCAAAGCAAACTGGTAACCATCTTTAAATTCCAGGCCAAAAAGACCAATGCCTAATGCCCTGACAACCGGGGAAACCATAAATACGGCCCCGATCAATAATCCATATAACACACCCTGCCAAATTTTAGGTTTCCCAAGCAGCAAGCTAAAAATTATTCCAAAAGCCGCGCCGTTCCAGAAATGATAAGCCCAGCCTGCGCCACCGTTTCATCAAAACCTTTGGTAGATTTTACGGTAACAAGTGTTGCCTGTGCATTAGCTTTTTGTGATAAGAAAAGCGTTGCTGCGGTTGTAAGCACCATTAAAATAAACGCCATTTTTTTTAATCCTGAATTTTTCATTTTACTTTTTTTTTAATTGATTGATCTGTTATTTCCGGTTTGACGAAGGAGTTTTCAAAACCTTTCAGAATTTTTTATCTTTCTTTCAAAATATGTTATTGGATTCTAAAAACTCAGGGGAGGGAATTAAGCCTTTGCCTAAACACTTGCCATTTTAATATTCTTTTATTTTTATTCTGTCAGGAATTAAACATTAGGTACACTAATCTCTAAGAAAGATTTAAGCGATATGCAGCTTAACTATTTTTAAATTATTGCCTGATGTTTGAAATGACTATGGAAACTTCTAAACAGTTAAATCCCGGAAGTTGGGCTGACTGTTATTCCGAATATTTGCTGGCTTTCGCCATGAATAGGCTTAAAGATAAACAAATGGCAGAAGATATGGTTCAGGAAACTTTCCTGAAAGGACTAAGTAAGTTAGCGCTGTTTAAAGGGAACAGCTCGGAATTAACCTGGCTTACTGCTATTCTTAAAAATAACATTTATGATTTATTGAGAAAAAACGCGAAACAAGAAAGACTGGAAGATTTTGATTTCGCCGATGATGTGGAAGATGAATACTTTGAAAAAAATGGCGCGTGGAAAGAACAGTCAAAACCGGGATTCTGGCATTATGAAAAAATGGACGCCCTGGAGCGTAAGGAACTTTTCCAGGCATTCGAAAAATGTCTTGGGCATCTGCCACTTCAATGGGCATCTGTTTTCACGATGAAGCATCTGGATAATGAAGAATCGGAAAATATTTGTAAGGAATTAAATATCAGTTCGTCAAACCTATGGACCATCATGCACAGGGCAAAACTTAAGTTACGTTTTTGCATTGAAAAAAGGTGGTTGAATCAATAAGGCTATGTGGATAAAGAAGGCACTTATGAGTTGCAGGAATGCGACAGCATTAATTGAAAAAAAGGAAGCGACAGGTTTGAGCTTAATTGAAAAACTTGAACTGCGGGTACATCTCACCGCTTGTAAATTTTGCAACCAATATAACCTGCAAAATAAGATCATAAGTGGTTTTATGAAAGAATTGAACAAGAAAGACGATATTAAGGCGGATGATACGGTTAAACCTGACCCCGATTTTAAGCAAAAAATGAAGCATTTAGTAAATTCGCATTTAAACGGTAAAACATGACATATTCCCGGCAACTAATACTTAAGCGGTATGCAAACATTGTGGGAGGGATTTAAAGAATGGTTCTTAAGCTTAGGTGGGAAATATAGTGTAAACCTATACATTTTTGGTGGCATTTATATAGGCGCTATACCATTCTTTTTTCTTTGCCTTAGTTGGACTATTAAAAATATTAAATATAAAAAACCTTTTGCACTTCCTTTATTACTTACAGGTTCCTGTTTTGTTTCGGCATATGTATATCTCATTATTGCAGGCAAAAATATCCCGGTTTGGGTGTATATTTTTATTGGATTGATGATTAAACATTCCTCAAAATGAAATAGTAATAGGAGTTCCAGGTTATGCAAATGAAAAAGAATTAACGATTGGCAATCTTTTAAAATTGCCATTTACTAAAATCCGTCTCTGGAAACAGGTAAACGAAGTAAGGGATGCGGGAGTTTCCTTGCCTGGTAAAAACAACCTGGCTGAATAAAATCTAAATTTATCAAAGGAGGCAATAAATATTTTTACTGTACTGTAGCCACCTGCCACCCCGACTTATAATGTCAAAGAAGCCTATGTCTCTTTTTTATGCATACAGCTTTTTCTTTTAATTACTTTCTATTAAAACTTACACTCCCTTTTTACCGTATAATGGCAAATATAAACTTATGGCGGTATTCTGCGTTTTATGAATTATAAACTATACTTTTTTCTTTTTCTGCTGATCATTTCTTTTAAACCAGCCTCGGCTCAAACAGAATTTTCTTCCGATGAACTTTTCCAACAGGCCCGTAAAGCCGCCTTTGATAGGAAAGACTACCCTAAAGCCAGCGCTTTATGTAAACAGGCATTGCTTAAAAGCCCTGATTATTCGGACATTCACGTTTTTTTAGGCCGTATTTATACCTGGACCGATAAACTTGACAGTGCGCGTGCCCAGTTTAACCTGGTATTGAGCAAACACCCCGATAATGAAGACGCGTCTTTTGCTTTTGGCAGCCTGGAATATTGGAATAATAATTCGGCGAAAGCGCTGCAATATGCACAGGATGGATTAAAGTATCATCCGCAATCAAAGGATTTGTTGCTGTTGAAAGCAAAAGTATTGAATGACCTTAAACGATATAAGGAAGCCTACAGCACGCTGGATGCCTTAGTAAAGGTTGATCCTGGTAATTCAGCTGCCCGTGCGCTGGCCGATAGGGTAAAGGACAATGCATCCGTAAATAAAATTGGGCTCACGTACGATTATATACACTTCGATAAAGAATTTGGCGGCGCTACATGGCAACTGGCCAGTATTGAATACGGCCGGCAAACGGGTATCGGTTCTATACTTGGCTTTATCAATTACGCCAACCGTTTTAATACAAACGGCCTGCAATACGAGGTGGATGCTTATCCTCATATTTCAAAAACATTTTATGCTTATGTAAGTGAAGGATACTCGCCTAATGTGGGTGTGTTTCCTAAGTACAGGTCGGGTTTCTCCTTATACGCCAATTTACCCGCAAGCTTTGAGGCCGAGGCGGGTTTCAGGTATCTTCATTTTACCGGCGATACCTGGATATATACTGCTGCTGTTAGTAAATATTGGGGGAATTTCTGGTTTAATTTACGCACTTATCAAACGCCGTCAAACAGTTCCGTATCGCAGTCATATTCGTTTCATGTACGGTATTATACCGGGGGCGCTGATGATTATTTATCGTTAGGCGTAGGTACAGGGGTTTCGCCCGACGATCCGCGTAACATCGTATTGCTTAATAATGGTATCATCTATAAGCTTAACTCGGATAATATCTCCACCGCGTGGTATCATTCATTTAAGAAATTAAATATATTTTTTATTACCGCCAGCCTTGATAACCAGGAATATCGATTCAACACACGCGGCAACCAGTTAGACATAGGTATAGGTTATTTACGAAGATTTTAATTAAGATGGACCGAAAACGATTCTTTCTATTATATGTAATTCCATTCATTGCCCTGTTTCCTTTATGGATGTGGCTGGCCTGGTATTTTACCCCCAAAACCAAGCTTGTTGTGGCAATTATTGATAAAACAGTGCTCGACCAGGATAAACAGGAACATATTTCACTTACCTGGGTGTTGAATAATAACCGGTTCACCAAAACAAGTACCGAACATTATCATAACGGCAGCGATTACTATGGTTTCTTTCCCCTCGAAAATGAAAAATTCAGGCTTAAAGGCCTGGAAAGATTTTCATCAGACCAAATAAAACAATTGAGCACCGATGCTGATGTGGTTTATTTCACCGACACCTACGGCATTTATAAAAAGGAATGGTACAGCCAAAAGCAGGGCACTGAGCGCTCCGGTCTTTTGTATGGGGGCCTGAGTACGCAGGATGTTGAGCTTTTGCAGGATATGAAAGCGAAACACAAGCTCATCATCACCGAATTTAATACCATCGGCTCACCGACTAATGCTGATAACCGTAATAAATTTGAGAATCTTTTTGCGATGCATTGGACCGGATGGTCAGCGCGATATTTTTACAGCCTTGATAGCACGATAGATAAAGAGTTACCCAGGTGGCTGATTAATGACTATAAAAGGGACCACGGCCATCAATGGCCATTCCATAAATCGGGGGTGGCCTTTGTAAGCAATGACGACCGTGTTGTCGTACTCGAAAACGGCACCCATTTAACCGACCCGGTACCGCACATCATTACAGCAGGATATGGCCAAAAAAAACTGTCGCTCCCTGCACGGATGAAATACCCTTTCTGGTTTGATGTAATATCGCCGGACCTTTCTGTAAATCATGCTTTGTCGCGCTTTGATATAAGCGTTAATGCCAATGGAGCGGCTGAATTAAAAAAATATAATATCCCGGCTACTTTTCCTGCTATAATTATGCATAACGACAAAGATTACAGGTTTTATTACTTTTCGGGTGATTTTTGTGATAATCCGGTAGGCATAACATCCTCTTATTTTAAAGGCGTAACCTTCTTTAAGTGGCTGCTGTACAATACCGATGACCCGGCCGAGCGTAAAAGCTTTTTCTGGAACTTTTACCGCCCCATGATGACGAATATCCTTGAGGAGAATGTGGCGGGCAGGAGGTAGGGATTTTTTTTTAGCTTATTAAAGTTAGTTTTTTATTTGTAGATTCTCCATATATACTGTATATTTACAGTATTCAAAATGATAAAATCCATAAGTCACAAAGGTTTAAAATTATTATGGACTAAAGGTGATGCCAGTAAACTGCAGCCTGAAAATATTCATAGGATAAAAAAGGTACTAAACCTGATAAATTACCTGGAAGATGTTCCTAAAGATTTGCAGCCATTTCAAAACTTACGTCCGCATCTTTTAAAAGGTGAATTAATGGATTTCTGGTCATTAGATATTTCGGGCAACTATCGTATTATTTTTAAATTCATTGATGGAAATGCTTACGATTTAGATTATTTGGATACACATTAAAATAGCAGGTTATGGAAAGAGCAGCAAATACAAATATTCATCCGGGTATAATTTTAAAAGAGGATGTGATCGATGCGAATGGTTTAAGCATCGGAAAGGCGGCGGATTTATTGGCGGTATCAAGGCTTACCTTATCAAAGATAGCCAATGGCAAAGGCGCCATTACGCCAAACATAGCCTTACGAATTGAAAAGGCTTTTGGCGGTAATGCCGATTTTTGGTTAAGGATGCAAAGGGGCTACGATCTCATCGAAGAAAAAATTAAGTTTCAAAAGAACCCTCCGAATATTAAGCGGTTTGCGCTGCAATAGGCATTTGGATTGTAATGACTTTGGAATTGGCCTCAATGCATGAAACAGCCTGACAAAATTCTGTCAGCATCACGACCTGAAAAGCAGCCCTAAAAGCAAACTCTTCATATAACAACAGCTTTGAAACAACCTGTTTAAGCGGCCAGGCCAAGCGCTTATGGGCCAAGCGCTGTCTCATTAACAGGCTTTTCGTGGCCATGTCATGAGTATCTCCAGCGATTTCCCGGCTGCGATACGCACGCCTGAATTGGGAACTGGATGAAAATTCAGTTACCGAGGATTTCTCGGTAACTGCCGCAGACGGCAAAAGCTATAAAACCAAACATTATAATTTGGATGCCATCATTGCCACAGGTTGAGGTACCTCCTTACTATTTCCCGGCGCCGATACGCACGCCTGAATGGGTGGCACAGAATATTATTTTTAACTTTGTTCGTTGGACGTAAACGAGTCGGCAATGCGTACTAATAATGTCAAAGAGTATTTAAGAGATGGACGATCACCTATTCCTAAAAGTGAATCCGTGTCAAAAGTGATGAGTGCCAACAAAGGAAAAAATACAAGCCCTGAAATAGCGTTGCGCAAAGCATTACGGGAAATAGGTTTGATGGGATATAGGCTCAACTGGAAAAAGGCACCTGGTAGGCCAGACATTGCATTTCCAGGTAAAAAGATAGCAATATTTGTACACGGATGCTTTTGGCACAGGTGCCCATATTGCAACTACGAACTACCAAAAAGCAATGTGAGCTTTTGGAAAACGAAATTTTCTAAGAACGTGAATCGAGACACAACAAAGGTTGCTCAATTAGAAGAACTCGGCTGGAGAGTCCTTACTGTTTGGGAATGCCAGATAAAGAATAACATAACAACAATTGTTTATAAGTTGAAAAGTATTTCGTAAAGTCTCAGCAATTTAGTTTACTTTTTCCAAGTGGAAAAATTAACACTTTTAGACTTTTTTTGCGGCGCAGGCGGCTTTTCGGAAGGATTTAGACAAGAATGTTATGAAATAATAAATGGCTACGACCATTGGAAACCAGCCGTAGATACGTATAATTATAACTTTGGTGATGGTAAGGGCATTTTACAGGATATCCTGGAATTTGAAAATTCTATTGAATTAATAGAAAATTTACCAAATACAGACGTTATACTCGGGAGTCCGCCATGTGTTAGTTTCTCAAATTCAAATAATTCAGGCAAGGCCGACAAATCAATGGGAGTTAAACTAACCGAAACTTTCTTGAGAATTGTCGCTGTGAAAAAACATCAACCAAATTCAACATTGAAAGCTTGGTTTATGGAAAATGTTACTAACTCAACAACTTACTTAGCAAGGGAATACAATTTCCAGGATCTTGGATTGTACGATTGGGCTAAAAAGCACCGATTAAGCCCAACAAAAGTTGCTATAAAAATTGACGGGAACAGCGTAATAATTAACTCTGCCGAGTATGGTTCCGCTCAAGTAAGAAAAAGGGTTATTACAGGCGAACTGGTATCAAAAGGTACGTTGATAGTTCCTTCAAAAACCCACGGGGAAATAAAAGAGATCTTCGATAATAACTTGCAGCCATTTAAGAAATTAGGATTTATTAAAAACACACTGCCTAAAGCTAATGCGAAGAATTCTGACGAGCTAATTTCAGACCCCTTGTATCCAGGTTTAAAAATTAGACAATCAGAACTTACAGACCATTTTTACGATACAGGGCTATATGAAAGCGAGTGGAAAAATTCCAGGTTTTTAAAGGTCAACCATCCATATATGGGAACGATGTCTTTTCCAGAAAATGAGGGAAAACCGAGTCGAACTATCACAGCGACCAAAATAGGCACTTCCAGAGAAGCTATTATTTATAAATCTGAATATAATAGAACAGGGGATGGCGAATTTAGAACTCCAACAGTGCGAGAAGCTTCTTGTATTATGGGTTTTCCTATTACATATCAATTTATAGGCAGTGAGGGAACAAAATGGAGATTAGTTGGTAATGCCGTATGTCCTTCAGTCAGTCGGGCCTTTGCAAGTGTTATACGAAAGGAATTAGGTATGAGTAAGATAATCAACCTTTATCTGCAAATACCAAAAGACCTTGAAAATTTTCCTAGTTTGAATTCTTTTGAAGAAAAAGTTTTTGATAGTCCGCGTAAGAGGAAAGATGGATCAAGATTTAGACGACATCCATTCAAAGAAGGTAATCTTACTGTTACATTATCTAACTATGATATATTAAAAAATGAAAAGGAGGCTGGAAAATGGCTTACGTCTATACAGTATGGTAACGGCGAAGGTTTTCCATCGCATTTATATATTGATGGTTTTTACAAACAATTGGAACCTATAATTGAAACTTTTGAAAATGGCAAAAAATTCCTTGAAATAATAAACAACGGATTTTCGGAAAAAATTGCAAAAGGCGAAATGCTCCAAAAAATGTATGAAGATCATCGCGGGGTTGACCTATATAAAGAACCAACAGAATTGATTGAGACCATTGCTCAAATAATTAATAAAATCAAATTTGAAGAGCCTACTTTTATTCAAAATGGCAATAAAATTTTTGCCAAAGAAAGAGTTCCCAAAAAACAGGTGCTAGCATTATACGCTATTAACAAAATTTCAACCAAAGCAAACAGCAATTAATCATGCCATTAAACCAAGAAGACCGAACCAGATCACTTCAAAATATTAAACAGAATTCCACTCCGGATAGAGAGGATTATATTGTTTACAATAATGAAAAGAAAAAGATGGGTGTTTATAAAATACCTTTTGAATTTCTAATATATAATAAGTGGAATGGCCGTATTCTGAGCATGACGAAATCCTTTGAAAGGCAATTTTATGAACTTGACCCTGCTAAAGAAGAGGATTCTGATATACTTACTAAATTTCTATGGGAGTCCAAAGAGGATAGAAACAAAGGCACTTCGGAAGACCTTGCACGTTGGGGACAAAAAAGGTATGGGATTGTAACAAAGGATGGGGTTATCATTGATGGAAATAGAAGAGCGAGCATCCTCAAAAAGAATTATGATAAGGATTCTAAAAATCAACCCTATTTCCTGGCCGTCATATTAGAAGATGCACTTGATGGGATACACTCACGTGAGATAATGCGGTTAGAGACCACTTATCAAATGGGAGAAGATGAAAAGCTTGATTATAATCCGATAGAAAAATATCTCAAATGTCAACAATTAATTGATAATAATTTCAAGCCAAAGGAAATAGCAGAAATGATGAATGAGAAAATTTCCAAGGTTGATGAATGGTTAGAAATAATGGGGCTTATGGATGAATACCTTGATTCTTTAGATTATTCAGGGATTTATACACGATTAGAAAAAAGAGAAGGACAGTTTGTAGATTTAAATGGCTATCTAAATAAATACAAAGCCGGTACGGCATCAGTAGAATGGCCTTATCAAAGACAATCGGATGTCTCCGACCTAAAGATAATTTGTTTCGATTATATAAGAGCCCAATATGAGGGTAAGGAATTTAGATCAATAGCTAAACCTGGAAAAGAGAGTTTTTTCTGTAAACAGAACGTATGGGAAAAATTCAGAGACGAACATTTTAACTTAATTGACCCAATCAATGGTTCAGAGAAGACTCCTGACGAACTTCGAGAAGAAAATCCGGATGTTTCACTCCCTAAACTTTTGAAGTTAAGGGATGATGGCTGGGCATTAAGAGCTAAAGGTCAATTGCAGGGCAACTTAAATAAATCTTTGAGAACCCTGGAAGATGCGAATGAAGCAAATGCTCCTTCAAAATTAATTGCCCGAGCTATCAACACCTTAGAACAGGTAAATACAGAAGTACCGAAATTTTATCAAGATACTGAAATTGATAATTTATTAAAACGAGTAAACGAGATTATCTGGAATTTTAAACAGACAATTAAAGATAAGCGTAAATGAGGCCTGTTATTGTCATAAACATTGATCAGGATAAACTTGCTTTTATTTTAACCGGTGAAGTAAAACAACTGTTGGACAATAGGCGGGCGAGATTTTACTTCAGAGATAATTTAAAATTTCAGGCTATTGATGATTTAATTAATGTTTTTTACGAGGTTAATGAGCAAGAAAAAATACTTACTACGTTAAAAGAAGCCCTTAATAAATACGGCTTTGAAACCACTAATGGTGATACCATTTTAGAAGTTCTAAAGCAATATATCTCCGAAGAGGAAAACTTCAAGTTGTTCAGTAAACAGGCTAGGGGGATTTGGAATAATGAAATTGACCCGATGGAGTTTAAACTTTTTAAAGAATCCCTTGAAAGGAACTTAACCAATAGAAAACTGTATGACATGCAACTTCTTGCTGCTTATCATTTAGCATTCTCAATGAATGCTTGCAATTTTTCTGTACCTGGTGCTGGTAAAACTTCAGTAGTTTATGGGGCATATTCCTTTTTTAAAGATCTCCCTGAAAACGATGAGCGACACTTAAATAAACTATTCATTATTGGGCCTTTAAGCGCATTTGGTCCCTGGGAAGATGAATATAAGGAATGTTTTGGCGTTAAAGTAAATTCAAAACGATTATCCGGAGGGGTATCAAAAGATGATAGGGAAAGTCACTTACTTTCAATTTTAGACCCTAATGAAACCCCCGAACTCACTCTGTTATCATATCAAAGTATAGCCTTCAATTTAGAAAATATCATATTATACCTTAAAAAAAATAAGGTTATGGTTGTTCTCGATGAAGCACATAAAATAAAGAATGCAGACGGAGGAATTTGGGCGCAATCCGTATTAACCATAGCGAAGTATTGCGTTTCAAGAGTAGTCTTGACAGGTACTCCAATTCCTAATGGATTTGAGGATATTTTCAATATTTATAATTTTATATGGCCTGACAAGGATATAATTAAGTTCCATCTGTTTCAATTAAAAGATATGACAGCTAATCGCTTCGACCCAAGGATTAAGCAATTGGTCGACAATATATCTCCGTTTTTTATTAGGATACGTAAGTCAGACTTGCACCTACCTAATGCCACGGAGCATAAACCAATCATTGTTAAAATGGGGGAAGTTCAGAGAGGTATTTATGATTTTATCGAAAATAGTTACATCGATTATTTTAAAGAACAAAATACAGGCAATAAAGATCTGGCATCAACATTAAGTAAAGCAAGATTCATTAGACTACTACAAACTGCAACCAATCCAGAACTATTAAAATCACCAATAGAAAAATATTATAGTGACGAAGGGATAACAAGTGATCTTTTCATAGATGATAGTGAGATTTTATCAAATATTTTAAACTATAGTGAAAAAGAGGTTCCAGCCAAATTTATTGTAGTTAGAGATTTGGTCCAAAAGATAGTTAAGAGTGGTCAAAAGGTTATTATTTGGGGAACATTCATTCATACAGTGAAAGAGCTTCAATCATTTTTGTTTGAAAATGGTATTGTATCTAAATTATTGATCGGCGAGATTCCAGTTGAAACTGATTCGTTACCCCAATTGTTCGAAACAAGAGAAAGTATAATCCGAGATTTTCGCAAACCTAATTCAAGTTTTAAGGTATTAATAGCTAATCCGTTTGCAGTCGCAGAGTCCATATCTTTACACAAGGTTTGTCACAACGCCATTTATCTTGAAAGGAATTTTAATGCTTCAAATTTTCTTCAGTCAAAAGATAGAATACATAGAGTTGGATTAAAGCCCGATGATCCTACAAACTATTATTATGTTTTATCAGAGCATTCCATTGATGAAACGGTACATGCGCGATTAATTGAAAAAGAGAGACGGATGCTTGATATAATTGAGAATCAACCAATTCCTTTGATTAACATGAACATGGATTATGAAGTTGACTTGTCAGATGACATTAAAGCGCTAATAAGGGATTATGTTCAAAGAACTGCTTAATCATAACCAAATTGGTACAAAAATAGAGATTGGCTATATCCTATTCGATGTACTTAGGTCTGATATTTTTAAGGGCGTTGATGACATTAAAATACAATGTCTTCATTATTCTTATTCATTTGGGAATTGCTTTAATGGCACAATCTTCCTTCTAAACACATTGAATTTAATTATCACAGAAAACGGAAGTATCTGTAGGAACCCTGAATTAGATATTTATAGTCAAGAGAGTTTTTTTGAAACTGGATTTTTTTTTGAAAAAATAATCGAGCTCTTAGAGAATAATCAGCAATTTGCAAATTTCTTTAACTCTAATACAGTCAAGTTCAGTATTGAAAAAGCAAGCTATTACCTGAGAGATAGCCATTTGCCTATTAAACACTCAACGATTAAAAGAATTTTGATCAATACCGATCTGTTAGTAAAAGACTCCATTGTTCGGACTATCTTTTACGTAAATGAAAAGTATGTGGATGTCTTCAATAGGTTAGTAATTAATAAAATGCAATTGTCGGCTCTTTCATGGAGGAAAAAACGTCAGTTGACCTTAGAGAGTTTGAAGAAACAACAACAGCAGCAGGAAGAACTTGGACTGCAGGCAGAATTATTTGTTTTATGCTACGAACAATCAAGGTTAGCAAAACATCCGTTGATACTCCAAATAAACCGAATATCAGATGAATACTCCAATGCTGGTTATGATATAGAATCGTTCAATGATGTCGATACGATACTGATAAATAGGTATATTGAAGTTAAATCGTTTTCAAGAAGTATTTCCTTCTTTTGGTCAATCAATGAAATCCAAATTGCTAGGGATAAACAGGATGAGTATTTCATTTATCTTGTAAACAGGGATGAAATGGAATTGCCAGGATATTGCCCTTTAATGATATCTAATCCTTATAAATACATTTATGAAAACCCGGATTGGAAACGCGATGTAGGACAATACAAATTCTATTTGATATAAATCCCTCGTCAAGCGCGAGTACAATGTCACTAAGTTAAGCAAATTTCATATCGCATCTTTCTGATTCTTAGTGATT
>DAIOXE010000003.1:0-309971 GCA_036758125.1 Mucilaginibacter sp.
AGTTAAATAATTGATAATCAATTATTTATATCTTAACTTAGTGACATTGTTCTCGAGTATGCCGCGCAGGCCTAAAGATGTGGCGTTCTCGTGCACCGCTGACAGGTAATAAGTCAGTGCACATACTGTAAAAGTATATTATTTAAAGGCAAATAAAAAACATTTTCGAGTTTTGTATTTTGATAGCCAGGCGGTTAGGCACGAGAAGGCCAACGCTTTAGCCGGCTCTTAATTCTCGCGCCAGGATAGAAGAAGAAAAGTAAATACACAAAACACATGATCCTAATATAACAAACGGCAAAGCCTGCATACGTGGCATGCGGATTACCGTTTCAATAGTGCTTAATCTTTTAGCTAACGGGATGAGCAAGGAGGCTATTTTGGAGGATTACCCTTACCCGGAGCAGGAAGAATTGAGCAGTGCCTTAATTATGCTGCTTATTTGGCGGGGGAGGGGTTGTTTAAGGTTGTCTGAATCAGAATTTACAGAATTTTAGAATTGGCGGAATTTACGGGGTTGCTATTTGTAAATCCGTTTTGGTGTATAGACGCAATATTTTGCGTCTCGGGATGCCATAATTCACCTTGCATAGTAGGAGACACAAAATATTGTGTCTCTACATTTTCAGATAATTCCGAAAACTTGAAGTTTCTAAAACTTTAAGTTTTACCGCCTTTGCTTGTGACAAATTTGACAACGACAATTTAATATCGTAATTTTATAAAAAAGAATTTATGCTGACCCTTGATAGAATTACATCGAACCCTAATGTCATGAACGGCAAAGCCTGTATCAGAGGCATGCGCATTACAGTTTCAATTGTACTTAATTTTCTCGCCAACGGTATGGATAAAAAAGGAATCATAGAATTATATCCTTACTTAGAGGCCGAAGACATTGATCAATGTCTGCAATATGCCGCCTACCTCGCCGAAGAAGAGTTATTCACCATCTAATATTGTCAGGATTTGCGGTTCCTTTTAGATATGGGCATATCATACCAGGTGGCACAATGGTTAAACAGCATTGGTCACGATGCTATTCATCTAAGTAATGAAGGCCAGCATACGTTGGAAGATTATCTCATTGTAGAAAAAGCAATTAGGGAGGACAGGACAATTTTAACGGCTGATATGGATTTTGGGCAAATTCTGGCTTTCACAAAATCCAGTTCAGTTTCAGTGATACAATTCAGGCTTTTTGATTTGTCTCCAGGCGCTATCATATCAAAGCTTAATATAATATTTGACAAATTTTCCGAAGAGATGACTGCTGATCCAGTTATTATAACTATTCAGGAACATAAGATGCGTCTCAAAAAGTTGCCTATATAACTCGGACAGGACTATTTCTTTTTGAGAATGGACAAATCCATTTTACTCAAAGCTTGAGCCTGTAAAATGAAATTTAGGAGAGTTAAAGCCATCCCGCCTTATATCGCTTTATTTTTTTCTTGTTCTTCGGCCAGCTTTCTAAAAAATTCTTTTGAAGCCGGAGTGCTGAAAATTTCCCTTGCGTGTTCGATAATTTGTTCTGTCGTCTTTGCTTCGGCTTCCCTTCGCTTCCTTTTCTGCTCAAGGAACTTCGCGCGACGCTTTAATTTTTCGTCATCCTCTTGTGCCATGATTGAACGTGCTTAATTTACCTTTTTGTTAGCGTTGTCATATAACAAATTTAAGCAATATTTTTGATAGCATCCTACAGATTTAAAGTTTCAAAAAGTTCGCAAATCTGAACGGCACAAAATTTGACAACAACAATTTAGTATCGTAATTTTATAAAAAAGAATTTATGTTGGCACTTGATAGAATTACATCGAACCCTAATGTAGTGAACGGCAAAGCCGGCATAAGAGGCATGCGTATTACCGTTTCAATAGTGCTTAATCTTTTAGCAAACGGGACGAGTAAGGAGGCTATTTTGAAGGATTACCCCTACCTGGAGCCGGAAGATATTAAGCAGTGCCTTAATTATGCTGCTTATTTTCAGAGGACGGTTGTATAAAATTGTCTGAATCAGAATTTACAGAATTTTAGAATCAACAGAATAAATTGGTTAATTTTGGAATAAAGATGATAGTCGTGGATACTTTAACAATACAGGTTACCAATCAAAATGCTTACAATTTATTAAATGAACTGGAAAGCTACACTTGATTAAAGTTTTGAAAAAGAAAAATACCTCTTCTCAGAAGTTGTCCGATAAATTTGCCGGTAAATTACCCCTTGATGCTGCAAGAAAATTGCAAGACCCCCCTTGACGTTTTGCAGAGGCGGTTTGCTTCAGGCGGGATCACAACCGAAGAGTACCAGGAAAAGAAAAAAATCCTGGAAAACGACCCGGCGAAACACTAAAAAAACACAAGGCAGTTAAAAAATGAAAAAACTAAAAATAATTTTCACAGCATGCCTGATAATAACAGGTGTTGTTATGACGTCAGCATTCATTCCAAAGCAGGATATGTGGGAAGCCCCTAAATCGGCAGATGCCCGAAAAAATCCATTAAAGGGAAATATTGCAGCAACCATGAAAGGTAAGGCCTTGTTTGAAAAGCAATGTGCAATGTGCCATGGTTCAAAAGGAAAAGGTAACGGACCCGCTGGTGCAGATTTAAAACCCAAACCAACTGATTTAACAGCTAAAATGACCCAGTCACATACTGATGGCGCATTATACTGGAAAATCATGAATGGGAATTCGCCAATGCCCGCATGGAAAGAAGTACATAAGGCGGACCATAATCAATGCTGGCAATTGATTAATTATATCCGCACATTAGGAAAACAACCGCCAAAAATAAAAGGGGGAAAAAAAGGCATGCAGAAGATGGGGAACATGAAAAAAATGTGAAAGAAAGCTAACAATAAACCACGTCTTTAAATAATAATTAAAAAAACTTAAAATATTAAAGCGATGATGCATAATAATGGAGATTACTATTTCGGGGGAATGCACATGTTTTGGTGGTTCTCCCTACTCGTCCTCTTTTTTGCTGTGGTAGTATGGTATAGCTGGTTCCGAAAAAGAAAATGATCAGCGCTATTCAAAAAAATATATTTTTAGAATAGCGTAGCCTATATAAATACGGGTTTATAAAAAGAGGTATTTGTTTAATAATAATTTATCTGAAAATAAAACAATCATGAAATACTATTTCAGTAAAACAATTGCGGGAAGTTTCGACAGTGCAATTCAGAAAGTTACAGAAGCGCTCAAAGGGGAAGGTTTTGGTATATTGACAGAAATTGACATAAAAGACACGTTAAAAAAAAAGCTTGATGTGGACTTTTATAACTACAAAATACTTGGCGCCTGCAATCCGTCATTTGCCTATAAAGCCCTGCTGGCAGAAGATAAAATCGGAACCATGTTGCCCTGCAATGTGATTATTCAGGAAAAAGCAGAAGGCCTGGTGGAGGTTTCTGCTGTTGATCCGTTGGCCTCCATGCAAGCTATAGAAAATAAAAATTTGCTTGATATTGCCACTGAAATAAGAGCCAGGTTACAAAAAGTAATTGAGCAGTTGTAGCCTTAATTTTACCGCTTAGTAGAGTGGATAAGCAGCAACCGGGATTATTCTTTCAACAGGTTTTTCTACTGATATAATGACCTCTGAATAATTATTCCTACCCATAAATCTATTTTAAAATTGACTAACAAATATTAAAATCGCAGTGACAACAAAATACAGAAGGGGTAAAATTATACTTCTATGCGGCGTGTTCCTGGTGATGACAGGATTAGGGATTACACTTCCGGTGCTTCCGTTCTACATTGAGAAACTTCTGCCATCCGGGAGTGCTTCATCTAATACAGTTTCGCTTCATGTTGGTTTAATTACGGGAGCTTTTCCGCTTACTCAATTCCTCCCTTCCCCTCGCGCGAGAATGCCGCGCAGGCCTAATGAGGTGGGGTTCTCGTGTGCCGCTGACAAGTAATGAACCAGTGCCGATGCTTTAAAAGTATATTATTTTTTAGCCAACTCCCGATTCGCGCCAGAGAATGGGGTTTTAGTTTAAGAATGAAAAAACAGTTTGGCAATTGCAATCATAGCGGCCAATTGGCCAACCCAAAATATAAACATCCATTTGATGATAGCAGATTTGATATTTGCTAAATCGTTTTTGGTTGCCAACTCATTCATATCCAAATATATCAAATGCCTTCCAACAAGCAACCGCAAAAACTTGCGAAGTTTTAAAAACTCCGCAAGTTTCATCAGTTCAGGCAACCTGAAGTTTAAAAACCTCCAGCTCTGCCCCACTTTCAATAGCCGTGTTACCTTTTTCCATTACCAGGCGGGTAATTTCTTCCGAAAGGTAATAATGGCCGCAATTAGTACAAACTTCAGCGGGCACATCTTTAATCAATATAATTGCCCCATCCCGTTCTAAAGTGATGGTTACTTTGCCATTTTCGGTGGCACTAACTTTACATAATACACATACCATACCGTCAAAGCTCACTCAATAATTGCTCAATTGACTTAGCTTGCACTTTGCCTTCCTGATGTAACTTAACCCATTTTATGGATTCCTCCAGATCATCTAATTTTTGCTTTTCTTTTTTCGTAAATCCTCACATCTTCATACCCCCCATACCCTTATTATCGTCCCCATTTTTAAAAACATACTCGCTATTCAGCAAATAAGCCCCATTGGTAACTACCATATCCCCCGCACTTAAACCCGAAAGCACGGGCACGTAGGATGAATTGCCGGGACCAGTCTTGATCATTCTCATTGAAAAGCTGTCATCGGTATTCCTGATCCACACCCTATCGCCGTTGGCATCGGATAATATGGCTGAAGCGGGAACGGATAGACTTCGCCGGTTGCCGCCGGATATGGTTATATAGGCAAGCATTCCGGGCCGTATCAGCCCCTGCGGATTTGGAATACTTATTCTCACCAGGTCGACTTTAGAGGCGGCGCTTGAAAGTTCAGGATTGATAAACTCAACCTTGCCGCTTATAGGCTGGCCGCCAAGATCGGGGAAGGATACTTTTACCTGGTCGTGCTCTTTAAAGTAGCCTGTTTCATTGGCATACAATTGCGCTTCGACCCATAATGTATTTAATGCCTGAGTTTTCAGGATCAGCATGCCTTCTGTAACATAATCACCTTCGTGAACCGCTATATCGCTTACGGTGCCGCTGATTTTACTTAGTATATTAACGGTAGCGGCGGCTTTGCCGGAAGCATCCAGATTCCTTATTTGCGAGGGGGATATGCCCCATAACAGCAACTTGTTTTCAGCAGCGCTGATCAACTGTTTATAATCCACATCAGGGTTATGCAATACTTTTTGCTGTTGTTTTGCCAGCAGGTATTCTTTTTCTGATTCCAGCAGATCTTCGCTATAAATTGAATAAACGGGCTGGCCTGTTGTAATCTTTTCACCGGTGGCCCTTACAAATAATTGCTGTATGCGGCCAGCTATCCTTGCGCTCAACTCCTCTGCTTTATTTTCGTCTGTAGTAACAGTTCCGGTAAGTGTTTTTTCATTGCCGGTATTTTCTTCCCGCACAGTATCCACCTGTATCCCTCCAAGCTGAAGTTGGGCGGCGGTCAGTACGATTTTATTGGCAACTGCGCCTGTATTGGCGCCGGTGAGCTCTACCCTGATCAGCTTCATGCCGCAAATGGGGCAATTACCCGGATGTTCTTCATGTATCTGCGGGTGCATGGAACAGGTATAATAAGCCTTGCTTTCTGCTTTGATTATTTGTGCTGGTTTTTGCTTGCACGCTGTAAATAAGGCCGACAACAAGAAAATTACAGCAAGAAATTTGTTTGTTTTTTTGTAGCCTATTGGTGGACGCAGTTCAACATGACGCCTAACCACCAGGCGTTCCGATGGAACGCTTAATATTGGTGTTACTTCGATGCTACCAACCAAACGTCCCTCCGGGACGAGTCTTACCAATGTTGCGTCCCATAGGGACGCTTGGTTGGTAGAAAAACATACATCAGCCATTTTACGTTCCGCAGGAACGTTTGGTGAATAGGCGGCGTTTTGATTTACGCCCGCTCTAAGTTGATTGATGTTATTGTTCATCGCCTTTGATTTTAATAAAACTTTCACTGTCTGTTAGATATTGTGCGTTAGAAGCCAGGCTGTCAGCGGCGGATAAACCGCTTTTTATCTGTATCTCGTTGCCAATAATAGCACCTGTATTAACCTGGTGCGCATGGTACAAAGGACCCTCCTTAAGCCAGACTATTTTGGTTTGGCCCAAATCAAGCAGGGCGGATCGCGGCACCCACAAGCCATCCATTACCCCGGTTTGTATGGTTGCTTTAATAACGCTGTTCACTTTAAGGGAATGATCCATATTGTTAAGATAAACCCGTATGGTAGTTGTTTTATCCTCATCACGCAATTCGGGCTCAATAAAATTGACTTTCCCGGTTATCCTTTTACCCGGCATGTCAGGGAAGGTAATTTCAACCGGCTGGTTTAGTTTTAAACCCGCCACCGACGAACGGTCGATTTTAATTATGGCCCATAAACGATGCGGATCGACCACATTAAAAATGGCCTGGCCTTTTTCTACATACATGCCTTCCTTAACAAGCAGCGGGAGGTTATTGGTAAAGCTTGATTCAGCCTTGGGCTCTGGGGCGTCTGACATCTGGCTATGAGCGGCATCGTGGACATGGCCGTTGTAGAGGCTGTAAACCGGCAAGCTGTAAAATGATTTCCCCGTTTCAGCAACCCGGTTAATTTGTTCATCAGTCATACCCAGCAATAATAGTTTTTGTCTTGCTGCATTAATCAGGCCTGTTTCCTGTGGCGAATTTTTATTCAGGTAGATGAGATCCTGCTGGGCGGCAACCATATCAGGACTGTAAATATCAAAAATGCGCTCGCCGCGGCTTATTTCCTCGAAGGCATATTTAATATACAGCTTTTCAATACGCCCTGAAAAACGGGCGGTAATATTATTAAAGGTGCGCGAATCATAATCGAGATAGCCCTGGCCCGAAATTTGGGTTGGAACGTCCTTGTTTTCAGGCGTGATGGCGCTAATGTTTGACATTACCGATGAATTAACCGGCTGCAATACGGTGTTCAGACTAATACCCGCCCGCTCGCTTGGCTGGCCGGTTATCGGTACCAGCGCCATACCGCATATAGGGCAAAACCCGGGATGATCTTCTATTATCTGGTGGTGCATCGGGCAGGTGTATTTTATGCCGGTTTTTACATGGGCTGCCGATGGGGCTGGTTTTGGATTGGAGCACGAGTTAAACAGCAGTAAAACAATAAAGGCGTAGCACAGTACAAGGCCAATATTTTTTGTTCCCCTCATTGGAGGGGGTGCGTCGGGTCGTGTAGTGACAGAGGTGGGTTTCTGCGCCATGCATCGGGAATTTAACCTTACATCTGCCACATTACACACCCCTCCACCCCTCTCGAGAGGGGAATCGCACAGGCCGCCGCTTGTATATTTAATACTTTTCATTTTCTCTTTCATAATCTACCTGTAATTGTAAAAGTTCCTGTAAAAGGTCTAAAGCTTCTATCCTGGCTGTTTGCAACCCTTTGATGCCGTCCAACATCGATGGCATGTCGCCGGTGTTTTGTTCATAGGCCAATAGCGAAGTTTTGTAACTGTTTTGCAAGGCGGGGATAATATTATGATTATAATTTTCAAGCTGCTTTTTCGTGCTGCCGATGGCTGTCCTTATGCCCGCCAACTGGCCCTGGGCCTGGTTGAGTATATCCAGTTTTTTTTGCTGCAACTCCTCAACTTCATACCTGATGCCTTTCAAATTGGCTTTATATTCTTTGCTCGCCCATGAAACTATAGGTATAGTAACCGAGCCCATCAAGATATACTGGTTTGCCATTCCCCCGTAACTGAACATGTGAGCCGCCTGTATGCCAAAGTCAGGCTTGCGTTTGCTGTATTCCATTTTGGCGTTTAAGCCCTGCAGCGCAATATTCCTGTCAATTCCTCTAATATCACTGCGGTTAGCTGCCAGAGCAGAAGTATCCGTTGCAGTAACATCATAGTCACGGATCAGCACATTGGTATCAACCATAAATTCGGTTTGTTTATCCCTGTTCATCAGGGTATTCAGCATGATGTTTTTTTGCCGGATATCGTTGTTCCATTGTTCGCGGGTATTATCCAGTTCGTACAGGTCGGCTTTGGTTTTGTAAATATTGCTCAGCTTTTCCTTGTTGTAAGTAAGGCGAATATTTGCATCCTTGAGCATATACTCAAGCAGACTACGGGTGTTTTGCAGTTGGGCTAGTTTCTTTTCAAGGATAACCCGGTCGTAATAATATCCCTTCGCCTGGGCTATCAGTTGATTTTTCATGTAATTTTTATCCTCTGCAGTTACTTTGGAAACACTTTTCATATAATTTTCCTTTGCTTGCAGCTTGGCCGGATTGGTAAACATCTGTTCGGCCTGGATCATAAATGACCCGGTATTAGGATTAAACTGGTAAGGCGTTTGGTATTGCCCCGCGCTGATCTTTGGCGCATCCAGGCTTTTCGCGCCCCCTATATAGGCATCTTCTGCGCTCATCTTCGCATCGTAGGATAATAAAGCCGGGTTAACCGCAATTCGTGCCAACACACTGTCTAAAGGTAAACGCTGCGACTGAGCATTTGCTGCTGAAAGGCTTCCGGCGCAAATAAAAATGGCATATATAATTTTTAGTATCGTTTTCATATCATTAATCCTTTACATTCAATACTTCCAGTTTGCCATATTTTTTTAATTCGTATTCTTTAACCATCAGGAAGATCAGTGGAGTAACCAGTAAAATATGCGTCGAAGAAGTTAAAACCCCGCCGATCATCGGCAATACAATAGGGAGCATCACATCGCTGCCGGTTCCGGTTGACCACAGCACAGGCACCAGGCCAAACAGGGCGACCGATACTGTCATCAATTTGGGCCGCAAGCGCTTTACCGCCCCGTGCATCACGTAGGTACGCAAATCTTCTTTGCTGATATTTTCTTTTGAGTTCCCTTTCGCTGCTACCAGTTGCTGCATGGCGTCATTAAGATAGATCACCATTACAATACCGGTTTCTACCGCAATGCCGAACAGCGCAATAAAGCCCACCGCCACGGCAACCGATAAATGAACGCCAAAGAAATAAACCATGTAGGCCCCGCCAATTAACGCAAAAGGGATACTGATGAGGCTAAAAAAGGCCTCCCTGATGGAATGAAAGGCAAAATACAGGCAGGCAAAAATGATGACCAATACAATGGGTAAAATGAGTATTAAGGTGTGTTCGGCACGTACCAGGTTTTCGTACTGGCCGCTCCATTCTATAAAGTAGCCTTTTGGTAGGGTTTTTACCATTGCATTTAACCTGCCCTGCGCGTCTTTTACGGTACTGCCCAAGTCGCGGTCACGCACGTTAAACAATACTGTTCCCCTCAACAATGCATTTTCGGATTGTATCATGGCTGGCCCATCGGTTATCTTAATATCGGCAACAGACGATAAGGGAACAGGTCCGCTTGAAGGCGTTTGCACCAGCGTCCGTTTTATCTCGTCAAGGTTATTCCGGTAATCCTGGGCCAGGCGGAGGTTCACGCTAAAACGCCTTCTGCCTTCAATGGTAGATGTAAGGTTCATTCCGCCCAAAGCGCTTTCTACAACTTCGTTCACATCATCAACACTTAAACCGTATCTGCCAATGGCATCCTTGTTTACCTGTATGTCCAGGTATTTGCCCCCGGTTATCGGTTCAACATACAGATCCTTTACTCCCGGTACACCCTGCAAAGCCATTTTCATTTGATTGGATAAGGCATAAATAGTATCCAGGTTTTGGCCGTAAACCTTTAAACCCACGTCGGTACGGATACCGGTCGACAGCATATTTATCCGGTTAATGATGGGCTGTGTCCAGCCATTCACTACGCCGGGTATCTGGAGCTTGGCATTCAATTCATTAATAATGTCTTCCTTTTTTAATCCTTTCCGCCATTCGCTGCGGGGCTTTAAAAGGATAATGGTTTCTACCATACTGATGGGCGAATTATCTGTCGCCGTATTTGCCCTTCCGGCCTTGCCCAGCACGTTTTTTACTTCGGGTATGCTCTTAATGATCTTGTCCTGAACCTGCAATAACTGCTTGGCTTCCGAATTGGATATATCAGGCAGGGTAACCGGCATAAACAGGATGCTTCCCTCGTCCAGTGGCGGCATAAATTCACTGCCCAGGCTGAGTAACAGGGGAATACTGATCAGCAAAGCAATGACATTGATGCCGATAGTGGTTTTACGCCAGGTAATGCACCAGTTTAATATCGGATTATACCATCTCTCTAAAGTGCGGTTCAAAGGGTTATGCTCGTCCGATCTTAACTTTCCTTTTAGAAAAAAAGAAATGAGGACGGGCGCAAGGGTTACCGCAAGGATGGCATTGATGGCGAGTATGAAAGTTTTGGTCCAGGCAAGCGGGCCAAATAATTTACCTTCCTGACCTTGTAATAAAAATACAGGCAGGAACGAGGCCACGATGATCAGTGTCGAAAAAAACACGCCACGCCCTACCTGCTTGCAGGATGCTTCTATAATTTTAATTCTTTCTGCTGTGGTCATGATCTTTCTTTTTGTTGTGCGATGGCTAAACTGCGATGCGAGTTTTCGACCATTATAATACCGTTGTCAACTATAACCCCAATGGCTAAAGCAATACCGGTTAAGGACATGATGTTTGAGCTTATGCCAAAAGCGTTGAGCAGGATAAAGGCCGTTGCGATAGTTACCGGTATCTGGACAATAATGCTTAAAGCGCTTCGCCAGCTTAACAGGAACAGGACGACAATCACGGAAACCATTATCATTTCCTCGATAAGGGTACGTTTTACCGAGCCAATGGCGCTTTCTATCAGGTCACTTCGGTCATAAGCGATTTTGAATTTCACCCCCGGCGGCAAACCTTTCTGAATATCGGTCATTTTATCCTTTACCGCATGGATAACCTTGTCGGCATTTTCGCCATAGCGCATCACCACAATGCCTCCGACTGCTTCGCCCTCCCCGTTTTGATCGAAAATACCCAGGCGCAGATCGCCGCCCATTTGCACCGCCGCAATATCTTTTATCCTTACGGGGATAGTATTTATAGTCCCAATAGCGATATTCTCCACATCCTGCAAATTCTTGATATAGCCCAGGCCGCGGACAATGTAACCCGTCCCGTTCATTTCAAACTTGCGCCCTCCCACGTCATTATTATTGCTTTTAACTGCCTTTAGAACCTGCGACAAAGGGATATTATAATAGTTAAGCTTATGCGGATCAATATTGATCTGGTATTGTTTTTCAAAACCGCCAAAGGAAGCTACTTCACTAACTCCGGGCACGGTTTGCAGCCCAAGCTTTACATACCAGTCCTGTAGCGCACGTTGTTCGCCAAGGTCCATGCCTTTTGCATCAAGGGTGTACCAGAGGATATGGCCCACACCTGTACCATCAGGGCCGAGCGTTGGGGTAATGCCTTCGGGCAGCAGGCGCTGTGCATAATTTAACCTTTCCAGCACCCGGCTGCGTGCCCAGTAAATATCTGTTTTATCGTCGAAAACTAAATAAACAAAGCTCATTCCGAACATGGAGGTTGCCCGGACTGACTTTACTTTGGGGATGCCCTGCAGGTTGCTCACCAGCGGATAAGTTACCTGGTCTTCGATAATTTGCGGGCTGCGGCCCTGCCATTCGGTAAACACGATCACCTGGTTTTCCGATAGGTCAGGAATCGCATCAATAGGATTTTGCTGTACTGCATAACTTCCCCACACAAACAGGGAGGCCGCTATCAGCAGCACGATATACCGGTTTTTTAAAGCCAGCGCAATAAGTTGATTTATCATTTTACTATTTACTAATAGATATTTTCTGTAGAGACACAATATTTTGTGTCTCATTTTGTGTCTCGCACGGGAACGTTTGTGAAATGTATATTAAACGACATTGCACTTGTTCAGAGACGCAAAATATTGCGTCTCTACTTAGAAGACCGGCTTAAATGAATTACATTTTCATTGCCGCAGGCTTCTTACCAGGTTCTTTTTTTACTAAGATCATACCGCATTTTGGGCATTTGCCGGGCTTGTCGCTTAATATTTCCGGATGCATTTTACAGGTGTACTGTACTTTGGCAGCCGGTTGAGCCTTTTTTGTTTTGGCTGTATCAGCTATAGTCTTATCCGGGTGAAGATAAGCGGCAAAAAGGGTTGAAACGGTTAACAGGGCGGCAATTGCCATCAGCATTACTTTTTTCATGAATTTTAAAATTTGAGAATGGATAAATGGTACAAGGCAAAGCCTAATACATAAATTATAAATTAAGATGATTGATTGAAATATAAATGGTAGCCTGTATTACCTGGAGTAAAGGCTAAAAAGAAAAGTACAGATCAGATCCTGTAGGTGCAGTTAAGGGTATAAACAGGTATATCCGCCTGTCCCGGTGGGGCGTTCCCGGTAAAAATTATCTTACTGTGTAAATTACTGGCTATAGTTTTATCATTCAAACAAACAAAAGATGGAGTTATTGCTGGCAGAGGATGATTTAAAGACAGCGGAGTTGAACTAAAATGGCTGTCCTTGATCTTGAAACTTTGTTTCTCATTTTTGCAGCACTTATTCTTTTTTTCCTGCTTCTCACCGGCCTTAGCTGTAGCGCCATAGGTTAGTGTAACCGAAATTAGCTTACCGCAACAATAAAGACGGCTGATCCCCATGCCCAGGCAGGATAGCAGATAAAAGGCTGTTAATAAGATGCGCGCGGTGCGTTTCACAATTCAAAGATAATAAAATTATACGTTTTGTCTAATGATATAGTTATAAATGCTAATATACAAACAGTTTATTCAGACACATTTACGTAATTCCGTGAAAAATTTATATCCTATTGCAACGAAGAACCCAATAATCCTTAATCCCACTCAATTGGTTACATTTTCATCAACCGGGGATAAAGACGCAGGAACACTTCGCCGCCCATCGGATTTTTTCCATACAAACTGTTTAACCTGCTATCGGCGCTGTAATACGTAAGCTGGCCGCCCAAAGCCAGGTTAAGCGGCCCAATTTTAAAAAGGTCGTAGTTTAAACCCAGGGTTAAGGCATTAACGGGGAAAATAGAATTATCACCATAAATGACAGGGTTTAGAACCAATTCGCCGGTAGTTTTTTGAACAAACTCAAAACGGGTATATAAATCCAGTTTCTTCATACGCGCATCTCCTTCCAGTAAAACTGCATTGTCGCCATCCTGACCGGGTATTTTATTTAGACCCCACAAAGCGGTTGCATTAAAGGTTTTTTCATCACCGAAAGGCAAACTGTAAGTCGCCGAGGCCGTAGTCCGGTAAACATCTTCATCTGGCTGAAGCGCTTCCGGGCTTTTGATAAAGCCATGCGAAACCTGTAAGGCCCAACTGGGCGATGGGTTATAATCTAACCTTGCACTCCAGGAATCAAACTTCGGTGTGTCAAAATCATACCGGTTCTCATCAGGTTCCCTGCCCGTAAAGGACGAAGCTTCAATTTTAAACCGACCAAGGCGGAAGCCAATGGTTGCTACACCAAAAGTGATATGGGTGGCATCAGCCCAATGGTGGCTGATGGGCGCATCCGGATCAGACATAGCGGAAGGACGGTGCATAAACGTTACCGGACCTAAAGCCGGTTCGCCCGGATAACCAATGTAAACGCTCAGGTCGGTTTTTTTGGAGAAAGCGTAGGCATAACTGGCTGACACTTCGGAAAACAGGTCATGCGGATGCTGACGGTCAAATAAAGGTACGCCTTTCCAGCTTTCACCCGTCTGGAATAGAAGCGGATAACCATAGCCACCCTCGGTTACAGGATCTAATGACATCATTAAATTAAAATGGAGCAAGCCGTTTTTTCCGACAGGGCGTTGTGCCATGCCCATAAACCAGTTGGGGGCATCAAGCTTATCACTGCCCCGGCTACCTGCGCCAAACAAATCCTGTTTAGTATAACGAAAGGCAATATTACCATGCAGCATATAACTCCATCTGCCGCTGTTCAGCATGATACCGTACACCGGGGATGCATCCGGCAGCCAGCTGGTTCCGGAACCGTCGCGGTTCATAGGCAGATTCTTAGATTCTGAACTGCTCATCATATCCATTTTCGTTCCGCCCATATCCATTCCCGGCATATCCATATTCTTCATGGAAGTATCCTGCATTTTCAGGCTTTTCATTTGTTTATGCCGCTTATGTTGCATAGGCATCTTTTTATTTTTTTTGGATTTGCTCGTATCTCCCATATTCATTTTTTGTTGTGCCGAAGAACTACACATCAACCCAATCATTAGAATTGACAGGATTATTAAGTTTTTCATAGGATAAAAATTAAATTTTATCAATCGGTTTTCTCCGGCCCTGCTCTAAAGCTTTGAACTGGCTGGGCGTTAACCCTGTAATGCTTTTAAACTGCGTTGACAAATGCGCACTGCTGCTATAACCCATCCGGTAAGCAATTTCATTGAGGTTTAATTCGCCATATTCCAAAAGTTCTTTAATTTTTTCCACCTTTTGCTGGATGATAAAGCGCTCAATGGTCGTATCCTGTGAATTGGAAAATACGCGGCTCAAATGTGCATAGTCCTTACCTATGCGGCCTGCAATTAAATCAGAGTAGCTGGTATGCAGTTCCGACAGGTCAGAATGATGGACCAGTTCAATTACAACGTTTTTTATTGCTTCTACCGTCTTGTCTGTTTCTTTATTAATAAGTTCAAAGCCCGGAACTTTTAATGCTGCTGAAATTAGTTGCATTTGTTCTTCATCAGGATCAGGAATTATTTCCGCATGGCCCAGCGCGATCTGTTTTACTGCAAAGCCCAGGCTTTCCAATTGCTGCCGGACTATCATCTGGCAGCGGTCACAAACCATGTTTTTGATATGTATCAGCATGTCGTCTATGTCTTTTTGAATTTAATTTTATTGTCCTGTTCCCATACACAGACGATATGGTGATCAGGCAATACGACGGATTTCAAAAAAGCGCCTTTCCCAACAATCACTCCTTTTTTATCTCCTATTTTTACAAGTTTAAGCGTGTCGCTACTCTGATAGCCGATAAACGTATTAATTCCCATTCCTGAAATGCTGCTGATCCTTCCCTGCCCGATGTATATCTCAGGCTGTCCGGGCGAGCAATAATATACAATCCCTTTTCGCTGCCATGTGGTCTTGACCGAGGTAGTTTGGTCAATTATAATTCCTCCGCCGTCCATGGGGCATCCGTTAAGCTTCCAGGTGTCTAAGCCTAATTTTTCCGCAGGTGAAAATGATTTTCCTTCGTCGGAGGACTTAAGTACATACAAGTCCCTTGATCCGTTAAGCCAATTTCGGAACATAATGGCAACTTCCGGCCCATTCGCGGCAATATGAGGCTGGCAACATTCACAGACATGCCCATCTGGCGACCTGTAAGCCAACCTGTTTTTTGACCAGGTAACAGCTTTTTCCGGAAGATCAGCGAAATAGATTTGGTTGCTCTTTCCTGTCCGGATATCCAGCCATACCGCATAAAAATGATCATTTTTATCTGCTGCAATGTTCATTAATCCTTCCGGCGCGGATCCTTTTGTATCATTAACTATACCCATGCTTTGCCATTTATTTAACGAATTATTTAACCTGAACCAATGGATATTTCCTGCTTTGTCGATGGCTGTAATAATTGAGTAGCGGGCTGAACAAGCCAACTGAGGCCCGCGTGACATGCCCAAATGCATCCCCGGTATTTCTGCTACCAATACAGGATTTGAAAAGGTTAACCCTTTATCACTTGATTCAACACAAAAGATTTTGTCTTCACGTCCAAATACAACCCTGATCATTCCTTTATTATCTATGCCGATCTGAGGCTGGTCGCCTGCCGCAATGGTTTTTTCTTCTGATATGGCCGGCATGGAACGCACAGGCAAGAAAAGAAAAGCGAATAAAATGGCTAAAATTGTGTTTTTCATGATGTAAATATAGTAAGGTTTATTTAGACCTTACCTTTAATAAACTTGCATTAATAGCAACAACCACGGTGCTCAAACTCATTAATGCAGCGCCGGCGGCGGGACTTAATAGTATACCCTGGTGATATAGCACACCGGCAGCCAAAGGAAGTGCAATTATATTATATCCTGTCGCCCAAGCCAAGTTCTGTATCATTTTCCGGTAGGTCGCTTTACCAAACAGAATTAAATTGACAATATCTTTTGGGTTGCTGTTCACCAACACAATCCCCGCGGTTTCGGCCGCAATATCGCTGCCCGACCCCACGGCAATGCCAATATCTGCCTGGGCAAGCGCCGGGGCGTCATTAACGCCATCGCCTGTCATGGCCACAAATTCGCCGTTCTGCTGAAGCTGTTTTATTTTCTCCAGTTTTTCGTGGGGCAAAACTTCAGCAAAATAACCGTCCATTTTTAAACTGTTGCTTACGCTTTCAGCAACCCGATGATTATCGCCAGTTAACAGCATCGTTTTAATGCCATTATGATGCAAGGTTTCTATTGCTCCCGCCGATTCGGGCCTGATACGATCTGAAAGCGCAATATAACCGCACAAAATATCGTCGATTATTGCAAAAACCACGGTTTCACCCGCATTTGTCTCAAAACCATCCGGCATGGATAATCCATGTTCCTTCAAATAGCCGGGACTTACCATTTTAACTTGCTTACCATTCACCCGGGCTTCAACACCCATCCCGGTAATCGCCTTAAAGTTTTGTGAATCAGGTACATCCAATGAGCGCTTTTTTACCAGCTCCATAATTCCTGAAGCGATGGGATGTTCAGAATTTTTCTCTAACGCTGCCACCGCCCGTAACATTTCATCTTCTTCGATAGCCGATTTCAAAACAACCACTTTTGATACCTCAAATTTTCCCACCGTAAGCGTGCCTGTTTTGTCGAAAACCACGGTGGATATCTTCCTTGAATTTTCAAATGCTGTCCTGTTTTTAATCAACAGTCCATTTTGTGCGGAGAGTGCTGTAGATTTGGCGACAACTAAAGGGACTGCCAGGCCCAATGCATGCGGACAACAGATCACGATAACGGTTACCATGCGCTCAATGGCAAATGCTAAAGGCTGGCCGTTCAGCCACCAGGCTAAAAACGTGCTTATACCGGCTAACAGGGCTATTATGGTCAGCCATTTTGCTGCGGTATCCGCCAGTAACTGCGTTTTTGATTTGGCTTTCTGCGCATCGTCAACCAACTTAACTACCCGTGACAGGTAAGAATCTGCCGCAGCGTGTGAAACTGTTATTTTTAACGCGCCATTCCCATTTATGGAACCTGCAATTACCTTATCGCCTTTTATCTTTTCTACTGGTTTGGATTCACCTGTAAGCATGGACTCATCCAGGTAACTTTCCCCTTCGGTAATATTTCCATCGGCAGCCACTTTTTCACCGGGTTTAACAAGAATCACATCTCCTGCTTTTAGCGTAGCCGTTTTAACATCTTCCGATTGACTTCCTTTCAGGAGGTGCGCTGTCGCAGGCATAAGTTGTACCAAAAGTTCCAGTTCCCTTGATGCGCCCGCCACCGATTTCATTTCAATCCAATGGCCGAGCAGCATGATGAGGATCAGCGTTGCAAGCTCCCAAAAAAAGTCCATCCCCTTGAGCCAGAATATGGTAGCAGCGCTATAAATAAACGCTACGGTAATAGCAAACCCGATCAGGGTCATCATTCCCGGTTCGCGACTTTTCATTTCTGAAAACCAACCGGTAAGAAACGGCCATCCACCATAAAAGAATAAGATAGCAGACAAACCGAAAAGGGTATAACTTGAACCCGGAAACATCCATTCAACATTCAGCCAGTGCTGTATCATGGGCGATAGCAGCATCACCGGAATGGTTAAAACGAGTACTACATAAAACCGCTTCTTAAAATCAGCGATCATCATGGCATGGTGGTCATGGCCCGTCATACTCATCGAGTGACTGCCCGCGTGTTCCATTTTTCCATGGTCCATTGTCTGGTATTATGAGAATTTTAAATTTATCGCCCTACAGAACTGATCCAAATTGGCCTGTTCACATAAGTAAAGGCAAGCAGCAATTTAGCTTTATTTTTTTGAATCACGTTCAATGATCTGTTTCTTCTCCTGGTATTTAGGTCGGTGCGTTTCATTAATCAAAATTACTGATACTGTAGACGGGCAAAAATGAGCAATCTCACATTTAACATTGTTTTTGGTCAATCAAATATGATTAGCGCGGAACATATTTGTAATTTACCCGTCGGAGATTCTTAAGTTTGTAGTTTACCCTATTTGATTTACAGGATTATGATATGAAATTTACATAGTTATACGCAAATTGTTGACATGGATCTTTTTAAACAAAATATACGTTCTATCATTTCACTTACCGATGGTGAGATTGACCAGATAGTTCAGGCTTTTAAGCTCATTGAGATTAATAAAGGAGAGAATTTGCTTGCTATAAACACTTTTTGCAAACATTATTATTTTTTGGAGAAAGGCTTGTTAAGATTGGTTTACTGCACTAAAGATAAAGAAGAGACATCGTGGGTAATAGTTGAAGGAATATTTTTTACTGAAATTATTAGTCTTAAAAGTAAAAAGCCAACAGCGATGCGTATTGAGGCTTTGGAACCCTCTGTTATTTTTTCTATTGATGAAGCACAGCTAAATGAACTCTGTGGTAAAGTAAGACCTTTTGAAAAATATTTGAGATTGACGTGGGAAGAAAATCTATATCACGTTATCCAGATGAAATTATTACAACAGTTCAGTAGTGCAAAGGAAGGGTATGAAAGCCTTATAAAAGACAAAAATCTAATGCAGAGGATACCTCAAAAATATTTAGCTTCAATATTAGGTATAACGCCTTATTCCCTGAGCAGATTAACACGGCCAAAGAAAACTTAATTTCTTGCCATTTGGCAATCTCTTATAACATTGATTGTAAATAGCTTTGTTGAAAGCTTTCTCAATGAACGATACGCTCCTTAAAGCATGTTTTTATAACCGCAACTGCCTTGACCGGCTTGGCGTGCGGGGCATCGCTGGATCAATCAATTAAACAATTACCGGCCCGTCATATAATCGGAGTTATTGCGTTTTCGGCTTACGCAAAAGCAGCAGATTTAAAAAATGGAACTCTTTGGTATGCAATATTAGGAGTGGGCGCGGTCTTTGCTTCTATAATTACTGCAATTTTGGTTTGGAAATATCATTCAAATGAAAGTTATACTTTACCCCTTTATTTAGGAGGTATTTTTGCAATTTGTCATACCATTTGCACTACTCAGGCCGCACCTGCCTATCATCGCCAGAAAAAAATTGAAAACGAAGAAGAACTGAAAAAACTGTTCAACAAATTTGAAAGGATTCAAACGGTCCGTTCAATCTTCATAGCCCTTAATTTTTTAAGCTATATCTGGGCATTAATAAATATACTTAATTAGAAATTTTAAAGCATGAATCAAAATAGATTGAGAATTTGGTTTTCTGTAGTTTCAATTATTTTGATCCTGTTTGGAATTTTCTACTGTTTTGTGGGGCTTAAATTTTTTGTACGGCTTAAAATTCTTCCTGCAAACAAAGATGTTTTGTTGGATTGGGAAAGCGCCATCTATGGCGCTATTATGATTGGCTGGGGTGCAACACTTTTTCTTCTGGGCGGCCTTGCATTTCGCAGACAAGACAAGGAATTAATGAAGATTTTACTTCATGGAATTGCTCTTTGGCTAATAGTAGAAGCAATATCTTCATTTTATCTGGGTATTTTCTTTAATGTTGGGGTTGATATTGCTGTAGCGGTTCTCTTTGCTTTTCCCATTATTAAAGCCATCAGCAATTTGACAAAAAAGAATGAATAAAACCAAATTTTAATAATGAAACCGTTCCATCCTTTACTTTCATCTCGGCTAATACTCCATGCTGCAACAGCAAAATGCATCACTGTACCAAATGTGCGCAGGGCTGCAGACCGAATTGTATGGATTATTGCAGCAAAAGTTGTAAGGCTTCGGGTGGATGCAAAAGCAGTTGTAAATAACAAAGGTGTTCAGTTAGAAAGCCGGGTAATGCCCGGCTTTTACATGCCTTTCATCATGCCTTTTTTCATTGGCATTTTTTCAATTTTACCATTCATCATCACGCAATAACCATCTTTTAACTTCATCGTTTTACCAGACTTCATTTTAACCATACCATCGGGCATAACCATGGTACCATTAGACATGGTCATGCTCTGTGACATAGGCATGCTTTTACCATTCATCATGGTCATCATTTTACCATGCATCATCACGCATGAATTAGTCATTTTTGTTTGTGCCATAGCGCTGCAACTTAGTGCAGCAGCAATTACGGCGATCAGGATTTTTTTCATGTTTTTATTTTATATAATGTGTTAACCGTAACATGTTTGCATTCTAAATTGTTTCGTACTAATCGACTATGGACTTTTTTTCTTTCGGACTTCCCCACAATTTCATCCGGCCCCGTATTGCCGCGCCATTTTAGCTATGCGTTCTTCCAGCGGCTCGGTGATCAGCCGTTCACGCCCCAGGCTGTCAACCATGATGGGGAAGGCAAATGGCGTCGGCTTGTCAATATTTTTTAGTATGATATTTTGTTTGATAATGCGCTGCAGCGCCGCCCTTAACCTGAACTCTTCGAGCTGGAATGCCAATGCTTCGTTATAAGCTTGCCGCACCAGCAAATTATCCGGCTCATACTCACTGAATACCTCGAACAGCAGCGAAGTTGATGCCTGCAAATGCTTGTTTTTTACCGGCTGGCCGGGATAACCCGTAAAAACCAGTCCGCCGATGTGGGCAATATCCCTGAAACGCCTGCGGGCCATTTCGTTTGCGTTTAAACTATGCTGAATGTCTTCGAGCAGGTTATCTATCGAGAAAAAACCGGCATCTTCCAGGGCCTGTTCGATAGGAATCTCTTCTTCCGTCAGCAATTCAAAGCCATAGTCATTCATGGCGATAGAAAAGCTTGCGGGTTTTATCGCGCTGATGCGATAAGCCAGCAGGGATGCCATCCCTTCATGCACTAACCTCCCCTCAAAAGGATAAAATAACAAGTGATGCCCCTCGCGGGATTTGAACGACTCGATCAAAAACTCATGGCTTTGCGGCAAATGCGACAACTCCGCTTGCAGGGCAAACAAAGGTTTCAGCGCGATAACTTCTTCGTCCTGTTCAATGCCGTGTGCCACTTCGTCCAGCTTATCCCTGAATACGGCGGATAGTTGCGATGATAAAGGCATGCGTCCGCCCATCCAGCTTGGGATCATTCCTTTTTTTGCATTTGATTTTTTTACGTAGGCCGTCATTTCCTTTAGATTAATAAACTCCAGGCTGCGCCCCGCGAACCAAAAGGTATTTCCAGGCTTTAGTTTTGAAATGAAAGATTCTTCAATAGTCCCCAAACTGCCGCCGCTCAGCCATTTTACCCGGATGCTCAATTCGCTGGTAATGGTACCAATGCTCAGCCTGTGCCGCATGGCTACCCGCCGGTTGTTTACTTTAAACAGGCCGTTTTCAATAACCACCTTCAAAAACTCATCGTATTGGGCAAGGGTTTTGCCGCCATTGGTAATAAAATCAAGCAACTCGTTAAACTCGCCGCGCTTAAGATCAGCAAAAGCGAACGTTGTTTTCACTTCCTTGAACAATTCATCAGCCCTGAAACCATCCGATACTGCCAGGGTGACCATATACTGTATCAGCACATCCATTGTAAGCAGCAAGGGGTCGCGGCTTTCGTAAATCCCGGCTTTAATTCCCTGCTTCAGTGCGGCGCCTTCCAGCAATTCAAGCGAATGGGTAGGTACAAAATAGGCCCTCGATACTGCGCCCGGAGAGTGCCCGCTGCGCCCGGCCCGCTGCATAAAACGAGCGACGCCTTTCGGACTTCCTACCTGTATTACGGTATCCACCGGCCTGAAATCGACCCCAAAATCCAAACTTGAAGTACATACGACCACTTTCAATGCTTCGGCATGAAGGGCCTGTTCAACCCAGTTCCGCAACTCATTATCCAGCGAACCGTGATGCATGGCCATGATCCCGGCGTATTCCGGGTAATTATCCAGAATGGCATGGTACCATATTTCGGCCATTGACCGCGTATTGGTGAATATCAGCGTAGTATTGCTTTTGGCCACAATCTCCATCACCTGCGGCAAAAGCTTTAGGCCGATATGCCCCGCCCACGAATAACTTTCAATATTTTCAGGAATAACAGATTTTATGAGCAGTTTTTTATCCACGTTAGCATGAACCATTTTGATCATTCCGGGCGGGAAATCATTTCCTAACAGCACTTCCGCCGCTTCCTCCAGGTTGCCAATGGTAGCGCTGATACCCCATATTTTAAGTGGTGAGTGGTGAGCGGTGAATGGTGAGTGGTGAGTGAGTGGTGAATAGTCGGTGACCGATGGTGAGCGGTGCGTTAGTAATGAAGCTCCCACATGCTGAGTTACCATTCCCTGTTCACCACTCACCACTGACCACTCACCACTCACCACTTTCAACCGGGATAACCCCAGTTCCACCTGTACACCGCGTTTGGTGCCTAATAGCTCGTGCCATTCGTCAATTACTACAACCTGCAGGTGCTGGAACAGTTTGGGATATTCTTTTTGGGCCAGCATAAGGTGGAGGCTTTCGGGGGTGGTGAGCAATACTTCGGGCAGTTTTTTCTTTATGGCCTGTTTTTCAGTGGCGGGGGTATCACCGGTGCGCGTCATAATTTTCCAGGGCAGGCCTATTTCATCACAGACTTCCTGCATGGCTTTTTTAATATCGTTCGTTAATGCACGCAGCGGTGTTATCCATAACATTAACAAGCCATTGTTGGTTTGATGGGTATAGGTATCAGGATACCTATTAATAAAATCTGCTAGAAAAGGCAGGAACAGCGCAAAAGTTTTGCCGCTGCCTGTAGGAGCATTCAGCAAACCGGAGTAGCCACTGAGGTAAGCATCCTCCATCTCCTGCTGAAAGGCAAACTGCTGCCAGTTTTTTTGACGGTACCATTGCCTGATGATTTGCTGTCCTTTTGTAAGCATGCGATACAACGGAAAATGGAATATTTGGGTATAGTTAAAGAATGGCAAAGATATCACGCTTTCAAACATTTTTTTAATAAGCGAAGGCCGCCAAGCGGCAGCCTTCGAATCAACATTTATATAACCAACTATAATGTTTCTTCTTTATTATCTCGCATTCTTTTTATATATAAATTGTGATGCAGATAACAGGATGTATTAAAGCTACATCCTGTTATTGTATAAGGTTTTAAATTTATTGTTAATATCCATTATTTTGCGGATACTTAGGACCGGACAACACGTTATTCAGTAAGGTTTGCGGGATTGGCCAGCGCACATTAAAATCCTGAACGTTAGGGCCACCGGCAACGTTATAAATTTTGTTGCGCCTTACCAGCTGTTGGGTCCTTACCAGGTCATACCAGCGGCGAGGATCGCCATAAAATTCACGGCTGTACTCATCCAGTATTAAATCCATACCGCAGCTGTTAGCAGTTGTGTTAGTCGTATTATTCGGAACGGATAACAGGGCCAACTGTGCAGGCGTTAAAGCCATGGCTGCAGTGTTAGCAGCATTGGCAGCTGCCATAGTAGCTGCGGTTACACTAAATTGATTTTTAGCTACAAAGTTTCCGTCTGCCGGGGTACGATATGCAGCACGCTGCCTGATCACATTAAGCGATGCGGCTGTGTTACTAACGTTACCCAACATATAGTTTGCTTCAGCATTCATCATGTAAATTTCAGAAAAACGCATTAAAACAATAGGCCTGCCTGAAAAGTCAAGGATACCGGTACGTCTGGGGTCATCAAACTTTTTAACTGTTGGGAAATTATTATTGGTAAATTGTTTCGGTGTAATGATCAAACCGTTAAAAGCATCACGGCGGGCCAGCGTAACATCCTGACTTGGCATCAGGATAGCGGTATCGCCATCCAGCGGCACATTATAAGCGACCAACGAAACATTGGAAGCCGGTGTCAGTACGCCTTTCAGCGTACCATCGCTTTTAACCCCCGCTGCTACGACTCTGTCACAGATCCAGTACGTTTGGAAGGTGGCATCGTAGCGACAATCGTGTATCTGATCAGCAAAAGCTACGTCCATCGTGTAAGGTTTATTGGGAGCCAGGCGGATGTACGGGCGCCCATTATACACATCACGAAGCATGCCAGGTTTAGCCGTACTGATTTTTTGCGGAACCTGGTCAATTCCGGCAATGTTATCCACACCTGGCCCAACATAGTTAAAACGCGCCAATACATAAAGCTGGTTAGTTCCAAAACCACCTGACCCCTGTTGAGTATAACCGGAATACGCCGGGTCGGTTATTCCATAATCGATAGCAAACATGTTTTCCTTGCCATAATCGTTGGCTAGTTTATGTTCATCATTGTAATCCTGCCATAGATCCAGGCCATAAGTGCCCTTATTAGCAATTAATGCTGCCGTTAAGTCGGCTGCCTTCTGAAAATCGGTAGCCTGTTTAGCTTCGGTATATCCTCTTGTAAGATAAGTCTTTGCCAAATAAGCATTCGCCACTGCAGCTGTCGCTGTTTTTCCAACTCCACCTGCCGAAAACGGGTTTGAACTGGTGATCGTATTAGGAAGCGCTGCGGCGGCATCTGTAAAATCCTGGATGATCAGGTAATAGATAGCACTTAATGGCGCAGGCGCATCAGCGGTAGTGGCCTGTGTAATAAAAGTAGTATGTAAAGGGATACCGCTTTTCTGGGTAGCTGTAAGGCCGCCGTATGTTTGCACCAGCCAAAAATAAAGGAACCCGCGTAAGAATTTGGCTTGCGCCACATATTGGGTTCTCGCAGTAGCATCCGTAATTGCTGATGCATATTGCAAAACGCCGTTAAGTGTATTGATGTCCACGTAATAACCTGTGATATCAGGCGAATTCGATGCAGTGATGCCTTTAAATGCATTGTATAGCGGAGCGTTGGTGCCGGCGCTGCCGCCGGGGATGTTTTCGTCTGTACCATCATAAAAGTATACGAGTCCTTCGCCTGAAAAGCCACCAGCTTGATTAGTGCCTCTCAAGTCATTGTACACCCCGGTTATAGCTGCTTGTACACCAGCTGCGGTAGAGAAATAACTGGGATATAGCTGTGCCCTTGGCGTTTCCACAAGCAGTTTTTTACAACTCGTAGCTGTTGTCAGTACTGCTGCTACAGCAATAATAACGGTATTTTTATTAAATATTTTCATGTGCTTTGTAATTAAATCTCGTTAAAATCTTGCATTAATGCCTATGATGAAATCACGTGTCTGTTCGCCCGCGCTGATAGAAACGCCCCGGAAGTTACTGCCTCCGCCATTCGCACCACCGATATTTCCGCTGGCTGATGTGCCGGCAGGTACAGAGCCGCCATTGTAATTGTAGGTAGATTCAGCATCAGGAACAGAGAAGCTGTGCTTCGTGATAGGGGCATAAATAAAGAACGGATTGGTTACGTTGGCATATATCCTTAACGAACTCATTCCAATGTGCTTTGTCACACTATTTGGCAACACGTAACCTAAGTTGATACTTTGTGCCCTGATAAATGAACCATCATAGTATTGAAGTGTAGAATAATACGATAGTTGTGTATTGGCGTTGGGCTCGGGGAACGCGTTGGTTGGATTGGTAGGTGTCCAGTAATCTATAACCGGTTGGTTATGACGGCCCAAATTCAGGAACTGCCAGCCATTGACAGATGAATTAGTAGAGGAAACATAAGGCACAACAGTTGTAAAGCCAATACGTCCGTCTATCACAATACTCAAATCGAAGCTCTTATAAGTAAATCGGTTACTCATCCCAAAGGTATATTGAGGTTGAAAATTACCGATGATCTGGTCGTCAGCGGCGGTGATTTTTCCGTCACCGTTAACATCCCGGATTTTAATTGAGCCCGGTTTAACACCATAAACAGCAGCCTGTGCAGCTTCACTGGTTTGCCAGATGCCAATTTTCTTTACATCGTAAATAACAGTTAGCGGTTGTCCAACAAATTCACCCGCGTTGATATTAACCAGTCCGCCATTCGGTAAGGCATCTATACGCTCCCGGTTAAAGGCCACGTTAAAATCTGTCGCCCAGCTAAAGACATCTTTATTTTGAATGTTAATGCTGCTCAAACTTATTTCCAGGCCTTTATCGGAAGAGCTGCCTAAGTTGGATACCTGGGAGGAAGCACCATTAGTTACCGGTAATTGGTTTGGCAAAATGATTCCTGTAGTTTTTGTGGAGTAAACCTCTACTGAACCGGTAAGCCGGCTTTTTAATACGGCAAAATCTAAGGCCAGGTTATACTCTGCTGATCTTTGCCAGCTTAAATTGGTATTAACCAGGGTAGCTACCCTTACGCCCTGGGCGTCACCTGATGATGATCCGCCATACTGATATTTGCTGGAACTTAATTGACCTAATGTGCCGTATGGGCCAATGCTGCCTGTGGTAGAAGTTATACCGTAACCTCCGCGTAACTTAAGGTTATCAATAAAACTATACTGCTTCATAAAGTTTTCATTGCTGATAACCCAGCCCAAACCGGCCTCCGGGTAGGTTGTATGCTGATGTCCTGCTGCCAGAGCGGAGTTGGCATCATTACGCACGCCCAATGTCAGGTCATATTTATGGTCAAATGCATAATTCAACCGGCCAAATAATGATACCAGTCCCTGTTCGGTATATAAACCGTTAGGTATAGTGACAACTTGAGCCAAAGCAAGGTTCTCATTCCGGTTGGCGTCAGATGGAATACCGGTAGCATCAATTTCGGAATTTTCGTTATGCTGCAACTCATTGGTAAAGCCGGCCACGAAATTTACGCTGTGCTTATTGGCGAAGACATTATCGTAAGTCAGCAAATGTTCCTGGGCAAGGCGGTATTGATAGTTGTTAATAGTACTGGCGCTTGTCTGGGCTAATGATAAAACATCTGCATTGTTCATACCTCTGTACTGCCCCTGTATGGATTGTGAAAAGTTGTAATTAAGGGTATAGCGATATTTTAAATGGCTTACCGGCGATACTTCTATGTATCCGATATCATTGTTAACAAACCCGCGTGTATAATTATAATACTGGTCTGGAGAACGTCCGGGCAATAAGGGGTTTACGGTTGTCGCATCGAGCTGGTCAGATTGCGGCAGCAGATCCAGGGAACCATCAGGATTGTACGGGTAAGTTAAAGGGCTCATGTACCGTGCATTTTGCAATTGGTTACCTCCGCCAGCGTTAATTAAACGAACGGTTGTCTGCGTACTTAACCCAAACTTGACGTAATTATTTATCTTATGATCAATATTGGCATTTAATGAAATACGCTTTGTACTGTTATTTGGCTCCAAACCTGTATTTAAACGATAACCCGTTCCTACGGTGAATTGTGTTCGGTCGGTTCCGCCTGAAACCCGTAAGCTTTGATCTAAAACTATCGCATTTTTAAGCAATAAGCTTGGATAATCTGTGCTTATTCCGGCATTAAGCGCGTTTGTCTCAATTGCGGACAGGGCGTAAAGATTGGATGTGGCCCCGCTTTGTAACTGAGCGCCTTGAAGCGCATCATTCTCCAGCTGGGCAAATTGTTTTCCGTTCAATAATTTCAGGGTACCTTCCGGCTTGCTTATGCCTTCATAAGAATCAAATGAGGTAACGGTTTGCCCTATCCGGCCGCGGTTAGAGGTAATTAACAGCACACCGCCGGAAGCACGTGAACCGTAAATAGCAGTGGCCGAAGCGCCCTTCAATATGTCGATGCTTTTAATGTCATTAGGATTGATGTTCTCAATAGAGTTATAATAAGGTTGTCCGTCCAGAACGATCAGCGGTCCATCAATGCCCGGAGCTGCGCCTATGGTACGGTTACCTCTAATGGTGATGAGAGGCCCGTTGGTGCTATTAACAACATCCACGCCGGCAACCCTGCCTTTTAGCTGGTTGACCACGTTGCTGGCAGGAATTTCCTGCAATACCTTGTTGTCAACTGACGCTACTGTTCCGGTAACATCCTCTCGTTTTAAAGTTCCGTAACCAACAACAACTACTTCGTTAAGATTGCTCGGATTTGGTATCAGTGCAACAACAATATTCTTGCTTGATGGCTTAACGGCAACATCCTTTGAAAAATAGCCGATATATGATACCGTTATGGTTGTTATATCAGATGGCAGCTGCAGCGAAAAGTCGCCGTTAATATCGGTTATTGTGGCTCCTTGTGCGCCCTTTAATTTAACGGTTGCTCCAACAAGCCCCTGGCCATTTTCATCAACCACCTTGCCTTTTATGGTGGGATTTTGGGCAAAAAGAGATCCTGAAAACAAACTCATGCCTATCAGTAAAAGCAATGTTTTCCAGCGTTTAATAAGTTTAAGTTTTTTCATAATTAATTTGGAATAATGGGTTTGTATGAAAAGATGTTATCCTTTTGTTGATAGCGCGGACTTGTTTCTAAAAACGCTGTTATCGGACGGCCGAAGCCCGCAGTTGTAATTGAGTTGAATTTTCATCATAATTTTTATTTTAAGTTTAATTGGTTTTAAGCCTGGGTATTTAAGAAATCTATAATTGGTGAATAACAGGGAATAAAAGTAAAAATAAAAATTAAAAATGCAATCGATTGCAAAGATTTTTTTTGAAATATTTTCAAGAAAAGAATAGGGTCGCATTTTGTTGAGACTATTTTATCGTTGCGGCAACGTTCGCTTAAATATTCACAATTATAGCAGCATTCTATTGACAATCTCACAAATAACACAAAAAGCCGACAAAAAATATTACTTCATAAAGCAACGTTTTTCTGCCCAATCCAATTGACAAATCATTTGTTGTAACCTGTTTTTTACAATATAGTCTGCGTATATTCGCATATATTTGTAATCGATTGCTTAATTATGGTGCACGAATGCTTCAATTGTGTTTCATTATCTTAGTCAAATCATTTAACCTTAAATTTTTAATAAAGCGTAAATTTTATGAGAACAAGACATTTGGGGCTTTTTATGATTCTTGCGGGCAGCATGCTGCACTTAAAGGCGCAGCAAGTACAGCGTGAGGGGTTAAAAGACTATTATAAAAACTACTTTCCCATCGGAGTTGCTGTTTCTGCCGGCGATCTCAAAAATCCGGAAGAGACTGCTCTTATATTAAGCCATTTTAATAGCCTCACACCGGAGAATGCTATGAAGATGGCTCCCATTCATCCCGAAGAAAACCGCTATAATTGGAAAGATGCGGATGCGATCGTGGCTTTTGCCCAGGCGCATGGCCTGAAGGTTAGGGGACATAATCTTTGCTGGCATGAGCAGGCGCCAAAGTGGCTGTTCAGGGATAGCACCGGCAACCTCGTCACCAAAAAGGTATTGTTAAAAAGGTTGAAAGACCATATTACAACCGTGGTAAACAGGTATAAAGGCAAAATATATGCATGGGATGTTGTGAATGAGGCGATTGACGACGACAGCACTAAATTTCTACGCAATTCGCTGTGGTATCAAATATGCGGGGAGGATTTTATTGCCAAAGCATTTGAATATGCGCATGAAGCCGATCCAAAAGCCATACTATTTTATAATGATTATAATACCGAACGCCCCGAGAAGCGCGAACGGGTTTGCCGGCTGCTAAAAAAATTGGTTGATGCCAGGGTCCCGATTAATGCTGTTGGCATACAAGCTCACTGGTCGGTATATGAACCTGATCAGAAGGAACTGATAGCTACGATTAAAAAGTTTTCATCCTTAGGTCTAAAAGTACAGATCACGGAACTTGATGTATCGATTTACCCCTGGGAAAAGAACAGGCGTACAATGCGGGCGGGAGAATCCGGTGCCTATACTCCGCAATTAGAAAAAAAACAGGCGGATAAATATGCCGAAGTATTTAAAATTTTCCGCGAATACCGGAATGTGATCACGGGCGTAACTTTTTGGAATATTTCTGACAGGCGCACCTGGCTTGATGGCTACCCAGTTCCCGGAAGGAAAAATTATCCTTTACTGTTCGATCAAAATCTTCAGCCGAAAAAGGCTTATTGGAAAGTGGTTGATTTTTAAATGAGTCCGAAAGTCAGTAAAGTCCGAAAGAAGCTGCATTTACTCAATTAAGAATCAAGAGCCAAGAATCAAGACAAAAAGCAACAAGAGGTAAATAATGTGCAAATTTAGTCATCCATAGAATTATGAAAAATCTTTTCTGTTTATTGGCGCTTATATTATATATGGTATTCCTGCTTCCGGGCACTATGTATGCCCAGGCTCCGGGCGATAAATCCTTTATCTCTTCCAAAAATGGCAGCGGATATTTTCAGCTCGCTGCAAATGGCAAAGTTGCACCGCTTTATACTAGTAACGGCGAATATCGGGGCGTGATAATAGCTGCAAAGAGCCTTCAGGCAGATATTACATCGGTAACAAAAAATTCCCCCGAACTCTTAACAGCTAAGATTGCACATTTAAAAGAGATCGTAATCATCGGTACTATTGGCAAAAATTCCGTGATCGATAAGCTCATTCATCAAAAAAAACTTAATGTAGGCGGCATTGAAGGAAAATGGGAAGCGCATATAACACAAGTTATAAAAAACCCGCTGCCCGGAGTTGAACAAGCGTTGGTAATAGCTGGCAGCGATAAAAGGGGTACCATTTATGGCATATATGAGCTTTCGGCACAAATTGGGGTGTCGCCCTGGTACTGGTGGGCTGATGTGCCGGTTAAAACGCAAAAGAACCTGTATATAATACCCGGCAAGTACATAGATGGCGGACCGGCCGTAAAATATCGCGGCATTTTTATAAATGATGAAGCGCCATCTTTTTCAGGCTGGGCAAAGGAAAAATTTGGAGGAATAAACCACCTGGTTTATGAAAAGGTTTTTGAGCTTATTTTACGTTTAAAAGGAAATTATTTATGGCCGGCTATGTGGGGAAATGCTTTTAATGATGATGATAAGTTAGACCCTGTTTTGGCTGATGAATACGGAATTGTAATGGGCACATCGCACCACGAGCCGATGGACAGGGCGCAGCAGGAGTGGAAACGCTACGGCAAAGGCACCTGGAACTATGAAGCCAATGGCGCCGAACTGAGGGATTTTTGGAAAAAAGGCATAGAGAACATGGGCAATAAGGAAACAATTGTCACCATCGGAATGCGGGGCGATGGTGATAAACCCATGACTGAAGGCAGCGATATAGCCCTGTTAGAAAAAATAGTGGCCGACCAGCGTAAGATCATTGCAGATGTAACCGGGAAAGACCCTTCAAAAACACCGCAAATGTGGGCCTTATATAAAGAGGTGCAGGATTATTATGACAAAGGGATGCGCGTGCCCGATGATGTTACCTTGTTGTTGTGCGATGATAACTGGGGAAATATCCGCAAGCTGCCAAAATTGAATGAACCGCCCAGAAAGGGCGGCTACGGAATTTATTACCATTTTGATTACGTTGGCGGCCCACGTAATTATAAATGGTTAAATACAAATCCAATCAGCAAAACGTGGGAACAAATGCATCTTGCTTATGAATATAATGCTAAACAGGTGTGGATTGTAAATGTCGGCGATCTGAAACCGATGGAATTTCCAATCAGTTTCTTCCTTGATTATGCATGGTCGCCCGATAAATGGCCGGCTAAGCGGCTTGGCGAATATACAAGGTTATGGGCAGCACAGCAATTTGGCCCGCAACATGCTGGAGAGATCGCGGATATTTTAACTTTGTATACCAAATATAATGGCCGGCGTAAACTTGAGCTGCTGGATCAAAACACTTATAGCCTTATTAATTACCGTGAATTTGAGAATGTAGTTAACAACTATAATAAACTGAAAGACGAGGCGCAGCAATTGTACAAAAAAATGCCGCTGCAATATAAAGATGCATATTACCAATTGGTACTCCACCCGGTGGAAGCCTGTGCTAATTTAAATGAATTATATTTTACCGCCGCAAAAAATAAATTATACGCGGCCCAGGGCAGATCGGCAACAAATATAATGGCTGATGGCGTGAAGAAATTATTCGGGAAAGATGCTGAAATCTCCCATTATTATAATAAGGTTATGTCGGGTGGTAAATGGGACCACATGATGGATCAAACGCATATCGGTTATACCTACTGGCAGCAGCCGCCTGTGGATAAAATGCCGAACGTAACTACTATTGCGTTGCCGCCAGCCCCACAAATGGGGGTGGCTGTTGAAGGTTCCACAGCCTGGTGGCCGAACGAACAAGGCAAAGCTATTTTACCGGGATTCTATCCCGGCCAGGGCGGGCATTATATCGAAGTGTTTAACAGGGGCCAGGGTACATTTAATTTTACTGCCGAAAGTTCTTCGTCTTATATAACTATTCGGCCTAAAAACGGCAATATTACTACCGAACAGCGGATTTGGGTAAATGTTAATTGGGAAAAAGCGCCGAAAGGCATAAGCCGGACTTTCATAAATATTACCGGGACTAAGGGAGATAAGCTGACTGTTGAAGCAGTGATCAATAAAATGTTACCCTTAAATACAACAGGATTTAATGAAAATAACGGCTATGTAAGCATGGAAGCCGCACATTATACAAAAGCGGTCGATAACCTTCCAGCTAAATGGCAAATTATCCCTGATTATGGGCGTACCTTAGTTGGTGTAATGCCGTCGCCGGTAACTATTAAAAGGCAGGTTCCGGGGAATAAGTGCCCCGGGCTGGAATATGAGGTTAATTTAATTGATACCGGGACTGTAAATGTCGAAGCGTATATTTCGCCGACTATTGATTTTACCAATTCAACAGGATTGCATTATGCAGTTTCTTTTGATGATGAACAACCGCAGACCATTAATATCAATGCAGATAAATCGGAGGCAGCCTGGAACAGGGATGTTAGCGACAATATCAAAATACTGGTATCCAAACATCATTTTATCAAACCGGGAAAACATACTTTGAAATACTGGATGGTTGACCCGAGTGTGGTTCTGCAAAAAATAGTGATCAACGCGGGCGGCGAAAAGCCGAGTTACCTGGGGCCGCCGGAGAGTTACTTTTATAAGAAAGAATAGCCGGTCTATGCGGAAAATTTAAACTCTTTCTTAACCTTCCCGTCCTCGCAGGGTTGCTTTAGTTTTTTCATGAAGCCTTTAAGGTAATCAGTCAAATCTATGGATATCCTGTTGGGTGCAAACCAATTTGTCGCTTCAGCACGAAACGTTCCTACGGAACGCATTTTTATATTGGAGACATGTTCCGTAGGAACATTTGGTTGGTAGAAAAAATAAATTCAAGTGTTTGCGTTCAGTGGGAACGCTTGGTGCAATGCGACAATTTGATTTGCGCCCATCCCTGTTGATAATCCTCCCTAAATTTTGTATATTTGATAAAATCCCAGGCTTAAAACCTACCCACGTACGACCGCATATTTTTACTGCCCGCAAGAAAACAAGCCGTTAAATTTTATTTTTTTACTGTTTTCGCAGCCGTTTTTTGAAATTTTAGCTTTATTTTATTGATATACAGCTATTTAATGAATTTATATTCAATTTTTTTTTCTCCGCCTAACTGCATTTAGCCCGGAAAACTGCAAAAATTATCACCGCCTAACTGCATTTAGCCGGGAAAGCTGCAAAAATTATCACCGCCTAAAGCCGTTTAGCCGGGAAAACTGCAAAAATTATCACCGCCTAAACGCATTTAGGGGGTGATAATTTCTAAAATTGGCGCCGTAACTGTCTACAATAAACATTTCACAAAGGCAATACTTTTTTATTTAAAAATTTTGTGTTACATTACAGCCTGAAATTGCGTATAGTAATTTCGAAAATGCTCCCTAAGGCTTTAAACTAATGAAAAAAACAGGACTCGCCATTTTAATGGCAATATGCCTGCTTGCGTGCAATAAAGAAAACTTGGAATCACAACTGCCGGTTGTCAAAAAACCGCCGGTTGTGAATAACCTGCCTGTTACAATTACTGTAGACCAGAGTCATCCTGGCTACACGATCCCTGAAACATTTGAAGGTTTAAGTTATGAGACAGGTATCTTGGGTGAAAACCCTGATTATCTGAATGAAAATAACAAAGTACTTATCCAGCTCATTAAAAACCTTGGGCGCGGTGTTTTACGTATTGGCGGCAATAGCAGCGACCTGATTAAATGGACCGGAGGCAACCGTACCAGCGCTACCTCGCGACATTCCCTCACCACATCGGATATTGACCGCTTATCGGCATTTGACAAAGCGATAGGCTGGCCGGTTTTGTTTGGCTTAAACCTTGGCAGCGATAATGCAGCAGCAGCTTCAAACGAAGCTGTATATGTTCATAAAAAACTATTGAACAACCTGTATGCTTTCCAGTCGGGCAACGAACCTGATATGTTCAACGTGGGGCCGCGCTCATCCAAATATGACTATAAAAACTATGAGCAGGAATGGACTGCTTATTTTTCGGCAGTGACAAAGGAAGTACCGCATCCGCCCTTCGCAGGCCCCGATGTTACCCCCTACAATTCGAAATGGATAACATCATTTGCTCACGACAAAAATAAAAATATAAAGCTGATCGACGGCCATTATTACGTTACAGGCCCCGCGACAATTCCGTCCATAAATTGCAATGACATTTTAACACAAAACACCAAGTTAGCCGCCTACTTTGAATCACTCCATAATGTAGCATCCAAATATCACTTGCCATTCAGAATTTCGGAATGTAACAGTGTGTTTGGCGGCGGTAAACGGGGGGTTAGCGATGTTTTCGCATCGGCATTATGGGCGCTCGATTTTATGTGGGAAGCAGCTGATTACAAAGCACAAGGTGTTAACTTTCATGGCGGCGGCAGTTTCTTCGTCTACAGCCCGGTAGCTATCGAAAATGGCATATTTACTGCCAGGCCCGAATACTACGCCTTGCTGGCCTTTAAATACGGCGCCGCAGGCCAAACGATTATACCGGTGGCCTTTAATGATTCCAGGTACAATATCAGCGCCCATGCCTGTGTCAGCACAGGCAACGTTTATTCCATTACCCTGATCAATAAGGAAGTCAGCAGCAGTTTTGCATTTACCATACAACTTAGCAAAACAGCGTCAAATGCCCAGGTTGCCCGGCTTATCGCGCCTGATATTGCAGCTGCCGCCGGAATCGCTTTTGCGGGCAGCACGGTAAATCCCGATGGTACCTTTGTGCCAAATATTACCGAACAATATAGCCTAAATCAAAAAAGCTTTGTTGTTATTGTACCGCCGGGCAGCGCCGCGATAGTAACTGTGCAATAAAAGGACATTTTCCTTGTGGGATTTATTTTATCAGGCCTCCTGACCTAATTTCTTTATCTTGAAAAGATTTTGCACAAGTAAAATCAAAACGCCCCAAACGGCAATAATAATACCCGTAGAAATAAATATTAACCATACTGGCGCTTTTGCTCTAGTTGCAAAAAGCGTCCTTTGGTTAAAAGTGTTTACCGGTACAAATTTAGCGCCCCAGGGTACTGTTTTTTCAATCAATAAATTTCCGTACTGGTCATTATCAACAATTTTTGCAACCAGGGTAATATTTCCTTTGGCATCGCCAGGGATACTATCTCTTTTAAAATCCGCGGAAGCCTGTCCGGTAGAATCTGTGGCAAAAGTAGCCGTTTCATTTATAGTCAGATCGCTTCCCAGACGTCTTACTGCCAGCACCACATCAACGCCCTTTACACGTGTCCAGGTGGTATCTTTCATTTCCAATACAGTTGCGGTAACCTTTTTATCGGCGGAAGCATCAATCAATATTTTTGCCCTGACAGCAGTGAAGTCAGCGGTTGCGGGGTCAAATTTTTTGCTGCCCTCAAAAGAGGCCAGGAAAACGTGTTTCAGCGAGGTGTTCCATTCTTTATTTAACGAAGATGGAATAATTGCAGTGGCTTCCCCTTGTTCATTAGTAACCACTTTTCCTATCAGGGTACCCGCGGAATCTTTATCCAGAAATAGTTTCAGGCCAATGCCGCCCACATTCTGAAACTTGCCATTAACTTTGGTCTTTGCCTTTACCACAAGATATTGCACCTGGTTGTTATTAACAAAATAATTAATCGCAATATTTAAGGTGCCTTTTTCACGTGCTTGCGAAAAGCCGTCATAGCCGGATAACAGAAAAATAAGGAATAATGATCCTTTAAATATTTTTTGCAGCAGTTTCATGTTGTTTTTCGGTTAAAGTTTCTTGAATTGGAATGATTGGAAATATCCGGCAGAGAACAGTTATGATCAGCATTGTTCCGGCTAATGAACCTGATGTGATTGCCCATTCCTCCCAGCTTGGAAAATAATGATGATACATTTGAGGAACATCGTGCATAGGCATGAATGGGTGCAGCAAAGTTGGCGTAACAATTAAATAACGCTTGAACCATGCCCCAACAACCACCATAATACCTACGATAAACATAGGCAACGGCTTTCGGCCCTGTTTGAATAATAAAATAATGATGGGCAGAATGATACCTGTTAAAATGGCGAACCAAAAAAGAGGGGCAAATGATCCGGTAAAAAGATCTTTTAAATACCCGCTTTCCGATTCCTTCATTTTAAAAAACGGGGTCAAAAATTCATTTACATTAAAATAAAGATAAAGCAGGCATAAGAGTACCAACACCCGGCCCATCTTGTCGAAATGATCAGTAGTAATATATTTTTCAAGATGGTACCAGGTCCTGAAAATATACATGGCAACCACAACACTTCCGGCGCCAACTAAAAAGGCGCCGGCTATAAAATAAGCGCCAAAGTTGGTACTGTCCCAGCCCGGACGATAAGTTGTTGCAAATAACCACGAAGTAACCGTGTGAATTGTAAAGGCAACAGGAATTATAGCAATACAAAGCACATCAATCGCTTTTTTGCTTAACAAGTATTGTTTATGACTACCTTTCCAAAATGAGCCGAGAAAGCTATAAAACTTATGCAAGCCAGGCCCCGATTTCTCTTTAAAGCGAAGAAGTATTTTAATATCAGGCAACAAGGGATAATATAAAAGCAGGATGCTGATAAAAAAGTAAGTTGCAATTACAATTACATCCCAGATAATAGGGGATTGAATGCGGCCATATAAAAATAAATTATAAAACCGTTCGGGGCTACCCATATCAACAATGATAATAATTGAAGCAAAAATGATTGCCGCTACTGCTATCATCTCTGCGATCCTTGTTAGCGGCGCCCCCCATTTTACACCTGCCAACCTGAATATCGCTGTTATTAAAGAACCTACCAAACTAATGGCCACAAAAAATACAAAGTTTGAAATATAAATACCCCAGGAAACGTAATCCCTCATATTGGTAACCACCAGGCCGTATCTTAATTGACGATAGTAGGCAAAAGCGCCTGCCAGGCAAATGGCTATTAAAATGCCCACCCATATCCGTCCGCTATTTTTAAATTTTCTCGGCAGCAGGTCTTGTATTATTTCCTCTTCCGCTATTGAATTTAAATCATGAGGCAGCGGATCTTTTTTTATTGATCTATTTGCTATTGAAGTTGAATTTTCCACCGTTGATCATTTAATGTTATGTATTTTGTGTCTTATCGTTTTCAAGTCCCGATTCATAAGGGAAGTTCCTGCCAACCGGGGGCAGGTAATAAACACTTGGCTTGGTGCCGAGGTCTTCCATTAATCTGTAACCTCCCTTGTCCCGCATCAGGTCACTAAATCTGAATGTGTCTGCCCCGTTAGTAACCGAGTCTTCATTCAGGTCGCCATAAAAAAAAGTGCCGTTAGGACAGGCCGAAACACAATGCGGCAACATGCCCATCCTGGTCATATCGGCGCAAAAGTCACATTTGCCTACTGTTCCTTTCTTTTGTGGAATACTTGTTTCGCATGAATACGGCTGACTTGCAACCTCTTCCGAAATTTCCGGGGCGCCCCAGTTGAATACCCTTGTTGAATACGGACAGGCTGCCATACAAAAGCGGCAGCCTATACAACGATCGCTATCAATCAAAACAATCCCGTCCTGCCTTTTAAATGTGGCGTCTACCGGGCAAACCTTAACACATGGCGGCTCATCGCAGTGCATGCAGGTGGTGGGCTCCCAATAGGGTGCGGTATGCTCCGCAGCTTTCATTGGATCCACTTTTATCCAGTTCTCCCCGGGGTTCAGGTCATGGGCATGGTTACAGGCAGCCTGGCATTTTTTTAAGTTTTTACACCTGGATAGGTCGATAACCATTACGAATTTTTTACCGGGAATGCCAACTCTTGCTTCGGCATTTGATACCGGGGGCATATGAGGTACCGGTTTTAGAAATGCTTCATCTACTTCGATCACTTCACCGTCAACCGACAACAGTTTTACTTTTTTACCGGATGCCTTTACATCCATGTCAGCTCCAGCCTCAAATGCATCTTTTTTAGAATTGCATCCCGCGACAACGCCCACTCCGGCGCCCACCGCCAGCAAACCCGTTAATAAGAAATCTCTTCTCGAATTACTTGCTTTATTCATCACAATTGTTTTATTTGATGTATTGTGTTTATTTTCTGATCCAGTTGAGGAGCTCGTTTTTGTTGACTTTTCTTCTGCATGAAGTTATTGCGGCCTCATCAACCTGCACAAGTTTACCATCCTGCGTGAGCATGGTTATGGTTTTACTTTTAATTTCAGGTTTGCCAGTGATCACATTTTTCAGAGACGAAAAAGGAAATTTTATAACTGCGGCAACCGCGGCCATCACTGTAAAAGCACCGGCTCCATATACAAATTTTCTTCGTGATGGTATATTTGCTGGATTTATTTTTTCATTGCTATTCATAAAGTTTTAATCTTTTTGATCATGGTTAAATTAAGCAGATCAGCTAACATGAGCCATGATTTCAGTTGTAAAAAAAATGATTAAGATCATATACAACATTGAAAGGATTGGCTAACGATTATAAAATTTAAAAAAAAGCCCGAACAGACACCGGGCCTTTTTTATAGCGTTAGCCTATTATTTTTTAAAAGTGCGGACAAAGTTTACCACGCTCCAAACATCTTCAGCATCCGGAATTTTCTTTTTGAAGCTTGGCATATCATCGCGGCCTGCCACTATTTTATAATAGAGAGATCCATCAGATTGCGCCTGGAAAGAGGCTAAGGTCATGTCCTGCGGTGTGGTTTTTAACTGGGCCGCTTTACTGCCATCGCCTAAGCCTTTTTTTCCATGGCATGATGCGCAGTGTAAGTTCCACAAAGCTTTACCTGCCGAAATTGATTCGGCATTTGATTTTACCGGGTTCGCCATTTTTGCATCTTTTTCAGGAACCGGCCAAGGTTTCGGCTGCTGGATGATGGTGAATGCAAAACTCATCATGCAGATGGCTAACACCGAAGCTGCTAATATTAATCTTCTTTTCATGTTTGTATTTTTTATTAAATGGTGGTAAATTTTTCTTTTTCAGGTATTTGGATTTCTTCTTAAAAGTTCCATAACCTCGAAATATTGAAGCCGATTAAAAACTGTCCTTTCAGATAATTATTTTGGTTGAAAAAATTATTATACTGAGGCATTAAAGAACCGTAATTGCCAACGAATATCTCGAAATCATGGCCGCTTGTCCGCATTTCAATCCCAAAGCTGATGTTGGGACGCGGATTACCCACCGGATTTTGAGTTAGCGGCTGATCGTAGTTTGCAATGAGCGCCGCGCCATCGGATATTTTAAGCCTGCCGGAAGCCGCAATCGAAAAATTGTCGTGTTTTAATTTAGGCCTTATTTTACCTGCACTATCTAAATAGCCCTCCAGGTTATTGAAATGTGATACGCTCGGGCTTATCTGTAACGAAAATTTCTCAGAGAATTTTCTGGCAATAATAATTTGATTAAAGTAACTGAACCGGTCGGAAGTGGTCACAAATAAGGTAGTGTTGTCCTTTTTTCTTGTATTCATTGCTGCATTACCATAATAAGTAATGCTCACAGGCATTCCGCCATCCCTGGTTTGTTTCAGCAAGGCATATTTTAAATTCCAGTCAACCAGCATATTTTCATTGCTTGCATCAAACCCCACCTGTAAATTATTAACGGGAGTATAAGCGAACCCAAGTTTCATGGTTGCGCTGGCGAAAATTCCAAACAGATCAGAAAAGCCATTATTTACGGTACCAAACCGGTGCTGGATATCAAACTCAAAAGTTCCTTTCATAGGTACCATTACAGTTTGGTTATCAATTATAAAGTTTCCGTCAAAAGTATTTTTTACGTATGATTTTTTTTTAACAACGGGTGCAGTGGCCGTCGTATCCTGTGCCATCGCATTACCCAGGCTAAAGCACAGTATAATCAGCAAACAGCTCCCTGCAAAACCAGAAATTGATAGCGAATTAGTGTTTTGTTTTTTCATTTGAGTAATTTTTAATTATTTTTAGCGCCCTGTGTAATCCAGGCAAGCATTAGTGCATTAATATTCGATGGATTATTGGCGCTGCCTGCGGGCATGGCCACCGCCTTTTTCCCGGTAAGCCATAAATACACCTCACTGCTTTTAGGTGTGCTGGTATTAATGAGATTCCCGTTTTCCAGGGCATTGTATGCGGTTGCGGCCGACAAGTTTGGCGCAACCGTCCCGCTATGGCATCCGCTTAAGGCACAGCTTTTTATCAAAATCGGCTGGATATCCTTTGAGAAGCTTACCGTAGTTTTTATTACCGGGGTATTGTCAATCCTTACAGTATCGTTTTTGGTACAACTGACCATTACAAGAATGGATGAAGCCAGCAGGATCATTCCTATCGCTATTGTTTTCTTTGACATGATCTTTCTTTTTTAATGATTGAAATAACAGCTTTCACTATTTCTTAAATGTCAAAAGAAGGTATGGCTGGATGCCATGCTGGTTGTTCGATTTGTTCCAGATCGCAAGTCCAAATGGCTGGTCCTGCAAACTTGAAAAATCAACATCCTGCTTTAAAACATCCGCCGTTTTTAATAGTCGTTTGTATTCAACAATCCAGCCTGAACCGGTATACACTGCGGCCCCGGTAATATCTGCCCTACCGCCAATTAATGGTGAAGCGATATAACTTGGAAAACATTTCGGGCCGTCTCCGCCCATCACAGGGTCACCTGTCCTTTGATAATCGGCACCTGTATTCGGGTCAATTGCACCGCCGCTATAGGTTAATATACCGGTTGAACTTACACCTGTAATTTTAACAGCTTTGCCGCCGGCTAATGTGTCGGAAGCCAAAATATAGTAATAGCTGGAGGCATTTGGGATGATCCACATCGGAACAGATACCTTAGCGCCGGTTCCGTCTAATTTTAACGTTTGCTTGTTATTTAAAGCCCCCTGCGGTTGGGCAGCTGTGTAAGTAGGGCCATAGGGCCAGGTTGTTGATATACTTGACACTACAACATCATCCACATGACGGCCATTTGCTGAGCCTCCGGTTAAGTTAGTAACAGCCGGCCCCCCTGCCCAATCCTGGTAGTCATCATCTATCTGATTAAAAATAAGGTCACGGCTTAAGTGTCCCCACCACATATCTATTTTTTCACTGGCGCCATTGGTATAGTGATTGCCGTTCCCGGCATTCGAAACCTCAACGGCGGGTGTAACCGAAAAATTTGTATAGGGTGCAAACACGTGGCAGCTGGCATAACAGGTTTGAGAAATAAATTTTGGAGTGGAGTTGTCGATGTTAAATAACATGGCAAATTTATCTTCACCAAAACCATCCCTGGTTACCACACCATTACTGTCGAATGTTTTACTTGTAGGCTCCTGCGCCCAAAGTTGTTTTACAGGGTCAAAGTACCAGGTAGCTACATAAACACTTTTATTAGCATCATTCCACTGTGCTAGAAAATAGATGTACTTGTCGTCATACATTGACTGAAGCTTAGCCGGATAAGTTTGCCCATTGTACCCCGTAAACAGACCGTTGCCCGGATCGGGAACCGTGGGTGTAATATTTAATACCGGTGCATTTTTCCAAATGGCCTCTATTGAGCCGTCAATGACAGGCGGTGTTGCTGTTTTAACTGATACCAAAGTAGATGTGCTTGCCGGAGCAGGATCAGTGATAATAATCTGATCCTTTTTGGTACAACTTACCACATAGCCCAAAATGAGGATTATTGTTGTTGTTACCCAGAATTTTTTGTCTTGAAAAAATTTCATAGTTGAAAATTTAGTTTTTGGTGATTTTAACTTTAATAATTTGATTCGCATCAAGCCCTGTACGAGTTTACCATCTTGTGTAAGCAGGGTAATAGTTTTGCTTTGAATTTCAGGTTTGCCCGTAATGAAATCATGATTTCAGTTGTATAAAAAATGATTAACGTCATTTGCACGGTTGCGGGCCTATTTGTTTTTACTTATACTACTTTTTAAAAGTGCGTACAAAGTTTACCACGCTCCAGATATCTTCAGCGTCCGGAATTTTCTTTTTGAAGCTCGGCATATCATCGCGGCCTGCCACTATTTTATAGTAGAGAGATCCATCAGATTGAGCCTGGAAAGACGCTAAGGTCATGTCTTGCGGTGTGGTTTTTAGCTGGGCCGCTTTACTGCCGTCGCCTAAACCTTTTTTTCCATGACATGAAGCGCAATGTAAGTTCCACAAAGCTTTACCTGCCGAAATTGATTCGGCATTTGATTTTACCGGATTCGCCATTTTTGCATCTTTTTCAGGAACCGGCCAGGGTTTCGGCTGCTGGATGATGGTGAATGCAAAACTCATCATGCAAATGGCTAACACCGAAGCTGCTAATATTAATTTTCTTTTCATCTTGATTATTATTTTATTTTTCTTAAATCCTATTCTATTTTAAGTACAGCTTGTTTATTGTATCAAATTATTAATTCCATAGTCTCGTAATATTAAAACCAATCGAAAATTGGCCGCCTTTCACATTCATACCATTTGCGGAGTAATTAAAGGGGCTGTTTGTATTAAAGAGGTTGTTTTTTGCAGGGTTTAACAGCGAGTAGTTACCCATAAACAACTGAAAGGTGTGGCCGCTTGTGCTAAACTCGAACCCGAAAGATAAATTAGGATTCGGATTATTCGTTTGATGTTGGGTAATAGGCTGGTCGTAGTTGATCAATATCGCGGTGGTCTCACCTATTTTATACCGGCCCGATAGCGCGACAGCGAAATGGTCATGTTTCATTTCTTCGAATATTGTCCTCCCGGTACTATCATTTTTTGTATAGTAACCATTTACTGAATTTTGATGCGAGATGCTTGGCGCTACCTGGATTGATAATTTATCACCGAACTTTCGGGCAATGATCAATTGGTTAAATGAAAAAATCCGATCTGTAGAATGTGTAAAAATACCATGGGTGGGATCGCTTCTGGAGTCGTAAGACAGATCTCCGTAATAAGTAATGCTAACAGGGAATTTCCCTTTAGTTTGTTTAAGGATAGCGTATTTGGCGCTTCCATCCCAAAGCTCATCATATTTGTCGATACCGATACCTAAATAAAGGTTATTGATGGGGGCGTAGTCCACGCCGAGGCGTATATTAGAGGAGGCAAATAATCCCCAAAAGTCGCTGTAGCCATGAGTAACTGTTCCAAACCTATGCTGGATATCCATTTCAAATGTGCCTTTTATGGGCACCATTACGGTTTGGTTATCAATTATCCAAACACTTTGAAAAGTGTTTTTCACCGGCTTTGGCTTGGGCTGGATAATTGCTTCATTTGCTACAGCCGCAGTATCCTGTGCATATAGCGTTGTCTGAAGCAGTAAAAGACAACCGGCCAGGCATACGCTTACTGCAAACAAACGGTTTGCGAGATTTATTTTTGTTTTCACGTTAATTTTTTTTAAGGTCAATTAATTATCAAGGGCACCCGTTCTGATCCAGTCATAAATTTTCTTTCTGTCTGCGGCATTTGGGATGTGTTCTTCCATATTTCCATTGATCATGATATATATTATACTTTGATTGGGAATAAGGGTATTCACATATCCGCCGTTAACAAGATCGATGTAGGATACAGCTGTTTCCATATCTGGCTTTTGTGAACCCGCAACATGGCATCCGGACAAAGCGCAATTGGTATTCAAAAGCGGTGCGATATCCTTTTTAAAACTCCACTGTTGCGGAGGGCCGTTCGGGTCGGTGGTCGGGGTTGGGAGGTTAACGTCCTTATAGCAGCCGGTTAAACCTACCCCAATTATCAAAAGCAGGGCTGCAAATAGTATTATTGGTTTCATCGTAATTCGTTTTTGTGATTATTTGTTATTAAAGTTTGTATGAACTTCAATAGTTATTATATCGGCAACGCTGGTGCTTGTAATCCCAAAATGCCTGCAGTTAAGCTGGAACTTTAAGATCAAACCAAACTCACTGTGATCAACAGCATAGGCTTCCGGCACATAGGTTAATTTACCAACAATTGATTCTGTGAGCGGCGCGGATAATTTACCCTGCCATGTAAAGTTAAATGTGGCTATATAATCATTGCTAAGCGGATCAAAAGCTACCGAAGTTGATTTGATTAGGGCAATATTTGATACGGTAAGGTTCTGTGTTCCGGCCACGATAGCTGTTGTGCCAAAAGTTGAAAGCAGGCAGCCTCCGTCACGGCCAGGCTCGCCGGTATTGACCTGGTTGAGCTGAACATATCCGCTAAAATGCGTTTTTGCCGGGGCGTTTTCATAAAATGCCCATGAAGTATCCGGTATTGGCTGGGCGGTCGTTGTATAATTCTGCATTTGTGAAGCCGACACATTAGCCACGCCGTATTGGTTAAATTTGCCGGTAATCGGGGCTCCCACTCCCTCAAAGGGGCTCGACCAATTCACAGCACTGTGTACTTTATCAAATTTCCATTGGGCGGTATCTCCCGCCGTTAAACCAGGAAGGTGAACATGGTTGCCATGCGTAACTACCACGGCGGTAGAAACAGAAGCAGGCAACACTTCATTTTTGTGGGTACAACTGGCAATGAACCCATAGATGCTAATGACAATCAGCACTATCATTAGCAATTTGTTGTTAAGTGGTCTCATAAAATATGTTTTGAATGTGATTAATTATTTAATATCTGCCGGCAAAAGTATTGGAAGGGACTTTACACTTGTATGACAGTCATCATACAATAACATGACATTTGACACATTTCCATAACATGACATTTGACACATTTCACCACCTTTAAGGAAGATGGGAAGGTGAAAACGATGGAATTCGTTTCAATAAAGGGGCAAACTATAGGTTGGAGGTTTAGTATCTTAGACGTCTTTTATATTGGATAACCACAAAAGATATTAATAGTATAAAAGCAAAGGCTCCCAGGTTTAAAAGGAGACTATTACCGTATACTTTCATATCGTTTTTTATAATATCAGTATTTGCCGGCGAAGCAGATAATTGCAAGAATAAATCTCTTACCAGGAAGAAAAAGAAGACCAGGCTATGAATTAAACTTAACATTTTTTTTTTGCCCAGCGCCGGTATCCAGAACACATTAGCCAGAAGCCCCCATATTATTAACCAGGGCTGCTGCATTGTTAATTGTATGTTTTCAAAAGTATAATCAGGGTATAATTTTTTTAGTTGAAACCCCAGGTATAGGGTACCCACAAGAGCATATGCGAAGGGCAAAAGCGAAACTGCCCTGGTTTTGAAGGTATTTTTTCGTTCATTATCAGCAATAAAAAGAATAATAGCATATATTAATGGATAGCCCGAAAAAAAAGCCATCAGTTCAAGCTGCTGCAGGTATGCAAAAAAACTATTATCCATATAAATAAATTAGTCGAAGGTATTTTGTTAATGAATTTACCTTTTTTCCGGCAACTAAATTACCTCTCAGCAAAAGTGTAAATGTGACGCAGATCATATGTGACGGTGATCCATATCAAGACGTTAAGCACCGATGTTATATAATTTTGGATTGTTCAAAAAAAAATTAGAAAAAAGCACTGATGAAAAAAAGTTCAATATTTGGTCTTGTGGTTATTGCAATCGCGATAGCCGTTATAATGTCCGTAATTTCAAAAACAAGCAGCTACAGCACTTTTAAGGATGCAAAAAACATCAATGGCGAATTGAGTATTGTCGGACATCTTGATAAACAGAAAGCGTTATATTACGATGCTGTAAAGGATGCCAACTATTTTTCTTTTTATGTGAAAGATAAAAAAGGACAGGAATGCAAAGTTGTATATACCGGCACAAAGCCTGAGGACTTTGAAAAATCTGAACAGATCGTACTCACCGGCCAAATGTTAGGCAATGAATTTCATGCATCAAAGATCCTGATGAAATGTCCGTCAAAATACACTCAGAATAAATTAAATACCGGTGCGGCCGGAACAAACGCAGCCGGCATATAAACTTTATAGTTTTTAAGTAAAAAACCCTCAATCAAAAGTAAAGAAAATGACCAAAGTTGGACTTATGGCTGGGGATTAAAGACTTTTGGCTTGACCACCGCGACTTGTTTTTCAACAATAATATTTGAATTTTACATCATTATATTTTAACCTAAAAAAAATGAAGAAAATTCTTATTTCAGGATTAATAGCAGGCTGCGTTTTATTTATACTCAGTTACGGCGGCCTGTTTCTTGCTATCAGGTTTTTCCCCTCCCTGTTTATTGAATACAATGGCCCGCTATTTAATTCCGATGGCAGCAGGGACATACTTTTCTATTTGCATGCATTTATAATCAGTTTTGCACTATCATGGTTTTGGGACAGGTTTAAAGTATTGTTTAAAGGCGTCCTTATTATAAGAGGCGTTGAGTTTGGATTTGCTTATTCGATCATTGCCTTATTACCGGTTATGTGGATTTCATTTAGCGCCCTGGATATCTCTTTGATTACTGTGTTAAGCTGGTTTGCATATGGACTGACACAAGCCGTAATTGCCGGAGTAGTATTTGCAAAAGTTAATCCCTGATAAAGATTCCCCAAGATGCAGTACAAAAATATTTTGTGGATACCCTTGCTATTCTTCTCATTTTCGAGCTTTGTTTTACCAGTACCTTTAAGCGGTACGCCCGAAACAAAAAGGTGGCTTATTACCGAAAACAGTAACCTCCGTGTTAACGGAAGCACTAATATAAATAAGTTTTCATGCGAGATTCCGGCCTATGATAAAACAGATACGCTAACCATAAGTAAAAGCAGCAAGGAAATTGTTTTGTCTGGAACGATTAGCCTGAATGTGCAAAGCTTTGATTGCCACAATTTAATTATGACACGTGACCTGCGAAAAACATTGAAAGAAGATAAGTATCCCAGGCTTCACATCAGCTTTTTGTCATTAAACAAACTTCCGGAGCTAACCAGCCGGCCAGCATTTATAACCGGCCTGGTGAATATTGAAATTGCAGGGGTTCGCAAACGTTTTGAGATAAATTACCAGGTCGACCGGGATGCCCATAAAATGATCCACTTATTGGGATCGCAGAACGTCAACTTTTCTGATTTTAACCTTATACCACCCAGAAAATTAGGCGGTATGATACGAACAAAAGACCAGCTCAGCGTTGATTTTCATTTGAAAATTAAACCTTTGGACTGATCAATAAACCTTTTTTCCCGCTTCTAACTCCCATTCAAGCTTTCGGATGATCCTGTCCGTCAAATTAATATTCGGGTCATCATAATGATCCTGGCGATATTTTATTAAAAGGTCATAGCTTTTTAGCCCTTCAGCGATAAGCTTATTTATATACCTTAACGCCCCGGCTTTGATGTACTCCATTGCTTTGATCCTGGATAAAAATCCATAAAACATTGAATCTTCAAATGGAAGAGAAAAAGCGCGATGCTCCCTGGAATGCAAACTACGTGCATTTTTGATTTTCTGATGGGTCGGTAGAAATGTTTTAAAATCGTTCGTAAAAACCTCGGCTACCGATGTGTCATTTTTAAACACCTTATAAAGCTTGTAATACGGACTTCTGAGGCTTTTCAGGTAGCCTTGCGTGGAGAAGAATTAGGAAGGCCCCTTCTTTTTGCACTTTTCAAAGGAAATAAAAGTGCATTTCCTGCTTTTTTTGAGGGACCGGTTAAACCAATTATGGATTTCATATAATATGGATTAGTCCTGTAAAATTGAGGAAAGACACATTCATGGTAAGTGATCCCTATCACCTGCGTATCTAATATCTATCACTTTTATACGTAACGTATATCATTTGCTGCCTGCCGAATACACCTGACTTTTGGGTATAAATTAAAAAAAATGAAAATGAAAAATTTAAACAAACAAATCTCAGCCATCGCAATGACTGCGCTCATATTTCTGGCGGTGCCAGAATGTCTGAGGGCACAATCAATCTATAAACTGGTGCCAGGCAAGGATGTGATCATCAAAGTATTGGGATCATCCAATGTTCACAATTGGACCATGACAGCAACAGGCATAGAAAGCCAGGGCGATTTTAAATTTGAGGGAGATCAGTTCCGCGCGCTCTCTTCCTTCAGCTTTTCAGTAGAAGCTAAAAGTTTGAAAAGCGAACATGAATCGATGGATAACAGGACTTATAACACTATCAAAGCCAATCAATATCCAAAGATCATTTATAAGCTTACATCGGCTGTAATAACGCCTGTTCAAAAAAATAAATACCTTATAAAAGCAACCGGCGAACTTACTATTTCGGGAGCAACCCAAAGTATAATTTTAAATGTAAACGCAGTAGTCAATCCCGACAATACGATCAGCTGCACAGGCTCACAAAAGATAAAACTAACCGATTACAAAATTGAGCCTCCAAGCTTTATGTTCGGCGCCATGAAAGTGTACAACGACCTTACTATACAATTTAACTTACTCTATAAAAACAGTCAGCTTTTAACAAAAACAAATTAAAACGAACATTAAAACTATCACAAATTAAAATGAACATCATGAAAACTAAAATTTTTACAATACTCGGCTCACTAACAATTGCCGGGCTAAGCCTGGTAACAACCGCCGTAAAGGCTCAAGACATCATTCAATATTACCGCCCAAATGACCAGCGTGGTATAAACGTGTTTGAAACCTCTAAATTAGACACTGTTAAATTTACCGGCCTGAAAGTGAAAGTAGGCGGCAACTTTGAACTGACTTTCCAGGCATTAGGGGAACAAAATACGGCAGCACCAGTATTAAAGACAGGTACAACAAACAATTTAAACAGCCTCACCCCGCTCGTACATGCCTTCCAATTGCCTTCGGCAAACCTGAATATTGACGTTCAGCTGGCAGATGGTATCCGCATGAATATGACTCAATACCTGGCCTCAAGACACCATGAAGACACCTGGGTAAAAGGAGGCTATATACAATTTGATAAATTACCATTTTTTCATAGCGCTGCTATCGATAATATCATGAAAAGCGTTACGATAAAGATTGGCCAGAATGATGTTGATTACGGGGACCAGCACTACAGGAGGAGCGATGGCGGCAATACCATTTACAACTCATTTATAGAAAATTATATTATGGATGAATTTTCTACAGAACTGGGCGCCCAATTTTATTACTTTAATAAATCAGGTTTGTTTGCCATGGGCGGAATAACCGATGGAGAACTCAATGAAACAGTTGTCGCATCCACAAAAATTGATGCGAAAACAGGCCAGCTAAATAAATATGACCCGGCTTTTCTTGGAAAACTGGGTTTTGACAAACAGCTTAATAAAGACTTCAGGTTTAGAATTTCAGGATCATTCTATACAGTTAACAGTGATAACAGCAATACCCTTATGGGTGGCGACCGTACCGGGTCACGTTATTTCAATCTGATGGAAAACCAGACAGTGGCAAATTCAACAACATTAAGCGATGCGGTTGACTACAGCCCATTTTCCGGAAGGGTAAATCCTGGCTTTAGCGAAGAGATACATTCTTATATGGGAAACCTGTTTTTGAAATACCAGGGTTTGGAATTTTTCGGAACTGCTGAAAATGCTACCGGCAGAACCATTGCTGAAACCACTGAACGCTGGGCCACTCAATATGCAGGCGACCTTATTTACAGGTTCCCTCAGGGCAAAGAAAACTTTTGGCTTGGCTTCCGCTACAATACATTAAAAGCCCGCCTGGCTGGAACCGGGGACGTAACTGTCAATCGTGAAGCAGGTTCGCTTGGATGGTTTTTAACAAAAAACATCATGGCAAAGGCAGAATATGTAAACCAGGAATATTTGGATTACCCATCTAACAATATCCTTAACGGTGGAAAATTTCATGGAATTTGCCTTGAAGCATCGATCGCATTTTAATTAAATTTCCTTCAATCGTAACGGAGAAATAATCAGACGAAGCCTTCTTAGTGATATGCTAAGAGGGTTTTCGCTTTTAAAAAAATCTGCTCAGCACGTTAAATTATGTTAAACGATCTCAAATTTACCGTACTCAACAAAATTAATAACAGATAAACTTTTAACTTTACCCTCAGGTTTCCTATTTTCGCAAAAACAGATGGTAGTAAGTAGTGAGTATAAATGCTTACCAATGACCCAATGACTTAATGACCAATGACTAATGACTAAAAGCATGGAAGAATTTGAAGAAAGCGCAGCCGCAAAAAAAACTAAAACGATATATATTTCTACTGTTTTTGGTATTGCGATGGTGTTATCAATGATCGGGTTGCTGGGTTTGATATTAGTTGAGGCGCATAACCTATCGGACTATGTAAAGGAAAATATTGTTTTAAATGTTTTTGTTGACGATGCCGCGCATGAAACCGATGTTTTGCAGCTGCAAAAACAAATTGAAGCAAATCCTATGGTGAAGCAAACTCAATATGTAAGCAAGGAACTGGCCGCCCGTAATTTGCAAAAAGACTTGGGCGAAGATTTTGTAAAATTTTTGGGTTACAACCCACTCTCTCAATCGATAGACGTTTATTTAAAGGCCGAATATGCCAACAGCGCCGATATTGAACGCTTTAAAGCTACGCTGTTGAAAAATCCTTTAATAAAGGAAGTAAAATACCAGCAATCACTGGTCGATCAAATGAACCAGAACCTTACCACCATCAGCCTGATCATCCTTGTTTTTGCAGCAATTTTTGTAGTACTTTCTGTCGCGCTAATTAATAATACAATCAGGATTGCCATATATTCGCAACGTTTCCTTATAAAATCCATGCAGTTGGTTGGTGCAACGAAAGGTTTCATCCGCAAGCCATTTTTATTATACGGGGTATGGCATGGCCTTTTAGGCGGCCTGATAGCCGTTATTATTTTGGTGGGTACGCTCTCCCTCGCCTATAAAGAAGTCCCGGATTTGGTGATATTAAGGAATTACATGGAATTCGCGGTAATATTTATAGGTGTAATAGGCCTGGGAATATTTATTTCAGGATTTAGCACGTTCCTCGCTGTGAACAAATTTTTGAGATTAAAAATATATGACTTATATCGATAGAAAAATTTCGGATTTCGGATGTTCGATTTCGGATTTATAGGAGGGGATTACACCGATTTTAAAAATGATTTCACCAATTATTTTGCAGCTTCTTTCGGACTTTCGGACTTTTTTAATCACTAATTCAATAATTCAGTAATTCAATAATTGATTCCCATGGCACAACAGATAAAACCGGCACAACCGGTTAAAACTTCCGGTTCAGCTAAACCACCTGTAAAACAGGCAGAGCCGAGGCCGGCGCAATTTATATTTGACAGATCAAATTACCGTTTATTTATAATAAGCATTATTGTAGTAGCATTTGGCTTTATATTAATGTCGGGCACAACCGATATTTATAGCAACACCAAAATAGTTATAGCTCCATTGGTGGTTTTAGCGGGTTTCGCTTTAGGTTTTTTCGCAATATTTAAAAAGAAGGTTGATTAGGTGAGTAGTTGATTAAGTGAGTGGTTGATTAAGTTGCTGGAAGAGCGGCTATAATGAAGATAATTAACTTAATCCAACTTAATCTAACTTAATCAACTTAATCAACTTAATCAACCAATTCCAACTCAATCAACTACTTAACCAACCCACAATGAACATCATCCAGCTTATCGTCCTTGCAATTATTGAAGGCCTTACGGAGTTTTTACCGGTTTCATCAACCGGGCATATGGTTATTACAAGCTCATTAATGGGTATCAGCACTGATGCATTTGTAAAACTTTTCGAGATTGTTATTCAGTTGGGGGCCATACTTGCCGTGGTGGTACTTTACTTTAAACGCTTTATCCGCTCAGTTGATTTTTATGTTAAACTGGTTATAGGCGTTATCCCTGCCGTGATACTGGGGCTTCTGTTAAAAAAACATATCGATAAATTACTCGAAAGCCCCCTGGTGGTCGCCATTGCATTTGTAGTTGGCGGCATCATTCTCCTTTTTGTTGATGATTGGTTTAATAAGCCGGGGATTGATGACGAAAAAGAAATAAACCATATCACCGCCCTGAAAATTGGTTTTTTTCAGTGTCTCGCTATGGTGCCTGGCGTATCACGTTCGGCTGCTTCAATAGTTGGCGGCATGTCGCAAAAGCTGAGCCGTACAGCTGCGGCTGAGTTTTCATTCTTCCTGGCAGTGCCAACCATGTTTGGGGCTACAGTAAAAGATCTTTGGGATTTCCATAAAGCGAATACACTAAGCACCGGTCAGCTGCACCATGATATTAAGTACCTGCTTATCGGAAGCGCAATTGCCTTTATAGTGGCCTTGCTGGCTATAAAAGGGTTTATTACTTTTTTACAAACGAAGGGCTTTAAGCTATTCGGAGTTTACAGAATTATAGCAGGGATTGCTATTATCGTTTTGTATTTTACAACGAAGGCCTTACATAATGTGTGATAGTATGGAACCGTTTTAAGTTCATATTACCTGGAACCCATAAGCATACGGATCTTCATCATCAATTTTTATGGTATTATAGCCATATACCCTTGCCCAACCCTCAATGCTTGGTATAATGGCCATTTTATCACCTACCATTACCTCATCTTCTACCCTGCCAATAAACTGACTGCCTATTATGCTTTCATGGATAAAGATATCCCCTTTTTTTAATTTCCCTTTTGCATGCCATTGCGCCATCCGTGCCGAGGTTCCAGTTCCGCAGGGGGAACGGTCAATCGCCTTGTCGCCATAAAAAACAGCATTGCGGGCTGTTGCTTCGGGGGCTATGGTTTTACCTGTCCAAAGGATATGTGAGCAACCGTTAATTGTTGGATTTTCGGGATGAATAAAAGTATATTTTTCATTTATATTTTTCCTTAAAACGCGGCTCCATGAGATCAGCTGGTCAGCCGTATGGTTTTCAAGTCCTTTAAAGTTTGGCTGAGGATCAATAATAGCATAAAAATTACCGCCATAGCTTACATCAACTGTCAGTATTCCCAAATCGGGGCATTCCATTTCCAAATTTTCGGCGGCAAGATAAGCAGGCACATTGGTAAGCTTAACCGATTTAACTTTATTACCCTCTTGTTTATATTCGATCAAAACCAGCCCGGCCGGCGCTTCCATACGCACAATTCCGGGAGTTTTTGGGAGGATCAGTCCTTCCTCAATGGCAATTGTAACGGTGCCGATAGTGCCATGCCCGCACATAGGCAAACATCCGCTGGTTTCAATAAATAATACGGCCACATCGTTTTCAGGATTATGCGGAGGATAAAGAATACTCCCCGACATCATATCATGACCGCGCGGTTCAAACATCAAACCTTTGCGTATCCAGTCGTATTCTTTTAAAAAGTGCTGACGTTTTTCGCTCATGTTATTACCCTGCAGGTTCGGGCCGCCTCCGGCCACAAGCCTTACCGGGTTACCGCAGGTGTGTGCATCGATGCAGAAAAATGTTTTTGTCATTGATCATTAAGTCATTGAGTCATTAGGTCATTAGGTCCTTGAGTCATCGGATCTTTTATTTAATGACTCAATGACCTAATGACTCAATGACTATTCTTTAGTCCATTCATTATTAAACAATCGCCATATTTTTAAGGGATTGTCTGTCTTTAGTTCATCAGGCAACAATTCCTCGCTCCAGTTTTGCCAGCAAACCGGCCTGACGAAGCGTTTGATAGCGCCTGTGCCTACTGAAGTAAAACGACTGTCGGAAGTTGCCGGGAACGGTCCGCCATGCTGCATGGCATTGCCCACTTCAACTCCTGTCGGCGGGCCATTCAATATTACTCTTCCCGCTAAATTTACCAGCTTATCTGTGAGTTGCTTATATTTTGGCAACTCTTCTTTTTCGGCCATTACTGTTACTGTTAACTGCCCGTGGAGCGAATCGATCACTTGCTCCAGTTGTGCCAGATCATCGGCTACAACCAGCATAGCATAGGGTCCAAAAACTTCTTCTTTATATTTTTCATCAGTTAAAAAATCCGAAGCGCTGATCTCAGTAACTACCGCCAGGCTTTGGTTTATTTTTTCAGTATTTAGTTTATCCGATTGCGCTACAACAGAAACCATATTTTCAGCAAGCCGGTCCTTTGATAATTTAACAAAGTTTGCAGATATACCCGGTGTAAGCATAGTGGCAGAGTTAACATTCGCTATCCCGGCGCCAAGCGCTTGTTTAAAACGTTCTAATTCTTCTGATTTAATTGCCAGTAATAAACCTGGTTTGGTGCAAAACTGCCCGGCGTTGGTGGTAATGGACCCATATATTTTTGCGAGTTCTTCGGCCCGGATTTCCAATGCTTGCGGCAATAATATGATCGGGTTAATGCTGCCCATTTCGGCAAAAACCGGAATGGGCGCTTCACGTTCGCGCGCCATTTTTACCAATGCCATTCCGCCTTTAAATGAACCGGTAAATGTTACGATTTTAGTTTTGGGATGTTTTACCAGGGCTTCGCCGATTGTATAGCCGTCATCGTACAATATGGAGAAAACGCCATCGGGCATATTATGCTTTTCAGCAGCTTTTTTGATGGCGGCGGCAACCAGCGCACTTGTCCCAGGATGGGCAGGATGTGCCTTAACAATAACCGGGCAACCGGCGGCCAGCGCCGAAGCTGTATCACCTCCCGCAACCGAAAATGCCAATGGAAAATTGCTCGCGCCAAATACTACGGCAGGCCCTATGGGTACCAGCATTTTGCGTATATCAACCCTTGGCAAGGGCTGGCGATCGGGTATTGCCGTATCAATCACTGCTTCAACCCATGAACCTTCATCTAACATATTGGCAAACATATTCAGCTGGCCAACCGTACGCGCCCGCTCACCCTCCAGGCGGGCTGCAGGCAGGCCGCTTTCGGCCATGGCCCGTTCTATTAATTCATCGCCTAATGCTAAAATTTCATCGGCGATACTGCGTAAAAAGGCGGCTTTTTTACTTTTGCCGACATAGCGGTATTCCTCAAAAGCCCTATCGGCCAGGTTTAATGCCTTGTCGGCATCAGATAAACCCGCCACATAAAATTCTCCCGGAAGGTCTACTCCCAACGCAGGATCAATTGCTTTAAATTTATTACCATGTTCGGGTAAATAATTATATCCGGTTAAATTTCTTGTATCCATAGTCGTGTAGATAATAAAATTTTTAAGTTTCTAAATTCATTGCCGTCCGCTTTAGCGGACGGAATAGATAGTCAGAGTAATCAGGCTTTAGCCTAAATAATAGTTTGGCTAAAGCCTTTGAACTATCTCCTTTTTGTCCGTTGGCTAAAGCCAACGGCAATGAATCAATAAGCTTATTAAACGCTTCATTGTGTCTTTTTCCGGCGTTGTCCTGGGGGGTTCTTCCGCCATGACATGCAGCTTTTATTTTAATTAACCCTGGTAACATCCAATACAGCCTCAACTCCCCAACTGCCAACCGGAAGTTCCGGCCTGTTAGCAATTGCTTTATGAATGATGCTCAAAATTCGTTCGCGCTCTTCGCCGACAAGCGGTAACCGCGGCTGCCTTACATTTTCGGTGCCCAAACCTGTTTCTGCTTCGGCCAGCTTAATATATTGAACCAGTTTCGGATGAATGTCCAGCTCAAGCACCGGTAAAAACCAGCGGTAAATAGCTAATGCTTCCTGGTGGCGGCCCTGTTTTACGAGGTTAAAGATAGCGACAGTTTCTCTCGGAAATGCATCCACCAATCCGGCCACCCAGCCATTGGCGCCCATAAATAAACTTTCCAATGCTAAAGTATCTACACCGCATAATATCTTAAACCTGTCGCCAAAGCGGTTGATCATCCTGGTCACATTACTTACATCGCGGGTTGATTCCTTTACTGCCTGTATATTATCGTATTTAGTCAGTTGTTCAAACATATCCAGCGTAACCTCTATTTTATAGTCATACGGGTTATTGTAGATCATAATGGGCAGCGGTGTACTTTTTGCTATTGTTGCGAAATATTGCACCGTTTCGTTATCATCGGCCTTATAACGCATCGGCGGGAGCATCATTAAGCCATCAGCGCCATATTTTAAAGCGTTTTCGGCACATTGCAATGCCGCCCTGGTAGTTTGCTCCGCGATATTTAAAATAACATAAGCTCTTTTGTTTACCGTTTTAATGGTTTGCTTTAACAAATCAATTTTTTCATGATCGGTTAAAACACTGGCTTCGCCCAAAGAGCCGCCTATAATTATCCCTTTAACCCCTGCTTCTATTTGCGCTTCGATATTTTTATCAAAGGCCTCAAAATCAAGCTCATCTTTGTCGTTGAATTTTGTGGTTACGGCGGGGAAAACGCCTTTCCATGTTATGCCCATATTCTGTTTTACTGTTTTACTAATGTTTGTTTGCATTGGCGGTAATATCGCTCGCATAGTCTACTCACCCGGACATCGCTGCGCTTGTCCACCCTCTCTTCGCCTGCGGCGGAAAGAGGGTAAAAAAATAACTTTCCTTACCCTCTTTTTTGCCTGCAAAAGAGAGGGTGGTCGAGCGAAGCTAAGACCGGGTGAGTGATCGCCGCCATGCATTAGCGTACCCACCGCCACCCCTCCCCGAAGAATCGCACAACCCATGCATTTACTTACTCATCTTCACCATTACCACCCCATGCGGCGCTACCTTTGTCGTAAAATCAGTCCCACTTGTAATTATATATTTTTGCTGCCATACGTCTCGTATTTTGGTATAGCCGCTCAATTCATTATCCTTGAAATTTAGTGTAATAGTTTGATAGTTGTCTGACGTATTAAATATCCCTACCGCCTTGCCGCCGTCTTCCAGGTCTTTTATCCAAACCTGGTAATTGTCCGTTTTAATTGCCTGGTGGGCTTCCTTTCCCAAAGCATCCTGGTCAATCGCTATTACTTCATCATTTGTAAGCAGGCCGAGTGTAAACCTGTCGAGCTTGCCCATATCACAACCGATAAGCAATGGCGCTGATAAAAGGCTCCATAAACTGATATGGGTATATTGCTCATCAGGCGAGAGTCGGCTGTTGCGCTGGTTATCGCCCCAGCCCACTTTGCCAACGACCAGCATGTCCGGGTCGTTAAAATGACCGGGCTGGGCGTAAGGCCCATCAGCAATTTGGTTAAACCCAATAGTCGACATGCTTTTCCAGGTATCTTCAATATCGCCGGTTGAGCGCCAGCTGTTCCCGCCAATTTCCGCACCCCATTTCCACACATCTCCCATGCCGTATTGGCAAAAACCGAACATAATATCGCGGGGTACTTTATCTAATGAAGCACGCATCACCTGGTAAGGCTTTTTAAAATCCTCAAGGGTAGGGTTTTTATCAGTTACTTCCGAATAGGAACACCAGTCGTATTTCAAATAGTCTATGCCCCAGTCGCCATAGGTTTTGGCATCCTGGTCTTCGTGCTGCCAGCTTCCCAAATAACCTCCGCAGGTTTTCGGGCCAGGCGATGAGTAAATACCCATTTTTAAGCCGAGACTATGCACATAATCGGTAAGCCCCTTCATATCAGGGAATTTTTGATTAGGGGTAATCTCTCCGCTGGCGGTGCGTTGTGGCGCTTCCCATCCGTCATCTATATTGATGTACGTCCAGCCATGCGCACTCAATTTATCGCCCATTGTTTTGGCAGCAACACGGACTTTTTGATCATTTACTGTTAATCCAAATGCATTCCAGCTATTCCACCCTAACGCAGGGGTTAAGCCGATAAGGTCGCCAATCTTTATCGTGAATTTTTTAGTTTTGCTGCCCAAACTGTTATGTACGGTAAATACAACAGGATAATCGCCTTTTTGATTAACCACCCCGGTAATAATGCCGGTTTTGCCATCGAGTTTTAAGCCATCGGGCAAACCTGTAGCGGAGTAAACCAAAGGCTTTTTGCCGGTTGCCGGTATCATGTACAAAAACGGATCGCCGGGACGTGCGCCGAAAACATCTGCGCCATTAATGCGTGGTTTTACACCCGGATAGGGCGTAAGTACATAAGGCGTCCCCTCTGTTTTGCTTTTTGATCTGCCGGATTTTTCATCGGTAAAAAGATAACTGAGCAGATACGATTTTTTATCCAGCCGGGCTAAGTTAAAAGTGTAGGTGAATGGTTTTCCAACAGAAAAATCGGCATAGTTGGTTTTCTCATAAACAACACTATTATTTTCAGGGTCGGTAACCTTAAACGCCAAATGCCCTTTGTAAGAGTAATTGCCTTTTGATACAAGTTTAATAGATTTAACCAGGTTATCCTTGTCGTCGTAACTAAAATCGGCATCAGTATTGATGCTCACATTATCCATCAGGTCGGCCATGCTGATCTTATGGACATCGCCGTAAATACCGCCATCACCGCCGGTGTCAAATATGCGTATAGCCAGCACATTCTCCTTATCCCATAAAATTGCCGGGTTATCAGCAGCTATCACATAGCTGCGCGGGCCGTACTGCGAGGTTTTGATACTACCGCCTTTGCCGCCATGTTCAGCAATCAGCTTACCATTCAAATAAACCTCGTCATTATCATCAATAATACCAAGGTCAAGGCGGACACTGTCTTTAAGATACGATTGTTCTTTTATAGATGAGGGTATAACCACATGCAGCCTGTACCAGCCAAAGCCATCATAGTTAGGATAACCCTGCGATTCCCAGCTATGGTACACGCTTATAGGTTTCCAATTTTGGTCGTAATAAGTTGGCGACGCCCATTGGGATGAATCGCCTGTTTTAAATTTCCAACCTTTGTTGATGGGAACTTCCTGCGCTGCAGCCTTTAAACAAAGGACCGCGGCCAGGCAGATCAGCATAAATATCTTTCTCATTTAAACATTGTTTTTATCTCGTGATCAGTTCCACATCCTTTACCTGTTCGGGGAACCAAACCGTCATTTCGCCCTTGCCCCTGTTGGCCCACGAATAATAGGGTATAGCTGTCATGGTTTTATTTTCGGTAGTAATGGTTTGCGTTGATTCGTCAACATTAACAGTTTTTACTTCGCCTTTTAAAACAGTGACGCCGTTTAACAGCGAAGGTACATATTGCGTTGTAAAAATAGTTCCTTTCGGAACGATGATGTTACCTGCTTTGCCATCATTATCTTTCCACTCGGCGCAGTACATAATAGGGCCGCGCTGCAGGGCAACTTTTCCATTGTCGTCAGGCACATTTGCGTTGGCAACTACCCTGCGCACATCCATAGGTAAAGTCAGTTCCACTTTATCATTCTTTTTCCATTTTTTGCTGATCACAGCATAACCTTTAATCATTTGGTAATCAACCGGCTTTCCATTAACCTTTATTTCAATTTTTTGTGCGGATGGTTTTTCATAAGTATAAAGGTCTGATGGCATTGCCTGGTCTTGCGCCCATCCGGGTATACGGATCCTTAAGTTCATTTCCATAGCTGATGCAGGGTCGATGGTAAACGCCAAAGCGCCTTCCCAGGGGTAATTATTTTGCTGGATGATCTTTAAAGCTTTATTATTCACCGTTAAATTGCCCGTACCGCTGATGAAAAGGTTCACATAAACATCATTGCCGTTTTGCGCGTAAATATAGCCGGGGATAGACGGAATTAAACGCACCACATTTGTGGGGCAGCAGGAGCATTCGAACCAGCCCGAGCGTTCCCTTTCCAAATCTGGCTGTGTAAAGCTGTTGCTCACCTGCATGGCATTGGTATAAAAAAACGATTTCCCATCCAAGCCAACGCCAGAAATCAAACCGTTGTACAACGTTTTTTCCATCACATCGATATATTTCGAATCGCCATGCAGCAAGAACATGCGTTGGTTCCAGAATACGCTGCCAATGGCGGCGCAGGTTTCGTTATAGGCGGTGGCATTGGGCAATTCATAATTATCGCCGAAACGTTCGCCGTCTCCAACCGCGCCTATGCTGCCCTGTACGTACATTTTTTTGCCCACCATATTGTTCCAAATCTTATCAATTGCTTTTATGTAGGCCGAATCCCCTGTCAAAGCGGCTACATCTGCCATGCCAGAATACAGGTACATGGCACGGACGGCATGGCCTTCCGCCTCGTCCTGGTCAATTACCGGTTTGTCATCCTGGAAATAAGTGCCGTTTTCGTAAACGTTATGGCTTTTTTTGTTGTATTGTTTAATGCCGCGCTGATCGATAAAGAATTTGGCCAAATCAAGGTAATCCTTTTTGCCGGTGATGCGGTACAGTCTTACCAAACCCATCTCCACAATTTCGTGGCCGGGGGCAACATGCTTTTTATCAGGGCCAAAAGTGCGTACTAAAAGGTCTGCATTTTTTAGCGCTATATTTAAAAAATTGCGTTTGCCGGTTGCCATGTAATGGGCGGCAGCAGCCTCGTACATGTGGCCGCAATTGTATAGCTCGTGGCTGCTTTTTTGTTCATTCACCCATCTTTCCGGGCCGGCCCACGAATGTGGGTGCAATGGGTCAATACTGCGGGCGGTATATAGGTAACCATCAGGCTCCTGCGCTTTTCCAACGATGGTAATCAGTGAATCAATGTATGCCGATAATTTTGGGTCAGGATAAACGGCTAATGAGTATGACGCTCCCTCGATGGTTTTGTAAATATCGGTATCATCAAAAGGGTAAGTGGTACAGAATTTGCCTTTATGCTCGGCCGCCATCACAAAGTTTTTTACCCGCCCGGTACTCTCGCATCGTGCGAAGGAAGCAGGAATAGTCGCGGTGCGGTTAGTTTCAATTTTTGATGTCCAGAAATGGTCGGTAAGTTTCACGCTGGTAAATGGGACCGGTTGTATGGGATAATCCTTTTTTTGTGCGTAGGCCGACAAGCAAGAGCAAGTAATAATCAATAGGCCAATCTTTTTCATCATATCAATTTAGTTTAACGTTTCTCAGCGCATCAGCTTATTAGTAACGAAATAAAGCGTTTCAAAAATACATAGATTTAGGATTTGTAGGGAATGAATTTCGTCGGGTTATGCAATTAAGTCGAATTTTGTCCTCTTCTTCACTTCCGATAGCTACCGGGAGAGCTTAAGGCGACCGATAGCTATCGGGATGACTAAAAGCCAAACGTCAATTTATAAGTGACACAACGCAATTATATTAGATCCGTTGAATTCGTAAATCGGAAAAGTGGGTTTACAAAGGTTTACATAATTTAGGGTTTACATAGCTGCATCTATCTGTTAATCAGCTACTTCATGGTTTACAGTGACTTATGAGGGTTTACAATTATTTCGGCGTGTGATTTGTCCACCGGACTTTCTCGATGTGGGGAACAATAGATGTGGACAACAAGTTGTTATTTTGAATATTGGATTAATCGCTGTAGTTTTAAATTATGAACTTTTATATCGATAAAAATTAAATTAATAGCAGTTAATTGTAAATTAACTTATAAGTGAATATATTTGCATTAGAAATTTGGGATGATGAGGCAACTAAGTGTACATTTTATCGGCTAACGGCGATGAAGAAATTTTTCTATAAATCAGTTTCGACATGAGAAGTAAAGTCGCAGAAAGAATCCAAAAAGAAACTCCCGAAGAAGTGCGCATTTTCGTCCGTCAATACACGGATATTGTTTTAAGGATCAACCAAATTCTAAAAGCGAAAGGCTATACCCAAAAATCCCTGGCTGAAAAAATGAATAAAAAACCTTCAGAAATTAACAAATGGTTAAAAGGCAGTCATAATTTAACCCTAAAAACTTTGGCTAAATTAGAAGCAGAGTTAGGTGAACCAATTATCTTCACATCAAAGGAACAATTGGTATAAGATAACCTTGTTTACCATAATAAACGCGAAATAATAATCCTGGAATCCTCAAATCCTATAAATCATAGTTCGAACAAGACCCAAATGTTAACAAACAATCAAATGTTAACAAATCATCAATTAGGCATTACTATGAATCATAAGCTTAACATATGCTTTATGATTAAGTTTAATTGCGATCCTACTTTTGGCAAAACTAAACTAACTTCAGCTCGATATAAGCCCGCTATTCGCCTCACCCTGCCCTCTCCAAAGGGGAGGGTTCTAAAACATTTAGCTTAAGGGAGCGGTAAAAGTCCTCTCCTTTGTCCGAAGGACTTCCATGAAGGAGAGGATTTAGGTCAGGCGAAACGGAATGCCTGAGTTAAAGAATTATATCGAACTCACGTTAAGCAAACAAATTTTGTAAATATCTGATCCCATAGTTGTCCGGTAAAGGTTAGTAATTCACAAGCTTTTCGATTCCTGCTACTGGCTCCTGGTTCCTGATCCACTTAAATAATTCTCCAATAAAATTTAATCTCCCTGTAACATTTTCTGGTTTTTTGCATCTTAGATAAAAACCTTTCGTTATGAGAAGAAAGATCCTCACAACCATCGTATTATTATGTTGTTTCGCCGCAGTAGGCATAGCAGCAGTTATTGCCGATATGAACGGCAAATTTTCGGGCGTATTAAATGCTCCCGATGGTAACCAGTATCCGCTTACCTATACATTTACAGTTGACGGCGATAAATTAACCGGCAACCTGGATACCTCGCAGGGAGTTGTATCATTAGACAGCGGTAAAGTAAGTAATAATATCATGACCTTTAGTGTTACCGTGGAAGGCAGGCCCTATGCACATAAAGGCACCTACTATGCCAAGGGCGATTCTATTGGCATGGATGTTGATTTTGCCGGCACCAAAACACACGCAACGCTTCAAAGGGCAAGTAAATAGAACCAAGAGCCAAGAATCAAGAGCCAGGACAAAACTGGTCGATCTTTTATTAATTAACAAAAACATTTTCCCTACCTCTGGATCTTATAATTAAATCATACCTTTATTTAACTGTAACAGTAAACTAAATACTACATCTTATAAAAAATTAAATCATGAAAAGAAAAATTTTTACAACCACGGCATTGGTATGCTGCTTTATGGTTTGTTTTGCGATTGTTGCAGACTTAGCCGGCAAATGGTCAGGCACGCTTAAAACCCCCGATGGCAATGAGATCCCGCTTACTTATACTTTTAAGACGGATAGCGGCAAACTAACCGGAATTACGTCAGGACCGCAGGGTGACATTACAATAACTGACGGTAAAATAATAAGCCCCACCGATTTTACCTTTAGCATCTCCGTAAACGGGACAGACGTTAAACATACCGGCAAATTTTATCCTGATGCCGATTCAATTGGCATGGATATAGATTACCAGGGAATGAAAATGCACACTACGCTTAAACGCGACGCCAAATAGGCTTTTATTTCAACAGGTAACAAGATCAATAAAAACCTTGCTTTGTGGTGAGGTTTTTTTGTTTAATAGTTTTTAACCGGCGAAAATCTGCTGTTAAAACAATTTTGATAATTTAGCCAAAAATCATATTAAATATGCATTTACCAAAACAAGTTTTATGTGCACTAACTGCATTAACGTTAACAGGCTTAACTGTAAAGGCGCAAAAAGTACAATTTACGGAATACGATCTACCCAACGGACTGCATGTTATTCTGCACGATGACCATCATGCGCCGGTCGTTGCGGTATCTGTGATGTACCATGTAGGCTCGAAAAACGAAGTACCGGGCCGCACAGGATTCGCGCATTTTTTTGAACACCTGCTGTTTGAGGGCAGCGAAAATATAAAGCGCGGCCAGTTTTTTAAGATCGTGTCAGCCAACGGCGGCACCAACAATGCCAACACTACACAGGACAGAACCTTTTATTACGAGGTATTCCCATCCAATGATCTGGAAACGGGGCTTTGGCTTGAAAGCGAACGCATGATGCACCCGGTGATAAATGAGATAGGCGTGAAAACGCAGGACGAAGTGGTGAAAGAAGAAAAACGCCAGAGTTTTGATAACCGGCCCTACGGTAATTTTATCAACATCGTAGCGCACGACCTTTTCCAGGCTCATCCTTACCATAACGGGGTAATTGGCGAAATGAAGGATATCGATGCGGCCAAACTGGACGAGTTTAAAGCTTTTTTTAAACAATATTATGTGCCCAACAACGCCGTGTTAACTATTGCCGGCGATATTGACATCGCTAAAACCAAAAAGCTTATTGCCGCTTATTTTGGGCCTATCCCTAAAGGTGCGCCGGTTGTTTACCATAAAACCGAAGAAGCGCCTATTACCAAACCCATTATAGATACTTTTTACGATGCTAACACTCAAATCCCGCTGGTTAGTGTGGCCTACCGTGTACCGGGCAAGGACACCAGGGATGCTAAAGTGATGCAAATGATCTCGAATATTCTTTCGGCCGGAGGAAGCTCAAGGCTTTATAAAAAAATGGTGGATGAAAAAAAGGAAGCTTTGCAGGTGCTTGCTTTTAATAATTCACTGGAAGATTATGGCATGTATATTATCGGCGCATTGCCAAACAATGGCGCCGCGCTGGCTACTTTGCTGAAAGACATTGACGAGGAAATAATTAAACTTCAAACCGACCGCATTAGCCCGGAAGATTATCAGAAATTGCAAAATCAATTTGAAGATAATTTTGTAAATGCCAATACTCGTCAGCTCGGCATTGCCGAAGACCTCGCCAATGCCTATACTTTTTATCATAAGAATACCAACGAAGTTAATGAGGAGTTAACGCTGATCAGGTCCATTACCAGGGAAGAGTTAAGGGATGCCGCACGTAAATACCTGGATGCTAACCGCCGCCTGGTATTGTATTACCTGCCCGGAAAAGGCAAAGCTCAATAACACATTAAAGCACGAAAAAGATCATGAAGAAATATATAATGTTAGTTGCCGGGACGTTGTTAATGCAATTTGCGCAGGCTCAAATAACCATCGACCGCAGCAAACAACCGGCACCGGGCCCGGCGCCTGTTTTAACTATTAAAGACCCTGTTACCTATAAATTACCAAATGGCATTATCGTTTTGGTGGTCGAAGACCATCGCCTGCCAAAGGTCACCGCTAATTTTGTCATCGATGCAGGCCCGATAACCGAAGGCGGTAAAGCAGGCGTATTATCATTGATGGGCAGCATGCTGAACGAGGGCACTAAAACCATGCCCAAAGCCGCCTTTGACGAAGCTGTTGATAAGATTGGCGCGACTGTGAACTTGAGTTCAGGCGGCGGATATACTTCGGCACTGACACGCTATTTTAAAGATGCATTTACCCTGATGGGCCAGGCTTTAAAAGAGCCGGCGTTTACCCAGGAATCATTTGACAAGCTGAAATCACAGGAATTAACCGGCTTAAAAGCACAGGCAAAAAACACCAAAGCTATTGCATCAAGGGTTACTAATGCCCTTACTTATGGCAAAACACATCCCGATGGCGAGTTTGAGACCGAAGAAACTGTACAAAACCTTACCTTGCGGGATGTAAAAGACGCTTACGCCAAATATATAACGCCATCGAGGGGCTATTTAACCATCATCGGCGATATTAAACCCGCGGAAGCCAGGCTGCTGGCAACAGAAGTATTCGGCGCCTGGAGCGGACCTGCGTTAACGCTGCCAAAACTGCCCGAAGTTCCAAATCCGTCCAAAACGGAAATTGATCTGGTCGATGTGCCTAACGCTGTGCAATCAGAGATCAATGTGGTTAACCTGGTTCATCTGAAAATGAACGACCCTGATTATTTCCCGGCCTTACTGGCTAATTACATATTGGGCGGCGGTCCGCAAAGCCGCTTATTTATGAACCTGCGAGAAAAGCACGCATTTACTTACGGCGCCTATTCAAGCTTAGGTTCCGGCAGGTTTCAGAGTACTTTCGATGCCAACGCTTCGGTTCGAAACGCCAAAACCGACAGCGCCGTTACCCAATTTTTAGTTGAGATCAATCGCATCCGCGCTGAAAAAGTAACCGATGAAGAATTAGCCAATGCGAAGGCACTGTATAACGGCTCATTCGCGAGAGGACTGGAAGACCCTGCCCGTACTGCCTCGTTTGCCAGTAATATACTCATCAATAACCTTCCCGCTGATTTTTATAAAACCTATCTGCAAAAAGTAAATGCGGTAACAGCTGATGACATAATGCGTGTCGCTCAAAAATATATTGATGCCGATAATCTCCGCATTGTAATTGTCGGCAATTCGGCACAAATACTTGATGGCCTTAAGAAAAGCGGGTATGCGGTTGATTTATATGATAAATATGCGAACCCGGTAACGGAAGGGGCGCAGAAATAATTTTCTCTACTTAGACTTACGAAGTTTTTTAAACTTCGTAAGTCTCTATTACTGCTTTTTCCCATTCTCCACACTTTTTATTTCCTCCTTACGGTCCTTTTTAAAGTCGAAATTTTTAAAATCATCGGTTTGGGGCAGGTCGATGGTATAGCTGTTAAGGGTATCAACCTCAATGATTATATCATCCGCAATTACATCGATTACATGCCCTCCATGATCTTTCTTATCCGACAAAAAATGAAAGTGGTACCCGCTGATCTGAGCGCCCTCTAAAAATGCGGGCAGTTTATAGCCTACGAGGTCGCCGCTGATATTATGAAACTCAAAAAAATGCTGCCTGTCGAGCATGGCAGCAAGCGGTAAATAGGGTTTCCGATAAACCGGTGGAAATGCCCTCGTTTTTATATAACTGAACATGCCCTTGATATGGATGGCATACATGCCGTTTTGATTGGTAAGCGCACTGTCGAGGTAATGAAAAAGCGCTGTCTTACCCAACCGTTTGCCGGGCCTGAAAACCTTGTTCGCATGAAAAAAGCAAACAACAGCGTAAGGTGTCTTGCCGGTATCGCTCATTAAAGCAGTTTTTCCTGTTGCCTGGGTTTGGTAAAGTTTGCCGTGCAGCATAATGATCTCGCCATCAAGTTTGTCAGGGGCGCCCAAACCAAAATCGCCATGGAGTTCCAGTTTTTTATATGGATAATAAGCATCGTACAAACCGCCGATAAAGCCGGAGGCATAACCGGCGCTGAATAAATTGCCATCATCCGGTTTTGTTTTCTGCTGGGCATTAGCGAAAAAGTATATGCTGTGTATTGATAAGATGGTTATAGAAAAAACCTTGATTATAAATTTCATGTTCAAATTTAAATTATTTTTAATTGCATATTGTTATAATCTGTTATAGTCTTACATCATGAAATCGAGCATAATAAAAATAGGGACATCGAAAGGAATTGTCCTGCCTCAGCATGTTTTAAATGAATGTTTTATTGAAGACAAGGTTATTATTGAAGTAAAAGGAAAACATATCATTATCAGTGCGCCCGGTAAGCCGCAACGCAGAGACTGGGAGCAGGCTTTTAAAGAAATGGCCGCTAATGGCGATGACCAACTGCTAATTCAGGATATATTTGAAAACGAGGAAATCAGGGATTAACCGGTATAAAAAGGTTCACCATTCACTTTCCTATTCAAAAAAATTTACTTATTTTTGTGTAAACAAGCTTAGTGTAAAATATACACTAAGATGACAAAAATATCAATGGACACCACGATAAGCCCGATAACCATTAACAGAACAACGCTCCGAATTGCGGTTGGATCGCTGTTTTTTATGGCTGGGTTAGCTTTTGCAAGCTGGACATCCCGTATTGTAACAATACAGCATACCATGGGGCTTTCGTATGCCGCTTTAGGCGCTGTGCTGTTTTCACTCCCGGTTGGGTTAATGTGCTCCCTTCCCTTTTCAGGCTGGGTCATCACAAAAATCGGAAGCAAAAAATTATTGCTTGGCGCTATATTGGTTTATGGTTTAGCATTGGTAAGTTTGGGTCTGGCCCAAAATACATTTCAGCTGGTAGTTAGCTTGTTTTGTTATGGTTTTGCAGGCAACACCATTAATATTTCTGTTAATACCCAGGCCGTGGCTGCCGAAAGCCTGTATAATAAACCGATAATGGCTTCATTTCATGGCTTATGGAGCCTTGGAGGATTTACAGGCGCAGGTATCGGCATTTTTATGATCGGCCGCGGCATAAGTCCTTTCCATCATTTCGCCGCTATTTTAGTGATCCTGATCATTGGCGTTAGTATCGCTTCGGGTTATCTCTACGATGATGCCGGAACGGTCAAAAATCCGTCCTCATCCTCCATAGCATTTCAAAAAAAGATTAGTGAATTTTTTCAAAAGATAACCAGGCTATTCGCCCCTTTAGTTCCTTTGGGGACTATCGCCTTCTGCTCCATGATCTGCGAGGGCGCCATGTTCGACTGGAGCAATATTTATTTAAAAAAAGTAATACTGGCGCCGCCTTCGCTGGTGGGTGTTGGCTTCACGGCTTTTATGTCGACTATGGCGTCCGGCAGGTTTATCGCGGATAAATTTGCTCATCGCTATGGCTTAAAACGCACCTTACAGATCAGTGGTTCCTTAACCACGGCAGGATTGCTCATTGCAGTGTTTCTACCTTACTTCTATACAACCATAGCGGGATTTCTTTTGGTTGGCGTCGGCGTTTGTTCTGTGGTGCCTATGATATACAGCGCCGCAGGAAAATCAAAAAACACGTCGCCCGGCGTGGCAATTACCATTGTATCTACTATTGGTTTTGTCGGTTTCCTGGTCGGCCCGCCTGTAATAGGTTTTATAGCCAGCCTGGCTACGTTAAGGGCCTCATTTTTGTTAATAGCTCTTATGGGCGCCAGCGTTGTAGCGCTATCTACCAGGGCGAAACTTTGATCACAGATTTATACTGATTCATTTGATTTCACTGATTTTTAGCTTTGGCTTTTCCGCTTGCAATTCTCCCATGGTGTTTATTTATATATTCGTACAACTGTGCGCCGGCAAGCAAAAAAGCACCTGTTCCGTACACCTCATTACTTTGCTCAGTTACCTTATCCGGGCTGCCGCCTATTGGCTGAACATAGCCCAGCATCCCATCCGGCTGAACCGATGTCACCAGGGTTATCCATGCTTTTTTTGCAACCGGCAGGTATTGCGCCGTGCTTAAAACTCCATGATTTATGCCCCATAAAATCGCATAGCAATAAAAACCGGTGCCGCTGGTTTCTTTGATAGGGTAACTATCGGGATCGAGCAGGGAGGCATGCCAGCTGCCGTCGGGCTGCTGCAGCGAGGCGACCTCTGCAGCCATATCTTTAAACTGGTTAACAAACTTTTGCCTGTCTGGATTATCAGTGGGCATATTCTCTAATACCCTGGCTAACCCGGCCAACACCCAGCCATTCCCCCGCGACCAGAATACCTTGGTACCATTTTTTTCTTTTTTATTCAAATAACTGCCATCTCTTGAATAAAGGTGTGCTTGCTGATCATATAAATAATCTGTGGTTTTCTTCCAGAGTGTGACTGCTTTATCTAAATATTTCAAATCGCCGGTGGCCGTTGATAAATAAGCTAACGCCGTAGGCCCCATGAACAAGGCATCGCACCAGGCCCATTCGCGGTTTTGTATACCATTTTTCCACTCCAGCGATTCATTAAAAGGCAAACTCACAATACTATCTGCAAGATGTTTAAATGGTGTTATCATTTCGGGCCTTTTATATTTCATATACAACAATGAATAGGTTTGCCCTACACAATAATCATCGGCCATTAGCCTGTTGCTGCCGGTATTCCAATTTACATCGTTGCCGATTGTTATAAGTGTTTGGTCATATTTCTCATCGCCGCTAACCCTGCTCAAATCAAAAAGACCAGTATACAAAGCGGCATTTGTCCAGTCAGTTTTTTTGTGTTTGAAACCATTGGTTTTCCATGATTGTAACTGCCAGTCGCCAACGCGCTTCATTATTTTTAAAATGGAGGCTTGGGTGAAGACGGTATCTTTGATTAGTGATCGTTTTTGGCTGTTTACGGTTTTTACGGAAGCTGTTAACAACATTAAAAATAGTAACGCAGAAATTCTATTTGTTTCAAGGTATCTCATTTTCAATCCACTCTAATTTTTTAATTCATTTTCTATTTCTTGCTCCATATACCAAAAACGTATTCGCTTGTCTTTGATTTTTTGCATCAGCAAAATATTGTGGCCCCATGGAATTTGTGAAACAGGCTGTTTCCTAAATTCAATTATGGCTTGGGTTGTATCGTCTAATTGTGAAACAGGCTGTTTCCCAATTAAAGGCTCAATATCATATTCTTTATACAGCTGAACCATAAACTTCAGGTTCCGTTCAGAAAAACCTTTTATTTCAGGAAGCTCATTCTTAATATCATTTGCTAAACGGGCGGTAACAGTTGCGCCCCACCCCTGTTCGTTCTGTAGCTGGTTAATCAACTTTCCAATGTCCCAATAAAGAGTGATCATTTCAGCGTTAACCGAAAGTGCTGCCTTTACCTGGGATTTACGGATCCTTGTCTTTATATCGTCTAATAAAGATTGATAAAATTTAATCTCCATAAATAGTTCAGTCTGCTTATTTTTCGCCTAAACTTAAAGAATGATTTTTAAGCTGCCAAATTAGAAAAAGAGAACAACATGCTTTGTTTTTATTTTTTCCCCCATAGACATATCTCATTTGTCTTCTGCCAAAGAGAGAAGACAGGTGAGCACATCAATGTTGTATCTCAATCCTTGCTTAATGGAAAAGCGGCTTTTAAAGAAAATTCATCTACTTTTGTATTTTTAAATTTAAAGGGCAGTCTTGAATAATCCTCATGAAAAATAAATTTTCACACTTTTTTATAGCTTTCGGTTTTTTTCAATTTGTTTTGTTAATGGCTCTTTGTAACCGCTCTTATGCTCAATCTGCAGCGGGAGTGAAGCAGATAGATAATAACCGGCATAACAGCTATTATATATCCAACAAAGCACCCCTTAGCCCGCAATACTTTATAAAACTGCCTGTCACCGCCATAAAACCGGCCGGGTGGCTAAGAAAGCAGTTAGAACTGCAATGCGCCGGGCTTACGGGAAACTTAGGCGAGATAAGCATCTGGCTCTCCAAAAATGATAATGCCTGGTTAAATAAGGATGGCAAGGGCAAATTCGGGTGGGAGGAATTACCCTATTGGCTTAAAGGCTATGGCGACATAGCCTACATGCTGAAAGATGAAAAAATGCTCGGGCAAACAAAATTTTGGATAGATGCCGTAATTAATAACCAACGGGCAAACGGTGATTTTGGCCCGGCAAATGAAACTGCCCCTGGCAGGAGAGACTTATGGGGAAATATGCCCATGCTCTGGTGCCTGCAATCGTATTATGATTATTCACATGATTCGCGGGTAATTAACTTAATGCAACGGTATTTCAAATTTGAGTTAAATATCCCTGATAATATGTTTTTGAAAGATTACTGGGAAAACAGCCGCGGCGGCGATAATTTGCTTAGTGTTTACTGGCTTTATAACCACACCGGCGAAAAGTGGCTGTTAAAGCTTGCCACAAAAATCGACAAGAATACGGCCAACTGGCGTCAAAAGGACAACCTGCCCAACTGGCATAACGTCAATGTTGCTCAATCTTTCAGGGAGCCTGCTACTTATTACATGCAAAGTAATAACCCTGAAGACCTGCAGGCAACTTATAACGACTTTAACTTAATACGCAAACTTTACGGGCAAGTGCCAGGCGGCATGTTCGGCGCGGATGAAAATGCGCGAAAAGGCTATGATGATCCGAGGCAGGCAATTGAAACCTGCGGCATGGTTGAACAAATGACCTCTGACGAGTTTTTACTCCAATATACCGGCGATACTTTTTGGGCCGACAACTGCGAAGATGTGGCTTTTAACACATTCCCCGCTGCTTTTACGCCCGATTATAAAGCGTTGCGCTATTTAACAGCTCCAAATATGGTGATTAGCGACAGTAAAAATCATGCTCCCGGCATTAATAACGACGGCCCGTTTTTAAATATGAACCCTTTTAGCAGCCGTTGCTGCCAGCATAACCACTCAGCAGGTTGGGTATATTATGCCGAAAACAGCTGGATGGCTACCCCTGATAACGGCCTGGCGGCGCAGTTATATTCCGCAGGCGAGGTGACAGCAAAAGCAGGTAACGGGCATGTTGTAAAAATTATTACCACAACCACATATCCGTTTAATGATGAAGTTGACATGAGGATAGCAACCTCCGGCAATAATACATTTCCAATTTATCTGCGGGTACCGGCATGGTGTAGTGTGCCATCCCTAAAAGTAAATGGCAAGGCTATAAAGATTAATGCGCAGGCCGGTGAATATATTAAGCTGGATAATACCTGGAAAAACGGCGATCAAATAGCTTTACAACTGCCAATGACAATAAAAGTGCGGGAATGGGTAAAAAATAAAAATAGCGTAAGCGTTAATTACGGGCCATTAACCTTTTCATTAAAAATAGATGAGAAATATGTACAGCAGGACAGTAAGAAAAGTGTTACCGATGACTCGAAGTGGCAGCCCAACGCCGACCCCGCCAAGTGGCCTGCTTATGAAATATATCCCGTTTCGGCATGGAACTATGGGCTCTTGCTGGATAAAAAGGACCCTGAATTATCTTTCACTGTTGAAAAAGAACCCTGGCCAAAAGACAATAATCCGTTTACCAACGCTTCAGCGCCGATACGCCTGCTAGCCAAAGGCAAACAAATACCCGGCTGGACAATTGATAAATACGGTTTATGCGGTGTACTGCCGGTAAGCCCGGTAAAATCTGAACAACCTGAAACCAGCCTTACCCTGGTGCCCATGGGCGGCGCGCGGTTAAGGATATCGGCGTTTCCGGTAGTGAATTGATTAGATTAGTTTGCGGCGGCGGTCAAGTTGAATTGCTTTACGCCTTGAGCTTGTACATCGTGTCAAAAAAATAATTTACAACGCAAACCTGATTGTGGAAACGGCCCCAAGGCCCGGGCCATCGCTTTTTATTCCAAATGAGCCGGCATGGCTTTCAATGATAGTCCTGCAATTGTATAATCCAAGTCCTGTTCCATTTTTCTTGGTGGTAAACCCTCTCACAAAAAACAGGTTCGAGGTTTCGGCATCAAAGCCTTGTCCATTGTCGGTGATAATTAATTCCGCTACCTCTTTTACATTATACATGTCAATAGTGATACTCTTTTCAGGCGCATCAATATTTATCGCCTCGATACTGTTTTTAAGGATATTCAAAATTACCTGCATCAGCTTGGTATGGTCTCCCTTAATAGTGTAAGTTCCCGGTTTTATATTTATTGTAAACTGAATTCCTTTTTTATCGATCGACGCAAAAAGCATCGACCTGCAATCATATATAATATTTTCAAGGTTAACCGGTTTCCTTTCATGTATCCCCCTGTGGCCACGTACCAATTGTCTTTGAATATTAAGTATTTCCTGGATATGGGTTATAATATTTAACAATTCAGTTATTGACTTGTGAATTTCCTGCGTGTTATTCGATTGAGTAGATTCAATACCTTCTGTAATTGCAATTAAAGCTGCTGCCTTTTGAACGCCAATCGTACCGGCGATGGCTGTTTGATGGGTTCTTAAAAAGACTGCTAGACTTTTTACATTATCAAGGTTATTCTGATCAACAACCCGGTTGATCCGGTTTAAGTGCGAACCAAGCCCAACCATAGCATTGCCAATATCGTGTAAAAATTCCGAGGCGATCTCGAATTTCCCTTGTGCAATTGCCTTTTCAAGCTCTTGTTCTTTTTGCTTTTCCAGTTGCTGGTTCAGCTTTTTTAGATCTTCGGCTTGCTTGCTCAGTTCCTGTGATTGCACGTACAGGTCTTCATTTAATTTTTTTAATACTTCATCCGATTGTTTTCTGACGGTTATATCATGGCCGATGCCCAATAATCGAATGATACGCCCTTTTTCATCCCTCACCGGGATTTTGGTGGTTTGCAGCCACCGCATTTTACCGGATACATCCAAAAAATATTCCTCCTGGTTTATAAGCGGCTCACCGGTTTTCAGTATGCGCATATCATCTTCATAACCGCGCAGACCAATGTCATTGTTAAACAGATCCAGATCGGTCTTGCCCAATACTTCTTCTTCGGATGAGCATCCTATACATTCTACGTCTGCCCGGTTTGCTATAATTTTCCGGCCTTCAATATCCTTCACGTAAATGGTATCAGGTAAAGTATCAATTAGGGTCCTAAGTAAAATACGCTCCCGTTGTATTGCTTCTTCCGCTTTCTTATGCCTTGTGATGTCAACATGGGTGCCAATAATAACAGGCTGTGAACCTTCATTGGTATCCTTAAACAGCCTCCCTCTCGACCATATCCAAATCCAGCTTCCGTTGGCGTGTTTCATCCTGAAATAACTCTCATAAGCGCCTTCGGGGTTTTTAAGATATGCGGCAAACTGCTTTATTGCATTTTCCTGATCCTCGGGATGCAATAAGTTTGTCCAAACCTCTTTTAAATTAGTGTAACCCGAGAAATCATAATCTTTTATATTCCTGCCCAGCAGGGAAAAATATATGTCATTGCACCAAAGAAAATCTGTTTCCGAAAAATATTCCCATGCGCCAATATCCGATGCACTGATAAATGCTTTATATCGTTCCAGCTTTTTGGATTGCAGTTCATGGGACAAAAAAGTTCCGTGTTCCTCATGTTCGGTAAGCTGCATTTTAGTTATATCTTTATTATCTAACAGCTGTTGATTTTTTTCTAATTTCATATACTGTAGCCTGACTTGATTAATAGACCCTTACAATGGAAGGGTTATGGTAAATGTGGCGCCATGATCGTTATAAACAGCGATTTTTCCGCCATGCCCCATTATGAATTGCTTTACAATTGAAAGCCCCAGGCCCGTGCCATTCTTTTTACGGCTTGTAACAAACGGATCAAAAAGTGTGTCCTTAATTTCAGGGGGGATGCCCGGGCCATTATCAGTAATATAAAGCGTTACCTCTTTATCTTCAATCTTGGCTGAAATAGTAATTACGCCATCCGTTATTTTCCTGTCGTGAAGAACATCGATTGCATTATTTACCAGGTTGATAATGGTACCTCTCAGTTTGCTTTCATCACCTGGTACAACTAATGTGTCCGGAACATTCTTAATAATGGTAATTTGTTCAATGCCTTCCCTTGTTTCGGCCTGTTTAATTGCTTCGGTCACTATTTTGTTGACATTTACCGCTACCTTCGTTATTTTGGTTTCTTTAATGAAATCAAGGAAATCATCAAATATCTTTGAGGCTTGTTCCGCCGATTGATCAATTAAGTCGACCATTTCACCTGCTTCACCTTCTTCGCGCATTAAACTTGTTATCAGCTTAATGTTTTTTATGGGAGAACGCAGATCGTGCATTACCATAGCCAATACCTGGCCAACCGCCGACAGCTTTTCCTTTTGGATTAATTTTTCGTTCAATTCAGCATTCCTGATAGCCTGAGCTGCGTTTTGCACGAAAAGCTTCAACAAGTACATTTTTTCCGTTTTCAGCCTTTCATGTTTTTTTAATAATGCGAAAACCGAATAATTATCCATGCGGGCCAACACCAGTTCTTCTATCTGAATTACTTCATTTTTTTCAATATTAATATTTTTTACACGGGCTATTAATTCCTCAAGGTTCACATTTTCTTCAAATGCCCCTATAGAAAAGATTTTTTCATATACAAAGCCTTCGTGTAATTTCCCCAGCAGGGCCATGTCTGTTTCTAATGAGCTGGCAAGCTGATCGAGTATGTTTTTTAATAACGACGTAAGCTGCATGTTATTCAATCCTATCGATGAAATCGATTCGATCAGTTTTTCGAGGTTCCTGAGTTTATTATAATCAGTAACAGCCTTTGTGGCTATTTGAATGATCTCTTCGGATGCATAAGGCTTGCAATGGTATCCCACATTTTGCCCCGCTTGTTCAACAATTTCTTCGATTGAGCAATCACTGTAAGCGGTAATAAAAACGATTTCCGCTTTGATATCATATTTCCTGATCTCCATAGCCGTTTCTAATCCATTGATCCCAGGCATACGCATATCTAAAAAGATCACCGCATATGGACAGCCCTTTTCTATGGCTTTCCGTACTTTGTGAATACCTTCCATTCCGGTAGACGCTTTGTCTACGGTAAATACCGGGATATTACGGGTTCGCGGAGCAAGTAATGTCGCAGGCGCATCAAACAAAATGCTAACTGCATCGCTGATGATATTTTGCTCCGGGGACGTGCCCCTTGGAACCAAAATATCCTCAATGTTGTCCCTTACCATTTCTTCATCGTCTATTACTAAGACTGATGTGTTGAATTCGTTCATAATTATAAGAAAATAAATGTGGCAATATTAGGTATCACTAATACATAGAATATGAAGTACTTATGATCTGCTTCCTTATACGGTAAAGTTTATTACTTTGTTATAAGAAATAATAGAAGCAGCGCTATCCGGGCTAAGGCAAGTAAAAAAGATTAAAGGTTTGGGTATAAATTTTATCCACGCATTTGCACGTCAATTTCATCAGCTCATCAAAGATACCTCCTCCACCAACCCGAAACATATTCATCTTTAGCTTCAACAGGCTCGCCTGGCTCAGGTGCAAATAATTTGATATGTTTTTCCTTAGCGTATTCAACCAATTGTTCAATAGGTTCATACCAGGCATGAGGGGCAAGGTTAAAAGTCCCCCAGTGAATCGGCATCATCAGTTTGCCTTTTAAGGCGAGGTGTGCGTTTGATGCGTGATCTGGCCCCATGTGTATATCCGGCCAGTATTTGCCATAAGCGCCTATTTCGAGCATGGTAAGGTCAAAAGGCCCGAAGGTATCCCCAATCTCTTTAAAACCGGGAAACCAGCCGGAATCCGCACCGAAAAATATATTGTGTTTTTTGCCTTTTATTACAAATGACGACCACAAAGTTTCGTTGCGGCCAATAAGCCCACGTCCGCTGAAGTGCCTTGCCGGGGCTGCTGTGATCACGCAATCGGCGCCAACCATCATACTGTCGCCCCAATCCATTTCGTTGATAAAATTTCTCTCGATGCCCCACTTCTCCAGGTATTTACCAACACCCATTGAGCAAAAAAACGGGATGGTTTTGCCGGCAAAAAATTTAATGGTTTCTTTATCTAAGTGATCATAATGGTCATGTGAAATAATTATAGCATCGAGACGCGGCAGTTCACTTAGTTGTAACGGAGGCTGAAAAAAACGCTTAGGTCCAAAAATGTTTGTAAACGAAATCCTGTCGCTCCACACCGGGTCGCAAAGTATTCTTTTGCCATCTATCTCTATAAGTACACTTGAATGGCCTATCCAGGTAATCCTCAAACCGCTCTCCGGCGCTTTCTTGAAAACCGCAGTATCAGTTTTAAACGGCCCAATCGTCTTTTTAGGGACATTTTCGGCTTTATTATTGATATATTCCCTTAGTACCGGTATCATTATACCCAGCCCTCCCATATTCGTTGGTACCGGATTTAAGAACTTCCTCCCTTTTTTGCGCAACCCTGTTAAACTCATAGGCAGGTATAAATAATTTGTCAAATTTAAACTTTAATAGTTGATTAAGTCGATTGGCGTGAACAGCGAGTAGTTTTTCATATCCTTCGTTTACTATTGCAACCCTAACTACACTCCATCAACTATTCACCCCAATCAAACTAATCAACCATTTACTAATTCCTTAAAAAGGCAACTGTCTGCTTACAAAATTCAAATAAGGGAGCAGGCAATGTGTTTTCAGCATAGGGATGTGAAGACCCGAAGGTGTGATCAGCGCCTGGTATTATCAAAAGTTTTGCCTGGGGGTTTGCTGCTTTCAGTTCTTTCGCGTGAATTACCGGAACCGTAGGATCAATGTCACCATGTACAATGAGCCAGGGCTGTTTTACTTGCGCTGCCTGCGCTAATATATTCAACCGGACAGCATTTTTATCCAAATCGTACAGGGTACTAACTTTTACCGGCAATTCCTGGCCAGTTCTTTTATTTACAAAATAAGAAATTCCCTGCAAGCGCCATTGCGTTTCGATCTCCTTTGGCCATAAATTGCGGAAATCCGAAATCGAGGCCATGGTAACGAGCTTTTCAATGCGCTGATCTTCAGCGGTTTTTATGATGCAGATTCCCCCGCCCATGCTGTGGCCAATAAGATAAACCCACGAAACGGGCGGCATTGCAGATCCTCCGCATACAAAATCAATAACTATTTGCAAGTCTTGTAACTCGATAGAAAAAGTATTATCTGCAAACGCTATCAGGTCGGTAAACTCGGTGGGTTTATCAGTTGTCGTTCCATTATGCGAAAAATTAAACTTCAAAAACCTGAAACCGTTTTCTGCAAAGTACTTCGCAATAAGATTGTGCGAGTCCCAATCTTTAAACCCTTTAAAGCCATGCGCAAAAATTACCATGGGTGCGTTTTTGTCAGCGCTATTAAAGGTCAGGTCCATTAGCATGCTGCGGCCTTTGGCGCCGGGGATGGTGAAATATTGTTTTTTGATCATATTTATGATAGAAAATCTAAATAATTGGATTTGCTGATAACCTCAATCAGGATAAGCATTAGAAAAGGATTTGGGGAATAAATAGTTTTTTTTGAGATGACTTTTTATGAATTTCGGGGATTATGATCCCAAATTTAATATAAATTATTGGATTATGCTCCTAGTATTTAGGCCAATGCCTGGATATAAACTACTTGGCATCAGCAAAAAAATATAGATTTCAGAAAGGAGCGCCGTTTCACTCATATTAATATGTCCAGGGTTAGGATTCTCCTTTTTATTGCTTAAATTTGAATATACTTACAAAAGTATCTCGTTATGGAAAGACACACGATAGTTGATACCCTCCTAAAAAACATTGATAATTTGCATGAGTTGGGCAGACAAAGAGCATTTGAACTTGGAAATCCGTTTTATGCACAGTTTAAAGAAGACGGGGAGTATTGGCGCAAAGAACTTCCTACCGGTGAAAAGTTTTTGGTAACTTTTGATATAATTTTTGATGACAATGGGATTCCAATTGAGGTCAAAGATACTTTTCTTAAAGAAATAGATTCTTAATGAAAGTGCCTGAATTGGTTTTTGTAGCCGGATGCAATGCAGCCGGAAAATCAAGCTTTATCCGCACACGCCTTAATGAACTTCCCACGTTTGAAATCATTATGCCGGATGTTTATAAAGGCAGAACAAAAGAAATTTTTTATAAGTCTTTAAACGAGCGTAAAGATATTTTGCTTGAAACGGTATTTAACGACGAATCTTTTAAGGACTTGGTTGATAGTGCCAGAAATGCAGGATATAAAACATCTTTAGTAGCATTATTTTTAAACAGTCCGGATCAGTCGCTCAAACGTTCCATGCTTCGGAGCTTAGAGCAAAGCGAGTTGGCTATTTCAAAAGGAAACATCCATTTAAATTTTACGGAAAGTTTTAAAAACATAGCGAAATACTATTTTTATTTCGATTGGTCGGATTTTATTTATACGGGGAATGTGAATCAAAACCTAAATGTGATGACATTTAATAAATCCACATTAGTCCATTATAATAGCAACGATTTTCCATTTATCGGGCAATTTGCAAATTATGCCTTTCAAAAAGACAGGTTAAATAAGGAGGCTTATGACATTATTTTAAAAAATGAAAATTACAACCTGCCATTTGAACAAATTGAACAAACGAGGAAATTCAAATTGTAAACTATTTTTTTAATGATATGTGAATATAAGATATAATATTTTACTGAACCTGATTTTCGCAGAATAATCGGCGCTTGCTGCTGCAATTTATAACCATTCTAAATATAACTGTATGACAAAGGCTTGACACTGCATCATATTAAACCTGTTACTTTTGTTGGGTCGAAATTTGAACTAAAATTGAAGTATTTAAAGGTAATCGCTTTTACGCACAAACAGATTGAGCTGAAGGAGTTGGGGAGATTAGTGATTTGCAAGGAAAATCTGACAGATAAGCTACACCAGGTTAAAACACAGTTTGGAATATCAGAGATCTTTTACCTCGCAACCTGTAACCGCGTTGAGTTTGTGATGCTTACTTCACAGGTTGTAGACAAGGCCTTTGCAAGGCAGTTTATTGCCGCATTAAACATGGGCTTATGCCCCATTTCAACGAACGCTTTTTTGGATGCTGCCTCAATTTATGAAGATAAAGAAGCGCTTGAACATTTACTTCGCACCTCCTGTTCCCTTGAAAGCCTTATTGTTGGCGAAAAGGAGATACTTTCCCAGTTACGTAAAGCTTATGAAAACTGCAAAGAAGCCGGCCTTACGGGCGATGGGTTGCGCATGTTTATGAATAGTGTGGTAAAAACAGCTAAAGAAGTTTATACACATACCAACATTTCAAGAAATCCTATTTCGGTAGTTTCATTGGCCTACCGCAAGCTTAAGGATTATAAATTGTGTACCAATGACCGGGTATTGATCATAGGCGCGGGCGAAACCAACAAGACTATTTCAAAATACCTGCAAAAGCATAAGTTCTCCAACTTCGCCGTTTTTAACCGCACGCTTTCAAAAGCTGAACAGTTGGCCGCCGATTTGAACGGTGAAGCTTTTCCATTGGAGGCGTTAAAAGATTATAAAAAGGGCTTTGATGTTATTATTACCTGCACCTCGGCTGTTGAACCAATTATCACACCTGAAATTTATACATCCCTGCTAAACGGCGAAACCGGCAGGAAAACAATCGTCGACCTGGCAATTCCTAACGATACCGATCCTGAAGTGTTAAAGAAATTCCCGGTAAGTTATATTGAGGTACATTCATTAAATGAAGTTGCCAAAAGGAATTTACAAGAGCGCTACGAAGAGCTTAGCCATGCCGAAAATATCATCAGAGAAAATATGACTGCCTTTTTATTGGAGCAGAAACAACGCCGTATCGAACTGGCTATGCGCCAGGTTCCTGAAAAAATAAAGGAGATCCGCAACACTGCCATCAATTCGGTTTTTGCCGAGGAAGTGCAGAACATGGACCAGCAATCGCGTGATATACTTGAAAAAGTGATCAATTATATGGAAAAAAAATATATCAGCGTGCCGATGGTTATGGCAAAGGATATATTGATAAATAATTGATTGGGACAAAAAGTCACCTCATCTTCAAATCCAAAATTATTCCATAAATCATTCCTATAAAAAGTTAAATTTGCGTTGCAAATAAATCAGCACTTTGGATAGAAAACTAATAATCGGAACGCGCGGCAGCGACCTGGCGCTATGGCAGGCTCATTTTGTACAGGACAGCCTTGCGGCTATTGGCATAACTGCCGAATTGAAGACCATAAAAACACAAGGGGACCGTATCCTTAATTTGAGTTTCGATAAGCTGGAAGGCAAAGGTTTTTTTACCAAGGAACTTGAAGAAGAATTGCTGGAAGGCAGCATTGATATAGCTGTTCACTCACATAAAGACCTGCCAACTGAAAATCCGCCGGGACTTATCATCGCCGCAGTCTCAGAAAGGGAAGACCCTTCGGAACTGCTGCTGATCCTGAAAGATTGTGTGGATGTGCGTCAAAAACTATCCGTAAAATATGGCGGCAAAGTAGGCACATCATCCAATAGGCGTAAAGCACAGCTGCTGGCCTATCGGCCCGACCTGGATATAAAAGATCTTCGCGGCAATGTGCCAACGCGTGTAAATAAACTTCGCGATGAGAATTACGATGCTATCATGCTGGCCAAAGCAGGCGTCACTCGCCTAGGTCTGGATTTGAGCGATTTCCAAGTGGAAGAATTAACGCCAATTGAACTGATACCTGCCCCGGCGCAGGGCGCGCTGGCTATACAGATACGTGAAAACGATTCTGAACTGTTTAATGCGTTGCAGCCATTAAACCATCCGGAGGTCGCCAAAGAATTGGCCGTTGAGCGTACGGTATTGAAACTTTTTGGCGGCGGCTGCCATTTACCTTTGGGCTGCTATTGCCGTAAGGATGAGGATATGTACCAGGTGTTTACCTCGAAAGCTGACGAGGGCGATGAATTTCCGGACAGGTTATTTGTAGAGGCGCCCTCAACAGAAGGGTTGGCCGAAAAGGTAGCTTCCTACTTTGATAAGAATCGTAAGTTTCCGCGCAGCGTATTCATATCGCGTGATCTTTCAGAAAATAGCTATTTCCGAAAAGCATTAAAAAAACACGCTATGGAAATAGAGGCGCGCTCACTGATCCGCACCGTTCCGATAATTACAAAGCTTGATAACTACATTTTAAAAGATATCGATTGGATATTTTTCAGCAGTAAAAATGCTGTTGAATATTTTTTTAACCTGCAGCCTTTGCTGCCCGAAAAAGTAAAATTTGGCGTTATGGGAAGCGGATCGGAAGAAATGCTGCGGCGCAAGGGGTATTATGTCGATTATACAGGCGTAGGCATTGATACCGCCGACGTAGCTGATGACTTTGCCAGGCTCGCTACCGGGCAAACCGTATTATTCCCTTCTGCTGAAAACTCTATGCGAAGTATTCAGCTTGGATTATCCGCGGACACAAAAGTTATCGATCTCCCTATTTATGCAACTATACTGGACGATGATGTTGAGCCGACCGGCGCCGAAATATTGATATTCACCAGCCCTTCAAATGTGGAGGCGTATTTTGCCGGTAATTTAATTTATCCTGATCAAAAAGTTATCGCTATAGGAAAATCAACCGGTAAAAAACTGGATGAAATGGGCGTAAAATATACCCTGCCCTACTCACCCGATGAAACCGGGCTGGCAGAGGCGGTATTTGGCTGTAAAAGTCCATAGTCGATGGTCGATAGTCCATGGCCTAAAGATACAATGAGGTAAAAATTTTGATAAATTACTATGGACTATCGACCATGGTCCATGGACTTATAAAATTTGTTTACATTTCAATAACTTTGTTCTTCATACCTTCGCAGATTAGAAATACCAAGAGAAAAAGATGTTACAAAGGCCCCGAAGAAACCGAAAAAGCGAAGTTATCCGCCAAATGGTGCAGGAAACGCACATTGGCGCGGCAAATTTGATATTTCCGCTGTTTATAGTTGATGGGACTTTTCAAAAGACAGAAGTGGCTTCGATGCCGGGCATTTACCGTTACTCTATAGATAACCTGCTGCGGGAAATTGAAAGCTGCCTGAAGCTGGGATTGAATTCATTTGACTTGTTCCCGAATATCGACGAATCGTTAAAAGATAAATATGCTACTGAAAGCCATCGGGAACAAAGCTTATATTTGCGTGCCATACGCGACGTAAAAAAGAATTTTCCGGAAGCATGTGTCATTACCGATGTAGCCATGGACCCTTATAGCAGCGACGGGCATGATGGCATTGTGGAAAATGGCGAGATATTAAATGATGAGACCCTTGAAGTGTTGGGTAAAATGGCGCTTGCCCACGCGCAATGCGGGGCGGATATTATCGCGCCATCGGACATGATGGACGGGCGTGTTGGTTACATCCGCAATATATTGGATGAAAACAAGTTTACCAATGTGTCGATCATGTCGTACTCGGCGAAATATGCCAGCGCTTTTTATGGGCCGTTCAGGGATGCCTTAAATTCAGCGCCTAAATTTGGCGATAAAAAGACCTACCAGATGAACCCTGCCAACCAGCGCGAAGCATTGATAGAAGCTAAACTGGATGAACAGGAAGGCGCTGACTTTTTAATGGTTAAACCGGCGCTGCCTTATCTTGATGTGATTAAATTAATAAAAGATAATACGGAATTGCCTGTCGCAGCTTATAACGTAAGCGGGGAGTACGCCATGATTAAGGCGGCTATACAAAAAGGCTGGCTTAATGAACAGCGTGCCGTTACCGAAGTGCTAACCGGTATCCGACGAGCAGGCGCAAGCGTGATATTAACTTATCATGCTAAGGAAGTTTTGGAGAATAAATGGCTGTAGATAGTGATTAGAGGTTAGAGATAAGAGATTAGTTGAAACATCAAACCGAAAACAACAAATATGTTTGATTCTTTAAAAAAGAAATTTACTCCAGAGAGGGATGAGCCAATAGGCACAACAGGTAAACCTGATATTTGCAGGGACAAGTCTGCCGAATTGTATGCTGCGGCAAAAACGTATTTTCCGGGCGGCGTAAACTCACCTGTACGGGCGTTCAAATCGGTCCACGGCACACCCCTTTTTATAGAAAAAGGCGATGGCTGCCATATTTGGGATGCCGATGGCAACCAGTTTATTGATTTCTGCTGCTCATGGGGGCCGCTGATCCTGGGGCATAATCATCCAAAAGTGCGCGAAAAGGTAACTCAGGTAATGCAAAGCGGCATGTCGTTCGGTGCGCCTACTGCCCTGGAAAATCAACTGGCTGAGCTTATACTCAAACACAATAAATATATCGAAAAATTGCGTTTTGTAAGCTCTGGAACCGAAGCAGTAATGTCGGCGATCAGACTTGCGAGAGGCCATACCAAGCGCGATAAGATCTTAAAATTTGAAGGCTGTTATCACGGCCATAGCGATTCCCTGCTGGTAAAGGCAGGCTCAGGTTTGGTTACCTTTGGCGAAACATCGTCTGCGGGTGTACCTAAGTCCTTTGCTAATGAAACGATTGTTGTCGCGTTAAATGACAAAATAGCTATTGAAAAAGCCTTTGACGAGTTTAAGGATCAAATTGCAGCAATAATTATCGAACCTATCCCCGCAAATAATGGCCTGTTACTTCAGGAAAAAGAATACCTGCAATTCCTTCGTGAAATATGTTCCAAAAACGGCACGCTGCTTATATTTGATGAAGTAATATCAGGCTTCAGGATAGGTTTTGAGGGGGCGGCAGCTTACTACGGCATTAAACCTGACATAATCACCTATGGTAAAATTATTGGCGGCGGCTTGCCGGTTGGCGCCTATGGCGCGTCTGCGGAGGTCATGACAAATATTTCGCCCGATGGCGGTGTTTACCAGGCCGGGACGTTATCGGGTAACCCGGTAGCTATGGCTGCAGGTATAGCACAACTAACTGAACTATTGCACACCGGCTTCTACCGCAATCTGGATAAAAAAACCGAAGAATTTGCTGTAGCCATACAAAGGTTTGCTACTGCCCGTAATTATAAATTCAAGGTATTCAGTGTTGGCTCGATTTTCTGGTTTGCATTTACCGACCGGGAAGCCATCCGTAGCGCTGACGAAATTGATGCCGCCGGTATGGACTATTTTAAGAAGTTTCACCGCGAATTGCTGAACAGGGGCGTATACCTGGGGCCTTCGGGTTACGAGGTCGGGTTTATATCATCGGCCCATAGCAAAATAGATCTTGAAAAAGCAAAACGTATTATATTTGATAGTTTAGAAGCGACTTTTGTGAAGAAGTAAGGGGAAGTTTGCAGTGTGCAGTTGGCGCTGAAAAGTTTGCAGTGGGCAGTTGTCAGTTTGCAAATTTTAACTGCTGCAAACTGGTAACTGCAAACTGCCTGCTGCAAACTAATAACTGCAAACTGAAATGAGAAGATCATTCATAATATTCTACGCACTCATCGTTTATGCTTTATCAGAGTTAATTTGGTGGGGATACCTGCTGGTTAAGTTAATGCCCAGCAGTTTAGGCATGATTGTGGGCGAAGGGTCAATTTTCATCATTGTATTTTTTGTTGGGGCCTTTTGGCTGCATAGATCGATCATGCGTGAACGTAAATTGCAGGAGCAAAAAAAAAACTTCTTGCTTTCGGTAACCCATGAACTTAAATCACCACTCGCATCAATCAAAATACTTTTACAAACTATTCAAAAAAGACACCTCACCAAAGAACAAATGCTTGATTTTATCGGCAAGTCGTTAATGGATATTGAGCGTCTGGATGATATGGTTGAAAATATGCTGCTGGCCTCAAAAATAGATAACCGCTCATACACATTTCCAAAAGCCAAATTCAATCTTTCTGTGTTGGTTGATAGCATCGTAAACCGTTTGCAAATCACTAAATGCGAAAGTAGTCAGCAGATAATCGATGCCGAAATTGAACCCAAAATTGAAATTACCGGGGACAAATTTGCTTTAACATCCGTGGTTACCAACCTGATTGAAAATGCTATTAAATATTCAGGCCCCTGTGAAACGGTCGATGTAAAACTGTTTTCGAAGGATGATAAGGTATTTTTGCAGGTAGCTGATCATGGTATAGGTATAGCCGACCAGGAGAAAAACCGTATTTTCGATAAGTTCTATCGGGTAGGCAGCGAGGACACCAGAAACACAAAAGGCACCGGTTTAGGTCTGTATATTGTAAAAGAAGTATTGGATAAGCACCAGGCAAGCATAAAAGTGAAGGATAACCGCCCGGCAGGCAGTATATTTGAAGTGACATTTGATTAGGATACGAATTTCACGAATGAAAACGAATTTTATTTTTCGCGGGTTTCACAAATGGAAGCGAATTTTCACAAATCTGCTTTTATAAATTGACTTGGACAATTCGTGTAAATTCGCTCTTGTTCGTTACAATTAGTGTTAATTAAATTCGTGTAATTCGATTAAATTCGTGAAAATTAGTGTTAATTAAATCATATTATGCCAAACAAAAAAAGAATTTTATTAGCCGAAGATGAGGAGCATCTTTTAGAAGCTATAAAACTTAACCTCGAACTTGAAGGTTATAAGGTATCAACTGCCACCAATGGTAAAAAGGCATTACAGAAATTTAAAGAGGAGCGTTTTAACCTGGTGATATTGGATGTTATGATGCCCGAAATTGATGGCTTTGTAGTTGCTGAAACTATCAGGCTCGAAAATTCAGAAGTGCCCATTATGTTTTTAACGGCCAAAAATACAAATGAAGATAAGATTTCAGGATTAAAAAGGGGAGCCGACGATTACCTTACTAAGCCATTCAATCTGGAAGAATTAATTTTAAGGGTAAACAATCTTGTAAAGCGCGGTCTCAAGGGCGATGAATTGAAAGAGTTTAACAGTTATAAGATTGGCGATAAAACCATACATTTTAATTCTTTCGAATTGGTAAACGGCGATGGTTCTATTACTCCGTTAACAAAAAAAGAAACCATGCTGCTAAAGCTGCTTATTGAGCGCAGGAACGAAGCTGTTTCGCGGGAACAAATATTGGAAACCGTATGGAATTATGACGTTTACCCCTCAACCCGAACCATTGACAACTTTATCCTCACCTTCCGAAAATATTTTGAACCGGATCCTAAAAATCCAATTTACTTTCATTCCATCCGTGGTGTAGGCTATAAATTTACTGATACCCATCATTAATGTTTACAAACAGTACACGTTTATTCATTGGCATTATTTTTTTTCTGTCGCTAATATTATTAGTTTATCTGCGCTTTTATGAGGTGGCCTCCCTTGCATTGATGATGATCGTTTTGCTTGCCTGGGACTATATCAGGCAGGGAACGCTTGTTGTGGCAGCAAAGCATTTTCACCATAAAGAATATGATAAGGCTGCACGCATTTTGATGGAGATATTTAAACCCGAATGGCTGAGCAAAAACCGGCGGGGCTATTACGAATACCTTATGGGCGGCATTTGCCTCCAAAAACAGGATTTTGAAGATGCAGAGAGACATTATGAAAAAGCCGCACAATATCCTTTGCGTTCAGTAAATGATCATGTAGCGGCATTAGTGCATGTGGCCAACATCAGTATAAGGCAAGGTAATTACGATAAAGCGGAAGCCTACCTAAAGCTCACCGAAAAACACCAGGAAAAAATAAACGCCAAAATGAAGGACGTAATTAACCGCCTTCACCAGGAATTAAAACAACACAAACCGTAGGGGCGACCCCTGTGGTCGCCCAATATTATATGAGAAATTCATTATTAATAAAAGCCGCGTTTTCAGAGAAAACAGAACGTCCGCCGGTATGGATGATGCGCCAGGCCGGTCGTTTTATGAAAGAATATTGGGATATAAAAAACAAATACTCTTTTCTTGAAATGTGCAAAACGCCCGACCTGGCCGCCGATGTTACCATGCTGCCGGTTGATCTTGTAGGGGTAGATGCCGCCATTTTATTTTCAGACATATTGGTCACCGCCGAAGCTATGGGTGGCGATCTGAGCTTTAGTCAGGGTGTTGGCCCGAAGTTTGCAAACCCGGTACGCACGCAAGCCGACGTTGACAACCTGGAAACCGAAGTGGTTCACAAACTGCAATATGTGGCCGATGCCATTAAGATTGTGCAGCAAAGGTTAAATAACAGCATCCCGTTGATCGGCTTTGCCGGCGCGCCGTTTACAGTGATGAGTTATTTGGTTGAAGGTGGATCGTCAAAAGATTTTAAGTTAACCAAGTTGATGCTTCACAATGAGCCGGAGCTTGCCCACCGGCTTTTATCAAAAATTGCCACTGTAACAGCAGATTACTTGAACCTCCAAATTGCGGCAGGCGTAAACGCTGTTCAAATATTTGACAGCTGGGCGCAAGCATTGGCATGGGACGATTATAAAGAATTTTCACATCGCTACATTTGTGAGATCATTGCTAAACTTAATAGAAAAGACGTCCCTATAATCTCGTTTTGCAAGGGAAGTTCTGTTTTTGCGCCTTTAATGGCCGAAGCAAAGCCTGATGTGATCTCCATCGACTGGAACGCTGACCTTTTAGATATTAAACAACGTTTACCTAAAGGCATTGCCGTACAAGGCAACCTCGACCCGCATGTTTTGTATGCCGATAAAAAAGTTATAAAAGAACGCATCTACCGCTTGTTTGACAGGATGAAAGATGAAAACGGATTTATATTTAACTTAGGCCATGGCATTATGCCCGATATTCCGTTTGATAATGTGAAGTATGCCGTGGATATAATAAAAAGCTACAGCCCCCCGACCCCCTAAAGGGGGAGTTTTAAAAGCAAGGGGCTTACATATAAACATTCAAAAAGTTCCCCCTTTAGGGGGCCAGGGGGCTTAGTTATGTATCAATATATTTTAGCCATACATATTATATTTATAGTCAGCTGGTTTGCGGGACTGTTTTATATGGTGCGCCTGTTTATTTATCATACCGAAGCGCAGGACAAACCCGAACCCGACCGCAAAATACTGTCAGACCAGTTTGAGATCATGGAGCGGAAGCTCTGGTATATTATTACCGTGCCATCCATGTGGCTAGTGTTGGCAGCCGGAATAACAATGCTTATCCTTGTTCCCGGCTGGTTACAGCAGCCCTGGATGATGATAAAACTCACTTTTGTTGCCGGCCTCGTTGTTTACCATTTTATCTGTCAAAATAAAATGAAGCAAATGGTTAAAGGCGTCTTCACCTGGACCTCCATCCAACTGCGTATCTGGAATGAAGTTGCCACTATATTTTTATTTGCAATAGTTTTCCTGGCAGTGCTTAAGAACAGTATCAGTTGGATATATGGCGTTGTTGGGATAGTCGTTTTATCTATGATATTGATGTCGGCGGTGAAGATTTACAAGTATTATAGGATGAAAAAATAGTTGATTTAAACTATCTTCACATAAAATATCTCATAGAAAATCAGGATACAATTTTAAAGACTTATCCAGAGCTTCAGGCTACATTTAATCTTAATTATATGAAAAAAATAAGGCTTGTCTTTTTATTTGTAACAAGTGTAGCTAAAGGAGAAGGGGCAGGCCATGACCTATTAACAAATGATGAAAGTACAGATGTCGCACATTTAAAGACATTAAAAGTTGCGAAAGATGCAAGCAGAGCAAATGCCTATATTGTTTCTTATATTGATCACAGTCTTAGTCGTGCTAATAAGCCGATTGACAAAACAGTCGTTATATATGTAACTATAGCGAAAGAAAATGGGAGCTTTAAAATAGCAGATGCTTATGGCAATGGAATTAGTTTAAGATAAATTCAAACCGATACGCTACCATTTTTTTGATAAAAAATAATTAAATTTGTTGTATAAAAAATTTACTATGTCTGTAGCTGAATTAAAAGAAACCAAGTCAAATCTTAAAGCCTGGATAGACAAACTATCAGACACCAATATGCTTATAATGTTAGACGGATTAAGAACTGCAAATTCTGACAAGTTTTCGTGGGATGATCTTTCCGAATTCGAAAAACAAAACATTAATGAAGGATTAGAAGATATTGAAAATGGTCGGGTAATGACATCAGACGAGTTTTGGAATCAGCTAAAAAATTAGGCATGAAAAAGGGATGAAAAAATCCTTTTATTGAATTTAATCATCCCATATTAAAATGAAAACTGAAAATTTTACTCCTAAACTACAACCGCCTCTTTAGTTGCTTTAACCACAATTTCGGGTTTAAAAATTATTTTAGATTTGATCGAATTTGATATCAGGCACGCTGCCTCAGACTTTTGAAGAATCCTTAGGGCTTTTTCTATTAGCTCCTCCCTGGCTAAAGTAAGCACCGGCATCAGGGTTATTTCGCTCATCATATACTTCCCTTCAACTATTTCCAGTTTACCTAATGCTTTTGAGGTGAAATGTTCAAATTCAAGTTTCGAATACTCGGCCACTGCCAGGAAAGTTGTCATCAGGCAGCTATTTACCGCGGCGGTAAACAAATGTTCGGGCGACCAAATCTTCTCTATCCCTTTGGGGAATTGCGGAGGTGTTGCCACGCTGATCTGATCAGTTAGCTCGTTCGAGTAAAGAGTTCCAAGCCTGTCACCTGCCCAATTTACCTCAACTTCATATAAATGTTCTGCGCTCATCTTATTTTTATTTAATTATTCTTATTATTTGTTCTATCGGTTTCAGGCACGGCACATCCCTGTGCACCACAACAGCCGATATTTGAAACAGCCATAAAAAGGAACATTCCGCTAAACAGCCCTATGGACCAGTCCCTTGCTTGCAGCGCCCAAACAAGCAGCCACAAACCCATTCCCAATCGCAGTAAGCGCGAAAAATGCCAATTAGTGAGCATCCTTTGTTTTAATGTATTCATTTTTCGTATTTGGTAAGGCGGTACCATCTTCCGCCGTTATAAACCTGTGTAAACCCGTTTGATTGCAGTATTGCTTTTGCCGACATGCTTCGCATGCCTGATGCACAGCAAATAATAAATGCCTGGTCCTTCTTCAATTTGCTTAGCCGACTGCTTAACGTATTTAATGGGATATTTACTGATCCCTTTACATGTCCGCCTGCAAATTCGCCGGTTGTCCTCACATCAATAATTTTAGCGCCGCGGGCAACTATTTCATCAAGGTCAATGCCGGGACCTATTCCCAAAAATTTCTTTAAATTTCCTATCAGGCCCATGCTAGTAATTATTTGAATATATATTAATATTTAACCAGGACCCGCCATCACAGCATTCAACATTGTTTTGTTTTAAAAATTGGCTTGCCTTTTGGCTTCTCGAGCCCGATGCACAGCAAATTATAATATTTTGCATTTGCTTAAATTCTTCCAGCCGGCTATTTAATTCTCTTAAGGGAATATTAATACTATTTGCAACATGCCCTGTTTCAAACTCTTGAGGAGTCCTTACATCCACTATAACAGTGCCTGGCAGTGGTAATAATTCTGAAATTCTGTCCATTTTGGTATTTACTATTTAATGATCCAAAAATGGACAGATACTAAATGATACTTGGGAACATTTGTTGGATAAGAGCCTGTTTTTTTAGAGAATTTACACAACCGAATTACGGCTTTTTTTCTTTTGGCCATTCGTGCTGATGCCAAAGGGCAGGTATAGCGGGCAAAAACTTATAAAGCTTGTTGCTATGAAGATTCCCGATACGGTAAGCAAAATTATTGCCGTTGTGCCGCTAATTAGATTTGTTATAAGATAAAAGACAATTATAATGGCCGCAATTAGTATCCTAAAGATGCGGTCGGTAGCGCCCATATTCTTTTTCATGATTTTTGATTTATTTTCCAAGTGGAAAATTATCAAACATCCATTAAAGCTTTGGGAACAATTGTTCCGTTAGACTTACAATATTTCAATTGTATTTCGCCCCAGGCGAACGATGTTTTTTTGTTCCATGGTTCGCAGCAGCCGGCTGACGGCCTCGCGGTGGGTATGTAATTCATCCGCTATTTGCTGGTGGGTAATATTTATAATTTTAGTATTGGCAGCTTTACCGCGTTCCTGCAGGTAATGCAAAACCTGCTTATCCATATTGCTGAATGCGATGAGATCGATCACCTCTATTAACTCGGCAAACCGCTGGCCATAAGTGCTATTGATAAAATTTTTCCATTCGGGATACTTAAACCAGTCATCGATCAGGTTTACCGGGATCTGCAGCACCTCGCTATCGTCTTCGGCTATTGCGTTAACTGTACTTATCTTGTTGGTCTGGCAGCAATTTATAGCCATAGCACAGGTTTGCCCGGGATATAGATGGTATAAAAATATTTCCTTATCATCGGCTCCCTGCCTGATAATGCGTAAAACACCTTTTAGTACGATGGGTAAAAAAACAATCTTGTCGCCGGTAGAAATTAATGTATCGCCAGCTTTAACACTTTTTGTCCTCGTGAATTTTTTTATTTCATCTAATAGTTTGGGATCGGAAAACAGGGTAGGGTTCATGTTTTGGGGTTCAATTCTGACCGTTGTAGCCAGCATATTTTTATGGCAAGTGTTTTTTTTGTTAAAAAGATTGAACAAGTAACCCGCTGTTCATCGCAATATGATAAAAGTCCTTATCATCATGTAACAACCTCACATTATTTTTAATGGCATACGATGCAATTAAACAATCGTTAGGTTTCCGAATAGTAAATCCCGCTTTTCTTATTTCTCTGTATAACCTGGCCGCATCCAGAGCTAATTCATAGGGATTATCAGAAAACCTGGTTAACGTATTAAAATGGGAATTAACCGCTTTAAATTCTTTATCGGATAAAACGCCCTGTAACACCTCTTGCACAATTACAGGGCAAGTTGCAATTATAATGTTGCTTATGTTGTTTTTCAGGAACAAACTTGGACCGGTCTCCTTTGCCTTAAAAAAATTGATCCAAACGGACGTATCAACTAATACGATATCCATTATTCATAGGCTTTATCATCAACTTCAATTTTCCCCCATAATTCCAATAATTTCTTCTGATTTTCAACGGTGACGTATAATCGCAAAGCATTTTCAACCAATATTTTCTTAGTTTTTATATTAGTTAATTTTTGCGCTTTGGCCATTAATTGATCATCTATGTCAATATTTGTTCTCATACACATAAATTTTAACAAAAATACACATTTTCAATTGCTCAATAAAATTTTCTTATTACTTCTGCTCTTTTATTTCAATCAAAACATTTATCCTCTGCGTTTATGCAATATATTTATATATCGGAAATCTGCGATGGAGTTTCATAGGACGAAGAAGTATTCTTCCCTGTAAAATAAAATCAATAAACAGGTCCAGTAAGTGGTTGTTTTGTAAATAACCTTTTTAGGGTAATTACAATTGTGGAATTGTTATAGGCTAACTTAATTTCCTGTACGCTTAGCACTTCAAATATTTCCACCGAACTTTTCTGTTTTATCACAGACATATACAAAATGTGCCCATCTGAAAAATAATGGATTCTGTAATGTTCGATCAATACGCCACCTGACGCAGGTTCTTTACATATTTGAGATGTTGATTGTACCAAAGCATTTTTTTTATAAAAAGTTCAATTAATAAAATTGCAACAGTTTGATTGTTGATAGAAATAATTAATGTTGCTATAAATTTTTATTGTATCGGCCTTAAAGTAAGCGCTATCCTGATTGCAAATTGTCCATTCGCCGGAACCAACACTTATAGACTTTTTTGATTCTTGTTCAATGCTTTCCTTAAATAATTTAGTAAGGTGATGGCGGTCAACGATGAATTTTTGGCAAAATCCAAAACTCCAACAGGAAAGAAAAATAATTGTAAGTCTATATTTCATATTACACAAGTCACTAATCCTATTTCTGCTCCTGCACCCCAATTTCAACGCTCGTTCTTCCCTCGTGCACATCCGGGTTAATACCTACCGTCATCAAAAATTCTCCTGTATATGTGCCGTTAACGATAGTTGATTTTGTGCCGGGGAATAAATTCACCTCGCTTACTGAATAACTTTTATTCGCATTAAGTCCTTTTAACAGGATAGGTCTATGACTGCCGCTATCATACCTGTTATTTACCAGGTAATTGAACATAATAGCCGCGCTTTTTAAAGTATCAACATACATTATCGAAGCCACATCATTATCCCGCGGGTCCTGCAATCGATATTGGTCGCCATGCCATATCGCGTCCGAAAATTGTTTATAAGTCTTAACGGCTTGTTTGCAAAAGGCAAGTTCATCAGGGGTGAGCTTGCTTACCATAATGTCAAAACCTAATTTGCCCATCATGGCAACATCAGTCCTGAATTTAAGGGGTTCTTTGCCCCAATTTGTTACGTGGTTCGAGCTTGTGAGGGCAGGGTAGAAATAAGAATATTCCCACTGTATAAAAATCCTTTCAATGGGTTCGGTATTATCACTTGGCCAGTATTCGGTAAAGTATTTTAATGCGCCGTAATCAACCCGGCCGCCGCCGCCAGAGCAAAGCATCATCGGCACTTTCGGATATTTGGCCCGCAGCCTGTCAAGCACCTTATATAATCCGAACACGTAATCAGTATAAAAATTGGATTGATGATTCTCATACCCCGAATAGGCGTTATAGATCACCGAATTGCAATCCCATTTAATGTAAGCCAGATCAGGGTTTTTGGAGAATAAATTATCCACTATTCCAAACACAAAATCCTGCACCTTGGGGTTGGTCAGATCGAGCACTAACTGATTGCGCATATAATATTCGGGGCGCCTGGGTTGTTTTACCACCCAATCCGGATGTTTTTCATACAGTTCGCTTTTAGGATTAACCATTTCAGGCTCAACCCAGATGCCAAATTTAACGCCATCAGCCTGTGCGGTTTTTGTTAAAAAAGCAATGCCGTCAGGCAATTTCGCTTTATTTACTTCCCAATCGCCAAGACCCTGGTGGTCATTATTTCGCGGATATTTATTGCCAAACCAGCCATCATCCAGTAAAAAAAGATCAACACCAAGTTCTTTGGTGTTTTTTAAAATGCCGGCAAGCTTATCCTCGTTAAAATCAAATTCGGTAGATTCCCAATTGTTTAAAAGCGTTAATCGCGGGCCTTCCCCGTCAACAATTTTATATTTCCTCGCCCAGCTTTGCAGGTTTCGGCTGGCTTCGCCTTTTCCCTTATTGTTAAGTGTATAAACAAATTTTGGAGTTTTAAAATCAATACCCGGTTTTAAAACATAATCAGCGGCGTAATTATTTATGCCGGCTATCAATCGCAGGTTGTTTGATGGGTCGACTTCAAAGTCAATGCGGTAATTCCCGCTCCATTCCAAATTGCCGTAAAGTACTTCTCCTTCATCTTCGGTTGAGGGCTTGTTGAATGACACCATAAACGTTGGCGGACCAAAAAGATCGGCACGTGTACCAAGTTTTGAATCAAGCGTTTTTATCCCGTGATTTAATTGTTCTTCCTCCGGGCGCATCTCTTTTGCCCAATCGCCATGGTAATGCCGCAGCCAGTAACTTCCGGCCTCAAGGTAAAGGTTTGCCGATGCATATTTATTGAGCACCACTTCGTGCTTTTCGTGATGTTTGATCACACTCCACTGTTCGGTAACATTTTCATTAAAATAGGCTTGATAATTCAGGGTAACTTCAAAATCATAGAGAGAATCTTTTAGGTTGATGCTAATCAAACTAATATCGTCGCTTAGTTTAGTAATTGTGTGGCTTACATATTTTAGATCGAGCGATTTATTGCCGTCTGCATGGGTTACCGATATAGCAGGTTCCAGCAAATTGCGTGTACCCGAAGTAGTAAATGCGGAGTTATATCCGCTTGCATTGTTATTAAGGCGGTGAGCTTTTGCAATGGCGCTATACTCATTTTTATCAGAAAGCTTATTCCCAAAATATACCATCTCCAGGTATTTTTCCGGGCTGACCTGTAATACCAGTGCATTTTGTTTGGTTTCAATAGGAATAGTGATAGATTGTGCTTTGGCAGCAATCGCTTCTGTTATTAATAAGAGGAGAATAGCTGTTGTTCTTAACCGGTTTTTGGGCTGTACTTTGATCATCGTTTTTATAGTGGAAATAAGGTGTTATAAATTCCGTTTTTTTATTATTCATAAAAATAAAATTGCCGTCTTCACCCTCGTTCCGGCTTGCCGGAGAGAGGGTCGAACAGCGCAGCGCGTTCGGGGTGAGTAAATGCGCTATGCATTTGTGCTAAATGTCGCCCGCATATTTACTCACCCAGACATCGCTCCGCTCGTCCATCCTCTCTTTTGCAAGCAAAAAAGAGGGTTAAAAAAAAACTTCACATTATCTTAGTGACAATGGCCAAAGGACGGATTACAGCGATGCTCTTTACCTTCCCGTATAAACAACCCCATCCTTCATCACCAGCTTTACCTGCTTTACTGCTTTTATATCTTCTGTAGGATTGCCATCAACCGCAACCAGGTCGGCAAGGTACCCAACTTTAATATTACCGAGGCTTTTTAATCCAAAAACTTCCGCGTTTATTGAGGTTGCAGACCTAAGAACATCGATTGCTTTCATTCCATATCCGGCCATCAGCACCATTTCGCGGGCATTATCTCCATGCGGGAAAACGCCGACATCGCCGCCCATACAAATGGTAACGCCGGCTTTCATAGCCTCGGTAAAAATATAGTGCTTGCGTTTCACACCTGCCGGTTCAGGGTCGATCCCTTTTCTCCAGCCACGATACGTTGAGATAGCTTCGGTAGCGGAAATTGTAGTGCATAAGGCAATCCCATTTTCCTTCATCAGCTTAAATAGTTCAGGCGTGCCGCCATCACCGTGCTCAATAGTTGTAACACCGGCAGCAATGGCTCTTCGCATACCTTCTTCTGTGCCACAATGAACTGCTACAATCCGTCCGCTGCTTTTGGCAACGTTTACGGCTACTTTTAATTCATCTTCCGTAAAAGTTGGTTCGGCCTTCTCATTCAATCCCCAGCGATAATCTACATAAATCTTTATGACATCGGCGCCATGCCCAATTTGTGAGCGTACAGCATGGGTTATCCCATCCAGACCGTCAGCTTCTTCTGCGCCTTTAATGATATTATTTTCTGCCACTTCGCTTTTAGGGCCGTAACTGCCTGTAGCCACAATAGCCCTTGTTGCCACCAGCATCCTGGGCCCGGGGATTATGCCTTTTTCAATTGCCGCTTTCAGTCCCACGTCATCATAACCTGCGCCCTCGGTTCCCAGGTCGCGTACGGTTGTGAAGCCGGCCATCAGCGTTTTACGGGCATGTACAACAGCGCGGGCTGTACGCTCAGCCCGGCTTTCTGTTAATACCTGGTCGTTCCAGCTGGTCTCGTTATAAGGGTGCAGGAACATATGCGAATGTCCCTCGATGAGCCCCGGCAATAAAGTCATCCCTTTCAAGTCAATAATCTTTGCGGAGGCGGGCACAGTTATGGCTAAAGGCTCACCAACGGATTCAATATGATCGTCTTTTACCAATACCCACCAGCCGCTGTGTAATTCCCGTCCGTCAAAAATACGGTCGGGCTTTAACAGGATATAAGTAACAGCCGGTTTCTGCTGCCCGAAAAGATGGATGCAGGATAAAAGGATCGCAAAAAAAGAAAGTTTAATTGTTTTCATTTGGGATAAAGGTAGCGTATCCTTAAAAGAGTTCGACATTGCGCGAAAATTATTTTTAATCACATGCAACCATTTCATCAACTATTTCATCTAACTGTAAATGATGTTTTTGGAGCAGAAGTACGCAATTGACCATTTGGTTAAAAACTGCAAAGCCGGGGAGCGAAAGGCCCAGGAATTGCTGTACAAACAATTTGCCTCAAAAATGCTTGGCGTTTGTTTTAGGTACGCGACCGACAGGATGGAAGCCGAAGACATGCTGCAAAATGGATTTATAAAGGTTTTTCAAAAAATAGCAGACTACCGCGGCGAAGGTTCGTTTGAGGGATGGATAAGGCGCATTATGGTGCATAGTTCAATTGAATATTATCGCAAGCATAACAAAATGATGCAGATGGTGGACCTGGAGGACGCCAATAATGCAACATCTCCGGATCCGATTGCAATAGCCAAATTACAAGCAGAAGACCTGATAGTATTGATACAACGGTTATCGCCGGGGTACCGGATAGTGTTTAACCTCTATGCCATAGAAGGTTATTCGCATAAAGAAATTGCTGCAATAGCCGGCATCACCGAAGGCGCTTCAAAGTCACAGTTATCAAGGGCGCGAAGCGTATTAAAAGAACAGATCATAAAAATGGAAGGAAAACAATATGGAAATGCAGGATAATGAATTTGATGAATTATTCCGTTCAAAGCTTGATGGTTTTGAAACAGCGCCATCGGCTAATGTTTGGGCCGGCGTTACTGCCGGACTTAGTGATCGCAAGCGTAAAAAAATATTCGGGCCATTTTTAAGTATTGCTGCCAGCATTATTATTTTGGTGGCTGCGGGTATATTGTTTATTCCTCAAAAAGGAAATTTATCCGTAAAACATACTAAAGGCAAAACAGTCGAAAATCGTCTGCTGCCCGGAAGCACTGGGCAAATTAAAAGCAGATCGACACTGGTTATTTCAAATTCGAAGAATGTTGCCATGTTAAAAGCGGCAACTGTTAATAAAACAACCCTGCCGCACACGCCGAAGGGAACTAAATCAACACAAGTTATTAAAGATTCAATTGCAGAAGCCGGTAAGCCGGTTAAAAATGACGACCGGTCATTATTAGCCTCAATATATCAAAAACAGCCGGACACAATTAAGGCAGCAGTGCCCGACAAAGAAACCCAAATAGCCGTTAAACTACCGGTTGAAGAAAGACCATCTTTTATTACTAAACCGGCATTATCAGGTATACAATTACCAGTTTCTGATAAACAAGACGCTGCACTTATGAAAGCCAATCATAAAATACGAAGCTTTGGCGATCTGATAAACGTTGCGGTCGCAAAAATAGATAAGCGCAAAGATAAGATCATAGAGTTTACCGATGATGATGACGATGAATCAACACTCACAGGCATTAACCTGGGTATTATTAAAATAAAAAAAGGAAAATAATTTCTGATGTAACCTGAGAATAATATGAAACGATTAATTTTTACCGCAATACTGGGAATTTTTACAACCGGCCATCTATTTGCACAAAATATGCCCGCCGATACCGGTAAAAAATCGGAGGACAGTTCACAAACAGCAGAGCCCAAAATTTTAATAAGTTATGGCAAACACCTTTCATCAAACGAAAAGCCTGACACTGCCTGGCATAATAAGCAACATTACCCAAAAGGATACCTTGGCATAACCTTTTCAAGGTTTGACCTGGGTTTGGCAACTCTTGTTGACAATGGCAGCTTCACTTTATCGCCTCAAAACCAATTTTTACGTTATCGTTCATGGAAAACAAGCAATGTAGGTTTTGATGTTTTTCAAATGGGCGTTAAGTTTAGCCCATCGTTTAAAATTTATTTATCCGGCGGCTTTGACTGGACGCTGATAAGGTTACGGGAAAATGGCACTATCCTGCCCGATCAGCCCGTTTTAACCTTCCGGCCTGATAATGTCAATTACAGTAAAAACCGTTTTTCATCAAGTTATCTTCGCATCCCGTTATCCTTTGATTTCAGGACGCAACCCGGAGGGCATGGCAACAGGTTCCATTTCGTATTTGGCCCCGATGGCGGTTTCCTGCTCGAAGGGATGGTTAAACAGATCAGTAAGGAGTTCGGGAAACAAAAGATTTACGACACCTATCATTTCGCAACATTCCGCTACGGCGGATTTTTCCGCATGGGTTATGGCGACTTTGGTATTTTCGCCAAATATTACTTTAATGATATGTTCGAAAACAGCCCTCAGCAAGCGGGATTGAAAAACTTTTCATTTGGGTTTACTTTGGGGTTTTAGTTGTTGAAATGTTGTAAAGTTGGAATGTTGTAAAGTTATTTTTATAGGAACCCGCCTGCGGTGAGGCAATGTTAAAGGTTTTCAACATAGCAGCATCCAGGCAACATTTCAACTTTACAACAATCTTCCAACCTTACAACATTTCAACTTTACAACATTTCAACAATCTTAGAACGTATCTTTGCCTTTCATGGCAGCAACACCTTTTTTGCAGGCGACTTCAATTAGTAAAACTTACGCGGGGGCCCAGGCGCCGGGTATAAAAAAAACAGACCTTACCATAAACCAGGGGACGATCACCGCTATAATCGGCGAAAGCGGCAGTGGTAAAAGCACGCTGCTCAAATTGCTTTACGGCTTGCTTTCGCCGGATACCGGCGAAGTACAGTTTAAAGGTGAACGCATTTTGGGGCCCGCTGATAAGCTGATTCCCGGACATGAGGCCATGAAAATGGTTACCCAGCAAACCGAAGACCTGAATTTATTTGCCAAAGTTTGGGATAATATCGCGGCGATGCTGCCACATACTAATCTGAAAACTGAACAGGAAAAGATAGAAAAAATGTTAAAACAGCTTAAAATGACTGCCTTTTCAAATAAACGGGCAGTTGATTTGAGCGGGGGTGAAAAGCAGCGTGTTGCCATAGCAAGGGCCTTAATTGCAAGTCCGGAAATACTTTTATTAGACGAGCCTTTTAACCAGGTAGATGCATCTTTCCGCGAGGGGCTGCAGCATGATATCAGGGAAATTGTGAAAGAAACCGGATTAACTGTGATCATCGTATCACACGACCCGGCAGAAGTACTTTCAATGGCAGATGAACTGCTGGTATTGAAAGATGGTGAAATTTTGGAATCAGGAGATCCGAAAACGCTTTACCAAAACCCAAAGAATTTATATACCGCCCGATTGCTCACCAATTGCACCGTATTAACAAACGAAGAGGCAAGGAATATCGGCATAAAAACCAAAGCGGAATATGTAGTGGTTCATCCGGAATGGATAGAGATCGTTAAAACCTGGTTTAATAACGATTGGGAAGTAAAACAAGTGCTATTTAAAGGCTGCTATGAAGACCTGCTGCTGGAGTACAAAGGCATTATTATCCGCGTACAGAATGATCAGTTTGGTAAATATGTTGAGGGCAACAGGGTTAATTTGAAGCTAAATAAGTGGCTGGAATATTGATGTGCGGATGCGCGGATATTATTATTATCTTGTGTAAAGCATATCGAAGCGCCCGTCCGTAACTTTTACTGTATCGCCGTTACTATTTATAGCGTTAAACCAAAAAGTTCCTGATACAAATTGTTTCAGTGTATCCATTTTAGTTATAGTTAAGGTACCCGAAACTAAATTAGTGGTGGAATATCGATTTATGTCACCCGAGTTATAATATATGGTATACATCGCATATGCATTCCCAGCAACACGAGTGCTAAATGTAAAGGTCTTCCCTTCGGCAATAGCTAAAGAATCTGTTCCAATAACTATCCCTTTTACCTGCGCCGGGGTGTTTTTGTTTGATGCCCCAACATCAAAAGAAAAACCACCGGAAGTATAAATATAATTACATTGCTTTATTGGCCCCGAGAAATCGCCGCCAGCCGGTAAAAAAGCTGCTCCATTTACCAAACAACCAAAAGTATTAGCCCCTGTTTGCGTAGCAGGTGGCAATTGATCTATAGGCTTGATGACATGCTTTTTGCAGGAAGATGATAGAAGCGTAAGGCTGAGGATGAGTAACAAAATGGGGCATAACGTTTTCATAGAGAAAGGGTTTAATTTACGGTTAAATAAATGTAGCTATTATTTTTTAATAAAACCGCATCGGGTGCAAACCAATTTGTCGCTTCAGCACGAAACGTTCCTACGGAACGTGCAAAGGGATTGTGTGCATATTCTACCAACCAGACGTCCCGATGGGACGTTTCTCCCAACCCAGTGTATTCGTCCCATCGGGACGTTTGGTTGGTAGAAAAGATAAATTCAAACGTTTGCGTTCCATAGGAACGCTTGGTGAAACGCGACAATTTGATTTGCACCCACCGCACCTTTTATAAATTACTTATTAGATAAACAGCCGGCAAAGACTATCCTGTTGAGGTTTAATATTCATCAGATTTACGATGTTTTTAAAGTCTCGTAAATCTGATGTGAGATAAGTATTTTGAATTTCGCGTTATGGTGTCGCCGAATTTATGCTAACAGGTCACTGTTTTTTAATAAACACAAAATCGCCGCCTTCGTCGCCGGCCTCCCGTATTTCGCCAAACTGGGGCACCTGCCCGTTGGGGCTGTTATTTATAACTGCCGACCTGAAACTGGAGAATAACTGTTCTGAAGGTAAAAATTTGTCGGTATTTTGATTCAGACGCTTAACAAGGTATTCCATAAATACGCTTTTATCAGGCACCTCTTTCATCGTACCGCTTGTCATTGCTTTACGGCTGGGCCATTTGTAAAGCTCCTGTATATCCTTTGGCGCCAGATCAATCGACCGGCTTTTAAAAATACTTCCCGAAAAACAGGCATCGCTTATCAATAAGGTATGTTTTGACTTTATGGCCGTGATATAATCGATCAGATCGGAATTTGATATCCACGTATCCCGTCTTTGCCTAACTGCGTCAGCCGGAAACCAATAACCCTGTAAATGGCTTTCATCGTATAAACCGTGCCCCGCATAAAATATCAGCAGGTTATCTTCACCTTTAACCAGGCCCGATATAACATCCAAAGCTTTGAAAAGCTCGGCCCTGGTAGGGTTTTTTAATACCGTTATATTTTCGGGCGAAAATGTATAATTGGAAATAAGCGCCTGCGATAAATTATTCGCATCGCCGATGGGCCCTTCCAAACTTGGTATACTCTGGTCCTGGTAGTCCTGCACGCCTATCAGCAACGCGTAAAATTTACCTTTCGATGCATCCGTGCTTATATTGGTTTGTGCTATTACCGATACGCTATTGCGCACCACATGAAACGTGTACACGCCTTTTTTCATATTCATATTCATGGCCACCACCATAAGCGGGTTTTCGCCAATTGCCATAGGTATATCCGCGGTAAAATTTCCTTTATCGTCTACGGTTGCCTGTATATCATTTACAACCACCGAAAATATACCGCTGGGGTCTTTCGCTACGCCGGCCACATGCAATACATTGCTGCTCTGCACCACTTTCAAGCCGCGCGTAACTTCGGGCGATGTGATATATATTTTAGGAATTGAAACCGTATCGGTATTAGTTATAGGATTTGGTTTATCAAGGTAACCGAATGTGAGGTAAGTAAATCCAATGTCCTGGGCTTCAGTTACTGATACGCCAAACTGGTGCCCCGTAAAATTAATATCCGGGTAGGTGTCTACCTGTTGGTCGTTGACATAAAAATGGAGCTGCCCGTTTTTATGTTCAATGCTTAACTTATTTTTTTCGTTATCTCCTTTTTTCACCACATCGGTAGCGGTGAAAGCCACTATGTTTTTAAATTCATTATTTTCTGTATAGCCTATGTAGTAAAAACCTGAAGCGGCTATCCAAAAATGATACTGACGCGTGCCGTCAGCACCAAAATCTATCCCGTAACCATAATTTTGTACACCCGAATAATGTATTGCTTCGGTTTCTATCAAAAAATTACGATGCATATCAACGTAGGTTGCGGGAGCGGTGACCGAGCCGGTGTACCAATTTTTAGCAGTCCGCGAAATTTTAAATACCCCGCCGCCCAGGCTTGTGGAAGCAGAATCAGTTGGTTGTGACGCCCATTTATTTTGGTCGTCAGCATAAAAATCGGTATGATAAACTAATTCGGCAATTGAAGCATTAACCGGGTGGTTTACCACAACATTTACAGGTCGGTTATCAAGGTAACTTACCGTTAAATAGTCAAAAACAGCAGATTGGGCCTGCTCGACTATAAAACCAATTTCGTTGCCAAATGGCTGTATCATTGGGGTTTGCCCAACTTGCTGGTCATTTATGAACAGTGTTAGCTGGTCGCCTCTTTTTTCAATACGTAATTTATTCGGCACATTGTCGCCGGTTTTTATCGCGGCCGAGGTGGTCCAGTTAACAATTCCTTTATAAGTGCCCTGGTCTTTTTTGCTGAAAAGATAGCTGCCATTTGCTGATATGGCAAAAGAATACAGGTTTGAAACGTCTTTGCTGCCGAAAGTTAATCCAAATGGATAGCGGTCGGTTCCGCTTAAGTGGGTAACTGTCGTTTCAATGCTATAATCCCGTTTATCATCAATTGGAATAGCTGCCCCCCGGTACGAATAGCTGGTTTTTTTATGCGTAAGATAATATTTGCCTCCTTCCAGCTTTTCGGTAGTGTATTCGCCGTCAAAATTTTCCCATTTGGATTGCCCGGGAATAAAGCTGTCGTGATAAATAAGTGACGAATTAACATTAACGGGATTGTCTGAATAACTTACCGTTAAATAGTCAAAAGAAGCCGTTTGCTGCATTTCAACAATAAAACCTGTTTTGTCGCCCAATGGCGCCATCATCGGAATTTGATTAACCTGCTGGTCATTTATGATGAGTTTTAACTGATCTCCTGTTTTTTCGAGACGTAACTTATTCGGGACGTTATTTCCTGTTTTAATTGCATTTGAGGGGGTCCAGGCAATAACAGGCTTATAGCCGCCCTGCTCCTTCTTGCTTAAAAGATAACTGCCATTTGCTGATATGGCAAAAGAATACAAGTTTGAAACATCCTTACTGCCGAAAACTAAGCCAATCGGGTATTGATCTGTTCCTGTTATATGGGTAACTATGGTTTCGATACTGTAATTCCGGCTTTCATCCAGGGTAACAGGAATGCCTTTGTACGAATAGCTGCTCTTTTTATGTGTTAGAAAATATTTCCCGCCATCGAGTTTTTCGGTGGAAGACTCATCATCATAATCAGCCCATTTAGTTTGACCAGGCGTAAAGCTTTCATTGTAAACAACCGTTTGGGCCTTTACAAATGCAGCCAGCATTATAAAAAACGCTATTAAACTGAAACGCATGTAAATTTTATTCATGGCATTACTTCTATTTATGATCCAATTCAACCATTAGCGCTATTAAATCTTTCCCTTTACTATACGCCTGGAAAGCGATCTGATCATTGGTAAAATTAACATTAGCGGGATCAACCATTCTGTCGCCAACCACCTTAAATATTCTTTCATTAAAAGTGCCTTGTTCTGCGCCTATTTTTGCAATAATATCGTTGATGTTTAGTTCGGTCCTGCTATATAAAACACACAAAAAGTCTTTACCCGGTTTTTCATCAAATTGTATAAAGTGGCTTTCGTCGGGTATGGCTACCTCATTTTTTTTATACGTAAGGGCGGCGCTTATGTTATCCTCATAAGGAAATATTTTAGTAACCGCGTTACTGAGGTCCGAACTGATGGCGTAAACATAAGCCGGTTGGTTATTAGAAATATAAACGCGGAAATTTGTGCCGGATGCGTAAGCATTAGCCGTTTGATAAATAGTTAGCGGCTCGGGCGTTATGCTCGCCGAGACTACTTTTAATCCCCTGGTCGAGATCAACAGGCTTGAGGGCATTTCCTGGCCCGTTGAGAGCGCCAGTCGAATTGCTCCTGAAAGATCAGGAACATCCGGTTTAGGATCGGGAAGGTCGACAAATTCATAGGCGTATTTCACAAACCTGGCAAAATCATTGTACCTGATCCAAATATAACCTTTACTGGCCCAGGTATCGCCCCAGCTGTTTTGGATTTCAAAGGCGCCTCCGTACAGGTTATCATCATAACCTACCGCACATAGGGCATGGCCTCCATAGGATGCAAGGGGCTCTTCTGTTGGCTCCCAGTAAGGTTTAACAGGATAATCAAATGAGGGCGGGCAAAGCATCCCGAATACAACGGGTTTCTTTTCAGAGAGCGATTTTTTTACAGCTTGTACTTTTACATTATCTGATGAACCGACGTCAAAAAGCCGCGCAAAATCTTTAAGCAGGGAGTTTGACGCTTTCTCTAATTGGTAAGTATCTATACTGGGTACGCACGGCAGCGGAATATCGTAATAGTGAAGGCTCCCTTTTTCTTTCATCAATTGGAAGGCCGTTTCAATATTTGACCCGCCGGTGCAACTTGGATCATCCGGCCTCAATAGCCGGAATAAAAACGCAGGTGAATAAGCCCGTGCGGTAATAGAATCCCTGTTTGTCCAGTTATTTTTTATAGCATCAACCGTAGTACGCCCGCAGTAGGCAGAAGCCCAGGCAGTACAGGTACCATATTGCCCCTGCGTTTTAGGGTAGGGCGCATAATCTTTTACGGATGCGTGCGCCGGCAGTTCATCAAGCGCCCGGGTGAGCCTCGCTTTTTTGGGCGCTTGTGCATAGGATGCATCGTCAAAATCAAGTCCCCTGGCATGGTTTTGAGCCATTGAACACAGCGTATTTGCCAGAAGAAATAAACTTAGTAAAAAGGTTAATTTAGGCTTTCTCATAATGTTATAAGTTTAAAACATTTTCCTGAATTTGTCAAGGGAAAGTTACAACTAATATATCATAAGCTATTGATGTCAATCCAATTACCGTCCTCTTTTATAATCCCGATCAATTCATCAAGCGCATTGGCCGAGCTGATATTTTTCTTTACAGCTTCCTTGCCCCTGTAAAGTGTGATTTTATCGGTACCCGAGCCTACATAGCCATAATCCGCGTCAGCCATTTCGCCGGGGCCGTTTACAATACAGCCCATAATCCCGATTTTTAAACCTTTAAGATGGCTTGTACGGCTGCGGATCATTTGCGTGGTAACCATCAGGTCAAACAGGGTACGACCGCAGCTTGGGCAGGAAATGTATTCAGTTTTGGAAATACGCGATCGCGTAGCCTGCAAGATGCCGAAGGCTGTTGAGGTAATGACTTTTGTTTCAACTTGTAGCGCATCTATCCAAATGCCATCGCCAAAACCATCAACTAACAAGGCGCCGAGGTCGGTGGCGGCGTACAGCTGAAAGTTAGTGAGTGGTGAGTGGTGAGTGGTGAGTGGTGAGATCGCCTTTTTGCCATGGACCATGGACCATGGACTATGGACTTTTTCTTTCGGATCTTCAGACTCAAAAGAATAATGTCTTTTTATAATTACAGGTACATCCAACCCCAATTCATCTAATTTAAAGAAGAAGGAGCGCTGGTCGGCCATGCCATGCAGGGCCTCGGTTTCCAAAACAAATATTAATGATTGATCAAAAGGCAATAAACCAAATTCTTCCGAATCAAGATCAGCATGTTTTATTCTGACCAGGTTTAATGCTGACGACCGTTCATTTACTTTAATATATTCCTTTAAGGTAAATACCGGATGGCAATTGGTTTTGTCAGACAATGTTTGCCAGGTGGCATAGTTATAAAGTTGCTTCAAATTACCTGGTAAATTGAACGATGGTAGTTGATCGGCCAGGTAAACAAAATCAACCGATTGTTCGGCCATGTTGTATTTATCCAGCAAGGGCGAATACACATAACCGGCTTCATTTAAAATGGAGGGGTCTTTGAGATTTTTTTGAGAAAGATCGAGCACCACCCGCGGCACCATGTGGCCGCCGATGAAGGCGTTGGCCTCGCAGGTGTGGCGGCGGGCGTAAACAGCCCCCTCTAAATCTCCCCCGGTTGGGGAGACTTTTTGATTTTCTGTATTTATAGGTTCTGACTTTTGACTTCCGACTTCCGACTTCCGACTTCTTTCAACGTATCTTTGAACCAAGGCTATAGCTACAGGGGCTTCGGCTTCGGGTTCTTCGGTGAGGGAAACGCGTACGGTATCGCCTAGGCCATCTTCCAATAAAGTGCCTATGCCTACCGCCGATTTTATGCGGCCATCCTCGCCATCCCCGGCTTCGGTTACGCCAAGATGGAGCGGGTAGTTCATGCCTTCTACAACCATGGTTTCTACCAGTAGGCGGTAGGCTTGAACCATAACCTGCGGGTTGCTCGATTTCATGCTGATCACGAGGTTATAGTAGTTCAGCGTTTCGCAAATCCGCATAAATTCCATGGCCGATTCAACCATGCCCCGCGGGGTATCGCCATAGCGGCTCATGATCCTGTCGCTCAATGAGCCATGATTAGTGCCGATACGCATTGCAGTACCATATTCCTTGCAAATTTTTACCAATGGGGCAAATTTTTGATAAATGCGTTCCAGTTCACCCTGGTACCCGGCATCGGTATAATCTATCTGGTCGAATTTCTTTTTATCGGCATAATTGCCGGGGTTTACACGCACTTTCTCAACAATCCGTGCGGCAACTTCGGCGGCATTGGGGGTAAAATGAATATCAGCCACTAAAGGAGCTGTATAACCTCTTTGACGCAGTTGTTTTTTTATTTCGGCAAGATTTTGCGCTTCTTTAATACTTGGCGCGGTAATACGTACATATTCACAACCTGCCTCTATCATCCTTATCGACTGCTCGACGGTACCGATGGTATCCATGGTATCGGTGGTGGTCATGCTTTGAATACGGATAGGGTTATTGCCGCCCATAGGCACATCACCAATAGCCACCTCGCGCGTAACAAAACGCGAATATTCCGTTAGCGAATTACAATAACGGCCGGGAAGGGCTTTAATAATAGCAGTATTCATAATACAAAAATACGAAATATGATTGTTGGAATGTTGGAAAGTTGTTGTAATGTTGGAAAGTTGGAACGATGGAATGTTGGAATGTGTTCTGATAGTTATCAAGATGTTCTGTCTTTTATTTCTGGAATTATGGTTGATGCAACACAATAATACGTGTCCCATTAAACCCGAAAAGGACAAAACATGGTTTACAAAGGTTTACAGAATTAATGATTTACATCGGCATATACACTTAATATTCTGGCAATTACATGGTTTACAAGTAAAATAGTGTAAACCATGTTTTACGTAATCCAGGACACTTAGAACATAAGCCTTCAACCCCGCAGTCTGTGTCCTCACAGACTTCTATTCCCGCATCCCCAGGCAATTCTTTTCAAAATACTTCTTCACCAGTAAATTGATAAAGCGTTTTAAATAGTTTTCATTTAAAAACGTGTTTGACCAATTATCAAACCTTTGGCATTGAACGCCGAGATAGAAAAAGTAAAGGCTAACACCAAGTATAGGTATCAGCCGTTTTTCTTCGGTGCTTATTGGGGTGATTGATTCATAGCCGCTTAAAAATGCTTCTGTTTTTAATTGACATTCCATTTCGTCCTTTTCGGTGCTGTTAAGCTGTAAAATGTAATAGGCAATATCATAACAAAGCCAGCCGTTGCCGCAAAAATCAAAATCGAACAGGGTGATTTCAGTGCCCATATTGATACTTATGTTATCAAACCAAATATCCAAATGAACAGCGCCATTCCTTAATTCCCTCTGATTGACGTTAGTCAGTTCCTGCAACAGGTATTTTTGCGCTGATACCATAAAATCCATCTCGGCAGTGCCGGAGGTCAAAAACTTTTTAAGTTGTTGAAATGAATTTATTAAAACAACATCGGGCGTATAAACTACCCTATCAAGGCTCAACCTATGCGTAACACGGTGCATTCGGGCCATAATTTCGCCTATTTTGTAATGAAGCCCGGCCGGGAAATTAAGCAGCTTTTCGCCTCTTGCAAACGAGAATAAAACACCAAACCGGTTGCCTTCAGGGGCATTTAGCTGTTGGATGTAATTATCCTTAGCATCAGCCAATGGATATGATATCGGGATATTGTTTTCTTTTAATAAATTAAGCAGTCTTATTTCTTCCTTAATTTCCTTTTCAGTCCTCCAGTTAAGGCTATAAACACGGAACACATATTTGTTCGAATCATCAGTGAGTAAATAGGAATCATTGATCCCCGTTTTTAATAGGTCACAGGTTACATCAGTGTTAAAATTGTACTTCGCTGCTATAAATTGACCAAGATGAACTGCTGAAAGGGTTGAATTGGTTACAGGGAAATTTTTCATTAGGGATAAGGTTGATGAAAGGGGTGGTCGGTTGGGAGACTTATCAAAAAACTTTTGTTTTACTTCTTCATAATCAAATACTTTTCCTTCCTCAACATCTTTTAGCCCTTTTTCAACCTTTTCAACAAATAAAAGCTTTTCAATGAGTTCTTTTATATCAAATTCATCTTCAACTGAATCCAGGAGTTCAAGAACCGCTCGCTTTTTCATCAGGTAAGCTATTGATAATGTCCTTTAAGTGAAAGAACATATACGATGTCATCCTCTACTTCGTAAACCAATCTGTGCGCACCATTGATTCGCCTTAACCACGCTCCGGAAAGAATATATTTCAATGGCTCAGGCTGACCAATTCCTTTAAAATGATCGTCATTTATAGACTCAAGTAATTCCTTTATCTTTTTAACAGCTTGCTTGTTTCCAGATTTTTTAAAGTAATCAAGATCTATATCGGCCTGTTTAGTGAACCTTATGATCACAGGTCAGCAATATTTACTTCCCTGGTTTCACCTCTTTTAACCTGCTCCCTGCTCTCTAGTATCTTAGCAACAAACTCAGGATTATAGGTCGATTTCTCATCTTCAAAAGAAATCTTAAATGCTTTCATGAAGGTTTTAAGAGCTGCTAATTGCTCCTTATTGTCGGGATGGACGATTAGTGTTTCCATAATACAAATTTAAATAATTTTCCTTAAAAATTAATTCATTCAAATACGATTTAAGGAGTCTTTTAAAGCTTCATAAATCTTAACCCATAAATTTCTTAAATTTGAATTATGACAACTCAATTCATAATAAACAATAAAGGCGAAAAAACCGAAGTAATTACTCCGATTAGCGAATATGAGGATTTGCTGCATCAGCATCATCTAAACCTTGAAATAACCGATGAGTACAAATTACTGATCGATGCAATGCTTGGAGAGGAAAATAGTGAAAACGTTGAATATGTATCTTATAAAAGTATTAAAGATAAGTTTCAACGTAATTGACCCAACCTTTTTCCACCAAATAACCAAACATGTTTATCAAAAAAATACTTGCCGCTTTAATTTACTTTCCATTTGTTATTTTACCCGTTATCGGTATGGCTAAACCAGTTAATAAATCAATTACTGTAAAGCCAACAGCAATCACCATTAGTAACCATAAAATCACAATGATCCTTGATTATGGGGATAAGGCCAGTATTACGTCACTCGTTATTAACGGGCAAAAAGTGATCAGCGGCGCCGACGGGATCTTCAGCTTTATAAAGGTGGATGGAATCACCTATTCTTCATTGCATTTAAATGGGCGCCCGGTGCTGGTAAAAAACAAAAACCAAATAAAAATCAGCGGAATAAGTTACGGCGGAAAGAACCTGACTATTAAAGAAAACTGGATATTTATTGCAAATGATAAATCAATAAAATGGAATATAGAAAGGAGCTTATCTAAACCTGTAAATGCAGAAGAAGCAGCTTTACCGGTGTTTAATTTTAATAGCATCGATACCTGGGAGGGCGCTTACCAGGGCTATGGCGGTTTGGCCTGGTTTTATCTCTTCAATGAAAAATTGTGCACTTATGGCGTTCACACCCGGTCTACCAATTTCTGGAACAGTAAAACCGGTAACGGATTAAATATAACCGTTGATGCTCCCGGTAAAAACGTTGCTATGAAATATACCCGGACCAATGAAGATAAGCTGGCATATACTGTAACGGTATCAGATAAAGAATTGCTGCCAAAATTGGATAGCGGAACAAACAGGAGAAGGTTTATAAGAAAAAGAACAGATGTATGGTCGCCATTCACTATTGCTGCAGGCATAAGTCATCAAAGCATTACACTTAGTTATTTTGATTTTAACCAAAAATACGGGCGGGGTGAATTTAAAGGTATTAATGGCGCCCAGGTAAGCGCCGTGCTAAACACTATTGCCAGAATTGGTGTAATTGACTCCCTGCATTTTGGCGGAAACAGCTGGCATACCCCTTATGGCCCAATCTGCCTTCATGAACAATATATTGCGCAGTTGGGCCTGGCTATAAATGACCCCAACTATTTTAAAGGCTATCAAAGCTGCCTTGACTTCTACTGTGCTCATGCTATAAAACCTGATGGCAGGGTTTACCCTCGCTGGGCCTATACCAACGAAGATGCTATGCCAGGCCAATTTAACAAATATGGTTTTTATGAAGCCCAGTGGGGAATTTTAATGGATTCAAACCCGGACCTGGTTACCAATATTGCAGAGCTTTATGACATGACGGGTGATAAAGATTGGGTTAAAAGCCATCAGCAATCCTGTGAAAAAGTTTTAGACTGGATACTCAAAAGAGACAGCAACGGAAATGGACTTGTTGAAATGATGACAGATAGTGAGCGGCAAAAAACGAGCAGTGACTGGATTGATATTATCTGGGCATCTTATGAAAATGCATTTGTAAACGCAAAATTATATCACGCCCTAATCAAATGGGCCGACATAGAACGCCAGTTGAATAGTGATGCTAAAGCAAATTATTACGAAAATTTTGCAGCCAAACTAAAAACAAGCTTCAACAAGTCGACCAAATACGGGGGATTCTGGGATGAAGAAAAGAAATGTTATGTTCATTGGATTGATAAAGATAAAACTGTACACGGCCGCAATATGGTCACCCCGGTAAACTTTATGGCCATTGCTTATGGTATTTGCGACAATAATGCCCGGCGGAAAATTATTCTGGATACCATCGAAGCACAAATGCAGCGGGAAAAACTTTTTTTCTGGCCTTTGGCAATGACATCTTATGCACCCGGAGAAGGAAAGGAATGGCAGTTCCCTTTTCCTTCATACGAAAATGGGGATATATTTTTATCCTGGGGCTCTATCGCTGTAGAGGCTTATGCGGATTACGATCCCGGCCTGGCTGTTAAATATGTTAAAAATGTGCTGAACCAATACAGCAAAGACGGACTGGTCTATCAGCGCTACGGCAGGCTAAAACAGGAGGGGCTGGGTGATGACATATTATCCGGGAATAGCCTTGCCATTGTTGGCTTATACCAGGCAATTTATGGAATAAATCCATTATATAACCGCTTTTACCTTGATCCGCATATTACACCGGAACTTGCCGGTACCGAACTGAAATATAATTTCAGGGGTCAACATTTAACTATAAGCTTTGATAACAACAGTTATGCGGTATCAAACAAAATGTTTAAAGTCGTATCCAATAAAAACTTTGGCTTTAACAGTACAAAAGATCAATTGTCTTATTTCCACGGAAGCAGTCCTGATGCTTGTTTACAGATAAAATCTATAATACCGCTTACCATAACTATTCAAAACTGGGATTCGGATAAAATGGAATGGAGCCAAACCCTTGGTAAATCTACTTCGAGACCTCTTATTTACGTTGTACACCTGTTAAAACCCAATAAGGATTACCTGTTTTCCGTTAACGGGAAACCTGTTAAAAAGACCAGAAGCAATTTGAACGGAGATTTAGTTATAAACTATATTGTAAACGCTGTTTCGGAACAAATTACTATCACTAATTCATTAATTCACTAAATCAATAATTATCACTAATTTCGTGTCCGATATACATTTATTACCTAAATAAACCAATTATGTTATTTCATAAAGCTTTTTTACCAGAGGCGGGCAGGTTGTTTTGCCTGTCTTTATTTGCGCTGCTATTTACCTTTAAAGGATACGGCCAGCAAGGCCGTTCTGTTGTCGATTTCGATAAAGGCTGGCATTTTCATTTGGGCGACGTGAAAGACGGCGAAAAAAGTATAAATGATGCCCGCTGGCGTTTGCTCAACCTGCCGCATGATTGGAGTATTGAAGGGAAGTTCAGCAAAAATAACCCGGCGACCCCCGAGGGCGGCGCATTACCCGGCGGTATCGGCTGGTACCGCAAAACATTTGCCGTGCCTGCATCATCCAAAAACAAACTGATTTATATTGATTTTGATGGCGTTTACCAAAAAAGCGATGTATGGATAAACGGGCATCATCTTGGTTTCAGGCCGAATGGCTATATCTCGTTCAGGTATGAATTAACGCCTTATTTGAATTTTGGCGGTGTAAATACCATCGCTGTTAAGGTTGATAATTCAGTTCAACCGAATTCAAGATGGTATTCGGGCTCTGGCATTTACAGGAACGTTTGGCTGGTTACCACCAATAAAGTTGCTGTCGATCATTGGGGAACTTATGTTATTACCCCAGCAGTTGACAATAAATTGGCCGCTGTTAAGGTGGTGACCAACATTCTTAATCGCACGAAAGCTGCTCAGCCCATTATTTTAACAACCACTATAGTAAATGCCGAAGGAAAGGTAGTTACCCGTTCGGTAACAAAAACATCTTTGAAAAATGCGTCTACCCTGCTAACCCAGAGCATAAATATTGATAATCCCAAACTATGGTCGGTAGATCGTCCTTATTTATACAAAGTAGTTACCAAAATATCAGGGCCAAATTCGGCCGATGAGTATTCTACACCCCTCGGCATCCGCTACTTCAATTTTGATCCCGATAAAGGCTTCTCCCTAAACGGAAAGCACATGAAGATTTTAGGTGTTTGCGATCACCATGATTTAGGCAGCCTCGGGGCGGCAGTTAATACCCGCGCCCTTGAACGCCAGCTGCAAATGCTGAAAGCAATGGGCTGCAACGGTATTCGTACTTCGCATAACCCGCCCGCTCCCGAACTGCTGGATCTGTGCGATAAAATGGGTTTTATTGTGATGGACGAGGCTTTTGATTGCTGGGAATGGAAAAAAGCCAAATATGATTATCACCTGTTTTTTAAAGAATGGCACAAGCGCGACCTGGAAGACCAGGTGCTGCGCGACCGCAATCATCCCAGTGTGTTTATCTGGAGCATTGGCAACGAGATACCGCAGCAAAGTGACACCAGCGCCTTGCGTATTGCCCCGGAATTGGCAGGGATAGTACATAACCTTGACACAACAAGGCCAATTACCACTGCTAACGACCGCCCCGATACCAGCAATAAGATCATTAAATCAGGTGCGATTGATTTAATCGGTTATAATTACCATGAATATGATTACGCTACTTTTCACGACAGGTATCCCGGCAAAAAGTTCATCGCTACCGAAACCACATCCGGCCTGGAAACGCGCGGGCATTATGATATGCCATCAGATAGCGTACGTATTTGGCCCGCGCGGTGGGATAAGCCATTTACCGAAGGCAATCCCGATAACAGCGTATCCGCTTATGATAATGTTCGCCCGGCGTGGGGATCAACCCATGAAGCCACATGGAAAGTGATCAAGAAGTATGACTTCCTTTCAGGGATGTTTATCTGGACAGGCTTTGATTATATGGGTGAGCCAACGCCGTACTCATGGCCATCGCGCAGCTCATATTTTGGCATTATTGACCTTGCCGGATTTCCGAAAGATATTTATTATATGTACCAAAGCGAGTGGACCAATAAAACTGTGCTCCACATCTTCCCGCACTGGAACTGGGAACCTGGAAAAATTATTGATGTTTGGGCCTTTTACAACCATGCTGATGAGGTAGAACTGTATCTCAATGGCAAATCGTTAGGCGTTAAAAAGAAAAATGGGGAAGACCTGCATGTAATGTGGCGCCTAAAATATGAACCGGGCACATTGAAAGCCGTTTCGCGCAAAGACGGCAAAGTGGTTTTGACCCGCGAGATACATACCGCCGGCCCGCCCGCCAAAATTGAACTGATTGCCGACAGGAAAAACATAAAAGCCGATGGCAAAGACCTTTCTTTCATTACCGTAAAAATATTGGATAAAGACGGCAACCTGGTGCCCAACGCCGACAACCTGGTAAACTTTAAAATTAACGGCGAAGCTTTTATTGCCGGAGTTGACAATGGCGATGAGGTTAGTCATGCACCTTTCAAAGCCAATTACCGCAAGGCATTTAATGGCCTGGCGCTGGCTATTGTGCAAACTAAAGAAAAACCCGGGGCTATTACTTTTACGGCAACATCAGCAGGGTTGCAAGGGGCGACCGTGGTTTTGCAGGCGAAGTAACAGGGCTTATACTTATTGGGATTTTTTACCTAAATTTGTTTTAAAGGTTTTTAATTATGACAACTACAGCAATCAGGGAAAAGTTATACCAATATATCAGGGTGGCTGATGATAAAAAGGTAAAGGCGATTTACACCCTGCTGGAAGATCAGATAGTGCCGAAATACGACTGGTCGGAAGATGAAGAATTTGTGGCTGAACTTGATGAGAGGATGAGGCGATGGGAAGAAGGGATAGACAAGGGCGTTTCGATGGATGAAGTTAAGGCAGGGTTGGAACGATTAAAGAAGGAACGTACAAGTAGTTCGGTAAAATGAACTATACCATCGAAATGTCCCCTAAGGCCGAGAAGGAATTAAATGAGGCTTGGGAATGGTATGAGGAGGAGCAGCCCGGATTGGGTGAAAGATTCGAAAAAGAGTTTTTTAGAAAGATTGGCCTAATAGTAAATAATCCGTTACATTATCCATTAAAAAAGGGATCGCGGGAAGTCAGAACAGATTCATTTCCTTATCTGCTTATTTATAAAGTATCAAAAAAAAAGAACACGATAGTTATTGTATCTGTATTTCATACGAGCAGGCATCCTAAGAAAAAGCGATAGTCATCCAGCAACTCAGAGTGCTTGAAACAATTGTTGTTTAGTGCAGACACTTAATACCGGTTATGTTAAAAAACTACTTTAAAACCGCTTTCCGCTATTTCTGGAACAATAAAGCATTTTCCCTCATCAACATTATTGGTTTAACCACCGGCATTTGCGTGTGCTTTTTTGCTTTGTTATATGTGCAATTTGAGTTAAGCAGGGATAGCTACAATAAAAAGGCGAATGACATTTACCGCCTGGTAACCGATGTTAAAACACCGTTGGGTATCAATTACGAAAGCACATTCGCGCCGATGGGCCCGGCTATTAGGGCTGAGTTCCCTGAAGTAAAAGAAGTAACCCGGATATTTATGGATGATTTTATTATCCAAAGTAACCCGGATAACGCGGCTAAGGAAGAAATAGCTTACGCCGACCCCTCAGTATTCTCCATTTTTACATGGCCTGTGCTTCGGGGCGACAAGAAGCATTTGTTTGATGCGCCGTTCAATGTGGTGTTAACCGCAAGCGCCGCAAAAAAATATTTTGGCAATGCCGACCCGGTAGGACAAACACTGCTGATAAACGGGGGGCAAAAGGCTGCGGTTACCGGCGTAATGCAGGATATACCCTATAATTCGCACCTGCGGGTAAGCATGCTCTTCTCCATGTCCACGCTGATACATCCGGGAACAAACTGGAGCACTAACTGGAAACGTTTTGGTTTCTATACTTACCTGTTGTTAAAACCTGGGGCAAACCCAGACGCGCTGACAGCTAAACTGCCTGCGTTTGTAAAGGCCAATTTAGACCAAAGTCAGGTAAAATATACACTCTTGCTTGAGCCTTTGAAAAGAGTTTACCTGTATGGCAAACCCCGCGGCCACCGTACAGGCAGTTCGGAAAGCGGCAGTATCGGCAATATTTATATTTTTTCGGTGATTGCCCTGTTTGTGCTGTTTATTGCATGCTTTAACTTTATTAACCTCACTACCGCTTTTTCATTAAAACGAGCGAGAGAAATAGGTGTCCGCAAAGTATTGGGCGCTTCAAAAACGCAACTGGTTGTACAGTTCTTTATGGATGCGGTATTGATTTGTTTAATAGCTTTTGTTATGGCATTGCTGCTTGCGGCTTTACTGCTGCCACTGTTTAACCAGCTTTCAGGCACTATCATCGCAACAAGCATATTTCAAAATCCGGGTTACATTGTGGCGCTGCTGTCCATAGCAGTAGCAGTTGGACTGTTGTCAGGTATTTATCCTGCCTTGTATTTGTCCGGTTTTAAGCCGGTAAAGAGCCTGAAAGGTCAATTCTCTTCGGGTAACGGGAGCTTGTTATTGCGTAAATCTTTGGTTATCGCGCAGTTCTCCATTTCAATTATCCTTATCATCTCAACTGTAATAGTTTACACACAACTCGACTTTATGCAGAACCGGCAGCTTGGCTTTAACAAAGAGCACCGGCTGGTGATCGATTACCAGTTTGATAAACGCATAAATGAACACCCGGATGTAGTGAAACAGCGGCTTACCGCTATTTCGGGCGTAAAAAGCGCCAGTCTGTCGTCAAGCATCCCCGGCACGCCTAACGACCGCTTTACTACTTTTATTGATGATAGTAAAAATCTGAAACAGGAAGTCCACGCTGAAGCTTATTATGTTGACGGCGATTTTTTAAGCCAGTATGGCATAAAGGTTATCGCAGGGCGTGGCATAGCCAAACAATTTGCAGCGGATACAAACGCAATGCTTATCAACGAAGCTATGGTTAAAAAAATGGGCTTCAAAAATGCGGAGGAAGCCATTGGCAAGCGGTTTAAACAGTTTAGTGAGGGCGGCGCTATCGTTGGCGTTGTAAAGGATTTTCATTTCCATTCATCACAGGAATTGGTGCAGCCCATGTATATACGGTCTGGCTGGGGGTTTTTCACGTGCCTTACGCTTAATATTAACTCGAATCATATTCAGCAAACCATCGGTCCGATTGAAAAACAATGGAAAAAAATTGCTCCGGGCCTGCCATTCATTTATTTTTTTGCGGATGAGGCTTACAATAAGCAATACATTGCCGAAATACGGTTTGGGCGCCTATTCGTTTGCTTTTCTGTTTTGGCCATCCTGATCTCATGCCTGGGCTTACTGGGCCTGTCGGCTTTCAGTACCGCACAGCGTAAAAAAGAGATCGGTATCCGTAAGGTAATGGGCGCTTCGGCGGCAAGTATTGCCGTTTTACTATCCAAAGATTTCGTAAAGCTGATACTGGCAGCATTATTAATAGCCTCCCCGCTTTCGTGGTGGATAATGCACAACTGGCTGCAAACCTTTGCCTACCGGATAAGTATCCCCGTTTGGCCTTTCTTGTTTTCAGGTTCAGCAGCATTGATGATAGCCTTGATGACCATTAGTTTTCAATCGGTCAAAGCCGCTTTAGTGAACCCGGTTAACAGTTTGCGCGGCGATTAAATAACAAATCCGAAATTGAACATCCGAAATCCGAAATCATTTTATTCCCCCTTAAACTTCAACCCAACCTGCCTCCTTGCTTCGTCCAGCATAGCTATCATCTGCCTTGACATATCATGACTGATAACAGGACTTTCCGTTTTGTTTTGACGAACTAACTCACAAAAATGTTGTATCTCATAATTTAAACCGCCGGCTGTAATCGGTTCATCCAGTTCAACAACACGGCCATCGAGGTAATTGATGGTGGCGCGCGCCGGATTCCACCAGTTTTTATGGATGGTGATATTGCCGATAGTTCCGCATATCAGTGCATCACCCTTGCCATGCAAATCGAAGCCGCAGTAGAACTGTCCATAGCCGTTTTCATGTTCGGTTTGGAAGACGGAGAACATATCTATGCCTGTTTCGCCAAACCTGCCGAAAGTTTGTACCTGTTTTGTTTTACCAAGCCAGTCGACGGCTAAAAATGCTTCATAAATACCTATCTGCATCAGGCTGCCGCCAATCAAATCATAACTGAAATTCGGATGGTCATGGCTGATATCTGCGATGGATGACCCTGCCCTAACATAGCCAACCGGGCCAATCGGATCGGTAAGCAGGTATTCTTTTAATTTTCTGTACAAAGGGAAGAAAGGCGGTTTCATGCCCTCCATAAAAAGCAATTTCTTTGCTCTCGCTACTTCAAGTACCTCATTTAATATGGTAAGATTTGTTGCTGCGGGCTTTTCGCATAAAACATGCTTCCCTGCATTTAAGGCTGAAATGCTATACAGTGCGTGACTATCGGGAAGGGTCGCAATATACACTGCATCTATACCGCTGTTAAGCAGTTCCTCAACCGAAGTGCAGGCAATGCCACCATATTGTTCAACAAAGCTGTTAACAGTTTCAGGGCGTCTGGACCATACCGATACCAGCGAAGCGCCCTGTACTTCCCGCAGTCCCTGTACAAACCTGTTCGCTATCCGTCCGCAACCGATGATGCCCCATTTCAAGAAGTTCATGGTTGATAGTTCATGGTTCATAGTTTTTTTGTCCATAGTCGATGGTCCATAGTCCATGGCAGCACAGGAAGAATACCCCTAATTACTATGGTCTATGGACTATCGACCATGGTCTTTTTTCTTCTATATAACTTAAGTTATTTTTGCCGAAACGTCAGTTGCAGCTTCTTTCGGACTTCCGGACTTTACTGACTTTCGGACTAACCTCTAATCTCCAATCTCTAACCTCTGATCACTATTGATACTGTATATAAATGGGGTACGGCCTTTTCTTTAAAACCTCCTGGGGGGTGAGCATATGATGAGGCGCTTTCTTCAGGTCATTTTTGTAAAAAAGCTTGAATCCTGTAAATTGAACAGGTTCAGCCTGGATAAAATAGTGCCAGGTCCCGTCCTTCAAACTGGGTTCTCCCCAGCCGTCCATATCTATTACCAGTTGAACTTCAGGATGCAGCTTTATGCTTTTATAGTTGGTAACCATTTTTTTTGTGAACCGGTGTACAATAAAAATCTTAGGGGGCAGGTTATATTTTCTTACAATTTCAGCAAGGTGGTTAGATACATAATTTATGTCGTCAGCATCGTATGTTCCTATTTTTTTACCCGGATGCGTACCGTCCTTCATTGAAAATTCAGGGTCAATACCGCAATGTACATTGGGCATCGCCCAGTATTTATCAAGCAATGGCAGTTCAGTACGGATATTACTTAACGCAACCTGTATATCTAAAAACACAATGGCGTGGGCTTTTTTAGCAAGCTTCAAAACAGTATCAATCTGCTTAAATGGCATACGGTGACGGTATTTGCCATCCTTGCCCGCATCGCCGCTGGCTACCACCGCGATATAATGCAAGGCAGGCTGCACCGGCGTTTTTGGGTCGGCCCTTTCCCAGTTTTTAACCTCCACGGCGAGTTTGGCCAGCATCTCTTTAGGCGGCAGTTCGCCCAAAATGCCCATCTTTTTTGCGTAAAGATTACCATAAAAGGCAACTACCCGTTTAAACGGCAAAATAGCTCCCGGAAGCGGGTACGGCGCATTTTTAACCGGCCATCTGCCGCTTGTATCACCATGGGCCAGGCGTTTCATCAACGAATCGTATAAATGCTTGTCTAACGGGGGATAGGTTATGTGGGCGGGAACAGTGTCTTTTTTAGCGGCAGCAACAACAGCGGCTTTTTTAAGGGTATCCTTTTTAAGGGCCTGTACCACATTACCGCTTTGACCGCAATTAGTAAAAAATATTAACGGGAATGCCAGAAATGCAGCTGATAGAATAGTGTTCTTAAATTTCATTTTTATTGATTTTGAATGTAACCAGGGCCGTGCAAAGTAACGCCTTTTCGGGTGCCAATATGCTTAAAATTATCAACAGTTAGCGCGCCATTTACTAAAATATACTTAAAACCTGTTGAGTAGGCGTGCGGATGCTCAAAGGTAGATTCGTCTTTAACTTTACCGGCGTCAAAGATAACAATATCGGCATACATGCCCGGCTGCAGCAGCCCGCGCCCTGTAAGCCGGAATTTTTGAGCGGGCAGGGAGGTCATTTTCCTGACAGCATCTTCCAGCGTGATCACATGCTTTTCGCGAACATAATAAGCCAGTATGCGGGCATTGCTGCCATAGCCGCGCGGATGGGGCGTCCCTTTTCCAAATTGCCGGATACCGGAGTCAGATATGATCATAGTGAGCGGGTACTTCAAAATATTTTCTACATCGGTTTCGCTCATGCTGTGAAACACCATGTCGGCGCTTCCCATTTTCACAATGTCAAGTATGGTTTCTATCTCGTTGGGTACGGTCGACGGCCGGCCGGCTTCTATATTTATCTGTTCAATGCTCTTCCCGTTTAATGCAGGATTGCTGACACTGTTGGCGACAATAGCATAGTCAAAATGCTTGCGTTTGCGCCTGTTCATATCGGTTATCATTTCGTTGACCACCTTTTGGTGCAAGGCAGGGTCGCTCAGTCTTTGCAACAAAGATTTGGTACCGCCCGCTTTAAGCCAATCGGGCAATAAAATATATAAAGTGGTGCTGCTTGCCGTATAAGGATATTGGTCGACGGTAACATCCAGGCCTTCTTTACGGGCGCTGTCGACCATTGCCATCATTTTCCCCGAAGCATTCCAGTTTGGCTGCCCTACTTTAAAATGCGAAATCTCCACCGGTATTTTAGCCTGGCGGCCAACATCGATAGTTTCGGCAATGGCATCGAATACTTTATCCGATTCGTTGCGCATATGCGAGGTATAAACCCCATTATATTTAGCGGCAGCCTTTGCAAGCGCGATTATTTCATCGGGTTTCGAATAGATCCCGGGTGTATATTCCAAGCCCGTTGAAAACCCCATTGCCCCATTGCGCATCGCCTTTTCAACCAGCCGTTCCATCTTTTTCAGCTGGGCGTCGCCAGGGGTAACATCGCCCTCGCCCAAAACTTCCTTCCGAATGTCGTTGTGGCCGATTAGGGTGCCTACATTTACCGAAAGTTTTAAGCTGTCTAAAAATTTAAAATATTTCCCGATGTCGGTATTTGAGCTGCCGCAGTTACCTGTAATTACCGTAGTTACGCCGTCATAAATAAAATTATCGGCGGTAGGTGTCGTTTTTTCATCACCCTCTATATGGGTATGCACATCAATAAATCCAGGCGCCACGACCAGCCCTGATACGTCAATAATCTTATCCGCTTTATCTTTCGAAAGGTCGCCGATGCAGACGATCTTATCCCTAATAACGCCCACATCACCATAAAACCACGGATTGCCCGTACCATCAACAATCTTTCCATTTTTCAGGATGATATCAAAGCGCTGTTGAGCCAGGAGTATTGCAGGAAAGAAAAGAAATACGATAAGCGCCTTAATTTTAATCATAGTTTTTGGTACTAATTATATAAAGCAAATGTTAGCATAATTATTGTTCGAAAAGATAATAAATTTGTTATCACAGAATTTTTAGTTCGAGTCATGGATGCTGAATTGAAATTGCGCGAGGTATTATCGCAGTGCAACCAATTCTCTTCTACCTTTTACTGAATAGGGCTTAAGCCGGCCTCCCATTTTCTAAAAGTTCATAACTATCCAAAATTTCCTTTTTTACCCATTCTATTATTTAAAGTCGTAAAATTATGTAAATTTGAAGGGCTACCTCATTAATTAAAACGTTAACCCAGAACTAATGTATATATGCGGCATATAATTTATACCTGCTCAATTTTAGCGATAGTTTTAGTTAGCACATCATGCTCGAAGCAGTACAGGATACTTTTTCAAGAGAAAAATTCGATCTCCGATAGTTCATTAAATAAGCCACCTGTCACAGTTAATGAATACCATATAAAATCCCAGGACCTATTGCAGATCAGAAATTTACAGGATATAAAATATATTACATACGAAGCTCCTGTTAACGCAAGTATTTCGGGCGAGGCTGCCTCACAGGGGCAGACCTTCCAGGTTGAAGAGGACGGAACGGTAGCATTACCGGCTTTAGGCCGTGTACAGGTTACCGGGCTTACGCGCGTCGAAGCTCAAAAACTTATTGAGGACCTTTATCGTAAAAGCCTGCTTAAAGACCCTATTATAGAATTAAAAATAGTTAACCTAAAAGTAACTGTACTTGGCGAGATAAGGGGTCAGGGGAATTATCCGTTAACAAAGGATAAAACAACCCTGGTTGAACTAATAGGAGAAGCAGGCGGCCTGACGGATAAGGCAAACGAAAAAAATATTAAAATTATCCGGGGAACCGAGAAAAATTTTAAGGTAATTGAAGTTGATCTTGATGATATCCGGGCAATAAACAACCCGGCTACGATACTTCATAGCGGTGATATAATTTATATTGCCGAAAATAAACGTGCAGCCCGCGGTGAAAATCTGCAAAACTTTACAACTGTATTTCAACCGTTATTGATTTTATTTAATACAGCGTTAATACTCTATACGCTTATCCACAAGTAAATGGAAGAAACTGACAAGATACAGCAAAAGCTGCCAAACCAGGAGCTTGATTATTTTAAGATTGCCAGAATCCTCCTGAGCAGGTGGTATTGGGTGGCAGGCGCGCTTGCGATTTGTACAATAATTGCCAATGTATATTTATGGTATACCCCAAAAACATATGCCACATCGGGCACAATGAAGTTTGAGGAAAAAAAATCTGAAATACCGGATATGGTCGGCATAGCAAGCACTACCAGTGACAGGGCAAGTTCTTCAAGGATACAAAGTGAAATGACCGTATTACAAAGCAGCCCGCTTTTGCTGAACGCTATAAAACACCTTGATTACCGTATTAGTTTTTATGTTGTCGGCCGCGTGCTTAACCGGACTAATGAATTATATCCGGCCAAACCCCTTGATATTCAACTTGTCAGGTTTGATAGTTTGAATTTTTTTCGTGACCTGATCACTTTTAAGCCTGTCAGTAAAACCACCTTTAATATAAGTTACAAAAATTCAGGGAAAGAAATTCAGAATCTCTATAAATATAATGTCCCGTTTACCATTGGCCCAACTTCTTTCAGCATAAAATATCCCGGGGACCTTCCTAAAACGACAGCTTATTTATTTAAACTTAATTCGGCAGATGATTTTGTGGGAAGGGCGAGGGGAGGGTTGCGTACCTACGAAACTGCCAAAAATTCAAATATTGTGGCATTACAGGAAGTTGATTCAAACCCGCAATTTGCTGCCGATGTGCTGAATGCCATTATGAAGGAATACCTGAATTACGATCGTACTCAACGAAGACTGTCGGCTTCACAAATGATCGACTTTATTAACAGTCAGCTGGATTTTCTTTCAAAGGAGGTTAAAGGATCAGAAAACTCAATAGCGCAATATAAGCAGAATAAAAAAATGCTGGATGTAAGTTCGGCAGCTGACCGGGCTATTAGTGCAGCAAAAGATATTGAGTCGCAGCGTTCGTTGTTGAAAATACAATCAATGGCGCTTAACCAGCTTAAGCAGGATATAATTCGGGAGAAAGATGACCCAAATTTAAATTTTAATATGGGGGGCGTTGTTGATCCGCAATTGGACCAGCTTATTCTTACCCTTAATAATTTGCTCATTGAAAAGAATTCTTTGTTAAAAACATATAATAATAATTCCCGGCCGATACAGGATATAAACCAGCAGATGCTGCAAATAAAAAATAATGCATTAAATAGCATCAACACCTCAATCGTATCGATTGAAAACAAAATAAATTTTTTAAACGAACAGATTGCCCCTGTTAATCAGCAAATAGCGGAAATGCCAACTGCCGAGCGCGACCTTGCCAGTTTAAAGCGCGACTTTGAGATCAATGATAAAGTTTATTCCTTTTTATCTGAAAAAAAACTGGATGCACAGATCAACAGTGCCGGGATATTGCCTGGCGCTACGATTATTGACCTGGCCCAGCCTAATTATAGCCCGCTGACTCCTGACGAGCATTCGATCCACCGTTCATCAATTATTTGGGGGCTGATAATAGGTTTCGGGCTAATTATACTGATCCGGGTATTAAATCCTTATATCTACGACAAAGAGACCATTGAAAGCCTTACAACTATACCAATTATAGGGGTCATACGGAAATATCCCGGGGAAATCGATGAGTACAGTTCGCAAATATTAGCGATCAGCAAGCCAAAATCTGTCTTTGCAGAGGCAGTGCGCTCTGTTCGTACGAATTTAAGCTTCCTCGCATCCGAAAAAAAAAGCAAAGTTATTTGTATTACATCAGAAGTGGCAGGTGAGGGGAAATCATTTGTGGCGGTCAACTTATCCAGTACTTTGTCCCTTATTGATAAAAAGGTCATATTAATTGCAGCTGACTTGCGCCGGTCAAAATTACATAAAACGTTCCTTGTGCCAAATGACTTAGGTTTAAGTAATTACCTGGCCCATCAATGCGAAGCCAATGACATTATTAATCATTCGGAACATAACAATCTCGATTTCATAATCTCAGGCCCTGTGCCTCCTAATCCGTCCGAACTGCTTCATTCCGACCGGATGGCGGCATTAATTAGTGAACTTAGATTAAAGTACGATATTGTGATGATCGATACAGCTCCTATTGGGCTGGTATCTGATGCGATACCATTAATAAGAAAGAGTGATATTAATCTTTTTGTGATCCGCTCAGGAAAATCAAAGTTTTATGCAGCCACAGTTCCACAGCGTATTGCTCAGGAATACCATTTGGATAATACGGTAATAGTGCTGAACGCTTATGCTGAAGACTTGTTACACTCAAGATATTATACTACAAAATTCACGGGAGAAAATTACGGCGCCCGGTATTATTATTATTCGGATTATAGCGGATATGAAAGTTCAGGCTATTATATAGATGAAAAAGGAAAAAAATGGTGGGATATACGGCGTTGGGTCAAAATATAATGGGTTGCTTGTAAAATATGGCGTTAAAATCAAATATAGATTCCACTAAGTGGTATCCGGTTTACACTTATCCCCGCGCCGAAAAAAAAGCTTGCCAGGCGCTGATTAATAAAGGCGTTGAAACCTATTTGCCGTTACACCGGCAACTTAAGCATTGGAGCGATCGTAAAAAGTGGGTAGAAGAACCTTTTATAAAATCATACTTATTTGTGTATATTAAAGAACATCAGCAAACTGAGGTACTAATGACTAAAGGGGTTTCGCGTTTTATATATTTCTCCGGCAAAATTGCATCGATGCCACAACGGCAAATAGACGATCTTAAACTGCTGATGGCCAGCCCATTTGAATTAGAAATTACCGAAGAAGGCTTGCAACCGGGCGAAAAAATTGTGATCAAGGCAGGGCCCTTAAAAGGCTTGAAAGGCGAGGTCATATCCTATCGCTCCCAAAAACAACTAGCCCTGCGGCTCGAAAACCTGGGATATTCAATAATTATACATGTTGCGGCCTCATACATTAACAGGCTTTAGTATTTAGATAATTTTATATATATCAGACGGCATTTTTTACTTTAATTTAATGCCGTTATATTTTCTTGGGGTTTAAAATTAATACGTTTATAATGAATAAGTTATGTTTATTTAATGTGACTTACGGGGCGAAGCTATGAATATACACCGGATATGTGCAGGGTAGCGGGAATAATATCGAATAAGTTATCACCTGGTGAAATGGGTGAAAAGACGGTCCTGATGTGTAAGGCGCTGAAACATGGCGGTCCTGATGACGAAGGCATATACATTGATGAAAAAGCAGGCCTGGCATTTGGGCATCGAAGGCTATCAATTATCGACCTTAGCAGCAACGGGCACCAGCCAATGGCAGATATTCAGCAAAAGGCCTGGATTACTTTTAATGGCGAAATCTATAACTACAGAGAGTTAAAGGAAGAACTGCTAAAAACAGGGGCTAAATTTCATTCAAATACAGATACTGAAGTCATTTTATTAGCTTATTTGTATTGGGGAACCCCGGCTTTCTCAAAATTTCGCGGCATGTTTGCCTTTGCTTTATACGATGCCTCAAAGGCAATAACTTACCTGGTACGTGATACCGCAGGTGTAAAACCACTTTATTATCATATAAAAAATGGAGATTTAAGTTTTGCATCCGAAATAAAAGCATTCAAAATAGCCGGGATCACAAATGATACCGATCAAACATGGCCAGTTAGATTTTTAGCTTTCGGTCATATCCCGGAACCTTACACAACCCTAAAAAATGTACGCAGTTTGGCAAAAGGACATTATTTGTCATGGGACCATCGGCACAGTACTTATGAGATCAATTCATATCAAAACACAGCCGGTGAACCTTTTATTACCGATGCCAGCTTAGCAAGGGAATATCTCTATAGCTCTTTAAAGGCAGCTGTAAACAGACAGCTTATATCTGATGCGCCAATCGGCGTATTTTTAAGCGGCGGGATCGACTCAAGTTTAATATCCATATTGGCTAACCAGCAAAAGGAACAGCGTCTTAAAACGATTTCTGTCTATTTTAACGAAAAAGACTATGACGAGCGGGCTTATCAAAATATTGTGCTAAACCAGGTAGGCGGCGAAAAATTTACCCATTTAGTACAACAGAAGGATTTTGAAGAATTCTTTCCGCATATCATCGCCGACATGGATATGCCCACCGCCGATGGTATTAATACCTGGTTTATTAGCAAGTACGCGCACGACGATGGTTTAAAAGCTGTTTTATCCGGCGTTGGCGCTGATGAGCTTTTTGGCGGGTATCCATCATTTAACAGGATAAAATACCTTCAATATTTACGAAAGATACCCGCTCCTATTTTTAAGGCTGCAAATTATTTTAAAGCAGACAAATACAGGAAAATATCATTTTTATCGCATAACCATCCTTTAGCCGACTACCTGTTACTGCGCGGTTTTTTTATACCTTCCGATATTGCTAAAATACTTGATACGGATGTAAAAGAAGTTGAGGAAATTTTGTTTAACGGAGATATTATACCAGACCTGGGCCCTTATAATGAAACGCATGCGGCCTGGTTTGAAACCAACCTTTATATGCAAAATCAATTGCTAAGGGACACAGACGTAATGAGCATGAGCCACGGCCTTGAAGTAAGGGTGCCATTTTTGGATGAAGATTTCCAGCGCCTGACTGAACGTATTTCGCCTGAAATAAGGTTTAACAAAAATCAACCAAAAAAGATATTAATCGACAGCTTTAAAGATATTTTACCTTTCGAAACATGGAACCGGACAAAAATGGGCTTTACCTTTCCCTTACAAGAATGGATGAGCCGGCATGCAGAGCTGTGTAACGAAAGTCTGTATAGGGGCAAAGTAGCGCAAAACGCGGTTAAAAAGTTTAAACAGGGTCAAATGCATTGGTCCAAAGCTTTTGCACTTTACCAGATAAACAGGAATGGCTAAAAAAATAAGGCTTTATACACCACATACATTCAGCGCCACCGGCGGCATCCAGAAAATGAGCCGTACACTGGCCCACTCTTTATACCTGCTTTCGCTAGCCAATAAATGGGATTTCAAGCTTTGGTCTGCCTATGATGCCAACGATGACTTAATGCCCCAGTACCTGCCTGCTCAAAATTTCAGGGGCTTTAGTGTGAACCGCATAAATTTTGTTTTACAAATTATCATTAAAGCGAAACAACCCGATATTATTATAATAAGCCATATCAACCTTGCTGTTGTTGGTTTAATAATAAAAACAATAAACCCCAAATGTAAAGTGTTCATTATTGCACACGGCATAGAAGTTTGGCGCCCTCTATCACGCATAAAAAAAATGTTTTTAAAGCAGTGTGATAAAATTATTTGCGTTAGCAATTTCACAAAACAACAAATGATAAGCCGCCACCAGGCCGATGCTACTAAATGTACTGTATTAAACAACGCGGTTGACCCGTTTATGAAGTTGCCCCTGACATTTACAAAACCAGGCAATTTGTTAAAACGGTACCGGTTAACAGCTGATGGTCCTATCCTGTTTACACTAACTCGCCTTGCTTCAACAGAACAATACAAGGGGCATGACCAGGTTATAAAGCTTATGGGTAAATTAAAAGACAAATTTCCCGGTATAAAATATATTCTTGCCGGCCAGTATGACCATAAGGAAGAGATCCGGATCCAAAAACTAATTTCAAAGTATAAAGTAGACGAACAAGTAATATTACCGGGCTTTATTGATGAAAATGAACTTAGCGACCATTTTTTATTGGCCGATCTATTTGTTTTGCCCAGCAAAAAAGAAGGTTTTGGAATTGTGTTTATTGAAGCGCTGGCTTGCGGATTACCGGTTATTTGCGGCAATTTGGATGGCAGTGTTGATGCAATATGCAACGGCGAATTAGGAAAAGCTATCAATCCGGATAACCTTGATGAGCTGGAATGCGCCATAACCAAGTATTTAGAAACACCTTTCTCGGAAAAGGACAGGCAATATCTTCAGGATCAATGCCTGCTTCATTTCAACGAAGCCCACTACAGACATAATTTAGAACAGTTAATAAACAATGGATAATTTGCCGGAAGAAGATTGGGACATAGAAATAACACCCAAAAACAATCTTTTCGATCTGAAACTAAAAGATGTATGGCATTACCGTGACCTGCTGATATTACTGGTTAGGAGAGACTTTGTTGCATTTTACAAGCAAACGATCTTGGGCCCGATCTGGTTTTTTGTACAGCCGGTTATTACCATCATAACATATACCATCGTATTCGGCAACCTTGCCGGTATTCCGACGGATGGCGTCCCAAAACCGCTGTTCTACCTGGCAGGCACCATCATCTGGAATTATTTTGCTGACTGCCTTACAAAAACTTCAACTGTGTTTAAGGACAATGCAGCCATGCTGGGCAAGGTTTACTTTCCGCGCCTTATTATGCCGCTGAGCATAGTATTGTCAAACCTGGTAAAGTTTGCGGTTCAGTTAATATTATTCCTTTTTTTGCTTGGGCTTTATTGGATAAAAGGGGCTGTGATCGTTCCGAACTCATTTATCCTGTTTTTTCCTGTCCTCATTGTTTTAATCGCGGCGCAAGGCTTAGGATTGGGCATGATCATTTCCGCTGTTACCACAAAATACCGTGACCTGACATTTATTGTATCTTTCGGCGTTCCGTTGTTGATGTACAGTACAACGGTGATCTATCCTTTATCAGAAGTACTGCAAAAGTATCATAACTATAGCTGGCTTGTAAAACTTAACCCGGTTACCGGAGTAATTGAAACATTCAGGTATGGTTTTTTGGGTAAGGGAAGTTTTAGCTGGGACTTGTTTGGCTACAGCGTTGCAATAACAATAGCATTACTAATAACAGGCACAATTATATTTAACAGGGTGGAGAAAAATTTTGTGGATACCGTATAATGGCTAAAGTAATAAAGGTCGAAAATCTTTCAAAAGCCTACCAGTTAGGCAATTTTGGCACCGGCACTATATCACGCGATCTCGAACGTTTTTGGGCCCGCTTGCGCGGCAAAGAAGACCCGTTTTTAAAAATAGGCGAATTAAACGACCGCACCGTAAAAGGCAGCAGTGACATTGTATGGAGTTTAAAGGACATCAATTTTGAGGTGGAGCAAGGGGATGCAGTGGGGATCATCGGGCGAAATGGGGCCGGGAAAAGCACCTTGCTCAAAATTTTAAGCAGGGTAACCTCGCCAACAACCGGATCAGTAAAAGTGAAAGGCAGGGTATCAAGTTTATTGGAAGTAGGCACAGGGTTTCATCCTGAATTAAGCGGCAGGGAAAACATCTTTCTTAACGGTGCGATACTGGGTATGCGCAAAGCAGAAATAAAACGCAGGTTTGATGAAATTGTCGATTTTGCAGGCGTTGAACGTTATATCGATACCCCCGTTAAACGGTATTCATCAGGCATGTACGTGCGCCTGGCCTTTGGGGTTGCCGCTCACCTCGAATCGGAAATTTTAGTTGTAGATGAGGTGCTGGCTGTAGGCGATGCTGAATTTCAGAAAAAATGCCTTGGCAAGATGGGAGATATTAGTAAAGGTGAGGGCAGAACGGTTTTGTTTGTGAGCCATAATATGGGAAGTATTAGGCAACTATGCAACTGTGCAATGTTATTGAGTAATGGTAATTTAATTAAGGAGGGGAGTGTTGAAGAAACTTTGGCCGTTTATCTTAAAAGCAACTTAATAAATGGCTCCCTGGCAAAGCTCAAAAGTATAGGTTCCTTAGCAAACACGATAAATTTTATTGAATTTTCAATAAATGGTGTTGTAAATAGCGAGGCTATCTTTCCGCCGGCTGAACCATTGAACCTGGTGTTAAAGTATAATTGTTCATCTTATCTTAAAAAATTCAGGACATCCTTTAATTTTTTAAAAGATGGTCAGGTCATATTTACCTTACATAATAAAACCTGGCCTTCAGAATTAAAAAAGGGGGATCATACGGACAGTATATTAGTCGAGGCGAATTATTTGCGGCCAGGAAATTATATAGTTGGCATAGGAGGGCATAATGGCGATCCAGTCAGCACCGGCGTTGAATGGATATATATAGAGGAGGCCTATTCTTTTACGATAACTAATGAATGGAGTGAACAAAATGATTTTTCTAACAAAGGCGTAATAAACATACCCCATATTTCAAATCATAAAGTATTGCCATAGTGAAACTATGCGAAAAGAAAATCAAATTAAATAAAATATGATTACAATTATGCGTTCCGGACGACTAGGCAATCATTTATTTCAATTTGCATTTGGATTGGCAATTTCGAAAAGGCTTACGACAGATTTCGTTTTTAACACATCAGAAATCGAAGAATATTTTGAATTAAAATCGTATAATAATCCTGTTACAAAAAAGATAAGGCTGATGCGTTATATGCTATCGCTTAAGTTTAATAATTATACTTCATTGGACTTAAGCCAAGATCAAAAGCCGGAAACTATTTTAAGTGACGTAGAAAACAACAAAGTATTATATGGTTATTTTCAATCGAATCTTTATTTTAAAGGATATGAACATTTAGTAAAAAAATCATTAAAAATAAAAGACGAACTTTTAAAAAAATACTTATCGAAATTTTCCCATTTATTTAATAAGGAAGTGATTTGTGTTGGTATTAGATTATCAGAATATAAAGAATGGCACATAAAAGAGATAGATAATAATACTCCTATTATCGATGTAAGTTTTTACAGGAAAACACTTGATTTAATACCGGATATAGCATCAAAAACATTAATATTTGTTTCGGAAGATATTGAAACAGTAAAAAAAGTTTTAAAATTTGATAACGCTGTATACATGGACACTGTGACCGACTGCCTCATCTCGTTAATACTGGCAGATTATTTAATAATTTCAAACAGCAGCTTCCTTTGGTGGGGAGCCTGGTTAAATGCTAAGCCCAATAAGGTTATTTATGCTCCTAAATACTGGCTTGGCCATAAAGTAAAAAGAGAATATCCTCAAAACATAATCCCTCCGGATTGGATCCAAATAGAAGTATAAATTGCCTGAACGGTTAGTGAAGATTTATATACTTAAGGTTTCTCCTTTGCTGCAACCTGAAAAACAATCCTTTCAGTATCCATCCCACAACAAAGATTACGGCATTGAGCAGGATTTTTATATATGGCTTAAAAAACAGAGAAATATCCTCACTGATGACCCGGCAGCGGCCGACTGGCATTATTTACCGGTTTATTGGACCAGGTGGCATATCAATCACAACTTCGCGGCTGATGGAGAAGGATTAGTTCAATTACAGCAGGAAATTGATAAAGTTATGATTGATGATAAAAAGACCTTCACCATTACCCAGTTTGATGGTGGCACATTGATCAATATAGGAAAAGCAATGATATTTACCGCGGCCCGCACTATTAATGAAGGCCTTGATATTCCAATATTATGCAGCCCGCACCGCAAACCTCCCATCCCGGTTAAAAAAAAATACATTGCCTCATTCAATGGCTCATTTAATACCCATCCGATTCGCATTGAAATGCAAAAAAGGTTTGAAATAAACCCGGACATAGAAATTGGGGGCGGCCTCCCCACCCGTTTTTACAAAAGATGGTTCTGGGCAAAAAATTTTAATTTAAATACCATGGCCTCCTATCTTGCTTTATGTCCAAGGGGTACCAGTTGTAATTCATTTCGTTTCTTTGAGGCTATGCAATTGGGCGTAGCGCCTTGCCTTATTGGCGATGTGGATGCACGCCCGTTTAAAAAGTTTATTCCCTGGGATGAAATGAGTTATTATGTTTCATCCGTTGATGAATTGGAAAACCTGCTTAAAAACCTGGATAAAAAAGAAGCTATGGCAAAAGGAAAAAGAGCGTATCAACATTGGAAAAATGAATTGTATTATCAAAAATGGTGCAAATATGTATTAAAAGAACTGGATGCAAGAGGAAATGCAACCTGAACTAACTGTAATAAACAATATAAGCAAACCGGCTGAAAAATTAGATTACCTGCCTGGCCTTGATGGCATACGTGCCTTAGCCGCCTTCCTGGTAATTTTTACGCATTGGCCCAACAATGGCATATCATTAAAATTTGGCTGGATAGGTGTAAATATTTTCTTTGTACTATCCGGATTTTTAATAACCCGCATATTAGTTCATGAAAAACAAAACGGATTTAAGCCATACATTTCCAAATTTTTTTTAAACCGCGTATTAAGGATATTTCCCATTTATTATTTATTCTTCTGCATCACGGCTTTAATTATTTTAGCGCTGTATGCCTTTGTACCCCAGCTTTCAGATAATGATATTTTATTGTCGGGTGTAAACACCCTTAAACACGACACGCCGGTTTATCTGACTTACTCCTATAATATCAAAATTAACCTGGCCTATTTCTTTCATTGGCACGATAATCAAAACCAATTTTTTGGCCACCTATGGTCGCTTGCTGTTGAAGAACAGTTCTACCTTATATTCCCTTTTATTGTTTACTTCCTTAATGTGCAATCATTAAAAAAATTAGTGATCGCCATTATTATTATTTGCCCGCTCATTAGGTTATGGGCAGCAATAATTGGGGTGCATTTGGTTACAGACAGGTTTTGGCTGGGCGAAACTATTTATAGTAATACCTTTTGCCAGGCCGATGCTTTGGCAACCGGCGCGCTGCTCGCCTTATTTCCAATAAAGATCAGGTTTCCCTACCGCAACTTTCTTATAGTCACATTTATCTGTTTACTTGTTGGCTTAACTTGTTTTTTCTTTCTGCGAAGGGCGGGCTATTTTTTAGTTGAAGGCAAAAGTTTAGGTTTTAACTATCCCGGATTTTGGTTTGATCAAAAAACACCATGGTTTTTAATAAATATCCGGGCATTTTATCAATATGCTTTGGTTAATTTGTTTGCCGTTGTTTTAATTGCACCTGCAACGATAAAAAAACCGCTTTTCCCGGCTATATTTAATGCTAAGCCGATCAGTTATCTCGGTAAGATATCTTATGGCATATATTTATTTCACAACCCGATAATTGGTTTTTTCATGGTAGCCGGGACGTTTTTCGGAGGCTGGTACAAGCTTACGGCCAGTCCGCTTGTTAATCTCGGCGTATTCATTTTTTATTTAATTATTGTGATTTCTCTTGCTCATGTAAGTTATCAGTATTTCGAGCGGAAAATCCTAAGCAAATACAAGTACAAACTTGATAATGCAAGGAATTAGCTTTTTTATACCGGCTTATAATTGCGCTAAAACTATTTCAGAAGCTGTTGATTCGATAATAGAAACTAATTTTGCGGATGGTGATGAACTGATTATTACCAATGACTGTTCAACTGATAATACTGCAGAAACACTAAAATATCTTAAGGAAAAATACCCGGCAATTATCATCATTGAGCATAAAAGAAATAAAGGTGGCGCAGCGGCCAGGAACACAGCAATAGAGAATGCCAAAAATGAACTTTTATTTTGCCTGGATGCCGATAACGTTTTAGAGAAGAACAGCATAAAACCATTAAAAGATTTCCTGATTTCACAAAATGCGGAAATAGCCAGCTTCCGGGAAATAAGATATTTTGCTGATAATACGCTCACCATTGATGAAGCCTGGTCATTTAAACCATACGAATTTAAAATTGAAGATCTTTTAAGCGGAAAGCTTTCGCCTGGTGCAAGCGGAAATTATTTGTTCACAAAAAATAGCTGGCAAAAAGCGAATGGTTATACAGAAGACCTGGGCGCCTTGGATACCTGGTCTTTTGGGTTTAAACAGTTAATTGAAAACTGCAAAATGGTAGTCATGCCGGATAGCTATTATTTTCACCGGCGTGGGCATGAATCTTATTATATAAGGGATGCCTGGAGCCGAAGAAGATCGGTTTCGCTGCGGCTGATCAAATTAATTATCAACTATATAGACCGGATCAATCCGGAAGACGTAAACTATATATTCTCAAAAAAGGGAAGATATACATGGTTTGACAATTTGGAAAAAAGGCCTATCCGATTGGTCGACAGGGCAAAATCGGAACCAGTTTGGGCCGAACACGATTTAAAAAAAGGCCTTTTAGGTTCAGCAAAAGGTAAAGCACAACATTACAAAACACGACTTTCTCAAATTTTAAACAAAAAGTAAATGGCTAAACTCATCTCATTTTTAAGAAGAACAAAAGTTTTTATTAAGAATGAATTGGCCTGGAACAAAAAATATGCGATCTATAAAGAGCATTTTAATAATTTCAAAGAACAGGCTGAGCCAGGTGTTGAGTTTACCGAATACGCCTGCCTGGATGATAATACGGGGACCACTCCCATTGAACCTCATTACACGTATCATCCCGCATGGGCGGCGCGTGTGCTGGCGCGCATCAATCCAACTAAACATATAGATATATCGTCAACTACTCATTTTGGTACCATTGTATCTGCCTTTGTTCCTGTTGAATTTTATGATTATCGCCCGGCAAATATTCACCTTTCGAATTACACATCAGGCAAAGCCGACCTGACCAATTTGAATTTCGAAACAAATTCAATCGAAAGCTTATCATGTATGCATACGGTGGAACACATTGGATTAGGCCGGTACGGCGACCCCATTGATGTTAACGGGGATATAAAAGCGATGAAAGAACTTGAACGGGTTGTAGCCATAAACGGGAACCTGCTATTTGTTGTGCCCATCGGCAATCCAAAGATTGAATTCAATGCGCACAGGATATACCCGTACGATACAATTATTAAAGCATTTAGCGCTTTAGCTTTAAGGGAATTTAGCCTGATACCGGATGATTTTGAAAACATAGGTTATATTACAAACCCGCCTCTTGAATTGATCAATAAGCAAAAATGGGGTTGTGGATGTTTTTGGTTTACTAAATTATGATTGCCGTAAGATTAGAAGGCCGCTTAGGCAACCAGCTTTTTCAATATGCCTTTATTTATGCGACTGCCAAAAAATTGAGCACCACATTTTACATGGATAAGAGTGTTGATTATCTTTTGCTGGATAAATATTTTACGATCGAAAATGATTTTTGTAGGGGCCTTGATCGTCAGTTGTTTTCAATAGCGGGGTTTAAAAACGTTTTTAGCCATTATTCACGATGGTCATTTTATTATTTATTGCGGCGTATCCTGCTATTAAAAGAACAACCATTCTTAGATAGCGAACCCCCAAAATGTCAGATGAATAAAATCCGAAATAACCATATGTACGTGGGACATTTCCAATCTGAAGATTACTTTTTAAACTATAAGGATGATCTAAAGCGGTTGTTTTCAATAAAAGATTGTTACCGGAAGCAATTTGAAGAAATCTTTCGGTCACTGCCGAAAGCAGCAAAATATGTTACTGTGCATATACGCCGCGGCGATTACACCAGGCTTAACTTATCGTTAAAAACGGCGTACTATCATAAAGCGATTAAAAGCATCCATAACGAAGAAAATTATTATATCCTCATTTCTGATGATATCGACTTTGTTAAAACTGAATTTGCTTATTTACAAAGTAAGTATATTTCTGAAAATGACGAAATAACTGATCTTCAGTTTTTAATGCACGCCGATATATGTATATTATCAAACAGTTCTTTCAGCTGGTGGGGGGCATGGTTAAATAATAAGGCTCATAAAACGGTAATCGCTCATGAATATTGGCTTGGGAAAACCAAAGAATTACCGGTAAATGTAATACCGCAATCATGGACAAAATCGCATTCATAAATGTTTGATACACCAATATTATTCCTGATATATAAACGGCCTGGTTCTACTTTGCAAGTGTTTGAAGAGATAAGGAAGATAAAACCCCGCAAACTGTTTGTTGTTGCCGATGGCCCTAAATCAATAAAAGAGCAGGCGCAATGCCTGCAGGCCAGAGAAGTTATAAGAAAAGTAGATTGGGATTGTGAAGTAAAAACATTATTCAGGGAAAAGAACATTGGCAGTAAATACAGTGTAAGTTCGGGGATAAACTGGTTTTTTTCCTTTGTGGATGAAGGAATTATATTAGAAGATGACTGCGTCCCCTGCGAAAGTTTCTTTTTGTTTTGTGCGGAATTATTAAACCGCTATAGGGATAACACTAAGATCATGCATATCACCGGCGTCAATTTAAACGACAAAGAGAAATTTGGTGATGGCAGCTATTACTTTTCTAACTATCCGCATATTTGGGGATGGGCCACATGGAAAAGGGCATGGGCCAATTACGATCTTGAATTAGAGGACAGCAAACTCTATTATAAACTCATCAAAAAAAAATTCAAAGACCCGTTTGAACGGAGCTTTTGGCAAACCGTTTTACGGACCCTGCCCAAACTGGATGCATGGGACTACCAATGGATGTTCAGTATTTGGAAAGCTGAAGGGATTTGTGTTAATACCAATAATAACTTTGTTATAAACATTGGTTTTGGTAATGATGCAACGCATACTGTTTACGAAAGTCCATACAAAGACTTACAAAAAAGATCCGTTAAGGAAATCATCCATCCCCACGGGGTAATAATTGATAAAGAAGGGGATAAAGAGTTTATTAAAACGGTACACAGCGTAATAAGAAAAGGCTACCTGGCCTATTTTTTAATGAGGGCCGGCAACCTGCTTCATAAAATAAAACTGCTGATTGGTATTGAAAAGAAATGAAAAAATTCTTTAGACATATAGCAGGCTTATTTTTAAAAGTATTTTACCCCAGGTTATATTTTATTGAAAAAAATAATGCCGAAGTAGGACGCCTTGTTAAAAATATTACTACGAGTAAAATTAGTAAAAAAGCAAAAATTTTGGGGACTGCGCAAGTAGGCAATAGTGAAATAGGCGATTATACTTACGTTGGAAGTAATTCAGTAATTAATTTAACTAAAATTGGCAAGTTTTGCAGTATAGGTCCCAATCTTGTTTGTGGCTTAGGTATCCATCCAACAAACGGACTTTCAACTTCACCTGCATTTTATTCAAAAAGTAATATTTTCGGTAATATTTTCACTGATGAAGATAAAATAATTGAATATCTTCCTATTACTATCGGGAACGATGTTTTTATAGGAATGAACGTAATCGTAATTGATAATGTGACAATTGGAGATGGCGCAATAATTGGGGCGGGATCCGTCGTTTCAAAAGACATTCCGCCGTATGCTATCGCAGTGGGCTCACCAATTAGAATAATTAAATATAGGTTTGATCAACAGACTATTGATCAACTGTTAAAAATTAAATGGTGGGATTTTGATGACAATGAACTACAAGACGTAGAAAGGCTTTTTTTTAATCCTCATGAATTTATAAGAAAATATGAAAATAAAATATGAGTATTGTAAAAGCAATTAAGCGGTTAATACCCAATAATATAAAACAAGAAGGCAAATATCTTTTACTTGACCTTTTAAAAACGCCTTACTCCCGGTCTGCTGCTCCATTGGAGATTTTGAAATGGCTGCCAAAAAACGACCCTATTACTTTTTTTGATATAGGGGCAAGCGTTGGGAATTTTTCAAAATGCATTTGCGGTGAATACAAAATAAAAAAAGGCATCCTGGTAGAACCTGTTTCGAAGCTAATCCCCATCCTCGAAAATGTATTTCCTGATAAAGAAACTTTTCATGTAATTAATGCCGCAGTTTCTGACGTTATTTCGGAAAGCGATTTTTACTATAACGAGGATGCGGATTTTGTAAGTTCGCTGCTAAGGATAGATAATAAGGGCGAGGGCTTTGCCTCTTTAAATTTTGCAGACCCGGTTTTAACAAAAATTCAGGCCTTAACGTTAGATCATATTGTCAATAAGCAAAATATCTTAAACATTGATCTGATAAAAATTGATGTACAGGGCGCTGAGCATTTGGTGCTCCATGGGGGCATTGAAACCCTGAAAAGAACAAAATTAGTTTTCACTGAATTTTCATATAAACCACTTTATGAAAATTCCTCAACATTTTTTGACCTGTATAAAATTTTTTATGAAAATAATTTCATATTGGTTAACATAACCAGTAATTTCTTTTCTGCAAATGGTGAATTACTCCAGGGTGATGCGCTTTTTGTTAATAAAGCCTTAATGAATTGAAGAACACCGATCTTTCTTACATCATTGCCACCCGCAACCGTCTCCCCTTTCTAAAAATCACTTTAGAAAAATTGATGCAGGAATTACAACCTGACGAGGAAATTGTAGTAGTTGACGGCAACAGTTCCGATGGCTCAAAAGAATACGTACAAACACTTTTTGAAGAAGGCAAAATACATCAATACATTTCGGAGCCCGACAAAAACCAGGCCCACGCCTGGAACAAGGCCATGCTAATGGCAAAAGGCGCGATCATCAAAAAAATTATCGACGACGATGTTTTTTGTTACAAAGCCATCAGGGAATGTAAAAACTTCATGCTGCAAAACCCGGCCGTTGATGTAGTGATCTCCAATGATCTTGGAAGCGCTCTGGATAACCATAAGAACATAAGAAAGATTAGCCGCTTGCCACAATTTGAAAAATGGAACAAAGGGCTCACCCCCTCCTTTACTTTTGGCGACGTACACATGTTAATAAGACAAAGCTCATTAGCCTATATCGGCCTTTATAATACTGCCTATATTATGATGGACTGGGAATATTCATTAAGGATAAGTTATTTAAAAGCCAATATTGCCTATTATACGGGTTTCAATGCGCTTTCGGTCGCCCATCAGCAAACGGTTTCCTCATTAAAAAACCAAAAACTGATACACGAACAGGGGAAAAGAGGTTGCACATTTTATGAGTATGCGGGCGATAGTGCAGAGATCAACCGGTGGTCCAAAATAAAGATATATGCCGGCAAGCGGCTTAAATCCGCGAAAACAAACAATAGTATTGCAAAGGATGAACCGGTTGATGATTTAAAATCCGCATACAGCTACTATTACGATTACCTGGCGGCGCTTAATAATTCACAGGTGTTTGAAATTTTTCAAAAGGTTTGAAAAGAATACCTTCATTAGATGGGTTTAGGGCGGTATCAATAATTTTGATATTGTTTTGCCATAGCCGCTTATCGGGTATTTACTCCGCGAGACTCAACGATATAGCAAAACAGGCTGAAGTGGGCGTAACAGTTTTTTTTGTGATCAGCGGTTTTTTGATCACTTATTTACTTTTAACAGAAGAATCGCAAACCGGGAGCATAAATGTTAAAGACTTTTACACCCGCAGGGTATTCCGGATTGTTCCTGTTTATGTCTTATATGTTGTATTCATATTATTATGGCGAAACATTGAAAATATTGGACTTACCCGGGTTAACCTGCTCCACGTATTAACATTCACCGTTAATTTCGACCGTTATAAAGATTGGTTCCTGGGCCATTTCTGGTCGCTTTCTGTTGAAGAGCAATTTTATATTTTCTGGCCCGCCATGCTTATCATATTCAGGAAGCATTTGAAAATTGCATTGATCATCCTTGTGGCTTATTCGTGTATAGCGAGGGTAATTGCCTATAAATTTCCCGGGTATGAGCTTATTACACTGTCACCTTTTTTCAGGTACTCTGATGCCATTTTTGTTGGCGCGTTCGGGGGAATAATCTTTTTTGAAAACCCTGCCATCTTTAAACATAAAATATTTGGCTCGTACCTGGCACAAAGTTTAGCCCTTGGTCTTTTTTTAATGTTTGTTTATTTCACAGAACATGGGAAGCTGGCCATTATATCATTGCCATTTGGTGATGCCATCATTTCGCTAAGTATTCTTTTTTTAATAGGCGCTTATATCATACCGTCTGATAAAACTATTTTTAAAATACTTAACCATAGGGTTCTTGTTCATATAGGCATCTTATCCTACAGCATTTATGTATGGCAGGAATTTTTCTTTATAGGAGAAATCAGGGGTTTTTGGCGCACGTTCCCATATAATATCCTGGTGATCTATTTTGTTTCCCTGGCTTCTTACTATTTATGGGAGAGGCCATTTTTGAAGATGAAAAAACATTTTTCGATCAAACGGTTACAGGCAAGCACATAAATGATTTGTAGAGACGCAATACTTTGCGTCTCTGAACGAATGATGGTATTTAAGATTAATTCCAAAAAATACGAGTCCGAGACGCAAAGTATTGCGTCTCTACAAAATAATTTTATTGTTTTTAAACAGGTATAATAATTTGTCAAAAACATTAATAAAACTCCGTTTCCAAAACGGCCTCACTTTCGAAAGCTTTAAGAAAGAAGTGTTTGATATAGAAGGTTTAAATGAACTTTACCAATTTGAAGAATCAGCCGGTCCGGATTTTATCATCTTCGGGCCTTATGGCAATGATATTCCTCCAAAAGGCAACTATACCCGAATTGGCTATTTTTGCGAAAACATTAAACCCGATCTTTCTATTTGCGAATGGGCATTCGGCGTTCCCCGCGAAGAGGCTATAAAACATCCAAATTATAAACGTATCCAATGGCATGGCGTTGATCCGCACTTATTAATAAAAAAAACAGACGTTGATCCTGAACAAATATTGGATTCGAAAACAAAATTCTGCAACTTTTTATACACGCACCGGGTCCCTTACCGTGAAGCTTTTTTTACGGCTTTGTCAAAATACAAAAAAGTTGACGCTCCCGGTGTTTCGATGAATAATATGCCAAATATTGATACCCTTTATAAAGGTGATAAATGGAAAGTTAAAAGACAATTTTTATCTCCTTATAAATTTACCATCGCTTTTGAGAATGATATTTCCCCGGGATATCAAACCGAAAAACTATATGACGCGATGATGGCCGGAAGTATTCCAATCTATTTCGGCGACCGGTTTGTCGGTGATATTTTTAATACAAAAAGTTTTATAGATGCTGCAGAATACCTGCCAAGAAAAAATCAATGGTTAAGCGGGGTATTAGAAACGACAGGGCAAATGGATTTTGAAGATATTCGGCCGGCATTTTTGAAAAATCCCAAAAACAGGTTAAGGCGAAAAATAAAATCGTACATGAGGGGTTATAAAACTGATCTTCAATTTGCCAAAATGGATTTTACTCCGCTTATAGAGCGGATCATTCAGCTTGATACCAAACCCGATCTGTACCTGCAATGCCTCGCTGAACCCTGGTTTAATAATAATACAGTGCCGGAAAATACTTCATCAAAAAAAAGGTGGATTGAAATATTTAACTATTCACGTGAATAAAAAGCAAAATATACTTACCGCTGTTACCTTATCATGTATTATACTCCTGTGTATATTGATAAAATGCCTTACATTATACCGTATTGCATTTGATATTGATACGCTTGACCGGCAACTTGGGCCAATAAAAAGGCATATAACATTTGATTCAACTATTGGCTTCGATACCAACACAGATGACGACAATAGTTACCAGATATATATTGCTGTAAAGTATATAATGACCCCCCAGGTATTTTTGTATAAGAAAAATTTGGACACCCTTATTTTGATACAATCAAAGCAAAAAATGATAAGAGACTTTCCAAATTACAGGGTAATTGCCAAAAGTGAAAACCAGGAATCAATCATCACGCTTATTACTAAAATAAAGTGATACGATTTATAATTTCCCTTTTAAACATATTTCTGCTTATTGCCGGTATAAATATATTTCTAAACAGTCTTGTTGCCTCTGCACTTTCAAGAACCTTGAGGATGTTTTCATCCATTATCATTGCTTTGGCAATTATAAGTTTCCTTTATTTTTTAATGTTGGTTTTAAACCAGGAGCTAACGTTTTTGTTGATCCTTTTGTCGGGTATCAACTTATTTAATTTATATTGGACATACCCGGCGCTAAAAAAATCCTTTAGCTATAAAAACCATACAATAAATTATGCCGGAATCATTGTTCCGCTTGCGGCAATTTTACTGATGTCGGTGTTCTTCATATTTCATGGCAGTAAATACGGATATTTTGACGCGTGGGCAATTTGGAACACTCATGCTAAATTTCTTTATCACCCTCAAATATGGACCAGGATGTTTAGTGATGGAAAACTGCTGTCGCATGCTGATTACCCGTTAATGTTGCCTTCGTTAGTCGCCTTTTTTTGGAAGATAATAAATAACACATCTTTTATAATCCCTTTACTATTTTCATTTTCCACACTCATAGCGGTAGTCTTGTTATTGTATTATGCGTTATTAGTAGAGTTTCAAAGCAAGATATATGCTTATTTTGCCTTATTTATATTGGTTGCCGACTACAATTTTCAATTGCAAAATACCTCTCAATCCGCAGATACTTTGCTTTCGCTATTTATCTTGTTAGCTTTTGTGCTAAATAATCGCTTTAGGCGCAGTAGTTCCTATAACCTCGCTTATATAATAGGTTTTATTTGTGCCGGCTGTACGTGGATTAAAAATGAGGGCGATTTATTTTACATGGTTTTTACCGCTGTTTTTTTTATCAGCAATTACAAATGTGTTCACTGCATAATAAAATACCTGGCGGGCTCCATTGTGCCATTGTTTGTGACTATTTATTTCAAGGTAATTTTGGCCCCGGCGAATGACCTTGTTACAGTGGGCCATAATTCGATACCAAGGATCATAGGCGATTTAAAAGATGTGCACCGGTATTTTACAATTTTCAGAATGTCGGCAAAAATACTTATAGATAACTTTTGGGCCGCTATAATTATCGTTTTCTTATTGCTGTTGTTTAACCGTAACTTTTTTAAATCCTTTCCCTTTATAGTTTTTTCAATATTGTTTTCGGGCTTTATACTAATCTATTTAACTACTCCATATAATTTAGAATGGCATTTGTACACATCGCTTTTCAGACTATTATATCAAATTTATCCATCGTTATTGTATGTTTCAATAATCGGTTTGGGTAATGTGTTATCAAAAAAATCAGATTTTGATTTGGGTGCGGTATCTCAGAAGCTCTCTAAAAATGAATAACAATTTTAACAATACCTCACCTAAAATTCATCGCAAGAAAAGATGAATAGAAATATTTAATTCCCGTTGAACCCGCTTGTATCCATTATCATTCCGGTGTACAATTCAGAAAAGCATTTGGCTGAATGCATTGAATCGGCACTTGGTCAAACCTGGTGCAATAAGGAAATAATTATAGTGGATGACGGGTCGATAGACAATTCTTTAAATATTGCCAGAGAATTTAAAAGCCAGGGCGTAAATATATTTGAACAAGAAAATAAAGGAGCCAGTGCTGCACGTAACAGAGGATTGTCAGAGGCCAAAGGCGAGTATATTCAATTCCTGGATGCTGATGATCTGCTGAATAGCGGCAAAATCGAAGTTCAGGTGCGTCTTTTAACAGGGAAAAGAAATGCGATATCCAATTGTGCAACCGTCCATTTTTTTGACAAGAGCGACCCTTATTCAAACCAGCCGCTGCATGAATGGTACAGTGAGGGTTCAACAGATAGTGTACAATTCCTTACCAGGCTTTATGGCGGTAGTTTAATAGGCCCGGCTTACGGGGGCATGATTGGAATTCACGCATGGCTTTGTCCAAAAGCAATTATTGATAAAGCCGGAAAATGGAACGAAGAACTTAGCGCTGATGATGACGGCGAGTTTTTTTGCCGTGTAATATTGGCAAGCGATGAAATAGTTTACTCAAACCACGGCCTGTGTTACTATCGCAAATACAATCAAAAAAAATCATTAAGCACGGCTGATAACTACAATGCCAACAAAAGTCTTTTAATATCCAATAATTTAAAGACTAAACATTTATTGGAAAAAACAATGAATATCGATACCAGATTAGCCTTAAGCCGGCTTTATTGGAATCTCGCCATATCTTTTTATCCGCAATACAAACACCTGGCCCTGGAAGCCCAGGGAAAAGCCAAACAATTAGCGCCGGAATACAAGTTTAATCCTTATCTCAGGGGAACAAAGCAAATTCTATCTAAGTTATTCGGATGGAAACTTATACGCTTTATCCAGTATGTAAAGAACAAGACCTTTTATTTTAATTTTAGTGCAGTTTAATAAGTGAGTATAGAGAATTCCATAATAAATGCCTGAACAAAATTTATGGGCACAAAAAAATTAACAAATACTGCTGCCATACAAACAAGTTTAGTAATTTTTACCTGTGAAGGTCGCGAACATCTTTTACTAAAGTCATTTGAGTCATTTTCAAAGTCTTGCAAAGATGTTTTTGCTCATAAAATACTTGTTATTGACGGGAAGATCAGCCAGGCCGTAATTGACCTGATCGCGCCAGATATGGTCATTCAATCAAGGGTAAGAAGAGGATATGTAAACAGCATTGTTAAGGCGCTGAAAAATATTGACACTGATTATTTTTTTTGGTTAGAGGATGATTGGGAATTTCCCCGCAGTTTTTCAATTGACAGTTTAGCACCTTTTTTAGATGAGCCTGACGTTTTACAGGTAACACTTGCAAAACTATCAGTCGATAATGATTTTAAAAGTTATAAAACATCGGATATTTATATAAATGGTAATGGATTTTCCGCAAATCCGTCACTATGCCGCACTGCTGCTGTTAAAGATATATTTAACGAAGTGGTAACATATGAAAAAAATGAAGATTCGAAGTTTTTAAGTTTCGAATACTTTGCTACTGATTATTCCCTTAGAAAAGAACTTATATCATTAATAAAATATCATAACGGTCTTGCTTTTGTAAACCATTTAGGTGATTTAGAAAGTACGGGGCGGGAATACCACATGATCAATTCGATAAGGATACCTGTAAAATCGTACAAAAAAGAGTACATCAGTGGTTTAAACCGCGATCAATCACCAAGTTTGTATAATAAAATAGGCTTATTCGTTAAATTATATATAGCTGTGTTTTATTTGAGTGTAAAATTATTCTTGTCCAGAGAAGCTTATGATTTCGCCTTCAGGATATATGTAGCATCATTAAAACGTTTTAAACACTAATGCCCCCAGTGAACAAAAGGTATGTTCTAACTATCGCTACCGGCAAAAAGATGTATGTCGGCCTGGCTGTAAACCTGGCCCGGTCATTTTTATACTGGCATACCAACAGCGCTATAATATTTCAATTGGTTACAGATCAGCCGCAATTAGTACCTCGGGACATAAGCAATAAAATACAGGTAATAACTATAACGCCCGGCGAATTAGGCTCCGGTTTCTCATCAAAGCTGCAACTGGATAAATTAGTTAGCGAGGGGCAAACGCTTTTTATTGACGCCGATTGTTTAATATTTGAGAACCTCGATGCTTTGTTTAACCGCTTTAAACACCATGCTGTAACGGTAGTTGGCAGTTACATAGCAGACGGTGAATGGTTTGGCGATGTTGGGGCAATATGCAGGCAATTTAAGGTGCCACATCTGCCTAAATTTAACGGAGGATTATATTACCTGGAAAAAGGAGAAAAGGCGACAGAGGTTTATACCGCTGCGCGTGAGATTGAAAAACGATATGATGAGATAGGTTTTGTAAGGCTAAGGAACCGCCCTAACGATGAAGTGATAATGGCATTAGCCATGCAGCTTCATGGACAAAAACCGGTTTTTGATGATGGAACAATTATGAGTGATCCCCAGGCTTGTCAAGGCGGATATAAGATAGATGCTATCAGCGGCAAACGCTGGCTGGTAAATCCGCCCGCCCCGCATCCACTACACCAAAGCTGGTACCCATTTACAAGGGTGTCACCCGTTATTGTTCATTTTCTTGGTTTTTATACTTTGCACTATCCCTATGCTAGGGAAGTTTATAGGCTAAAAAAAGTGCTTTCCAACAAGCTCACCTGGTATGCTGAGCTTGTTGGATTATTATCTATTGAATATCCTTCGAGAATAAAAGAACAACTAAAAAACCTCCTACGCCCAGCTTTCTATAAGCTGTTGGGTCACCGGAAAATTAAAGTATCTGAGCGGATTTAAATGAAAATATTTAGCTATTTAATTGGTCTGAAGCAAAAATTATTTAGCGACATCAAACACATTCCGGAGTCATTGAACAAACGCTATTTTCCTTCACTCGACGGCTTAAGAGGATTAGCGATCATGAGCGTAATTGCCTCTCATTTCGGAAGAAATGAAAGCTGGCTAACTTACGTTGATGGTGCAATCGGGGTACATATCTTTTTTATACTTAGTGGATTTTTGATTACGACATTATTATTAAAAGAAAAAATAGTCACGGGGAATATATCATTAAGAAATTTTTACATCAGGCGTTTTCTTAGAATTATACCTGTTGCTTATTTGTATTTATTGGTGTTAATAGTTTTAAATTATTTGTTCGGTTTAAATATTCCTGCTTTAAGCTTTTTAATGTCATTTTCATTCTTTAGGAATATTCCGTTAACAAATGATTGGTACACGGGACATTTTTGGACACTTGCTTCAGAAGAACAATTCTATATAATAACACCGATTCTGTTATCGCTTTGGCCGAATAAATACATAAAGCTATCAATAATATTACTTGTAATTGTTCCTTTGGTTGACTATACAGGATTTCATAATATTGGTATTTTCTACACTAATCGAACAATTCACGTTATAACTATGACTTTTATTGCGCTAACAAGCCGTAGTGCTTTATACATCATAACGGGTTCATTATTTTCGATCCTTTTGTTTAAAGGGATTATAAACATTGAAAGATTTAATAAAAAATATTATTTAAGCTTTTTCCTTCTGATCATAGCGGGAATCATACATTTTCCAAACCACCTGATAAACATACCCTATGTTTCCGCCGTAATTTTTGCTGTTCTTATAGGCTTTGTAATAGTTTTAAATTTAAGTGAAGACAACATGTTAACGCTAATCCTAAAAAATCCGATATTAAACAGGATAGGAATTTTATCTTATAGTATATACATATGGCAACAAATATTCACGGTGTATCAGCCATGGAAAGGCTCATTTAAATATTCGCAAAATATTTTTGTTAATGCCGCTGCACTCTTTATAGTATCTTATTGTTCATACAACTATTTCGAAAAACCATTTTTAAAATTAAAAAAACATTTTACAATGGACAATAATATTAGCTCTGGTAGTAAAATACTCACCTCCTCAATGCAAAAAGAGACCACGCCCGAAATCCTTTAAGAATGATTGCGACTAATCATTTACAACCTTATTTCTAATAAATATTAGGTGCAAGTTAAAATGGATGTATCTATTATCATTCCCACCTATAACCGCCTTTGGTCGCTGCCTGAAGCTATTGAAAGCTGCCGGAATAACAAATGCGCAGTTGAAATTATTGTAGTTGATGATGGCAGTACCGACGGTACCTGGGAATGGCTGCAAGAGCAAAAAGACATTGTTATTTTACAGCAGCAACATTGGGGAAAATGCTGGGCCGTAAATAAAGCTTTTAATATTGCGAAAGGAAAATACATACGGTTTTTAGATTCGGATGACCGCTTGGTAGCCGGCGCGAATGATGAACAATTTCAATTGGCCGAGATCGATTCAACTGATATTGTTGTTAGCGGATACCGGTTAACTGATGAAAATAATCAAATTTTAAAGCAGCAACCCTGGATCGAATGTGACGATTTCATTGCACAGCAGTTGGGAGAATGTGACAGCTCGCACTATTCAGCTTATTTGTTTAGGAAAGCATTTATTGAGGACATACCCCACCGGCCCGATTATGCCTATCGTGATGACCGGCTTTTTGTGCTCGAAGCAGCCTTAAAGCACCCAAAAGTTTCGGTATATCATGGTTTTGCCTTATTGCATACACAACATAAAAAATCAAGGTTACAGGAAAGCGAGGGATTGCAGCAAACGGTGCAAAATTTCCAGCACCTTAATATTTATAAAAACATTCTGGAACAATTAGAGCAAAGAGGCGAGCTTACCTCGCGTCGAAAAAAGGCCTCAGTAAATCCCATGTGGCAGTTATGCCGTTGGATGGCTAAGGATGATATAAATGAAGCCGGCAACATATTTCAGTGGATAAAGCAGCTTGACCCGGATTTTAAAATAAAAGAAAAAGGCGTAATAGGGTTTTTATATAAAAATGCCGGGGTTAGTAACACGCATAAAATGCTTAGGCTAAGGCGTACAATAAAATTCAAATAAGTATTATAAATTGAATGACAGAAAGGCATCGATGTATTTAAAGGAGAATTCACCACTCGGCAGGTATGAATGGACAGCAAAAAAAATTGATGAGATCAGGGAACATCATTTAAAAACAAAAAATATAACGTTATTTGACATTGGATCCCGTGATAATATTTTAAAAAAATATATCTCATCGCCCGATATTTGTTACCGGGCTTTTGATCTTGAGCCCTTAGATGAATCGGCGGAAGTGTGGGACATTGAGAAGCCTTTTCCGTATTTGTACCCATCGCCTCAAATTATCACAATGCTTGAAGTCGCTGAACATCTCAAAAATCCATGGCTTTGTATGAAAAATGTTTTTGATACAACTGCGCCGGGTGGTTTTCTCATTTTAACAACTCCTAACCCGGCGTGGAGCAATAGCCGTTTAAATTTATTAATAAAGGGATACCTAAGCTGTTTTACCGAATCTGACCTGGAATTAAACCATCATATATTTACGCCCTGGCCTCACATTATACAAAGGTTACTTAATGATTCAGGTTTTGAAATTGTAGAGTACAGTACCCTGGAAGGAAAAACAAATATTTTCGATAAAACCCTCCGCGGGCTTTCCATCCCGGTTAAATTAACGTCGCGGTTGGTAAAAAAATCAATCGAGTTGAAAGATAAAGCTTCGTGCGGAATGAGTTATGGAATTGTCGCAAAACGAATTGATTAAGCCTTTAAACTTGTTTTATGAAGAACCGGACCCCGACCGCTGGTTTAAATATGACCGTTATCCGCGGAAACTCGTCCGCAGAATGATAAGAGGAAAACAACGCCCCGGCGGGGTGATGATGATCGCAATTAATTTAATGAAAGGGCTTGATAAAATTCGGATTCCCTATCGCTTTAACGACTACAATTATATTAAAAACCACCCCGAAGAAATTGCCTGTATTATTGGTAAGCCGCATTTACTTTTCGAAAAAAAATGGCCGAACCCCGTAATATTAGGCGCCGGAATATATTCGCACCCTATTGATTGTCCCGATTTGTTTGAACGCTACCCGAATGTAAAACGATTCCTGGTTCCAGGCGAATGGATGCGGGACATGTGTGAGCCATTTTATGGGGATAAAGTAATAGCCTGGCCGGTTGGGATTGATACTGATCAATGGAAAGCTTCGGTGGAGAACAAAACGTTTGATTTTTTGATATATGACAAAATACGCTGGAACCATCCCGAACAGGAAATGGAACTCATTGATCCGATTACGCAAACGCTCGAAAAGCAAAAAATTTCTTATCAATTCATAAAATATGGGAATTATACGCACCCTGAATTGATGGATAAACTAAAAGTTTCAAAAGCTGTGATTTTTCTTTGCGAACACGAAACACAAGGCTCAGCTTATCAGCAAATATTAGCTGCCAATACCCCTATAATGGCCTGGGATCGCGGCGGCTACTGGCAGGACCCCTATTATTATCCCGATAAAGTAAAATATCAGCCGGTAAGTTCGGTCCCTTACTGGGATGAACGTTGTGGCATAAAATTTACTTCCGCCGATGATTTCAAGGAAAAACTACAGCTTTTTTTAGCAGGGCTTAATGAATTTAAACCGAGAGACTACATTTTGGAAAACCTGACCCTTGAAATTTGCTCGGAGAAATATTTGCAAATTCACGGGCAGGTTGAACAAGAGTTAATATGAGAATATTGCTCATCATGGATCCGGGAATACCTGTACCGCCTGTAATGTATGGGGGGCACGAAAGATTAGTTTATTTATTTGCTGAAGAGTATAAAAAGCTTGGCCACGAAGTAACCCTGCTTGCCGGGCCGCAATCACACTGTGGCGGTAAAACAGTAACATTTGGGACAAACGATTTGAACAGATCGCGTTGGATACGATTTAAAGAAGCAGGCTTTGTATGGAAATATTTATGGCAAAACAAGAACAAATTCGATCTGATCCACAATTTTGGCCGGTTAGCTTATTTGCTGCCCGTTTTAAATCATCCCGTAAAAAAAATAATGACCTATGGCAGGCCTGTGGCCCGAAGAGGAATAAAGATTGTAAACGCGCTGTCAAACCGCAATCTACTGTTTACCGGTTGCAGCAACTATTGTGTATCAACGGGTAATGTTGCGGGTGCATGGAAAACCGTTTATAATGCAATTGATTTTTCGCAATATGAGTTAAACGAGGTGGTGACTGAAAATGCACCTCTGATGTTTTTAGGCAGGCTCGACAGAATTAAAGGCGTACATACAGCAATAAAAGTTGCAAAAGCGACTAACAATAAGCTCATTATCGCCGGTAATATCTCCCATACCCCCGACAATTATGCCTATTTCAAAAAAGAGATTGAGCCGCAGATTGATAATGATCAGATAAAGTATGTCGGCCCGTTAAATGACCTCGAAAAGAATAGCTTTCTAAAGCAGGCCAAAGCGCTATTATTCCCGGTCGAATGGGATGAGCCTTTTGGTATGGTAATGATTGAGGCTATGGCTTGCGGTACGCCGGTTATTGCCTTTAACCGGGGATCCGTATCGGAGGTGGTTAATAAAGAAACCGGAAAAATAGTAGACACTGTGGATGAAATGGCCACGGCTGTAAGCTCAATTAACCTTTTAAACAGAAAAACCTGCCGTGAAACAGCGTTAAAAAGATTTGATGTTTCAGTAATTGCCGGCTACTATCTATGCAGTTTCCCCTTAGAAAAACAGTTTGGACCCCAAAAATCAATGCCGCCTATTTATGATTGACAGGTCTTTAAAAGGTTTCTTTTCAGAGATCAAAACAATCCCGCCGGTGTTACAAAACTCCTATTACCCTTCATTAGACGGGCTAAGAGGCGTAGCAATAACTATGGTTGTCCTCTTCCATTTAAATTTAACTTCCTGGTTTTTATACCATATCATTTTTAACGGCGAAACAGGAGTTCTTATTTTTTTTGTTCTCAGCGGTTTTTTAATCACTACTTTATGTATTAAAGAAAAAGTGATCACTGATAACATTTCATTAAAAAACTTTTATATAAGGCGGGCTTTAAGAATATTCCCGGTCGCCTACCTGTTTATCATTGTCTTAATTATTTTAAATATTATTTTTAAGCTCGGTATAGGTTACATAAATATATTAGGCGCAGCTCTCTATTTAATGAATTTTTCTTCCTATTTCCGAAAATATAATTTCGCATATGAAACCTCTCATTACTGGTCGCTGTCAGTTGAAGAACAGTTTTACTTAATTGTTCCCTTTATCCTTAAAAAAAATTTCAGGACATATCTTTTTGTAATTTTGTCAATTGTTTTCATATTGCCTGTTTTTATTAGTTTACAGTATGCTTATCCATTGCTGAATAATGTTGCCCTATACGCATTTACGCATTATTTAATTAAATTTCAGGCTATTGCAGTCGGTTGTCTTTTTTCGGTATTAACATTTAAATACCCTTTTAATAATATTAATATTAAAATCAAAGTTCTAACCAATCTCTTTGCTATCATTTTAATACTATATGTTCAGTACGATAACTTTTTTAGCATAAAAAGTATTTTTTCAAGCCTCTTAATTTCTTTCCTGGCAGGATACATTATTATAACAAACATAATTCCGGGAAGTGATTTCATTTTTAAGATGTTAAATTCAAAGTTTTTGAAAACCATAGGGGTGCTTTCCTACAGTATTTACATTTGGCAGCAGATATTTACCTATTATAATAATAAACTGCCTGCATTTATGGTCACTTTCCCAACCAATATAGTTTGTTTGATTCTAATTAGCTGCCTTTCTTATTATTTTTATGAAAGTTTCTTCTTAAGACTAAAATCAAAATTTAGTAAAATAAAAAAGCGCCAACTTGCTGCAGTAATATAATATTTAATGAGCATTAAACAAAAAATAGGCAAGCTGATCTTTAGAATATCACCTGTTTCGCCAGAAATACTTACTATTCTCAGGGTTGAATTCCGCGCTTTCAGAAACAGAATGAATTACCGTGTAAATCCTTTTAAAAGAATGTCGGTATCCAGGTTTTTATCCGCTGAAAACATTAGTTTGAACATCGGTTGCGGGCCATTTGGACAGGATGGATGGGTGAACGTTGACTTGATGAATTTACGGAATGTCTCTTTTACCTATGATACAAGAAGACATCTGCCTTTTAAAAATCAAACCGTTGATAGAATAAGAGTCGAGCATTTTTTTGAACATTTAGATAAATCGTTTGAGGTGCCTTTCTTTTTAGAAGAATGTAAAAGGATAATGAAGGAGGGCGCGGTATTAAGAATTGCCGTCCCTGATATTGAAAAATTCATTATTGCTTATTATAAAAATGATACAAGTTTGTGGAGCAGTTTAGGCTATAATATCGATGCGCTCCCAAAGGGTTTTGATACAAAAGTTGCTATCCTTAATCATATATTCAGGCAGGATGGCGAGCATAAATATGCATATGATTTTGAAGGCTTAAGTTATGTTTTGTTAAAACATGGATTTAAAAATATAACCAGGCAACAATACAGGCAAGCTCTGGATGAGCAACTAAAGGATGACCAGGAGAATCACAGTAGGCATTCCCTGTATGTGGATTGCGTAAAGTAGTTTGAAAAAAGTCGTTTTAATTTCTGTGGGACAGCCCTCTACTAATCCGCGATTGGTTAAAGAAGCTAATACACTAACGGAGGCTGGCTTTGATGTTTACGTAATTTATTCCTTTTGGACCAAATGGGCATGGGAAGCCGATCAGCTGCTTTTTCAAAAAGTAAATTGGAAACCGTTGTTGGCGGGCGGATCACCATTTGAAAATAAACGGACTTATTTTTTTTCGCGATTAAGAGTGAAAGTATTTGGACTTATTGCTAAAAACCTAACGTTTAAGTTCGGTATTGCCGAAATTGCCAGGGGCAGAACTTATCCTTACCTGCTCAAAAAAGCAATATCAATAAAAGCCGACCTTTACATAGCTCATATACAAGCTGCTTTACCAGCGGCCGTAAAAGCAGCCCGAAAACATAAAGCAAAATGCGGTTTCGACATTGAAGATTTTCACCGGCAGGAAGTTGATGATGATGTTAACTCGTACTATTTTAAAATTTCAAAATTCATAGAAGATAAATATCTTCCTCTGGTAAATTATATAACGGCGTCGAGCCCGCTTATTGCTGAACAATATACCCTGCTGTATAAACGCACGGTAACCTGTATACTGAATGTATTTCCAAAAACGATTGCTGTTCCAATCACCAAAAATGAAAACGATCCTTTAAAGCTCTTTTGGTTCTCGCAAACGATTGGCCAAAACCGGGGGCTGGAAACAATAGTTGAAGCTATGGCTTTAACCGGAACAACGGTTGAATTACATTTGCTGGGACAGCCCGCCGATGGGTACCGGCAGCATCTTTTACAAATGGGCCAAAGTGCCGGAATTGTTGCTGACAGAATATTTTTTTATGAACCCGTATTGGCTGATCAATTATTTAATTTGGCGGCACAATTTGACATTGGACTAGCATCTGAAACCAGGTTATGCCTTAACAGGGATATTTCGTTAACTAATAAGCTTTTCACTTATATTCAAAGCGGACTTGCTGTTGCAGCAAGCAACACCCTGGCACAAAAAGCGCTGATGGATCAGTACCCACAAACCGGTAAGACATATAACAATGCTGCCGAACTTGCCGATATTTTAAATTTGTACAACGCAAACAGGGAGCTATTATATCAAGCAAAGAAAGAAGCTTTTAAAGTGGGGCAAACCGAATTGAACTGGGAAATTGAAAGTGAAAAGTTTTTAAAGGTGATTGAAAATGTTTGAAGCTGCAGTCAAAACAACAAAAAGCAATTCAAAAACCAAATGGTTTTACGGTGTCGACAGCATTAGGTTTGTATTGGCATTTATTGTTATGCTTTCGCATTTCGACAATGTATATGCAACAGCCTTAAAACATTCACCGCATTTACTTTTTCGATATGGAGGTTATTTTTTAGCAAATGCATTCGATGGAATTTCTGCCGTTATTGCATTTTTTATAATATCCGGTTTTGTAATTCATTACCCCAATAAAAACGGGATACCAAATTTAACCGAATTTTGGATAAGGCGGTTTCTGAGGATACTCATACCCTTATGCATTATACTGATCATCGGAAGCTGGTTCAACCACCCCGAAAAAACAGTTGTGTGGAGCTTGTATTGCGAACTGATCTATTATGGGCTATATCCCTTTCTTTCAAAGATCCGGTTAAGCTGGCAAAATAAATTTTTAATCTCCTATGCGATCGCTGCATTATTCATTTGCTTATTCGCATACCATGATATTATTTCTTTTTTTAAACAAACAAATATCAACTTCGATGGGGGATACAGGCCCGGAAAAGGATATGTTACCTGGGTAATAGGTTTACCCTGCTGGCTTTTAGGTGTACTGATAGCTGAGAAAATTGACCATTTAAAACACGTTACTTTTAGATCGGTAATGATTTACAGAATGCTTGTTTTTATGGTCAGCTGCTTTTGTATAGTCGGCGAGTTCCATTTGCATCTTAGCTATATCCTCTCTATGAATGTTTTTGCTTTGCTGCTCTATAAATGGATACAAACAGAGATCGTTTATTTTAAAAGTCACAAGCCAAACCCAATGTTGGAAAGAATGGGCAAATTCTCATACTCTCTTTATTTATGTCACCCCTTGTTATATTTAATTTTAGGATTAATTGTAAAAATAAATACGGCTGCTTATCCGGTTTTTATCCTCGTGATAATAATATGCTCTTATGGCTTTTACCTAACTATTGAAAAACCCGCTCATACAATTGCCCGGAAAATCAATAGCAAATATAATTCACTTGGTTAAATGAAACGCCTGCTTATAATTTCTCCATATTTTCCGCCAACCAATGCAGCAGATATGCAGCGTATCAGGATGAGTTTGCCTTATTTCAGGACGTTTGGCTGGGATCCGGAAGTGGTTACTGTAGATGAAAGGTATTCGGACATGATGAAGGATGACCTGCTATTACAAAGTATCCCTTCAGATATAAAGATACATAAGGTAAGAGCATTAAATAAAAATTGGACGTCAAAAATCCGATTGGGCAGCCTGGCTTTTCGGTCCCTTTGGTTTTATCGTAATAAAGTAAATAACCTGCTCCGGCAAAATAAATATGATCTCATTTATTTTTCTACTACACAATTCCCGGTTTGTATACTTGGCGCTTACTGGAAAAATAAATTTGGCATTCCCTATGTAATAGATATGCAAGATCCATGGTACTCTGACTATTATAAGAATAAACCCAAAAGCCAGAGGCCGCCCAAATATTTGATTACTTACGGCCTGCACAAAAAGCTGGAAGCCATCGCTATGAAAAACGTTGCCGGGTTAATTAGCGTTTCTGCAAATTACCCGGAGACTTTAGAAACCCGGTATCCAAACCTACTAAAAATCCCGAAAGCGGTAATTACATTTGGTGCATTTGAACGCGATTTAAAAATCGCAGCTGACAATCAAAATAACTTTAAGGCATTACTTCGGCCAAACTTTAAAAACATAGTTTACATTGGCAGAGGCGGTATGGATATGCATAAAGCAATTGCGCCGGTTTTTGATGCATTGAAAAAAGGGTTAACAAACCAACCGGATTTGTTTAGTCAATTGAGGTTCTATTTTATAGGCACCAGCTACGCCCCTGAAGGGAAAGGAATATATACAATACTGCCCTTGGCAAAACAATTTGAAGTTGACAATGCTGTAGTTGAAATTACTGACAGGATAAGTTATTACCATGCCTTATTGACACTACAGCAGGCCGATGCTTTATTTATTCCGGGTTCTGATGATCCAAAATACACAGCTTCAAAAATATTCCCCTATTTGCTTGCCCATAAACCATTACTTGCCATATTTAACGCTCAGAGCTCGGCTATAAATATATTAACGGAATTTGGCGTAAGGAATGTTTATAATTATGATAAAACACCTGATATCAATATGAAAGTTGCCGGCTTTTTTAAACAGTTAATTAATGGAGATGCCAAAGAAACGTATGATCCCGCGGCTTTTGAAAAATATTCTGCCGAAATGATGACCAAACATCAATGTGATCTATTTAATATGATTAAACTACGATAGCGTACTTTTGAGACAAAGAATACAAACACTTGACGGATTGAGATTTTTGGCTGCCATGGGCGTTTTATGGATTCATGCATGGACAGCCCATGGCAATCCCAGGTTCTACGTGTGGAAAGTCGATTTTTCCGACTTTTTAGCATTGGGCGTAAATGGAGTTGATCTCTTTTTTGTAATCAGCGGTTTTTGTATGTATTATTTTTACGCAACAAAAAATAAATTTTCTTATCATGATTTTTTCAGGTTCCTGATAAAAAGATGGGTAAGACTTTCTCCCGCGTTCTATTTCATATCCGTCATTTATATACTTATCGGAATTTTTTTTTATCACCGTAAAATCGATGGTATAGTCAATTTTCTTCATTGCGTATTCTACCTTAATTACATTTTCGCGGAGTATAACACAGCAGCACATTTCTGGACGTTGACTGTCGAATGGCAATTTTATTTTACTATTCCTTTCTTACTGATCTATCAAAACAGACTTGGTTTTAAAAGCACCTTTTTTATTATTTACGGCACTATTTTTTTTATAGCGATTATCTCCGTTTTTGTTATAAAAAATCAATTCGATCAGCTAACTTATACGATATTTTTTCGAGGAATTGAATTCGGTTGCGGAATAATTGCCGCCAGGACGCTAATAAAAAATTATATCCTTTTAAATAACCGGATACTATGGCTATTAATATTTATCATTATTACCTACGCCGGCAGAGTTTTAGTGTCTAAACCAATTCTGAATTTGTCATATAACTACTATAATTTATTGAGGCTTTTTGGGTTTACACTAATGAGCAGTGGTTTTGCGGGTATTTTGCATTTATCGGTAACTTCTGTCAAATGGCTTAATTACATTTTAGGTAACCGGGTATTTAAAACAATGGGAAGGATTTCTTACAGCTTTTATTTATTGCACGCCCTGGTTTTGCCTGTAACTGTTGGTTTTACAATAAACTACATGCCTTTTTTTAAGGGAATAATTGCGCCAATTATAACAACATTTGTCAGTGCAATAATGCTATACCCTCTTTCGCGGTTAAGCTATAATATGTTAGAGAAACCATTTTTATCAACCGGGAATTTAACAACCAAATGACCAAACTGGCAATTATAACCACGCATCCCATTCAATATTATGCGCCTGTTTTTAAATTATTGCATCAAAGAAATCATTTAGATATTAAAGTATTTTATACCTGGGGAAAAGATTCGGCCAGTAAATATGATCCCGGCTTTGATAAAAAAATAGAGTGGGATGTCCCCTTATTAGATGGTTATCCCTATGAGTGGGCAAAAAACAGTTCAAAAGATCCAGGGACGCATCATTTTATGGGAATTGTTAACCCACTTATAATAAAACAGGTTGAGGCCTGGCAGCCCGATGCCGTATTGGTTTATGGCTGGGGGTTTTACAGTCATTTAAAAATTATCCGCTATTTTAAAAACAAAATTCCTGTGTTATTTCGTGGTGATTCTACCCTGCTTGATGAAAAAAACGGATTAAGGTCTTTATTAAAATCCATATTTTTAAAGTGGGTTTATAGCAATGTTGATCATGCATTTTATGTTGGGGCCAATAGCAAAGAATATTTTAAAAAATATGGTTTAAAAGAAGATCAGTTAAGTTTTGCGCCGCACGCTATTGACAACGAGCGATTTGCTGAAGACAAGAAACATGAAGCGCAATTATTGAGACAGCAATTAGGTATAAATAATGATGAATTGATAGTTCTGTTTGCGGGTAAACTGGAAGAAAAAAAGGCTCCGCTGCAATTGCTTGATGCGTTTCTTAGTTTGAATAAACCGGAAGTTCGTTTACTTTTTGTCGGCAATGGCCCGTTAGAAGAACAGTTGAAGATAAAAGCGAAAGATGTATGCAATATTCATTTTATGGATTTTCAAAATCAATCCCGAATGCCGGAAGTTTACCAGGCTTGCGACCTCTTTTGCCTTCCCTCAAAGGGACCGGAGGAAAGTTGGGGACTGGCCATTAACGAGGCTATGGCATCGGGAAAAGCAATTTTAGCCTCCGATAAAGTCGGCGCAGCTGCGGATCTTGTTAAAAACGGTCAAAATGGAGAAACGTTTAAAGCCGGCGACTTACCTGATTTGACATATCGTTTAAAAAAGCTTACAAAAATCGGCAAAAAGGGATTAGTTAGAATGGGCGAATACTCCAAAGAATTGATAGCAGGCTGGGAAGTTGAAACGCAAGTAAAAACGATGGAATCAATTATTAAAAATGGGTAAAAAGCAAGCCATAGAACGCTATTTGGTGCTCTTTCTGCCCTGGGGCATAGCTACGCTGTTTCAATCTGATCCTGTCTTATCTTATTTTATTGCATGGCTTGGAACAATATTGATTTTTTACCTGAGCCTAAGCGGCTGGGTAAGACCACTGCCTAAAGACCGGCCAATAGCTGAACAAATGATGCGGCCAATTTTTCTGGTTCAGATAATATTTGCAGGTTATATGTCCTTCAGCTCCATTTTTTATTTCATGAACCTTTTTGGGTATGAAGATTTCCAAAAAGTCAATAATTCATTTTTTCTTGTTGATCAGCAAAAATTGGAATTAACTGCGCTTTGCCAGCGCTATTACGCTTTGGGCCATGCAGCCTTTGTTACTGGTATATTGGCTTTCATGAAATACCCGGTAAAGCAAAAATATCATGTCGAGACAGAAAAATTGGCCAATATTTTATTTGTAACGGCATTTGTAACACTGCCCGTATCGTTTTTATTTCTAAAAATCCCGGGATTAGCCCAATTTTATTTTCAATTCAGCTCATTAAGTTTCATTGCCGGCACACTTGCCCTGGCTTTTGCAATACCCCTCAAAAAACTGGTAAATACTGTTTTTTGTGTGCTTCTCTACATGTCAAACTTTTACCAGGCGCTTACCTCGGGCTTTAAGGAACCTATTATTATTAGTGTTTTAGTATTAGGGATATTTTTATATCCTAATTATAAAAAGCTTGTCACTGTAATTTTTGTGCCGGTATTGCTTATGCTATTTATTGTCCTTCCTACTTATATCGGGGTGTTTCGCCAAAATAACTGGGGGGGTGACGTCAATGCCGACGATTCTTATAAACTGGCCCTGGATGCTACCATTGAAAGTGAGAAGGCAGGAGACAATAGCAATTGGGGTTTTTTAGTTTACAGGCTAAGTGAGGTTGATATGTTTACTGAGTTTGTTCAGTCGACACCCGGCTACGTTGATTATTACGGGTTAAAGTTGTTAAAACAGTCAGCTATAGCAATTGTTCCACGTCTATTCTGGCCTTCAAAACCTATAACAGAAGACCTTGTTATGGAACGCGTGTACGATGCCGGGGTTATCCATAGGGGATCTAACGTTTCGGCGAAACCAGCCTTTATTGTTGACGGATATTTGTCAGGCGGTATCCCGGGTATTTTTATAGCCTTATTTTTATATGGCGCCATTGCTCAATTAATATCCCTTAAAGCCGAACACCTTTTTGGCGGTTATATATTAGGCACAGCCCTGATATTCAGTGGGCTGTTTCAAATTTTCTGGCGGGGGCTAAGTTTTGAATTCCTTATCAATTCCGTTTTCTGGAGTTATATAAGTATGCTGATCATATTCAGAATATTAAGATATACAAAAGTTTTAAAAGAGGTTTGAAGCGGAACGTGAGGGAAAACGACATTTGACGTCCAAAATCTTACAAATCATTTTATACGGTTTAATTATTAATATATTTGTGTTAAATCGATTAAATAATGAGCGAATACAAGGACTACGGCTTTACTACTAACCAACCTGCTCATACTTTTAGCTACTTGCAAGCGCCCATTCTTTCGCTGCTTGATAAAAGCGCCAACCATTGTATACTGGATTTGGGCTGCGGTAACGGATATCTCGCTAATTACCTCATATCGCAAGGCTATAATGCGCATGGAACTGACGCTTCAGAAAAAGGAATCACTATCGCGCGGCAAACCAATCCAACAAGGTTTTTCCTACAGGACCTTTCAACCGGTAAATTACCGGAAGGGCTTCAAGATTTAAATTTTGATACCATTATTTCAACCGAAGTAATTGAGCATTTATATGATCCGGTTGGCTTTTTAGATTTCTGTAAAAAAGCCTTAAACGGTAAAGGCGAAATAATAATTACAACGCCTTATCATGGATATTTAAAAAATCTTTGTTTAAGCCTTTTTAATAAATGGGATTTACATATAAATCCACTATGGTATGGCGGACATATAAAGCTTTGGTCGAGGGCTACGTTAAGCCGGGCTTTAACCGATGTGGGCTTTAGTGTAATTGCTTTTAAAGGATGCGGCCGTGTCCCTTACTTTTGGAAATCAATGATCATTAAGGCCAAGATACCCTGAACAAGCAATATTCATTTATTATAATTACTTATGATGAAGAAATGCACCTGCCCAGGCTGCTTAAATCTATCAGCGGCCTCAATGCGCCTGTTTTTATATTAGATTCAGGCAGCACAGATAATACGGTCGCGATTGGTGAGAGTTTTGGCGCCTCCATTTTACAGCACCCATTCGAAAACCACCCAACGCAATGGGACTATGCGCTTAAGAATTTCAACATACAAACTCCCTGGGTAATTTGCCTTGATGCCGACCAAATTGTAACTCCCGAGTTAAGCAAATACCTGGAAACTTTCAGGGACGAAAACTTCCGGGAAATAAACGGTATTTATTTCAACCGCAAAAACTTTTTTAAAGGCAACTGGATCAAACATGGAGGCTACGCGCCTTTTTACTTGCTGAAAATGGTACGTTACGGGATCGGCTATTCTGATTTGAACGAAAATATGGACCACCGGCTTATTGTGCCCGGTAAAATTATGATCTGGAAGGATGGTTATATCTTAGAAGAAAACCTGAAAGAAAATAAGATAAGTTTTTGGATCGATAAGCATAACCGCTACAGCGACCAGGTTGCACTGGAAGAAGTAGAACGCATGCGGCAACTCCGCTGGCAAACTATTAAACCCCGTTTTTGGGGTTCGCCGGATGAGCGTACCGCCAGGTTAAAACAATTATGGTGGCAATTGCCGCGGTATGTAAGGCCAACGCTCTATTTTATTTACCGCATGGTTTTCCAATTAGGCATACTTGATGGCCGCACCGGGATAATATTTCATTTTTTACAGGCTTTTTGGTTCAGGCTGGTTGTGGATATTAAAATTGATGAGATTCTTCAGCAGCAAAAAAGCATTCCGAAAACTGATTACGACAGGAAAAATGAACCATTAAGATTTGTGATATCGTTTGTTGTGCTTTTCCTCTCATTTTATTATTTCAATATATTCTATTTCGGTATCACCAACCCCGGGGCACGCCATTATAATGTTTTCATTGCAGGGCATTTTAACTATATCAGCGGGCTGCGCTGGTTATTATTGCATAGCAGCGCACAAATACTCAATTGGCTCGGCTACGGCGCTATAACAAATGAGTACAATCTGTTAGTTGCGGGGCACGGCATTCTCCAACTGATCTATTCCTGCCTGGGTTTAGGTGTTATCAGCTTTTTTGCCGCTTTTGTTTTATCTTACCCCAAAAAATGGAAATCAAAAATCATTTTTTTAGCCGGTGGAATTTTAGGCATCGAATTTTTGAACATAATCCGTTTTATACTGCTTGCTTTATTTTGGGATAAGCAAAACAACAAAATACTCGATCATCATACCATATTTAATATTTGTATTTACGTAATTATCGCAATTAGCCTGTACTTTTGGGTTAAGCACGATAATGCATTCAATGAAGGTGATGCACAAGACCGATTTGTCAACATATAACAACAACCCTTTTCGTCCTGGCGGCAATGTTGTAAAAAGGGTTTTGTGGTATTATATTAATGCGCTGTTTTTAAAAACAAGCCTGTTTCCATCTAATCGTTTCAAGGCGTTTTTGCTCCTGATTTTTGGTGCAAAGATTGGTAAAAGCTTAATCATAAAGCCCGGTGTAAATATTAAATGCCCATGGCACTTAACAATTGGCCATCATACGTGGCTGGGAGAAAACGTTTGGATAGACAACCTGGTGCCTGTAATTGTCGGCAATAATGTTTGCATTTCGCAAGGGGCAATCATACTTACAGGGAATCATAATTATAAAAAGAGCTCATTCGATCTGATCACCTCAAGCGTGGTTTTGGATGATGGTGTTTGGATTTGCGCCGGGGCCATGGTTATGCCCGGTGTTATTGCAGCATCACATGCAGTACTCACCGGCGGATCGGTGGCAACTAAAAATCTGGAAGCCTATACAGTATACCAGGGGAACCCAGCGATAAAAATCAGGTCGCGCAGTATAACTTAAAAATGCAATCAAAAAGTAACCTTCATAAAATCATTCTTGTAATCGCCGGTATTGCTGTACTGATAGCAGGAATCATTCTCTTTTTCATTCCGCCTGCTCTTTTTCCTGATCCGGCACAGGGTTTCCAGGTATTGCGGTGCATGCAACAGGGAGGTGGGTTTAATAACCTTGTTAGCCCTGACCAGGGTGACATTTCTCAAAACTATACCCAATTTTTAACATGGTGGTCACCAGGACAATATCTCGTACCTTGTTTTTTTAAACTATTAGCAGGCATTAATACTGGCCAGGCTATCGCTATAACGGTAACTATTGCCCAATTGTGCGGTGTTGCCGGCTTTTACTGCTTTTTCAAAAAAATAGGCTTCACCCCAATTGTAGCTGCCATTAGCATTGTATTTATCATTTGCCAGATTGCCTTTTTTGTACCTTTTGTTTACTATAATGGCGGCGAAGTATTGCTTTTTGCTTTTGAAGGCTGGTTTTTATATGGCTGCATAGCATTAAAAAAAACGGACTTGAAACTGGTTTTATTTGTATTGCTTTCCGGCCTGGCCGGTTTCTTTTTTAAGTCGTCGTTTATATGGATGTATGCGGCCGGTTTATGCTGTTTATGGGCAAGATTACCCTCAAACGGGCATGGTATCGGAGAATGGATAAAAAAAGGATTGTGGATCGCAATACCGGCTGGGATATCGGTATTGATTATTTATCTATTTTATGTTTCAAAGGGCCAAAGCCCTGCTACAACTGCCAACGGCTTTAAACTAACTTCCGAAACTTTTAGTTTTCCACTCGCTTCCCCAATCCTATCCGGGTTTTCAGTTGATGACATGCTTCGCGGGTTGATCTATCATACTGGCAAACCAGTATTTGACCCCGAATGGAGCATCGTCATTTTGGTAGTGATCGCCATATTGGGAGCGCTGATGATCTTAGGCCTTATCCGTTTTGTGCCAAATAATAATTACCGGTTATTCCTGGTGGTTTTTTACCTGGCGGCGATATTATTTTTTGGTTTTTCTTATTTGCACCGGCTTAATATCTCCATGGAAGCCAGGCATTTTCGTATCATAGGCATTTTAATTGTGCCGGGAGTGCTTTATTTGGTTGCCCGGTTTAAGCCCGCTTACAAATTTTTATTCATTCTTCTATTTGCAGGAATAGGTTATGCCGGTTTCGCCTATGCAATAAAAGGATTTAAGATAAACCGTGTAAACGCAAGAGGAATAACGGGTATTGCACAGCCCAATATAGATCAGGCTTCTCTCAACCAGGTAATGAAGCTCGACAGGGAGCATAGGAATGCCACATTTGTTTTTATCGGCGACGATATAGGGCTTGAGATCGTGCATAACCGAACCTTTTCTTTGCAGCCTATCGGCAGTGATCTTAAAATTAATATGGATGATTATGTTTACCAGGGGCATGCAGGCCTATTGTATATTATATTGCCGGCTTCCTATGCGGGGCCAAAAGAGAAAATGATCATGAATTCGTTTCCGGGATATAAAAGGTTTAACGTTACTATTCTTAGCAATGATTACACATTATACGCCGCAAATTAGTTGATCAGGTTGATTGAGTGAGTGGTTGATATCAATATAAAGATTAAAAGTCTCCCCAACCGGGGGAGATTTAGAGGGGGCTTACCCATTGATCTCCCGCCATAATATATCCTTTAGCTCATCAATGTTTTTTTGAGCCACTGAAGATATAAATATTGAAGTGACATCCGTTGGAAGTTCTTTTTTCATTTCTTGCATAAGTTCATCGTCCAGCATATCGGATTTTGTGATCGCTAATACCCGCGGCTTATCTATAAGTTCGGGATTATATGCCTTTAGTTCATGCAGTAATATCTTGTATTCTTCTTTTATGGTGCGTGTAGTATCAGCGGGAACCATAAATAATAATACAGAGTTTCGTTCAATATGCCTTAAAAACCTGAAACCAAGACCTTTTCCTTTTGATGCGCCTTCGATAATACCCGGAATATCGGCCATCACAAATGATTTCGAACCCCGGTAAGCAACGATTCCCAAATTCGGAACAATGGTAGTAAAAGCATAGTCAGCAATCTCCGGTTTTGCCGCCGATACTACAGAAAGCAATGTTGATTTTCCCGCATTCGGGAAGCCCACCAACCCCACATCGGCCAATATTTTCAATTCAAGTACATCCCACTCTTCTTTACCATCTTCTCCGGGCTGAGAAAAGCGGGGCGTTTGAAGGGTTGGCGTTTTAAAATGCCAGTTTCCCAGGCCTCCCCTGCCACCTTCGGTTAGAATTTTCGTCTCGCCGTCGGATGTTATCTCAAACAAAGTTTCCCCGGTATCAGCATTTTTGGCGATAGTACCCAAAGGCACTTCCAATATTTCATCCCGTCCATTTTTTCCCGTTTTTAAAGAGCTTGCGCCAGGTTCGCCATCTCCGGCTATTACATGTTTTCGGAACTTAAGATGAAGCAAGGTCCACAACTGAGCATTTCCTTTTACTATGACATGTCCGCCCCTGCCGCCGTCGCCACCATCCGGACCTCCTTTGGCGGTAAATTTATCCCGGTGCAAATGTGCGGAGCCAGCCCCTCCGTGACCGGAGCGGCAGCATATCTTTACATAATCGACAAAATTTGAACCTTGAGACACTTCTATTTCGGATTTACGATTTACGATTTTGGATTTCCTTTATTTCGGATTTCGGAATTTCGATTTCGGATTTATTTTGATTTTTTATTTATGACTTTGAATTTCGTCGGTTAGCTTTTGCTGTTTTGCCTATTGCGGTGCCGTAGGTTCATCCGAAATTATTTCTTTTCTCCAAATCCGAAATCGAAATTCCGAAATTCTATCTAATAGGTATTGATAACTGCGCTGATGGCATCAAATATTTCCTCAACTGATCCGATGCCGTTTATGCTTTTAAATTTGTTTTGTTTCTTGTAGAACTCAGCAACGGGTGCGGTCTTGTCATTGTATTCTTTAATACGTTTACGGATCACCTCGGGAGTTGCGTCATCAGCACGCCCCGAATGGTTGCCCCGATCTAACAAGCGCTGCTCCAGTTCGTCATCAGTAACTTCAAGCGCTATCATGCCTGATATCGGCGCATTTTTGCTTTCAAGCAACTTTTTTAACGCTTCGGCTTGTGCCACGGTGCGCGGAAACCCGTCAAAAATAAAGCCCTTAGCATCTTTGTTGGCATCCAGCTTATGACTGATCATGCCGATCACCACTTCATCCGGTACTAATATGCCATGGTCCATCAGTTTCTTTGCTTCTAAACCAAGTTCTGTACCTTGTGAAATTTCGCTACGCAGCAAATCTCCTGTTGAAAGATGGATCAAACCATATTTTTCAATAAGTTTTTGCGACTGTGTCCCTTTCCCTGCCCCGGGTGGGCCAAACAATACCAGGTTTAGCATGCTGTGATTTAAATGGTCATTAGTCATTGGTCATTTGCTTCGCGTCATTGGTCATTGATCATTAGCAAGATTCAACCAATGACCAATGACCAATGACCAATGACTAATGACCAATGACTAAAAAAAGTGCACTTGAAGGGAGTCGAACCCCTAACCTCCTGATCCGTAGTCAGGTGCTCTATCCAATTGAGCTACAAGTGCTTTTTTAAACGGACTGCAAAAATAGGATTTCTTTTCGATCCGCTATAATATTTTTCAAAATTACTTCACCGCTTCGGCTATGGCATCAAAATTTGGCAAGTCGGCGGCTACTTCAAGTACTTCGGCATAAACGATATTTTGATCTTCATCAATTACAAACGCGGCGCGTTTTGCAACGCCTTTAAGCCCTAATACAGACTCTTCATAAAAACATCCGTAAGCTTTGGAAACTTCCTTGTTAAATTCGGATAGTAATTCAATGTTGTTTAACTAAATAATTAGTTATATATTTAATCCTTTAATTCATAACTCATGATAAGGGATTTTATCAAAACCGCCTTCCGCAGCCTTTTAAAAAATAAGGGGTTCACCTTTATAAATGTTTTCGGGCTGGCTTTGGGCCTGGCAACCTGTTTGCTTATAGTGTTTTATGTGTTTGATGAATTAAGTTATGACCGGTATAATACCAGGTATAACCGGATATTCCGGGTGAATACCGACTTGAAGTATCAGGGCAAGGTTACGTCGTTCGCCACAGCTGCAGCTCCTGTTGCGGCTGCTTTAGCAAGCGAATTTCCGGAAGTTGAAAAATCTGCCCTAATAACGCCTGCAATAAATGTGCGTTTTAAAAAAGGCAGCGAAATTTTTGCGGAAGATAAAACCGTTTACTGCGACCCTGGCATATTTGATATTTTTACGCTCCCCATGATCTATGGTGATCCAAAGACAGCATTAACGGAACCTAATTCGATAGTGATTACTGAATCTGACGCTAAGAAATATTTTAACAGAAAGAATGTCGTAGGGCAAATGCTTTTTCTTGTTACCGACAGCACTACCCATAAAATAACCGGGGTGATACGGGATATGCCGGTTCAATCGCATTTTAGGGCTGACTTTTTCATGTACCTTGAACCTGCGAAGGATAATCATTGGAATACCATTGGCTCATTCAGCACCTATATATTGCTTAAACCGGGGGCCAACCGTAAGCGCCTTGAGGATAAATTCGCAGGTTTAATGAGAAGAAACGCCGGTACGCCATCATTCAATTATGAAAAGTTTGAAAAGAACGGAAATTATTTGAGGCTTAATTTAACGCCATTAAAAGATATTCACCTGCACTCAAACCTACAAAATGAGCTTGCCGCCAATGGCAGTGTACAATTCATCTATATACTTTCAGCCATCGCCCTATTCATACTAATACTGGCTTGTATCAATTTCATAAACCTTTCAACGGCCCGTTCTGCTAACCGGGCGCGCGAAGTTGGCGTACGGAAAGTATTGGGCTCGCCCCGTAGATATTTGATAGCCCAATTCCTTTCCGAATCTATTATGGTAACACTTGCTGCCGCGGTAATAGCGGTAATAGCCGCTTGGGCATTGCTTCCTTTGTTCAACCAGGTTTCGGGTAAACACCTTGTCATAACCGCGCAAACGTTTACCTGGTTATTGCCGTCATTACTTGTCATCATTGTAGTAGTTGGGGTGTTGGCTGGTTCTTACCCGGCTTTTTTTCTTTCTGCTTTTCAACCGATAAACGTTTTAAAGGGGAAATTATCTGCGGGCTTTAAAGGCGGTGGCCTCCGGGGTCTTTTAGTTGTTCTCCAGTTCTCCATTTCTATTTTTCTCATCATTGGTACGCTAATTATCTATAACCAACTTGATTATATCCAAAACAAAGACCTGGGCTATAACCGTAACCAGGTACTTATTGTAAAAAATATGACCGCGTTAAGTGATCCAAAAATTTTAAAACAAGAAGTTAAACAAATACCAGGCGTTGTTGACGCTACGCTTACGAGCTTTTTACCAACAAACAGCGGCAAGTTTAACAAGATGGTAGACAATGATAAAGGACGGGATTTTTTTACCGCCTTTTGGCCGGTGGATGAGGATTATTTGAACACGATGGGCATGAGACTGGTCAAAGGCCGCAATTTTTCCAGCAAGTTTATCACGGATTCATCCGCAATGATCATCAATGAAACTGCAGCAAAAACGTTCGGCTATGCCAACGATCCTTTAAATAAGATAATTTCTAAAAAATACCATATTATAGGAGTGGTAAAAGATTTCAATTTCAGTTCGCTAAGGGATAATGTAAGTCCTTTAGTTCTGGTGATGGCAAATGACTGGCATGCCAGTTTGAGTATAAAAGTAAGCACCCATAATTTACCGGCGTTATTAGCGCGGATTGAGGACAAATGGAAAACCCTGGCGCCCAACGAGCATTTTGAATATTCATTTATGGATGAGGATTTTGACGCCATGTACCGTACCGAAACCCGCATGGGGCAATTATTTATCATCTTCACCACCCTTGCCATCATTATCGCCTGCCTGGGTTTGTTTGGTCTCGCAGCCTACGCGGCCGAACAGCGCAATCGGGAAATAAGCATCCGCAAAATATTGGGCGCCGAAGTATCAACCATTGTTGCAATGCTTTCGAAAGATTTTATCAAATTGGTGATTATCTCCGTTTTGATCGCGGCACCATTGGCATGGCTAATTATGAATAAATGGCTGCAAGGTTTTGCCTACCGCGACAATATTCACTGGTGGGTTTTTGCAGTTACCGGCTTGGGTGCTGTTGTTGTAGCTTTTATTACTATAAGTTTTCAGTCTATAAAGGCTGCTTTGGCTAATCCGGTAGATAGTTTGAGGAGCGAGTGAAAACAGTTTGCAGGGAGCAGTTTGCAGTAGGCCGCTTAAAATGGAAAAACGACTAATGACAGTTGACTAAAATACAATGCTCAAAAATATTTATTAAAAACCTTTGAAATAAATAAAATAAAAATACCTTTGTAGTGTACTACCTAACTAATACACTATGATACAGTTCAACAATTTATCTTTTGGTTATTCAAGTAAAAAACTACTATTCAAAAATCTTACATTAACCATCAACCAGGGCAGTATTTATGGCCTTTTAGGAAAAAATGGCGCGGGTAAATCAACCCTTCTAAAAAATATGGCTGGCACATTGTTTCCTGTAGAAGGTGAAATATTGATAAATGGCATGACTCCGAAAAAAAGGCAGCCCTCATTTTTACAAACCATATATTATATTCCGGAAGATGTTTTTGTACCACCCCTAACCATTAAGCGGTACAAAAACCTGTTTGCTCCGTTTTACCCGCAATTTAACCAGGACAGCTTTTATGAATACCTTGATGTATTAGAGGTGAGCGTTGATGGCAAGCTCAATAAATTATCCTTTGGGCAGCAAAAAAAGTTTATCATCGCTTTTGCCTTAGCCTGCAACACTAAAGTTTTACTAATGGACGAGCCTACCAACGGGCTGGACATCCCATCAAAAGCACAATTCAGAAAACTCATTGCATCTGTTATGTATAATGACAGGATCATTTTTATTTCTACCCACCAGGTACGCGACCTGGAAAATATGATAGATAACATAATTATAGTGGATAATGGCGATCTGTTGTTACATGCCTCTATATCAGCCATCAGCAATAAATTGTGTTTTAAAACCGTAGCAGAGATACCTGCCGGCGCCAAAGTAATTTACAAAGAAAAAATACTTAAGGGGACTGCTGTCGTTATGGAAAACACAAAAGGCGAGGATTCTAAACTAAACCTGGAACAGCTTTTCAATGGTGTTACGGAGAACCCGGAAATTACAAAAGAGATATTTTCAACAAAAAACCAATAGCTATGAATGATATTTTTGAACTTAAACGTTTTGGTTTGCTTTTAAAGAAGGCCATTTTAGAACGGCCAATACAATTAATGGGCTTAACCGGGCTTATACTTGCGGCCACCCTTATAATATATGCCTGGGCACTGGATGCTGAAGGCTGGAATTTCGCTCAATATCTGGCATTTGAATTGGGTTTTGTCGTTGGCGGCTGCTTTTTATCATCGGTTGTTTTTGGTTATTTCGGCACTAATGCAAGCGGCGCGGCCTACCTTACCATGCCTGCTTCGACATTCGAGAAATGGCTTTGCGGTGCGCTTATTGCAGGCTTGTTTTTTACCTGTGTCTTCCTGGTGTTTTACAGGTTGATGGATGCCGGCTTCGTAGCGGCTTACCACAACAGGCTTGATAAAAACAATCCTCAATACAAGGAACTGTATGACAGGGTTCAGATTTTAACCTTTGATAATCTTGTTGTAAAGCAGTCGGCGATGCTTTATGCGAACTTTGCCGGGGCGATGATGGTAGGCGCCTTATATTTTAATAAGGTAAGCGCTATTAAAACTGCTTTAGTTTATTGCGGTATTTGGGCTGTCATCTATTTTCTGAACCTTATTGTGGCAAAAGCGTTTTTTACCAATGTTGATGCGGCCCTCCCTTTTAATAGCATATTTATTAAAGTAGGAAATGATGACGGATCGCTTGAATTGCCGCGTGCTTTTTCAAATATGGCGACATTAGCCATACAATTTATTATACCGGGTATAGTATTGATCACAGCTTTTATCCGCCTGAGGGAGAAAGAAATTTAAAATGGAGTTTAGAGAAGGACAGTCGATTTATTTACAGATAGCTGAATATGCTTGTGAGCAAATATTGCTTAAACAATGGCAGCCAGGCAGCAAAATAATAAGCATAAGGGACCTGGCGGTAATGATGGAAGTAAATCCAAATACAGTGCTAAGGGCCTATGATTTTTTACAGCAGCGGGGGATCATAGTGAATAAACGCGGTATAGGTTATTTCATAGATGAAAATGCTGTTGAACGTGTAATAACTTTTCGCAAGGAACAATTTATCGAGAATGAAGTGGCCGTATTTTTCAGGAATATGTATTTGTTAAAAATACCGGTAGAAGAAATTAAAACACGCTACGAAAAATTTATTGAAGAAAACTTTAAAGAGAAATAATCATGAAGGGAAGAAAAACAGCCTTAAAATTAAGCACCGCCATACTGGTTATAATGTTTTTATTATTAGTGATCGGCGTGTTTGCGACAAACCTTGTTTTAAAAGATGTATATAACAAGCGCGATAAAAGCGACCTGTACTGGAACTATAACAAGATACTTGAACAACCTTTTAAATACCTTAAAATAAATGGCGGGAACATAGCTAAGATTATTTTTGAACAAAACAAGAGACCTTCAGTACGTGTATTAAATTATTGGAGGGGCTATCAAAAAGACAGCTCTGTAAAGGCTTTTGTAAAAAATGACACCCTGAACCTTACATTTAAAAATAAGTATAAAAATTCAGGGGATAGAGAATGGATGCAAGGCATGGTACTTGTAAGGCTTTTCGCACCGCAATTGTTAGCCATTGACGGTACTAATACTAATTTTGAGATGCAAAAACTGAAACAAAGCAACATAAGTATTAAGCTGAAAGGTAAATCAAGGCTGGAAGTTGAAACCTATAACCATGATTTTGATACGCTTAGCGTAGTTCAGCGCGATTCGTCACAAGTGGAATTTGAAATGTCGCCCGATTTAAAAGGCTCTCCGACGATGCATTTTAAACACGTATCTGCCGACATGACGGGTTATTCACTGCTGGATATCGGGCGCAGCTATGCCGATAACCTTAAACTTAACCTGGCAGATAGTTCAGCTATTATTTTGTCAGGTAAATCATTAAAAGCGCTTTCAAAGTGATTTTTTTGGTAAGCGAGTGAAAGGAGGTGAAAGCGGAAAGGCGAAATATAAGAGGTCCGGTAAGGGCGAACTGCGTTAGTTCCTATGATCCCTTTGCCGACCCTATCGCCACCAAAGGTATACCTGAGTCAAGGGCCATTGGGCCATTTTAAAAAAGCGCCGTTAGGTGCTAAAGCTCGGTAGAAAGATCAATTATCAAAATATTTAACGTGCTGGGGTACGCAACCTTACTACCGATAGCACGGTATTTGCCTTCTTATCTTTCTACCGAGTTTTGACCCCGATGAGGTTTTCCTTCAAACATTCCCTTGCCGATTTAGGTTATATTAGCCTTATGAAAGCCATAGTTATTACCCATCCCGGCGGCCCTGAAGTTTTACAAATAACCGAAAGGCCTATACCAATATATTCACCAGATGAAGTTCTTATAAAAGTTGAAGCCGCAGGCGTTAACCGCCCTGATGTATCCCAGCGCAAAGGAAATTACCCGCCTCCGCCGGGAGCATCCCCCGATATTCCCGGCCTTGAAATTGCCGGCGCTATCGTTGAAACCGGCGCCGATGTTACCCGCTGGAAAACCGGCGATAAAGTCTGCGCCCTGGTAACCGGAGGGGGGTACGCTGAATATTGCAGTGTGCCCGAAGGCCAATGCCTGCCGGTACCAGGCGGCCTCACCTTTATTGAAGCCGCTTCACTGCCAGAAACCTTTTTTACCGTATGGAGCAATGTATTTGACAGGGGCAATTTAAAAGCGGGCGAAAGCCTGCTGGTTCACGGCGGATCAAGCGGCATTGGCGTTGCAGCCATACAAATGGCAAACGCATTAGGGAGCACCGTATACGTAACAGCGGGTACAATCGAAAAATGCCGCTTTTGCGAAGATTTAGGCGCAGCAAAATCCATCAATTATAAAACAGAAAAGTTTGCTGAAGTTATAAAGCAGCTTACAAACGAAAAGGGTGTTGATGTTATATTAGATATGATAGGCGGCGACTATACCGCCAACAACCTAAAATCATTAGCCATAGAAGGCCGGCTGGTGCTGATCAATATGATGATGGGGAAGGATGTGCAGGTCGACCTTTCGCAGGTAATGACCAAACGGCTTACCATAACCGGATCAACCCTTCGTTCAAGGGATACAGCATTTAAAGCCGCAATTGCCCGAAACCTCGAAAAAACGATATGGCCCCTGCTTGCATCCGGCAAAATAAAGCCGGTTATTTATAAAGTTTTCCCTGCCGAAAAAGCTGCCGACGCACATAGGCTAATGGAAAGCAGTGAACACATCGGGAAGATAGTATTGAGTTGGCGGTAGCGCCTCACCCTGCCCTCTCCAAAGGAGAGGGTTCTGAAGAGAAGTGGGGTAAAAGTCCTCTCCTGGAGAGGATTTAGGTGAGGCACCTTTGGAGGGAATTTAGACGAGGTGCTTTATAATCGCCCCGCATCCTTCCTCAATCATTCCAAAAACCGGTTCAAATTGCTCATCGTCATAATAAGGATCGGGCACTGTTTTATCTCCTAATAACAGCTTTACCTTTCTAACGTCATCTTCATGGCGCGCCATAGCCATTATATCGCTTAAATTGTTTTTATCCATCGCAAAAATCAGATCGAATTCATCAAAATCACTCATTCTGAATAACCTGCAAACCTGCCCGCTGATATCAACGCCATGTTCACGGGCTACACGTATAGACCGGCGATCAGGGCTTTGACCAACGTGCCAGTTACCTGTACCGGCCGAGTCAACCTGCCAGTCAAGTCCGTGCCCTTTAGCCAGGTGCTGCATGATCCCCTCCGCCAGCGGCGAACGGCATATATTACCAAGGCATACCATTAGGATTTTCATGTGGAATTAGTTGATTAGGTTGATTGAGTAAGTGGTTGATTAAGTTGAATTTCGTTAAAATTAAGTATTGCATTTATCTTTGATAACCATTCAACCACTCACTTAATCAACTACTCACCTAATCAACCAAAAAGTTGGTTCAGCACCCCTGCCAGTCTCACCCCTGCTTTAAGCAATTGCCGGTTAACAATATCGATATGGGAAAAATTATATTTATAGTTAAGCGTGTCGCCAGGTTTTATGTCGGTATACAGTTTTTCAGCAATCTGGTTCGATTCAAAAATCCATTTACTAATGGGGGCCTTTTGCCACTCAGCGCGTTGCGCAAAAGTACTTTGATTAATTGCAGCGACATATTCTGTATAACTTAATTCCTGAAAATTGATCAGCTGCGTATCCCAAACAGCGTGTAAATTGGTTGGGGTATTAAACCAGTCTACTTTAAAATCATTCCCGCCTTTGTCATCGGCATGAGCGGCATGCATGGGCTGGTGAATGTCCTCTACAATATGGATCAGCATGCGCAGGTAAAGCAGTTTGTTTGTTTTACTTAGATCTTTCTTTTTTAACTCGCTTATAAGAAACTGCAGCTTGGTATAAGCATCCACATTTGTATCACGGTTTAAATATTCAACCATTTCTGGATAGGTGTATGCCTTATCAAAATCAATATAATGCCAGGTCGATAAATAGCTATATGCGGGATCTGATTTTATAAAATCGGCCCAATTACCAGCAAGGGCTATCGACTCCTTGCCTAAAATTGCGTCAATTGCTTTACGCGTCTTTTGCGTTAAGTAAGTGCTTGCAACCTGCCCTATGATGCGGTGCCCTTGAGTGCCCCAGGCCATAGTTTGCAGCGGTACATAAATCACTGTGATAATTACCAGCAGTTTTTTTAAGAAGCTTTGTATCTTCATATTATATCGGTTTAGGATGGCAGGATGTTCTTTTTATTAAATGCGCTTCTATGGGAATAACATTGGTTGTACTGGCAAATTGAACAAGGGAGTCCGATTTTTTGCTGACTCTAAAAAGTTCCTCATAATCACCCGACCGGAAACAGCCCTTATCATCTTTTACAGTAAGATCAGCATTGCAAAACTGGCCCTTTAAATGCAGCGTATCATGATTTTGCTCATAGGTTCCCTTACAGTATTCGGTCCAGTGACCTGAATTCATGCAGGTGTCGGCCCCGGAGTTTATCTTGCTGAATGAGTTAATTGCGACATAGAAAGAATCGCAGCTAAATTTAAGATGGTAGAGCGAGTAGTTCATCAACTGTTTTTGCTTTGGTACAGAGTCCTGCTGCCATTCGCCCTGCAAATAGATTTCTCCCGGTGTCTGCATATTTGGGTTTAATTTGCAGGAAGGCAAGCAAAAAGCTAAAAGCAGAAAGCTTAAAGCGGACAGGCGAAAGGTGAAAGGTTTTTTTGAGCAGAAAGCTAAAAGCCTAAAGCGAAAAGCAGAAAGGTAAAAGGTGAAAAGCGAAAGGCGAAAAGTCTTTTGCATGAGTTATATAAGAGATTTTCAAAGCCCTCTCCTTTGGAGAGGGTTGGGTGAGGCGATGCTATTTCAAACTTCCGATCATATCTTCGGGGCGCACCCATTGATCAAATTGCTCATTGGTTAACAGGCCGAGTTCAGTTGCCGCTTCGCGCAGGGATTTGTTTTCTTTCAGCGCTTTTTTTGCAATTTTGGCTGCATTTTCATAACCGATGTGCGGGTTTAATGCGGTAACCAGCATGAGCGAGTTTTCCAGGTGTTTTTTAATACCTTCGTAGTTTGGCTCGATACCTGCGGCGCAATGGTCATTAAATGAGCTACAGGCATCGCCTATCAAACGGGCCGATTGCAAAAAGTTGGCCGCCATAACTGGTTTGAACACGTTCAGTTCAAAGTGACCGGTTGAGCCGCCAATAGAAATAGTCACATCATTACCCATTACCTGGGCCGCTACCATGGTAACAGCTTCGTTTTGGGTAGGGTTTACCTTGCCCGGCATAATGGACGATCCGGGTTCATTGTCGGGTATATGGAGCTCACCAATGCCTGACCGGGGCCCCGAGGCAAGCATCCGGATATCATTCGCTATCTTCATTAATGACACGGCTATTTGTTTTAGCGCGCCGTGGGTTTCAACAATCGCATCATGTGCGGCAAGCGCTTCAAATTTATTATCTGCGGTACGGAAAGGCAGGCCGGTGAACTTGGAGATATATTCAGCTACTTTTACATCATAGCCTTTCGGAGTGTTAATGCCGGTGCCAACCGCCGTCCCGCCCAATGCAAGCTCCGATAAATGATCGAGCGTGTTTCTTAAGGCCTTTAAGCCATGGTCAAGCTGCGATACATAGCCCGAAAACTCTTGCCCCAAAGTAAGCGGGGTAGCATCCATCAGGTGGGTGCGGCCGATCTTTACCACGCTTTTAAAGGTCTCCGATTTGGCTTTAAGCGTGTCGCGCAATTTTTCAATTCCCGGTATAGTTACATCAACCACCATTTTGTAGGCTGCTATATGCATGGCCGTTGGGTAAGTATCGTTGGATGATTGCGATTTATTTACATCATCATTCGCATGAATAGACGTTTTGCCTTCACCCAATTTATTGCCTTGTAATACATGCGCCCGGTTAGCGATCACCTCGTTCACATTCATGTTTGATTGCGTGCCAGAGCCGGTTTGCCAAATCACCAACGGAAACTCACCGGCTAATTTGCCTGCAAGTATCTCATCGCAAACCTGTGCAATCTGGTCGCGTTTTTCGGCAGGTAAAACACCGCAATCGGTATTCGTATAAGCGGCAGCTTTTTTAAGGTAAGCAAATGCCGCAATAATTTCCTTTGGCATAGATGCCTCGGGCCCAATTTTAAAGTTATTGCGCGACCGTTCGGTTTGTGCGCCCCAATATTTATCGGCAGGTACCTGTACCTCGCCCATGGTATCGTGTTCGGTTCTGAAACTCATGGATATGTGTTTTTTTCGGAGGCAAAGGTAGGGTTTGATTTCGGATTTCGGAATTTCGATTTCGGAATTTCGAATCAACATTTTCTCGTTTTTTTTGAAATGCCGGCGGTACGCATTAAACAAGCTGCTGTCATTCAAACAAAAAGGCACGGGTGCCGCCCGTTTCCTGGACTTTACACCCGTGCCCTATATGAAAAATTCATATTTTTCTGTGATTAGGTTTAGTGTTTCTTAATAGCTTAAATAATTTATGTAATAATAAGAGGTTATTTTCAATTTTTGTACCGTGTTTTCACCCATTTTTTTACCGTGTTTTCACTCTTGTTTTTATCGGATATTTTTTGTAGTGAAAATTGTTGGAATGTTGTAAGGTTGAAATGTTGCAAGGTTGGAATGTTGGGGGCAGATGTTCAGATAGCTATCGGGATGGTTGGAAGAGTTGCACCATTTTTAATGCTGGAATTGCCGTGACTTAAGAGTACGGACCTGAGAGACGTCCTTGGCCATATTAACGAATCCAAAAGGTTAACCGCTGCAACCTACTGCTACTGCTACTGCTACTCAATACTGCCACTCACCACTCACTGCTTCTTCCAGTTCCTTATACCAGTCTTCGCCGTATTTGCGGATGAGGGGGGCTTTTAAAAATTCGTGTACGCGCACCTTTAGTTCGGTACCAAAAGAGCAGGCAGGGCTGCAAATGCTCCAGCGGTCGTAATTAAGTGCATCAAATTCGGGGTATTTTGTTATGCGTATGGGATATAAATGGCAGGAAATAGGTTTTTGCCAGTTAATAGCGCCGTTTTCATAAGCTTTCTCAATGGCGCATTTGGTTATGCCATTTTCCCATATCACATAGGCGCATTCTTTGTTTACGTCAACACAGGGAGTGGTATAATCGCCTTCAAAGTCTTTTACATAGGTACCGTTTTTCTCAATGGTTGCAATTCCTTTGGCAGTCATAAAAGGTTTTACTTTGGGGTATATTTCGTTAAGAATGTCCAGTTCAACAACGTCCAATGGCGCGCCGGAATCGCCCTCAAGACAGCAGGCGCCCTTGCATTTATTTAGGTTACATACAAAATTTTCCTTTACCACGTCTTCATGCAGTAACACTGATCCAACTTCTATCATGTTTTTATTAATAAAGAGCCAAGAATCAAGAGCCAAGATAAAAAGGTTTTGTAAATTGTTCTCTTCCTTTTTTCCTACTGCCGACCTCCTACTTCCGACCTCCGACCTCCGACCTCCGACTTCCGACTTCCGACCTCCTACTTCCGACTTAGTTACTCACCGGCCTTAACGGGTATTTCAAGTCTCTTGCACTCATCAAATTCATAGTCAAACTCCCTACAACCAATTCAACCTGGGCTTTTATTGGTATCCTGTTATTATCATCAGTTATCCAAAGGTATAATTTACTGTCTTTCCTAAACACCCGGCCCGGGATAATTGTTGGATTAAACTTTAAACAGTTAAAAGTGCCCAAATTGCTTTCTACCTTTTCCCTCCCAACATAAGTGATGCTAAGGGTATGCAGCCCGTCTTCCAAAAAGTATTTCAGATCAAAAGTATCGCCAACCTTGATTTTTGAAATGTCGATACTTCTTGAAAAATAATAAGCCGATAAAAAGTCGAATACCTTTCCTTTAAATGGGAAAACGCCTTTCGCAGCTGTAATTTTATCATCCTGGTGATTGAAAGTTACATTATCGGTATGTTTGTAACTGGCTTCATGACGGTTCTCGGTATAAAAATAGGGCAATAGCGTTGTTTGGTCTATATAAGTTTCATAACGGTTACGTGTTTTATAAAGGAGATCAAAAGCCCCTGCCGTTCTACCATCGGCAACTATTCGAAATGCCGCATGGCCATCAAACTTTTTATCGGATGCTTCAACACGTAAATTAGCTTCAGCGGCGGTAAAAAACCCATATTTTAATTTATAATTTAACTGCTCGCCAACTTTAAAAACAGGCGTAACAATACTCGCCATTTCCTGGCCAAATGCGCCGGTAAATGAAGCGGAAGCTATATATATGATTATAAAATATTTTTTCATTGATTCCCTTTTGTAGAGACGCAATATTTTGCGTCCCGGGCCTGATTCATATATCCTCAGAGACGCAAAATATTGCGTCTCTACAAATCTTTCTTTTTATAAATGGGCACGGTTGAACATGGTTCACCAAACATCAGGCTTTTTACAACAGGCGTCAGCTTTTTTGTTAACTCAACATACGCCGAAACAGGTACCGGTATTTCCCCGCAGCCCTTCAGCACAATACGCTGACCGCGGTATTGTTCAATGTCCATTTTCGCGATACTCTTTACAAACAGTACGGTTTCAAGCACATCCGCATCGCCAAAAACAACTTCACGGGCATAAGGCGCCAGGCGATTAGCCAGCAGAATATAGGCCCAGGCAGGTACAATTGCATCAGCAGTGCAGGTTACGCCAACATATTTATCCAGGTATTGCGACCAGTCATGTGTCTTCACAAATTCCCTGAAATCCTTTTCCCGCAATATAAGGCCCATGTACAAATTGTCTTTAATATCATATATCACGCGATCTCCCGCAGGGTAAAAATCCGCCGGATCTAAAGTGACTAAACCGCTTTGAGCTACCTTATTTACTATATTTTCCTGTATTTCCATTATCTTAAAATAAAAATATTTTAAACCGACATGCTCCAAGGTATTAAAAATACTTTTTTTTTCACCCTCTTTACCGCTTGCGGAAGAGAGGGTCGAATAGCGCAGCGCATTCGGGGTGAGTAGATGCGCCCATGCATTGGACGTTAATGCCGCTTCCATAGTTTACTCACCCGGTCTTTGCTTCGCTCGACCACCCTCTCTTTTGCAGGCAAAAAAGAGGGTAAAAGCATTTGGAAAGATATTTTTCCTCAAATTAATGCTCTTAAAATAAAAATATCCGGGCATAGACATAACGCTATACCCGGATACAAAATTACTTTTAAATTTACTATAAAAACTTAGCCCTGTAATCTTTTACATTCGCCTTATCTTTCAGGGCATCAAATATCTGCGAATTTGCACGCTGCAGTAATGCCTGGCCTAATTGTTGTTTTTCCCTAACCGCATTGGTGAGCGGCGCGGGATTTATAAAACTATTAACAACAAACACATAAACGCCCTGCTGTCCTTCAGTAGGTTTTGATAATTTATTAGGCTGCGAACCAAAAACCGTCCCTATTACCTTATATTCAGCTGACGAGCCGGGGATAACCGGGTTAGCAAAAACGATATTTTGCAGCGGAAGTACCTTAGCGTCTGATTTTTGGGCAACTTGTTCAATTGTTGATGCCCCATTTAATGCCGCCTGTAATTTATCGCTTAATAATTTAGCCTTCACCTTATTTTTAACCATTGGGGCGATTTGTTTTTTCACATCATCAACGGATAAGATGCCTTTTGGCTTTATTTGTACTAAATGGGCAACAATATACTGATCGCTGGCAATATATACCTTGTCAGAAAAGTCGCCTTTTTCAGCGCTAAAAGCCCATCTTACAATTTCCCGTGCGCTCTCGATACCCGGAATTGTAGAGGAAATGGCATTTATATCAGCTGCGGTTTTTTTAACAAGACCTGCTTTTTTTGCCTGCGCATCAAAATTGTCTTTGGTCAATGAGCCTAAAAATCCTTGTGCCTTACTGTAAACGACTGTTTCTGTGGCGCTGCTGGCTTTTAGAGGCAGATCGACTATCGCCACTTTTGCTACCTTTGATGATCCTTTTTGGTCTTCGATCTGGATCAAATGCACCCCAAATTGCGTAGTAATAATTTTCAAGTCGCCCTTTTTACCGTTGAATACCGCATCTTCAAACGGGCCTACCATGGCGCCACGGGCAAATGTGCCCAAGTCGCCGCCTTTTGCAGCCGAACCTTTATCGATTGAATATAAGTTGGCAAGCTCGGCAAAGGATTTTCCGCCTTCGATCAATTTTTTAAGAGAGTCGGCTTTAGCCAACGCTTTATCATGGCCAATGGTTTTATCATCAATCAATATATGCCTTGCCTTTACCGAATCGGGTTCAACACGCGCATCAATAAGCTTTGCGATCTTGTAACTCCCGTTTGATAAGAAAGGCCCATAAACAAAGCCCTTTGGCGCATTGAACATAATTGAATCAGTTTTAGGATCAAGGCCGAGACGTCCTTTGTGCTGATAAGTAAGCGGGGCCTTTGTTGTAGCGTATAGCTGTACAAAAAGGGAATCGTTTTTACTTGTTTGTAAACTATCCTTTAGGTTCTCAACCTGTTTTTTTACTGCTGCCGAATCTTCTTTTGATGGAGCGGCATTAAAGCTTACATAATCAAAGGTTCTTAACTCCTGCGGGTTTTTAAATTCCGCCTTGTGTTCATCGTAATAACTCTTATAGTCGTCATCGGTAATGGTTATCTTATTGTCGGGTACCGAAGCATAGTCAAGCACGGCATATTTAAAATTAGCGAGCCTGTTTTTGGCTTCATAATCATCTTTAGCTTCCAGCGAATTCACGTAAAGGCCATTAGTTACCAGCGAGATATATTTTTCGGATAACTTAGCATCGATCATTTGTGTTAAAAAGTCGGCCCACTGCTGCCTTAGCGGATCATCGGCCTTTGAAGCTGCCAGCTTACTTAAAAAGTTATTTAAATTGTTTGGATCATACTGCCCGGTTTTCGGATCGCTAAAGGCACGTACAATCTGCTGATCCGGATTATTACCATGTACCATGGCATTTGATTCGTCATCCCCTACTACTAAATCAACCTTATCAACTTCTTTTTGCAGAAGGGTCTGGTTCACCATCTGGTCCCAGGTGAAGCCCTGCACATAACTTAAAATTTGCGGCGACAAAGTACCCTGTCCCTGTTGTTTAAATTGAGCGCTGTTTTGTTCAACCCGCTTGGTAAAGTCGTCACTTGCGATTTTTTCACCACTAACCTCGCCAATTACATTACGGTCTTCCTTAAAAAATGAACCGCCAGACTTTATAACGTCAAGGGCGACAAACGCAAACAACGAAAACCCAATAGAAATTGCGAGAATCTTTCCCATCCGTTCACGCATGTAACCCATTAAACCCATAAACTTATATTTTTTATTTTTATACTATATAAAAGAGGGCGCAAGATACAATTTTTAGTAAAATTTTGTTATACAATTTTTGATTAGTTTTTGATGGGTGAGAGGTTGATTGGGTTGGTTAGGTGAGTAGTTGATTGGGTTGATTAAGTGAGTGGTTGACTTGATTGACTATGTAGTTGATTGGGTTGATTATAATTCATTCTGACAGTTTTTAGTAGCAGGGGCCAGCAGCAAAAAGCAGATGCCTGCTTTCTGACGGGCTAAATGCCTTTAACGCGTCAGAATTTTTTTGTTTTGCCAACCTAAAGGCACTTAGCGCGTCAGAATTTATACGTTTTGCCAACCTAAATGCGTTTTGCGCGTCAGAATTTATACGTTTTGCCAACCTAACTGGGTTTAGCCCGTCATAATCTTTCGGGCGTTAATCGATGTAAATATATGTAAATCAATCAATTATACAAAACTCTTCAAAGAAAGACAGCGAAATTGGCAAAAAATGAGAAGTATAGCGTGTGTTTTTCTGTTGACGGTGTAAATTTTTAAAGCGGTGGGATTGTATCAAATATACGAAATTTAGGATGGATTGGCAAACGATGGTGAAAATCAAATTCTGGTTGGTAGAAAGAAAACGCAATCCATTTATACGGGGCTGACCAAAAAGTGAAAATATTTTTGGTCAGCCTTTTTTATGATTGTTCAAATTAAGAAAATGATACGCAATAAAGAATCGCAGTCAATTTAAACTTACTAACAAAAATACTTTTATCTGACTGGGGGAGGGTTATTAAGTGTAAAGTGACCGTTTGAATAGTCGTAATCATTAGAATAACCAATCGATTCAAATTTTGAATGCGTAACCTCGTTTGGATCTAACTTAGTTATAAAACCAAATGACTTATGCTTAGACGTCTTTGAGAAAAAATTAAGCAATACATCCTCAGAGAAAACAAACACCTTAAAATTCCCATAGCTAAAGTATCCAAAATTTCGGCTATGCCCTTGAAAACGTAAAAATAGCTTTCATATGTCTGAATTATTATGATCTATGAACCAACAACTATGAACCAACCCATCAATTCCCCAACTGCTTAATAGCTAAATACGCCATCAAGCCGGTGCTTAACTCCAATGCGGATTCCTCTACATCAAAAGTAGGTGTGTGTACCGATGAGGTTATCCCCCGGCTTTCATTGCGTGTGCCCAAACGGTAAAAACAAGAATCCGCCACCTGTGAGTAGTAAGCAAAATCTTCGGCAGCCATCCATATATCAAGGTCGACTACGTTTTCTTTACCAAGGTAATCCTCCGCAAAAGCGCGGGTAGATGCAGTTAGTTTTTCCTCATTGACCAGGAAAGGATAGCCGCGGACAATATTAAATTCGCAGCTGCCGCCCATGCTTTCAGCTATGCCTTCGGCCATTTTTTTCATTTTGATATGTGCCTCATTGCGCCATTTTTCGTCCATTGTCCGGAAAGTGCCTTCTAAATAAACCTCATTCGGGATCACGTTGGTTGCACCATTGGCTATTACCTTGCCAAAGGAAAGCACTGATGGGCTTTTTGGGTCGGCAAAGCGGCTGACTATCTGCTGCAAGGCTGTTAACATATACGCGGTAATCATAACCGGATCTATGTTTGATTGCGGCTGGGCGCCATGACCGCCTTTTCCTTTTACGGTAACGTAGAGTTCATCTGTAGACGCCATGTATTTCCCGGCGCGGAAACCTACTTTGCCTGCATCTATCCAGGGCATTACATGCTGCCCCAAAACGGCCTGCGGTTTGGGGTTCTCCAACACGCCCTCTTTTATCATCAGGCTTGCCCCACCGGGCAGTTTCTCTTCGGCCGGCTGAAAGATCAGCTTAATTGTCCCGCCAAACTGGCTTTTAAGGTCGGTTAATATTTTTGCTGTACCTAATAAGGATGAAGTATGCACATCATGCCCACAGGCGTGCATTACACCGGCGTTTTGTGATTTGTAGGGCACATCATTCGCTTCGGTAATAGGCAAGGCGTCCATATCCCCGCGCAATGCAACTACTTTATCTGATGGTTTTTCGCCTTTTATTAAAGCAACCAGGCCGTTATCAGCCATTTTTTGATATTGCAGCCCAAGCGCGTAAAGTTTGCTTGCCACGAAGGCCGATGTTTCCACTTCGTGAAAGGAAAGTTCGGGATGTGAATGTAAGTGGCGGCGGTTGGCGACTACGTCATTAAAAATATTTTTTGATAATTGCTGTATTTGTTCTTTAATCATTTGATCCGTCAGGTTTGGGTGGGTTTATCTTTTCGGGTATAACAAACAGGCTCGGAAACATCCCGGTTAATTCGCTTTCCAGCTTTTGGGCTTCCAAACGTGTCCTGAAATCACCAACATGTACTTTGAAATTAGGTTCGTTATAAGAAATATAGGTGTGCATTTCGGGATACTCGTTCATAAACTTTGCCTGTGCATTATAAGCCGCCTGCCTGTCGGAACCAAAATATATTTGTACGCGGTAACCATTTGCAGTTTCTTCGCCAACAATGTTGTTCTTATTCAGGTAGGGTCGTCGGGCTATCAGGGTATCGATAAGAGGATCTTTAATCACTTCGACCTTGCCACGGATTTGAGCGGATGAAATTAAGGGCATAAAGAAAGTGCAGCAGATTATCAGGCTAAGCTTAACTACCTTATATGTTGCGTTTTTCATAGCTATTTAGCCCCCTCTAAATCTCCCCCGGTAGGGGAGACTTTAACTTCGCTTGTTCCTTAAAGCCCTCCCTACCGGTGAGGGTTGGGTGGGCTTACACCAACCCCACGCCATGACAATTTTTATATTTCTTACCGCTGCCGCAAGGACACGGGTCGTTCCTGCCGATCTTATTCTCCACCCTAACAGGCATGGTTTTTTGTAATTCGCGCATATCTTGCATCGGGGAACCGTTGGATTCACCCACTAGTTCGGGTTTCGAAGTGCGCATTTTTCTGAGGTCCATTTTTGGCTGTGGCTTTGCCTCACGTATTTCATCAGGCTGCTGCTGTACAGGGATTCCTCCCCTGAACAGAAAGCTTACCAGCTCCTTGTTTACAGTTGCCAGCATCTGGCGGAACAATTCAAAGGCCTCGAATTTATAAACAAGCAGCGGATCCTTTTGTTCGTAAACTGCGTTTTGCACCGACTGTTTTAACTCGTCCATCTCCCGCAGGTGCTCTTTCCAGGCGTCATCGATCAGGTATAGTGTGACATTCTTTTCAAATGATTTAAACACTTCAAGACCTTTATTTTTGATAGCTTTTTTAAGCGGAACGGCTACCTGGATACCATTAACGCCGTCTGTAAAGGGCACTACAATATTTTCCACATAGTCGCCGCGTGTTTCAAAAACATCTTTTAAAACCGGGTAGGCCTGTTTGGCGATAGCTTCCTGTTTGCGTTTATAAAAGGCTGTTGCATCGGCAAAAACCCGATCGGCCAAAGTAACTATATTGCTATCTGTAAATTCATCCTGGGTGATCTCAATTTCCAGTGAGAACAGGCGGAGCATTTCCAATACGAAACCTTCGAAATTATTTGCCTCCTTATATTCGGTAACAACATCCTCTACAACATCAAAAATGGTGTTATTGATGTCAACGTCCAATCGCTCGCCAAACAAGGCGTTTTTGCGTTTCGAATAAATAACGGTACGCTGCGAGTTCATCACATCGTCGTATTCCAGCAAACGTTTACGGATGCCAAAGTTGTTTTCTTCAACTTTCCGCTGCGCGCGCTCAATAGAATTGGAGATCATGGAGTGCTGTATCACTTCCCCTTCTTCAATACCCATTTTCACCATCAGGTTCGATATCCTTTCGGATCCAAACAAACGCATCAGGTTATCTTCAAGCGATACAAAGAACTGTGACGACCCCGGGTCACCTTGCCTTCCTGCACGACCGCGCAACTGACGGTCAACGCGGCGCGACTCATGACGCTCAGTACCTACAATAGCCAAACCGCCCGCGTCTTTTACACCCGGCCCAAGCTTTATATCCGTACCACGGCCAGCCATGTTGGTGGCAATGGTTACCGTGCCCGATTTACCTGCTTCGGCCACAATATCCGCTTCTTTCTGATGTAGCTTGGCATTTAATACGTTATGTTTAATGCCACGCAGCTTAAGCATGCGGCTTATCAATTCCGAAATTTCAACCGATGTGGTACCCACGAGCACTGGCCGTCCGGCTTTGGTTAAACCAACAATTTCTTCAGCTACTGCATTGTATTTTTCGCGCACGGTACGGTAAACAAGATCCTGCCTGTCGTCGCGGGTCAATGCTGCGTTAGTTGGTATTTCTACAACATCCAGTTTGTATATTTCCCAAAACTCACCGGCTTCCGTAACTGCAGTACCCGTCATGCCACAAAGTTTGTGGTACATACGGAAATAATTTTGCAGGGTTATGGTGGCAAAAGTTTGGGTGGCATCTTCAACCTTTACATTTTCTTTGGCTTCAATAGCCTGGTGCAAGCCATCAGAATAGCGGCGGCCATCAAGCACACGGCCGGTTTGCTCATCAACAATTTTTACCTTGCCGTCATCCAAAATATACTCTGTATCTTTTTCAAACAGCGTATATGCCTTTAACAATTGGTTTACCGAATGGATACGTTCTGATTTTATCGAAAAATCGCGCATCAGCTCATCTTTTCTGGCGATTTTTTGTTCCGCAGGCAAATCTGACTTTTCTATATCCGATATTTCAGTGCCCACATCCGGCATCACAAAAAAGTGCGGGTCTTCGCCCGAAGCGGTGATCAGCTCAATGCCTTTTTCGGCTAATTCAACCTGGTTATTTTTTTCATCGATTATAAAAAACAGTTCGGCGTCTACTTTGTGCATTTCCTTGCTTTGGTCCTGCATATAATAGTTCTCGCTTTTTAACAGCGTTTGTTTGTTTGCGCCTTCGCTCAAATATTTTATTAAAGCTTTGCTCTTGGGCAGGCCCCTGAATGCACGTAATAAAGCCATGCCGCCCTCATCAGGACCGGTCTTTCCTTCGGCAATCAGTTTTTTGGCTTCGTTCAACGCGCCGTTAACATAGTTTTTCTGCGCGTTAACCAGGCGTTCAATGCGTGGCTTTAAATCGTAAAACTCATGCTCATCGCCGCGCGGAATAGGCCCCGAAATGATCAGCGGCGTACGGGCATCGTCAATTAATACGGAGTCGACCTCATCCACCATCGCATAATGCAGCTTCCCTTGCACCAGTTCTTCCGGGCTGCGTGTCATATTGTCACGCAGGTAGTCGAAACCAAATTCGTTATTGGTGCCAAAAATAATATCCGACATGTATGCCTTGCGGCGTTCTTCCGAATTGGGCTCGTGCCTGTCAATACAGTCAACCGACAAGCCATGAAATTCATAGATCGGGCCCATCCATTCTGAGTCGCGTCGTGCCAGGTAATCGTTGACGGTTACAATATGCACACCCTGGCCGGCCAAAGCATTTAAATAGGCTGGCAGCGTTGCTACCAGTGTTTTACCTTCACCAGTGGCCATTTCGGCGATTTTACCCTGGTGCAATACAATGCCGCCTATAAGCTGTACGTCATAGTGTACCATATCCCAGGTAACTTCATTGTCTGCAGCTAACCAGGTATTATGATGTATCGCGGTATCGCCTTTTATTACCACATTGTTCTTACGAGCAGCCAGGTCACGGTCAAACTGGGTTGCAGTAACCTCAAGCGTTTTGTTTTCTTTAAAACGACGCGCGGTTTCTTTTACCACAGCAAAAGCTTCGGGAAGTATTTTCATCAAAATTACTTCCAGCTCCTTGTTGCGATCTTTTTCAAGTTTATCCAGCTGGGTATATAATGCTACTTTTTCGCTAACGTCAAGGTCGGGGTTATTTTCTGTCTTATCCTTAATTGATTGTATCTCACTATCAATTTCTGCCAGCCCCTGGCTAATGATCTCTTTAAAAGCTATGGTTTTGGCCCTCAATTCATCATTGCTTATTTCATCGAGTTTAGCAAATTCCGCCTTTATCTTTTCAACCAGGGGCATTAAACTTTTTACATCCCGCGCTGATTTATTCCCAAAAAGCTTACTAATAAATTCTAACATGCTATTTTTTTAAAATACAGTAAACTCAACAATTGCGCCATAGCAATATTGAGCCATTATGACAGGCAAAGTTACTATTTTAAGAAATGATTTCACCGATTTTAATGCAATGATTTCACCGATTATTGGATGATTGCACCGATTTGGGAAATGATCGCACCGATTATGGATCGAACATACTGTTTTGGATGGTGAGTTGTGAACGATGCGTGATGAATTGGTATATTTGTAAAAAAACTAACATTTCACTACCAACCAATGACCGCACCCACGCCACTCACCACTCATCACTCACCACTCACCATCCAATTGCTTAAGCCAACGCATTGGGAAGACTATGAGTTGATTGATTGCGGCGATTTTGAAAAGCTGGAGCGTTTTGGCAATGTGGTACTGATAAGGCCTGAGCCACAGGCGGTTTGGAGCAAGGTTTTAACTGCGGCGGAATGGCAGCGGCTGCATCATATTAAGTTTAGGGGACGCTCGGCAACATCTGGCGAATGGATAAAAAAGAACCCCGCCATGCCCGACCGCTGGCACATCGAATACAAAAACTCCCAGGCAAATATCAAGCTAAGGCTGGCATTAACGGCTTTTAAACATTTAGGCGTTTTCCCGGAGCAGGCGGTTAACTGGAATTATATCAGCCAAAGCATAAAAAAATTTAAAACGCCCTCGCCAAAAGTGCTCAACTTGTTTGCTTATACAGGCGGCGCTTCGTTAATTGCACAGGCCTCGGGGGCGGATACTACCCATGTCGACTCCATAAAGCAAGTGGTTACCTGGGCCAATGAAAACCAGGAATTATCCGGCTTAAGCGATATACGATGGGTGGTAGAAGATGCTTTAAAATTCGTAAAACGGGAATTAAAACGCGGTAAAAAATATAATGGCATCATTCTCGATCCTCCCGCCTACGGTCATGGGCCCAGTGGCGAAAAATGGAAGCTGGAAGATAATATTAATGAAATGATGCAGGATGTAATGCAATTACTCGACCCGGATGAGCATTTTATGATCGTGAATACCTATTCACTGGGATTTTCGTCTGTTATTATTGAAAACCTGGTAAGAAGCGCTTTTCCGCAAGTGCAAAACCTTGAAATTGGTGAACTTTACCTGCAGGCAACTTCAGGGCCGAAGCTGCCGTTGGGAGTGTTTGGTAAGTTTTGTAAAATCTGAAAGAATACATAGATTTAAAAAAACTATAAAGGATAGTGAATTTTAGTATAAGTGCAGGATTTTAAAATTTCTTTGATAACAGTGGCCTTTAATGCCGAAAGCACCATTGATCGTTGTATTCAATCTGTTATCGCCCAAAGCTTTAAAAATTTCGAATACATAATTATCGATGGTGGCTCAACCGATAAAACTATCCAGATCATAAACAAATACATTAATCATGTAAACATTTTTGAATCCGGCCCTGACGCGGGGATCTATGATGCTATGAATAAGGGTATCAAACTAGCAGGCGGCGATATCATCGGGATGCTTAATGCAGATGATTTTTTTACAGACAGCAACATATTAAGTACTGTAGCCGGAGCGTTTAAGCAACAAAAGGCCGATATTGTTTATGGCGACCTCGACTTTGTAGATACGCAAGATAATATTGTACGCAGATGGCGCTCCGGCGAATATACGCGCGGTAAGTTTAACTGGGGATGGATGCCCCCGCACCCCACTTTTTATTGCAAAAGGGAATTATTTCTACAATTTGGCTTCTATAGCCTCGAATATGGAACCGCCGCTGATTATGAATTAATGCTGAGATTTATGCACCGCCGTGATATTAAGGCGTTTTATATAAAGAAAATATTAATTGGTATGAAAATTGGCGGAATAAGTAACAAAAGCTTTGGCAATCGCGTAAACAGTTTGTTCTTTGACTTAAAGGCAATGCGTAACAATGGTATTTTATTTCCATTAATAACATTATTACTCAAACCTTTTCGTAAATTTTGTCAGTATTTTAATTAAAAACCTAAATGTTAACATGTTGAAAAGAAGAAATTAAAATAGTTGACAAATCTTAGTTAATTGCCAGCTTGATAAGTATTGGTTAACTCAACTACCCCCCTAAGAATTAAATTATATGATGGAATTCATACATAATTATACTATTGCGTATTACCTGTTTATAGTAGTATTTTCTATCCTCGTTACTACGTTTGCAATCCCATCAATCTTACATGTAGCCCGCTTCCGCCACTTATACGATGATCTCGGCCACTTCAGAAAAATGCATGACCATGGGATACCCCGCCTGGGAGGAGTCGCTATTTTTGTAGGTTTCACTATAACTTCGTTATTATTCTGCATGCAGGATAAGTCTTTACCCATTAACTATTTACTTACCGGATGTATCATGATATTTGCGGTTGGATTAAAGGACGATCTTTCGGGAGTAAATTCAAGCACAAAATTTATAATACAACTTATTGTTTGCACAATCCTGGTAATTTTGGGCAATATTCGCCTCACCAGCATGTATGGCGTATTCGGAATTTATGACTTATCCTATCTTCTTAGCGTCGGACTTTCAATTTTAATAATTTTATTAATTGTAAATGCCTTTAATTTGATTGATGGCATTGACAGTTTAGCGGCAACAACCGGCATTTTAGCAAACGGCACTTTTGCAGCTTTATTTATTTATATTCATCAATATGAGCTTGCAGCAGTTTCGTTAGCGATGACCGGCGCAATAATCGGGTTTTTGAAATTTAATATAACCCCGGCAAAAATATTCATGGGCGATACAGGCTCGTTACTTATTGGATTAATTTCGGCGGTAATGGCATTAAAGTTTATGGAAACAAGCAGGGTTATTAACGGGAAGCTGCCTGAAATTTATTGTATCCCGGCCTTGACATTTGCAGTTTTGATAGGGCCGATATTTGATACTACAAGGGTTTTCATTATCCGGATAGCAAACGGCGCTTCTCCTTTCATTGCTGATCGCAATCATATTCACCATCGGATGTTAAAACTTGGTTTCAACCACGTACAAACCACATTTATATTAGCCAGCTTTAATGTTGCTTCTATCTCGATGGTATTCTTTTTTAAAAATTGTGGTGACTCAGTGCTTATCATTCTGATTATTGCCGTTTCCGTTGTTTTCAACTGGCTGATCACGTTTTTTATCCGCTCAAAAGAGCGCGAACGTTTGGCGCTCCGTAATTTATTTGTTTAAGCTTCATATTTAGCTTCCTTTCATCGATTTTCAGTTTATTGTAATACTTCCCATCAGTAAACCGAAAAACAACCCTCTTTCTTAATTTTAATTAGATTTGCAGCTTTATAACTGCTTTAATGAGGATCGCCCCGCTGGGGGATAACAGGAGGGACCCATTTCATAACCCGCCGCCGCCACCGCAACCTTACCAGGGAATTCTTCCCAATACTGGCCCGCTGAATGATGGCTGGTGGGATAGCGCAGATAATGGCGGTGCGCCGCCCGCGTATGATGATGGCAGCGGTCTATATAACTCAAACTCAACAGCATATTGGGGCTTATATAATGCAACCGACGGCACCTTTAGAGGAACGAGTATTTATCATGCTGGTAATGGAACTGCCGGCGATCCAAGTACTGGAAGCCAGGCAGCTGCAATAGCAGCGATAAATACTGTTGGCACAACATCGGGCGTCAATCTTTATGATGGCGTTGATGGCGTTGTAACGGGTATGCAACAGAATACCCCAGGAATCTCTTATCAGATGACGCCCCTTCGGGACTTAGATTCACCTTCTTCTGCGCTGAAAGGGGATAATATGTAAACGCCCCGATTTGTCGGGGCGTTTTTATCATAAATTATAACTCAGCCTGAACCCCTGTAAAACTTTTGTAAAACGGCCAAAAGCAAAGCCATAATCCAGACGGACCACTGAGCGTTTTAAGCCAAAATAAACTTCTTTGTAATCGGGTAGGGTACCCTGGCTAAGATAGGACCCGCCAATAATCTCCTGTAGTTTCAGTTTATTGATCAACGGAACGTGGTCCAGAAAAACACCGGTAAAGTTATGCTCAAAATGCGCTTCAAAGTATGGTTTATCGGTGCTGTAGGTATAAAAATTCAAAAAATGGAAACTACCTAAAACAGCATCAAAGAAAAAACTTTGGCCGCCTCGGAACTGGTTATAGTCGGGGTAATACAATCTTTTAGTATTTAAGAACATACCTGCCGAAAAGTAATAAGCCGAATAGCCATAAATCCCCATTTTTAACCTTTCCTGGAAAACATCAACACTCATGAAATCATAATTCACATACGATCCCAGCCCCGGGATCCCTTTCCGGTAATTGACCCTAAGCCTTGGATTATAATTTGGCAAAATGAATTTACCCGCCGGGGTGATCGTATAATCCTGGTTAAAAGTAAAAGTAACTGATCCCCGGATGATAAGGGCCCGGTAATATGGAAAGAGGGGGGTGTTGGCATTAGGATCAAGCGGATTATTGGAGGTGAGTAAAACACTGTCTTTGTTAAACGTATGCAGGGACGTATTAAATAATGACTTGTGGTCAGCATATTCTATCTGCCCGTTCAACAGTATACCGTTGGCTGCTTCTCCCATAGTGCCTGCCATTATAAACCTTGATTGATAAAGTTTCACAAAATTATCGCCTAAAAGCAAGGTGCTAAGGGAGTTGATAAACATGCTAAGCGTACCATTATTGTTCAGATCAAGAAAATCTGAACCTATACGTCCGTAAACGGAAGCATGTTTGTAAGGATTATAAACATAATTAACAAACAAATTGGCATTTAATACCTTGTCCGAAAACCCATACCTGGCAGCAGGAATGATGGTGAGGCTGCGCAAGCTGTCATAAATCGTGGTAAATTTAACCCTCAGGTTGATGCCCCATCCTTCAACCGTATTATAAAATACCATACTATTCGGCGGTGGGATGGACCAGAAAAAATTATTATTGTTATTATGCCATGTGTATCCGTTAAACAAATAAGGGAGCAAACGTAAGCGGTTTTTAGTGTTTAGCAGGGAATCTGTTATTGCCTTATCTCTTTTATGCCTCTCTGCCATATCGGCCAGACGGTAAAACCTGTTTTCCTCTGGTGTAAGCGGCAAAGGCCGGTTTTGCACCCAAAATTGTTCATCTTTCTGATAATTATCTTTGTTACTGTAGTAGATCTCGTGATTGGGAAGGGGCTTTAAGGCTGTATCAGTGCGCACATCCAGGTAAACCTGCAGAAATAACCCTGAATATTTAAAGCCCCAAAACTTGCTGTAAAAATTAAATTTCAAGGCCTGGGGAATCCAGTTGCCATTATTTAAGGGCACATATTGCTGGCGGATATGCACAGAATCTATAAACTCCATCCGCGCATCGGGGGATAAATGGAGGTCCGCGCTATAAAGCAACCATTCATTTTCAATAATATAAATCGTCCCGCTGAATAAATGTTTATCCTTTCGGATAGGCAGCACCTGTATCTCATCGATCAGCCTTTTATTATCGGTAAACTGCCCCGTTAAGCGGTACTGGTAATAAGAAAGCGCATGATCTGCTAAAGGTGAGAGGAAAGCATGCTGATTAAGGCCATTCAGGTTCAGGGTGTTTTTGTAAAAATCAATTTGTAACGCTATGGCCTTGTTCAAATTAAAGAGGTACGGACTATTATTAGTTATTTTTGCGGCGATTGCCTGTTCGATGATAGGGTGTTTTGCGCCTGTTTGAAAGTCGGCCAGGGATTCAGAAAAATTGATGAGCCCTCTACGGTCAAGGTTAAGGTGGAGTTCAGATGCCGCGTCATTTTTAAGAAAATTTTTGGGCACAGCATTTAACCATTGCAGCACCTTGCTGTAAAGATGGCCGGTATAATCCGGGCCCTGGTTCAAATTGATTTTTCGCATGGCAATTACCCGGCGGATAATAGAATCCGCTGCATCCTGTAAGGGTTTTCCCCCTGCAATCCGGTATAACTGCAGATCATGATTGACATCATTGCCTTCAATATTGATGGTTTGGAACAAGGGTTGATAGCCCGGCGTACGGAAACTGAAGGTGTAAATTCCGGGTTTTAAATTTACCCGGTAAAGGCCTTGCTCATTTGTTAAGGATCCGGCTTGAACTTCGCTTATCCATACCGAAGCAAAAGCCAAAGAATTTCCCCGAACGTCTGTTATTCTTCCATGAAAATTAACTGTTTGGCCAAAGGCCTTTAGATAAAAGAAAAAGAGCAGTGCTGAAATCCGGAAAACTCGCATCGGTCAAACAAAAAAACAAATCAGAAAGCATTTGGCAGCAATACTGATTGTTGGCTAAATGTTTATCCTGACACAAAGACAAATGAGTTGTTGCAAATGTTTGCAGATAATTCATTTTAAGGCACGCTGATGCTGGAAGCAGTTTTGAAAATATATTTTTGGTACAGCGGACCGGAATTTGGCTGATGGGCAGAGTGTGTTACTACCGGTGCTTTGCGTTAGGGGGCGGCGCGGATACCGGCCTTTGAGCCTAATGCCCGCAGGCGTATGAGCAAAGCACCCGACCCCGCTTCTATCAGCGGGGGAATGCCCAAAACAAAAAATAATATTTTTCCTTTTAAATTTAAATATTGTTATATAAATAATTTGCTTTTGGGGCTGCATTTCAGGTCATGATGCTGACAAAATTTTGTCTGTCTGTTTCATTTTGTTCGATCTGTGTCACAAATAAGCTATAACTGCCTCACTCTCAATAGGTGTTGTTTCATTTGTTGCATTTGTTTCATTTGTTTCACACTCTCGTGAAACAAAACACATGTGGAGAAAAAAACCAGCCAACGGGTTTATGTAAACCTATTCCAGGACGAGACACAAATCCCTTTCTTGTATTTTTATTAGATTTGCAGTCTTATAAACCGCTGTAATGAGGATTGCTATAAACGGATTTGGCCGGATAGGCCGCATTTTTTTAAGAAATATTTTAGACAGGCCGGGCATAGCTGTTGTAGCCATAAACGATCTTGCCGATACCCAAACACTTGCACACCTGTTTAAATATGATTCCGTCCACCAAAGATTTAAGGGCACAATTGATTTTGACAGGGATAACCTTTTTGTAAATAATCAAAACATAAAAGTTCTGACAGAAAAAGAGCCTCAGGCGCTTCCCTGGAAAGCATTGGGGATTGACCTGGTAATTGAATCGACCGGTAAATTTACATCAAGACAGGCTGCCATGGGGCATTTGGAGGCAGGGGCCAAACAGGTCATTATTTCTGCTCCCAGCACAGATAAAAGCGTGCCTACTGTTGTATTGGGTGTAAATGATGGATTGGTTGATCTGCGGTCGCAAATATTATCAAATGCTTCTTGTACCACAAATAATGTGGCGGCAATGATTAAGGTACTGGATGATAACTGGGGGATTGTTGATGGCTATATTACGACGGTGCATTCAATGACGGGCGATCAAAGTTTGCATGATTCGCCTCATAAAGACCTGCGCAGGGCAAGAGCTGCCTCTGCCTCAATCATCCCGACAACTACCGGGGCGGCCAAGGCAATTACAACTATATTCCCGCATCTTGAAGGCAGGCTTGGCGGAGCAGGTATCCGTGTGCCTGTCCTTAACGGTTCGTTAACTGATTTAACCTGCAGCTTAAAAAAGCAAGCAACGGTTGAGGCTATAAATTCGGCGTTTAAACAGGTGGCGGAAGGGGCTATGAGAAACATCCTGGAGTATACCGAAGATCCCATTGTATCGGCTGACATAATAGGCAATACACATAGCTGCATTTTTGATGCAAGGCTTACTTCAATTGTTGGCGGCCTGGTAAAGGTAGTTGGCTGGTATGATAATGAAATGGGTTACTCAAGCCGTTTAGCGGATTTGGTGGAGAGAATTGGTTTATTGAGTTGATTGGGTGAGTGGTTGATTGGATTCAAATCCGCTCGAATATTCCATATAAACTCAATCAACTTAATCCAACTTAATCAACCAATAACCAATTCCCGAGATGATCAAATTTATTGCAACTGAAGATACACTGCCCATCCGCAATGACATTTTGCGTGAAGGGAAATTAACACTTGATGAATGCAGGTTCCCAACGGATCAGTTACCTGGGGCATTCCATTTGGGCTATTATGCTGGTGAAGAATTAGTTTCCATTGCTTCGTTTCATCCTCAAAATTATGGCGGATTTAACGGGATTGGCTACCAACTGCGCGGAATGGCCACTATTGAAAATTATCGCAATAAAGGCTTTGGCAATCAACTGCTCAATTTTGGCATAGTCTATCTGCGTGGGCAAAAAATGAATTACTTGTGGTGCAACGCCAGGAAAACAGCCCTCCCCTTTTATTTGAACATGGGCTTTGAGGTTATATCCCCCGAATTTGAAGTGCCGGGAATCGGCCCGCACTATGTTTTGTATGTTAAGATCCAATGATTTTTATATTATCTAAAATACCTTTTTAACTTTTACGTTCAGAATTTAAAATTAATTGCTGAATTTCGCGGCTTCTTGCATCAAACATTATGAAGACAATAGATCAAATTAGTTTTACCGGGAAAAAAGCGCTTGTCCGCGTAGATTTTAATGTACCGCTGGATAAGGATTACAAGATTACCGACGATAACCGTATGACGGCCGCTTTGCCGACTATCCATAAGATTTTGAAAGACGGCGGCGCAGTTATACTGATGTCGCACCTGGGCAGGCCCAAAGGCGGCCCCGAAGAAAAATATTCATTAAAACACGTGGTACCGCATTTATCTGATCTGCTTGGTCAGAAGATTGAGTTTGCGGACGACTGTATAGGTCCCGAGGCCGTTGAAAAGGCAAAGGCTTTGGAAAGAGGTGAAGTGCTTTTATTGGAGAACCTTCGCTTTTATAAGGAAGAAGAAAAAGGCGATGCTGGCTTTGCCGAAAAACTATCAAAATTAGGTGATGTTTATGTGAATGACGCCTTCGGTACTGCACACCGCGCCCATGCGTCGACTGCCGTGATCGCACAGTTTTTCCCAAATGCAAAATTCTTTGGCTACCTGATGGCCGCCGAACTGCAAAACGCCGAAAAAGTGTTAAACGGCGCTGCAAAACCCTTTACAGCCATTATGGGCGGCGCAAAGGTATCCGATAAGATTGAGCTGATAGAACGTTTACTGGATAAAGTAGATAACCTTATCATCGGCGGCGGCATGGCTTATACGTTTGCCAAAGCACAGGGCGGCAAAATAGGCAAATCGCTGGTTGAGGAAGATAAACTCGACCTTGCACTTAGCCTTATAAAAAAAGCAAAGGATAAACGTGTTAATTTACTATTGCCCGCAGATTCGGTCATTGCTGATAATTTCTCGAATGACGCCAATATCAATGCCGCCCAAAATAATAGCATTAAAGATGGCTGGATGGGTTTAGATATCGGCCCTGATGCAATAGCTGAATTTACAAAGGTTATTGAAACCTCAAAGACCATTTTATGGAACGGCCCTATGGGTGTTTTCGAAATGAAAAAGTTTGAGGCCGGAACCAAAGCGATAGCCGAAGCGGTGGTTAAGGCTACCGAAGGCGGTGCATTCTCATTGATAGGCGGGGGAGACTCTGCAGCCGCTGTAGCAAAATTTAATTTAACCGAAGAAGTAAGCTACGTTTCAACCGGCGGCGGCGCTTTGCTGGAATACATGGAAGGTAAGGAATTGCCGGGAGTGAAGGCGATAAATGATTAGTTTTTGATTTCGGATTTGGGATGTTCGATTTCGGATTTGTCTTGATTTCGGATTTCGCATGTTCGATTTCGGATTTGTCTTGATTTCGGAATTTGGATGTTCGATTTCGGATTTATTTTGAACTACTATTGACTTTTCACCACTCACCACTCACTACTGACTATTCACCGTTCAAAACTGCTGCAAATAACTGATCTTGGCTATAATATGGTCTTCAGCCTGGGTTTGTATAACCATATTGTTAATCATATTCGTTACGCCCCGGTTATATATTAAGTAAACATATGAAAGCGGCGAAAATTCCCACGAAAGGCGGATATTGTAGTTATCGGCATTGTTAAGCGAGTTTTTTTGGTAGATTCCAGTAAGTTGTAAGCGCGGGTTCACTGCGAAGCGGGCCTGTAAAATATATAAGTTAACCGTGGTCGTAGTCTTTTGCTCACCGACACCTTCGAAATGATTACGGCTGTACTCGGCATTTAATGAAATATATGGAATAGGAACGAATTGCAATTTATAATCGCCGGAGTTTAAGCGCCCATTGAAATAAGTACCGGTTATGTAAGAACCAAACAGGTTTATCATTTTTGAAGGATCAGTAGTGAAATAGATAACCTGCTGAAAATAACTATAATCGCCTGGCCCGATAGTTACGCCAAGCGGCTGAAAAACGGCAGTGAGGTGCTGACGGACAGGTGTTATATTATAGCCAAAATAAGCGCCGCTTTTAAAATTGAGCCATATCGGCCAAACAGGCAGGTCCATTTCCGCAAATTTCCCCGTTGAGGCGGTATAATAAACTTCGGGAAGTATGCCTGGCTCAAAGGCAAGCAGCCACTTTTTAAAGGGCAACAGCCTGCCCCGATAGTAATAATTCATACCGGGAGTGGTGCCAATAACGTCTTTGCGCGATACAAAGCCCATTTGAGGGTCAAAATCTTTGGTAATTACAGATTCCGTCCACCATATCTTATAATGATTCGTGGAATTAATGTACTGGGCTATTCCTCCGAATCCTTTTTTACCCGTATTGGAAGTATAGGACTGGGTAAGAATTGTATTTAGTGAATTAGACTCGCCCAGACGGAAGAAACCATCGGCGGTAGTTTCAATATTCGTGGCGCCCGGCTCATTTTTAATGCTGACCAAAGTACCCACCCGGTCCTGGTCGCCAAAATTTTCTGAAGCCCGTCCTACAAAAAAATTAGTGCCCGGTGCATCGTTATAACTTCCCTGCCTGATTGCTATTGCGCCATAGTTAAGGGTGGATGACCGGTAAACAAACCGTCCGCCGCCAACAATAGGTATCGGGCTTCCGCTGGTATCCAATCCAATGGTGCGGCTATTAAATGGCTGGTACCTCATGGATCCCCCCGAACCATCCGCGAATTGACCTACCCCTACACCAAATAAAGAAGCATTTTCGAGAAAGAACTGCCGTTTTTCAGGAAAAAATACTGAAAAACGGGTAATATTATTTACCTGGAGGTCGGCATCGGCTTGTGCAAAATCGGTATGGGCGGTGAGATCAAGAATTGAGTTTGGGTTAATGGCCCACTTTAAATCGCCGCCAAACTTGGCGTGGGTGCTTTGCGCTTTTACATCAGGGCCAAAGTTGTTATAATGATCGTACGAGGCTAGAAAATAGGGCTGAACACGGATATTCGTGGCAGGCGGCGGAGGCTGCAAATTTGTTAAAACGCCGGCGTAATCCATGTGGTCAGCGGTAAAAACCCTGGGATAAGGCGAAAAGGCGCTTTTCTCGTTGGTTAGCCGCCTGTCGCGATAAATGTTAAGACCCCAGCTCTGCGTACTGTCGGCGGTTTTAGGATAGCGGAGGGTTTTCCAGGGAATGGCGATTTCGGCCGTCCATCCCGAATCTGTGCGGTTAGTGCGTACGTTCCAGAGCCCATCCCAGTCAATATCATAATAAAGATCATCAAAAGCCAGCAGGTCGCGCTGAACGCCATAGGCATTGCTGGCAAACACCATTGCATTCCGTTTATCATTAAAAGTATCAAACGATAAGCTAACCAGGTCGTGCTTGGTGTCGTCAAAATCGCGGATAAAATCGGTGGCCATAATAGCCTTTTTTCCTGATGGATCTTTACAGGTAATTCCGAAGTACAGATATTTCTGGTTATATAAAACTTTCACCAGCGTAGGATAATTGGGCGCTTTACCCTGGTAAGGCTCGATCTGGATAAATGGCAGCGACGGAACTGCCAAATTCCATTCGGGTTCATTAAGAAGGCCATCAATTGTTAACGACGTGCTGATCTTTACGGCCTTTAATGTCCTCCTTACAGCGTTTGGTTTAAAAAAATCGGCATCCTGTGCAAATGCGTATGATGAAATAAATAATAGCAGGAAGGGTAATTTTTTAATCATAGATCACAGGCGATAACCGGGGCTTAAAAGTATAAAAAAATAATTAAGGCCAGTAAGCTGGAAACGGGATAAAACCAAAGGAGTGTAGAGGAAAAACATATTTTTCTTCCCCTCTTTCCCGCTTGCGGAAGAGAGGGTGGACGAGCGAAGCGGTGTCCGGGTGAGTAAATATGCGAGCGACAGTTTTGCACAAATGCCTGGCACACAGTTTACTCACCCCGAATGCGCTGCGCTGTTCGACCCTCTCTTCGGCAAGCCGGAAAGAAGGTGAAGACGGCCATCCCACTTGACTTAATGACGTTGGCCATTTCAAACGCGGCACTATTTTTTTACAATCCATAATGCCACATTATTACCCGGATATAATAAATTTGCGCGGCATTAGTTAAAGAACAGGTGAAAGGCGAACGGTGTCCCGATAGCTATCGGGAGGCGAACGGTGAAAGGAAGATAGTTTTTAGTTCCGTTGTATTTTTACCGGCTTTATGCTTTCGGCTTTATGCTTTAAACTTTTTTACTGGCTTTCAGCATTTTTACTGGCCTTCAGCTTTATGCTTTCAGCTTAACACAAACTATGATAAAAACCACCCCCGGGTTACTCATTTTATTAATTTTCGGCTTCGCAATATCTGCTCCAAAGGAGTCCTTCGGACAGAATGCCCAAAAAACCGACTCCACTAAAGTTGATACCAACCAGCTTAATAAATACCGTATCGAGCCCGGCAAAAATTCGCTGCCTATTCTTAACCGGCCTATGCAGATAAAAAAAGAGTTTGTACCGGTGGATATGCTGGATTATAAGATAAGCTATTGGCGTAAAGCCATCATTTTCGGGCTTAATTTTAGCCAGTCGGCGTTTACCAATAATTATAGCGCGGGAGGTATAAGCGCGGTAGCACTGGGGTCGAACTTTGATTTTAAGTCCGAATACAACAAAAAGCCCGAGGATTTTACTACAGAACTGAACCTGCTTTACGGCATATCAAAAAACAAAGGCCAGGGCGCCCGAAAAACCAACGACCGCATATTTTTTGATAATAAACTGGCCACGCAGCTATCAAAAAGATGGTACTTTTTCGGTTCGCTTACTTTCGAATCACAATTTACAGCGGGCTACAATTATACCGATCCGCAGAACCCCAGCCTCATTTCCAATTTCATGGCGCCGGGCTACCTTACCGAATCATTGGGCGCTGAGTATAAACCTAATAAATGGTTCGACCTGCGCCTGGGTACCGGTACCGCCCGGCAAACCTTTGTGGTCGATACCACGATATATCATAATCAGCCTGCCAATTACGGTGTGCCTATCCATCATACTTTCTATAATCAATTAGCCGTGCAGGTGGTGGCCGGCATTGATAAGGACATCGCGAAAAACATGCACCTTAACCTGCGTTACGCCCTGTTTATACCCTACATACAGCCCTTAGCCTATACCAGCCACCGCATCGACGCTATATTAACCGCCAAAGTAAACCGCCTGATAGCCGTAACGGTAAACGGCACCTTCCTGTACGATAAAAATACCTCAACAAGCGTGCAAGGGACAGAAGGAATTGCGCTGGGGGCGATTTATAAGTTTCCGTGAGGGGGGATTTTTCCATCGAGCGCTGTATGTTCCAAAATGGAACAAACTGATGGGCCGACCATTGTATTTGTCAACACTGTTGTCACAAACTTACTTACGTCTTCTTCATTGATTTGTAATTGTGTCGAAACTTGTCTTCGCCCTGCGCGAATGTACAACGCCCTTTCAGGGCTGGGAAAATAATAAACCAACGCCCTGAAAGGCGTTGGTACGGTTAGCAATTATATTACTAATCAGCATGAACACCACAGCAAAAGATCATTTCAGGACGAATACAGGGAAAACCTTGAAAAATACGCAATAGAATACGATGAACGCTATGTGTGGGATTAAATCCCATGCGCGCAAATCCCCAATTTAATATTTTGATTATCAGCATATCTTGTATAATCGATTGTAATTTTTATACCTTTATATAAGATTATTAAACCTTCTTATTTTTTATACTTAAAAACCTGCCATTATGCCTAAGTATGTAATTGAGAGAGAAATTCCGGGTGCCGGAAAGCTATCTGCAGAGCAGTTAAAGGCCATTTCGCAAACTTCGTGCGGGGTGTTAAACAAAATGGGGCCGCAAATACAATGGGTAAGCAGTTTTGTCACTGCCGACAAAATTTATTGTATTTACATTGCACCCGATGAGCAACGGTTAGGGAGCACGCAAAACAAGGCGGCTTTCCTGCAAATGCCGTAAACAGGGTATTTTCGACCATTGACCCGACAACGGCTGAGTAATTTGCGCGGGTGAAGAGCCAAGAATCAAGAACCAAGAGTTAAGAAAATAGCCGGAGAATTAAGAAATCCATTAAAAAGAAACGAAGCTAAGCATATTATAGCAGTACAGTACTAAAAATGGGCTGACTTCTGCTTTTTCGTCTTGACTCTTGGTTCTTGACTCTTGGTTCTTAACTCTTGACTCTTGGTTCTTGGCTTGATGTATAGCATCTCTGTCTTAATTGATTTCTATAGCATATTAAAATAGAGAGAAGTTAAAAAATATTTATATTAGCAGTTAAACCATTTGGCCATAATCTGTCTAAGTGGTATCGAGGGTAAACATTATGAAAAGATCAATTTATTTGGCAGCGATAGTTTTGATACTGTCAGGTTTATCGGCATGCACCACCTATAACTATTATACTGCCGCTATAAACAAAACCAACTTAAGCAATTACCATACGTTTGCATGGATGCCGCAGACAAAGGATGATAATAAAAAAATGACGAGTGATCTTGCAGATACTAAGATCAAGGATGGCGCTACAAATGCCCTGGTTGCTAAAGGTTTTCGATTAGACCAGCAGAACCCCGATTTGGTAGTAAATTATACCCGGATTGTTGGCAGAGGCACAAGAACTAATTATTACTCCCCATATTATGATGGGTTTTACCCCGGCTGGGGTCTAGGTTGGGGCTTGGGATTTGGCTGGGGCTGGGGTTGGGGATACTATAGGCCTTATTATTATTATGGCGCCCCATTCGCTTATTATGGCGGTCTTACCTATGCTGAAAAGGAACATTATAAGGAAGGCACCTTAATTATCGACCTGATAGATACGCATACCCGTAAAATTGTTTGGCGAGGTTTTGGCGTTGGCGAGGTACATCATGATCCGCAAAAAGACATCGATGACCTGCCAAAAGTTGTAAATGGCATTCTCGATCAGCTACAGCTAACACCATCCCCGGCAAGAGTGTCTTAAACGCATTATAAACCTGTAAGCAGAAGTTTATGATGCGATTTGCCGGGATTTTTGCCTGTGCAACAAATGGATCACCGCAAATGTAATCGCTATAACCGCCAAAATAATTACCCAGGTATCAAGCGGGCAAATTTCATCCGGGTCCCTTCCATCACAGGGTTCACCAGGGCCCCTGCCGCGCTGCGCAAATAGCACAATAACATCGAGCATTAACAACAGCAATGTGCCGCAAAATACTTTAATTCGCATACATGTATGTTTTTAAAAACTGCAATTTACAAATTTACCATATACTTATACCCGTTATAATGGTAAAAAGTTACAATTTTACGAAAGTTCCCTTTCCTATAACAGTATTATTATTGGTAACCTGGAGAATATACGTTCCCGGCGACAGGCTGCTTAAATCGGTTTGCCAGTTTTGCTGGGTTGTTGTGGCCGCTTGCATAACCATACCCAAAGTATTCACGATTTTGATGCTGTATACATTATTTGTGTTGGCAGAGGCTGCGAGCGAATTGGTAATGGGATTGACAGGTTGCAGTGTCGGCGGATTCGAATTGAAAGCAGGGCCTATCGTTAAATTCAACGTATTTTTGGCAGGATTGGGGTAAATAGTAAGGTTACTTTTATCTGGGTTATTGCTTGAATTACCATATATCAGTGTAACTATATGTGAATAAGTAATGCCGCCATTCAAATCCACCAGCTTTAAACGATATTGATTAGTACCGATAGCTATCGGCAGCGGATTTTTATCCAAAAAGCTGTAAGTGCCCATTCCACTCGAAACAAAGCTTCCCAAGGCGTAAAATGTCGCCCCATTATCAGTGCTTCTTTCAACTGTGAAATTGGTGTAGTCTGCCTCATTCTCGGTTATCCAAACTGTCCGCACCCCTTCTATCACTTTAACCGCTTTAAAATTCAATAGATGTACTCCCAATGCCGGGTCCTGGCGCATAACTAATTTAAAGCGATTACTCCCATAACTGTTGGTATCGGTGGTTATATTAAAAGCATAGGTTCTGTTATGCCGAATATCTAATGAGTCTTTACTATAACTATCCATCAGCCAAATTTCAAAAAGCTGTGGTATGCCTTTCAATTCGGTCATGTTTAACTTATAAGTGCCATAAGCACGGGCGGTTACATATAAGGGTATGGTCGTTTGAGTTAGTTTGGGTAAAGGCAATTTATTAATCGCGAGATAGATTTTATCACCGGAGATAGTGGATAAATTCACCGGGCCGGTCCCAAATTTGTAAGGGGCGTCTTCATTAAGTACGTACTGAGGGCTGGCTGCCGCATTAAAACCGATATAAGTATCATCTGTTTGAGTCGCGCCCAGTGTCATCTGTAAACGCAAATGCTGGTCGTATTTTGTATTATTAATCGAAGCAAGGTCAGCTTTGGTTGACATAAAAAGGTTGAGCCCGGTATTTTGCGTAGTTGTTTTAGCCGATTCATTGAAAATCAGCTGTGGGCTGGTATTGTTTGCGGCGATCACAAAGAATCCTTGTCCGCTTGCTATTGTCCTTGAGCCATGATTGGTAAATACCCCTCCAACCTGGTAGGTATCGTAATTATTAGTTGCCGGGTTGAGCTCGTAAATAGTAGATCCGATATTGTGCGCATAAATTCCGGTGGTAGTTGAAACCGTGTCATACCGCTCCCAGTCAATTGAACTGGCGTAAGGATTGCCTACCAGGTTAAACCCCCTTACTGCGGAGTTAGCACTAGCATTTGTCCACCCCAAATTTGCCGAGGCAGGTGTATACCAGTCATGTACGATAATTTGCCCGGCATTTAGTGTACCCGATGCGGTCAATGTATCTGCTACGGGGGTAGTGTATGACGTGAGCGTTTCTACTCCTACCGCTGCAGAAGCCCGGTTGCCTCTGAAAAACATCATATAGCCATTGCCAACGGGCAAATTATAAGTGCCGGATGTGCCCGCGCCGGTAACGGAATAATTATAAGCGGGGGTATTATTGATAGCGCTTATACCCTCAAAGTTCCCGCTTGTAAACGATACAGCGGAAGGGGCCTGGTCTTCGCGAAATAAATAAAGCGTTGGGTTGCTGGTTTTATCAAAGCCGCCGCCTGCCGCCCCTGTAAGGTATACGCTATTTTGCAGATAGTTAATACTGTAAACATTGTTTGAAGCCACTGTGGCCGCATAGACAGGCGAAGACAACAGGCGGTAACCTCGGTAACCTGAGCCGCCGGTTAAATATCGCTCAACATTTATTGAGCTTGCTCCTGTTCCGGTAATAGAAGTTGTGGTTATCTGGCCAATGCTGGCTGAACCTGTAGAATCTGACTTCAGCGTTAATTTCCCGGTTAAAGTAGTATTTAATACGCCGGTGCCATTGATGTTTATGATGCCCCCGGGAGCAATGTTTATATTGCCTGCTCCCGTTATGGCCATTGTTACCGCAGTGGGTACTGTGATGTAACTGCCAACTGTTAACGTTCCGGGCGAGTTAACCGTTAAGGTGTGATTGCCGCCATTGTTACCAAATGTTATTGAACCAACAGTAACATTTGCAGCAGTAATTGAAGGTTCTTTAGCATTTGTATAAGCAGAAACACCAATGCTAACAGCGTCATTTACACCGGGCTGTATGCCAGTGCTCCAATTACCGCCAGTAGCCCAGGCTGTTGTATTACTTCCGGCTGTCCACACTTCGGATTGTCCGCAGGCAATGCTGATAACGGTGCTGCTGCTGCCCGAGGTATTATACCCGGTAATGGTATAGTTAGTTGCAGGAGAGATTGCGGTAGGAGTCCCGGAGATCGTACCCGTTGTACTGTCAAAAAGGAGCCCGGCAGGCAATGCGGGGCTCACGGTATAACCGGTTGGTATGATCTCCCTGATCATATTGTTGTTATAATCACTCACAAATAAGTTGCCGCTTGTTGGATCAACAATGATACCCCTGCTTTGATTAAAAGTGGCAGATGTCCCAATCGCATTGTTAGAACCTGCCGTGCCGGCAATGCCGGCGATAGTAGTTACAACACCTGCGGGGGTGATCAATCGGATCGTATTATTGTCGGTATCGGTAACATAAAGATTTCCGGATGCGTCAACACATATCCCCTGTGGGTTTAGGAACAAAGCCGCGCTGCCGATTCCGTCTGTTGAGCCGCTTGCGCCGGTAGGGCTTCCTGCAAATAAAGTCACCACGCCGGCAGGTGTGATCTTTCTTATTTCGTTATTATTCTGATCGGCGACATAAACATTGCCAGATGCATCCACCGCTATACCATTTGGCCCCTTGAACGAGGCGCCCGATCCCGTTCCATTTGTTAAACCTAGCGCACCTGCGGAATTTCCGGCAAAAAGAGTTACCGCACCTGCTGTGGTCATCTCCCTGATCTCGTTATTGGCAAAATCAGAAATATAGATTGTACCCGAAACCGGATCATATACAATCCCTGCAGGATTACTAAAGCCGGCGGCCGTACCCGTTCCGTTTGCTAAACCGCTTGCGCCGGTCGCACTGCCTGCAAGTAAGGTTACCGCCCCTGTAGATGCCACGATTTCCCTTATTTCATTATTAGTAAAATCAGCTACATAAAGATTGCCGACCCCATCATTGGTGATTGCATAAGGGCCATTAAAGCGTGCATTTATGCCTGAACCATTTGTTAAGCCGGTTTGTCCCGTTTTGCTGCCGGCCAGTAGCGTCACCGCGGCCGCAGAAGTAACTTCTCTTATTTCATTATTACCCTCATCGGCTACGTATTGAGTCCCCGTGGCATCGATTGTTATCCACCTGGGTAAATTAAATTTTGCATTGGTTCCTGTAGCATTTGTCTTGCCTGCGGTACCAGAGCCTGCAAATGTAGTTACCTGCGCATAAATGGTGGCAGGTATTGTCCCGCCTGTATTTGTTGGAACTAAACTACTTATCGCTGTGCCTGTTGTGAAAATATTTGTCGGTGTATTGTAATTGATAACAGGCGCCTGGGCAAGGGCAGTGCTGCTAAACAAGACTAAGCAAAATAATAGAAAATAAAGTGAAAGTTTACGGATAGCTTTAAGCACATCGTTTTCCATGATTTCCAATAATTTACCAATAGTTAAATATCCAGAACTGCATTTTACAGCACTGAATATCGCTTAGTAAAGCAAAAAAAATTTCTTTAAGTAAAAAACTTAGGGCCATTGCGATATTGGTTTATTTATCAACAACCATCGCGTTTATTAACATTTGTTAGTTTTTGTTGTGGATTTCAATGATCAGGTTTGTGATTGTTACCTATGTAACAGTAGATAAGAGAGCTAAGACGGGAAAATAACCAATGACATGGACACCGTTGTTTAGCTTAAAAGTTAAAAAAAGCTTAACTTCGTTAATTTTAATAGTCTATATGAACATTCAAAAAATAACGTTTGGCAACGGCTGCTTTTGGTGTACCGAAGCTGTATTTAAATCGGTAAAGGGCGTAAAAACGGTAACATCAGGTTATATGGGCGGCCACACCAAAAACCCGGCTTATAAAGACGTTTGCACAGGCAAAACCGGTCATGCCGAGGTAATCGGCGTGGAGTATGATGCCGATGAGTTGTCGTTTGACGAACTGCTGCTCATATTTTTTAAAACCCACGATCCTACTACCTTAAACCGCCAGGGTAATGATGCAGGCACCCAATACCGCTCAGCCATATTTTATTATAACGATGAGCAAAAGCAGCAGGCCGAAGCGATGATAAAAAGATTGACAGATGAAAGGATATTCGACCGGCCCATTGTAACTGAAATTACGCCCGCCGGCGAGTTTTATAAGGCTGAGGGTTATCATCAGAATTATTTTAGCAACAACCCGCAAAATCCTTACTGTGCGGCTGTTATTCAACCCAAGCTCCATAAATTTGCTAAGGAATTTGCAGAGAAATTAAGGTAAAGGGATTAGAGGCCGGGGGTTAGCGAATAGAATAAGTCGTGCAGAGATTAGAGGCTGGGGATTAGAAATTAGTAAAAATAAAAGCTGAAGCGAAAACAAAAACCAAACGCTTTTTTACTTTTACAGCCAATGTACCAGCGCAGCTATTACCTTAAAATGAAACTAAACCCAATTCGATTTTTAGCAGCATTTGCACTGCTATGTTCAATTTATTCCTGTAAAACACTTAAGCCCCTTGCGCCTGCCAACACGGAAGCAGATATCCCAAACATCGTTCAGCCGGTTTCCAATGTTGAGGTGCCGGTTACTGTTGATCTGAAAACTTATTTTGTACAGGCCGAAAATTCGGTGCCTGCTAAATTTACAGGCAATCAGGAAAACTGCGAAGGTTTAAGCTATGTGTATACCTTTACGCGCACACCATTCGTTATCACCGGGAGCAATAATGTGGTCGGCTTAAAATTTACCGGCAGCTATGGCTTTACTGCATCTTATTGCGCCAAGTGTACCGCGCTATTAGGTTCGGGGCCACGGTGTATCGTACCAACTTTATCTGCACAATGCGGCGTGGGCGATGAGCAGCCGCGAAGGATGGAAATATCCTACCGGTCGACCATTAATATTACGCCTGATTATCATTTACGTTCCAAAACAATTTTATATCCCGCACCAAAACCGATTGACCGGTGCAATGTATTTTTTGGCAACATTGATGTTACCGACAGGCTGATTCAATATATAAGTAAGCCACTCAACGATTTGGGCAAACAGGTCGACGCCAGAATTGCCGCCTATGACATCAAGCCGATGGTTGAAGAAATATGGAAAAACATAGTCACTGAAACTAAGATTGGCGATGTGGGCTATGTTTCCATCAATCCGCAATCGGTAAGATTAAGTGGCTTTAGCTTAAATGGTTCCCTGCTCAATTTTTCGGTAGGGCTATCGGCAAAGCCCGTTGTAACTACGGTCAGCGATCCGGGGCCGTTAAAGCCGGTGCCAAATTTAACCAATTATGTGCCGGCAAACGGCTTTAATGTTTACCTCGACCTCTTAGAGAATTACGACCATCTTACCAAAACAGTAAACCGGCAGGTGGCTGGTATGAATGCCAAAGTTGCAGGCAATGAATTTATTGTTGATGATACCAAAATTTGGGGCATTGGCAAACAAATAGTTATGCAGGTTAATTTTAAAGGCGCCAGCACGGGTACAATTTATCTGGTTGGCACGCCAACATATAACCCCGCGACCCATGAACTGTCTTTCCCCGACCTGAGTTTTGATCTGCAAACAAAAGCCTGGATGCTCAAAGCGGCCAGATGGATGTTCAATGGCAAAATAACAGATATGATACGCCAAAGGGCCACTTACAACTTCACGAAATTTATTGCCGATAGTAAAACCAGGATACAAAAAGAAATGAGCCGCGATTATGGTAATAATATCAGCTCAGAAGTAACTATACGTGATCTGGATATCCAGGCTATTTATCCAACCGGCGAAAAACTGATCATCCGCACCCTGTCGAACGGACAGATAAAGATGAATGTGGTTATGTAGGATTAAGTCAGCAGTCATAAGTCGATTTTCTTTCCTCACTTAGAACTTGGGCTTTCTACTAAATTATCACCGCCTAAACGCGTTTAGGCGGTGATAATTTTTGCAGTTTTCCCGGCTAAATGCAGTTAGGCGGTGATAATTTTTGCAGTTTTCCCGGCTAAACGCGTTTAGGCGGTGATAATCTTTGACGTGTTTTAATCTGTTTTAAGGCAAAAAACTCACAAAATAAAAATACAATTATCTATATAACAGTATGTTAAAAAAACAAATGGCTTTGGATCAAAATGGCATGAAACTTGCTCAAAGCCCGGTTTTCTAAACTTCTGCCGGGTTTACTTTCTCGCAGAGGATCCTGCACTGCGCAAATGACAGCTTAACGCGGGGCCCGGCACAAACCTAAGATGGTTGTTTCACACAGACACGATACACAGGGCGCGCAGCGAGGGAAGAAAAAAAGCGGTTATACAAATATAACCAATATAGCCAGTATAATTAGTGCTTTCTTTTAATATTTTGTAGGAATGCCCCGTTTTTGATTAGATATGCTACTCTGCCAGGAGCAAAATACGGTAGAATAGTGCGCAGGCGCATAACTAATAATCCAATATAGCGGCAAATGCGCGCTATTTGATCCAAATAACTACGGCACGTGTACCAATTTTAATTATTTTTACACCACATGGGGTTCTTATGTGACATACCATGGGTTATGGAGAGGAGTCTGCGACATAAAAATCATACCGCAGTTCAAATAAAAAAGGTGGTCTTGCGAACCACCTTAAATATCGGCTAAACTAATAAATTTAAGCCATTGAGGAAGTATCCCCTCTGATAATACCTATTAGAAACGCTATAACTGCAAGTACGAGCAAAGCATAAATTAATCCGCTTGCTGAGTAAGCAAACACGCCTATCGCCCATCCTATTATAAGGATTACAGCGATGATATAAAGTAATGATCTCATAGGATTGATTTTTAGTTAAACATGTTTATCATAAAGAAATAATCGTGCCAGAGTTGCAACGATTATGTTAGAAGTTGTCCTAAATTTTTCAATAAAAATAATTTTATGAGGTTTAAACTGCCTTTTATCCGTCATTTAGTTGACCCTCTTAATATCAAATCAGGCTGTATAATTACTCTGCTCAAATCCTTTAAACGAACATTGTTCTCAAGTTTATCCAGAAGTGTTTTAAATAACTGCTTTGCCATTTCGTCCAACGGTTGTGCGATGGCGCTTATCGAAGGATTATAAATATTAAATACGTCATGGTCGTCAAAAGCTATAATGGAAATATCACCGGGGATATTAAGGCCTGATTCATTTATTGCCTTTATCCCGCTTAATGCAAGATAATTAGTGGCAAATATGATGGCGTCTAAACCCGAATTATCCTTAATGAATTCAACACATTGCTTAACAGTTGTTTCCATGTCATTTTCAAATGATACTTTTAAAATTAAAGGTTTAAGATGGTGCTTTTTTAAAGCACTCAAATAGCCCGATTGCCTTTCCGTCATTTGCGTTTGACCAGAAGCCAAGGTAACGAGTGCGACTTTTTTAGCCCCTGTTTTCACCAAAAATTCTGCCGCGTCAAAGGTTCCTTTATAATTATCGAGGCCCACGTAATCAGTAGGTATGTCTGGCAAATAGCGGTCAAATAATACCACCGGCAAATTGTCATTTATCAGCGCCCTGATTTCAGATTCAACTCCGGTTGGCGGCGTAATAATATATCCATCGACCTGGCGTGCCCGCAATAAAGTAATCAACTGCTTTGTTTTTTCAGGATTATTTTCGGTACTGCAATAAATTATCTTATAGCCATTCTTATAGGCCAGCGCTTCTAAATGAAAGGCGATATGCGAAAAGAAATAATCGGATATCTTTTCCACCATTAAACATATCATTTTTGTTTTGCCCGTGCTTAAGCTTTTAGCAAGCTGATTTGGCTGAAACCCTTTTTCTTTTACATACTTCAAGACCTTTTCCGTCAGTTCGTCGCTTATTCTTTTCTCCTTCGCCTTTCCGTTCAAAATAAACGAAACAGTAGATTTTGCAACATGAAGTTCGTTAGCTATGTCGTTGATAGATATTTTTTTACTCATTTAATTTAATGGTCCCCCAAATGTGTTTATTTTAAAATAAAGTTAAAGGTATCGTTTTGGTTGAATTAAGGTGAACAATCGCTAATAAAGACAGGGCAGACGCATTAAAATAATTGGTTACAGTCATGACTTCCAAGCAAATTCATAGGTGACTCCGATGGAGTCTTTCAGGTTTATTACAAATTTTCTATAAACAGGTGGCCCCTCCGGAGCCATTTATTCTTTTACCTGATGGTTTTTAACTCCCTTGGGAGTATCCTGTTTATAGAAAACCCTAAAACCGTGTGCTTAGACCCCATCGGGGTCTCCTTTTAATGCGTCTGCCCTACTAATAAAGAAGGATGATAGCAGCAACTTACCTTTTATAGTTTTTCAAATATATTACTTTCTATTTGCAAAACCGGTTTTATTAATTATTATTGCAAACCAGGAAAAAACCAATTACCCTGCTTAAGCAATAATGCAAATCGATAATCTATCATCCTCATACATTTTAACTGCCGATATAGGCGGCTCACATATCACTGCGGGCATTTGCGATCTTGAAACCCATACTATCCTGCAGCGAAGTATAACCAGAGTTGAAGTAGACAGTAAAGGCAGGGCAAATGATATACTAACATCGTGGGAAACCGCATTTGAACAGGTATTAAAGAAAAATGCTGCCCTGCCGGTTTCGGGCTTAAGCGTTGCAATGCCCGGCCCTTTCGATTACGCGAACGGCATATGCTATATTAAAGGGCTTAATAAATACGAAGCCTTGTATGGTATGGGCATTAAGCAATACCTCGCTGACCGGCTAAAACTTGATCCGCAATTGGTTAGGTTTAGAAATGATGCGGAATCGACAATTGCAGGCGAAGTGCTGACAGGTGCAGGGGAAAATTATACGAATGTAATGGGAGTTACCCTGGGTACGGGCTTCGGGTCGGCTTATAGTGAAAATAAAATCACTAATGATATAAACCTGGGCAGTAAATCATACCGGGAAACTATCGCGGATGATTACTTCTCAACGCGATGGTTCTTAAAGCGTTATAAGGAATTAACCGGCATATTGTTAACAGGCGGGGTCAAAGAGCTTGCTGAATTGGCCCGGGAAAGCATCGTTGCCCGCGATATTTTTAAAGAATTCGCAATCAATATGAGTGATTTTCTTTCATTATATATAGAGCAATATAGACCCGAGGCTTTAATTATTTGCGGTAATATTGCTAAAGCATCCGAATTTTTCCTGCCATATCTCACCCTTCGGCTGATTTCAACAACCATTAAGCTGGCCCAACTTGATGAAAATGCTGCCTTAATAGGATCGGCAGCCATGTTTGATAAGGTAATAAAGCCGGTATCTTTTAATTCTAAACCAAATTATAAATAACGTACCATGCAAAAAGCAGCCTTTATCGAAAAAAAGTTTGTTGTCAACTTTATTTTTGTAACCTCCTTATTTTTAATGTGGGGGGTATTGCATTCCATGAGCGATGTGCTCAATAAGTATTTCCAGGGAGCATTGAATGTTTCGAAATCTCAATCCGGGCTCATCCAGTTGTCGGTGTTTGGCGCCTATTTTGTAATGAGTATTCCGGCAGGATATTTTTTAAAGAAGTTTGGCTATAAACCGGGCGTACTCCTTGGATTGTCATTATTTGCTATAGGCACTTTTCTTTTTGTGCCTGCTGCAAACGCGGGATCCTTTGGATTTTTCAGGATAGCCTTGTTTGTTATGGGCTGCGGAATGGCAACCCTCGAAACGGTTGCACATCCGTTCGCAGCAGCTTTGGGAGATCAGCGGACCAGCGACCGGCGTATTAATTTTTCACAGTCGTTCAATGCGCTGGGCGCTACGGCCGGGCCTTTTATTGCATCGTGGTTTCTTTTTGGCGTCATCGCCGGAAAATCTCCGGATCTTACCTCTGTTAAATATCTTTACGTAAGTATTGGCGCTGTCATTACTTTACTTATTGTGGCTTTTTCATTTCTTAGGGTACCGGTACTGAACGATCCGCATGTCACTATAGCCGAAGTTGACCCCGAGGCTGTTAACGTAGATGTCGCCCCTCAAAAAAAACTATACCAGCACAGGCATTTTGTGTGGGCAGTTGCAGCGCAGTTTTTTAACGTCGCCGCACAAGCGGGCACATGGGCGTTTTTTATTAACTACGGACACGAAATAATGGGCTTTAGTAACCTGTCGGCAGGGAGGTATATGAGTATTTTTATGGCTATGATGATGTTGGGGCGCTTTACCGGGACCTACCTGATGAAGTTTATTGCGCCGAACAAGTTGCTGGCCTGTTTTGCATTAGGGAGTATTGTTATGTGTATAATAGTGGCACAGGGGTTGGGCTGGCCATCCTACATAGCTTTAATGATGATCAACTTTTTCTTCAGCATTATGTTTCCGACAATTTTTAGCCTTGGCTTAAAAAACTTAGGGACCCATACGCAGCAGGCATCATCGTTTATATCGATGGGCGTTGTGGGTGGGGCTTTTTTCCCTTTGGTGATGGGGCTAATTGCTAACCATGATGTTGCAAAAGCCTATTACTTGCCAATTATATGTTATGCTGTTATTTTTCTGTTCGGTTATAAGCTGTATAAAGTGGAAACCGTAAAAGCGCTTGAAAAAGTTTTTTAGAATAAATTTGCAAAACCGGTTTTATTGACTATCATTGCTAATAAAATTCATAAAACCGGTTTTGCAAACCAGCTGATCGAAACCAATTAATTAGACCTACAGATGCTCTCACGGACGAATGGCCTCATTAAATTGACAGGGGTTTTAATACTTTTGTCATTCTTTAATTTTTCTGTTGCTCAAACAACAGATCGGAATATCCTTCCCAAATGGGCGTTTGGCGGTTTTGTGCGGCCGCAAAATATCAATCCTATTATTTCACCCGACTCCACTGCCACGTTTTTGGATCCCATGTCGCATAAAATGGTGCGGTGGGAAGCTAATTATACCTTTAATCCTGCGGCGGCGGTCAAACGCGGAAAAATAGCAGTTCTTTACCGGTCCGAAGACAAAACCGGTGTTGAAATTGGAACACGTACCTCAAGGATAGGTTATGCTGAAAGCAGCGACGGGCTTACGTTTAAAAGGAATGCCCGCCCGGTGATGTTCCCGGGAAACGATAGTCAGAAAAAGTTTGAATGGCCCGGCGGTTGCGAAGATCCCCGGGTTGCGGTAACCGAAAACGGAACTTACTTGATGTTTTATACGCAATGGAACCGCAAAGTTCCGCGGCTGGGAGCCGCTACCTCAAAAGATTTGATCACCTGGGTAAAACATGGCCCCATCTTCAGAAAATTCTATAACGGGAAGTTCTCCGATGTTCCCAATAAATCTGCCTCCATTCTGACAAAATTAAAGGGCGACCGGCAAGTTATTGCGAAGGTCAATGGAAAGTATTGGATGTATTGGGGCGAATTACATGTATTTGCAGCCACTTCGACCAACCTGGTGGATTGGAAGCCGGTACTCGATAGCAAAGGCGAACTCAAACAGCTGATCTCTCCCCGTCCGGGCTACTTTGACAGCGACCTTACCGAGTGCGGGCCGCCCGCATTAATGACTGCTAAAGGCATCATACTGTTTTACAACGGGAAAAACCATCCCGGCCTGGGAGGAGATAAGCGTTTTAATGGCAATTCGTACTGCGCAGGGCAGGCTTTATTTTCTTTGAGTGATCCTGCGAAAGCGATAACCCGTTTAAGTGTTCCTTTTTTGCGCCCGATGGCGTCATTTGAAAAAAGCGGGCAATATGTAAACGGAACTGTTTTTATTGAAGGATTGGTTTACTTTAAGAAAAAATGGTTTCTCTACTATGGCTGTGCAGACTCAAGGGTGGGCGTAGCGGTCTTTGATCCTTATAAACCAGGCCCTCCTGATCCGATACCCCTTTTATAGGAAAACTTCTGATGACTTATTCCAAATTTCTTAAATAACGCATTAAAATTAATGGGTTAAGGGGAGTCTTTGGCTCTAAAAACAGGAAAACGGATCATCAATTCTTACCAAATACACCTTGTTTTATCATAAGTAATATCCGGTAAATTTTTTCTTAAAGTGAAATATGATCGGTATCAATATTTTATGCCTTTATAGTCATTTCTTAATTAAGCGTTTTTTACCGACTGTTTTATTCTCTTCCGCAATTTTATTATTTCATACCAAATTACCGAAAGGAACCCGGCTCCAATGCTAATAGTAATTTGAGGCAAACTTGGCGCCACAAATCCGAAAAACAGGGTTAACGGCTTTACATAAAGCAGCAAACCGGATATGACAACCGTGATACTGATGATTAACAATACCAGGTTATTCTTATACCTGATGGTCGTGATTATCGAGTAAAAGAACGATCGGTTTACCAGCGTAAGAAAAATATTTGCGGTTATTAATGTTGTAAAAACCATTGTACGGGTAATTTGCTCGTTAAACCCGTGATATACTGCATACTGGTAAATAGCTAAAGTGGCGCAAGTGATTATTAATCCTTGCACAATGCTTGTTGCAAGTTCTTTCCAGTTGAAGAATGTAACGGTGAACGGCTTTGGTTTTTGAAGCATTGTATTTTTTTCCATCGGCTCGTTTTCATAAATAATGGAACAGGTTGGCCCCATAACCAGTTCTAAAAAAATGATGTGCACAGGCGAAAAAATATTGGGATATATCCATCCCAAAGCCAATGGGAGAAAAACAGTTAATATAATAGGTATATGAATGGATATGATATACTGGATAGCCTTTTTCAGGTTAGCATAAATTCTTCTGCCCATCGCTATGGCATCGACCATTTTTGAGAGATCATCTTCCATTAAAATTAACGATGCGGCCTCTTTGGCAATTTCGGTGCCCTTTTTACCCATAGCAATTCCAATATGTGAGGCTTTCAAGGCAGGTCCGTCATTTACGCCATCGCCTGTCATGGCTACGATCTTGTTGTTAGCTTTAAACGCGTTGATAATTTTCATTTTAGCTTCCGGAAACATCCGGGAGAATATATTCGCATCCTCAACCTTTTTTCGCAGCTCCTCATCCCCCAATTTCATTAACTCATCGCCGCTTATGCATTTTTCAAAGCCTCTCAGTCCAATCTGTTGAGCCAGCGACCTTGTGGTTTCGGCATTATCACCGGTTACTATCTTAACTGCAATGCCCGCTTTATAAAAGTTTTCCAGTACCGACCGGATATTCTTTTTTGGCGGGTCGTAAAACGCAACCAGCCCTTTAAAAGCAAACCTGAATTCCTGCTGCGTGGCCGGAAAATCATTTCCCGCAAAATTGGCCTCCCCAACAGCTAATATACGGTAGCCTTCAAAAGCCAGTGTTTTAATAACCTTTTCGATCTTGCGTATTTCATTGCTATCAACATCGCAAACTTCAAGTAAAGCCTCCGGTGCACCTTTTGCAGCGATAATGCGTTTGCCATTTTTTTCAAATAAATGAGTCATCATCGGCGGTTTGCCGCCCAGCGGATATTCATGGACCATTTTGTAATAAGGCCTTTCATCTGCGACGGCTATTTGGGAATAAGTTTCATGTAATGCAAGCTCCATAGGGTCAAACGGAATGGGTTCGCTCGCCCACATTGCCAATCTGATCAGTTCCTTCTCGTCAGCATTTAAGTCATCCCCTGTATCGCTGATTTTATTGGAACTTATGGCAAAGACTTTTGCCAGGCTCATTTTACTTTCTGTTAATGTCCCGGTTTTATCCGTACAAATAACGGAGGCGCTCCCCAGGGTTTCAACAGTCTTCATTTGTTTAACCACTATTCCCATCTTCATCAGCCGCCAGGCGCCAAATGCCATAAAGGTTGAGAACGCCACCGGGATCTCCTCGGGAAGGATACTCATGGCAAGTGTTAAGGCTTTAATCAAACTGTCTAATACATTATAAGAATGGAAATAGTTTAAGATCCAGACTATGATGAATACAATCGCTCCTGCAAACACCATCTTTTTTACAAAATTGTTGATTTGCAATTCTAAAGGCGTGTGCTCTTCTTCAATTGACTCGAGACTTTTTCCTATTTTCCCCAGCTGGGTTTCATTGCCGATGGCTGTTATCGTAGCAACAGCCAATCCGCTGGCTACTGTTGTGCCTTGAAATATCCGATTATTTTCGGACGACTTGTCTTTATATACAGATAAAGATTCGCCGGTGAGGACCGCTTCATTTACTGAAAAATCGTTGGAGTGTATAATCTGCCCGTCTGCAACAACGGATCGCCCCTCCTCAACAATCAAGCTGTCTCCAACAACCAGTTCTTCGCTTTTAATTTCTTCAACTTTTCCATTCCTGATCACCTGGCAAGTGGGCTGCGTAAATTCTTTAAGCTTGTCCAACGCTTTACGACTTCTGGATTCCTGGAATAGAGATATTGCTGATACGAGAACCACCGAAGATGAAAGGAAAATGCCATCACCAAACTTTCCGATTATAAAATAGATACAAGAAGCAACCAAAAGCAAAATGACCATTGGCTCTTTTGCCAATGTTGTAATGGCATCAATAAATACGTTGTTCTTTTTATATGAAAGCTTGTTACAGCCAAATTCAGCCCGCGATTTAACGACCTCATCATCTGACAATCCATGTATGTTAAAATCACTTACAGGCATAATTTTGCTGCATGTGTTGCATTTTCCGAAAAATCAGTCAGGATAAGGATTGTTTTCATTATCGTATGTTTGAAAACCAGAATATAAAACTGATGATTTTAATGGCCAATATTAATGATCCCTGTCACGTAAAATAATGATTGTAAGTATTAAAATTAGCTAAAATCGCCGCAGTATTGCAGGGCGTTTTCTATTGTGGTTTTTATGTGCGTTTGATAGCGTCTGTAGCGACATTGTCGGTGTGGGTCATATTTTATGATTATCAATCCACCCTGAACCTTAAATGCTTTTTCGGTAGCCTGTTTTTTTTTGTCCTTAGCTTGATCATAGCTAAAATAACAGCCAGGTAAATAAGAAGCAATGCACCACTGGCCAAAACGGCTAAAGTTTTAAAACCCTCTGAAACAGAAAAAAAAATATCAAAGCCGCATAGGTGATAACTGCCAGATACGGCGTTGAAAACCTGGGATGAAGCCAGCAAATGCAAAAAATAAAACAAGCGCAGTTTTGCCAAACGTCCTTATAGGCGACCATTGTTCCCAATGCAAATTGCTTATTTTAACAGCCCTCATGAGTATTTTTAATCGCCATAGTTATTTATAATCAGGTCTTTAAGGTAAAAAATTAAATGGATATTTAAAATTTATTTTAGACTGGGAGTTTTTGGTGTTACGATTAGATTAATCATTTACCTGTTAAAGTTGCATCGCCTATTAACATAAAAACTAATGCAAAAAAAAGCTCCGTGGACATGCAGGGCCGCTGTAATAAATTTTTCTTTCTTAGTTGCGAAATTTGAGTCAAAACTATACCTTTGCAAACTCTAATTGAGAAACCCACTCCTGAATAGCTCAGCTGGTTAGAGCATCTGACTGTTAATCAGAGGGTCGCTGGTTCGAGCCCAGCTTCAGGAGCCTGAAAACCAACGGTTTAGCCCCACTTCGACAAGTGGGGCTTTTCTATTCTCACACATTTTGAATAAAATGACATTCCGATAGAAAAACATAATTTTAGCAATTGTGCTTTTTTGAGGTCAGAATACCTGTAAATACATAGGAAACAGGGTGTATTTGAAGTAAGAGGGCTGAATACCGCAGACATTGCCGTATGACATCACCCAAGAAACACGATACCATGATTCATTTTCTTATAAGAGTGAGCTAAATTTGAATATGGTGTATATTATTTAGAATTAATATCTCATATCATTTATTTGCCCCCGATAAAAAAACAGTTCGTTTAAAAGTAAACAGTGTACTAACCAATGTTCCGGTCACCAAGAGTTAGGTTCCTCTGATTGATTTATTTTCAGCGTTGCGTTTGCGATACGCCGACGGTGAGATGCCCATCAGGCGGGTAAACATCCGGGAGAAATAATATTGGTCTTCAACACCAACATAAAACGCGAGTTCTTTGATGGGCATAGCGGTAAATGCCAGATACTGACAGGCTTTTTGTATTTTAAGATGATTGAAATATTCAATCGGGGAGTGCCCGGTTTTTTTTCTGAACAATGATGAAAAATGTGTGACCGAACGATTGGAAAAATCGGCCATTTGCTTGAGCGTGATGGTTTGCTGGATGTTATCCTGCATCAGCTTGATCACAGTGTCGACCATGTCGGTATTGACCGTTTTTTTAGTTCGGTTGAACTTGTCCTCATAGATCATGGAAGACAGAAAATGATAAAATATCATATTTACATAACGCAGCGTATCGTCACCGTAGCCGTTCTCCAGATTATAATATATGTCATCAAAAAGCCCGATGCGATCTTCACTGAAAGTTAGCAGCAGTTTATAGTTATCTGAATTTTTGACGATCATATCCACAATAAATGCCGAGTTTTCCCCCTTAAAATGCGCCCAATAGATCGACCAGGGATTTTGCTCATCGGCTCCATACCGATGAGGGGTATTCGCGGGGATAGCAATAAATTGAGACGGCGAGATGCCGATGCGTTTCCTATTGATCTCGATCCATCCATAGCCTTCAATGCAATAAATAATAATGTGCTGGCTTATCCCATGCGGCCGTTCCGCATAATGAAACATTGCTTTCGGATAAAAACCAATGTCGGTAATGTATATCTGCCTTGTTACCGGATCCTTGACTAGAAATTCGGAAACAATCTTTTTAGGGATGACGATCAGGCGCTGACCTTCAAATCCCTCTCTTTTTCGCGGTGATTTTTCCTTTAACATCGATTTAGCTTGAATGTGTTTTCAGAAGTGTATAAAAATCCATCATTATCATAATATTAGGCATTTTAATTTGCTGATAATCGTATTAGGTTTGTTATTATAAATCAATTATAGTATTTTATTTGACAGGATAATGATTTAATTGAGAATATTTTTCCAGGGAACGGCATGTTTCGTGGTTTTTTAAAAAATATCCTTAATTTTTTATGGGAGTTTTATTGTCCATCCTGTCATTAAAGACACACCTGATTAAAACCAAATAAATAATGAGAAAACTATTATTAATCATTGTGCTGTTTTCGGCGGGCCTCATAAACGCCTACGCTCAGCAGCGAAAAATCCACGGTGCGGTAAAGGATTCACAAACGGGGCAATCGCTACCCTTTGCCACTGTTTCCGTGGAAACCGCAAGTAAGCCGGTTAACAAGTTTGCTGCAGACCAGAACGGTAATTTTACTGTTGATGCTCCGCTTGGGGCAACTATTCAAGTGACCTTCACGGGGTATGACCCTAAAAAGGTGACTGTGGGTGATAGCACCACTATCACCATTTTCCTAAAAAGCAATGGCAATTTATTATCTGAAGTCGTGGTGATTGCCTATGGTAAGGAAAAGCGTAAAGACCTGACGAGCGCCGTGGCAACCATTTCGGCGAAAGAAATCAGCGAAGCGCCGTCAACCAACCTGGCTACGGCGCTGGCATCCCGCACGCCGGGCCTGGAAGTGCATAGCACGAGTACGCAGCCGGGAGCAAGCGCTTCGGTAAACGTACGCGGCCTGAACTCCATAACCCGGTTGGAAGGGCCATTGTATATTGTAGACGGTGTGGCACTGGTCGGTGACATACGCAATATCAATCCTAATGATATCGAATCGGTAGAGATATTAAAAGATGCTGCAGCAGCCGGTATTTACGGTTCCCGAGCCGCCGAGGGTGTAATACTCATTACCACCAAAAAGCCTAAAGCCGGCGCTACAAGCATTAATTTTGACATGTATGCCGGTATCCAGGTAAACAATCCTGCCTATCAAATGCTGGATTCACGTAACTATGCAAAGCTGAAACGGGCTGCGTTTCAGGACGCTGACCCCGGTACATTTGGTGCACCCGGAACCGATACTGCCGACAATAAAATATTTAATACCTATGAGTTGCAAAGCATTGCCAATGGGTATACCAACTACAACTGGCAAAAGGCGATTTTGCATAATGATGCCCCGACTGAAAACTATTCGCTGTCGGTATCTAATGGTACCGGATCAAACAGGGTTTATTTCAGCGGCCAATACCAAAATCAGGATGGTATACTGACCAATACCGGTTATAAAAAATATGCGGGCTATTTGAGTGACGAAACTGCCATCAGGCCATTTCTGAAATTAGGCGGCAGCATTAACTATACGCATGATATTACCCATAATGCATTGCCCAACGAATATCAGCAATCGCTTACCGAAAGCCCTTTACAGCCTATTTACGATAACAGCGGTCAGCCATTGATCGTTATTGACAGATCAACAGGCTTACCCACTATTTTTAACCCCGTCACATTGGCATTGAACGCGATTGACCTGTATACGACCAACCGTACCAATGCAAATCTTTACCTTGAATTTACGCCCGTCAAAAACCTGGTATTGCGCTCAAGCATAGGTGCAGACATCTACCAGGCCGAGGAAGATAAGTATTATCCAAGAACCACCGGACCCGGTTATACCCCAACAAACGGGTTTGCAGAGATCTACAATACAAGGGCTACAGACGTTTTGTGGGAAAATACGGCTACTTATGGCCTCACACTGGGCGATCATGAGATAAACCTGCTGGGCGGTTTCACCTTTGAGAAACATGAAGATTTTGCTACAGACATGCAGGGCGATCAGTTCCCAACCGACCTGCTATCGTACAAAGCCATGGGAAGCGCCGGCCAGAAACTGCAGGATAATAGTAATTATGACGGCTGGGCAGTGCGCTCCTTATTTGCGAGGGCAGTATATAAATATAAGGGCCGTTACATTTTAAATGCTACGATACGCCAGGATGGGTCAAGCCGTTTCGGTTCCAACAACAAATACGGTTTATTCCCGACAGTGAGCGGCGCATGGAGGGTAATTGATGAACCATGGGTCGGGTTTAAAGTAAAAACCTGGTTAAATGATTTTAAACTGCGCGTAAGCTATGGCCTGGTAGGCAACCAAAATCTGCCTTATGACGCCATTTATACACGCTATGACCCGGCAACGTATCCCTTCAACGGTTCTTCCGTAACCAGCGGTTACGCTGTTGCAGGTACCAACGGGGTGTATGGTAATAACTCGCTGCAATGGGAAGTGCAACATCAGTTTAATGCCGGTACAGACATTGCCGTATTAAACAATCGCGTACAGCTGTCAGTGGATGTTTATAACAAAAATATCAGCAGCTTGTTGATGCCCCTGCCGCTTGAACCTTCGTCAGGTTTCCAAACAGAATATGTAAACGTTGCCGCTATGAATACAAAGGGTATTGACGTTGCATTGAAGATAACACCTGTGCAAACCAAGAATTTCACCTGGCAAACCTCGCTCAACTGGTCGAAATACAAGAGTGTTGTAACCAAACTGTTCCCTGGCAGGGATTCCGTGAACCTGGCATTGCGTGTCGGTTTGCCGCCAAGCGGAACTTATGTTAATTATGTATTTAACGGCCTGTATCAGCAAGGGGATAACTTTGCCCTTGATCCCAACGGTAAACCCGGCGACATCAAGATCAGGGATGTTAACGGCGATGGTAAGATCACGCCGGAGGATGAGGTGGTTGCAGGCTCAAGCATTCCAAAAGGATGGGGCAGTTTCTGGAACTATTTCAGGTACAAGAGCGTATCGCTTACTGTATACAGCACCTATGAATATGGCCAGCATCTGAATAACCTTACTTTTACCGATCTTACTTATTATAATTCCCTATATGGCAATACAGGAAATGTGACCACGCAGGGCGGTAACTACTGGACGCCAACCAATACCAATACCAACATCCCAAGGCCAAACTCTTTCGGAACATCGCTTAAAACGCTTCCGGGAGGCATAGGACAGGGATCAAGCTACTCTATACAAAATGCAAGCTATTTCAAAATACAGCATATCACCCTGGGGTATGATTTTGCATCCGCATTGCTAAGCAAAATAAAAATACGTAGCCTGAATGTTTACGCGCAGGTACTCAATCCTTTCCTGTTCACTGGCTACAAGGGCGTCGATCCGGACGTAGCCGGTGCTGATGCAGCAAATGAGATCTACCCGCGGTACCGTACGTTCCTGCTGGGTGCAAAATTAGCGTTATAACATTAAAAAACATTTTTGATATGAAAAGTATTAAGCAATATTTACAAAAATTCTGGCCGGTTGGCCTGGCAGTAATACTGCTGCAGGGCTTCAGCAGTTGCCAAAAGGAGCTGAACTATACGCCTGAAGTATTCGTTTCGGCGCCAAGTGTTTATAAAGACGAGCCGGGAGCGATAGCGGGCGTAACAGGCGTTTACCAGCAATTACAAGCCCTCAAAAAATCAGATTACGAACTGATTGGCGTTATTGGTACTGACGAGGTCCGATGTACCTATCAGGCGCAGGGGTATGGCGCCTATTGGGCCGGCGTTGTTGGCATGGACGTGTACGATATTACGTTTAACAGCCAGAATGCCGATATCACTGGTTTCTGGACGGTTTGTTACCAGGGTATAGCCAACGCAAATGCAGCAATATTAAATATCCCGAAGATAAAAAACTTTGCGGAACCAGCGGTACAAACCCGGTTGGAAGGTGAAGCCCATTTTATGCGGGCGCTGTTCTATTTTTACCTGGTACAGCTATATGGCGATGTGCCGATGCCGTTGGAGAATACATCAATTGCAAACGGCTTGCCGCGTATTCCACAGGCGCAGGTATATAGCCAGATCGAGTCCGATCTGAAGTTCGCTGTTGCCAATTGCTGGACAAAAAGCAAGCTCACCGGCAATGACGTAGGCCGCGCAAGTGTTGAGGCAGCCAAAGCGTTGCTGGGTAAAGTTTACCTAACCGTGCATGATTATACCGATGCAAAAACCACGTTCGAGGATCTGATCAACAACAATAACATCAGTCTGCTGTCCAATTATGCTAACTTGTTTGACGGACAGCATGAAAACAATGCGGAATCCCTGTTCGAGATACAATACTCAACAGACAATACTAATGATACACAAGGTCTCCAAAATCTCTACGGTTCTTACGCAGGACCGCCAATAGCATTTGAACCATTCAATACGCACACGCCGGGCTATGGCGGTACCGTTGTGATGGCTACTTCATATTATTCAGATACAGTTTTTATGAAGCCTAATTCGTGGGAATATCAATATGATGCCCGTTATGTGCCTTCAATTCATCATGACCGATATGATGGCAATGGCAATACTATGAGATGGTGGGTTGATCCGGGACTGCCCACAATCGCAAAATATGACATCTCTTCCAGTGACATTGATGTTTACCATTCAGGTAAAAACTTATATTACCTTCGTTCGGCAGATGTCTTTTTGATGTATGCAGAAACCCTTAATGAGCTGGGCCAGACGCAAGCTGCATTAGTGCCACTTAACAAAATACGTGAACGTGCTTTTGGTAATGGCAGTCTTGATTTTACAGCAACTGACGCACCCGACCAAGCCACGTTGCGCGATCTAATTATGGACGAACGCAGCCGTGAATTGGGAGCAGAAGGATGGCGCTGGTTCGACCTTAAGCGTACGGGTACCTTAGTATCCCGTGTACAACAACACGACAATCCTTATATTCAGAGAGGTGGCGGCAGCGATCCACATCCGAAGCAGAATGTATCTTTAAAAAATATGTTGTACCCGATCCCATTAACCGAGCTGCAGAATAACCCCGCATTGGGATTGAAAGCGCAAAATCCGGGATATTAATTGTTAAATAAAATATTAGATGAAGTTTCAAAAACGCTCTGTTATAAAATATTTGATGCCATGCTTATTGCTGCTGTCTGAAACTGTTTCCGCACAAAAAGTAACAAAGTATGAGGACAGCCTGGTAGCCAGTACAGGCGGGGCTTCGGTATCGGTAAATTATAAAACGGGGCGTTTAAACTATCACTTTAGCAATGGTGTTGTGCTAAACAATACCATTGCTTATGTAATCGAAGTAGCAGGCGGTTATATTTCCACTTCGGCATGCCGGGTACACCAGGCGGCCACCGGCGAATTTGAAAATGATCTCGGTAAAGGTATTCGTATAGTGGTCCGGCACTCTGGTAATGATGCTGGTATCACGCTCACGCAACAAGTACTTTTGTACCAGGATCACCCTTACCTCCTAACCAACGTTGCCGCAGTAAAAGGTGATGGCACGGTTATGGAACTGGAAACCAGGGACATTTGCGCGCTTGCGGTACTCCCGCAGGAAAAAGCGCAACTATTACAACCGGGCGCCGAACCACGTTTCCTGGACGTGCCGTTTGATAATGATAACTGGTCGCATATACTTGAGCGTAAATGGGAACCGGGAAAACCGGTATTTGCCGGTATCAGCTACGAATTTGCTTCAGCCTATAACAACAATGATTTTTCAGGGCTGGTAATGGGTAGTATTTCCCATGATTTTTGGAAGACAGGCATCGTTTATCGCGCTGCGGCACAAAAAGGCGTTATCGACTCATTAAAAATTTATGACGGCGCAGCTACTGAAGATAATCCTGGTTTACCGCCTGATTATGGTGGTAATGATGGTACCCATGATCATACGCTGCATGGGACAATGAAGGGTAAATCAGTCAATTCCTCTATCATTTACCTTTGCGCCGGCGATACGCGTAAGGGTTTTGTTGAATACGGAAATGCCAATGCGCTTTTCAATGGACGGCTTACATGGAAAGGCAATGCACCTGTTTACTGGAATAGCTTTGGTGTGGAAGGCGTATTAGGCTATGAGGGCAGAATGATGCCAAAGGATATAACTAAGATACCCGACTTTATCCAGACACTTCCTAATTTTAACAAGTATTCAAAACCGGTCATCAGTATCGACTCCTATGATCAATCTATTTATACAACAAGTCTCTTAGCCTCGTTCGGACGGTATATTGAAAAAAAGAACCAGCAGCTGGGTTTCTATTTTATCCCGTTTGCAAAATGGGCATGGAAGAACAATACAGAAAATACAAAGCTTGAAGGAACGGATTATAATTTATCAGATGTAGTACTTCGTGATAACAATAACCAACCTATCTGGTTTAAAAATGGCGACTGGGGATGCCTTGCCCTGGATCCAACCCATCCGGCCGTTCGTCAATTTGTTATTTACAATTTAAAGGAGGCAAAGGCTATCGGCGCCAAATTTATTAAGATAGACTTTTTGACAGCGGGCGCATTGGAATCAACCAGGCGTTATGATCCGAATATTCGCACTGGTCTTCAGGCTTATAATTATGGCATGAAAATGCTAAAGGCCTTAGCCGACTCGATCATGGGTAAAGATATTTTTATTACCGAAGCCATTTCGCCGATGTTTCCAAGCCAGTACGCGCATGCACGTTTTATATCTACGGATGTATATTCACACCTGCGTGATGACGAGCCCGGTTTCCCGCACTACGGCAGCACGGAAGGATCATTGGCTAACGGCTCACATTTATGGTGGGTACAGGGCACGCTTTGGCCCTACACCAACCTGGATGTGGCCATCATGAAAAACTTCGAAAAGAACCCCGACCTGAGCGAAAAAGAGATCAGGGCGCGACTGTTTGCCCTGATGTCGATGGGGAGCATACTTGGTGATGGCTCAGATTATCGCGACAAACTCGCTGACGAAAGGGCCGAAAAGTATCTGGATAACAAATATCTATGTGCTTACTTTAGTAACCCGAAGGCGTTTACCCCTTTGAAATTTGCCGATGGTGAAACGCTTGATCAGCAAATGGCATTTTACCTGCCAGGCACTGAAACATTGCTCTCGTTATTTAACTTCGATACTAAAAAACAATTTGATCGTTCCTGGCGCCGGGCGGACCTTGGGCTTGGAAGCGGTGAATATGTTATTAAGAACTTCTTGACCGACCAGCCAGTTGGGAAAATAACAAAAGGTCAGGATTCATTTTCTTTTAACGTGCCGGCCGCCGATGCCATTATGGTAAAGCTGGTACCAACTAACCAATAAAAAACTTAATACATTAGTATAATATATGGAAGTAAAAGCCTGGGTTGAACAAGTCAGCATTCCTACTTACGGAACCGGAAAACCTGAAAAAAATCCGATGTTCCTGGAGAAAAGGGTATATCAGGGCAGCAGCGGCGTGGTTTATCCTCACCCTGTAATTGAAAAGATAGAAGATGAAAAACATGACCGGGAATACACTGCCGTATTTTTAGAAAACGAATACCTGAAAATAATGGTACTGCCGGAGCTCGGCGGCAGAATACAGCGTGCCTATGATAAAATAAAAAAGCGCGATTTTGTGTACTACAATCAGGTGATAAAGCCTGCGCTGGTAGGGCTTGCCGGCCCATGGATATCCGGCGGTATTGAATTTAACTGGCCGCAGCATCACCGCCCCAGTACTTTTTCGCCGGTTGATTATAAAATACAGGAAAACGCTGATGGCAGTAAAACAATTTGGGTCAGCGAACTGGAGATCATGTTTCGCACTAAAGGTATGGCCGGGTTTACGTTATACCCTGGTAAAGCATACCTGGAAATAACCGGCAAACTGTTTAATCCAACTCCATTCCCGCAAACATTTTTGTGGTGGGCAAACCCGGCCGTAAAAGTGAATGATTATTATCAATCAGTGTTCCCGCCCGATGTGTACGCGGTTTTTGATCATGGTAAGAGGGATGTATCCGATTTCCCGATAGCAACGGGCACTTATTACAAAGTAAACTATGCGCCAGGTACCGACATTTCGCGCTATAAAAATATTCCTGTGCCGACATCGTACATGGCAATAAAGTCAAAATACGATTTTATGGGTTGCTATGAGCATGATACGCAGGGCGGTATGTTGCACGTAGCCGATCATCATGTATCGCCCGGCAAAAAACAATGGACCTGGGGCAATGGTGATTTCGGTCATGCATGGGACCGTAACCTGACCGATGAGGACGGGCCCTATATTGAACTGATGACGGGCGTATTCACAGATAACCAACCTGATTTTTCATGGCTTCAGCCTAATGAAGGCAAAACTTTTGAGCAGTATTTTATGCCTTACGCACATATAGGCGTTGTAAAAAATGCGTCTAAAGAAGCCATGATCAATGCCGGAAAGCAGGGAAGCGATTATTTTGTAAAGGTCTATGCCACCGCTGTATATGAAGAGGCGACAATCAAGATATTGCACAACGGCCGGGAAATAAGAAGGTTTACCGCGACCATTGCCCCGGAAATGATATTTGATTCCACTTTTAGAATCCCGGCTGATCTTGACGAAACAGAACTGGAAATTGTGGTTACAGCTAACGATGGTTCAATACTGATTGGCTATCGGCCTGAGAAAAATACGGAACAGGAGATACCATCTGCCGCCGTAGCCGCAAAACAACCCGCGGAAATTGAACAGATCGAAGACCTTTTTTTAAACGGGTTGCACCTGGAGCAATACAGGCACGCTACCTATAACCCGCTGGATTACTATGAAGAAGCACTGCGCAGAAGCCCCGGCGATATCCGCTGCAATAACGCCATTGGTTTGTTGTTATTGAGAAGAGGTCAGTTTGCGAAGGCTGAGCCGTATTTCAGAACTGCTATCAAAACCGTTACTAAAAGAAATCCAAATCCGTATGACGGCGAACCTTATTTCGATCTTGGCTTAAGCCTTAAATTGCAAGATAGGCTGGATGAGGCTTTTGATGCTTTTTATAAGGCAGCCTGGAACGATGCGATGCAACACAGTGCCTACCTGGAGCTGGCACGAATAGCAACCGCACAAGGGAAAACAACACAAGCACTGGCTTTGGTTGAAAAATCATTGATACGCAATTATCACAGCTCACCTGCACGACATGTGAAAACGTCATTATTGCGCCTCAATGGCAGGCCTGATGAAGCATTGGCGTTTATTGGAGAGTCATTAGTGATAGACCCATTCAATTATGGCTGTTTGTTTGAGGAATATCTGCTTGCCGGCGAAAACCAAGATGCTGCTGCGAAACTGAAGAATATCACTAACCTGATGCGCAGTGAGCCTAATAATTACCTGGAGCTGTCTTTAAGCTACGCGCAGACCGGTTTGTATCGGGAAGCATTGCAGGTTTTAGAGGGATATGAACAAAGCCATCGCCCGGACAATCAAATAGTGTTGTACTATAAGAGCTGGTTTGCAACAAAACTGGGCGATGCGGAAAAATCAAAATTATATGCAGGGCAAGCTGCCACTAACAACGAAGGTATTTATTTCCCAAATAAGATAGAGGAGGTACTTATCCTTCAAAATGCTGTCACCATCAGTCCTGCCGATGCCAGGGCATATTATTACCTGGGAAACCTTTGGTACGATAAACGTCAATACAGCGAAGCTATATATTGCTGGGAAAGATCGGTAGCTTTAGATAAGTTATTTCCAACGGTTCACCGCAACCTTTCCCTGGCTTATTATAATAAGCTGAACCAAAAGGAGAAGTCTCTTGCTGAAATGGAACAGGCTTTTGAGCTGGATTCTACCGATGCCCGCGTGCTGATGGAACTTGATCAATTATACAAGATCAGCGGGAGGCCTTTTGAAGAGCGGCTTGAGCTGCTTGACAAATATCCCGACCTTGTAAATGAACGTGATGATCTTTACCTTGAGCGAATTGTGCTGTTAAATAATCTCCACCAATATAAAGCTGCCGGGGAATTACTGGCCGTGCGCAAGTTCCATCCGTGGGAAGGCGGGGAAGGCAAAGTTATCGGGCAATTTTTACTTTGTTATATTGAACTGGCTAAGGAAGCCATCAAAAATGGCGATTATGAACATGCGATAGCACTTTTAATGACCTTGGAAAAATACCCGGAAAACCTTGGCGAAGGCAAACTTTATAATACGCCTGAAAATGATATCGATTACCTGATGGGATGTGCATATGAGGGGCTTCGGTTTGACGATGCCGCCGCAACACGGTTTAATGCGGCAACAGCCGGCAACAGCGTACCGGTACAGGCCATCTATTATAACGACCCGCAGCCAGACAAGATATTGTACCAGGCGCTGGCATGGCAAAAACTTGGTAAGCAGCATAAGGCGGAAGAAATATTCCGGCGCTTTATTGATTTCGGAACCGGGCACATGAATGATGAGATAAGGATAGATTATTTTGCCGTTTCATTGCCGGATATGCTGGTGTTTGATATCGATATCAACCGCAGGAACTATATCTTCTGCAACTACCTGATCGGTCTCGGTAAAATGGGGCTGGGCGAAATAGAACAGGGTAGGGCATGTCTTGAAAAGGTTTTAAATATGGACATTAACCACCAGTGTGCTGCAATCCATCTGCGAATGACTGATTTTTTTCACCAAATAAGCAAGGCGCATGTTAGATAGTAATAAAGCGCAGTTGCTGGTATCAAGTGAGCCTTGCGGGTTCAGGGACGATGAACCGCTGTATCTGATTACGATCAGTAATGATGACACCGTTGTAGAACTGGCGAACCTGGGGGCCGCTATAACCGCCATATTTACTGCCGACCGTAACGGCAAACACCATAACATTGTGGCCGGATATGAGAATATCAGCCGGTACCAGGACAACCCGCACTATTTCGGCTGTATATTAGGGCGGTATGCGGGCCGTATAGCAGGGGCAAAATTTGAATTGGATGGTAATGTTTTTTCTCTTTCAGAAAATGATGGGATAAATCACTTACATGGCGGTCTTGAGGGTCTCAACAAAAAAGTGTGGAAGATCAAATCCTTTATTCAGGAAGATACAGAAGCAGGGGTTATCATGGATTACCTGAGCCCGGATGGCGATGAAGGATACCCCGGAAATTTATGGGTAACCGTCAGATATATTTTAAACCGGGACAATAAACTAAAGATTATTTATGATGCCGTGACGGACAAAAATACACCTGTAAATCTCTCAAACCATTCCTATTTTAATCTGGGTGGATTTGCGGCGGGTGATATATTAAAACACACATTGCAGATAAATGCCGGCGCCTATACAGAAAATGATGAGCATGGTATGCCCACAGGCAGAATTTTACCGGTTGAAGGCAGCCCGATGGATTTTTTATGTGCCAAGGAAATCGGAACTGACATAGCAGGTGTAATGGCATCGGGCGGTTATAACCATAACTTTGTATTAAACGATTACTTTCCAGGCAAAGTGAGATTGGCGGCCACACTTTCAGATTCGATCTCGGGAAGGGTATTAAAAGTTTATACAGACCGGCCTGGATTGCAGGTGTATACCGCCAATAATTGGCTGGGCGATATCATTGGTCCTCAGGGGTTTGCTTACCATAAATATGGAGCCGTAGCACTGGAAACACAGTCTTTTCCGGATTCGCCAAACCATCCTGAATTCCCTGACACTATATTGAAGCCCGGCCAACGAATGATAAGTGAAACCATTTATGAATTCTCGGTTTGTGAATAGTAATTAACAATGATTTAAATCTTAAAAATGCAGCAATCGAATTTTAAGAATCGATACATATTTGGCATCTCATTTATCTCGGCATTAGGAGGTTATTTATTCGGATTTGATTTTGCAGTAATATCAGGTGCTTTACCGTTTTTGCAAAAGCAATTTTCCTTCAACGCCTATTGGGAAGGTTTCGCCACTGGCATTCTGGCCTTAGGGGCAATAGTAGGTTGCATACTTGCCGGCCAGGTAGCGGATAAATATGGCCGGAGGCCCGGCCTCATGCTTGCGGCAGCATTATTCGCGGTTTCGTCGCTGGCTATGGCAATTGCACCGAACCGCGATTTCTTCCTGGTATCAAGGTTTGCCGCCGGCGCCGGCGTTGGTATGGCGTCTATGTTATCGCCTATGTATATTTCCGAGATAGCTCCCGCAGCTATAAGAGGACGGCTCGTGGCTATGAACCAACTAACCATTGTTTTGGGTATTCTCATCACAAACCTGGTCAATTATGCATTGCGTAATACTGGCGCCGATGCATGGCGCCTGATGTTTGGTTTGGGTGTGGTTCCATCTGGGTTGTTTTTAATAGGGGCATATTTTTTACCCGAAAGTCCGCGATGGCTTATCCGTAACAATAAAACGCAGGCCGCTAAAATGATTTTGGGTAAAATGGGAGATGACACATACGTACGCGAATTCTTATCGATGATCAAAAAATCGGTCACCGGTATAGTTAAAATAAATTATGCAGCGGTATTTAAGCGTGCGGTATTGCCCGCCCTGTTAACAGGGATCGGCCTGGCAATGTTTCAGCAATTCTGTGGCATAAATACCGTATTTAACTACGCGCCGAAAATATTTCAAAGCATTGGCGCTTCAAAAGACGATCAACTTCTGCAAACGGTTTTCATTGGCGCGGTAAACCTGCTGTTTACAATTCTGGCGATGGCCCTTGTTGATAAATTGGGCCGAAAGCCGCTGATGCTGATAGGGGCCGGTGGCCTATGCCTGCTATATGTGCTTATTGTTAATGCATTACAGTCGGGATCAAGCATGTTGTCGGGCCTGCTTTTAGCGGCGATCGGCACATACGCCATGACATTAGCACCGGTAATATGGGTGCTTATCTCAGAAATTTTCCCGGTAGGTGTGCGTGCTGCGGCAATTACCATAGCGGTGGTAAGCCTTTGGCTTGCTTATTTTATATTAGTGTTCACTTTCCCTCCTTTGTTTGAACGTTTGAAGGAGTACACCTTTTATATCTATGCAGGGATATGCGCAGCCGGATTTTTATTCGTTTTATTGCGGATAAAAGAGACGAAGGGAAAGAACCTGGAAGATGTGGAACAAGCCATAGCGATACACTAATAACCAAAACATATGAAGAAGCCATTATCAGGCTGGATGCTCTGCATACCAATGCTCATCGGTTTATTGTCAATGGGACAGACTGCGATGTCGCAGGATACGGTCATTTCGTTAGAAACAGAGAAAACCGCGCTTGTGATGCAGCTTGATGTGCAAAAGCGCCTGCATTATACATACCTGGGCGTAAAACTGGATAACAGATCAGACTATGGTGCTCTCCCTGGAGTAGAACAATCAGTGGGCGACTATACCGGCATGTACAATTCTGTTTATACGCCTTCCGGATCCAGGAACTTGCTGGAACCGGCTATCACCGTTACACATGCCGATGGTAATCAGTCGCTCGATCTTCAATATGTAAGCCACACGCTAACGCAGTTGTCGCCAAACATACGATTGCTGAAAATAGAATTGAAAGACCCCGTTTATCCCATTGAAGTAACCCTGTGCTATAAGGCTTATTATAAAGAGAATGTGATTGAACAGTGGAGTGTTATTGTCCATCATGAAAGAGATGATATCATACTGCAAAAATTTGCTTCTGCCAATCTTTATTTAAAAGCGGATAGTTACTGGCTCAGGCAATATCATGGCGATTGGGTAAAAGAAATGCAGCCCGAAGAAACCCAACTAACGCATGGCATAAAAACACTCGACAGTAAACTGGGTACACGTGCAAATTTGTTTATGCCGTCGGTTTTTATGGTGTCGCTGGATAAACCCGCCGGCGAAGATGAAGGTAATGTTTTGTTCGGGGCGCTGGAATGGAGCGGTAACTTCCGCGAAGATTTTGAAATAGACCCCGGGAATAACCTGAGGATAATTTCGGGTATCAATAACTATGCTTCTGCCTATCATTTAAAACCGGGTAAAGTATTTGAAACGCCGCCATTTGTTTATACCATCTCAACAGGCGGTAAAGGCGAAGCGAGCCGCAACCTGCAATCCTGGGCACGTAATTACAAGTTGCTTGACGGCAAGGGCACCCGGCTTACGCTGTTGAATAATTGGGAATCCACCTATTTTGACTTTAATGAGGAGAAATTGCGTGAACTACTAAAAAATACCAAGCAACTTGGCGTAGACATGTTTTTGCTGGATGATGGGTGGTTCGGTAACAAATATCCGAGGAACGACGATCATGCCGGATTGGGCGATTGGCAGGAAAACCGAAAGAAACTGCCGAACGGCATCTCGTCAATTGGCCGCGAGGCTGATCGTGAAGGCGTGAAATTTGGTATATGGATTGAACCGGAAATGGTCAACCCTAAAAGCGAATTGTATAACAGGCACCCGGATTGGGTGGTGAAACAACCTCATAGAAAGGAATATTATTTCAGAAACCAATTGGTATTGGATCTCACCAATCCGGCGGTACAGGACTTTGTATTTCACGTAGTCGATTCGCTTTTCATCCGCGACCCTAAGTTAGCTTATATCAAATGGGATTGCAACGCCGTAATCTACAATGCTTATTCCGTTTATCTCGGGCATAATCAGTCTCAGTTCTATGTCGATTATGTTAACGGCTTGTATTCGGTACTAAAACGTATCAGAGATAAATATCCGGCTGTTCCCATGATGCTGTGCTCCGGTGGCGGCGGTCGTGTGGACTATAATGCGCTGCAATACTTTACGGAATATTGGCCAAGCGATAATACTGACCCGATTGAACGTATTTTCATTCAATGGGAGTATTCTTATTTCTATCCGGCGATCGCCAGTTCCAACCATGTAACAGACTCGGGTAAGGAGCCGTTGAAGTTTCGCGTGGACGTAGCTATGATGGGAAAACTGGGTTTCGATATTGTGGTAAATAAACTTAGTCCCCGAGACTTGGAATTCTGTAAAAACGCCGTGCGAATATATGATGACCTGAAGCCATTGATATGGCAGGGGCAACAATACCGGTTGTTAAATCCGCGGGAAAGCAGCGTAGCATCCATCATGTATGTCGATTCTGCTAAAGCATCAGCTGTCATGTTCAATTATCTTGTTAATTATCGCTATGGCCAGGGAATGAAGAATCCTGTCCGGCTCAAAGGACTTGACCCCGCAAAACGATACAAGTTAACTGAGGTTAACCTGTATCCGGGAAAATCGCCTGGTATCAGTTCGCAAAATGTCTATTCGGGCGATTTTTTGATGAAAGTTGGCTTTAATCCGGATGTTGATACCGATCATACGAGTGTTGTTGTTACCCTTCATGCCGTTCAGTAAGATGGGTATATTTTGATCAAAAGAAGAGTTTATTTAACGGCAGGCATCCGCTATTTTGTTAATGAACGTTTTTGGCTCTAAGGCGTCTCGTTCTCAGCTTGCTAAGAAATTCAACTGTTATACTGAAGTAAGAGGCAATTTAATGTTGCGGTATGCGCTGGCTGGTCGCTGGTTCGAGCCCAGCTTCAGGAGTAAAACCAGTGAGCGTATAATCGGACGATTGTCCGCTTTTTTATACCTTCAGTTTATTGGACTGTTTCAACTATACTTAATACAACCGGAATTTTTACGGTACCGTTTGCGTGTTAAAAATTTAACCGGGGCTGTAATTTTAACGATCAACAGCCATGAAAATAATATCCGGGTTTGATATGCCATAACCAACCGAATAAGCTTCCAAATTCATCAGCAGGGTTTTATGGCCGGCTGCGTCATAAGCAACGCTCATAAATTTACTGTTATACCTGGTAAGCGTTGAAGCCACTGTACGATACCCGTTCACAACGCCAAAGTCCTTATAAAAGAATTTTTCTTTAGAGGCATTGTTGGTAAGGCCTATATTTTTCCAGCTTCCGTTTTCGTAAAATGTACCGAACCCTTCACCGTTACCACTATGCGGCTGGGCTTCAAAGGTGACCGCCATAGCGCCATTTGGCCCTTGTTTGGCCTGGAAGCCTGAGATGGATACGCCTTGTTGCTGTATGGAAGCCAGGATATTTACACTTTTGGTTGCCAAATTTTCATCCCATAGCTGCTCACTCTCTAATGTGGCAGGGGAGGGAAGCATAATTAAGTGATCAGCACCTTTGTCATCAACTAATAAGCGCGGTGGATGGTCCCAGCTATTAGTGGCTGCATAAGCAGGATAGCTGTAAGCCACGACTGAACTATTACCAACAACGTATGCTATTCGTTCGACGCTCTTTTCATCGACAAAATCATATATTAAATGCAGCACACCGGTTTTATCTATATACCCGTCTAGGTCTACTTTTCCTTCTTGCCTGGCAGGGAAACTGAGCCCGGGACCGCCCGGTTGTATGGGTTTTGTCAAGTCGAAATAGGCCGAGTGGGTGGTGCCGTTTAAGGATGCTCCACGCATGTAATCTGCATATTTCCAGTTCTGCCGTGAATATTGTAATGTAGCAGGGTTATCCTGGGCCCAAACAACAAACACGAGGCCGCTTGGCGCAACGGTTGCGAACCATGATTCCTGGGTTTGTTCTAACTCGTTTAGCTGTATTGGCGCACTCCATTGCCCGCCCGAAAGTACTTTATAAAATATGGTACCCGATATGCCGCCGCCCGGGCCGTCTAACAAAGCATCCGGTACAGGATATTCGCTTTCGGTGTTGCCATACCGTTTCCAGATCGCATAAATTACCCCTTTGCCATCCTGTAAAATCCTGGCATAACCCGATCCGTTACCATGATTATCATTGCTTAGTGTTATGGGTTTACTCCATGATGCTCCTTTGTCCGCAGATGACGCGTAGTATATAAATGTGGGTTTGCCTATAGCCGGACTCTCCTGGAACACGGCGTGGTAGACGCCACTTTTATCGATCAACAAGTCGCAAAGTCCGGCACGGCTAAACTGCGACACTGCTTTTTTTTGTGCGTCAGCTGTCGTGCCCGCACTTGAACATGAAATAATAAAGAGCGAAAATAAAAACAGATTGCATGACAAATATCTCATTATGGAATGTTTAAGTTCGTGATAAAAAATGTTAACAAACCGGATAGAATTTAATTTACAGTAAATTACACAACCGATAATAGTAAGGTAAACAGACAGAATTAGTGTTTTCCAGATAGGCTAAAATTATAAGCTAAACGAACCGCAAATGTACTTATCACGTCTCCCTCAGTATAATATCTTGCACCTATATCAAATCCGTGAATAACGTAACCAACATTAATTGCCGCTGCAAAATTAGTTTGAGAGAATGAAAATCCAGTCGCCTTAGTAGTAAGTATTGCTAATCCAGCCTGACCCTCACCGTAGAATCCATTTGATAAATTATACCTGTATCCAGCCAAAATCGGCAGGAGACTTAGCGTTTGATCACCATAGGTACTGGACGATTTTCCGCTAAATGATGAATAGGCACCAGTAAGGGTTAACTGGCTTGCACTTCCTATGCCGTACATGCCCTTGAGATTTCCTCCAATTCCGGGATTGTAAATTGTGCTATATCCATTACTTGCTAAGAAATTGACTTCTGCACCGACGCTAATTTGATTGTTACCCGTTTGGGAGAAGCAACAATTGAAGACAAAAATATTAACTACGAGTAATAATAGAATTTTTTTCATTTTTTATCTTTAAATTAAGGTTATGAATAATTTCGCGAACCAAACCGCGAGATTATTTATTAAGCTGCAGATGCCCGGTTATGGTAGAAAATTCATTAAGCGGAACGCTGGTAAAATGCTGGACCGATATGTTTTTGAAATCAAAATATTGACCGCCGCCCGTAACATCGACAAATGAATTGTTTGTGCCGGGGCTAAGATAAGTGTCGGTAGCAGAGGTAACAACTTCAAAATAACATTCATTGTAACCAAGTTTACCCGCCCGGTTATAACTTACAACATTTAAAAGCACGGGAAAACCCCTTGCAGCTACCGAGTCGGAATAGTACATGCGAAGTGTATTATTGTTGTTGCAAGGGACCTCTATAGCTTTAAGCGTGGTGTTGTTTGCGCCGGGCCCGGTAAATGTCTGCCCGTTAATATCATAATAGCTTTCCCCAGAAGGAGCAATCTTATTGGTTGGGCATGCTGTTAAGAACAATACAATTGATAAGAGTGCAACACCAGTTTTGAATATAGAAGATATCTTCATAGATTTACTTTTAATTTAATAATTGTATTAAAGGTCAAAAAATTTACTGTGGCATCCTATACAGCATATGCTGTATTTTTTACTCCATTTGTATAATTTATTTTGAGAAACATTTGGAGTAAGTACGTCATCATCTATTTTACACCCCTTCAAAATCTGAAGGTATGTGTTCATATTAAGCAAGTGCTGATCTTATGCCTGTCAATCCTTTTTAGCTATGCTGCCAATGCCCAACCTCTAATTAAATTCAGCAGCAAGTCCTATAGCGTTAATGAAGGTTTGCTTAGCGGGCATGTATTAGACCTGGCCGAAGATGGTAACGGGTTTTTATGGATAAGCGCCGGTGTGGGCCTGCAACGGTTCGACGGAAACACTTTTGAAACGGTTTCCACTCAAAGCGGTTTGCCGCAAACAAGCCGTGTCTCTTTTTTTAAATTAAGAAATGGAAATATTTGGTTAAGCTTTGAGGGTGGTATAAGCGCTTATAATGGGGCTACTAATAAATTTAAGCAGATCATTAGCTTTTCTAAAAAATTTATAGCCCTGCATCAACCTAATGAAAAATTTTCATCTGCAAGTCCCTTCTTAATACCTTTATTGGAAACTAATAGTGGCGTATGGTGCAGGGACAGATCGCAAAAGAAATTTATCTGTATAAATAAAACATCCGGCCACATTGACGATAGCCTAACCGTTCCGGATAATATGCAACCCAACACCGGCACTTATAAAAGGGGATTCAATAATACGCTGTTATATACCGCTGTGGGCTTTACGCTTGTTGAAATTGATTTCAGCATAAAAAAAATCGTACACCTGTATCAGGCAAAAGGTGCAGACCACTATGTCAGCGCGTGTATCCCAATAAATAAAACGGATGTGATCTTTACTAATCATGAGGGAATATCCAGGGTTAATATGTTAACGGGCAATACAACGTTTTTAACCCGATATCCTAAATTAAGCTCCAGGCATATATATAACGTATCCTTAACTCCCTTGCATAATAGTCTTTTGGTCTTAAGCCTTAACAATGAATTGTTTACTATAAATGCCATTAGTGGTAAGATCCTTTATCGAATAGTAAATCAGCAAAATGGCCTTTTTGTTGATCCGGGATATATTAGCAACTGCATTACTGACCGCTACAATCGATTATGGGTTATATCAACAGCAGAAGGATTAAAGAAAATAAACCTGAATAGCCTGGGTATTAAATATTATGGTTTTGGTAAACTGCCTCAAAATTTTAACCGTTGTATTTATGCAGACAAAAAATCTAATATAATCATTACAGGTAGCCTGTTTAATGGATTTTCGGTTTTTGATACGTCACAGCACCTTATTAAGCATTTCAATTTAACCCCTGAAGAGCAAACAAGTTGTATATTAAAAGTACAGTCTTACAAATATTTACTTTTTACAAATGGCCACCCTGGGGCTTATTTGTTAAATGCAAAGAAATTGCAGCTTACAACATTGCCTGAAAGTTCTGCAAAGCTTTTTAAGACTTCGGATGTTCTTTACGAAACATATATACAAAGCCTAACCGATTCCACAGCAATGCTTTTTTGTAATCTGTCTTATTTCATTGTACATTTTTCAAAAGACAAGATTCAATTTACAAGAGGAACGATACAAAAAGAATTTTCAAGCGCTATTCTTGATCATAAGAAAAGATTATGGCTTGGTCAAACGGGTAAGTATTTCATATTAACCGGAGAAAATTTCGCCCATGAAACTACTTTTTACCTTCCCGAAAAGGTAAAGATTCAATGCTTTTTCGAGGATAGTGAAAAAAATATGTGGGTAGGTACTGAAAAAGGATTGTATAAATTAAATGCGGAAAACGGGACTGTTATCAGCATTTATCAAAAGAAAGATGGGCTGGTCAATGACTGTATTTACAGTATAGTGAATGATAACAATGGTAATGTGTGGTGCGGAACCAATAAAGGCATCTCGGGCATTTACAGATCAGGGAAGATAATAAACATACATAGTTCAGATGGCTTACAAGGCGATGAATTTAATACTAATAGTTACTCAAAGGCAGCGGATGGGGAGTTGTTTTTTGGCGGGATTAATGGGGTTAATAGTTTTTATCCGGATAGCATACAAAAAATTGCAGAGCAGCCTAGAGTTTTAATGACCAACATTAAAGTGATGGATGCCAACTGGAACAGCGATACAGCTTTTAGTATTAGGAAAATGACTCTTCCTTATTCTGAAAATATAATATCATTTTCTTTTACCGCATTGGGTTGGTACCCCCCTGACGTGTACAATTATCAATTTAAAATGAAGGGCATAGATAAGAATTGGGTGGATGCGGGTAATAGCGGGTATGCCAGATACGTACTACCTCCGGGCAACTATATTTTTGAATATACAGCCGGTAATGAGCCTTCCTCAAAGTTACATTATAAGAAATTTATTTCTATTACTATCAGCCCGCCTTTTTGGCGAACGGTATGGTTCATTATACTGTTAACATTATTGGTAATAATTCTTGTAATTGGGAGTGTGAATTTTTATTACAAAACAGTAAACCGAAAAAGGTTACGGCAAATGGAAGTTCAGCAAACTTTGCAACTGGAAAGGGAGCGGATATCCCGGGATCTTCATGATAATATAGGGGCATATACCACTGTTTTGATCGCAAGCGTTGAGAATATGGATCAAGAGGCCTCCTCAGTAAGCTTTAAACAAAGTGCACAAAGTGTTTCTGACAATGCAAAAAATATCATGGCTTCCTTAAAGGAAACCATTTGGATTTTGAACAATGATGCCATTACTATTACCGACTTTATAGATCGGTTTAAATTGTATGCAAATAAAACAGGACACAATTTTTCCGGTACCCAAATAAGTTTTAAAGAAAAGTTAGTAAATAACCAAGTTCTGTCACCTTCCGAAAGCCTTAATCTTTTTAGGATTATGCAGGAGATATTGCAAAATGCTTTCAAACATGCCAATGCGAAAACTATAACTATATTCGTTCACAGTCACGATACTGCTTACATTTCTATAAAAGATGATGGTGTTGGTTTTGATACAGACTGTAATATCACCGGCAATGGTTTGTTTAACATTAAATACAGGGCAAAGGAAGCCGGATATAATTTAACCATTATTTCAACTGAACAAGGAACAGAATTAACGCTGCAAAAAAATAGGCCATTTGCTGTATAGTGAATCAACTGTTTTAAGGCCATCTTTATATACTAGAATGTTAATTAAAATAGCCATAGTAGATGATAAGTCAATAGTTCGGAGAGCTATTAAGGACAAGTTGAGTTTATTTGCTGGTATAAAGGTTGTTTTGGAGGCATCTAACGGAGAGGATTTTTTAGAAAAGATGAAGGAGTTAACTGATGATGCGATTCCTGAAATTGTTTTAATAGATTTAGAAATGCCCGTGATGGATGGAATACAAACAATTGCAGTCGGCTCCACTCTTTTTCCGGAAATAAAATTTATTGTACTTACTGTATTTGATAATAGCGAAAAAATCTTTGAAGCCATAAAAGCAGGAGCCAACGGATACCTGTTGAAAGAGGATGATGCAATTAATTTAAACGAAGCTATTTTTCATGTAAAAAATTATGATGCTGTTCCCATGTCGCCAGCAATTGCACGAAAAATATTGGGTTTACTTCAAACCAATTCTGTTCAAACCCAGCAAAATATTGCATCAGGCTCATTAAGTACGCGCGAGCACGATGTACTTCAGCATCTTGTAGAAGGATTAGAGTATAAAGAAATCTCAGAAAAATTATTTATTAGTCCTGCTACAGTGCGTACACACATTACAAACATTTACCGGAAATTGCACGTAACATCAAAAGCGCAGGCAATTAAACTTGCTTATAAACACCGGTGGTACACCTGAAAACTCCTCCGGAATATAAGCACCACTCTCGCGAACGGCGCGTAAAGGCCAAAAGCGTTGGGGTACTCGTACTCAGCATACAAGTAATGGGCCATTCGGGCCATCGCGCCATCGATACGACCGAAATTATTTCAACTATATTTGGTGTCTATAACGATATCAAATACATAGCTAATTATGTAAAACAAAAAACGATAGATAAAACTCAATTTTTATTAAACTAGAATATTAGCGAAACACTTCAAATTAGCAAAAAGTGATTCCACTTTAGTCCGATTGGCACGGCCAGTTTTTAGCCAATCGGGGTAGCCCCGAAGAGAATCGAACTCCTCCCTAAGCGACCTTTAGGCTATTCAAGAGCGATAGTTGTTCAACTATTCGGTTCGAATTCTGTCCAGTTAGGGGAGCAAAGCCCCGCATGTCTGTGGGGCTTTTTTATTTTTTATGGAAAGTGGGCTTTTTACCGCCCACTTTTATAACATTAGCAAAACGTGTTATTAAGCCATATCAAACCTATCCAGGTTCATAACTTTATTCCAGGCGGCAACAAAGTCTTTAACAAATTTGTCGTTACCGTCTGCATCACCATATACCTCGGCAATGGCTCTCAGCTCTGCATGTGAACCAAATACCAGGTCGGCGCGGGTTGCGGTCCATTTCAGTTCGCCGTTTTTGCAGTTGCGGCCCTCAAATAGTTCACCGTCTTCATCAGCGGCTTTCCAGGCAGTGCCCATGTCGAGCAAGTTGACGAAAAAATCGTTCGTGAGCTGGCCGGGACGGGTGGTGAAAATCCCATGTGCCGAACCATCATAGTTGGCGTTCAGGGCGCGCATCCCGCCTGCTAATACGGTTAGTTCAGGCGCGGTGAGGGTCAATAAATTAGCTTTATCTATCAGCAGTTCTTCTGTACGCACCCTGGCTTTGGGGTTACGGAAATTGCGGAAGCCATCAGCAACCGGTTCCAGGTACTGGAAAGAATCGACATCAGTCTGCTCCTGCGAAGCATCCATGCGGCCGGGTGTAAACGGAACGGCAATATCCCGGCCCGCATCTTTAGCTGCCTTTTCCACCGCTGCACAGCCAGCCAGCACGATCAGGTCGGCCAGTGAAACTTTTTTACCGCCGCTCTGGGTTTCGTTGAATTCTTTTTGAATAGCTTCCAATACGCCCAGCACTTGATTTAACTGTACCGGATTATTGGCCTGCCAGTAGCGTTGCGGGGCCAGGCGGATGCGTGCTCCATTGGCGCCGCCACGTTTGTCGCCACCCCGGAAAGTTGAAGCGGAAGCCCAGGCGGCAGATACGAGTTGTGAAACGGTTAAGCCCGATCCCAGTATTTTTGCTTTTAAGGCTGCGATATGCTGGTCATTGACCAAAGCATGATCTACCGCAGGAATAATGTCCTGCCAGAGCAGCTCTTCCCCAGGAACATCGGCGCCTAAATAGCGCGCACGAGGCCCCATATCGCGATGGGTTAGTTTAAACCAGGCACGTGCAAAGGCGTCTGCAAACTCATCCGGGTTTTCATAAAAACGCCTGGAGATTTTCCCATACACCGGATCGAACCTCAAAGCAAGGTCGGTTGTGAGCATAGCGGGCCGGTGCTTCTTTGCGCTGTCGTAAGCGTCAGGAATAACGCTTTCTGCATTTTTTGCTACCCATTGATGCGCACCGGCGGGGCTTTTAGTGAGCTCCCACTCATAAGCAAACAGGTGTTCAAAAAAGTCATTGCTCCATTGGGTGGGTGTTTTGGTCCAGGTTACTTCCAATCCGCTGGTAATGGTATCAGCGCCTTTACCGCTGCCGAAACTATTGCTCCAGCCAAAGCCCTGCTGTTCTATACCAGCGGCTTCAGGTTCTTTGCCGACAAGATCGGCTGAAGCAGCGCCATGGGTTTTGCCAAAGCTATGCCCGCCTGCGATCAGCGCAACGGTCTCTTCGTCATTCATGGCCATGCGGGCGAAGGTTTCGCGTATATCTATAGCGGCCATGACCGGATCAGGGTTACCATCCGGGCCTTGGGGGTTTACATAAATTAAGCCCATTTGCACTGCTGCAAGCGGCTTTTCGAGGTTGCGTGAATGGATGTCGCCATCAGCATCATCATCTGATACCAATACACCATGGTCTTCCACCACACCGCCGGAGCCGTGCGCATAGCGATGCTCGTCGCCCAGCCAGGTTTTTTCGGCGCCCCAATACACGGATTCATCCGCCTCCCATACATCCTCACGGCCGCCGGCAAAGCCGAATGTTTTAAAGCCCATGGATTCCAACGCGACGTTGCCGGCAAGCACGATCAGGTCGGCCCAGGAGATTTTATTGCCATATTTTTGTTTGATGGGCCAGAGCAGCCTGCGCGCTTTATCCAGACTCACATTGTCGGGCCAGCTGTTCAGCGGGGCAAAACGTTGCTGTCCCTGGCCCGCACCGCCGCGGCCATCAGTTATACGGTAAGTACCGGCGCTGTGCCAGGCCATACGGATGAACAGGCCGCCATAGTGGCCGAAGTCAGCCGGCCACCAATCCTGCGAATTGGTCATTAGCGCATGCAGATCTTTTTTCACTGCCTCAAGGTCAAGGCTTTTAAAAGCTGCCGCATAATTAAAATCTTTATCCATAGGGTTGGTCGCAGCCGTATGCTGACGCAAGATGTTCAGCTTAAGCTGGTCGGGCCACCAGTCGCGGTTCCTGGTACCGGCGCCTCCAACATTACTTTTCATACTGCCGTTATGAAACGGGCATTTGCTAATGTCGTTTGAATTGTTTTCCATTTTATAAATCGGTTTGTTCATCAAATTTACAATAGTATGTCGTATAGAAAAAATCAATTGTTTCTATTCAGGTATAGGTTTTGCCTATAATGTCAATTGCCTGCATATGATTTGCCCATCATGGGCTTAGCCGCTTCAACTTATGGCCTGTGTTAGCACCGAACCATCAACATTGATTGGTAAATTATTTGGTTCTGATTTCACACAGTCTGAGTTTCCACAATAGGTCTTAATTCATTCAAAACGCGCATTTAGCAAGAAAATCAAATGTTAGCACGTCTTTCCCGCTTAATTTCACAATATTTACCAAAAAATAAAATATTGCTGCATGAGTTTAGTAGTTATTGGTACAGTAGCGTTTGACGCGATTGAAACCCCCTTCGGTAAAACGGATAAGATTGTTGGCGGCGCTGCAACTTACGCCAGCCTGGCCGCGACTTATTTTTATGATAAAGTTAAAATTGTAGCGGTAGTTGGCGATGATTTTCCCCAAAGCGAAATAGCTGACCTTAACCGCCATCATATTGATACAGAAGGCCTGCAAATAAAAACAGGTGAAAAATCATTCTTCTGGGCCGGCAAATACGATAACGACATGAACAGCCGCGACACCCTTGTCACTGAGCTGAATGTATTAGCCGATTTTGATCCTATCATCCCCGCCTCCTACCAGGATTGCGAATACCTGATGCTGGGCAATTTGCAACCACAAGTGCAGCAAACCGTAATCAAACGTCTTACCAAACGTCCGAAACTTATTGTAATGGACACCATGAATTTCTGGATGGATATTGCATTGGATGACCTGCTGGAAACCTTGAAAATGGTGGACGTTTTAACGATTAACGATGCCGAAGCGCGCCAGTTATCAGGCGAATATTCTTTGGTAAAGGCAGCCCGTAAAATATTAACCATGGGGCCCAAATATCTTATTATAAAAAAAGGCGAACATGGCGCATTGCTTTTTCATGCCGATAAAATTTTCGCTGCCCATGCCCTGCCGCTTGCAGAAGTGTTTGACCCTACCGGCGCCGGGGATACCTTTGCCGGCGGCTTTATTGGCTATATGGCCAAGGTTGGCACAGTTAATTTTAACAACATGAAAAATGCGGTCATTTTTGGTTCTGCCCTGGCCTCATTCTGCGTTGAAAAATTCGGCACCGAAAAGATCCGGAACCTTACCCAACAGCAAATCGCCGCCCGCGTACAGGAATTTGTTAGTTTGGCGAAGTTTGAAATAAGCTGACTTCGGATTTCGGATTTCGGATTTTCAATTTCGGATTTATTAGAATGTAAAATTGGAAGTTAGAATCCAAAATTAACTTGTCTTTAAATCCGAAATCACCTCAATTCCGAAATCGAAAATCCGAAATCCGAAATTACCCCAACCTCCCTATTGGATCAAAGTTCTCAAATACCCATTCATCATGCGGGGCATCTATAAGTTCGGAAGTAAGGTCCTGACCGGCCCAATGTTCGTAATGTTTGCCGTTAAACCATAACCGGCTGCCCGATACATCATAGATCAATCCCTGGTAGGCTATCCATACTTCGGGTTTGTCCTGTCCGTTGCGTAAAGCAAGCTGCGATTTGGTATACACAGGTAATTGGCTCATCTCTTCGTATTTTGGCTAAAATACTTATAAGCCAATATTTATCAATAAAATATCAATCAATTTTCGGCATAAACAGGTTTCGCGATGCCATTGTCATAAGCTTTTAAACTTTTTTTCAATAGCTTGCGTGCAACGTGTATGCGTGTTTTTACTGTACCTATCGGGATTTCTAAACGATCGGCAATTTCGTGGTATTTATGACCTTCAAAATACATTGTAAAGGGCGAATAATAATCGTTTGGCAACCTGTCTAAAGCTTTTTTCAGATCGTCCATTACAAATTTAGATTCGCCGAGGTTTTTTGTCGAACTGAATACCAGGTTTGGTGAGGATATCTCATCAGATTTGGTAACAAAGGTGTTCATCTTTATAAAACGGCGATAGTTGTTAATGAAAGTATTTTTCATAATAGTGTATAACCACCCTTTTAAATTTGTTCCTTCTTTAAACTTATTATAGTAAGTTATAGCCTTCAACATTGTGTCCTGAACAAGGTCGTTAGCATCGTCTGCGTCGTGTGTAAAATGCAAGGCATATGACCTTAATGATGTTGCCTGACGCAGTACCAGGGTGTTAAACTCAATCTTTGTCATTCTGTTAAAGTTTTGTATCGATACTTAGACAAACATGATACCACTTACAGTTTTCTTTAACCAGCAACAACAATTTAACGGCGTTGAAGGGCCGCAGATTTAATAAGTGTACAAATTACACCACCATCGTTATCAAATTACTACAAAACAACCATTTAAGGTGCTTGCTAACAGATTTTATTATAATGATACCTGGATAATAAGGAGAAAAATAACCTTATTTAGATATTAAATTTTGCGGATATAGTTTATTTTAACTAAAAAATTTAACTAATAATATTTACTTCGCGTTGTAGTGAAACGCCAAATTTAGTGTACACACTGTCTATGATTTGCGACGAAAAAGTATACACTTCTTCTCCGGTTGCGCCGCCGTGGTTTACCAAAACCAGCGCCTGGTTTTTCCAGGTACCCGTATGTCCCGCCACTTTTCCCTTCCAGCCGCATTGCTCGATGAGCCAGCCGGCCGCTAATTTTATTTGGGCATCTCCGGCAGGATAGTGTACAATTTCAGGGAACTTTGTTTGCAAAGGCTTAAACTGATCCTGGCTGATAATCGGGTTCTTAAAAAAGCTGCCGGCATTGCCAATGGTCGACGGATCAGGCAGTTTTGATACGCGGATGTGTGAGACCACCTGTGATACATCCCTTATAGCCGGCGTTTTAATACCCCGGTTTGCCAGCTCCTGCTCAATGGCGCCGTATGTTAAGTTGAAATGAGGGATAAGCGACAACTGAAGCTTTACCGATACAATAATATACTTGCCCTTCAGTTCGCTTTTAAAAATGCTTTCGCGGTAGTCAAAGCGGCAATCTTCTTTTGTAAAAGTTTTAAATGTGCCAGTTGCCAGTTCAAAAGCATTACAGCTGCGGAACACATCTTTCAATTCTACGCCATAGGCCCCAATGTTTTGTATGGGCGCCGCCCCGACCGAACCCGGTATCAGGCTCAGGTTTTCGAGGCCTGCATAGCCGCGAAGAACACAAAAGTTTACCAGGTCGTTCCAAACTTCACCGGCGCCGGCCTCTATAAAAACATCATCATGACTGATGCGGTGCTCGATACCTCGGATATTGATCCTGATCACGAGGCCGTCGAAATCATTTAGCAGCAGCAGGTTACTGCCCCCGCCTAAAATAAGGGTTTTGGTCTGTGTCCATTGCGGATCTAAAAAAAGCTCAGCCAGTTCTTCCTTACGGTTTATTTCAACAAAGTATTTTGCATTGGCTTCAACGCCGAAGGTGTTAAAATTTTTTAGGGAGACGTTTTCCTGTATCTGGAGCATGCAGTATGTTTTGGGATGTGGCGAATTTCGTAATTATTGTTATGATTTCACCGATCGGGTAACGTCTATTATCTAAATAAATTTATAATATCTTCAACTCATTCTCCGCCTCCCGGCAACTATTGATTCCATGATCTGTTATAGCATCCCGCATGGACTGTTTTTGGGAATGCAATTTGGTCAGCAAAATTTCTATTTAACCGCGCGTTACTTACTGTTCATTTCCATATAATCCGCCGTTAAGTTGCCGGGAGTTTAAACATTTAGTGAGCTACATCTCTTCATATAACTTTTCGAGATGTGTTACCGATTTAAACAGCGGCTGATGGGTGTGGCCGGTGATCAACAGCATATTTTTATGTTTCGAGCTCCATTGATACATCATCCTGTTATGTGCTGTTTTCAATTGATCGTTATTAGCAGGCGTGTTGGGGTTAATGCGAAGATATCCCTGTAATGGCCCCCAAATATCGGATACAAACCACTTGCTGAACCAATTTCCATCGCTTTGCAGATCGCCCTGGTGGCCGTGTGTCATATAGAATTCTAATGGCTTTTTTTCACCGGTTGTTGTTTTAAGTACAACTCCTTCGTAAACTGTTAATTTTTGCCCGTATATTTTTTGCAGGCTTAGGCTTGCCAGCGGATCATTATCCCAATAAAGATCATGGTTGCCGAATATTTTTATAAACCTGTTATTGGCCAAAAACTTCTTTTCCATTTCAAAAGTGGCTTTGTTATGTCGCTTTACGGTTATAAAAAGGTTTTCCCAAAGCTCTTCGCTGTCGCCAAGGTTTATATAAAAAAACTTGTTTTCACAGTAATATTCCAGTGCTGCCAGGTAGTTTTCCGCGGCCAGGGCAAAAATATCGGCGCCATCGCGGGCGCCCTTATGCTGGTCGGATAGGATGATAAATTTATCTTCGTTTGTATCAAATGATAAAACCAATCCCCTTTTACCGGGGCTGGCTTTAATATTTTCGTACAGTTCGCTTAGCGCCTTATCAACTCTTTTTTCATCCGGTCGGGATGAAATTTTATCAGCCAGTTTTGCAATTGGCTTATTTAACAGGGTTTGAAGAAAGCGGCGCATGCGGCAATAACAGACAATGCCCGAAATTTGTGTTGGAGAAAAGCGATTGCGGCTTATTAAACGGTCGTTTTTATCTTCAGCTCATTCATCTGCGCGTCAGCAATTGTTGACGGCGTATCGATCATCACATCCCTGCCCGAATTATTTTTAGGGAAGGCGATCACGTCGCGGATAGAGTCCAGGCCTGCAAAAATAGAAACCAGCCTATCGAACCCAAAGGCGATACCGCCATGCGGAGGTGCGCCGTATTCAAAGGCATCCATCAAAAAGCCAAATTGCTTTTGCGCTTCTTCCGGCGAAAAGCCTAAATGCTTAAACATCAGCGATTGCAGGGCACGATCATGTATCCGGATAGAGCCGCCGCCAACTTCTGTTCCGTTGATCACCATATCGTATGCATTGGCCCTTACTTCGCCGGGGGCCGTATCAAGCATAGGAATATCCTCCGGCTTTGGCGAAGTGAAGGGGTGGTGCATGGCATGGTAACGCCCCGTTTCTTCGTCCCATTCCAGCAATGGGAAATCTAAAACCCAAAGCGGAGCAAAGGTGTTTTTGTCGCGCAGGCCTAAACGTGTCCCCATCTCCAGGCGAAGTTCGTTTAATTGTTTGCGTACCTTGTCGGTTTGCCCGGCTAATACCAGCATCAGATCGCCCGGCTCTGCTTCGAAAGCTGCGGCCCAGTTGGTCAGGTCATCTTCGGTATAAAATTTATCAACGGATGATTTTAAAGTGCCATCTGTGTTGTAACGGCAATAGATCATTCCTGTAACGCCGATTTGCGGGCGTTTTAACCACTCGGTGAGTTCATCAATCTGTTTGCGGGTATATTCGGCGCAGCCTTTGGCGTTGATACCCGCTATCAGTTCGGCATTGTCGAAAACACCAAAACCTTTGCCTTTTACAACATCGTTAAGCTCAACAAATTCCATCCCAAAACGGATATCCGGTTTATCCGAACCATATAAACGCATAGCATCGGCGTATTGCATGCGCGGGATGCTTCCAATGTCTATACCCTTTACCGTTTTAAACAAATGGTGCATCAGCCCTTCAAAAACGTTTAAAATGTCTTCCTGGGTGATGAAAGCCATTTCGCAGTCTATCTGCGTAAACTCCGGCTGGCGGTCGGCACGCAGATCCTCATCCCTTAAACATTTTACGATCTGGAAATAACGATCGAACCCGCTAACCATCAGCAATTGCTTAAACGTTTGCGGCGATTGGGGCAAGGCGTAAAACTCGCCGGGGTTCATGCGGCTTGGCACCACGAAATCGCGGGCACCCTCCGGCGTAGATTTGATCAGCAAGGGCGTTTCCACCTCAATAAAATCAAGCCCATCTAAATATTTGCGTACTTCCTGCGCCATTTTATGCCGAAGCATGAGGTTATTGCGGATAGGATTGCGGCGCAAATCCAAATAACGGTATTTGGCGCGCAGTTCTTCTCCGCCATCCGTTTCATCTTCAATTATAAATGGAGGCGTTTTAGCCGTGTTCAGTACTACAATATCGGTGACAGCTATTTCAATTTCGCCGGTAGGCATTTTAAGGTTCTTGCTGAAACGCTCAATCACCTCTCCTGTAACTTTTATCACAAACTCACGGCCCAGGCCGCGACTGGTTTCGCGCAGTGCCGCGTCAGTATCAGCATTAAAGATCAGCTGGGTTAAACCATAACGGTCGCGAACGTCAATAAATGTTGTTCCGCCCAGGTCGCGCGATTTTTGCACCCAGCCGCATAAAGTAACTGTTTCGCCTAAATTGCTGATATTTAATTCGCCGCAAGTATGTGTTCGTAGCATGGTACTGTTTTGTAAAGTTTGCAAAAGTAGGGTTTTTAGCTGAAAGGGGAAAGCAGAAGTTTGAGGTGAAAGGGAAAAGACGAAGGGTGAAAGGTTTTTGAAAAAGCATTAATGAAATCTAATATCTATAATTTGAACTTTTTGGGATCTCTTCGGCTATCCCAAATAGCAATGATTTCTATATAAGTATTTTCAATTTTATAGTACATAAGATAATCACCTACTATCTTAATTCTCATAAAAGGAAACTCTGTACTTTTATTCGATTCCGGAGCTTTGGCGATAAGCTTAGCCTTACTTTTAAATAATTTAGCAAGTTTTCTGCTATAGGTGGTTGATTTGTTTCGGTTAGTCCAATATTCTATGATCTCAAGCCTGTCTTGATCGGCCCTTATTGACCATCGTATTTCTTTAGCCATTCATCTACGCGTTTGTTTGATTCCTCATTAGATATCCACTGGCCGTTCCTGATTTGATTTAAACCATCCTCAACTGCTTCACGTTCAGCTTCACTCATTTGATAAACGCCGTTTACAGATTTTGATTCAATATAGAGCATAGTCGATATTTCACTCAATAATTCATCATTATCGGTGTCATTAATTTGCGCTATCAGTTTTTCCTTTAATTCCGTGGTACTCATAATATTGTTTTTATCAAATTTACGAATTACATTCACAAAATCCGAAATCCAACAGCAAAATTTTTAAACGTCCGACTTTCGGACCCGACGCTATGAAAAAATACATCTCAAAATTCCATTACCTGACGCAAGACCTGCCAAACCGCAGCCATATTGAACAGGTTAATATTGCCTGCGGGGCCGGGGCTAACTGGATACAATACCGCTGCCTAACAAAACCTGATAACGAACTGATTGATGAGATCAATGAAATTGCTGCAATATGCGACGACTGGGGCGCCACGCTCATTCTTACCAATCATTATCATTTGCTCGGCAGGGTTGATGCACAAGGTGTCCATATAGAAGATTTTGATGCCGATTTGGAAGATATTCGAACAACTATAGGTGATGATAAAACGCTGGGCGCATCGGCCACAAATATAAAAAGGCTGTTAGAAGTGCAAAGTACCGGCGTTGTCGATTACTGCGGGTATGGTCCTTTTGCATATACAGAGACCAAACCAAATAACAAGCCCCTGCTTGGTTTTGAAGGTTACCGGGAATTGCAGCAACATCCTGAAATAGGAATCCCGGTTATTGCAGTAGGGGGCATTCAATTAGCCGATGTCGACCGCCTGGTTAAAATAGGTGTTTATGGTATTGCTGTATCAGCGGCGGTTAATTTGGCTATTGATCCGGCATCGGCTTTGAAGGCATTTTATCAGAAGATATATTGATATATTTGTCTGAACTCGAATTTATAGAATTAACGAATTGTTCGAATTATTTTCAATCTGCAAATTCTGTTAATTCGTTAATTCTATAAATTCGAGTTCAGACAAATATCCCCAATCTATGTCATCCCACCACATTGTACGCGAAAAACAGGAACCTGCACTGCTCGTGCTGGGCCTTGATAATTTTCCTGACGAATTGCTGGGGCAATTACTGGAATGGAGCCCGACTGTTATAACTACTTCCCAAACGGCAGAGAAGCTTGTTGTTAACGGGACTAAAATAGATTGGATAATAACTAACGGTGATGAGGATATTTCGCAATCAGACGTTAAACTGATGTCGTGCGGGGATGATAACCTCACAGATGCCGCTTTAAAATACCTTACAAGTTATGAATATCCTTCGGTTAATATTGTAACGGATGAATTGAAGCTAAATGACTACGAGCATTTTGCTGATAAGATAGACTTGGTTATTTTCTATGATCATAAAAAAATATACCCTGTTAACCCGGGTTTCAGCAAGTGGAAGCCCGCAGGTGAAACTATAGAATTGTTGACCCCGGCCCACAAACTTGAATTTTCAGGTCTTGAAAAAGTAGAAGGCCATCAATACAAAACTACAAATGACGGATTTTTTAGCCTGCACTTTGACGAACCGTTTTTGTTTATTGCAGAAGAAATATAGGCCGCAAATCACGTATTTTTACGACAAATACCGATTTAATTTTTTCACGGGTTTGTAACAAAACCCGGTTTATTATAAACCATACCTGATTTGTTTGTATATTTATAAATAATTTATTTATCATTAAACCAATTAGCATACCGTTAGTCTATAATTCGTTAAGCCTTAATCTGCTGATTATTTTAATTATCTAAAGATCATGAAAATGTTACATAAAAATTTACTTTATGCTGCTTCAGGCACAATATTGTGTTTGTTTTTAGCTTTACCAGCCAGCGCACAGCGCGGCGGCAGCGGCGGCAGCGGCGGTGGCTCCAGGTCTTCGGGCGGCGGCGGTGGCGGCGGCGGCAGTGTATCCCGGCCATCAGGCGGCGGCGGTGGCGGCAGTGTATCCCGGCCATCAGGCGGCGGCGGTGCCAGCTTTGGCGGCGGCGCTGGTTTCAGGCCATCGGGCGGAGGTGTCAGGCCTTCAGGCGGTGGTGGCGGCAGGCCATCAGGAAATGTTGGCATTTCGAGGCCAGGCTCGGGCTCAGTTCAGCGTAATACTGTTTCTATACAAAGAAATTCGACCTACGTAAACCGCCAGGGCGCAACTGTGAGGAGCAACTACGGGTATGCGCCGCGCCAGGGCGTTGCTGCAAGAGGTAATTACGGTTACCCGGTTCGTACGAGCGTTAATGGATATCGCACCACGCCACGAATAGGTTATAGAGGTGGCTATTGGGGCAACCATGATTATTATCATTATTCTCACGGATATTATAATTCCTACTATTATCCAAGAATTGGTTTTACCTGTGAGTTTTTACCTTATGGTTATTATCCTTTTTTTTGGGGGGATTATCAGTATTTTTATAGTGACGGTTTATTTTATCAGTATGATAACAGCCAGTACACCGTTGTTGAACCTCCTATCGGCGCTGAGATAGCTACTTTACCGGATAAAGCACAGTCGATCGTGATCAATGGCGTGCAATATTATGAATTGAATGGTGTTTATTACCAGCCGGTTACTAAGGATGACGGTACCGTTGTTTACGAGGTTGCGGGTAAGGACGGCGAATTAAATACGACAGGTACGACAGGTGCAACAGTTCAGGATCAGCAGCCGCAAGGCCCGCAAATGGGTGACATAGTAACTCAACTGCCACGGGATTGCATGAAGATAAAAGTGAACGGCGAAAAGTTGTGGGTATCGCCTGATGGGGTTTATTACCAGGAACAAGTTGATGCTAACGGCAATAAAACCTATAAAATTGTAGGATTGCCGTCTGACGAAACAGATCAAAACTAATAAAACATAATTTCACGCAAAGGCGACCGGTTTCATCGGATCGCCTTTTTTATGACATTAAATACCTGTAAAATATGAAGCATTTTGTTTATTTGCTAATCTTGATGTTGTTGAGCACAATGCTTTCCGTATCCGCTGCCAATAAAGGTTTAAAATTCTTTAAAGCGGATAATGCCAATATACAGTACGTAGGGCGAATAGATTTTTCGAATCCCCAAATGCCGCGCATCTGGGCGCCGGGTGTTTCTATTAAGGCGAAGTTTAAAGGCAGCCAATGCCAAATTCTGCTTAACGATGAAGTATCCGGAGGGAGCAATCATAACTACCTGGAGATCATCATTGATGATAAAAACCTATACAGGATACGATTAACCGGCATTGCCGATACCATAAAAGTACCCGAAGGATTGGCCGGTACTGAACATACCATTATGATATGCAAGGATACCGAATCAAACATCGGCTATATTGATTTTGTTGGTTTCAGGTGTGAGCAGCTTTTGCCCCTGCCATCGAAACCAAAACGCAAAATCGAGTATTTCGGCGATTCCATTACCAGTGGTACCGGAATGGACCTTTCATCAACGCCATGTGGCAGCGGGCAATGGTATGATCAGCATAATGCCTATAAGAGTTATGGCGCACTTACCTCGCGTAATTTGAATGCACAATGGCAATTGACAGCCCTGGCGGGCGTAGGACTGGTACATAGCTGCTGTAATATGAATGTGGTTATGCCGCAGATATATGATAAGGTTTTTCTTCGCGGCGATACGATTGAATGGAAATTTGCTGATTACGAGCCCGATATAGTTACGATATGCCTGGGGCAGAATGACGGCCCTAAACAGGACTCGACCTTGTTTTGCAGCACTTATGTTAATTTTATAAGGGCCATAAGGCAGCATTACCCCAAGGCCGATATCATTTGCCTTAGCAGCCCAATGGGTGATAATACATTAACGCCCGTATTAAAACGGTACCTTACCGGTATTACCAGTTTTACGAATGCCCATGGCGACAAAAACGTTTACAGATATTTTTTTTCTAAACAGTATCATAATGGTTGCGGCGGCCATCCCGATATTGATGAGCACAAGCTGATCGCTGATGAATTAACTGCTTACATAAAGCAATTAAAAGGTTGGTGATTTGTAGAGACGCATACTTTGCGTCTCTACAAGTTAATCCTTTTTTATAAAATTCCCATTTTCATCAAAGATCAGGTCTGCGCCTTTTATCTCAGCTTCATACTTGGTTTTACCGCCGGCATCAGTTACCCTGCCTGCTTCCCGTATTTTTGCCCCTTTATAATGCGCTTTTACATAGGGAGCCACAGTTTTAGGCAGATCGGCTACCGCAATGGCTTTAACTATTTCAATAAAAGTACCGGATGGCGTAAACAGAACAGAATTATCCTCGCCCGATTTACCGCCCCAGTTCGCTTCATAATTGCCTTTCTCTTTTTCCCAGCTTACTTTGCTTGCTTCCGGATATTTTTTTGCCAGTGCTGATTTTACTACCGCAGGCACATCTTTGGTTTTTAAGTCCTGTGCTTTTACATTCATTATTGCTAAGACAATGACAAATGATAACAATAAATTCTTTCTCATAGCTTTATAGTTTTTATCAAGTATAAAACACTATTCTGTAGAAATTTTGATGGTATTTTGTAGAAATATTGGATAAAATATAAGTTAATTCTGTCAGAAAAATTTTACGCGACATCAATAAATAGCAAAAAAGGGCTAAAGCCCGTTATTTATGAGTACCTTTATAGAAATTAGCGCGATCATGATCTTGTTTTCGAGAAGGAATTTATTTTATTCGGATTATAAATGGACGAACTACATACAGCATGACCCTCGTGTTAATGGCAAGCCGGATGACACCGTTTTTAATAAGGACGAAGGAAATGAAGTGGTTTACTTAATAAATAAGCTAATGGCCCTTTGGGATTACCGTTTTTCAAATACCGGTAATAAGATGGAAAAACTGATCCACGATAAAATGCCAACTGAGATCACAAAACAGGAGGAAGTTCAGCATTGGGTGAAGGATAATTTGAAGTTTTAGCCCCACCTAAATCCTCCCCGGTAGGGAGGACTTTTAGTTTTCATTTCAAAAAATAAAACGCCTTATTATAGAGCTTTTAAAGTCTCCCCAACCGGGGGAGATTTAGAGGGGGCTCGCTTATACCAACTTATCAGGCGTAATAGGCAAGTCTCTCACCCTTTTTCCGGTTGCGTTGTAAACCGCATTGGCAACTGCTGCGGTCATGCCTATTAACGCTATTTCGGCCATGCCTTTTGCGCCGATGGGGTTAATATTGAAGTCGGGTTTGTTTACAAACAGGGCTTCAATTTGGGGTATATCGGCGTTAACCGGCACGTGATAATCAGCAAAATTATTATTCACTACTTTGCCATAGCGGTGATCAATCACCGCCTCCTCTGTTAATGCCATGCCAATACCCATAATTGCGCCGCCTATTAGCTGGCTGCGGGCTGTTTTTGGGCTCATAATACGCCCAGAGTCAGCAACGCAGGTAACTTTATCCAATTTTATTACTCCGGTTGCCGGATTTACCATTACCTTAACAAAATGTACCGACCAGGAGTTCATAGAAAATTTATCAACTTCGGGGCCGGCCTTTGATGCAGTGACTACCTCCAGTTTTGGCAGGTTATGCTGCTTCAATACCTTCGCATAATCAGGCTTATTCTCACCGCCATTACCGATTAGCTGCTGAAATTTTTCTTTCAGATCATTACAAGCCATGTACACAGCTGACCCAACACTCGAAGTTATGGTAGAACCTCCCTGCTGCGGCGAAGGCGGCAGGGAAGAATCGCCCAGATCAAACCTGATCCTATCTACAGGGATACCCATTGTTTCCGAAGCGATAGATACCATAGCTGTGGCCGTTCCAGGCCCTATATCGCTTACCGCAGTTTGCAATATCAGGGTGCCGTCTGCCATCATCATTGCTTTTACTGTCGATGGCTCCCTGTCTGCCCCAAATACGCCGCCTGATACGCCGTAGCCCACCAACCATCCATCTTTTGTAACCGACCCTGCTTTTTGGCTGCGCCCGGCCCAGCCAATATTTTCAGCGCCCATTTTATAGGCGTCTTTTAAATTTTTCCCTGAAAACGGTTTCCCGCTCTCCGGGTCGGTTTCGGCATAGTTCAGCAAACGCAGTTCTATCGGATCGATATTAAGGGCATAAGAAAGCTCGTCCAATGCTGATTCGAGCGCAAAAGTGCCCGTGGCAGGCCCCGGGCCGCGCATCCAGGTTGGCGAACCAACATCCAGCGCGAGTATTTTATTGCTGGTATAAACATTGGGGCAGGCATACAATTGCCGGCTCACATCAGCCGGCCCTTCGGCAAAATCTTCGTAGGTGGAGGTTTGTCCGACTGCATAATGGCTGACGCCAACCAATTTTCCATCCGGATTGGCGCCGATCCCAATTTTTTGCCAGGTATGCGGGCGGTAACCTACGGATGTGAACATATCAGCCCTGCTTAAAACTAACTTTACCGGGCGCTTTACCACTTTTGCGCCGATGATGGCGGCCACCTCATGCGGCCAAACTTGCAAGGCGCTGCCAAAAGCCCCACCCACAAACTTTGAATTTACCTGTACATTTTCTACCGGTATTTTAAATAGCTGGGCGATACTGCCCTGCGTGTCTTTAACCCCTTGCGTTTTGGTCCAAACGGTTATCTTATCATTGGCATCCCAGCGGGCTACGATGCCATGAAGTTCCATTGGGTTATGCACCTCGCTGGGTAAAATATACTCCTGCTCCAGTTTAACCGGGGCTAATTTCCAGGCATCCGGGTCACCGCGTTTGTATTCGCCGTCATCATGCGGTGTAACGGCTTTGCTTAAATTATCTTTTAAACTGGTATAATGTTTTTCGGCAATATATTGCGCTTCAATTAATGAGGCCGCATACAGCGCCCGTTCAAAAGTATCCGCAATTACGAGGGCGATTGGCTGACCGTTATATAATATCTTATCATCATAAAATATTTTCACCGGCCCTTTGGCATTTGGGTCAGCGCTCTGATAACCGGGAACCTTGGGACAATTAAAATGGGTAATCACAGCCAATACCCCCGGCGCGTTCACGGCTTGTTTGGTATCGATAGATTTGATAGTTCCCTTAGCAATAGTACTCCCCACCAACACTCCGTAGGTTACCCCTTTAACATTAAATTCAGCCGAATACCTGGCCGCGCCGGTAACTTTCGCCCGCCCGTCAACGCGCTTCATGCCATCGGAAGAGGAAGGTTTATTTAATGTATTGTCTTTCATATTTGATATCAAAAAGCCCTGTCATTTCGAGCGATAGCGAGAAAACTTATACGACCTCGCAATAGCCGAAATGCGTAGTTCGATAGGTTTTCTCCTCGTTCCTCGTCGAAATGACATGTTTTTTATTCTTAATTTAATCAGCTCATAAAAAGTCTCCCCAACCTGGGGAGATTTAGAGGGGGCTCACACCAACTTTTCCGGCGTAATAGGTAAATCCCTCACCCGTTTTCCCGTCGCATTAAACACCGCGTTGGCCACCGCCGCGGCAAAACCTACAATTGGCACTTCGCCGATGCCTTTTGAGCCCATCGGATTTGTAACCGGGTCCTTTTTATCAATAAATATTACTTCTATTTGCGGCACATCGGCATTTGTGGGTACATGGTATTCGCCAAGGTTGCTGTTCACATATTTACCATAACGGTGGTCAAGCACTCCGCCTTCCATTAACGACATGCTTATACCCCAAACGATACCGCCAATGATCTGGCTCCTTGCTGTTATCGGGTTGAGTATCTTGCCGCCATCTACAGCGGAAACTACCCTTTTTATTTTAACCATACCGGTAGCCGGATGAACATGCACTTCAACAAAGTGCGCGATATAGGCATGGGCCGAATATTTGCGCGCATCAGCCGACCGTCCCGATTCGTGGGTAACTTCAAGGTACGGCAGGTTATGATCCTTTAATATTTTAACATAATCGGGGTCGGCGGTACCGCTAACGCCGGCTAATTGGTTAAATTTTTCATTCAGCGCGGTGCAAGCATCATATACCGCCGAACCAACGGATGAAGTGGTCATGGAGCCATATTCGCCCGGAGCTGGGGGTAAAGCCGAACTGCCCAACTCAAACCTTATATTTTCAACCGGTATATTAATAATGCCCGAAGCTATTTTAACCATGACCGTTGCCGTTCCCGGCCCCATGTCGCTGGTGGAACTTTGGATAAGCAATTTACCATCGGCGCTAAACCTTGCTTTGGCTGTACAATTGGCCCTGCCCGCGCCATAAGCCCCGTTACTTACGCCGTAACCCACAAGCCAGCCATCTTTTAATACCGAACCCGGCTTTTGGCTGCGCTTCTCCCATCCAAAATGCGCCGCGCCTAGTTCATAACATTCATTCAAATACTTGCTCGACCAGGGAAGGCCGTTCGACGGGTCTTTTTCAGCATAATTCTTTTTCCTGAGCTCCAGCGGGTCCATGTTGAGAGCATAAGCCAGTTCATCCATCGCTGATTCCAGGGCATATACGCCTGTTGTTTCGCCCGGCCCGCGGGTATAGGTTGGGGTGCTCAGATCAAGACGGGTTAATCTGTATTGCGTATTTACATTGGGGCAATCATATAAAAAATGTGTCGTGCCGGTAATTCCTTCAGCGAATTGCTGATAGGTTGACGTTTCGCCGGTTGCTTCATGGGTAATTCCGATCAGCTTACCATCCGCCGTTGCGCCCATGCCTAACTTTTGCACAGCCGGCGAACGGTATCCCACCATGCTAAACATTTGCTCTCGGTCAATCACTACTTTAAGCGGCTTGTTTATTATTTTAGCGCCTATTAAAGCGGCTTTTGCATACGGCCAAAGCGGCGAACCGCTGCCAAAAGCCCCACCGATCACCTTCGAATAAACCTGTACGTTCGCCTCGGGCAGTTTAAACATGCCCATGATGTTCTGCTGCATGCCTTTGATATACTGTGCTTTGGTATAAACAGTTACTTTATCACCATCCCAAATAGCGGTCATGGCAAAGGGCTCCATAGCATTATGCACATGGATCGGCGTATGATATTCTGCCTCGATTTTTACCGGCGCTGATTTATAAGCATTTGCTTCGCCGCGCAGATAGTCGCTGCCATCGCCCCATGGCTTATAAGTATTTTGCAAATTGGCGTCTAAACTGGTTTGATGCTGCTCCTTCTTGTAGGCTACTTTTACTAATGACGCCGCATATTTGGCCCGTTCAAAAGTATTGGCTATTACCAGCGCAACCGGCTGACCGTTAAAATAAACTTTATCATCATTAAAGGTGCGGATATTAGGGTCGTATTCATTTGGCTTATCCTGGTAACCCGGAATTTTCGGCACGTTAAGGTGTGAGATAACAGCCAGCACCCCTGGTGATTTCTCCGCCGCTTTGCTGTCAATGGCCGTAATCCTCCCTTTGGCAATGGCGCTGCTTACCAATACGCCATAAACCAGGCCCGGAAAACTATATTCCGCAGCATACTTTATAGCGCCCGTCACTTTTAAATGGCCATCGACACGTTTTATGCCTGGGACTTCCCCGAATGCTGTTTTAGTTTCCATTGCCTTTGTAATTATAAAACTATCCTATGCGTTAAGAATAATACCCTTGAATTGGCAACATGATTAATTAAAGAAATTATTTTTCACCCTCTTTCCGCCAAAGGCGAAGAGAGGGTCGACCAGCGAAGCGTAGTCGGGGTGAGTAAACTGTGCGCCGGGCATTTGCGTCAATGTCGCTCGCATAATTTACTCACCCGGTCATCGCTTCGCTCGACCACCCTCTCTTCCGCAAGCGGGAAAGAGGGTAAAAGCATTTATATATTATTTCCGCTCACCACTCACTACTCACCATTCACTACTCACTAAACCACCCCTCCCGCATGTCTCAACGCCTCAATAATACTTGCCGGGGCCAACCTTAATTTAAAGGCATTAAACTCATAAGCCTTTGCTCCCTGCATGGCTATTTCCGCTGCATGTTTAAAGCTGTCTTCGGATACCGGTTTGCCTATCAAAGATTTCTCTGCTTCATACAAGCGCCAGGGTTTATGCGCCACGCCGCCCATTGCCAAGCGTGCCTGGCGGATGGTGCCGCCGCTTATATCCAACGCTGCTGCCACCGATACCAGCGCGAATGCATAAGATTGCCTGTCGCGGACTTTTAAATAATAGCTGTTTTTGGCGAAATGATTATCCGGGATCTCTACACCGAGGATCATTTCATCCTTTGCCAAATGATTATCTATTTCGGGATGATCGCCGGGCAGGCGGTGAAACTCGTTGAAGGGGATGCGCCTTTCGCCTTTTTTACCCGTTACTATTGCTACCGCGTCAAGGGCGGCCAGGGCCACGCACATATCGCTTGGGTGTACCGCAATACATTGCGGACTCGCGCCAAAAATGGCATGCATCCTGTTGTATCCCTCCATCGCGCCGCAGCCTGTGCCGGGTTCGCGTTTGTTGCAAGGCATGGTGGTATCATAAAAATAGGTACAGCGCGTGCGCTGCATCATATTGCCGCCAACAGTTGCCATATTGCGCAATTGCGGCGACGCCCCGGCTTTTAAGGCCATTGAAAGCAAAGGCTGTTTCTGCACCACAAGGCTGTTTTCGGAAACCACGCTGTTTAATGCCAACGCACCAATATGCAGTCCTGTTTTGGTAGCCATTATACTTTTTAGCGGCAGATGGTTAATATCCACCAGCTTATCAGGCGCGGTAACACCGCGTTTCATCAGGTCGACTAAATTGGTGCCTCCGGCGATGATCTTTGTGCCCGGTTTGGCGATGGCCACAAGCGCATCCTGCTGTGTGGCGGCGCGTAAATATTGAAACTGTTTCATACTACAAACCCTCCGCCTTTAACTTCCTGTATCGCATTAACTATATTGGGGTAGGCCCCGCAGCGACAGATATTGCCGCTCATGTATTCCCTGATCTCCATCTCGGTATTGGCATGACCCTCGCGGATACAAGCCACCGCCGACATGATCTGCCCCGGCGTACAATAGCCGCACTGAAAGCCATCGTGTTTTAAAAAGGCTTCTTGCATGGGATGCAGTTCTTCGCCTTTGGCCAAACCTTCGATAGTGGTTACTTTTTTGCCGTAAACCATTACGCCAAGGGTGAGGCATGAGTTTACACGGTGGCCATCCACATGAACGGTACAAGCGCCGCACTGGCCGTAATCGCAGCCTTTTTTGGTGCCGGTAAGGTCAAGCTGTTCGCGCAGGATGTCAAGCAGGGTAGAACGCGGCTCAACCATAAGGCTATGCGCTTTGCCGTTGACTTCCATCTTAAGCGGCACTTTTTCAAAAGCCTCCGCAATTTTTTCATCGATGTGCATCTCCGCGGCTTTTAAAGCCGGCGCAGGGGCCAGGGCCACAGCGGTAATGAGGGCAGATTGTTTTAAAAAGGTGCGGCGTGAATTATCCCTGACCTCCAATTCGCTCTCGGGCCCGTGATGGGTTTTATTGCTTTCCATAGGTAATTGGATTTAGAAGTTTAAAGTTATACAATTTTCCAGAGAAGAAAGTTTTAGAACAAAGAATTTACAAAAATAGTGGGAGGGTGAAGCACCACCACGCTTCATTACATCACATGTATTTGCCACTGTTCCAGATGAGCAACGGTTCTCGATAGATTAATAAATTATGCATTGATAAGTCTAAATTCTACTTTCAATAAAACGTAGCCGTACTATAAATATAAATAACAAAGCCCGGCGCTCTAACGCTTCGTCTTGCTATCATGCTTTTCGTTACTGTAGTTATAAACTACAGGCTTAGCTTATCCGAAGACAAAGTCTTCGGACAGCATTCCGCACAAACTACGCACAGCAGGCATAAAACAGGTGGCCCACCGTATGGCCAATTGCTGGAAGGATTGGGGCATGCGCTACGGCTATTTCGCTTCCCATCTGGCGCGAGAACGCGTCTGGCTTGTGTGCAATGGCTTCTCGTGACCAAGACCTATTTCCAGAGTCACGAGAACGCGGACGATATATTCTTTTAAGGTCTTAAACAATAATTCAATCAACTAAAAAGCCTCCGAACTTCCGGAGGCTTTTTAGTTTAAAAATGGCTCAGGTGAACACCAGTCGCCTAAATATTTCTAATTCTTGTTAGCGTTTAGTAATTACGATAATGTTGGTCGTGGCCCTGATCATGACTGTGATCTCCGTCCCGGTGCCCTCTATGCGCATTACGGTATTCAACTGAACAACTCGATAGGGCAACTGACGCAAATACCAGCAACGCGATCATTCTTAAGATGTACTTTTTCATAAAAATTGTTTTTTAAAATAGATGTACTATGCTCCGCCTTTGTTGGTGTTATCACCAACAAACCGTATGCCTACGCTTTCAGCGATGAGCCCCTATTCCCCCTCCTCAAGCGCGAGTACAATGTCATTAAGTTAAGGTCGCAAATTGCGGCCTTAAGTTTAAAATGTTATTATTGAATTTTAAAGTTATAATTCAAAATAAACAATGGCCGGAGAAACAATAGTACCTGATGAAGTATTGATGAATAAAATTTACTTTATCAAAGGACAAAAAGTTATGCTTGACAATGATTTGGCAGAACTTTACGGAGTAGAAACGAAACGTTTAAAAGAGCAGGTGAAAAGAAATATCTTAAGGTTCCCCGAACGGTTTATGTTTGAATTGACTAAAGAAGAAAATTTTCTTTTAAGGTCGCAAATTGCGACCTTAAAAACGGGCGAACACTCAAAGTATCTCCCATTTGTTTTTACCGAGCATGGAATATTAATGTTAGCCAATGTTTTGAAAAGTAAAAATGCCATTGAAGTAAGCATAAGGATCATTGATATTTTTGTAAAACTCAGAGAAACTCTTGCAGATCAGACTGAACTGTGGCTGGAAGTAGAAAAGATAAAATCTAAACTGGATAACCATGATAAAAATATCGAAGTTGTTTTTCGCTACCTTGATGAGTTGTTAGAACGCAAGGAACAACCCAAACCCAGGAAAAGAATAGGTTATAAATCGGATGATCTGTAATGTTTTTGTTTCTTTTGAAGAGTTCATTACTACTCCTAAACTTATAGCTCAGGAGACTTTAACCTTTTATGAATAATAACGAAGTATTAGATCATAATGGTAACGAAATTGAAATAGAGGCATTTCACCCCGGCAAATTTTTGCTGGAGGAAATTGAAGCAAGGCATATCCTGAAGAAGGATATTGCTAAATCCCTTGATATTTTGCCCCACCACTTAAGCGAAATTTTCGCAGGGAAACGAAATATTTCGGCAAGATTAGCTGTAAAGCTTGAAAAAATCTTAGGCATCAGTTCCCATTATTGGTTAGGACTACAAATGGAATATGACCTGTTTGTAGCCAAACAATTAGAAGCCCATGTTTAGGCACGGGCTTTTTTGTCTCCAAACCACGCCCTGCTGCTAAATCGGTACCTGCATCGAAACAATGATGGGCCGCAATACCGTGTGCCGGTCCTGCGCCTCCAAACTCTCTTTGCTATTCATTATTTCATCAAGTTTTCCCATATCCTTAACCTCCCCAACCAATACGATGGAATTTGGATCGTCTGTGTCCTGGAATGTTTGAAAACTTGAAATTGCAGGTGCAAGTAACCTCGCCCTTTCTTCATGACCTTTGAGCCATGTCGCGAAATCGCCGACTTTGTGCCGGGCTACAATTGTTGCCATAATAATTAAGTTTAATTGTTAAAGGTAAAAGATTTTGCCGATCATATTAAAGCGAATTTTATTAATTTACGTGCCTTCTGGAAAATGTCATAGTCATTATCATCCCGTCTTTCCAGTTGCTCATATACAAATATGAGTAATTTGAAAGAAACCACTAAAATCATTAAATCCTTTAATCATGGTTCAGATATAATTAATTTTGAACATAAAGGTTTTGAATTTCTTAACTTTGTCTCATGGAAAGCAAAAAGATGCGCTCGGTTTCGGCGTTCAATAATGAACTTAAGCTGAAAGGCTTTAATGTATTCCAGATAGAAGACGATTGCCAGGTCACGCGCTTTTATAGCAGGAAAGACTTCTATAAAATTTGCCTGAGTACGGGTAAAAGCATCATCCATTATGCCGACCGGAGCTTTGAAGCAGAAGGCACCGTGTTGTTTTTCGGCAATCCACATGTCCCATATTCCTGGGAGACAATATCAACCACTTACGCAGGCTACACCTGTCTCTTTTCGGAGGAATTCCTGAATGTTTCTGAACGGCCCGGTCTTTTACATCAGTCGCCTTTTTTCAAAATAGGCGGGACGCCGATATTGACAATCACTGATCAGCAAAGGACCTTCTGAATTCCATTTTTCAGAAAATGATCGAGGAGCAGCAGAGCGATTACATCTATAAGGATGATCTGATGCGCAATTACATGAATTTAATCCTGCATGAGGCGATGAAGTTACAGCCCTCGGAACGTTTCGACCAGCATAAGAATGCGGCCTCAAGGATAACAGCAGTTTTCCTGGAACTGCTGGAAAGGCAGTTTCCTATTGAAAGCCCGGACAATCCATTGCAACTAAAAACGGCACAGGATTACGCACAGCACCTGGCCCTGCATGTCAATTACCTGAACCGCATGGTAAAAGAAGTGACGGGCAGACCGACAACGGCTCACATCGTTGAGCGCATTATCAACGAAGCTAAAGCCCTGTTGCAGCATACCGACTGGAATATTGCCGACATCGCCTATGCACTTGGGTTTGAATACCCAAGCTACTTCAACAATTATTTCAAACGCATGACTGGTACCAACCCATCGTCTCTACGCGTTATGGAAGTTTGAAATTCTTAATCATTGGTTTGATAGTCATAAACTGCGAAGGAAGAAATAATCGAGCTTTGCGATATGAAAGACGTCTTCGGGAGGCCGGGGGTGACCATCGGCGAAAACGCAGTGGTTGCGGCCGGCGCTGTCGTTTATAAAGATGTTATGGACAATACCGTTGCCGGCGGTGTTGCGGCAAAATTTATCAGGGCCATTTAAATATGAAAAAGTTAACAATTATAAATCATATCCGATAACAAGTTATGAGTACAACACAAATAAAAGCTTATGGCACGCAAGCGGCCGAAGCTCCTTTAAACCAGCTCAACATCAATCGCAGAAAAGCTACGCCACATGATGTGGAAATTGACATATTGTATTGCGGGGTTTGTCACTCCGATCTGCATACTGCGCGTAATGAATGGCATTTTACTGTATACCCTTGCGTTCCCGGCCACGAAATTGTAGGTAAAATCGTCAGCGTAGGCGATCATGTGACCAAATTTAAGGTTGGCGATGTGGTTGGTGTAGGCTGCCTGGTAGACTCCTGCCGCGAATGCCAGTATTGTAAGGAAGGATTGGAACAATTCTGTGAGCCGGGCGCTACCCAAACGTACAATTCGCCGGATAAACACCTGGATACGCCGACTTTTGGCGGTTATTCGGAAAGCATCGTGGTCGATGAGGACTTCGTGCTGCGTATACCTGAAAATCTCGATTTAGCCGCAACCGCACCGCTTTTGTGTGCTGGTATCACTACCTATTCCCCGCTGCGTCACTGGAACGCAGGCCCGGGTAAAAAAGTAGGTATTGTGGGCATTGGCGGTTTGGGCCACATGGGTATTAAAATTGCCAAAGCAATGGGCGCACATGTGGTTGCCTTTACCACTTCCGAATCAAAATTTGCCGAAGCCAAACGGCTCGGTGCTGATGAAGTCGTGCTGTCCAAAGACGAGAAGCAGATGGCTGCCTACCGGGGCAAACTGCATTTCATCCTGGATGCCGTATCGGCCGGGCATGATATTAACGCTTACCTTAATCTGCTCCGCGTAGATGGCTCACTGGCACTGGTCGGCGCGCCTGAACATCCACTGCCGGTTGCCGCCTTCAGCGTCATTTTAGGTCGCAAAAGCTTTGCAGGATCCATGATCGGCGGCATTGCCGAGACCCAGGAAATGCTGGATTTTTGCGGGGAGCACAATATTACTGCCGATATTGAAATGATCAGTATACAGCAGATCAACGAAGCGTATGAACGCTTGCTGAAAGCCGATGTAAAATATCGCTTTGTAATTGATATGAAGTCTTTAAAAAACGCTTGAACTATGGAAATAACAAAATTAGGCGCCAGGCCATCCGCCAAAGGACCAGCTGACTGGTTTACTGGCGCGGTAAGAATTGACCCGTTATTTGATGCTAATGACACGCGTTGTGGCGCAGCGGCTACGGTCAGTTTTGAGCCCGGCGCAAGAACCGCCTGGCATACGCATCCGCTTGGTCAAACGATCATCATTACTTCAGGTCTTGGCTGGGTGCGGCATGAAGGCGGCCCGGTTGAAGAAGTTCGTCCGGGTGACGTGGTTTGGTTTGAACCCAACGAGAAACACTGGCATGGCGCTTCGGCAACAAATGGCTTGTCTCACATTGCCATACAGGAAAACCTTAATGGCAAAGTGGTTGACTGGATGGAGCACGTTAGTGATGAACAGTATAACCGTTAAGACCAAATTAAGGCGCTCAAAACTTCACATAATTCTTTAGCCGCCCATCCGCCGCTGATACCCGAGCCAATCACAATGGCATCATAAGTATGGTTAATTGATGAATTTATTAGCATTTATTTATAATCAGAACTATTAAAGTTATTTATTTCGAAGACAAGTTGTCAAATGATATAACGTATTTATAAATGCTATCACCACAACCTTTGCGCTGCATCTTTATCCAATAAAACGTAAGCTGATGGCAGCGTTTGAAAAATGGAGGCCGGTAATTGATTGGTTACCTTTCCTTGCAAAGCTTGCGCAATAATCTTCCCCTTTTTAAATCCGGCGGCTATTAGCAAAGGTATTTTTGCTTCCTGCAAATACTTAAGGCCAAGTGTTATGCCATGGTGCAAATGAGTTTGCTTCTTAAAATATTTTTGCCCCACGCTCACGGTAACAGGCGCCAGCGGCGAATGATGGGCATATAAATCAAAATCTGTACCGGGCTCATTAAGTCCTATGTGGCCATTCATACCAATGCCTACCATCATAATATCCATAGGACCTTTTTCTTTTATAAAATCATCCATTGCTTTACATGCAGCATCCAAATCAGCTGATTTGGCATCAAAAAGCAGCACCTTTCCCGGTTCAATTTGCATGGGTGTAAAGAAGTTTTCATAAAGAAAATTTGTGCAGCTTCCATCATCGTCCTTGCCCATTCCGACCCATTCGTCCAAGCCTACAAAATAACACCCGCTAAAATCTACCCTGCCGTTTTTGGCATCGGCTATTAAATACTTAAACACTCCTGCCGGCGATTCTCCCGAGGGAAAACATACCAGGGAATTGGGTTTAAGTTGAATTTGAGCCACAATAATATCAGCAGCAGCCCTGCACATTTTTTTGTAATCCGGATAAGTTAATACTTTCATATAACCGTCATTAAATTAATTGATAAGTTCAAAACTATCCTGCAATCGTATATCATCGGATGCGCTCCCTATCATCAACCTGAACACGCCGGGTTGTGTAATGTGCTCCAGCTGATCATTATAAAAAGCCAGTTTCTCTTTATCAATAGTAAAAATTATAGTTTTTGTTTCAGCAGGTTGCAGCATTACTTTTTGAAAGCCCTTTAACTACCTGTCCGGTGCCGATAAAACTGTAGCAGGCAGGCGTGCCTGAAAGGATAATATAAATGATTTTCTTCATGTTGAACAGCCGGGTAAGGTAAAAAATAATTGGCTGACAAATTTGATATTTAACCGGCTATTTAAAACAAAAATTCTTACGAAAATACTAACTTCCATAAGTATCTGCACTTCCCTTTGAAGCTCTGTAAGCTACTTTAAATTCCCAGCCTAAAGAGGATTGAGGAAATATTTCTTAAAACAGCCATGTCTAATTGTGATACAAACAAACCGGAGCTGACCTGCTGGCTATGACACATCATCAGTATTCACATTATACAGTACAGGCACTATAATATCCTACCTGATGGATAACAAATTAGTTAATAAAGCCGGGTATGACAACTAATTATTTAATTGTCATCCGCGAACGCAATACACAGTTTCACATAATTATCAGATATACAATAAGGTATATCTTACTTTGTATTTGGTTTAAGTGGTTAACATTTGATGCGTTTAAATGATAATTGGTATGGCTACCATGCCGACAGGTTAGCCAATTAGCACCTGTATTGGCACCTGTAATTTATTTTGGCATAAAAAACGCCTTAATTATACCATTAAAGCGGCTTTTTAAATTTTGATGGCGGAGAGAGAGGGATTCGAACCCCCGGTACCTTTGACAGTACGCCTGATTTCGAATCAGGTACATTGAACCGCTCTGACATCTCTCCGTAAAAGATTCGAAACTGGCGGAGAGGGAGGGATTCGAACCCTCGGTACACTTTTGGCGTACACACACTTTCCAGGCGTGCTCTTTCGACCACTCAGACACCTCTCCTCGTTTAGTTAAAAAAGTTGTAATAAGTTAAAAAAGTTGTAGTTGTTGTAAAGGTTGAAAATATCAGCGTGTTTTGACATCCATAACCCTTTTAACCATTACAACTTTTACAACTCCCTCTAACCTTACGCCGCAAAGGTAAAATAATATTGCTTTTAACGGTAATTAAAAAGGCGCCCCGGCAAAAAACCGGAACGCCAAATGAAAACTCAATTTGTATTTAAAAAAATTATCTGACACGATCATCATGCTTATTACGGTAAATGGTACTGCTGGTCCGATTCTCTTCACTGCGTAAATGACTTCTTTCGGCACCGTACATTCTGCCGGTAGCGAATCTTCATGTTTTTTTCTTATTTATGTTATTTGTAGTGATAGAGCTTAAATGATGGAATTGGTTTAATAGGAGTATTGTTAATTTATGTTAAGGGATTAGTTGTTCATGGTTCACGGATCATAGTTCATAGTATGAAAGCTGAAAATGACTTAATGACCTATTCAATCAACCACTCACTTAATCAACTCAATCAACCACTCACCAATCAACTAAATTTCCTTATGTTTGGCAAATAAAAAGCGTGTTTTGTTTCAATGGTGAGCATCAACGAGATTAAAAAACCTATTGCAGCAGATATTGATGTTTTTGAAGGAAAGTTTAAAGCTTCCATGCAAAGCTCAGTACCGCTGCTCGACCGTATTACCCACTACATTGTTAAACGCAAGGGAAAACAGATCAGGCCAATGTTTGTCTTCTTTTCGGCGAGTTTGTGCGGTGGCATCAATGAATCCACGCATCGTGGCGCGGCGTTGGTCGAATTATTGCATACGGCAACTTTGATACACGATGATGTGGTGGACAACTCGTACCAGCGGCGCAGCTTTTTTTCGATCAATGCTTTATGGAAAAATAAAATAGCTGTTTTGGTCGGCGATTATTTGATGTCAAAGAGCTTGCTGCTATCGATACAACATGATGATTTTAGGTTCCTTAGGATCGTTTCTGAAGCGATGAAGCAAATGATCGAAGGGGAACTGATGCAGGTTGAAAAAGTACGCAAAATGGACATCGAGGAACCTATTTACTACGAAGTGATCAGAAAAAAAACGGCCTCCCTGATCGCTTCCTGCTGCGAATGCGGGGCTGCTTCAGCCGGAGCAGATGACTCTACCATCGAGAAAATGCGCCTCTTTGGCGAAAAGATTGGCATAGCTTTCCAGATCAAAGATGATATGTTCGATTTTGGCACAGATGATGTCGGTAAACCTTTAGGAATAGATATCAAAGAGAAAAAAGTAACCCTGCCACTTATTTACTCACTCAATAACAGTACTTCGGCGGTTAAAAAACAGATGATAAACCTGGTTAAAAACCATAACGACGACCCTAAGAAAATTGCTGCCATAATTAGCTTTGTGAGGGAAACAGGCGGCTTACAATATGCCGAAACCCAAATGAAAAAATACCAGGATGAAGCATTTGAAATATTAAATACTTTTCCCGAGAGCGAAGCGCGAAACGGATTAGAGCAATTAGTGCGTTTTACTACCGAACGTGATAAATAATGCAAAGTGAGTTAATTTCCATAACAGGCTTTATTATTTTCATTTTAATAATGCTCGCTATCGACCTCGGTTTATTCACAAAAACCGACAAGCCGGTAAGCGTTAAGCAGGCGGCGATAATGAGCGCGGTTTGGATAACATTAGCGCTTTGTTTTTACCTGCTTATTTTAAATTACGGGCATCTGCTTCACCATATTGATAGCTTTGCCGCGCTGCAACAGGCTAATATTCAAAATTTTCATCACCTTAAACTTAATCCATCTGATTTTCCGGGCAGTTTGCAGCTTTACCGAAAAAACCTGGCGCTGGAGTTTATCAGCGGGTATATAGTTGAATATTCCTTATCGGTTGATAACATATTTGTGATGGTGCTTATTTTTACCGCTTTCGCCGTCGACGAGAAGCATTATCATAAAGTATTGTTTTGGGGAATTTTGGGAGCGATTTTAATGCGCTTCGGCTTTATTTTTCTGGGGGCAACATTAATTAAGCGATTCCATTGGATATTATATCTCTTTGGGGCATTTTTGGTATATACGGGGATTACGATGTATATCAACCGCAACAAGGATAATGAAATCGATCCGCAAAATCATACCATAGTAAAGTTTGCTTCCAAATATTTTGCTGTGCACCCCAAATTTGAAGAGGACAGGTTTTTCATTAAAATCAACTATAAAAAACTAATAACCCCTCTTTTTTTGGTCTTGCTGATCATCGAGGTGACAGATCTTGCATTTGCTGTAGATTCAATTCCGGCTATTTTTTCAATCACAAAAGACCCCTATATTGTATTTTTTTCAAACATATTTGCCATAATCGGCTTGCGTTCCATGTTCTTTTTACTCGTTAATATTATCGACAAGTTCCACTATCTTAAAATCGGCCTTGCTGCATTGCTAACCTTTATCGGCCTTAAAATGCTTGCTGCAAATTATGCTGAAAAGATTGGGCTTACTACAGGCAACTCACTTCTGATCATTTTGCTGATACTTGTAATAAGTGTTGGCGCTTCCCTTTTATTTCCTAAAAAAGAGATATCAAGGCATTAATGGTTTGTATAGTTCAGAAATTCATAACTAACTTTACCTCCCGGTAATCATAAAATAAAATAGCTATTAACGATAAACCGGGCGTTCCGACACTTTACGATTGGGTAGGCGGAATGCCTGTTTTTGAAAAACTTTTTGATAGTTTTTACGATAAGGTTTTGGCTGATGACATATTAGAACCTGTTTTTAAACATATGTCGCCGCAGCACAGATTGCATGTTGCGCATTTTGTTGCTGAAGTTTTAGGAGGTCCTAAAATTTATAGTCAATCCGAGGGAGATCATTTTCGAATGATCAAAAAACATCTTCAAAAACATTTGACGGAAAAGCATAGAAGACGCTGGATGGAGCTTTTGCTGGAAGCAGCGGATGAATTAGCATTGCCTTCGGACCCCGAATTCCGGTCGGCATTTTTGGCTTACCTTGAGTGGGGCACACGCATAGCTATTATTAATTCAGGTGCCGATACTACTGAAGAAACACCTGATACGCCCATGCCGGAGTGGGGATGGGGCGTTCCGGGCGGGCCCTATGTGGGATAGAGATAAGTGATTAGTGATTGGAGATTGAAGATTATAATCTCCGGACTAAAAAAAACTTCTTCTAACCTCTAATCTCTAGCCTCCAATCTCTATCTTAGCGAATGCAATTTTTCGACTTCAGCTTATTCAAATTTACTTTTTTTGACCTGCTTGATGTGGTGTTGGTGGCGCTGCTCATCTACCAGTTGTATAACCTTATCAGGGGTACTATAGCGGCTAATATTTTTATTGGCCTTGCTATTTTGTTTGGTCTTTATTATATAGTAAAGGCGCTGCATATGCAGCTGCTTACCGGCATACTCGGTAAATTTGTTGATGTCGGCATTATCGCCCTGATCGTGGTATTTCAACAGGAAGTAAGGCGCTTTTTATTGCTGGTTGGAAAAAATGCGTCGCTGCAGCGAAACAGGGCCTGGTGGCAGTATTTTTTTGGCAAAGCCGATGCCGAAAAAGATAATTACGCCCGGATAAAGCCAATAATTGACGCTTGTAAAAGCCTGAAACATACACGAACAGGCGCATTAATTGTTTTCGCGAAGTATTATGATGAGCAATTTTACCAGAATAGCTGCGAAGTTATTGACGGCAAGATAACAAAACGCCTGCTTGAAAGTATATTTCAGAAAACCAGCCCACTGCATGACGGCGCGGTTGTTATTGCGGAAAATAAAATAAAATCGGCCAGTTGTATTTTGCCTTTGACCGAAAAAATTGATCTTCCTTCCCAATTTGGCCTGCGCCACCGCGCCGGTATTGGCGTTACCGAAGCTAATGATGCGACAGCTATCATCATTTCGGAGGAAACAGGGGAGATTTCGTATGCAAAGCAAGGAAGGATAAAAATGAATATTAGTTTTGCCGAACTGGAAAAGCTGCTGAATAAGGATTTTTAAAAAAGAGTCAAGAGGCAAGAATCAAGAATCAAGAGGCAAGAGCAAGAACCAGAATTCAATCGGGCTGTACCAATAATTTTTCCCTCGTTCCTGGCTCCTGGTTCTTTTTCCCAGCCGGGAACTGATCTTCGCTGCCAATTTCTTTAATGGGCATCTTAGAGTATCCGCCCAATTTCACTACTGGCATCTTAGAGTTGCCGTTTAAAGCTATTACAGGCATGTGGTCCACCTTGCTTATAAAGTTCTTTGCAATGGCACTACCTAAATTTTGATTAAGATTTAGCTGCGGCTGAAATAACGGAAACGGTTTATTGGGCTTTATCTTAAAAAGATTATTTGATGAACTATCTGCCGGTTTAAGTTCGAATAATTGCTGCGCTTTTAGCTGGGAAGCACCGCTGATGATTATGAAAAAAAGTAATGCTTTTTTCATGACTCGTTTATTTTATACTAAGGTATAGAAAATACTATAGATCAAAGTGTTAAAGCAATGTTAATTTATTGAAATTTTGTGTTAAAAACGTAGAGACGTGATGCATCGCGTCTCTACACACGGGGCCTGCATGGATACCTTTATTTTGCCTCGTCAATTGCCTTTATGGCATCATCAGCCGCTTTTACCGATGCATCATCTTTCAATTTAGTACGCTGCGTTTTTATTTCCGTCAATAAGCCATTGACAAAGGGGCCCACACCAAATTTCTTGTATTTTACGCCCAGGTCCTTCAATGCGGCGATTCCCTGTTGTGCATATTCAGGCTTATCTACATGCCCGGTCATTGCGGCAAAGCTCCGCACCATGTTAAATTTACCCTGCGCCGACGCCTCATTAAAGGCCCTAAGTACATAAGGCCATTGCTCACTGCCGCCGCTTGTTGCATAAACAGTAATTATTGCTTGCGTTAGTGCGCCTTTATTATCTTTTTCGAACCCTTTTGCCAAAACTAATGCCTCTTTCGGATCCAAAAGGTTAACAGCGTTTAAGGCCGCGCCCTGTACCGCATACGACTGACTGCTCAAAGCTTGCTTAAATATCTTCGTGTTATCTGATATTTTAAGCTTGCCTAAAGCGCTAATGGTGGCGGCCCGTGCCAAAGTATTCTCATCTGTTTGTGCTGACGAGGTTAATATAGGTAATGCGGCGTTATGAATATCATCATTGCTCATATGCAATGCCTGTATAGCCTTAATGCGCAAGCCATAATATTTATCCTTTAAGGCCGCTATCATTACCTTTTGAGCACTTTTGTCGGACTGATGTGCAGCAGCAGCGTTAATTGCTTCAAAACGGTCGAGGTATAAAGGCGCGTTAAGGTATTGGAAAACAAACTCATCCATTGTTTTATTATCTTCTTTTGCACAAAGTAATACTTTATCGCCGTCAACATTCACCAGATCGGGCTTTGAAGCAACATCGAATGTTAGGGTATCCGCTTTATCATTCATCCAAACTTTATGGCGTTCTTTTTTACCGCCGGCATAAATATCAATGGCGAAGGGCAACTTAAATATTTGCCCGTCCTGGGTTTGCTGTATATAAACAGTCTCTTTTTTGGCGGCCTCATCCCATTTATAATCGATGTTCAACACCGGATGGCCTGCCCCATAATACCACTGGTTAAAAAACCAGTTTAAATCTCGCCCGCTGGCATCTTCCTCTGCCAAACGTAATTGCTGCGCTTCACCGGTTTTAAAGGCGTTGGTTTTAAGGTAGACGTTTAAGCCCTTAAAAAATGCCGCATCGCCCAAATAATTACGAAGCATGTTTAAAATACGGCCGCCTTTCTGATAAGTTACCACATCAAACACATCTTCCTTATCATCATAATGAAAACGGACAAGGTCCTTGTTTTTGGCATCGGGCGAGTTTAAATAATTCTGCAGCGCCTGAAAGCTATGCGCATCGCTTTCATCTTTGCCATATTTGTGTTCGGCCCAAAGCATTTCGCTAAAGTCGGCAAATGACTCATTTACGGTCAGGTTGCTCCAACTTTCGCAGGTTACCAGGTCGCCAAACCATTGGTGAAATAATTCATGCGCAATGGTGCTGCGCCCTGCATCATAATAGGCATCCAATAACTGGCGCGGAGTTTCTTGTACATACTCTCCGTGAAGGGTGGCCGTGGTATTCTCCATAGCGCCGCTTACATAATCGCGCACAACGATCTGTGAATATTTGTTCCAGGCAAAAGGATAATTTAATGTTTTGGAGTAAAACTCAATTAGTTCGGGTGTCATCCCAAATATCTGTTTGGCATAAGGCGCATATTTGGGCTCCAGGTAATAATTTACTTCTTTATTGCGCCAGTGGTCATGGTAGATTTTAAAATTACCAACAGCCATCATAAACAGGTAAGGCGAATGCGGCAGTTCCATTTTCCAGGTATCTGTACGTGTGCCATCGCCATTAACTTTTTGAGACGCCAGGCGGCCGTTTGATAAAGTAACGTACTTAGCCGGAACGGTCATACTGATCTCGTCGGTGGTTTTTTGTTCTGGTTTATCGATAGTAGGGAACCAACAGGATGAGCTTTCAGTTTCGCCCTGCGTCCATATTTGTACAGGTTTCCCTTTTTCGGCGCTGTCAGGGTTGATAAAATACAGGCCTTTGGCATCGTTAATAGCAGCGCTTCCTTTAACCTTAAGCTGGTTGGGTTTTGAAGTGTAATCAATAAAAATGGTATAGCTTTCATTGTTATGATAAACCTTATCAAGGTGGATGGCTATGGTAAGGCTGTCGTCATAAGTGTATTTCAGCGGAATGTTTTTACCGTTTTTTACGATTGAAATATTTTTAAGGTCCATGCCCTTGGCATCCAGCCTGAGTGTATCTGTAGGATAAAAGTGCGGTCTTAAAGTAACCCATTCCTTGCCGTACATATAGCGTTTTTTGTAATCAAACCGTACATCCAGCCTGGTATGCACAAGGTCATTGATCTTTGGCGGTGTTTCACGATATATCTTTAGCAGCGGATCGTCAGATTTGGCGGGTTGCGCATAGGATGCAGTTACGACCAGGCCCGTTAGAACGCCTGAAAAGATCAATGCCGAAAGTGTTTTAAACTTTATCATAAGTTTTTTTATTGGTTATAGATTTTTCCTTCCTTCATCACAAAGGTCACGTTTTTCATTACTTTAATATCAGCCAGCGGGTTGCCATCAACGGCAATAATGTCGGCAAACATCCCTTTGCGGATGCTGCCGGTTTTATCCGCAATTCCAAGCAGGTCGGCGGCGCTGGTAGTGGCTGCTTTTATGGCTTCCATTGGCGGCATACCTGCCTCAACCATGTATTCAAATTCTTTATAGTTTTTGCCGTGGGCATAAACGCCTGCATCTGTGCCGAATGCTATTTTTACACCTGCCTTATAGGCTTTGCCAAAAGTCGCTTGTATCTGCGTGCCAACTTGCATTGCTTTGCGGGCAATAACAGGCGGGAAATACCCTGGTATTTTTGCAGAATCGGCAACTGACTTCCCCGCTATAATAGTAGGGACAAGGTAAGTTCCATATTTTTTGGCGAGTTCCATATCTTCCTCATTCATAAAGGTTCCATGCTCAATTGAGGTAACCCCGCCCAGGATGGCCCTGCGGATACCTTCGGCGCCATGCGCATGACATGCAACCCGCAAACCATAATCTTTGGCAGTTTCAACTACCGCTTTTATTTCATCGATAGTAAATTCAGCGCCCGAGCTATTTTCACTGAGGTCAAGTACTCCGCCGGTTGATGCAATCTTGATCACATCCGATCCTCGTTTAATTTGCAGGCGCACTGCCTTTATCAGTTCCTCCCGGCCATCGGCAACACCATCGTCAGGTCCCATTTTGTGGTTAAAAGCATCATCGCGAAAGCCCACTGAATTATCCATGTGGCCGCCACTGGCGGAGATTGCCCTGCCGGCAGTAATTATCCGGGGACCCTCAACCAAACCTTGTTGTACCGCCTTTCTTAAACTTATATTTACTCCTGTCCCACCCAGGTCGCGAACAGTCGTAAATCCTGCCATCAAAGTTCTTTTGGCATAAACAGCCGCATGATAAGCAATGTCTGCATCGGTAAGTGTAAAACCTTCCAAAAGGGTGTTTTTACTGAACTGGTTTTCGAGGTGCACGTGACAGTCAATCAAACCAGGCATCACGGTTTTATCCTTCAGCACGATCAGCTTATCGCCGGCATCACCCGTTACATACCCTTTTTTGATGTCGGTGATAACGTTTCCCTCAACAATTATGGTAACTTCTGTTTGCACTGTGTTTGAGATGCCGTCAATGAGTTTTCCGCATTGGATATAGGTTTTTTGCGCAAATGAAAATTCTGCTAAAAGCAGAAAAAATACAAAGTAAAGTTTATTCATCGCAGGTAGGTTGAATTTAATTTGAAGCTAAATTATAAAGTTTTTACTTATAAAAGCTATGACAGTGGATGAAGTTGCTTTGTTACACTAGGGTGGACAATATTTTACCCGCCGGCGCTTTTCTCCTGGCAATTCTGGAATTATCACCGCCTAAATACAGTTAGGCGGTGATAATTTTTGTACTTTTCCCGGCTAAACGCGTTTAGGCGGTGATAATTTTTGCACTTTTCCCGGCTAAACGCATTTAGGCGGTGATAATTTTTGCACTTTTCCCGGCTAAACGCGTTTAGGCGGTGATAATTATTTGAGAGTTTTAGCCTGTTTTAAAGCAAAAAAGCCGCAAAATGATTCATATCTAACTGTATATCAGTGGTTTAAAATAAATTATGCCAGAAACTAAAACGGCACGAAACTTGCTCACAGGCTCGTTTTTTATTTTTAAAGCGCTAAGTGACACTGAAAGAGGCAGGGTAAGATTGATGGGCCATTCAATACAAATATACAAAATCCGGCTAATATAATTAGTATTTTGGTGAGGATTTAAACTGCATGAAGAGTAGTTTCAAGTGCTATTCATTATTCGATATTTGATACTTTTCACTTTTTTGCCTAACATAATAAGGGCGCAAATCAAATTGTCGCTTCAGCACCAAGCGTTCCTACGGAACGCAAACACTTGAATTTATTTTTTCTACCAACCAAATGTTCCTACGGAACATGTCTCTAATATAAAAATGCGTTCCGTAGGAATGCTTGGTTGGTAGGATATGTACAAGCCCTTTTTCACGTTCCGTAGGAACGTTTCGTGCTGAAGCGACAAATTGGTTTAATAACATTTCCTATTAAAACCGTACACCTACTGTACGTATCCGAACAGCATCTACTGCTTTCTGTTTTTAAATTACTGGTAATGAGCATCCTGTGCTTATGGCACACATTTTATATAATAGTTGGTAATGAAATAATCAGCCCGATTGTAACATGAACCTTGAGTACCGTATCTGGAAGCTTGCAACGAAAAAATTGGCCGGTGAAGCCTCAGAAGATGAATTACGCGAACTTAATGAACTGCTGGAACAAAATCCGGATATTTATAACACAATAAAGCTCGTGTCTGAATGGTGGCGTACCGATACAGAGCAAAAAGACGAAAACAACAGTCATTTCCTTTTCAAAAAAGTACTTGCCCGTATAAAGGGGAATGGCTAACTAATGGCCTTTGCACCAGTGGGCAGTTAGCAGTAGCAGTTGGCAGTAAGAAAGGTAAAAGGTTAAAGCTGAAAGGTAAAAGGCGAAAGGTAAATTGTAAAAAGAACAAAGCGATATGACCAATGAACTAATGAACCAATGAACTAATGAACTAACAACATGATAAAAAACTATTTAATGAACCAGTGAATTAATGAACCAACCATGATAAAGAACCATTTCAAAATCGCATGGAGGAACCTTCTGAAGGACCGCCAGTTTACTTGGCTTAACCTTGTTGGCTTATCTACCGGCTTAGCCTGTACTTTACTCATCTATTTGTGGGTTAACGATGAGCTTCATGTGGATAAATTCCATCAAAAGGATAGCCAGATATTCCAGGTAATGGTAAATGAAAAAAATACTAATGAAGTTAAAACAAGGCCATCGACCAATTCACTTTTGGCAAGAACACTAAAGATTGAAATGCCCGAAGTGGAATACGCGGCAGGCGTGCTTCCCAGTGACTGGTTCGGCAATATCACCTTGTCGGCCAAAGACAATAACATAAAAGCATCAGGGCAATTTGTAGACAAGGACTATCTCAACGTTTTCTCCTATCCCCTGCTATCCGGAAATAAGGACAAGGTGATGGCCGATAAAAATTCCATTGTTATCTCGAAAGATCTTGCTATGAGATTATTTCATACTACCGAAAACTTGATTGGCAAAACAATAGTATGGCAGCATGCCCAACCATACCTCATTTCGGGTATTTTTGAAGGAACGCCCACAAACTCGTCTGTTCAATTTGATTTTTTATTGCCTTTAGATAAGTTCCTTGATCAGTTTCCATATCAAAAAAACTGGGGTATGAGCAGCGATCCGAGCACTTTTCTGGTTTTAAAGAAAGGTACCAATATTGATGCATTCAACCGTAAGATAGCCGGTTTCATGAAAACCAAATACAAGGGGTCAAACGAAACACTTTTTGTAAGGCCATTCTCAAAGGGATACCTATACGGCAATTATGAAAACGGCGTGCAGGCCGGGGGGCGAATAGAATATGTGCGGCTGTTTACCATTATAGCCATTTTTATATTGCTGATCGCCTGTATAAATTTCATGAACTTATCTACAGCAAAAGCATCCAAAAGATTAAAAGAAGTAGGCATAAAAAAAGCAATTGGCGCCAGCAGGGGATCGCTGATCTTTCAATACCTGGGCGAATCCATGGTGATGACATTTTTATCACTGGTTATAGCTATTGCCTTAGTGATACTTTTTCTTCCCCAATTTAATAACATTACGGGTAAGCAACTTAGTCTTGAGTTGGACAGTAATTTGGTTATGGTTGCTTTAGGAATCACCCTAATTACCGGCCTCATAGCCGGAAGCTATCCGGCGCTATACCTTTCAGGCTTTAATCCGATTGTTATATTAAAAGGGAGCATCAAAACTTCTGTGAGCGAATTGCTTATACGAAAAGGGCTTGTCGTTTTTCAGTTTACTTTAAGCGTTATATTCATTATAGCTGTTGTTGTAGTGTACCAGCAAATTCAATTTATACAAACAAAAAACCAGGGTTACAATAAAGTTAACGTCCTTAGTTTTGATATGACCGGGATTTCGCCTGCCGCCAGCAAGGCATTCTTTGCTGAGGTGAAAAATATACCGGGAGTTATTAATGCCTCGGGTATGGACCATAGCAGCCTCATCAACGATTTCGGCGGAAGCTATCCCCGCTGGGACGGAAAAGATCCAAAAACTTTGATTGAATTTAACAACATAGGGATCAACTATGATATGTTCGAAACCCTGGGTTTACAATTAGCATCCGGCCGCAGCTTTTCCCGTAATGCAAGCTCCGACAGTTTGGAAGCGATAGTGAACCAGGCTGCTGTTGACGCCATGGGAATTAAGGATCCTATCGGTAAGCATATTGATGTATTCGGCGATGGAAAAAGAACAATTGTAGGCGTGGTTAAAAACTTCCATTTCCAATCGATGCACGAAACAATAAAACCATTTGTTTTACGGTTAGTGGCCAGTTACACATCAGCGGTAATGGTCAAAATAAAAGCAGGAACAGAAAAGCACTGCATTGAGCGGTTATGGCAACTATATCAAAAATATCATCCAGGCTATCCATTCGATTACCGGTTTTTGGATGACGATTATCAGAAACAATACGTTGCCGAAAAAAGGGTGGCTGTACTATCACGTTATTTTGGCGGGCTCGCCATCCTGATCTCATGCCTGGGCCTGTTCGGTTTAGCAGCCTTTACTGCCGAAAGAAGGTTTAAGGAAATCGGCATACGCAAAGTACTGGGTGCATCCGTAAGTGGTGTAGTGTTATTGCTGTCCAAAGATTTTCTGAAACTGGTTTTAATAGCGTTGCTTATTGCGTTCCCTGCCGCATGGTGGGCCATGAGCCAATGGCTGCATGGCTATGCTTACCGGACCACGATCGGTATAAATGTGTTCGTATTAGCAGGGGCGGCTATAATAATCATTACCCTGGTCACTATAAGTTTTCAATCTGTCAAGGCAGCTGTGGCCAACCCGGTGAAGAGTTTGAAAACGGAGTAGGCAGTTTGCAGTAGCAGTTAGCAGTAAGAAAGGTCAAAGGCGTGAAGCAAATGACCAAATAATAATTCACTAATTCAATAATTGATTTACCCATGATAAAAAACAATTTAAAAATCGCGTGGCGTATTTTGATCCGTCAGAAAGCATTCTCAGCGGTCAATATCCTCGGGCTGGCTATCGGGATGGCGGCTTGCCTGCTCATCGTTCAATATATCAGCTTTGAGATAAGCTATGATAACTTTCACAAAAACGGCGACCGTATCTATCGCATCAAACACCAAAATTACAGTCAGGGTAATTTGATAGAAAATTTGCCGAGAACGTATTCCGCCGTTGGCCCGGCGCTAAAATCCCAGTTTCCTGACGTGCAGGAAATGACAAGGGTTGCAAAAACAGAAGGAATGGTTTCGGCGCACCAGCCCAACGGTTCCCTTATAGTTTTTAATGAAAGGAATATTTACCAGGCGGATGCATCGTTTCTCCGGCTTTTTTCATTCCCGATGCTCAACGGCACAACCAGCGCGCTTAATGAACCAAATACCGTCGTCATAACCGAAAAAACAGCGGAAAAATACTTTCCCAACCAAAATGCAATCGGGAAAATCATTAATTTACAGGAACAGACATCTGGCACCAATATTACCGCTGCCGTTACAGGTGTCTGTAAGGACGTACCTGCCAATTCACATTTACAATTTGATTTCCTGTTTTCCGGCGATTTTAAGACCGGTGATTGGGTTAATCCTGATTATTATTCTTACATTCTGCTATCGCCAAAAACAAGCCCCCAAACTTTTAACGCAAAATTGTCAGCTTTTTTGAGAAGCAGCATCGGTGATCTCAGCAAAAACAACAACTATAGCCCAACGCAAGGGAAAAGCAATTTGAGCAACATATCGCTTACCCTGCAGCCGCTGCGCGATATACACCTCTATTCAAATTTAACGGACGAGATTAGTCCCGGCGGCAATGGCGGCATGGTTTGGTACCTGGGCATTATTGCTGCGCTGATTTTAATAATCGCTTATGTTAATTACTTAAACCTTACCACAGCTAAAGTGATAGAGCGGGCCAAAGAAGTAGGTATCCGTAAAGTATTGGGTTCACAGCGTTTACAATTGATCAAACAATTCCTTTTTGAATCATTGCTGCTAAATGTCATTAGCCTTGTGGCGGTCGTATTTATAGTATTGCTGGCAATGCCCTGGTTCAGTCATTTATGCGGGGTTGATCTAAGCTTCGTTTTATGGAAGAATATTTCTTTTTTATCCGCATTTGCCGGCTTTATCATTTTGGGCGTATTGTTATCGGCCATATACCCGGCCCTTGTCCTTTCCAACTATAAACCGGTGCAGGTATTGAAAGGAAAATTCATGAATTCGGCCCAAAGCATAACACTCAGGAAAGCATTGGTGGTTTTCCAGTTTGCCGCGACTATAGCATTTATGATCGGCACGTTAGTGGTTTACCGCCAGGTAAGCTATATGAAAAATGCGAATAAGGGGATGGACATGAAGCAGACCCTCGTTATTGCCACCCCGCAAAATGTAAGGGCTACCGATGCAGATAACCTGAAGTACATGGTCAGGGACAGTATTTTCAGAACTGAAGTGGCGCGCAACCCCCATGTACAGGGCGTGAGTTTATCGTCAAGCATACCAGGCCAAATTATCGACTATGTCATGGCTTATACCAGCCACGCGCAGTCTCCCGGTGAAAAAAGCCTGCGGCTATCAACCTTCGAGATCGGGGGCAGTTTTATTGATCAGTTTAAAATAAAAATTATCGCCGGCAACAATTTTTCGGGTGATAGCCGGGACAGAAGATACCCTGCAATGATGCTTAATGAAGCCGCCGTCACTTCATTAGGGTTTAAGGACCCGAAGGATGCTATCGGCAAATTGGTGGAAACCAGGAACGGCAGAGGCAGGGTATTCCAAAATGAAATTGTGGGCGTGATCCAAAACTTTCACCAGCTTTCATTAAAAGACGATTTCACCCCGATAGTTTTTCGTTTAAGCGACCCTAACAGCGCAACCGATTACGACCTGAAGGTAAGCAGTAATAACATGCCCCAAACCATCGCTCAAATTGAAAAAACTTATAAAAGCATTTTTCCTGAATCTGCTTTTGAATACTTCTTTTTGGATGATTTTTTTAATCAACAGTATAAGTCGGAGCAGCATTTCGGAGATGTTTTCACATTGTTTTCAGGTTTCGCCGTTTTTGTAGCCTGCATGGGTTTATTCGGGTTAACATTGATCACCATAACGCAACGCATAAAAGAAATCGGCATCCGCAAGGTATTAGGGGCATCAGTAGCGAACATCGTGCTGCTCATTTCAAAAGATTTTATCGGGCTAATTGTTATTGCAGCGGCCATTGCTTTTCCATTAGCATACTGGGGCAGCAATAAATGGCTCGAAGGTTATAAATTCCGTATTCATTTTGATGCCTGGTATTTTGTAGTCCCTTTGCTTGCGGCCTTGTTGCTTGCTGCAATTACAATAAGTTACCAAAGCATCCGGGCCGCGATGGCCAACCCTGTGAAGAGCCTTCGTAGTGAGTAGTGAGCAGTGAGTGGACAGTTAGCAGTTGCAGTTGGCAGTTAGAAAGGTGAAAGGCAAAAGGTGAAAGGTGAAAGGTGAAAGGTGAAAGTGAAACTTTTACCAATGACATAATGACCCAATGACTAATGATCAAACACACCAATGACTAATGACTAATGACACAATGACTAAATCATGATAAAAAACTATTTAAAAGTAGCCTGGCGTAACCTGGTAAGGAACAAGGCGCACACATTTATAAATATTGCCGGCCTTTCGGTTGGCCTGGCTTGCAGTTTGCTGATCTTACTATGGGTGAACGATGAACGCAGCGTCGATGCTTTTCACCAACATAAGGATCGGCTCTTTGCGGTTTATCAAACGTTGTACGATGGGCATACCGCCAATGCAGGTTATGGTACGCCCGGGCCGCTGGCCGATGAACTGAAAAGAACGATACCCGAGGCGGAGTACGCTTCCGGCTGGGGATTTGGCGGACAACACATGTTCAAAAGCGAGGATAAACTACTGAAGCTCGACGGGAACTCGGCACAGCCTGATTTCTTTAAGATGTTCAGTTATCCATTACTGGAAGGCAATGTGCAGAACGCTTTGAATACCCCGTCATCGCTCGCCATATCGCGTAAAATGGCTGACGACTTCTTTGGCAGCCCGGCAAACGCGCTCGGAAAAACGCTCCGTCTTGATAACCGGAAGGACTTTACGGTAAGTGCTGTTTTTGAGGACTTGCCTGCTAACAGTTCACAGCATTTCGAATACCTGACCAACTGGTTTGAGTTCCTGCAGGAAAACCCATGGGCTGGCTTGATGACCAATATCGGTCCCGGCACTTATGTGCAGTTAAGGGCTGGTGCGGACCCCGCGCTGGTCAATCAAAAGATCGCGCGATTTTTTGACCGCTACCATCCTGACCAGGCCAAAGATAACAATGGGCCACAGTTGACCCTGCAGCCTTACAGCGAGGTGTATCTGCACGGGAACTTTATGAACGGGAAGGTTCAAGGCGGCAAGATCGGTTATGTTCATTTATTCAGCATTGTTGCCATATTTATCCTGCTGATCGCCTGTATCAATTTTATGAACCTCGCTACCGCGCGCTCCCTCAAAAGGGCCAAAGAGATAGGCGTGCGTAAGGTAGCCGGCGCGATGCGGTCTTCGCTCATACAGCAATTCATGGTGGAGTCCTTGCTCGTCACACTTTTTGCTGTCGCGATAGCATTAGGATTGCTGACGTTTTTATTGCCGCTGTTTAACCAGCTAACTGGAAAACAGATCGCGTTGCCTTTCCGGCAATTGTCGTTTTGGCTCGAACTGGCTGTCGTTACGCTATCAACTGGCCTGATTTCAGGAAGCTACCCGGCCCTGTTCCTATCCTCCTTTAAACCGGTCAAAGTATTAAAAGGGACGTTGAAAATGGACAGTGGAACCGCGATCTTCCGTAAAGGACTGGTCGTTTTCCAGTTTGTCCTGTCCATCGTGCTCATCATCGGCACCATCATGGTTTCACGGCAGGTCAATTACCTGCAATCGGTCAACTTGGGTTATGACCGGGAAAACCTGGTCTATGTACCGCTTGAAGGTAAGCTTGGTACTCAATATGAGGTCTTCAAACATGAAGCCTTGAAGATGCCCGGTATCCAATCTGTAACCCGTACCAGCAGCACGCCGACATTGATCCAGCAAAGCGATGACGCGATCGACTGGACAGGAGCTGACCCGAACCTCAATGTGCAGTTCACGTATACCTATGCCGGTTACGACTTTACCAAAGCGCTAAAACTGACTTTAATCAGCGGCCGGGATTTTTCGCCGGGATTTCCCAGCGATTCCAGCGGGTTTTTAATCAACCAGTCCGCATTGCAACTTATCGGTTATAAAGACCCCATCGGGAAACGGCTGAAATTCCGCGGCAAAGAAGGGCACATCATCGGGGTGCTGAAGGACTTTCATTTCAGTTCCCTTCATGACCCCATCAAGCCCTTAGTGGTACCTTTTGGCGAGAACCTGGATTATGGCAACGCCTTGATCAGGACGCAGCCCGGTCAGACCAAACAAGCAATCACCAGCTTGGATACGCTGTGTAAACAACTCAACCCGGATTTTTCCTTTAGCTATGCTTTTTCGGACGAGGAGTATAATAAGCTGTATAACAACGAACAGATCGTCAGTAAACTTTCTGATGCTTTTTCATTCCTGGCCATCTTTATTTCCTGCCTGGGCTTGTTAGGACTTGCCATGTTCACCGCCGAATGGCGCACTAAAGAAATAGGCATACGTAAAGTACTTGGCGCAAGCGTAGGTTCATTGTTTGCTTTATTATCGTCCGAGTTTTTATTGCTGGTGATAATTGCTTTAATGATCGCCTCGCCCATCGCATGGTATGCTATGAACAAGTGGTTACAAACATTTGCTTATCATACCGGTGCACAATGGTGGATGTTCGCCCTATCGGGAGGATTGATCATATTAATTGCTTTAGCAACCGTAAGTTTCCAGGCGATAAAAGCCGCGTTGGTTAACCCGATAAAAAGTTTGCGTTCGGAGTGATTAGAGGTTGGAGATAAGAGATTAGCAGTCCGGAAGTCGGAAAGAAAAACAATGACAAATGACAAAGCGAACCAATTCCCGCCGTCTGTGTCCTCACAGACGGCTAAAGGTTGTCCTAAAGGTTGTCTGTGAGGACACAGACAACGGGTGTGCTTTATGCTTTAAGCTCAAAACTCAACAATACTGCTCAAATGCACCGATCAAATTATCGGCTATCATTTGCGCCGGGCGGCCTTCAATTTGGTGGCGCTCAATAATATGAACCAGCTTGCCATCTTTAAATAAAGCCATTGACGGCGAGGATGGCGGGTACGGCAACATATAGGTACGGGCCTTATTAACGGCGTCCGTTTCCATCCCGGCAAAAACAGTTACAAGTTTGTCCGGGTGTTTTTCATGTTGTGCAGCTATCTGTGCGGCAGGGCGCGCATTAGCTGCAGCGCAGCCGCAAACAGAATTAACCATTACGAAAACAGTTCCTTCACTTTCGATGGCTTTCGTTACCGCATCGGCATCTTTCAACTCTTTAAAACCAACCCTGATGAGGTCTTCCCGCATCGGGGCTACTAAATATTCTGGGTACATCTTTTTTTTAATAAATTTCAATTCAAAAATAACAAATGATTATCAGTTAACGTATACAATCCCGTATTATAACATTTTGCTGACTTTTTCTAAGTTCGAAGTCTTGAGTTCTAAGTCCAAAGTCAAATAGCTTTGGGGTATATCAAAAATCTTCGGGCTTTGGACTTTAGGCTAAAGACTTAAGACTTCCGACTTAAAAATGTTTATTTATAATTAATGTTGATTTTTAATCCCGATTTTTTAACTTGCAATTCCTAATTAGTTTAATTTATAATGAACCAAAGACAAAGTGAAATCAGTACGGTTATTATCGTAAACAAAGGCAATCAGCGCACAAAAACAATTCAAATAAAAACCAAACACCTCGGCAGGTTAAAACATTACGCCGCAGGTATTTTGGCAGTGATTTTGCTGCTTTCGGGAGCTGTTGTTTACCTGCGGTCGCAAAACAACCGCAATGAACAGGAAAAACAACAACTGCTTTCGCAGCTGGTAAAACTTAAAAGCACTATTCCGCTGCTAGAAACGGCGGTAAACAAGGAGGTAAGCAAGGAGGTAAGCAAAAAGAATGCTGCACAGGCTTATATACAGGATATTGAAGGCAAGTTGCAAAAGATAAATAATTATTTGAAAAAACGCGGTCTAAAAGGATTTTCAACTAAGGCAGTGGGTGGTAACGGCAATGCCGAGGCAGCCAAACTTACCGATTCTGAAACCTATTCATTATATGATGAATATTTAGACCGTTTAGTGCATACTGTAGCATTTACGCCGATGGGTTATCCCCGGATAAGTTCCATTACCTCATTATTTGGCTACAGAAGCGACCCCTTCAACTCGGCCCGTGCCGAATTTCATCCCGGTATTGATTTTAAAGGTAACAGGGGTGACGAAGCCAGGTGCACCGCTACCGGCAGGGTCGTTTTTGCAGGATGGTTTGGGGGCTACGGCAATTGCGTGCGTATTGCCCATGCCAATAATTACGAAACTTTATACGGGCACCTGTCGCATATTTCAGTAAGGGTTGGCCAGGAAGTTACCGTTGGTCAAAAAATTGGCGAGGTAGGCTCAACCGGGCGTTCAACGGGGAGCCACTTACATTACGAGATCCGCAAAAATGGTAAAGCCGTAAACCCTGTTAATTTTCTGACATTAAATAATTAATTGATAATCAGCAACGAGTAAAACGCTATGGCATTTTTTTCGAAGAAAGATAAAGTCGCATTAGATCTACAGTCAATTTCAACGCTCATCAGCGAAGGCTGCATATTGGATGGCAATATTAAAGCGCCAGCTTATGCGCGTATTGATGGGCAGATCACCGGCGATATAATGGTTGATGAGGGTTTAATAGTAGGCGAAAAAGGATCGATCCTTGGTAATGTTATTACAAAGGAGATGGTTGTTTATGGCACTGTTACCGGCAACCTCCAGGTAAACGCCCTCGAAATAAAAGCAACAGGAAAAATTACCGGGGAAATAAGGACCCAAACCCTGCAGGTTGAAGATGGCGCTGTGTACAACGGCAGCCTTTCCATGACCCAAAATAACAAACTTGCCCAAACTCACAAGCAGTTGCATAAGGAAGAGCAAAAGGTGATTGAGGTGGGTTGAGTTTAGTGAATGGTTGATTGGATTGATTAAGTGAATGGTTGATTAAGTTGATTAGGTGAATAGTTTAATAGCCCAGTGGCATCCCATCGATATTGTTTTTAACCTAATCAAAAAATCAAATTAATCCAACTTAATCAACCCAATCAACCATTCACTTAATCAACTTAACCAACTAACTTTTCATTTTTACGAAACTATAAGCTACTTTTGCGTAAAAATCGAGAATCCTATGTCAGCAGTAGAAACCACTTACGTTAAATACAAAGTAAAAGACTTGTCGTTAGCCCCATGGGGCCGCAAGGAAATAGAATTAGCCGAAGCTGAAATGCCGGGCTTAATGGCTTTACGCAAAGAGTATGGCCCCTCAAAAGCACTAAAAGGCGCACGTATTGCAGGCTGCCTGCACATGACCATCCAAACAGCTGTATTAATTGAAACATTGATAGAGCTTGGCGCCGAAGTTACCTGGTCATCATGTAATATATTTTCAACACAGGACCATGCCGCCGCCGCCATTGCCGCCGCAGGTGGTTCGGTTTACGCCTGGAAGGGCATGAACGCCGAAGAATTTGACTGGTGCATTGAACAAACCTTATTTTTTGGCGAAGACCGCAAACCATTGAACATGATCCTTGATGATGGCGGAGACTTAACCAATATGGTGCTGGATAAATTTCCTGAACTTATCCCCGGTATTAAAGGTTTATCAGAAGAAACTACTACCGGTGTACACCGTTTATACGAGCGCATGAAAAACGGTACCTTGCCAATGCCGGCCATAAATGTGAACGACTCGGTTACCAAATCGAAATTTGATAATAAATATGGCTGCCGTGAATCATTGGTTGATGCCATCCGTCGTGCTACCGATGTAATGATGGCCGGTAAAGTGGCTGTTGTTTGCGGTTATGGCGACGTAGGTAAAGGCTCGGCGGATTCATTGCGCAATGCCGGTGTACGTGTTATCGTAACTGAAATCGATCCGATATGTGCGTTACAGGCCGCAATGGAAGGTTTTGAAGTTAAAAAACTATCAACAGCAATTACCGAAGCTGACATAGTTGTTACGGCAACCGGCAACAAAAACATTGTTCGTGAAAGCCATTTCCGTGCATTGAAAGATAAAGCTATAGTTTGTAACATAGGCCATTTTGATAACGAGATTGACATGGCCTGGCTGAACACTAACTACGGCCATTCAAAAATTGAAATTAAACCCCAGGTTGATAAATATACCATCAACGGCAAGGACCTGATCGTATTAGCCGAGGGCCGTTTAGTAAATTTAGGCTGCGGAACTGGTCACCCAAGCTTTGTAATGAGCAACTCGTTCACCAACCAAACGCTGGCACAAATTGAGCTTTGGAACAATGGCGATAAATACGAAAACAAAGTTTACACCCTGCCGAAACACCTTGATGAAAAAGTTGCGCGCCTTCACCTTGCAAAAATCGGCGTTGATCTTGAAGTTTTAGATTCCGACCAGGCCGAGTACATCGGCGTAACTGTTGATGGGCCGTTTAAGCCGGAGTATTACAGGTATTAATTTTAGGTGAAAGGTAAAAGGCGAAAGGTTAAAGGTTTTTAGAAGCAGAAAGCTGAAAGCAAAGGCGTGGTTTTAGGATCATGCCTCTTTTGTTTTAATTAAAGCCATCATCGCTGCCCTTACAACGACTTCAACAAAACAACATTTTCAACCTAAGCACCTTAATCTAACCAATCAACTTAATCAACCAAAATTTTCTATCTTTCAACCGTATTTTATAGGCACAATGGGCAACGACTATTATATTTTAGAAGACGGCGAACAAAAAGGCCCGTTCACATTCGATGAATTAACAGATATGGGCCTTGATATCCATACCCGGGTATTATCCCCGTTGGCCGATGGCTGGCAGGATGCCTGCGACCTGCCGGAGTTTTTTCGATATTTTGAAGCTCAGGGCGTTTATTTTCCTACAGAAGATAACCTGGCGTCGTTTTGGTGGCGGCTGCTGGCTTATATAATCGACACAGTGATCTTAACCGTTTTGTTTGAATATGTACTGCGGATATTTACCTATTACGGAAAAACTTTTAATATCCAATCAATAAATGACCTGGTAACAATCAGCTTAATATATTCGCTGATGCTGGTAATTTATAATACCATAGGCGATGTATCTGCAATGAAAGGCACTGTCGGCCAAAAATTTTGCAAGTTGGTTGTAGTTGACGCCGATGGTTTAGGGCTTAGTTTGTCAAAGGCCATTCTCAGGAGCATGGCCAAAGTATTATCAATAAACATACTTTACCTGGGCTTTCTCAGCATTTTTTTCAGTGAACACCGCCAGGCAATGCATGATTCCATTGCAAAATCATATGTGGTAAAACGTGATTAATATCTGATTTCACCGATTTTGATTATGATTTCACCGATTTGATAAGAACTGACTGTGCGATCAAAAATAATCGGGGCAATCACTCCCAATAATCGGGGTTAATCATTTCCAAATCGGTGTAATCATTCCCTACAATCGGTGTAATCCCCCCCTTCAAAAGTCCGCGTTCTTCGGGTACCTCGGGAAGGGGATCACATCCTTCATATTGCCCATTCCGGTAATAAACATCATCAGGCGTTCAAATCCAAGTCCAAAACCGGCATGTGGACAAGCGCCAAACCTGCGGGTATCCAGGTACCACCATAATTCATCTTTGGGTATACCCATTTCATCCATGCGCTGTTCTAATTTGTCCAGGCGTTCTTCACGCTGCGAGCCGCCAACAATTTCACCAATGCCCGGGAAGAGGATGTCCATGGCGCGTACGGTTTTGCCATCGTCATTCTGGCGCATGTAAAAAGCTTTGATCTGTTTTGGGTAATCGGTTAATATCACAGGTTTTTTAAAGTGCTTTTCAACCAGGTAACGCTCATGTTCTGATTGTAGATCAGTTCCCCAACCTTCAATAGGATACTGAAATTTCTTTTTCTTGTTTGGTGTCGATTCCTTTAAAATATCAATCGCTTCCGTATAAGTTAATCGCTCGAAATCATTGTCGAGGCAAAATTGCAGTTTTTCAATCAGGCTCATATCCGAACGCTCCTGCTGTGGTTTTTGCTTTTCTTCATCGGCCAAACGCTGGGACAAAAACTCAATGTCATCCGCATTTTTTTCTAAAGCATCTTTGATCAAATATTTCAACAGGGCTTCGGCCAAGTCCATGTTATCGGTCAGGTCATAAAAAGCCATTTCAGGCTCTATCATCCAGAATTCGGCAAGATGCCGCGTAGTATTTGAATTTTCGGCGCGGAAAGTCGGTCCGAAGGTATAAATATCGCTCAACGCCATTGCCGCTAACTCACCCTCCAGCTGACCGGAAACGGTGAGATTTGTTGATTTTCCAAAAAAATCTTCCTTGAAATCAACTTCACCATCTCCTGTTTTTGGAGGGTTGGCAAGGTCGAAGTGGGTTACGTGGAAAGTTTCACCGGCGCCTTCCGCGTCGGAGGCGGTGATGATAGGGCTATGCAGGTAAACAAATCCGCGCTCCTGGAAAAACTGGTGTATGGCAAATGCCAGGCTGTTGCGCATACGAAAAACAGATCCAAATGTATTCGTACGGAAACGCAGATGGGCTATTTCGCGCAAAAACTCGAGGCTATGTTTTTTAGGCTGAAGCGGGTACTTTTCAGGATCGCTGTCGCCTAAAATTTCAATTTCTTTGGCCTTAACCTCCACTTTCTGGCCTTTTCCTAAAGAAGGAACTAAAATACCCGAAACGCTGATCGCTGCGCCGGTAGTCAACCTTTTCAAAAGCGCCGGATCGGTGTTTTCGAAATCGACTACAATCTGTAAGTTGCTATTAGTTGAGCCATCGTTCAGAGCAATAAATTGGTTGTTACGGAAGGTGCGTATCCATCCTTTAACTATAACCCCGATATCCGTTTGTTCGCTTTCCAGTAATGCTTTTATCTTTAACCGCTGGCCCATAGAATATATTTTGAGCGGCAAAAATACGATTATTTGATTTATCGGAGGGTTGTCTGAACCGGAATTTATGGAATTAAAGAATTCACAGAATTAAAAAGTCTATTAGGGCAATTTAACAGTTTCCTAAATTCTTAAAATTCGACAAATTCGAGTTCAGGCATTTTGTTTAATTTTGCCTAAATGAACCCCAAAGCAAGCCTTATCATTGGCATACTGTGCATTTCTTTTTCGCCAATTTTTGTAAAGCTTGCAGGTGTGCCCGCCATCCCATCAGGGTTTTACCGCATTTTTATTGCCTGGCTTTTCCTGGCGCCGTATTGCATAGCAAAAGGGAAACTAAAAATTGGCCGTAATGAATTATTCATCGCGATAGCCGGAGGCATTGTTTTTGGCGCCGATATTGCCGTATGGAACATGTCGCTTTTAAAAATATCTGCAACTGTTTCAACACTCGTGGCTAACCTCGCTCCGCTTTGGGTGGGTTTGCTAAGTTTCTTGTTATTTAAAAAACGCGCGGGAAACTTATTCTGGATCGGCGCCTTCGTGGCTATTTTGGGGATGATAATTTTGGTGGGCTATAAAAATATAATGGCGCTGAAATTCAACGCCGGGATATTACTTGCCATCTTAGCCAGTTTACTTTATGCCATTTATATTCTTATCACAAAAAGCATTCTGCAAAAAATAAGCACCATAACTTTTATGTTTTATAATATGCTGGCCGCAAGCGTCTTTCTGCTGATAATTAGCCTGTTTCAACATAGTATCACGGTTAATTATCCTGAATCTGTTTGGCTTTATTTTTTAGGATTGGGATTGATCTGCCAGCTTATTGGATGGATAACTATAAACCACGCGCTGCGATTTTTAGAATCGACGAAGGTTTCCGTAGCTTTGCTTTCACAAACAGTTTTAGCTGGTTTTTGGGCAATATTATTATTGAATGAAAGATTGGAGTTAAGAGAAATTACCGGCAGCATTATTGTGCTGGCCGGAATAGCCATTACATTTTTAAAGTCGGCCAACGCTACAGCTTAGATTCATAAAAGAGTATCATTTGAAATTGAGGATTTTAAAATTGTTTTCTATTGGTAAACTTTTCTACGGCCACAAATTCTCCGGGTAAACACCGCTCTCCACCAAATCTGATATACATTTTTGCACAATGGGCTTATCCTCTTTATAAGTAACGCCAAACCATTTTGCATCCGTAGGGATAACTTTAAATGATGCTTCACCACGTTTTATCAACTCATCGCCGATCAACGGGATAAAAAATTCAGCCTTGGGGTTATTTTCATTAGCTTCAACAAATGCTTTAAATACAGGCTCGGTCAGTTTAAAAACAGCGGGCGTAAATCCCCAGAAATTCATGCTGACAGGTGTATCTGATGCCAATGGGATTTCCTCGCCATTCTCTTCATATACAACACTCCCGTCTTTTGCAAAATATACTTTCAGCCGCTCATTAATTGCAATCATATTCCCGTTTTTGTCTACTTCGCATACGCCGCGTGATACGGTTCCATACTCCGACAAAGTCTTATCTACCTGGTAACCGATAATGGAGAACTTATCATCAGCAACCTCAGTATTTAAAAACTTTGCCATTTTTATATATGCATCGGCGCCATAAAAATCATCGGCGTTGATCACACAAAAAGGCTCGTGAATTTGATTCCGGGCAGCAAGTACAGCATGGGCAGTGCCCCAGGGTTTGGCGCGTTCGATAATTTTATCAATGCCAAATGGCCTAAGATCATAGCTCTGATAAACATAATCTGTTTCAACGCGGCCTTTTAGTTTGGGTTCGAAAATAGCTTTAAAAGGTTCAGCAAACTCTTCGCGGATGATAAAGCTGACTTTGCCGAAGCCCGCATTAATGGCATCGTAAATAGAGTAGTCTATAATGGTTTCACCATGCGGCCCAAAACCGTCAACTTGTTTCATGCTTCCATAGCGGCTGGCCATACCTGCGGCCAATATAAGTAATGTAGGTTTCATATATTTTTAAATTCGTTGATTAAGTTGATTGAGTGAGTTGTTGATTAAGTTGGTTGGGCTGTTTCTAAGGATGGCTATATTATTATTCATTATTTTTTTAACTTAATCAACAACTCACCACTAACTTAATCACTAAAATATTATTTAATATATCTGAAATCCTGCCCCGGCTTTATATTTAATAAAGTCTCATAGATCAGGCGGATCACGTTATCCACATCCTCTTTATGGATCATCTCAACCGTTGTATGCATATAGCGCAACGGTAAAGAGATCAACGTTGATGGTACGCCATCATTTGAATAAGCAAAGGCATCTGTATCAGTACCTGTTGAGCGTGACGAAGCCTGGCGCTGAAAAGGTATTTTTGCTTTTTCGGCCGATTCGATCAGTAATTTATTCAAATTATTTTGTACCGCAGGCGCATACGATACTACCGGCCCCTTGCCGCAAGCCAGGTCGCCCTGGACGTTCTTGCTGATCATTGGCGTTTGCGTGTCATGCGTAACATCGGTAATAATAGCCACGTTTGGTTTAATATGATGGGCTATCATTTCCGCGCCGCGCAAACCGATCTCTTCCTGCACAGCATTTACTATGTACAGGCCAAATGGCAATTTCACTTTATTTTCTTTAAGCAGGCGGGCAACTTCGGCAATCATAAATCCGCCGGCGCGATTATCCAATGCGCGCCCAACATAATAGCGGTCGTTAAGCGTAACAAACTCATCCTCGTAGGTGATCACACAACCCACGTAGATGCCCAGCTTTTCAACTTCTTCTTTCGAGGTACAGCCGCAGTCTAAGAAAATATTTTTAAGTGTTGGAGGTTCTTCTTTTTCGCCGGGGCCACGGGTATGAATAGCCGGCCAGCCAAAAACTGCTTTTACTATACCCTTATCCGTATGAATATTCACCCTTTTTGATGGGGCTATCTGGTGATCAGAACCTCCGTTACGGATAACATAGATGAAGCCATCACTGGTAATGTAGTTTACAAACCACGATATTTCATCGGCATGGGCTTCAATAACTACTTTATATTCAGCGTTTTTGTTGATAATGCCGACTGCGGTGCCATAATTATCTACGTAATGGTCATCAATATAAGGTTTTATATAATCGAGCCACAACTCCTGGCCTTTCCACTCAAAACCGGTAGGCGAAGGGTTATTGATGTATTTTTCGAAAAACGATAATGAAGCCTCATTTACAACGGCAATATGCTTTGGGGCATCAGATTTTTTTTTAGCCATATCTTTCTATTAAACGCGCGCAAATATAATCATAAAGGCGAAAGGTAAAATTTAAGACTTATTTTAATTGTAAAACAAAACGGAAAATGGTTGTTAACGCATGATCAAAATACAATCATCGTGTAGTAAAACAAGGCCGGAAAAAGAACCAAATCATTTTTCTTGTTTTGGTTCTTGGCTCTCGACTCTTGATTCTTGATTCTTGATTCTTATTTTATTCCGTAATGATCATTCATTAGTTTTTCAAAAAGTCCGCCGGGCAATATCCTTTTTAAGGTTACAGCAATAGTTTGACCGAATGCGCCAATGAGGTAACGGTGTGCCGGACTTGACGAATCAACGATCTGGCATACTTTTTTGCCTATAACTTCAGGGTTAGCACCCACGCTTTCGTCTTTTTCCATGCTGGCAACGGCAGTATGGAACTCTTTTTCCAGTTTTTCATTTTTAATCGGGAAAGGAACTTTTTCGCGGCTTTGGGTAAAGTCGGTTTTAAAGTCGCCGGGATTTAGCAGTACAACCTTCACTCCGGTATTACGCAATTCCATTCGCAGGCTTTGGGAATAGCCTTCAATAGCATATTTTGACGCGCTGTACATGCCCTGGTATGGTAAACCAAACAAGCCAGCCAACGAACTGATATTTATTACCAAACCCTGTTTGGCTTCGATCATTTTTGGCAATACGGCGCTGCTTACACGCACTACGCCAAAAAAATTAACCTCGAATTGTTTTTTTGCAAATTCAACGGGCATGGCGTAAGCCGGGCCGGTAACTCCATTGCCGGCATTATTTACCAATACATCGATTTTGCCTTCAGCCTTAATAATTTTATCAACGGCTGCCTTTACCGAAGCATCGTCGGTAACATCCAGTTGGATTGGTTTAAATGATACTGATTTAATACGGCTTAAATCGCGCGACGAACCATATACCGTATGACCTTTAGCCTGCAGCGCCGTGGCACACGCTAAACCTATTCCGGATGAAGCCCCGGTTACAAGAATTACTTTTCCCATTTATTGATTTATAATGATTTATTTAGTGTATGAAATTTTGACGATACCGGCCATAAAAGTGCGAATTTATATGAAAGCAAAGAAATTGTTTTTTCATTTATCGCAGGCCTTCGCCCTGCGTTGAAATATTACGCCCTTTCAGGGCTGGAGAAGATAAATTTAAGTCCCGAAGGGGCGTAATCTGATAACGATGGGCGTAGCCCGTCGGACAAAAATGCAGCATTAATAATACCGCCCTATAACCGGGTCATCCACAATTGCTTTCTTTACTTCTGCCGCGTCGATAACGCCGTGCTTTGCATAAACAATTTTACCGCCCGGCTCAACCAGTAGTGTAAACGGCAGATCAGCCTGCCATTTTGCCGACATTGGATCGACGGCGCCATTCAACTCATGCTTATCACCACTATTAAATATAAAGTTAGTTGCAGACGCCTGCGATTGCTGCAAAAATTTCAGCGCCTGGTTGCAATTAGCCGGGCCATCAGTGTTGATGGAAATAAATTGAAAGTCCCTGCGGCGGTACATCCTGTTCATATCAACAAATTTCCCGAAAGTTGTTATGCTGGGATTATCCATTGCCGACCAAACAACAATTAACCGAAGACTGTCCGATTTATTTTGCATTAATTGTTTTATGCCGGCAGCACCAATAGTATCCATCTTAACAGGTTCTTTGGCCCATTCGTCCCTGGCCCTTTGCTTCCAGTCTTCCTTTTCCGCCCATTTTATAGAGCATCCGAATACCTTGGTAGTCGCCACTTGCGGCTTTTTATGCGCCAATAAATTGTTCAGCGCGTTGCGGGTATCCTGGATATGAGGGGTTTTAGTCGGTTTCTCCACGTCATCAATGCGGCCGGAATAGCAAAGTTTCCTGTTTTGATCGAATATAAATACATGCGGCGTGGCTATTGGGCCATAGGCTTTGGCTACTGATTGTGTGGCGCCATCATATAAATAAGGAAAATTAAAATGTTTTTGTTTAGCCCTTAGTTTCATTTCGTCAAACGAATCGCTCAGATCAGTATATCCCAATTCATCCAACCGGATTGCCTGAGGGTCATTAGGCATAATAGCTGCTACAGCAACGCCTTTATTTTTGTAATCGGCGGCTAACCGGATGACCCTGTCTTCATAAGCCTGGGCCGTTGGGCAATGATTGCAGGTAAATACGATTACTAAGATGGGCGAATTTTTGAACGAACTTAAAGAATAAGTTTTACCATCAACCCCGGGTAAACTAAAATCAGGCGCCTGCGCCCCAATGGCCAAAGTGGGGTGATCGCCGGAAGAAGTTTTAAACGAACAAATAAGGCCGCAAAGAAGCAGCACAAACGCCGCAAAAGACAGGGTTGATATTTTCATGATGATTTATAAATGCCCCAACTGGACTGCCGAAAGTTAGATAAATTTTCAGCATCAAAAAAAGAAACCCAATATTTTTTGCTATCTTGCCTACTTCACTATAAAAGAATTTGACTTTCAAGGATTTTAATTTTAACGGGCATTTATTAGAAGGCGTCTTAAGCATGGGGTTCACCACCCCCACCCCCGTACAGGAGATGGCCATTCCGATCATATTAAAAGGGCAGGACATCATCGCCTGCGCCCAAACCGGCACCGGCAAGACCGGGGCTTATTTGCTGCCAATATTGGACCACATCAGCAAAACTAACAAGCACCAGATCAGCACCCTTGTTTTAGCGCCGACCCGTGAGCTGGCGCAGCAGATAGACCAGCAGGTAGAGGGCCTTGCTTATTTTACAGGCATCAGTTCTATAGCCGTATTTGGCGGCGGCGACGGCATTGCTTATGAACAGCAGCGCCGTGGCATCCAAAATAATGTAAACATCATCATCGCAACACCCGGCAGGCTCATAGCCCACCTTACTTCGGGCGTATTGAAGCTGAACCATTTAACGCACCTGGTTTTGGATGAGGCCGACCGGATGCTGGATATGGGTTTCCAGGATGATATAATGAAAATTATCAGTTACCTGCCAAAACAAAGGCAAACGCTGTTATTTTCGGCCACCATGCCGGGGCGGATACGTTCACTGGCCAAATCGGTATTAATTAACCCGGCTTCGGTAAATATCGCGGTATCACAACCTGCAGTAGGTATCGATCAGCAGATATACAGGGTGCACGATCAGCAAAAAACGCCGCTGCTGCAATCAATACTTAAAAATGGTTCGTACGCCAGCATCCTTATTTTCGCCTCAAGAAAAGAAATTGTAAAAGCTTTGGCAAGGGAATTAAAGGCTGCCCGCATGAGTGTAAGCGCTTTTCATTCCGACCTTGAACAGCGCGAACGGGAAGAGATACTGCTTAGTTTTAAAAACAAACTGCTCCCCGTGATCGTCGGTACTGACGCTCTTTCGCGTGGCATTGATGTTGAAGGGATAGACCTGGTGATTAATTATGATGTGCCCGGTGACCCGGAGGATTATATCCACCGCATAGGCCGTACAGCACGTGCTGAAAGTACGGGGACCGCCATCACTTTTGTTAATCACAGGGATGAACGTAAACTGAAAAGTATTGAGCAACTAATCGATAAACCCATCCGCCTGATCGAAGTGCCGGATGAATTGGCCGGTATACAACAGGTTAAGCATGAACATTCCGCCAATAGAAGGCCACAAAGAAGGCAGTGGGGGAATAAAAGGTAGCAGCCAGCCAGCCCAGCCCCCTCTAAATCTCCCCCGGTAGGGGAGACTTTTAAAACCTTCCTTTGATGTGGTTTTGTCTTCAACAAAACCAACACCTCCAAATACTGAATAGAACGGAAATAAAAAAGAGCGCAGTTAAAGTCTCCCCTACCGGGGGAGATTTAGAGGGGGCTGATTGGGCTCCCAAACAACTCGCTGCTCAAATACCTGTCGCCGCGGTCACAGCAAATAAATACGATGGTGCCTTCGGTTAGTTCCTGTGCAAGTTTATGAGCGGCCGCCATAGCCCCGCCGCTGCTCATACCTGCGAAAATACCCTCTTCTTTTGCCAGCCTGCGTGCCATGGCAGTTGCTTCTGCTTCCGATATATCTATAACCCGATCAACCCGTTCCGGTTCAAATATTTTTGGCAGGTATGCTATTGGCCAGCGGCGTATGCCGGGTATGGATGAGCATTCGGTTGGCTGGCAGCCTATAATTTGGATATCGGGGTCCTTTTCCTTGAAAAACCTGGAGCAGCCCATAATAGTTCCCGTAGTCCCCATCGCGCTCACGAAATGGGTGATTCGCCCTTCAGTATCGCGCCATATTTCGGGGCCGGTAGTTTTATAATGGGCCAAATAGTTATCCGGGTTAGCAAACTGGTCCAATAAAAAATATTCGCCGGTGGCGCCTTTTTCTTCGGCATAATCGCGGCAAAGCTCAATGCCTTCAAGTAACGTTACCTTCGCACCAAAGGCTTCCATCGTGAGCGTACGTTCGCGGGTGGAATTGGATGGCAATACCAGTTCAATTTCCAACCCATATAAACTGGCGATCATTGCAAGCGCAATGCCGGTATTTCCGCTGGTAGCCTCTATCAGTTTTGTGCCGGATTTAATATCACCGCGTTCCAGCGCACTCTTTATCATGTTGAGGGCAGGACGGTCTTTTACGCTTCCGCCAGGATTGTTGCCTTCCAGTTTGGCGAAAATACGGACGTTTGGATTTGGGCTAAGCCTTTTAATCTCAGCCATAGGCGTATTGCCTATCAGATCAATTATACCTGCCATAAATTAAACTTTAGTTTTATTAAGTACCGTGATGTCAGGTTTATGGTACACGGTTGAATGTGGTTCAACGCTCCTGGTTAGCCATACATTTCCGCCGATGACGCAGTCATGCCCTATAATGGTTTCGCCGCCCAGAATGGTTGCGCCGGCATAGATAACCACATTGTCTTCAACTGTAGGGTGCCGTTTTGTAAAAGCCAAACTTTTAGCAACGCTCAACGCTCCCAAAGTAACACCCTGGTATAACTTTACATTTTTGCCAATTTTACAGCTTTCGCCGATGACAATGCCTGTGCCATGATCGATATAAAAATACTCATCAATTTCGGCAGCCGGGTGTATATCGATCCCTGTTTTTGAGTGGGCGTATTCAGTAAGGATACGCGGCAGCAGCGGAATATCATGTTTGTATAAGCTATGTGCCAGGCGGTAAAACGATACGGCAAAGAAACCAGGATAGGTGCGTACGACTTCAAACTCGCTGCAGGCTGCAGGGTCGCCATTAAATATCGCTTGTATATCGGTGTTTAATAATTCATATAATGCCGGTATTTGCTCAAAAAAATCTTTCGCAAGCATTTCGTTGTTGCAAGCCTGGCAGGCCTTGGTAGCGTTCATTATCAGGACAAGCTCATTTTCCAGGCGAACAAATTCATCCTTCAATTGATGAACGTCGATATAAACCTGCTTTGACTGTTCGGGAAATAATAACCTGATCACTTGTAAAGCCCAGTGTGTAATTTCTTTGTTGGAAGGCACAGCCTCGACATGCTGATGCTTATCAAAAATTTGCCGGTAAAATTGATTGTCCATTTTAAGTCTAAAGTCTTAAGTCGGCAGTCTTAAGTCGAAAAATCGCTCCGATGCCAAATGAGGTTTTGGGCTTGGAATTTTCGACTTAAAGCCTCGGACTTAATAATGTTACAAGTTTATAAAAAAGAATGTTGTTGGTTTGTAAAAAAGGCAAGATATTGGATGATTTGTTAGCATGGCGCATAATTTACTCACCCGGTCTGGAAGCGTTGCAGGCTTTGTAAAAATAAGGTTACTATTGGTTCGGTGTCAATTATAAACTATATTTACCCTCACCAATTATAAATTACATGACTACCAGACGTTCATTCCTCAAAACATCGGCTATGGTTTCCGCCGGGTTATTAGTGGCCCCCCGTTTATTTGCTTACGACAAAAAACATATCGGGCTTCAGTTGTATACTGTTCGCGATGCGATGGCGAAAGATCCTGCCGGCACCTTGGCTAAAGTAGCACAAATCGGTTATACCTCTGTTGAAGGTGGTTATACCGGCCCCGGGAAATTTGCCGACGTTGCCACAAAAGATTTTTCAGCGCTTTTAAAACAAAATGGGCTGATCATGCCCAGTTGCCACTATCGCCTCGGAGAAGAAAAAGTAAACGGGCAGGCACAAAATGGCACTATCTTAAATGGCTGGAACAAAGCTGTTGACGATGCAGCAGAGATAGGCCTAAAGTACATGGTTTGCGCCTACCTTTCTGCAGAGGAGCGCGGATCCCTTGATCACTATAAAAAAGTAGCCGAAGATTTTAACAAAGCAGGCGAAACATGTAAAAAAGCGGGCATCCAGCTTTGCTACCATAACCATAATTTTGAGTTTGAAAAGCAGGATGGCAAATATCCGTACGAGATATTGCTCGCCAATTCTGATAAAAACCTGGTAAAAATGGAAATGGATCTTTATTGGATATACAAAGCCAACCAGGACCCGATTGCTATATTTAGTGAGCACCCTGGCCGTTTCCCGCTGTGGCATGTTAAAGACATGGACAAAACGCCACAGCGGTCATTTACCGAGGTTGGGAACGGTATTATTGATTTTAAAACGATATTTAAACATGCAAACAAAGCCGGGCTAAAATACTTTTTTGTTGAACAGGACATTTGCCCCGGTAGTCCGTTTGACAGTATTGCCAAAAGTATCGCTTATATTAAGAAAAATTTAGTTTAAACGATATCAATTGATCAACTCTGGCCGGGCCCTCAATTGAGGGCCTGGCTTTTTTTGAAAGGCCATTTGGCTGACGCTATCTTTTATTTACCTACGCTAATATTCAAGTGCGGCAATTCTACTCGCAACGTTACTTTTGCCTTTAATGCCTTGAATACACGCATTAAGGTGTCGACTGTAGCATTGCTTGCATTGCTTTCAAGTCTTGAAATCTGTGCCTTCTGCACACCAATTAGTTTACCCAGCTCTTCCTGAGTCATTTGTCGTTCTATACGAGTCTGTTTAATGGCTTTTCCTATCAAGTCCATTTGCAATTCGTACTCAAATCTGTCCCTATCCGGTGTGCCAATTTCTCCAATAAGCTTATCCTGAACCTTTTCTAATGTGTACGTTTTCATTTCCTTTTCCTATTAAGCGTTTCTTTTTCTTCAAAATATTTTATTCGTAAAATAAATAAAAGTTTCGTTAAAAAGAAACACATTTCAATCTCTATTCCTTAAAAATCAAATCAATATAACGTAAGCCGCCAAGCCTCTTTTTGCCCCTGATATAATCCCACATACTATCCCCCCCGCCAAACTGGTAATAGCGCATAAAGTAAACCCGGCCTTTTATGAAAGGCGTATCAGGCGTGAAAACTATCGCACTGTCCGTTACCTGATATTTGCCGGGCTGTATTGGTTGATAATCCTTCATGTCCGTATCGGCGGGCATACGGTAAACCGGCAACAGGCTTTTCCATATAGCGCGCACTGAATCGCGGTTAATCTCGCTGATGATGGCATAATCCAGGCCTTTAAATTTAACAGAACGGTTGCTATCTGCCATGTTAATATAAACAGCGGGCGCTTTTGGCCGATGGGCACAGCCAAAACAAAACAGCAGCAACCACAGCAGTGCTTTTTTCATCTTTAAATGTCGGCATTCATAATGAAGTTTTATCTATAAGCGCGATAAAAATATCCGGTTTTGCGTTGATTCAATCAAACTCAATCCTTCAAAAAATGATATATATCACTAATTATTATTTTTATTTGGAATCAATCTAAATAACTTTATGTTTGCGTTTAGAATTAGTCTAAATAAATATGGAGCGAAATAATACCAGAACATCACACTTTTTTACATCGATTTTATCAGCACTCTTTGCCCTGTTTTTGGTGCCCCATTCCGCAAAAGCACAGTACCATAGCGGAATGAAGGGCGAAATAACTGATGACAAGGGAAATGCAGTGGCCTATGCATTTATAACATTAAAAGGCCTTTCGCAATCAATTACGTCGGATGATAAGGGGAAATATGCCATCGAAACTAAACCGGGTCATTTAACGGTCCGCGTATCAGCCGAAGGCTATGCAACCTTACAAGGGTATGTAACTGTACAAGAAGGCGAAGTGGCTACCAGCAATTTTACTTTGCGGGATACAATCAATAAGTTGAAAGAAGTAGTAGTTAAAGGTTACAAAGCTATAAAAGGAATGGGTTATCTGAACGATGTACATGATGGTGTTATCTATTCGGGTAAAAAGACGGAAGTGATCCTATTAGACAGCCTGAACGCCAACACCGCCCAAAACAATCCGCGGCAAATACTTGGCCGCATCCCCGGCGCCAACTATTCTGAAACGGAAGGCAGCGGGTTCCCGTCAAATGGTATCGGGTTCAGGGGCTTAAATCCTACGCAATCTATCGAAACAAATACCCGGCAGAATGGCTATAACGTGGCTGCTGACATTTTTGGTTACCCGGAAACTTATTACCTGCCGCCTTTGGAGGCTGTTGAACGAATAGAAGTAACAAGGGGGGCGGCATCCCTGCAATTCGGCCCGCAGTTTGGCGGGGTGGTCAATTATATCACCAAAAAAGGGCCTGACGATAAACCGTTGGAAATTAATATTCAGCAAACCGGGGGCAGCTTCAGTCTTTTTAATTCGTTTATATCCGCAGGTGGAACTTCAGGAAAATGGAATTATTATAGCTTTATTCAGTATAAAAGCATATTGGGCTGGCGGCCGAATTCCGACGTTCATCAATTATCGGCTTTTGCGGGTGTGAATTACCAGGCCAATACCCGGCTTAAACTGGGTTTGGAATATTCTATTTTACGAAACCGTATCCACATGCCAGGCGGGTTTGACGATGCGCAATTCGAATTAAATAGCCGGGCGTCATACCGGGCAAGGAACTGGTTGAGCAGCCCCTGGAATATTATTGCAGGTACGCTCAATTACAAGATTTCGCCAGACACGAAACTTTCTGTAAAATCAGCTTACCAGTTTAGTTCGCGCAACCTGATATGGAGAAATGAGGATGGCGGCCCTGAAACGCCCGATAGCATCAGCACAGTTACGCTACAGCCAGTTAACCGAGAGGTGCAGCGGGAAATATTTCATGCAAATACTACGGAGGCACGCCTTACTTCTGATTATGACATTGGCGATATAAAAAACACAATGGCTGCAGGCATACGGTTATTTTATGGTAAGATGAAAAGAGAAGGCGGAGGATTGGGCACAACCGGTTCCGATTTTGACCTGACCTTGTTAGACCCACATTACGGGTATAACCTGAATTTTACCACGACAAACATAGCGCCCTTTGTTGAGAATTTATTTCGGTTAGGCAAGCGCTTATCAATTACCCCCGGATTCAGATACGAGTACCTGAAATCAACCACTGCCGGCTATATCGACAACGATGTGGAACAAACCGCGAATGGTTCAAAAAACCGCTCTTTTGCTTTATTGGGGGTGGGGGCACAATTTATAACAACGCCAACAACCAATATTTACGCAAATATTTCGCAGGCTTATCGCCCTGTAACCTATGAACAGCTTACCCCATTCGGATCAGCCACTAAAATTGACGCTAATTTGAAGGATGCAAATGGCTATAATGCCGACTTAGGTTGGAGAGGTTCTGTTAAAAATTATTTAAACTTCGATGTCAGCGGCTTTTACTTGCGTTACAATAACAGGATTGGTGTAACCGAGCAATTTGATGCAAGTGGCAATCCATTTTTGTTCCGTACCAATATTGCAAACAGCGTACATAAAGGCGCTGAAACTTATGTGGAGTTGAATATTACTAAGGCCTTATTTCCTGGCAGTACTATTGGCGAGTTTAGCTTTTACAACTCCTTCTCGTATATTGATGCCCGTTATGTTTCCGGAGATTATAAAGGGAAATTTGTAGAATATGCACCGCAAACCATTAACCGCCTGGGAATAACTTATGCTTACAAAGTATTTTCAACGACTTTTATAATCAGCAACACTGCTAAATCCTACGGTGATGCTACCAATACGGTACGAAGCGATGACCCGGCGGTTGGGATCATTCCGGCTTACCAGGTACTCGATTGGTCGTCAGCAATTCATATTGGCAAATACAATTTCAAATTCGGCATCAATAACCTGGCAGATGCCAAGTATTTTACTTTGCGAACCAATGAATATCCCGGGCCGGGTATCATACCGGCTATCGGCCGAAGCTTTTATTTTGGATTTGGGGCGAAGTTTTAAAATAACTATTTGATGAAACTAAAATCAATTAGTAATACTATTTGATTTTATCCGTTGGTCGGGATTTGCAATCCACGACCTAAACTAAAGTGGATTTGTAATCCACGAAACGCAAACTATATTTGGGCATGGGTTTTAAATACACAATTACCAGCAGAGAGAAATATTTTTTAACAATAACGGTTGTCGACTGGATAGACGCTTTTACACGAAAGGAATTGAGTGAAGTAATAATTAATGCTTTAAAGTATTGTCAG
>DAIOXE010000004.1:0-284070 GCA_036758125.1 Mucilaginibacter sp.
CATAAGGTCGGTTGGTAAATACAGGAACAAAATGAAACCTATAATCACTAAGAATTAGAAAGATGCGATATGAAATTTGCTTAACTTAGTGACATTGTACGCGAGTATGCAGCGCTGGCCTAAAGAGGTGACGTGCTCCGCTTACAGGTAACAAACCATAAATATTTACTTCGCCTAAACTTAAGCATGTCAAACATCTTCAAGTTTAGCATGTTGGCTATTAGTCAATCCCGCAGTCTTATCTGGTCACTGGTCGCCAACGACCAGTTTCCACCTTCCCTCGGTTCGATTTAATAGAGTTTATGTATTCAGTAAATTAATTATTATTTTTGTGTATGCAAACGCTCGAAATAAAAGTACCCGACAATAAAGCCCGACTGGTTAAGGAGTTTTTAAAAGAGGTGGGTGCAACTGTTAAAGTAAAAAAAGAAAACAACATACCAAATGCTGAAACCATAGCGGCAATGAATGAATTAAAGGCCGGTAAGGGTAAGAGATTTAAAGATGCCGGGGAGCTTTTTAATAGCATTTGATGTTAAATTATGTTTGAAATTGTTACCTCCACAAAATTCCTTAAAGATCTCAAATTGCTAAAAAAGCGTTCCGCAAAAGATTTCGAATTATTGCAGCAGATAGTTACCATTCTTGCTGAAAAAGGACATAAAGGACTTCATAAAAATAATAGGCCTCACAAGCTCGGCGGCAATTATAAAGGATACTGGGAATGTCATATAAAACCAGATTTGCTGCTTATCTGGGATGAAAACGAACAAATAAATTTGTTAGAACTTGTCCGCACGGGTACCCATTCCGATTTGTTTTGATTTTTTGAGATTGCTGATGGGAACAAGGTACGGGTAACCTCTTTCTTCTTCAAGCGCGAGGTATGCAGCGCTGGCCAAAGAGGTGGGCTACTCGTGCTCCGCTGCCAGGTAACAAACTATAAATATTTACTTCGCCTAAACTTAAGCATGTCCTACATCTTCAAGTTTAGCATGTTGGCTATCAGTTGATTAGGCACAGGACAAGGCACGAGTAAACCCCTTCACGAGGCCGCCCTTCTAGCCGCGCCTGATTGGGGACTAAGCCCCCTCGGCTATGGGCGGTGCGCGTATAGATTGAACCAAAAATGCTTTTCAGAGCCCGTTGATAGGCGGTTTGGTCTTATCAGATTATCGATGTTCTGCGCCAGGCGCACCCCGCAGACGAGGACTTTGCCTGCGCCGAAACGTTGTAAAACTAAAATAAGAAAGTTGTAAAACGCAGCACCAATGCGCCTTTAACCACTTCATCTTATTAACTTTGCATCGAAATGAGGCCGCAGCAACATTCCAACTTTACAACATTCCAACTTTACAACTTTACAACATTCCAACTTTACAACTTTACAACATTCCAACATTACAACCCTTCCAACCAAAATGAAGAAACACCTCGATATAACAGTAAAAGGCAAAGTTCAGGGCGTGTTTTACCGGGCGGCGACAAAAGCCGTGGCAGATCAGCTGGGGGTTAAGGGTAATGCTAAAAATGAACTTAACGGCGATGTTTCTATTGAAGCGGAGGGGGATGACATAGCCCTCGAAATGTTTTTGGAATGGTGCCATGAGGGCCCCGAACATGCCATTGTAAGTTCTATCGAAAGCCATGAAGGTGAATTAAAAAACTATCGTAATTTTGAAGTCGTAAGAAAGGGTTTATAGTATTTATAAACTTGCAAATTAATTCGCCGTAATATACAATTGTCAACCGCAAAAAAATTCGCCGGACAAACAGCCATTTATGGCACAAGCACTATAGCCGGCCGCGTACTTAGTTTTTTTCTCACCCCGGTTTATACCCGGGCCTATCCTACGGGGGTATATGGGATTTTGACCACCATGTTCAGTTGGGCGTCTATTTTAAATGCAATAATGGCATTTGGAATGGAAACCACTTTTTTCAGGTATCTCGAAAAATATTCCGAAAATCGCAGCAAGGTGTATAATAACGCCTTCGCCTCTATATTTTCCATCACTATTATTTTCTTGCTGCTTACCCTCCCCTTTGTCGGCCACATCGCTAATGTTATTAAGGTTGGCGAAAGCTCATCTCACCAGGATTTCACAAACTTTATACTGCTTTTTATATTTATACTGATCATCGACGCCTGGTGTGTCATCCCATTTGCGAAGTTGCGCGCCGAAGGCAAACCGGGCCGCTACAGCCTCATTAAGTTTATCAATGTTATCGTTTTTATAGTGTTTAACTTAATATTTATCTGGGGCCTGCCATTTTGGATCAGGCACCAATTGCCCGGAACGGCATGGATAAATGGATGGTACACGAAAGGCTGGGTAGGCTATGTGTTTTTATCGAACCTTATTTCGAGTGCTCTCACATTAGTATTGCTATTGCCGGAATTGCTAAAGGTAAAGTTTGATTTTGACGGTAAAATGCTATCCGAAATGTTTTCCTATAGTTGGCCTGTGCTGGTTGCCAACATTTCATTTATTATAAATGAGAACTCAGACAAAATATTTTTGGGCAAGCTGCTCCCCCAAAGCATCAGTGCGCAACAGGTAGGGATATATGGCGCATGTTATAAAATCGCCTTGTTTCTCAGCATATTTATACAGGCCTTCCGGCTTGGCGCCGAGCCGTTCTTTTTCAGTCACGCAAAAGACAAAAATTCAGGACAAATTTATGCCCGCATCATGGATTATTTTGTCATAACAATTTGTGTGATCTTTGTTGCATTAGTGGCTAATATTGAGATATTAAAATATTTTATCAAAGGCCGCGATGCTGAACAAACCGCTTTATACTGGACAGGGTTGGGCGTAGTACCCCCTTTACTTTTCGGCTATGTAAGCCTGGGGATATACATGAACCTGTCTGTTTGGTATAAACTATCGGATCAAACGAAATACGGATTGTACATTTCGGGTATTGGTGCGATTTTAACAATCATATTAAATTTACTGTTTATCCCAAAATACAGCTATATGGCTTCCGCCTGGGTATCGCTTATCGCTTATGCCTGTATGATGGTAATGTCGTACATATGGGGGCAGCAAAATTATCCTATTCCTTACAACCTGAAAAAGAACGTGGCTTATATAATTTCGTCAATTCTAATCGTTTACTTATCGTTCTACGTTTTTAACCGTAATATATTTGCCGGAAATTTGCTTTTATTATTTTTTATATTGACGGCAATTTATTTTGAAGGCAAAGATTTAAAAGCGATATTTAGTAAACGATGAACATAAGGATTATTAACAGGTCAAAAAACGTATTGCCCGCTTATGAAACGCTGCACACGGCAGGCATGGACCTTCGTGCTGACGTAGAAGAAACAGTACTGCTTAAACCAATGGAGCGTAAATTGGTCTCAACAGGATTACATATTGAATTGCCGGAGGGCTTTGAAGCGCAGATACGCCCTAGAAGCGGCCTGGCATTTAAACATGGCATAGGGATCGTTAATTCGCCGGGAACAATTGATGCCGATTATCGGGGTGAAATAAAAGTGCTGCTGATCAATTTTTCCGACAAGGTATTTGAGATCAATACCGGCGACCGGATAGCGCAAATGATAATTGCCCGCCACGAAAAGGTAAATTGGGAACAAGTTGAAGAATTGAATGAAACTACAAGAGGCGTTGGCGGTTATGGGCATACAGGAGTGGGATAGGAGGAATTACGAATTACGAATTACGATTTGAAATATGGGATGTTCAAAAGATTTTAATAGCCGTCAAAAAAATTCCCTCCCGAGGGAGGGGTGTGATGGGCCGTGAAGTTGCAGGGAGGGGTTTGGCCGCTAACCAACTCACCGGGCGTTGTATTGCGCTTTGGAAATGGAAGTATGGTAAAATAATTCGCTAAACCCCTTCCTGCGCCTTCCCCAGGGAAGGAATCGCACAAGCCGCTGCTTTTTAAAATTCTCTCGAACGCTCCGGATTTGTGATTTACGGATTACGATTTACAAGTAGAAGGTGAGAATACGGGTCGGGCATGAAATTGAATTTTGGAAATTAATCAGTGATGCAATGACCGATGGCTAATATAAAAATGGGTATGATGGAAAAGATATTTGGATATGATATAGGGAGAACTATTACAAAGGTGCTTCCTGTCTTGACTCTTGGCTTCTTGATTCTTGCCTCTTTGCGGCGTATTACAAAAATCCTCCCTGTCTTGATTCTTGGCGCTTGGTTCTTGATTCTCTCCTCGGGTGTTTTCGCACAAAACAAAAATGGGGCAACAGTCGCAGCTAAACATCTGACAGATGCAGATAGCGCAATGGTAAAAGATATTTTTTTTAATGCGATTCGGGCAAAAACCATTGAGGATAATTCGCTGGCTGCTGAGCTTTTTGGCCGGATCATTCAAATAGACCCCTCAAATGATGCTTCCTTGTTTGAGCTTGCCAATCTGAAAAAACTGAAAAATGATGAAGCCGGCGCCCGGACATTGTTAGAAAAAGCAGTGACAGTTAGCCCCGATAATGAATGGTACTGGACTGCATTAGCGGATTGTTACGAAAAAACCAATGACTTTGCTAAACTCGAAAATGTATTTAATGAATTGATACGGATCAACCCGGATAAGGCCGAATACTACCTCGACATGGCAAATGTTTATTTCTATCAAAAAAAATACGATGAGGCATTGCAGGTTTATGATAAGTTAGCGCAATTGACCGGGCCTACGGACGATATACTTGCCAACAGGCAAAAAATTTATCTTAAACAGGGAAAAGTTGACCTGGCTGCCAGGCAGCTCGAGCAAATGATCAGCGAAAACCCGTCACAAATAAAATACTATTTATTCCTGGGCGAACTTTATAATGCAAATAACCTGGGCGATAAAGCGCTGAAAGTATTGCAAACGGCCGAAAAGATCAATGAAGGTAACGGTTTGGTTCATCTTGCACTTGCCGATATTTACCGGGATAAAAAAGACAACGAAGCTTGTTTTAATGAGCTGACCCAGGCATTTGCGATCCCGGACGTGGATATTGACCAAAAAATAAAAATTATTTCGGGCTATCTGCCAAAATTCCCCGATCCCAATGCTAAAGCCAGCGCGCTTGAGTTAAGCAGGATAATTACAGTTGCCCATCCCGGTAATGCTAAAGCTTATGCGGTATATGCTGATATCCTGCTGCAAAATGGAAAGCTAAAGGATGCCAAGGCAATGTATAAAAAATCAATAGCCATTAATAACCAGGTATACGAGGTACAGGAGCAATTAGTGCGGATTGAGTTGGGGGACAATGATACTGAGGGAGCCATTAAGGATGGCGAAAGCTCCTTATCGTTTTTCCCTAACCAGGCATGGATGAATTATTTGGTGGGCGTTGCCTGGCTGCAGAAGAGAGAGTACAATAAAGCAACGGGATACATTAAAAATGCGACCTCGTTGGAATTCCAGGATAAGGATTTATTATCGCAAAGTTATTCGGCATTAGGCGATTGCTATCATGATTTGAAAGACAACAAAAACTCTGATATCGCTTATGAGAAGGCATTAACTTATAATGCCGACAACGTTTTCACTTTAAACAATTATGCCTATTATTTATCGTTAAGGAGTGAACAATTGGATAAAGCCGCAGCTATGTCAAAACATTCCAATGACTTGCAGCCCAATAATGCATCATTTGAGGATACTTACGCATGGATATTATTTAAGCAAAAGGATTATGCGGGCGCCAAATTGTGGATGGAAAAGGCTTTGGCTGACGATAAAACCAGCAGCGCGGTAAAATCCGAACACTATGGAGATATTATGTTTTACCTTGGCAACGTTGATGCCGCTGTCGAGAATTGGAAAAAAGCTAAAGCAAACGGCGATCAGTCGCCGGTTTTAGAACGAAAAATAAATGAAAGAAAATACGTCGAATAACGCCTTGTATAGCAATTATAGCATTGGGTTTAAAACTAAGGATGTTCAAAACACAGAATTGCAGCTAAATTCCCTCCCTCGGGAGGGGCGCGGCTGGCTGCGCGCAATAGCAGGGAGGGGTTTATACGCTTTACAGGCGGCTGGCCAAACCCCTCCCTGCCCCTCCCAAGGGAGGGAATCGCACGCCCCCGACTCGTTTTTAAGATGTTTCGAACACTCAACGTTTCAAACCAATCGCTATATAAATTATCTAAAATTAATAGCAATATTTTTCCTGCTGCTAATGTTCAGCTGTAAAGCAAGGAAACAAATGATCGTTAAAGGAGCGGCAACAGATAGCGCCGCCAGGCACGCCAGTATTAAAAGAATTAAGTTGAATGCTATACGGGCAGGTCAAACCAGCTTTGATGCTTTTTCGGGTAAAGCACGTACCACGCTTGATATTAACGGAAACAGTAATGATGTTACCTTAAATATACATATCAAGAAAGATCGAAAAATATGGATATCAATTACAGCCATTGCAGGTATAGAGGTGGCAAGGGTGTTAATTACCCCGGATAGTATGATGATCATTAATCGCCTGCAAGGCGTTTACCTGAAAAAACCTTTCAGTTATATCAATAAATTTGCGGGCGACCAGGTAAATTATAAAACAATAGAATCTTTGTTGATTGGCAATGCGATACCCGAATTGATAAATGAAGATGCAGATTTGCGGACCAGCCCTGACAGTATTGCCCTGACCGGTAATTTGCAAGACCTGGTTTACAAACTTATAATAGGGCCCGATATGAGGGTTACGCAAACAAATCTTAGCAACCAAAATGCAGGTCAGTCGATGCAGGTTAATAATAATACCTTTATTCAGTCGGGTAACAGGACAATCCCATCGCAAATAGATATAACATCATTAGTAAATGATAAAAAAATACAGGTTAATTTGCACTATGTAAAATCAGTGTTTGACCAGCCGCTGGAGTTTCCTTTTAGTATCCCGGCAAGGTATAAGGAGGAGAATTAGGTTTTGTTTGTTGAAATGTTGGAAAGTTGTAATGTTGAAATGTTGCCTTTGAAACTTTCGAAATGAAAATCTTCAATCATTGCAACATCCCAACATTTCAGCCTTATAACATTACAACCTTACAACTTTTCAACATTACAACACAAAAAATGAAATTTTTGAAACTATTATTTTTCCTGACCTTTGTTTTTGCAGCCTTTTCAGTTAAAGCCCAAAGCAGTAACGAACTAAAACGTCAGCGCGATATATTAACGCAGCAATTGGATCAGCTTAACCATGAGTACCAAGAGACGGCAAACAGCAAAAGGGCCACGCTGAAACAGCTGAGTTTATTAAAACAAAAGATCAATCTGAGGGAAGAAGAGATTAATAATATAAATTCGCAGGTAAGAAACCTGGACAATCAGATATCTGAAAGTAACAATTTTGTACATAATCTGCAAAGCCAGTTAGATCAATTAAAAAAGGAGTACGCGGCGATGGTTCTTTTTACCTACCGAAACCAGAGCGCATACAATAAATTGATGTTTATTTTCGCTGCCAAAGACTTTAATCAGGCCTACAAACGTTTAAAATATTTACAGCAAATAGGTACTTATCGCGAACGGCAGGCAACTTATATACAGGAAACGCAAACAGAATTGCACGTTAAGATAAACGAGCTGGATAAAAATAAAAAAGAAAAAAGCAGTTTGCTTTCAGATCAGGAAAAAGAAAAGGCAACCCTTGGTAAAGAGAAAAACAGCCAGGTGCAAGTAGTAGCTGATCTTTCAAAACACGAAGGACTGTTAAAACAGCAGCAGCGGGATGTACAAAGAAAAATAGCAAGAACAAACAGGGAAATTAATGCGGCAATACGCCGGGAGATTGAGGAAGCCAGGCGCAAAGCTGAAGAAGAAGCCAGGGCGGAAGAAAAGGCAGCTGAAGCAAAAGCTAAAGCGGAGAACAAGGAGGTTGTCCCGATTCCCAAGACCAAATTAATTACAAAACATTCGACGGATAGCGAGGCTTTAAACGCAACGCCTGAAGCAGCTAAACTATCAAACGATTTTTTAGAGAACAGGGGATCCTTGCCGTGGCCGGTAGCAAATGGCAACATTATACAGGGCTTTGGTATTTATTACGACAATGAAGGTATTAAGAATGAAAGCTATGGCTGGGATATCCATACAAATAACGGCGCTTCGGTAAGGGCAATATTCCAGGGGCAGGTAAAAAGCATTATAAACATAAGCGGCACGTTTTTGGTAGTAATACAACATGGAGAGTACTTTACAGCTTACTCAAACCTCAGATCCTATAGTGTGAAGGAGGGACAAAAAGTAGGTACGAAACAAACAATAGGTACGGTGGCTACCGATTCGTCCACTGGTCAGGCTGTAGTAAATTTTGCTTTATATAAAGGAAAAATCCCTGTTAACCCTAAAATTTGGCTTGCCCCAAACTAGTTTTGATTTTTATAAAATTTTAATTTTGTATATTTGTAGCCTCAATTAATAAAACGTTATGCATAGTGTGGGTCTTTTGTTTTTGAGTAATCTTTTTTCAACCGACATGATATTAATTGTGTTTGTTGCCTTAATGCTTTTTGGCGGTGAAAAGCTGCCTGAAATAGCGCGGGGACTTGGAAAGGGAATACGGGACTTTAAAGATGCTTCGGAAGGTATAAAACGTGAAATTAATGAGCATATAAACAGTTTGGATGAAAAAAGGGCCGAAACAGCGCTTAATAACCAGGCGGAAGCTGCCCAAAATCAGCTATATGCCGGCACTGATCCTTTAATTGAAAATCCTGTTGAAAATACAATGCCTGTAAACGAAAATCATTTTACAGGAAACGAAAATACGGCGCCGGATAACCATGAGGAACATCATGCTGAACCCGTTGCTGAGCACCACGGGATTGTTTCGGCTACTGATGCCGGAACAATGACCAATGAACCAATTAAGAATTCATAAGAATGTTAATCATATTTAAAAACTATCAATTATGGGACTTTTAGAGCCATGGCATATCATTATAATCGTCTTCGCGCTTTTGCTGATGTTTGGCGGTAAAAAAATTCCTGAACTAATGAGAGGTTTGGGCAAAGGCATGAAAGAATTCAAGGATGCGCAAAACGGCGATAGCGGCAGCGCACCAACTAATACGACTGCCAATCCGACAAGCGCTACTGACGATAAACCGCGGGTTTAGAGGTTGGTGATTAGTGGTTGGAGATTAGAGATTAGTTGGGATAGTTCCTTTTCCAAACCATAATCTCCAATCACAATATATGAAAAAAAACAGAGCTACAGCTCTTCTATTTCTTGGATAGAAAGCTTTGTTGTTTTTGCAATAAATTCCTTAGATAACCCCTCTTTCTTAAGTTCGCCTGCAATACTTAGCGCCTCTTCATGCAGGGCCTTTTTTGCTCCGGCACTGGTAAAAGAAAAGATATTGCTAATAAAATAGATATCAGGATAAGCAAGGAATTGTTTGACTACGATAACGCGGATTTTAAGCAATATTTGGAATAACTTCGTAATAATATGGCTGAAAGAGTCCTTACCCAGGAGATGCTCGAGGATATTTTATTCGTCAAGTAATTTACCCAAAGCGTTTTCTAATTGGGTATTATTGGGCAGGTACAGTTGGTATTTTGCAAGCAAGATTTTGTTAGTAATGCTTTCAGTGGCGTATTCTACCAAAATATGGTTTTTGTAGGCGGCCAAAATAATGCCTACGGGTTCGTTATCACCTTCGGTGGCTTCTTCCTTTTTAAAATAATTCAGGTATAGGTTCATTTGCCCAATATCCTGGTGGTCAATTTCGCCCCGCTTCAGGTCTATCAAAACAAAACATTTAAGTATCCGGTGATAAAACAGCAGATCTATCCTAAAATGCTTTCCACCGATGTTCATGCGATACTGCCTTCCAATAAAAGCAAAGCCTTTACCTAATTCCAATAAAAACTGTTGCAAGTTGCTTATCAATTTTTCTTCTAATTCACCTTCGAGATATTGGTATTGTTCAGGAATGTTTAAAAATTCCAATACAAAAGGATCTTTGAGCAAATCTTCCGGCTGTTGCACTTCATGCCCATCATTAGCTAATTTCAATACCCCTGCTTTATCTGTACTCAAAGCAAACGATGAAAAAGCAAACTTTTCATCTGGCGTTTTAGTTCTCGGACACTCCAGGGTTCCTTTTCAGATTGCTTGACATAAAATCCTATTTCAAGTTCCGAATCGGCCTTTAGTATTTCAAAATAGTGGCTCCATGTCAATTTGTGAGACAGTGTCTCACGTTTTTGAAATGAAAGATACATTTTCCTCATATAAGATAGATTAGAACGACTAAACCCCTTGCCATAAGCCAACGTTAAATCTTTCGAAAGCCTCTCGAACAACCGACTTCCATATTCGGCCTTTTCGTTTCCTTTTTGTTCAAATTCCACAATGTATTTGCCGATTTCCCAAAAGGTTTGTACCAAAATAGTATTTATTTGCTGGGCGGCTTTTGCCCGGCCGGTAGCTAACAAATTACCAATTTGACTAATAAGTTGCTCGTATTGGAGGGATTGAAGTTCCATTATCAGGTTTAAAGTAAAGCCAAAATTAAGATATTTTCCACTTTCAACCGATAAGTTTTTTATTTTAGCCCCATGACTAATTCGTACACCTCTTTGCAAGAAATGCAGCGTGAGATCGCAAGTGGGGAAATTACCGTTGAGAAGCTTGTAAGGGGTTATTTGAATAAAATTTCGGCTAACGCTCATTTAAATGCTTTTAATGAAGTGTTTGAACAAGAAGCGTTAATTTGCGCGCAGAAAGTCGATTTGCGTATAAAACAAGGTATTGCCGGAAAACTTGCCGGTATGGTTATCGCCATAAAAGATAACATCTGTTATAAAGGGCATAAAGTAAGCGCCTCCTCAAAAATTCTAAAAGGCTTCACCTCCGTCTATTCATCAACTATAGTTGAGCGGTTGCTTGCCGAAGACGCGGTTATAATTGGCCGCACTAATTGCGATGAGTTTGGTATGGGAGCATCCAATGAAAATTCATTCTTCGGTGCTGTAAAAAACTATGCTGATGAAACCAGGGTATCCGGAGGGTCTTCAGGCGGGTCGGCCGTGGCCGTTCAGGCCGGTATGTGCCATGCGGCGATTGGGACCGACACCGGCGGTTCAGTCCGGCAGCCGGCTTCCTTTTGCGGATTGGTCGGGCTGAAACCGACTTATGGCCGTATTTCAAGGCATGGCATAATCGCCTATGCTTCGTCATTCGACCAGGTAGGGCCAATTACAAGATCGGTAGAAGACGCCGCGCTTTTACTTGAAGTTATGGCTGGCGCCGATGACTACGACAGTACCCTGGCCAATGTTGAAGTACCTTCATATCAGGATAATATCAAGGGCCCCTCAAAAAAGAGGATAGCCTATTTACAAGAGGCATTATCAAGCCCCGGCGTGGATGATGAAGTTAAGAGCAACCTTATAAAATACATTGAGAAACTGCGCGCCGAAGGGCATACAGTTGAACCGATAGCATTTGAATACCTTGATTACCTGGTGCCGGCTTATTATATTTTAGCCATGGCCGAGGCGTCATCAAATCTTTCAAGGTATGATGGTGTGCACCATGGATACCGCAGTGCGGCAGCTACCGATTTAGTGTCCACTTATAAGCGCTCACGCTCAGAAGGGTTTGGAAAGGAAGTAAAGCGCCGCATAATGCTGGGCACATTTGTGCTGAGCGCCGGGTATTATGATGCTTATTTCGCCAGGGCACAAAAAGTGCGCAGGCTGATAAGGGAAAAAACCGATGCGATTTTAAAAGAATTTGATTTTATTCTCCTTCCTACAGCGCCTGAACCTGCGTTTGCTATCGGTAAGGGGGAAAAAGATCCGGTTGTAACGTATCTTTCTGACATCTTTACCGTACAAGCATCTTTAACCGGTGTGCCCGCCATTTCTTTGCCAACAGGCAATAACAGCCGGGGATTACCGTTAGGATTACAACTGTTGACAAGGCATTTTGAAGAACAACAATTGTTGAATTTTTCCAAATATTTCCTTGAACTATAAAAAAATTACTAAATTGGTAAAAATATTGGTATAAAAACGATTCCCCTGATTGAAACGCTAATGAAGAAAGCATTTGTACTACTCCCCTTTTTATTGTTATTGCAAATTGTTAAGGCTGATACACGTTTTAGTTCGTCAGTGCTTTCAACATTACAAATAGAACGGTTGGATACGGTTGTTCTTCCAGTTGCCAGCAAACTTTCCCCCGTGACCGGTCAAAGCAACATATTTAAGCGTCGCCTCGATTCCTTAAAAACGGACATATCACTAGATTATAACGAATACGTTCAAAATTATATCGATATCTACAGCCGTAACCGTGAGGAAATGGGACATGTTTTGGGCTTGGCCAAATATTACTTTCCCATTTACGAAAAAGTTTTCAGAGATGCAGGTATCCCCCCGGAAATAAAATATTTATCAATAGTAGAATCAAAGCTTGACCCTTATGCGGTATCGAGGGTTGGGGCGACAGGCCCCTGGCAGTTTATGTTTACAACTGCGAGGCTTTACGGCTTAAACATGGACAGCTATGTTGACGACCGGCGCGACCCTATACAGGCCAGTTATGCTGCTGCGGCTTACTTGAAAGACGCTTTCCAGGAGTTTGGCGACTGGCTGCTGGCAATTGCTTCATACAATTGCGGAAAAAGCAATGTTGAACGCGCTATTGCAAAGGCCGGGGCAAACGATTTTTGGTCGATACGCCCATATCTGCCGCTTGAAACAAGAGGCTATGTGCCGGCATTTATCGCGGTTGCTTATATTATGAACTATTACAAACAACAAAACATAATACCCCAGGCTTGTAATTTTTCGTTAAAAACCGACACCGTTTTAGTAAATAAATATGTTTCATTGGGCAGTGTTGCGCAAGCATTGGATGTAGAATTAACGGAATTGACAATCTTAAACCCTGCTTATAAAAAACAGATCGTCAATGGCACAACTACCGCCCCGCGAAGGCTGGTTATCCCACAAATTGGTAAAGAAAAATACGGCGCTTTATATAACGCCTTAAACAACCCAAATGTAATTGCTGCAACGCCTCAGTTATCTTCCGCCCCGTATCGGGAAAGTTATGATGAGAAAACCCCAAAGTACCATAAGGTAAAAAAGGGCGAAACACTGCGCGATATTGCGGATAGTTATGGCATTGAATTGCAAGACCTTAAAGCCTGGAACCATCTGCATAATAATAGGGCTGCTGTTGGCAAAAAGCTAAAACTCAGTGAAACAACCGATGAGCCGGAATATAGGCCATCAGCTAAACACAATCATAATTATATAACTTACAAAGTTAAAAGAGGAGATACTGTTAGCGGGATTGCTGCCAAATTTGACGGAGCTTCTGTTGAAAAGATCAGGTCATTGAACGGATTAAAAAGAGGTCAGCTACAGCCAGGAATGACAATCAGAATTAATCGGGGGTAAAATAATTTTAGATAGGAGACGTGAGATATGAAAAGCAAAATATTTTCCCTCCAAACATCTCTCTAAAAAATTAATATCTCATATCTCGTATCTCCTATCTCAAATCTTGTAATTTTGGGTACTTGAAATTGAGAAGATGAACAAACCTAACCGCAACCAGGACGCATTAAACTACCATTCCAAAGGCCGCCCCGGAAAAATACAGGTAGTACCTACAAAGCCCACCAATTCGCAAAGAGATTTGAGCATGGCGTATTCGCCGGGCGTAGCTGAACCATGCCTTCAAATTGCTGACAATCCGGAAGACGTATATAAATATACGGCTAAAGGCAACCTTGTCGGCGTGATCAGTAATGGAACGGCAGTGCTTGGGCTTGGAAATATCGGGCCCGAAGCAAGCAAACCGGTAATGGAAGGTAAGGGGCTGCTATTTAAAATTTATGCTGATATTGATGTTTTTGACCTGGAAGTTAATGCAAAAACCGTTGATGAATTTGTAAATATTGTGAAAGCGCTTGAACCGACCTTCGGTGGGATCAATCTTGAAGACATTTCGGCGCCTACCTGCTTTGAAATTGAACGCAGGCTTAAAGCCGAAATGAAAATACCGGTAATGCATGATGACCAGCATGGAACCGCCATCATATCAGGTGCAGCGTTGATAAATGCTTGTGAAATACAAAGCAAAAAGCTGGATAAGATAAAAATGGTCGTCAACGGCGCTGGTGCAGCGGCTATATCATGTTCTAAAATGTACCTTGCCCTCGGGGTAAAAAAAGAAAACCTGGTAATGTTTGATATCAACGGTTTAATAAGCCGCGACCGGACAGATATTGATGAGATCAGGCTGGAATTTGCCACAACGCGAAAAGATGCCGGAACACTTGCAGAGGCACTGAAAAATGCGGACGTATTTGTGGGCCTTTCCGCCGGCCACGTTGTTACGCCTGAGATGTTGCTTGCTATGGCTAAAAATCCGGTAGTTTTTGCGCTGGCAAATCCAGAACCGGAAATTGACTATGACCTGGCGGTAAAAGCACGCAAAGACATTATCATGGCTACCGGCCGTTCAGATTTTCCGAACCAGGTAAATAATGTGTTGGGGTTTCCCTATATTTTCAGGGGTGCGCTTGATGTAAGGGCGACGGCCATAAATGAAGAAATGAAGATCGCTGCGATAAAAGCTATTGCCGGAATGGCTAAAAAGCCGATCCCGGAAGCCGTTAACCTTGCTTATAACACCACTAACCTTAAATTTGGCCGGGATTATATCATCCCGAAGCCCATGGACCCACGCCTTATCGTCGAGGTTTCATCCGCTGTCGCAAGAGCGGCTATTGATTCAGGCGTTGCCCGTAAAATAATAACAGACTGGGATGCCTACCATGAAGAACTCAGATTAAGAATTGGCATTGATGATAAATTACTCCGCAATCTCACCAATAAAGCGAAGCAAAACCCTAAACGGGTAGTTTTTGCAGAAGCAGATACCTATAGGATTTTAAGGGCGGCACAGATCGTTAAAGAAGAAGGTATTGCCACCCCAATTTTGCTTGGGAATATTGGCAGGATAAAACACATCATGAAGGAGAGCGAGATTGACCTTGGCGATGTACAAATTATTGATCCTAAAGCACATTGTGAACGTATAGATGAATACGCCGATTATTTATACAATAAACGCCAGCGGAGGGGGATCACTTTATTTGAATCGCGAAAATTATTGAGCGACCGCAATTATTATGGCGCCTGCATGGTGCAGTTTGGCGAAGCCGATGCATTGATTTCTGGCCTGACAAAGGATTATGTAACCACCATCAAACCGGCACTGCAAATTATTGGTACAGAGGAAGATGTAAAACGTGTTGCGGGAATGTATATGATGATTACCAGGAAAGGACCGATATTTTTTGGTGATACCACGGTAAACGTTAATCCTTCAGTACAAGACCTGGTTGATATAACTGTTTTAATAGAGCATTCGGTAAGACAATTTAATATAAATCCGCGTGTTGCCATACTATCTTATTCAAACTTTGGGTCAAACGACGGTATCATTCCGGAGAAAACAAGAGAAGCCGTTGGTATTTTGCACGAGAAATACCCTGACATGGTTGTTGATGGAGATATGCAAGCCAATTTTGCTTTGAACGCCGATCTGCTTGCCGATAATTTTCCGTTTTCAACTTTAAATGGAAAGCCGGCCAATACACTTATTTTTCCAAATCTTGAGTCGGGCAATATTGCTTATAAATTATTACAGGAAATGGGCGGGGCCGAAGCTGTTGGCCCCATATTGCTGGGCTTAAAAAAGCCGGTGCATGTATTGCAATTGGGCAGTTCGGTTAGGGAAATTGTAAATATGATAACCATAGCCGTTGTTGATGCCCAGGAGAAAGAAGCTGAAAGGTGAAAGGGAAAAGAGGAAGGTGAGAAAGCACAAAGAGAATAAATATCGGAATATCAAATTGATGAAGGGCAAACCGAAAGTAAAAAGTATATAGGGCTGGTATAAACGATCAAAACCTTTTACCTTTCGCCTTTTACCTTTCACCCAAATAATCGCCTAAATAAAAAAACATGTACGCTTATATTGACGGAAAATTAGTTTTTAAAAACGCCGCTTTTGTAGTTATTGATGCCGGGGGAGTGGGTTACCACATCAATATTTCACTAAATACTTATTCGAAGCTTGGCAACGCTGAAAAGTGTAAACTTTTTACATGGCTGCACGTAAAAGAAGATGCGCATACTTTATATGGTTTTGCTGACGAGGGAGAGCGTAGATTGTTTTTACACCTGATATCAATATCCGGCATCGGGCCAAACACGGCACGTATGATGCTTTCATCCATAACTCCGGAAGAGATACAAAATGCAATAATTTCAGGTAATGTCGCGTTGATTCAACGGATAAAAGGGATTGGCCCTAAGTCTGCACAGCGCGTTATACTGGAATTACAGGATAAGTTGCGTAAAGAGGGCTCTGATACTTTGAGTGTTACCCCGTTAAATAAAACGGTTAAGGATGAAGCGCTTTCAGCATTGGTTACGCTGGGTTTTGCGCGCAATGCAGCAGAAAAAGTGATTGAACAGGAAATAAATAAAAACAGTAATGACTTAACCGTTGAACAGCTTATAAAATCGGCCCTGAAAAATTTATAAAACGATTAAATCGCGACCACCCTTGACTAATTTTACCTGGAAGCTTCTATGTGTTTTATTGATTGCTGTCTTTTGCGGGTCGGAAACGGCCGTTGCGCAGCAACAACCGTCTTCCGGCGTAAAAAATGATACTGCTAAAGTTAAGGTGCCGCTCAATTCAGAGGAGTCGAAAAATTTCCGTTTGCGGAAAGGAATATTTGAGAATGAACCGCCAAACCTGGTGCGTACCATTGAATACGATCCCGTTACCGGCATGTACGTACTTTATGAGCGCGTAGGCAATTTGTTATACCGACCACCGCAATATCTTACTTTTGCAGAATACCTGACATTAATAGAGCGGCAAAATGAGCGCAAGTATTTTAAGCAGCTCTCCGACACTTATGCCTATCAATCGCAGCAGCCCGGCTTTGTTTTGCAGACAAAAATACGAAGTCAGACATTTAACCAGATATTCGGTGGTTCAAATATCGACATCAGGCCTCAAGGCTCTGCCGAAGCGATAATGTCAGGGCAATTGAATCAAAATCAAAACCCGCTTTTTAATACCGCGCAGCGTAATCAGTTTAATTTTAACTTCGACCAAAAAATACAATTAAATGTAACCGGCACTATTGGTGATAAATTAAAAATTACAACTAACTATAATACAGACGCCCAATTTCAATTCGAAAACCAGGTAAAGCTCGATTATACCGGCCATCAGGATGAGATAATACAAAAAATTGAGGTTGGTACGGTAAGCATGCCTTTACCTACTACGCTGATAACTGGCAGTCAGGCATTATTTGGTATAAAGAGTAAACTAAAATTTGGTAAGCTTGATGTAACCACCATTTTGGCGCAGCAGCGCTCACAATCACAAACAATCACTATTACTAATGGCTCCCAGCAAGGTACATTTAAGTTAACGGCAGCCAACTACGATGCTAATAAGCATTTCTTCTTATCGCAGTTCTTCCGTAATAACTATAATAAAGCGCTTGCCAATATTCCTATCATAAGCTCAAATATTAACATCACAAAAATTGAAGTTTGGACCACAAACAGAACAAACAGTACTACGGGATCAAGGGATATACTGGCTTTTTTGGACCTTGGAGAAAACAGTCCATATAATACGACTCTTGTTCGGGGCGGAGCTGGCTTTTCAGGTTTGCCTGCAGGGTTTCAGGGGCCCGGTTTCCCACAGGAGTCAAATTCCCTGCTTCGCGGGCTTCCTGCGAACGCCCGGTTAACCAATGACCCTCGGAATACTATAGCAACTTATTTCGCCAGCACAGGTCGCTCAGACAATTACGCGAAATTAACTTATGCCCGGTTGTTAACCGCCAAGGAGTACACACTGCAGCCGCAACTCGGGTACATTTCATTAAACTACCCGCTTAATAATGATGAAGTGCTTGCTGTAGCTTATCAATATACCTATAATGGCGTGCAATACCAGGTGGGCGAGTTTTCCAGTGATGTGCCGGTTAACAATAATACGCCCAAAGTGTTATATGTAAAACTGCTCAAAAATGAATTGTTAAAGACCAACCTGCCAACCTGGAATTTAATGATGAAAAATATTTATTCGTTAAATGCATTCCAGATCAGCCCCAACAATTTTAGGCTGAATATATCCCGGCTGGATGATAAATCAGGTATTCAAAAGCTAATAATGGAGGAAGGGCAAAATACCAAAAGTAAGCTATGGATACAGCTAACCGACCTTGATAACCTTGATCAGCAATTACAAAAGCAACCCGATGGCACGTTTGATTATCTGGAAGGAATAACAATAAATTCGCAAAACGGGATTGTTATTTTTCCGGTGCTGGAACCATTCGGAGCTGATCTCGCAAAAAAGTTCGCCCCCGGCGAACAGGCCCTGGCAAGCCGGTATGTGTACCAGCCGTTGTATGATTCGACGCAAACCATTGCACAGCAACTTTTCCCCAATTTAAACAGATACACTATTTCCGGAACCTATACGGCAACGGGCGGTTCCGAATACCAGTTAAATGCAGTCAACATACCGCAAGGCTCAGTAATTGTAAATGCTGGTGCATCAAAATTGATAGAGGGAACCGATTATACAATTGATTATAATGCCGGACGTATACGTATTCTTAACCAAGCCCTGCTTTCATCAGGACAGCCAATTACCGTAAAAGTCGAGAATAATGAACTATTTGGCGTGCAGCAAAAGTCATTATACGGATCAAGGTTTGATTATAAAGTAAATGACAATCTCTCATTAGGGGCAACTTTAATGCATTTAACAGAGCAGCCCATAACGCAGAATGAAATTGTTGGGCAGGAATCAATTTCAAATACAATGGCGGGTTTTGATGTCAACTACAATTCGCCTTCAAGGCTGCTTACCCGGCTGGTTGACAAAATACCATTGATACATACCAAAGTGCCGTCGTCAATAAATTTTAGCGGCGAATTTGCCCGGTTAATACCCGGGAGCCCTTCGGCATTAAATTTTGCTGGTTCAAAAAATGGAACGGCATATCTTGATGATTTTGAGAACAGCCAGTCGGTGATCCAGGTAAACAGCTTCACGGGCTGGCAAATATCAAGTACCCCTCAGTTATTTCCTGAATCGCAGAAATTTAATGACCTGAGTTATGGCTATAACCGCGCCCGGCTGGCTTTTTATAATATTGACCCGGTTTTTTATACCGGTACAACTATCCCTGTCAGCCGTAACGAGCTATCAAATCATTATGTGAGGCAGGTACTCGAGACGGAAGTTTTTCCTTATAAGCAGTCGCCCACCGGGCAGCCTTTGCCGCTTGCTACATTCGATATGGCTTTTTACCCTACTATACGCGGGCCTTACAACTTTTCAACAACAGGGATCAATAGTGATGGCACCCTCCAAAACCCGCAATCGCGCTGGGGCGGTATTTTCAGAGGACTTAATTCAAATGATTTTCAGGATTTGAATGTGCAGTATATTGAATTTTGGCTGCTCGATCCTTTTATCTATAAACCTAATTCCACCGGTGGCAATCTCTATTTTAACCTGGGCAATATATCAGAAGATATATTAAAAGACGGCCAGAAGGGCTTGGAAAACGGTTTGCCGGCCGATGGCAATTTAAACAATGTAACTGAAACTGCTTGGGGAAGGGTACCTAAAATACAACCTGTTGTAAATTCATTTGATAGCAACCCTGCTTCGCGGGCGTTACAGGATGTTGGATTGGATGGTTTGGGTGATGCGGATGAGCGGTCAAAATTCGCAGGTATTGTAAACCAGGTAAAAGGACAAGTAAACGCCCAGGCGGCAAATAATTTCGCTGCGGATCCAGCCTCTGACGATTACCAGTATTACCAGGGGCCGCAGCTTGACAAAGCGGGTGCAGGCATTTTGCAGCGTTACAGCAGATATAATGGCACCGAGGGCAACTCACCTACAACCCAGCAATCGCAGGCACTGCTCGGCCTGCAAATATCCGCCGCTACCTCGCTGCCTGATGGCGAAGATGTTAACCACGATAATAACATGGGCCAGGATGATCAATACTTTGAATATCGGGTACACCTTAGCCCACAGGATTTGGTAGTTGGAAACAAATACGTTACGGATAAGGTTACATCGCAGGTTAAGCTGGCCAACGGCACTACCCAATCGGTTACCTGGTACCAGTTCAGGGTGCCAATCACTTCTTATACCTCTAAAGTTGGGGGTATCCAGGATTTTAAGTCTATCCGCTACATGCGGATGTTCATGACCAACTTTGCCGATACGGCAGTTTTGCGTTTTGCTACCCTGCAATTGGTACGTGGCGAATGGCGCGCTTTTAATACTGAAAATAACCCCGCTAATGTGATTTATGCTGATCCCAAAGTTAGCAGTCCGCCGCTTGATAACTCAACAATTGACGTTGAAACGGTAAATATTGAACAGAATGGTAACCGTACGCCAATACCTTATGTGGTTCCTCCGGGTATCCAGCGCCAGGTTGATTATAGCAATTTGCAAGCTAATACAAAGTTAAATGAGCAGTCGTTGTCATTGATCGTAACAAACCTGAGCGATGGTTATTCAAGAGCAGGCTTCAGGTTGTTCAGTAATGATCTGCGACAGTATAAGCACCTGCAGATGTTCATACATGCGGAAGGCAACACCTTAAGAAATAATGACATAAACGCTTTTGTCCGCCTGGGCGCCGACTATGTAAATAACTATTATGAGTATGAAATACCCATGCAGATCACACAGCCAGGCACCGCTGACCCAAATGCGATTTGGCCCGCAGCAAACGAGCTCGACCTGCAGCTTTCCCGGCTAACCAAAGCAAAACTCGACCGTGATAATGCAACATTTATGGGCAAGCCCTGGCCATTAACAATGCCCTATTCAGAAACGGACGGGCGCAATACAATTACTATTGTAGGGGAGCCGGACTTAAGCCAGGTTACAACGATCATGCTTGGCATGCGCAACCCCCTGAGAACATCAGCAACCGCCGGTACCGATGATGGCCTCCCTAAATCAGGGACTTTGTGGTTTGACGAATTACGTTTAACCGATTTTAATAACCAGGGAGGCTGGGCCGCTATTGGAAAAGCCGATGTCAAATTAGCTGATTTTGCTGATATTACGGTATCCGCCAATAAAACCAGCGCGGGCTTTGGAACGCTGGACTCGCGATTGGAAGACCGAAGCCTTAATGATATTACCGGGTACAATATAGCGGCCAATGTTGAGCTTGGAAAATTCTTTCCGGATAAAAGCGGGGTACATATCCCGGCTTATGTAAATGTATCCACACAAGTAAGTATGCCGGAATATGATCCCTCATCTCCTGATATTTTATTAAAAGACAGGCTTAGCACAGCGGCCACATCGCAAAAGCGCGATTCCATAAAAAACGCTGCCGAAAATTATACAACCCGCAAAAGCGTCAACTTTACAAATGTTCATAAAGCTAAAACTGATCAAAAGGCTGTGAGCCACTTCTGGGATGTTGAAAACTGGAGTGCGACGGCCGCGTATACCGAATATGAACACCATGATTTTACTACCTTAAATGATCTGGAGAAGACATACCATGTTGCATTGGCCTACAATTATACCAACCAGCCAAAGTATAATAGTCCTTTAAGTAAGATCATAAAGAGCAATACGCTGGCCTTGCTGCGCGATATAAATTACAATCTTTGGCCTACACGCTTAAATTACAGTATTAGTTTTGACCGCTTTTATTCGGAGACCACCTTGCGGAATAACGATCCGGAAAATATTATACCCATCCCAACCACCTTTAATAAAACGTTTAACATTACACGGACTTATGGATTAGGATGGAACGTAACGAAATCGCTCTCGATGGATATCGATGCCACCAACCTGTCAACGGTTGATGAGCCATACGGACGGCTCGACGGTTTAAAATTAGATACGCTTTGGAGAAATGTACTTCGGTTAGGGCGTACGACAAACTATAATCATACTTTAAATTTAAACTATACTGTTCCGCTTAATAAAATCCCCGGGATGGACTGGGTTACTTTAATTACGCATTACAGCACGCATTTAAATTGGCAGGCACAGCCGTTATTTGCTATCGATGACCCGCAATTTGATGTGGGCAACAGCATTCAAAATTCGCGCACGATCACCGTTGCCCCGTTGCTCAATTTTGATGCTTTGTATAATAAAGTCGCTTTCCTGAAAAAAGCAAAGACCGCCGGGGACCCCTGGACTAAAATTTTAGCAGGCCTGTTAACCAGTATTAAAAATATTAGCGGCACTTATACCCGCACGGATGGTACATTTATACCCGGGTACCTGCCCCAGTCAAATTTTTTAGGTGAAGACCTGAATTACGGCGCCCCGGGCATCGGGTTTTTATTTGGAAGCCAGGCTGATTTGCGTCAAACCGCAATGCTGCATGGATGGATTAGTACCGACACACTCCAGAATCAGCTTTATGTAACCAATTATAACCAGGACCTGCACCTTAAAAGCACTGTCCAGCCTTTTAAAGACCTCCGGATTGAATTAACTGCATATAAATTGCAAGACCATACTTACCAAACTAATTTTAAGTCAATTGACGGGTCAAACAATATCCAGAGTTATAACCCTGTTACTACGGGTGATTACAGCATTTCCTATATGTCGATCGCGACTGCCTTTTCAAAAATAAATGGCGTGGATAACACTTCTCCTGTCTTCCAGAAATTTGAGAGCTATCTGCCTGTCATTTCGCAAAGACTTGGAAAACTTAATCCCAACTCTGTTGGCCAGCCTGCTAATGGTTATGCGGACGGGTACAGCGCTAACTCGCAAAATGTATTGGTGCCTGCTTTCCTCGCGGCATATACAGGCAAAAATGCTGCGGTTTCGGGTCTGGGCCAGCTCCCTGATATTCCAATCCCCAATTGGCAAATTACTTATAACGGCTTAAGCCATATCCCGCTTTTTAGCGACGTTTTTGATTCTTTTGACATTAAAAATGGTTACCTGGCATCATACAACGTGAGCGGATATACCACTTTGCTGCAATACCGGCAAGCTAACGGAGCAGTTAGCTCCAGGGACGCCAACAATGACTTTTTACCATACTACCAGTTTTCGCAGGTAACTATTTTAGAACAATTTGTGCCCTTAATAGGGATTGATGCGCGTTTTAAAAACAGTATGACAGCCAATCTTGAATTCAGGCAAAGCAGGGCGTTAAGCCTTAGTGTGTTAAATAGCCAACTGGCACAGCAAAACCAAACAGCAGTGGTTGTCGGGTGGGGTTACCGCGATAAAAATTTCAGGTTTCCTTTCGGGTGGTTCAGCGGCACGACAAATAAAAACGATGTTAATTTTAAGGTAGATTTCTCGCTGCAGAGCACTAAAATGCTTATTTACCAGGCATTTGTACAACAGGCGCAGGTATCTTCAGGATCGCAAAACATTACCGTGCGGCCATCTATCGATTATGTGATTAATCAGCGTTTTAACCTGAATTTATTCTACGATTCAAACATAACAAGGCCTTTTACCTCCCAGACTTTCAACACGGCCTTTACTAATTTTGGGATAAATTTGAAGCTATTGCTGCAGTAGGATGACATCCTATAGCAAGGCGCCTTTGAAAAAACTAAGCGCACGGTATTCTTTTAACCACCTATTATAACCATGTTACTTTTCTGCCATAGTATTTAATATTTAATATTTTTTTAAGGGCAATTGAACCGGATTGGTAATAATTTGTCCGGTTATCACCGGCTAAACCCATTTAGGCGGTGATAATTTTTGCAGTTTTCCCGGCTAAACGCATTTAGGCGGTGATAATTTTTGCAGTTTTCCCGGCTAAACGCGTTTAGGCGGTGATAATTTTTGCAGTTTTCCCGGCTAAACGCGTTTAGGCGGTGATAACCTTTGATGCATTTTAACCTGTTTTAAGACAAATAAATCGCAATATGGCAATACAACTATCTGTATAACATGATATTAAAAAATGAACGACCAGAAATCAAAATGGCACGAAACTTGCTTACGGAACTCATTTTTATTTTTGCAGGCTGTTATTTGCCTCCATGCACTCCTATGTAGTGCCAGTTAATGATAGGCTGGTTATACAAATATATATAAAAATTGCTAATATAATTAGTGTTTTTAAATATTTTTGAATCTTTTCTAATATTTATCAAGATCATTTAACGACAAAAATTTTTGTTCCTTTTTTTGACAAAAGAACGAATTGAAAATTTCAGACCCTTAGCGAGCCTCGAAACCCCCTACCCGCAAAGTAAGATTGTGCACCGTTGTGATTGGTCTTTACCACAAAGCTAATTTACGAAACAGCGAGGATTTGTGGCGAGAAAATTTGCTTTACAGCGTTAAAAACTTCTTTAGGGCTTTGGTCTACCAGTAGGTTAGTTGTAAAATCGCGTGTTTTCATTTTAATTTCCAGGTTGATATTTATTAATTAATTTTCCACTTTGCTGCCAGCTCGGCATTAAAACCCTCCTTGTCTTTAGGGTTAGGTTGTCCCTTGCCGGTAGTAATAAAATTGTAAAGGCTGCTTTTAATATAGTTGCCCCAGGCATCATAGCAAACTTTATAGCATTCGTATTCCGGCACCAGGCCTTCATGCGTGAACTTTACTTTGGTTTTGCCCTCTTCGGAAGAGATATCGAAGACCAGTTTAGTGCCGATCCATTCGCTCTTGTCTTTGGTGAAGCTGAATTGATTGTCCAGCACCTGGTAAACCAGTTTCTTACCCGGTACGGCTTCTGCCAGTTTCATTTTGCTGATATGAATATCCTTGTAGTGATAGACGAAGGCCTCACCTAACTGGTCCGTCTTCCCTTCAATTTCTTCAGACCACCAGCCACGAAAGTTTTTGATCGCATCGAAAGCTGTTTTGGGATCTTTATCGAACAGAATGGTGGCCGTATAATTTTGCTTTTTCATCGGATGTTGTTTTAAAGTTCCTTTGCTAATTTTTTTGTCTGGGGTTTAGCCGTCAGACCGTTGGCAGCGCCTGCGAACAGCATGGCCGCCAATACAATTGTTGTGAATTTTATTGTCTTCATTTGACGCCTTTAATTGGGTAGTTTGCTGTTTAATAAACTTTCCAGTTTTTTCAGTTTCGATGACCAGAATTCGTCAAAGTAGGAGAGCCAGTGCTGCAGTTCTTCAAATCCATCTTTTTTTAAAGTGCAGAACCTTTCCCTTCCGATGTCCTGGATGGAAATGAAGCCCGCGGTTTCCAAAATCTTGACATGCTTGGAAACGGCCGGACGGCTCATGTCGAAATTATCCGCCAGGCTGTTGATGGTCAGGCTGTCCGCGGAGAGCAGCATCAGCATCTTTCTCCTGCTGGGATCTCCGATCACCTGGAAGGTGTCAAGCGTTGGTATGGCCATGTGTTGTTTCTTTTAATAGTTTGCCGATCTTCTCCAGTTTTGCCACCCAGCCGTGCAGCAGACCGTTGTAGAAGTCCAGGTTTTCCTTTTTAGCGAAGCCGCGGTGTTCCAGCGTCACCTCCGTACCTTTTTCGGTCGGCTGGAGCGTCCAGGTAACTACGGATTCCAGATTGATCTCGTCGCCGCCGGGCCCGGTGTTCCAGGAATAGGATAGTGTTTCGAATGGTACGATCTCCAGTACCTTGCAGTAATGGATGCCGTCGAAATCAAGGGCGGGGATGGGGCCCGTCCTGAACTGGAATTCATGTCCGACTACCGGCTGGAAGTCATTCTTCATCAGCCATTGCGCCATCAGTTCGGAATTGGTCAGATACTCCCAGACCGTCTCTTTCGGATGAGCGTACGAAAATTGGTGTTTAATAATTTTTGTCATAATGAGTAACTTTTAAGTTACGCAAATATATAGGTAGCTTCTGGGTTACGCAAATTTTTTAAAAAAAAAATTCTGCATCCCTTTAAATATAGATGCAGAATCATTGCTAAATACCTGTAAGTGAGCAGTTTTTTCTGCCTGTCAGGGTATGATCTTTTTATTTTTGAGCTCATCGAACAGGTCGTAAAACATTTGTTCGGTGTCTATATACTCATGAAAACCCAGTCGCCTGGCCTTGCTGCCGTCACCGAAAAAGTCATAATCCCATGAAAAGACGCCGTCACCAAATGCCCAGGCGGAAACTTCGCTGTAACTGTGCGCCGCCAGCCCATGCTTCTTTTGAATAGCATTCCATAATGCTTCCTTATCCGCCATAATCGTTCGCAGGGATAGCAGCAAAGGCGGTGCGGTTTCCAGCCCAAAGTACCGGCCGATCTTTGGCCAAAGGTCGTTCCACCGAAACAGGTTTCCGCCTTTGTTGGCGTTGTCGTCAACAAACCGCTATCTCCGATTGGTCTTTACGACAAAGCTAATTTACGAAAAAGCGATGATCTGTAGTGAAAAAATTTGACAGGCACAACGGAAATTGGTCCGGTGGGGTTCCGACTAAAATATCCGGCACGCCGGGCTTGATGGTGATAACGCCAACAAGGCGGGAAAAAATACCCGGCACGTGAGGTAAAAACGCTACAGTAAGGTGTTTAAAAATCTTGCTTTTGGCTATATTAAATTATAGCTATTCAAACACTCCATTCATTATTTCTTTAATTTAAATTGAATGGAGGGCATTGTTACAATGGTGGAGTGGAATAAATTTTCAAAAGGTAAATTATGGCTTAATAATTGTAAAACATTTCTTAATACAACAAATACCATTAATGCACAAAAACCATGAAAAAATTATTACCAATCATTTTATTAACAGCTATTCTTTGTTCTTGTAAAAAAGAGAAGTCCGCTGTAACGGAGAAGCAGGCTGTAACGGTCCCGGTTAAATTTACCGCCACAACCTATCAAACATTAGGCACCTATGATAACTTAGGCAAGCCGCTTACCATGGAAACTCCTGATGTTGTTTCTGACTCACTATTAACCTTTTTGCATACCACGCTTCCGGAACGTGTAAATTTAAGTACGACACATCCGGAGTTGCTTTCGTCCACCGCTATCGGAGATGTTATCATTACTCAGAAAACCACTTTGCACATAACTTTTGTATCATATGGTACGGGGTTTACAGACGCACTAGCTTTTTATACTTATCCAACCAATAGTCCGCCTGCAAGCGCCACTGATGTTAAGCTTATTACTTATATTTTCCCAAATGCAGGCGCTAAGACAGCGTTAAAAGCAGGTGATAAAGTAGATATCGGAACTTTTGATGCCGGCACCTCTGTTGGGTTTGTGTTAATGAAGAATGCATGGAATGCAAGTACCCAAACGGATGATAATGCGGCAGTTCATTTTTGTTCAGATGATGTTTTAAATCCGGAAGTTAATCCGGCTTTGAAGAAACATGCTGTATTACTTGATTATCCTGAAGAGAATAAGACGCTGATGGGCTTTGAGGATATTGACAGAACTGACCCTTTATGCGATGATGATTTTAATGATGTAGTTGTTTATATTAGTAAAGATCTCCATTAACTGTTTTAGAAATATAAGTCGGGGTTTACGTTCCAGCAGGGTCTTCCACTGGTTTAAGTTAACCCATAAAATAAAAAAGGTATATTAGTATCCCTAATTGGGATAGTTGAAGCATCACGCTGTATAGCTTTACAGATGGGAGGCATTAAATTTGGCCATTGAGATAGAAAAACGCGCTAGAGGCAGGTGATTTCAATGCTAAATTCGTCAAATACTTTTATTAGCTATATTATTATAAAAAGTTAAAAAGTCGTCCACTTTTATTCTAACCTTTTGTTTCCTCCTTGAGTTGTAATGTCTAAGTCCAATTTTAAACTCATCATTGCAATAAGCGTAATAATCTAAACCTAACAGATTAGCTAAATTCCAAAAGTCCGGAATTATAAAGTCTGCGCCAAAAATTTCTATAACTGTAGTTTTCGGCTTACAGAAATGCAAGTTTGCAAATCCTGCACCATGAAGGCCGATTATAAAATTAGCATTTGCGAAAAATTTTGCCTGTTGGCTTACCGTATAATTTTCCAGTAAAATTTCTTTAAATCCAATTTTTTTTAGTTCTGCAATTAACGCTAATTCGTCTTTCGATGTTCTTAAGGAATTTTTTCTTGATAGAACAATTTTTTCGTAAACAGGCAATTCCTCATCATCCATAAATAACTCTTTTAATGAGTTAGACTCTTCAAGTGATATAGTACTGTGGGTTGCTATAGTGCTAAATCCAACGCTGGGCGGTACTATTAGCTCATTTGCTTTAAAACTTTTTATATCTTTTGCAGAAAGGTGTTCTTTGAACTTAAAACCGTGTTTTATGAGTTTTTGGTCGGAAAATTTTTGAAACGGCAAGTTTGAGGTATAGCTAACTAAAATATATTCCTCTAAATCGATGTTTAATTTTTTCAACCAATAAAATCTGGGTAAATGATCATTAATCCAGTGATAATAATTTTCGTCGGCAACAGGCGTATGAATTAAGATAACCTTATCAAGGCATTTATATTTTGGAATCTTTAACCTGTATAACGATTGATGCAGTTTATAATTCCACTCATTTTTCAACGGCGAACAAGGCAGATATATTTTATCATCATGTGTTATCACGGTTGGCTTTTTATTAAGTGTGTATTTGCCGCCCTGTATTATTGTAGCTTTTTTTTCAATTGATTCTACTTTCAATATGTCGGCAAACGCAGCCTTTACTAAATCCGAATTGGTGTTAGGCAGGACTCTGTTCATGAAAAATCCATCACGTAATTTCACTTCTTTCATTCTCAGTTTTGGGGGGGGGATGCTTTCTATATCTTTGTAAATACCCCTTGGTGGGCCAAAAAGGTCAGATGAGCCAGGTAAAAACCGCATAAAATATAGCGCTTTTTTTCCGAATTTAATGGTTTTTAAAGCATATCCGTGCAGTGCAGGGAAGTATTTAAACACTATTTCTAGAGATTTGTAATTTACTTTCATTTTTTATAACCCCTGACCACAATCAATAACCCACCTTATGCAGAGAAACGCCTAAAATTGCGAAAAATATTTTGACCATAGAAAACTTTGAACATCTGTACACAGACTACTTGATAACATCAACGAATTTCCCGACGGCGACGGGTATGGCCTCTCTGGTATCCATCAGCCGTGATAAAATCATGCGTAGTTTATCACAGGGAGTTTATGACTGTAATTATTTACGGGAATAGGAATTCACATTCATTCCAAATCTTCGCCAGCAATTTTAAATGTAGCAATTTTTTGCACTAATCATCTAACCCCTTCCCATCCAAAATTTGCGGTATATATTTTTCAACCCTTGCCTCGCGGGTTTTGGATTGTTTGGGCTGAGAAAAATAAAACAGGTATCCTCTTTGCCTCCCCGGCGTTAATGCCTCAAAAGCAGTTTTCAGGGCAGGGATATGATCTAATTTACTTTGAAATTCTACAGGAACATCGTAGTCTGCAGTCGTTTTAAGCGCGACTTTCAACCCGGCTTTTTCCACTTCAATGGCCTCGTAAATATAGGCCTTCACGACGGGTTCCAGCTCCACTATTTCCAGGAGATTGGTGAACCGCATCTGCCGCGCCGACTGCACATCCTTCGTTTGCTGGATCAGAATACCGTTGGCATCGTTTAACAAGGCGCCTTTAAAAAACAAAAGCGCGCAATATTCTTTAAAGCCATGTATTAATACGATGTTTTGTTTGTCCAGGCTGTAACAGGGACAACCCCACTTCAATTCTTCGGTCAGCCCACAGTCAAGCGTGATCATTCTCAATTTCTCATATTCTTCCTGCCACTTTCCGGCTTTATTAAAAAACCAATCAACTTTAGGGTTCATGCTATTCGTTTATTGATTAACCAAAATGATTTTTCTATCGGCGGGCCTCAAATACCACGATAACACAGTAAAAACGGCTAATAAAAACGGGGCAATTATTTGTACAGAAACATCACTGGCGGCAATATGCGAAATCACCGCGCCGGTCATGGCAAAAAATATACCCGCGTAAGCCCATTCCTTAAGCAATGGGAATTTTGGGATTAATATCGCAATTACACCCAATGCCTTCCAAACGCCGATAAGCGAAATAAAGTAGGGTAGGATACCCAAGAGGTTTAAAACCCTGCACCACCCCTTTTACCTGTACAGCCTGTGCCAGTCCACCCGAAAAAATACAAAAAGATAATATTGCGGTAATTATCCAGTACCAAATTAGCTTTCTTTTTTCCATTTTTAAATTATTTTAAAGTATTTAATATTTCCTGTAGCCGGTTATGTGCCCAGTTTAAGCCCTTGGCAAAGGGTAACTTCAGCACCTGGTCCCGTTGTGCAACCGACTCATATATTACGTGCATATTGAGTTTGCTGGTGTCGTCGGTGAGTTTTTCAAATTCGTAAACCTCAAGCTGAACGCCAAAAGGCGTATTGTCCATTTCAAATGTCCTGGTGATTTTCCGGTTCGGAACAAAGTCGTGGATTACGCCATTGGCCTTAAATACCACGTTTCCCTGGGCGTCGGTTGTTTCCAATTGGTAACTGCCGTGCTTTTTACTATCCAGTTTCAGCACTTTCGTTCCCATCCATTGCTCCACAATGCCAGGCTCCGCATACGCTTTAAAAAGTAATTCCAATGGCAAATCAAATTCCCTTGTAATCACTAATTCCTGTTTGCCATCTTCGGCATTGATTTTTGTTTTCTGTTCCATAATATTCTATTTTTTTGTTTTGTATTTTTTCATTATGGTTTCTAATTTATTAAACCGGCCTTCCCACATTTTGCGGAATGGTTCAATAAAGTCGGCTACTTCTTTCATTTTTTTTGCATTAATATGATAGTAAATCTCCCTGCCGTTTTGCTCTTGTTCAAGCAGTTCGCATTCGGTGAGTATTTGCAAGTGTTTTGAAACTGTTGGTCTTGCTGTGTCAAAGTTTGCTGCTATTGCACCCGCCGTCATGGATTGTGCGGCTACCAATATAAGTATAGCCCTTCTTGTCGGGTCTGCTATGGCTTGGAAAACATCTCGTCTTAAATTCATTGCGTAGTTATTTGACTACAAATATAAATGTAGTTATTTAGCTACGCAAATTTTTTTGCAATTTTTTAACGGGTATTTTTATGTGTCGTTGGCTGTAAGTCTGAATGTTTGACCCAATAAAAAGGCTTTATGTTTTTAATCCATAAAGAATTGATAATCACGTGATGAACGAGAAGACTTGAACTTCCGACCTTCCCGATCCTTTCGGGACGCGATACCATTCCAAAAAAAAGCCTCCAGACTTTCGACTGAAGGCTTTCGACTTAAAAGTCGGGATGAGAAGATTCGAACTTCCGACCTCCAGCACCCCATGCTGGCGCGATACCTGGCTACGCTACATCCCGAAAATTATTTGTTTTGCAAATATAATATTTATGCGCATTCATTTACCTGGTCAACCGATCTTCCCGACCTCAGTCGGGACGCGATACCTGGCTACGCTACAGTCCGAAGCGACTACAAATATATGTTATCTCATTTTATTTTAGGCAGGCAATCCTGTTTTCAAACAAATTTCTTGTATAAAATCCATTTTCAATAATGACTGATCTTAACCAAGTTGGGAACATTTGTTCCATAACCTGTCATTTTAAGCCCTTTTGTAAAAGATCATTTTTTCCAGTGACTACACTCATTATTCAATTTGTCTGCAGTCATTATTATTCCCCGTAAACTAAGCGAATTTTACATTAAAAATAAACGAATGAAAAATCTTGTAATACTTGGGGCCGGCACCGCCGGTACAATGATGGCAAATCATTTGCAGCATCATCTTAAAAAGCCTGAATGGACCATAAGCGTTGTGGATGAAAGGGATGAGCACTACTATCAGCCTGGCTTTCTCTTTCTTCCTTTCGATATTTATACACCCGAAGATATCATAAAGCCTATCGATGAGTTTATCCCCAAAGGCGTAACGCTCATTAAAAGTAAAATCGACCAAATTTTGCCAAAAAAAAATAAAGTTCAGCTAACCGACGGCAAACAATTGGATTATGATGTATTGATCATCGCAACCGGGGCAAAAATTGCGCCCGAAGAAACCACGGGAATGGACGGGGAAGAATGGCAGAAATCTGTATTCGATTTTTACACTTTTGACGGGGCGCTGGCTTTAAGAAATAAACTGAGGGAGTGGGAAGGGGGGAAGCTGGTAGTACATATTACCGAAATGCCTATCAAATGCCCCGTTGCGCCGCTTGAATTTGCGTTTTTAGCTGATTCGTTTTTCAAAAACAAAAACATCAGGGATAAGGTAGAAATAACTTATGTAACTCCCTTAGACGGCGCATTCACAAAACCAAAAGCCACCGAGGCATTAGCGCATTTACTGGATGAAAAAAATATTAACATAGAAAGCGATTTTGCAATAGAACTGGTTGATAATGAGAAGAAGGAAATTGTGGATTACAGCGGCCGGGCAATACCGTTTGATATTTTGGTAACCGTACCCACAAACAAGGGCGATGACTTAATGGAAAGATCGGGTTTGGGCGATGATTTGAACTATGTGCCCACAAATAAAGCAACCCTGCAGTCAAAGGGATTTGCGAATATTTTTGTGCTGGGGGATGCCAGTAATATTCCTGCTTCAAAGGCAGGGTCGGTCGCACATTTTGAAGCAGAGATCTTAACTGATAATATTTTACACTTTTTAAAAGACGAGCCATTATCAGAGGAGTTTGACGGCCATGCCAACTGCTTTATAGAAACCGGCAACAGCAGGGCTTTGCTGATAGATTTTAACTATACGCATGAACCGGTAAAAGGCAGTTTCCCTTTCCCCGCCTTTGGGCCGTTAAGCTTGCTTAAAGAAAGCAGGATGAACCACATGGGCAAGCTGGCATTCAGATGGATCTACTGGCATGTGCTGCTTAAAGGCACGCACATTCCATTTGTTTCCTCGGCAATGTCCGAAAAAGGGAAAAACTTTGAAAAATTCAGTCAATTAACAAAAGCATAAATAATCATGGAAAAAATAATAGCAGGTAAAACAATTACCGTAAACGAAGAAGGTTATTTAACCGATTTTAGTCAATGGGACCAAAAAGTTGGTGAAGCGATAGCTGCCGAAAATAACTTGTCCCTAAGCCCAAAGCATTGGGATGTAGTAAAATATCTACAAAACGAACAAAAAAAACAAGTACCGCTTAGTATCAGGCATGTCGGGAAAAGCGGTGTGGTTGATATCAAAGGGCTTTACCAGTTGTTTCCCAATGCCCCATTAAAAACTGCCACAAAAATTGCCGGTATACCAAAACCGGCCAGCTGTATTTAACAATTTAAATTTAAGATCATGAGCGAAAATAATGGCAAAATAAAAAAAATGATGGTCATTCTGTCAAAGGCGACCATTGAAAATGCTTATGCCGCATTTGTATTGGCCAACGGGGCCCGGATGGAAGGAATCGAAGCCGAAATATTTTTTACATTTTTTGGCCTAGAAGCTGTTCATAAAAAGAAACTGGAACATTTGCATGTAGCCACCGTGGGCAACCCGGCAATGCATATTCCTACAATGATTGGCGGCTTGCCCGGCATGGAAGCTATGGCAACATCAATGATGAAAAAGGAAATGGAAAAAATTGACATGCCTGGTATACTTGAGTTTTTAGATATCATAACAGCATCAGGCGTAAGATTATGGGCTTGCAAATTGGCAGTTGATATGTTTCATTACAAAAAAGAAGATTTATATGAAGGGGTTGAAGCGATTATTCCCATCGGTGATTTTTATCAACGAAGCGCCGGCGACGGGGTGCACATGCTGTTTATATAAAGCTTGTCAAAATGCGGTAACATCGCGCAAAAAGCCATTTGCATTTGCAAATGGCTTTTTTATTTTATAGCGATGAGCAAATCCTATTTCCGGCAAAGGCTGAAAATACTGGCGATCCGGGTCCAGGGAATAACTTTGAATTATGGTTTTTGAATAGTAAATTAGGACTTAAATATTAAAATGAGATTTGAACATTAAATCCATCCGCATTTAACAAATTCCTAAACATTTAAAACTCAAATATGCCTCCGCCAAAAAACAAAATGGACTGGATAATCGAAGCCAAGAGCAGTTATCTCGACTTCAATTTAAAAGAATTATTATCTTACAATCATCTACTATTCAGATTGGTAAGAAAGGAATTTCTGATTAATTACCAGCAGACCCTTTTAGGGCCGGTATGGATATTGTTTCAACCCTTGTTAACAATGATTACCTACGTATTTGTATTTAATAAAATTATAGGGGTTTCAATCGGAGGAAAGCTGCCGCCGGTTTTGTTCTACTTTTCGGCAATTGTGCTTTGGAATTTTTTTAATGATAGCTTTTCCGCAATATCAAGAACATTCCGGGATAATATACATATTTTCAGTAAGGTATATTTTCCACGGCTCATTATACCGTTCGCATCTATAACTACCCAATTTTTTCGTTTTTTAATCCAGTTTGTGTTTTTATTATTTATTCTTATCTATTTCATAGCATTCAAAGGATTTCACGAAAGCTTTACGCTATACCTGCTTGCCCTTCCGCTGGTCATATTTTTAACCGGGATGATAAGTTTAAGCATAGGATTAATTTTTTCTATCATAACCGCAAAATACCGTGACCTCGGCAATTTTGTTGATATTTTTATCAGGGTATTATTATTCGTTACCCCGGTAATTTATCCTTTAGCTGCCGTTAAACCACATATCCGGTGGATTGTGGAACTTAATCCTTTAACTCCTTTATTTGAATTGTTCCGGCTTGGTTTACTGGGAGAGGGAACTGTTTCTTTGACCCAACTATTATACAGTGTGATTTTTACGCTACTTTCATTATTTTTAGCGATATTACTATTTAATAAACAAGGAAGTAAACTCATTGATGTAATTTAACAGCAACGTGTCAGAAACAGTTATAAAAGTCCAAAATATTTCAAAATTATATAAACTTGGAACAATAGGCTCAGGATCGCTGAAGCGTGATTTAAATAATTGGTGGAAAAGATCAATTCTAAAAAAAGAGGATCCATATTTTCTATCAGCGGATACGCCATACATATCCAACGAGAATTTGTGGGCTTTAAAAAATGTTTCTTTTGAAGTAAAACAAGGCGACGCTTTGGGTATTATTGGAAGTAATGGATCAGGCAAATCCACTTTACTTAAAATAATTTCAAGAATTGTTAAACCAACAACAGGTTCAGTTAGGGGTATAGGTAAGGTAAGCAGCATCCTTGAAGTAGGAACCGGTTTTCATGCTGACCTTACGGGGCGGGAAAATATTTACATCAGCGGCTACACCCTGGGTATGAATAAAGCAGAAATACAAAAGAAATTTGATGAAATAGTTGCTTTTTCAGGAGTCGAGAAGTTTTTGGATACCCCTATAAAAAGGTATTCTTCGGGTATGTATGTACGGTTGGCTTTTTCTGTAGTCGCACACCTTGAACCGGATATATTAATTGTGGATGAGGTACTGGCCGTAGGTGATGCGGATTTTCAAAAAAAATGCCTGGGAAAAATGAGGGAAGTTTCGCAAAAAGACGGAAGGACCATTCTTTTTGTCAGCCACAGCATGCAAGCTGTAAATAATCTCTGCAATAAAGGATTATGGCTGAAACAAGGCCGCATTCAGGAAATCGGGGAGTCATCGGCGGTCGTTAATAAATATCTCGCCAGTGTACAGAAACTAAACCTCAAGCAAAGCTGGGACAATATGGAGGAGGCGCCGGGCAATGACTTTATACGTTTTAAAAAGGTAGAGCTTATCCCTCAAATTAAAAACCCTGGTGACCCTCTCGATATCAGGACCCCGATAGCCGTTAAATTTGAGTTTTGGAATTTAACAGATAACATTTTACTTTCCATTGGCCTGCATCTTTTTTCATACAGCGGGGAATGTATTTTTGATGTTCCATCCCCTTCAAGATATTTTGAAAAAGGGTTAATAAAAGGAGAATGTACTATTCCAGGCAATTTTTTAAATGACGGATCTTATTTCATTTCATTAATTATCGTAAAAGACACGTCTGTTCAACTGTTTTATTTTGAAGAATGTATGTCTTTCGACCTGGAAGATTATCGGGGGGATATTAAATGGTATGGCAAATGGATGGGGGCTGTGCGACCCAGTTTTCCGTTTCGCGTTGAGCAGACTGAGCATACCTTAGAATAAAAACCATGAATTAGTATTTATGAAAACATTTCCTCCTTATCATATCAATCATATTTACCTCAACGATACGATAGTATCGCCTGAACTTGATGTTAAGGAAAAAGGGAACTACCTGGTTTTTTGGTGGAAGGATATTGCTTTGGGCCAGTTTTTTATTGAACCCAATAAACCACTGTCTGAAAAAGAATATAACGAACAGTTAGCAAATGCTATTAGGCCGGCGATTGATTTTTATTCAAAAAATGGAAATATTACCGATAACGAATGGGAATATTTTTTAATATATCAAATGTTTGAAGAGTGGAAAAGTTGGATGAATGCGCTGCTTACAAAATTTACACCCGCCAAAATACCCGCAAGTGTTCCCGTTTCTGTTATCATTTGTACCCGAAACCGGGCTTCTTATTTGCGCCGGTGCCTTCAGACGCTACAAAAACTTAGTTGTTTACCGAAAGAAATAATCGTGGTAGATAATGATCCGGCTGATAATTCCAGTCAAGCTGTTGTATCGGAATTTAAAGGTGTCAAGTATATCAAAGAACCAAGAGGCGGCCTAAGTATTGCCCGTAATACTGGTGTTAAAAATGCAAAGTGCGAAGTAATTGCTTTTACTGATGATGATGCTATAATTCATCCGTTATGGTTGTGCCGGGTCTGGGAAACATTTAACGATCCCTCCATCGCTGCTATGACAGGTTTGGTAATTGCTTCACAATTAGATACCGAAGCACAATTAATTTTTGAAAAGCACTGGAGTTTTAACCGTGGTTATGTCGATATCATATATGACAGCAATTTTTTTAAAAAAACCCTGCCAGCTGGCCCACCGGTTTGGGAAATTGGCGCAGGCGTAAATATGGCTTTCACAAAATCAATATTCGACGAGGTGGGGTACTTTGATGAAAGATTAGGAGCCGGCGCCTCTGGTTGCAGTGAAGACTCCGAACTATGGTTTAAGATACTTGCTAAAGGATACTCCATTTACTATAATCCACGAGTGATTGTTTATCATGAACACCGGAAAGACTTAAAAGGGTTAAAAAAACAAATATTTTACTATATGCGCGGTTTTACGGCCGCCGCTCTTATGCAGCAAAAACAGGTTCCCGCATCCGGTTATAAAAACAAATTGAAAACATTTCCGAGATATTATGCAGTTTTAATAATAAAACAGTTTCCACATTATCCTTTCCAATTTAAAACTTTGTGGGCTGAAACCCGGGGCATATTGTCCGGATTAGTATTTTATCGTAAACATAGAAACCGTTTTTTCTAAAGTTAAGTAAATTGTATGTCTTCCAGACAAACGCCATTGGTATCAGTAATTATCCCTAGTTTTAACCATGGAGAATACTTGTTGGATGCATTGGAAAGTATTTGGAAGCAAAACTATCCGGCAACTGAAATTATTATTGTCGATGATGGGTCTACTGATAACACACGAGATATTTTAAGAGAAATTTCGGGCATAAAATATATTTACCAAACAAATCAAGGGCTTTCCGCAGCCAGAAATACAGGTATAAAAAACAGCGGTGGGGATTTTTTTATATTTTTAGATGCAGATGATTGGCTTTTACCGGGATCTATAGACATTAATGTCAACTATTTGCTTCAGAACAAGGATTTGGCTTTCGTTTCAGGGGCGCATGAAAAGGTATTTATTGAAGATGGAGAAACTTTGGATGTAATTGATGAAGTCAATGACGATCATTATCTGAATTTGCTTCAGGGCAATTATATCGGGATGCATGCAACAGTAATGTACCGGCGATGGGTTTTTGATTATTTTTTGTTTGATGAAACCTTAAAAGCTTGTGAAGATTATGATCTTTATTTAAAAATAACCAGGAAGTTTCCCGTTTTCCATCATGTTCATAAAATAGCGGCTTACCGCATTCATACTACTAACATGTCGGGCAATATTCCAATGATGTTATCTACCGTCTTAAAAGTCCATGAAAGACAAAAAGAAAACTTGCACAACGCCTCCGAAAAACAAGCTTACGAAAACGGCCGCAAAATCTGGAAAGATTATTATTGTTCGCTGCTCTACGATAGGCTTTTGTTAAATAAATACCCTTTAACAAGTCAGGCGCTTTTTACCCTTTTTTTATTTAAACCCAAATCAGGATCAAAATATATGTTAAAAAAAGCTAAATCAGCGCTTCAATCGTTTATAAAAAAAAATATGCCTTCCATCGGTAAAAGATGGCTGCATAAAGCAGGCCGGTATAAATCCTGGCGCCCGGATACAGGAGCCGTAAATACCGGAGACTTTGACAGGCTAACACCTTTTAGCACTGAGTTTGGATATGATCGCGGAGGGCCGGTAGACCGGTATTATATCGAGAATTTTTTAAAGAAAGAAGCTGAACATATAAAGGGCAGGTGTTTAGAAATAGGCGATAACGAATATTCACTCCTATATGGAGGGAGTAAACTAACACAAAGCGACATACTGCATATAGACGAAACAAACACGAAAGCTACATTTATCGGCGACCTGAGTAATGCTTCGCAATTACCAAATAATGCATTTGACTGTATTGTGCTCACGCAAACTTTGCATCTTATATACGATTTTAAGGGGGCTTTGGCTACTTGTCACCGCATTTTAAAACCCGGCGGCGCATTGTTGCTTACATCACCAGGCATAACGCCTATTGACCATGGCGAGTGGGGAAAAACCTGGTACTGGTCTTTTACCAATAGGGCCCTGGAAGCATTAATTGCGGAAACTTTCCCTGGCGGCAAGGCTGAAATAGAAACATTTGGCAATGTGTACGTAGCGACCGCGTTCCTTTATGGCATGGGCGCAACGGAGATTTCCATCGAAAAGTTGGATTATAGCGATCCTCATTTCCAAGTAATTATCACTGTAAAAGCAATAAAAGGGCCTGCATCGTGAAAAGAAGGATAATCAACAAAATTAAAAATTTATTTGCCCATAAAGCCGTAGTGCTTATGTATCACCGGATCGCCGAGCCGGAATCGGATGTGTGGGAGATTGCGGTTAGCCCCGAAAGGTTTGAACAGCATTTACAGGTATTGCAGAAAATGGGAAATGTTGTTCCGCTGGAACCGTTGGCTGATTCAGCAAACGCTAAACATCTGCACAAAAACAGTATTGCAATAACATTTGACGATGGATACATCGATAATTTTAAAACAGCAAAACCAATGCTTGAAAAATATGGGATTCCTGCAACATTCTTTATTGCTTCCGGTAACGTTGAAAGTGAAAATGAATTTTGGTGGGATGAACTGGAACGACTTATTTTATTTTCAGAACATTTGCCGGCTTTGTTTTCGATGATCATCGGTGAACATTCAATCAAATTTGATCTTAAAGATGAGGTTTCCCTGACCGAGGAGATCCGTCAGAAACATCGTTCGTGGAAAGCCTGTACGGAAGAACCCCCGACAATCAGGGCTAAATTATTTTACCGGCTTTGGGAACAATTAAAATGTTTAACTTATACAGAACAGCAACAGCATTTGCAATTAATAAAAACCTGGGCCGGTTCATCATTAATACCACGGCCTGATTATAGAACAATGTCGGTTAATGAACTGAAACAAATGGCTGCAAATAATTTATTCACCATCGGCGCGCATACGGTAACCCATCCGGCATTAGCCTCTTATAATGCACATCTTCAAAAAAAAGAATTAACAGAAAACAGGGACTTTCTCCGGAAAATTACCGGCCGGGAAATTAACCTGCTGGCATATCCATATGGAAACTATAATGAAGAAACCTTACAAATTGCTGCTGATTCTGGGTTTCAGGCCGCCTTTACAACAGAAGAAAAGACCTTACGATCAGATTCTAATATCTACCGGCTGGGCAGATTTCAGGTAAAGAATTTAACCGGGAGAGAATTAACCAATCAACTTAAACTGTGGGGACAATAATTATGCCCGTTGAAAATGAACCTTTAGTTTCAGTTATTATTGCTTTTTTAAATGAGCAGCGCTTTTTAGAAGAGGCGATTAAAAGTGTGTTAGATCAGGATTACAAACATTGGGAGCTGCTATTGGTTGACGATGGCTCTACCGATCATAGTACCGGCATTGCCTTAAAATACGCGGCAAATTCCAAGGGCAACATAATTTATTGCGAACATGAGGGACATATCAACAAGGGATTAAGCGCCAGCCGGAACCTTGGCATAAACCAGGCAAAAGGCTCGTTGATCGCCTTTCTTGATGCTGATGATGTATGGCTGCCGGGCAAACTGACCAACCAAGTATCAATTTTTCGGCAAAATCCTCAAATAAGTATGATAGCCGAAGCATCGGATTACTGGTATAGCTGGGACAATTCAGCGCATAAAAATGTATTAATACCCGTTGGGGCTGCTCCTGATAAAGTTTATGATCCCCCGCGGTTGATGGTCGAACTTTATCCGCTGGGCATTGGAGCGGCTCCTTGTCCTTCTTCACTGATATTAAAAAAGGAGGCTATCGAGATGGCCGGAATGTTTGAAGAATCTTTTATAAAGGAGTTTTCAATGTATGAAGACCAGGCTTTTTTGAGTAAGGTTTATTTACAGCAAAAAGTTTACATTTCTTCATCGTGTAACAACCTCTACAGGCAGCGCCCTGAATCAATTGTACAAACCGTGCATACCGCCGGACATTATCATAGGGTGCGCAGATACTTCCTGGAATGGTTGAAAGCTTACCTTAGTAAGAAACAAATAAATGATGAACATTTGGAAAAATTGTTAAAAAATGCCCTGTTGCCTTATCGTCGCCCTTTAGCTTATTTTTTTAAATATAAGGCGCCGGATAAAATATTGACGTTTTTAAAAAAGAGTATTCGCTACATCATGGGCAAATGAGAAATAAATTGTTTTAGAGAGAAATGGACCAATATGGCTGCTTTAACAGTATTAATGCCGGTTTATAATTCGGAACGGTTTTTAGCCGAAGCGATAGATAGTATATTAAACCAAACATTTGCTGATTTTGAGTTTTTGATCATTGATGATTGTTCAACGGATAATAGCGTGAGCATCATAAAGTCATATTCAGATCGCCGCATTAGGTTTTATCAGAACCAAATAAACCTGGGGATATCTCCAACCCTGAATAAAGGGATAGAATTAGCCAAAACAGAATTGATCGCCAGGATGGATAGTGATGACGTGAGTTATCCGGAACGGCTGCAAAAACAATACGATTTTATAGCAGCCAATCCTGACGGCGCTTTGTATTCCTGCTGGGTAAGGGTAATTGACCAGGAAAATCAATTTATACGGTTCGACGACTTTAATAGCAATTATTATTATTACAATCTTACCTTCATTTGCTGGATATATCACCCAACTATAATATTTACCAAAACTGCGGTACAGGAAGTCGGCATGTATTCCGTTCCTTATTCTGAAGATTTTGAATTATTTTGGCAACTATCCAGAAAATATAAAATTTATAATTTATCAGATGTACTGCTCGACTACCGTGTTACTGATCAAAGCCTCCACCATGTGTTAAGGAAAGAAGAATACAAAAAAGCGCAGAAGGAGCAATTGCTTCGTAATTTCCGGTATTATGCCGGCATTGATTATAACATTCCCGACAGTTTTATTGACTGCCTGCAGCATAATTTTCAACCTTTGCTGGAGGAAAATAGTGTAAGCAAAGTAATAGCGTGCGTCCGTGAATTGGAGTTTTTAACTCAGCAAATACTGGCTAAGGAAAATGCGAACAGAAACCCTGAAGCTATAAAAACAACGGCTTTTTTTAAGCGGAGGTTCATTGTTATGTTTTTTGCAGAAAATCTTTCACCACCCAAGGGGATACTTTTATTAATACGTCTTAGGGAGAACGCTATTATAAAAAGAAAAATAAAAGATGCGATAAAGAAAATCTTTCGTTTAAAAAGACAACTTTTTAAACGCGACAAAACCCTACTTTAAAAAAGAATTTACATATTGAACCTGGTACTGTATCCAGGTATTAAGATTTTTATTCAATTCCTTCACATATTTCGGATTTTTGTCAGCAATGTTTTCGGATTCGTATGGATCGGTTTTGAGATTATATAAATAGGATATATTGGTATAGGCATCGTAAATTAATTTATAATTTCCTTCCCTGCACCCAAATCGCCAGGAGACGGGATCAAAGAAATACACTTTATTCCTTCTGTTAATGCTAAATAAATCCTCACCCTGCCACTCATTGGGTATGTGTTTATTTAAGATGGAAAAGATAGTTGGAGCAACATCGCTGATGCCGGCTAATTCAGTTATATGCCCGCCTTTGAAAAGCAGGGGATTAATAAAAATCATAGGAATATGAATGGCCTCCTCAAATATTCCTCCTCCATGGCCTATTTGTCCATGTCGGCCAAAAGCTTCACCATGGTCACCAATAACAACGATAAGGGTTGAATTTAAAAGGCCTCGTTTTTTTAACCCTGCCACCAATTGCCGCAGCGTTTTATCTGCATCGTGCAAGGCATTCAGGTATCTTTCTAATGATTCATTATTTGAATGAAAATCTATCCTTTTACCGGTTGTATAATAAGGGTAGTGCGTTTGGTAGGTCCACATCATTGAAAAAAATGGCGTGGACCGGTCATTCTTTATCCAGTTAAAAAACCTCACCGGCAGGCATGCGTCATTGATCCCTTCCATATTTTCATTTGGATAATGGCGATCTCCTGAAAAAACAGGCGCTTGGCAGATATTTTCTCTAAAATCCTCTATTTCACTAAATCCTCTGTGTTGTAAAAAAGAATTTGCATCCAGGTAACGGTTATCCCCGGAATTAAAAAAAGACGTTCTGTATCCATTTTTTTTTAGTTCGGAAGATATTGACGGCCACCCGATCTCAGGTTTTTCTGCAGTAATAGTTTTATAGGAAATGTAAGGATAACTTCCGCACAGAAAAGACACCATCTCACTGTTAGTGGCAGGTTCATGCGCATAAGCGGCATCAAAAAATAGCGCGGAAGATTTTATTGAATCAAGGAATGGCGTAGCTTGATAAATGGAATTATAGGGCGTGATATATTCTGCGGGTGTTGATTCCAATACAAAAACGATAACGTTTTTTATGTTGGCAGCCCTGAATTTTGAAGCATATTGGGGTTGTAAAACGTTTTTATTTTTCTTTATGAATTCGTTTATATCAACACCATTTTTTTTAGCTAATATGGGCAGGCCATTTCGCTGCAGCAAAGAAGATACAAAATAAATAACCGGATTCTCTGTTTTTCCATCATCAACAGAAGAGTCGTTCTTTGCAAAACAACCTATACTGAAAAATACAGCAAAAATTATTGATGTTATTACAGGGTTTTTAACAAACAACTGATACATCAGCCATCCTAAGGGTACAGCGGTCAGAATCATTATTAAATATGCTAATAGCGAATGTTTATCAATGTTATTGCCAATCGCGCTTGAAGCATCCGCACTCATCAAAAAATCAGAATAGTACAGCCATTGGTAATTAAATGGCCTCCCAAGCAATGTTGTTACTTTAATGTTGATTATGCAAATTGCTATCGATAAAATAGCAAAGCCTGCAAATACCGAGAGTATTAAAGTCCGGTTGTTCTTTCTTACAAAAAACAATAGGCCGAATATGGATGTCAGTATAAAGGTATATAAAAAGTCCTGGAAAGAAGTTCTGAATAACAGAGGCAGGGTACGCAAAGGAGTAATTAAACCCTGTACCGCTTCATTGGTAATAATTGCCCGGATCATTACCAGGATAATCAGCAGCGTGACAGCTATCGAAAAAAATAAGACAGTCGGGTTAAAAGGTGCGAAAGGTGTTTTAAAAATAAATTTTTTACTTGTATATAATAATATTGTCAGCGCGGTAAATATAAAAAAGAATACTACAGAATATTTTAAAAGTGAGAAACTTTTGGGAGTCCCTATCCTTAATTTATTAATATCCGGATTTATCCTGATAACCGCATTTCTTCTTACCATAATGTAGTAAAATTTTTTATCAGGTTGTTCATTAACATCTAAATAATCAAATCTTACTTTAAATGGTCCGGCTATTTTTGTAAAAAAAAACATGCAGCCAATCGTACTGCTGTCTGGCACTGTGATCTTTAATACATAATCTTCGCCCTCTTTTACCATAGGCGAGTGCATTACGCTATCCTTTATTATGGTCCCGGCCGGCCTGTTTGTTATAGTGCCCCAATCATTCACGCCCCAGATCATCGTTACCTGTGTGGCGCCAGGAACATGATATCTTATCTCAATAACACCCGCGTGCGCTAAAAGGCAGCTTAATAATAATATAACGAACGACAAATATTTGAACCAGCCTTTCAACGTTATATAAATTTAATGTTTCCTGAATGTTAAATTTATGACAATTTTTAAACAATTGCAAATCAGATTATTGCTTATGCAGGGCCACACATTAAAAAAATCAGAGCGTTAAGGGACTTTGCAAAATGAGTTAATCGCTCCTCCATGGCAGTCGTTTGCACATCGTAGTAGCCTGTTTATAGGGAAGGAAAAAAAGATCAGATTTTTACCAAATTTTTAAATAAAGGTATCCGGCTAATTATTAAAGATATAATTAAAGACAAAAGCAATATTAAAAAAACAAAACCTAAATTAAAAATAAGGTAGTTGCTAAGCCATAGTTTCCAGTAAAAGCTGCCAAGCAAATTACCAATCGGGGCATGAATTAAATAAATTCCCAATGTGTTTGTACTCACCGTCGCAATAACTTTTTTAACCTTTGGACTATTGATTTTAATTCTTGAACATAATATAAAAACAGTTATCGCCATGGTCAATGTCATTATTGAATTGTAACCATGCCAAACTGTATCATAAACTTCCCCGCTAATATTTGTCTTCATCAACCCAAAAAGAAAAAGCAGGCACCCGGATAACAGAAACAGCAAAAGGCTGGGGATAATTTTAAATTGTACATGTTTAAAGAATTTGACTATCCATCCACCGGTTATAAAATATATAAGTGTATAAGAAAAATAGATATTAAAAGGGTTAAACCATGGGAAATACCCAATTTGCTTATTTTTTATCCGGCTGATATTAAAAAAGTATCCGAAAATATTTACCAGGTCATTTATGAACACTACCCCGAACGTAAATAAGAAAATCATTATCCATAGGTAATTAGCAAGGACTTTTTCATTTTTATCAAATAAAGATTTTATTAATGGAAATAATACATAGATATAGATCATCGCAGCTAAAAACCATAAATTACTTGTTCTTCCTTCCTTGGTATAGTAAATGGCTTTAAGAAATTCGACAATGGTGTAATGATCTCCAAAGATCAGAGCTTCAATTAAAAGTGTTATCGCCCCCCAAATTACATAGAGCAAACAGATTGAAATTATTTTATAAATATGCTTTTTTATGTCAAATACCTTATTGAGGAGCAAAGCGCCATTGACCATAAAAAATAACGGCACCCCAATGCTCGAAATCCCCTGGAGAAAGTAATCAAAGTAAGCAGAATATTGCGGCGATTCAATGAAATTAATATTTGGCAATCCATAATGATAAAAGCATACTAAATAAATTGCTATTGACTTTATTAAGTCATAATAATAAACCCTTTCATTTTTCATATGACTTTATTAAGTTTCAGAGTATACTATCAGATTTTTAAAAGAATACTCATCTGGTACTTTTATATTTTATAAGAACCTTGGCATAAAGTTTTAATAATAAGATTAATGTAGTTTCATTAAAATGCAATAGCAGAGCCCCATGGGCCTGCTTTAACGCTACCGCACCATTTCTATGGACTTTATAAATTTTTTGTGCATTCCCGGCAAGGTAGATTGAAAAATTCCTCCTGGCAATTTTTTTAAGTTCCTTTCTTTTCTCAACAGGTAAGTACTTTTGAATTATATCAATTACCGTTTTCGCATCTTTAATATTCTGGCCTGAAGTGAAAAACCTTGCGCTTATATTATTATCATGATGCCTGTACGAGGCAAGGGTTTCGGGTGAGTAGGCTACCGGGAACCTTGCTGCAATTCTTACCCACATTTCCCAATCCTCTCCATAATGAACCCCGAAAAATCCTCCCAATTCTTCGTACACAGTTCTTTTTACAACCACCGCACAAGTCTGAAGGCATTGCTCTTCTGCTATTTTTATCAACCAATCATCTACAATACCACGATAACCCTGGATATAATCGTTATGATACAATAAAAAACCTTTTTCATCGATACCCGAAAAATCTGTAAAGGCAGCGCCAATAGAGGGATATTTTGTAAATAAATCTTCAATCTCTGAATAAAACCCCGGCCTCACAAGGTCATCTCCATGCAGTATATGGATCAATTTGCCCCGGGAGCTGTTAATGCAAGTTTCAAAATTTCGTAAACTGCCAACATTTTGGGCCTGCCTGAAAAATTCGACCCTCCCTTTGCCAATGTCCTTTACTATGGCTTCTATGTTGTCATCAGTACTGCAATCGTCAACAACGGTTATTTGCATATCTTCCAAATTTTTGGCCTGGGCCAAAACGCTTTGAAGGGTTTCTTTTAAATAATTGCTGCAATTATAGGTTGGGATCATAACCGACCATAAAGGGCGTTCGCTACTATCTGGTAAAGGTTTAATTATAGGGGGTGATTTGGGTATTCTTTCAATCATTGTTCTTTATAAAATATTAGCCTAAAAAACGACCAAAAAAAGAAGCAACGCGTAAATCAAATTTTTTGAGATTATATTTGAAATCTGAGAAAATACAAATAGGGTATTTACAATTAAAAAAGAAGGCTTTGTCAGCTAACCCCGGTTTTCGGCCTATTTTGATCAGTTGTATAAAAAATGAATTTCTCCAGGGCTTAGTTTCTCCAATTGCGTGCAGCATCATTGTTGGCGGATTTGTAAATCCCATTGCGTCTTTACCTATTATACTCATCTCTAAACCCGGAGAAATAGTAATAGCTGCGTTCAATAAGTCCTGATCGCCTTTTAAATAATTAAATTCATTTTTGTCAAAACGATTTATATCGCCTCCAATTTCAATGTACTTATTAGTGAAATCTATCCATCTGTCAATGATGACAATGCTGCCCCTTTCAACACCTAAAAAGCCGCTGTTAAAATAATAATCGATATTATTGAAATCCGTTTGATTCAGAGGGGCCAATAGCCGCCATTGCTTTCTCCAGGGATGGTTATGGTGAAGCAAATGAAAAGAATTGTCAAGGCACAAACACAATCCTTTTTCCAGCCAATTCGAAAATAACCGCCAGGGGGCTTTGACAATAATGTCAACGTCAAAATAATAAATTTTGTTGGTATGCTCGTAAGTATCAAAGGCTTCTTTTATAATAAAAGGTTTATAGTAACCAAGGTGCATGTAAGTATCAACGTGTTTAAAATGCAGGAGTATATCCGGTGTTACATAATAACGATTTTCTCCTGCTGGCTTCAAGCGTTTTACCCAAAATGGTAAAGCGCCCCTGTAACCAATATAAATTAAACCTTTAAACCCGGATTTGACCAGTGAATTTATTAATGCAGCTGCGCCCCGGTGATAATTGCCGTCAAACAAACAAACAACAATCTCCTTATGTCGTACTTTTTCATCGGTCATATCGGAAGCATTATGTTCCATTTTGTGGGTTTAGATATCTTTTAAAATTCCTTAGAGAAAACAATAACGACCCATTTCAAACATCCCTGTTAAATAAAGTGAGGGTTAAAAATTGCTTCTTGTATATATTCTTTACTTTTATAATGGTTTTCAGCAGGCCTATATTGTTATATAAAAAATGAAGATGATCTAAATATTTATACTTGTTATTACTTAAGTAGTAACCATTTACAAACAACCTAACTTTTGCTAAAAATATGTTTTTTAAACATCTAAAAAAAATATATCGGTAATCATTTTTAAGATTATTCAAATTATTTTTATTTACTTTATACACATGCAGCATGGCATATGATATTCCAAACCCAAGAAACAATTTTTTATAATACCTGATTGTTGTTCTGCTGCGAGGTATGTAATGTTTAAACTTCAAATTCTTAGCGTAAAAAATCCTGAAACCGATTTGCTTCAACGCTAAGCATAATTCATGATCATCACTGCTTAATAGGTTATTGCCTGTTCTGCCGGATACCAGAAATTGAAAATCGAACTTCTCTTTTAAAGTCCTGTATGCAGCTTTATTCAGTATCATTCCGGCTCCATATAACACGCCTCTTTCATCTGTAATATCACCGTCAATTCCTGATTGCCGGCCTACCGCAAGTACATGGTATTGATTAACCCAAAAATACGGAGGCTCTTTTTCTTCAAAAACCGGGGTTCCTGTCCCTCCCAATGCCCCTATGCGGGGGTTATTTTGCATAATATTCAGCGCAATGCTCAAATAATTTTCGTCGAGCCAATTGTCGTCATCGCAAAATAAAACGTAATCATAATGGCATTCATCAATGCCTTTTTGTCTTGCCGCAGAAAGCCCTGGTGTTAACTCATCAACAATTTTAAAATCCGGCTTTTCTGCAATGAAAGATTCCCATATTTGACCGGCTTTTTCGGAAGTGTTATCTGTCGAGCAATTATTTACGACAATGACTTCCCAGGAAGATAAGGAAATATTCTTTTGCTTGTAAAGATGGTGCAAGGTTGGGGCAATCCTTGCTGCGCTGTTAAAACAACAAATTACTACACTTATTCCTGATGGCATAAAATAATGGTATATTAAGGATCGGCATCTTATAAAAAACAATTAATACGTGTAACATTAACAAATTGTTAAATTTAAAAACTACCCTATGCAGCCTCTAAGATAGAAATTATTAGGATGGTAAATCAAAAAGCATATTAGATTTAGATTAGATTTATGCCGTACAAAAAGCCGTTAAACTTTCAGCTAATGGCTTTGAATTAAAGATGTCGGGATGAGAAGATTCGAACTTCCGGCCTTCCCGATCCTATCGGGAGGCGATGCCTGGCTACACTACATCCCCAACAGGGATGCCCGGTAAAAACCGCAATCGTTAATACGGGGATACTTTATTTTAAAAAATGCGATATATCATATTGTTTCCTGCCGGCAGATATATTTCAAAACAGGAATAAAATATACGTTTGCCAAAAAATTATACCGTGAAAAATTATCTCATTTTTACTGCGCTGCTATTTTTAGCAACAATTGTAATGGCCCAAAGCGATACAACAAAAGGTACATTTTGGAGACCCCGGCCCCGTAATTACCAGGTAAAGCAGGCTTTTGAAATAGAAAGCCTTGTACCAATGTTTTTTTATGGCGGCTATCATTTTGCCGTTGGCTACCGTTATTATAAATTCAGGCTGAGAGTAAGCGTTATAAACGGCGGCACCTATGACGCAGAGCCCGCAGGGCTAACTAATTCTTCATCTGAATTTAAAAGGTTCTATAATACATCTCCCGGTATTTTTGCGGGTTATAATATCTGGAAAAACCTTGATCTTTATACATATCTTGAATTTCACACCTTTGGCATTGAGCAAAAAAGTACGGGCGTTCAAAAAAATATCCGAAATAATGATACCGGAATAGGAACAAGCTACCAGTTTTTCTTAGGCAGGTATTTTTATATACAGCCGGGTCTGCATCTTTATCTGCGCGGTGATAAAAGCGTTTATTTTGGCGATGCCAGGTATAATATCCCGAATGCCGATTTCTCACCCGTATTACGTTTAGGATTTAGATTGTGGAGAAAATATTAATGAACCTAAAATTGCTGCTTCAAAAACGCTGCCGGCGTTTCATCAATAGATTCTATCCTTATATGCCTGTAATATATCTCTGAGCCTTCAGATTGTATCTGGATTTTTCCCCTGGTAAGGGATAATACTTTGCCATTGTCCGCCTGGCTGTTATGGTATAAAATCATCATTACTTTGCCGTTTATAACATGTACGCTGGTATCGCCGCTGCAATAAAGGTCAAGCGTGTTCCATTGGCCTGCGGGGTTCTCGGCATCGCCCTGTTTAATACAATGCCGTCCCACTTTATTGCTTGCGCTGAATGTGGTTAGCATCCCCTTCGGACTATAAACGTAAGCCGTGTCCGCCTTTTTAGTTACAGGTATATCAGCCATAGCGCCCGCACAGCCCCAGTAGTCGCCGCAGTTGCCCTGCTCCACCTGGAACTCCTGCGACCGCATCCAGGCGCCGTAATCAGCGCCATAGGGCCCAACAGAATGGTACAGAAGGCCGCTATCTTTCTTTTTACCCTTTTTTTGTCCCCACAAAAGCGCGCCCCACTTAAACTGTAACTGAAGGTGATAATTTTCATATTCCTGTTTGGTAGACATCGCGCCCCAGTTCTCACCCGAAATGCGGATAACATTTTCACCTGCTTCATTTACGACGGTAAAAATATGGCGGGGGTCGTTGTTCAGCCCTATCGGCGTGCCGGTAATGGGTTTGCCCCTATCGTCAAGGTCGGGGCCGAGTTAAGTATCCCAGCCGGTAAGATCTTTTCCATTAAACAGCTGTTTCCAATGTCCGGGTTTTTCTGTTATTGTAAAACCAAAGGTGATTGTACAAAGCAATAACGGCAGTATAAACTTAGCAGGTTTCATAATTGGGTGGTTTAACTTTAAACTTTTAACGGAGGGCCTACAATTTCCATTCCATGGGCTGCCCACAAATCTTTTAATAAATGTTCCTGGTCCTTCGGGATATTTTTGCCGAGTTTGCTCATTTGCTTGAAAAAGTCCTCCATTGAACCGGCGGGTTGAAAGAGCACAAGCATTTGACCTTCTCCTTCGCTTATTTTTGCAAAAGCATGCGGGGTTTTTCTGGGAGCAAAAGCCGAGTCGCCTGCTTTTAAATCAACCATATCCTCGCCAACTTTAACGATAAACTCTCCCTTGATTACATAAAACCATTCATCCTGGTTATGATGAAGATGAAATGCCGGGCCGCCTTTTTCTTGCCGGACAGTATCATAAATGCATAGGTCGCCGTTCGTGTCTTTACCAGAAACCTTGCAATCGAATTGTCCGCCCATTATAAGAAGCTCTTCCTGGTAACGGTCTTTTCCCCTCTCAACTTTAAATCCTTTTTTTGTTCTTTCTTTGGGTTGATTTTGGGCTTCAGCAATCAGTGCCGATGCTACAAGAGGAACCTGGAGGAATAAACGACGCTTCATACTATTAACATTTTTGATTTAAGTTGAAAATGCTTTGCCAATATAGCACACTAAGTTATAATATATTGTGCATAACAAACGCATTAAAATAATTTAAAAAACAGGCATAATTATTACTGCGGTTAGGCTGTAACTTTATACGAAATGCCTTAAAAAATCCTATCTTTAAGCACTTAATCAGTTTTATAACCCGATGGTCGTGCCGTTAAGAAGTTATACCTGTTTTGTTTTATTATTCAGCGAATTGTTAATATTCGTAGGCTGTAAAAAGAAATCAAACCCGCCGCCTTCAGCCATCGCTACGCTGCAATCAAGCGCTCTATTCCCGATGGGTGCGGCAGTTAATTCTCCTAATTTAAAAAATAAAGTTTTATACGTTGGGATTTTAAATACTGAATATAATAGTGTAACCCCCGACTATGAAATGAAGTTTGACTGGACAGAGCCGCAACAAGGTGTTTTTAATTATGCTGATGGCGATTATATCGTTGCGTTTGCGAAGCAGAATCACATGCGCATGCATGCCCATAATTTAATATGGCACCAGGCGCTGCCCGGTTGGGTGCTTAATTTTCAAGGCGATTCATCAGCCTGGGAAAACTTGTTTAAAACGCATATTGAAACAGAGGCGGCCCACTATAAAGGTGAAGTGGCCTCGTGGGATGTGGTGAACGAAGCCATCAGGGATGATAATGGCGCTTTACGGAACCAGGACGTAAACCCCGGCGACGGCAGTGTATGGCGCCAGCATCTTGGTCCCGGCTATATTGCCCGGGCTTTTCAATATGCCCACGAGGCAGACCCTAATGCGCTTCTATTTTACAACGATTACGGTCAGGAATGGGGCGGTATAAAGCTTGATTCGATGATAGCGATGGTGGCAAACCTGAAAAACAAGGGGATACCGATAAGCGGTATAGGCATGCAAATGCATATCGACATTAATGCCGATACCGCCGGCATCACCAGCGCGCTGAAAAGGCTTGCAGCAACCGGGCTAAAAGTTCATATTTCTGAACTTGATATTTCGGTAAACCCAAACAACGATCCTGATATTGTATTTATCGATGCATTGCAGTTTAAGCAAGCGGCCTTGTACCAATTTATTGCCGAAACTTACCGCGCTTCTGTTCCGGCGGCACAACGGTATGGCATTACTACCTGGGAATTCGGCGATGCGGATAGCTGGATACCATCTTTTTTTAAGCGAAAAGACTGGCCCCTGCCATTTGATACCGATTATAAGAAAAAGCCTGCTTATTTTGGGTTGTTGAAGGGATTGCGGGATTAGTGATCAGAGATTAGAGATTAGTCCGAAAGTCAGTAAAGTCCGAAAGTCCGAAAGAAGCTGCAACTGACGTTTCGGTTAAAATAACTTAATTTATATAGAAGAGATTAGGCCGAACGAAGCTACAGTTAGAAGGTAGTGTTCCATTTCAGTCAAAATGTATAGAAGAGAAGCTAGTACGAATACCAATCTTTATCTTTCTGCCATTCTACTTCCGACTTCCGACTTCGGACTTCTGATCTCTGACCTCCTACTTATTTCTCCAGCAGCTCGTCAATCTTTTCCACTAATTCACCTATGTTAAATGGCTTATTAATGAAAGCGTCAAATCCGAAATTCCCGAATGAAGTGGCCAGTTCCGGATAGGCGGAAATCAGCATTACGGGTAAATGACATGTTTCTTTATTGCTTTTAATAAGCTGGCAGATCCTTCCTCCGTTCAAACCCGAAAGTAAATAATCTGTTAGTATCAAATCCGGTTTATATTTTTCAATGGATTCAAATATATCTTCTGTTCCCGGAATACCGGTCACGGAGAACTCATTATAAGTAAGAACGGTTTCAAGTACCTGTAAAATGTCACCATCATCTTCAATGATCAAAATTTGTTTTGACATAGTTTCCACTTTAGTTAAATTCATGGTAATAAATGATTAAGGTTGAAAAATGACTGCCTGTCGGCAGACAGGCTATAGCTTAACATTCTTGCCCATCCTGGTGTTGCCGTCCGAACCTCAATAGTTATGGGGAACAGGATAGCCAGGATCGGGCTAACGCTAATTTTTCAGATAGTTAACGTTTTAATCGGGGGAAAAATATTTACGTTTTATCTTATCAGATACAACGACACACTATTTTACGTAAATGTTGCGATTTAGTTACAATATTGTTAGGTTAACTGCGAACAAAGTAAATTGTTTTTTTATTGGGATGATATTTTTTCAATTGAAACAATGTTTTTTTTATTGAAACAATTCTGTTACAATTGATTAGCGGGGAAAAGCTTACATTTAAAGAGAAAACCAATTTTTATTTCCTGATGTATGGATCGTTAAAAAGTTATTTCTGCCCGGTGGTACTTGCGCTTTTTTACGCGTTTGTAATGGTTTCCTGTAAAAAACATGGAGATACCGGGACAAAACCGAAACCGACCGTTGATTCCCTTTATACCAACGTACAGGCCTACCAGGCGGATCAAATTGCCGATATGGTTGGTATTAATTGTCATTTTGCATACGCCGGTGTTTATACCGACCAGTTTCCAACGCTAAAAAGCCGCCTGACTGAATTGGGTCTGAGGCATATACGCGATGAAAATAACGGGGATAACCCAACTTTTAATGATCATGTAAACCAGGCGGCAGGGCTGGGGATGAAATTTGACCTGATCTGCGAAAAATGGTGGACGCCTCTATGGGTGCAAAACCGCAATAATCTAATCGCGACTAAAAATATGCCGAATGCCCCTGTCGAATTTATCGAATACCCGAATGAAGATGACGCAAGCCCGACCTGGGTGCAGGACTATACGACTTTTTTTGCTGCATTCAGGGGCGGCGATGCGAATACATCCGGCATACCGATATTTGGCCCGTCTTTCGCAAATACACCGGCGGGTGCGCAAAATTTTATAAATGCCGGTGGAGGTGATATGTCGGCTAAAATGGATTATGCTAACCTGCATTCTTATCCGGGCGGAGAATACGTTGAAGGCCCGATGGGCGGCGGCTGGGGAAATTATACGCTTGACCACGACATTGCTGAATACAATTTAATAAATTCAGGGCACAAAACATATGTGGCATCCGAAACCGGGTATCAGCTTGCTCAGCCCGGTCATGGTAATTTGCCTGTAGCCGAAAGCGTAGCTGCTAAATATGAACCACGGCTACTGATGTGGTATCTTAAAAAAGGGTTTAAGTATGCTTATCACTACCAGCTTATTAATAACAACACGCTTGAAAATTTCGGCATATTAAATAATGACCTCAGCCGAAGACAATCATTTTATGCGATAAAAAACACCATAAAATTATTTAATGATCCCGGACCGGCTTTTTACCCGGGTACATTAACGTATTCTTTATCGGGCAATAATCTGGCTAACATCAAATCAATGGTGTTTCAAAAACGGAACGGCAACTTTTACCTTGTATTATGGCAGGCCATTGCAAGCGGTACGGCAAGCAACAGTGTAACAAATCCTCCCCTGGATTTTAACAATCCAGCTATCCCCATAACAGTTGCCATTACCGGCATTACCGGTACCGCGTTAGGATATACGCCGAGCGTTGCTGCTAACTCAATTGCAAGTTTTTCAAATATTAGTTCGATGCACATAAATGTACCGGATCATATTTATGTGCTGGAGATTGTGCAGTGAGGCGGCAAGAAGGTTTTTTTATTTGGTTCAAAGGCGATAAGCCTTTCCGCTTTAAGCTTTCGCCTTTCCTCACACCACCTGCAAATGCTGTTCTTCCACAGCCGGTAACTGCTGTTCTTTTTTCAGTTTCTCCTTATGCAAAAACCTCCAGTGCAGCAACCCTAACAGCACTGCTGCAATACCCTGGCCCATCAGGGTGTCGGTGGTGCCTATCCATTTTGATATGGAACCAACCAGCAAGCCGCCCAATGGCTGCATGCCAAAAAACGCCATAGCGTAAAAACTTATTACCCTTCCGCGCATATTCGGGGCAACGGTGGTTTGGATAATGGTATTGGTGATGGTAACCTGCGACATCATGCCAAAACCGGCCATCATAATAAAAAAAAGCGCCAGCGGATAAATATGTTCGTGCGAAAACAAGATCAGTCCGGCCCCAAAAACCAGGGTGTTTATGCACAATATCTTTTTCAAATCAGCGCCTGTTTTTTGCGAGGCCAGGAATATCGCGCCCGAAAATGCGCCCAGGCCAATAAAACTGTCTATGATTCCAAAAGTTCTGGCCGTTCCATGAAAAACATCCCGGGCAAAATAAGGTATCAATGTACCAAAGGGTAATACAAGTAAACTGACCAGCCCCAGCATTAATATCACGAAGGCGATGGAAGGGGTGCGTTTGATATAGGACATGCCTTCTTTGAGTTCGCCAAATACGTTCTTTTTAGGTATTTTTTTGATATATTCCGGCAGCTTCATCAATAATAACGAAATGATAACCGCCACAAAGCTTAAGGCGTTCAGCAAAAAACAGGCGCCGTTGCCTACGCTTTCCAAAACAATACCGGCAATTGCGGGCCCGACAATACGCGACAGGTTTACCATTGATGAATTTAGCGCGAGTGCGTTTGGCAGATCGGCTTTATCATCCACCATTTCATATACCAATGACTGCCTGGCAGGCACATCAAAAGCATTGATGATACCCAATACCACGCTGAGGCTAAGTATTTCCCAAACGGAATAATGTTTCAGCAATATTAAAGTTGCAAGCAGCAACGCCTGTATCAATGATGCGGCCTGCGTAGTTAGCAAAACCCGGTAACGGTTGTACCTGTCGGATACCACCCCGCCGAACAACGAAAACAAAAAGGAGGGAAACTGGCTCGCGAATAAGGTTAAGCCCAGCATAAAGGTTGAATGGGTGAGCGTATAAATTACCCAGCTTACCGCTGTTTTTTGCATCCAGGTACCCATCAGCGAAACGGATTGCCCGGTAAAATACAATCTGTAATTCCGGCTTTTGAATGCCCGGAATGTTCTGATATTTTTTATGGTATCGGTACTCATTTATCTCTATTAGTCGTAATTATCATCTTTTTTTACCCTCTTTGCAACTTGTTGCAGAGAGGGTGGAACAGCGCAGCGCATTCCGGGTGAGTAACCGCTGCCGTGCATTGGCGCTAACCTCGCTTCCGTAATTTACTCACCCGGTCGTTGCTTCGCTCGACCACCCTCTCTTCCGCAAGCGGGAAAGAGGGTAAAAAATAAAATTACTATTTACTCACCCGGCCGTTGCTTCGCTCGACCACCCTCTCTTTTGCAGGCAAAAAAGAGGGTAAAAAAAGGTTGTTATTTTCTTTATCATCCTCCCCTAAAGTCAACCAGTTTTGTCAGTGGCGCTATAACCTGTTTTAATATCATTTGTTCTTCGGATGTACATGCTTCCGCTATTGCATTTGTCAGCCATTCATCCCTCTCGTGCCTGACCTGCTGCAACATTGTTTCGCCTTTTTTTGATAAGGAAATATTTACTTTTCTTTTGTCAGTTTCTGATGGTGTGCGAATAATATAACCCAATTCAAAAAGATGGTTCAATACCTCCGACATGGATTGGTTGGTGATCATTTCCATGGCAGCAAGCTCACTTGGTTGCAGGGTTTTGTGCTGGTGCAGCATAGACATAGTCGACCGCTCGGTAAGTGACAATTGCAAGCCCGTAGGAGATTCCTTACGTAATTTCTTTATCAGCCGGGTTATTACACCACGCAGGTCAGAGGCAAATTGCAGGTCTTTATTTTCTATCATTATAAATAGTAAGCTAAACTAATAAGTTTACCTTACAAATATAACGATTTGGTTTTATTAATTATCACGTAAAAGTAAAAGATTGATGAAGCCGGGTTTTATGACATAGCGTGTGGCAACTGATCAATTGACTGGACCTACCTTGCGGCAGGGTTGTTATCAAAAAAGAGACACACCTTATCAGAAACAATTAAGGTATCGAGTGGAAAATTCTGAAAGTTTTATTTCGCATCATCCTGTGTTGTACGCACAAGGCTGATGCCGGTAAAGAAAAATATAATTGCAATTACACCTACTACAGTAAGTGTGGTATAATTGCCGCTGTGATTTATTATTCCCATACCGGTGTATATTAATCCTATTATACCCAATACGGTAAGTATTGCTCCGAAAATACGTTTTAAGTTCATGATGGTTGTGTTTGGTTTTTTAAAGCATTTTATTCAAAACAAATAACACACCAATTATTTACATTACATTTATGGCAATAAAAACTATTGACCATGACACCCGAAATAAGCACATTTATTATTATCTTTCTTTTACTGGTGATTATATTTTCATCGTTTGTGTCTGTAAAACAGGGCACTATAGTAGTAATTACGGTTTTTGGGAAATACCGCCGCATATTGACGCCGGGGCTTAACTTTAAAATTCCCTTTATCGAAGCCATCTACCAAAAAATATCTATTCAAAACCGTTCTGTCGAGCTTGAGTTCCAGGCTGTCACCTTCGATCAGGCCAACGTTTACTTTAAAGCGATGCTGCTATATTCTGTGCTCGATCAGCAGGAACAAACCATCATAAATGTCGCCTTTAAGTTTGTTGACGACCGCAACCTGATGCAGGCGCTGATCCGCACGGTTGAAGGTTCGATCCGTGCGTTTGTGGCTACCAAACGTCAGTCGGAAGTATTAATATTACGACGTGATATAGTAGAACATGTTAAAGAACAGCTTGACAAGGTATTGGAGGGATGGGGCTACCATTTACAGGATTTGCAGTTAAATGACATTACGTTTGATGAGGTGATCATGAAATCGATGAGCCAGGTGGTAGCTTCCAATAACCTGAAAGCTGCCGCCGAAAACGAAGGCCAGGCCCTTTTGATCACCAAAACAAAAGCTGCGGAAGCTGAAGGTAACGCCATAAAAATATCTGCCGAGGCCGATCGCCAGGCTTCGCAGCTGCGGGGGCAGGGTGTCGCTTTATTCCGCGAAGAAGTTGCAAAAGGTATGTCTGTCGCTGCCAAAGAAATGAAAGATGCCAATATGGATACTTCTGTAATTTTGTTTACTATGTGGACAGAATCGATAAAACATTTTGCCGAACACTCGCAAGGCAATGTGATATTCCTGGATGGCTCGACCGATAACATGCAGAAAACCATGAAAGAAATGATGGCCCTAAACCTTTTGCATGATGACGGCGTAAAAAAGTAAAGTTTTTATACTTTCGGATCATGGAATTTGGGTTAGTGCGGTTGGTCGGTTCATCTTTTTTATGGCTTTTTGCCGTTGTGGCTTATAGTCAGCCCTACCGCGCTTTAACCGTTGACGATTTTCAGGGCGCCCCCCGATCTAACGGCCGGGGAGTGATCGCTTATACTAACTGTACCATTAATTTTCACTACGAGGCACACCGGGAGAAGGACCGCTATCGTTTGGATTTTAATATAAGGCTTATACTAAACAATAACAAGTCGTGGATGGATAAGCGGCGTGTTACCTCCGATGAAATGTTAGCCGAAATATTGAAACATGAGCAGGGGCATTATATTATTGCTTATATGGAGCAGCAGGAATTGCTGAGGGAAGTAAACCGGACTATTTTTGGCGCTGATTACCAATACGAAGCGGCCAATATTTTTAACCGGATAGACGCCAAATATAAACAGCTCAATTTCAATTATGACGAAGATACCCAGCACATGGTAAACCGCGTGCAGCAGCAAAGCTGGGATGCTTATTTCAAAAAACGGTTGGAATATATGCCGCCGGTTGATGAATGATTTCGGATAGTTTATTATTCTTTGATTTAGCTTGCTTTGTTTTTAAGGATTATATTTTTGATAAATGTTGTAAAGGATATTCATATCCAACTGCGTTAAATTCGGGCTAATATCCGTTTGTACAAAATGGCGTTTAAAGGCCACTACGGCGGCTTTAATGTCTGACGTATCATAACCGATCAGCTTAAGGGCGATGGTATAGTCAAAGCCATCGGGCGGAAGTTCAAGGATATCGTCGCTCCAGTAGCCGAAACCATGCCGGGCCAGTGTTTTCCAGGGGAAGAAGGGGCCGGGGTCGGGTTTGCGTTTGGGGGCGTAATCCTCGTGGCCGATGAAGTTTGCCTGGGGGATGTAATAAGCTTTTTTCAATTGTGCCAGCAATAACAGCAGACTGTTGATCTGCGGATCAGTAAAAGGCTCGTTGCCGTTGTTATCAATCTCTATACCTACCGAGCAGCTGTTCATGTCTGTAACGCTGCCCCATTTGCCCGCGCCGGCCTGGTTGGCCCGCAGGTAATCATTCACCATGTGGTATACCTCGCCATTTTTAGCAATCACGTAATGCGCGCTCACCTGCGAAGCGGTAACGGTAAAAGTATGGAGCGTTTGCTGTATCGAATCCTGCGCGGTAAAATGGATGATCACAAAATTAGGCTTGCGGATGCCAAAGTTTACCGTACCCACCCATTCCGAAGGCACCGGCATGCCGGTACTGTCCCGCAGCGAATCCGGCAATTGCTTTTTTATGATTGCTATATAGTCCTTTGTTTTTTGCTTATACACTTTGTTGGTAATAGCATACGGCCCTTTCGGTGAGCAGGACGCGAGGATGATTAGGAGTAGCAGAAGTAAGTAGCAGTAGCAGTGTTTCATGGTGTTAAGATATTAGCTAAAATACTAATTATTTCGGAATTCGGATTTTCGATTTCGGATTTTGAGAAACATTCGCGAAGGCAAAAGGCGTTTTGGGTATCAGTTTTTTGGCGCTTTCCGAAGGCAAAACGCGTTTTGGGTACCAGTTTTTCGGTGCCTTCCGAAGGCAAAACGCGTTTTGGGTACCAGTTTTTTGGTGCTTTCCGAAGGCAAAACGCGTTTTGGGTACCAGCGAAAATATGCCGGAATAAAAGTTATTTAGTTTAAAATCAATCAAATACAAAATAAACCTTCAAACGTATCAGAAAATCAGGTTAAAAATTGAATTTTTTATGTCTCCGCTGGGTCTCTGGAACAGGACCCTGCGTTCCCCGATGACACGATACAGCGCAGGGGACGGAAAAACCGTTTAATTTTCCTCATTTAATAACCGGTTCAGGATTTCTTCAGTAAGGCCATTTTTAGCAGCTTCCTTCCGCGCATCCTACAGCAATAACTCAAAGTTCGCTTCTTTGGTTGTATTTAATTTTTTAACAACTCCGTCCGCTGTAATTGGAAGGATTTTGTCCGAATGATATTCCTTTAATGTTTGTTTAGCAGTTTTGGCTATTTCGTTTCTGCGGGTCTCTATCTGTCGTTTTTGTAATATTTCCAGCAGCATTTCCCTTGATGCGTAGTCCAGTTGCATTATATCCTCCAGGGTTGAATTAATGGTTGCCATATATTACTTGTTATTATTCAAAGATACGGATTTTTAGTGTGATTAGCAAGGGAGAGCGCTTGCGGCACAGGGCAGACGCATTAAAAGGAGGCTCCGATGGGGCCTAAGCACACGGTTTTTGGGTTTTCTATAAACAGGATACTCCTAAGGGAGTTAAAACCATCAGGTAAAAGAATAAATGGCTCCGGAGGAGCCACCTGTTTATAGAAAATTTGTAATAACCCCGAAAGACTCCATCGGAGTCACCTATGAATTTGATTGGAAGTCATCACTATAACCAATTATTTTAATGCGTCTGCCCTGGCTTGCGGCAGCCACTATCTTGAACCTTTCGCCGCTTTCTTTTCATCGCTATCTAAACGTCTTTCTAATTTTTTAACGTCCTCAGCCGGTGGCAGGGCTTCGGGCCGCACGCCTCTTTGCAATAAAATATCCCGCACCGCTTTGTTATTATCAACATGCTCCTGTGATATTTGAGTTTGTTTATTTAAATCCTTCTCAATCACATTATGGCTTGTTAATTCATTGGCAAAATCTTTGGCTTTGATGGTGAGCGTAGGCAAAAAATCGGCTAAGGGCTTTGAAGCAGGTATGCCTAATTTTCTCTTCATATCATTAGTGCTGAAACCGCCGAATAAAGCATGGTCCCCTTTTGAACGGATTATCGCAAAGCCGGCGCTGTCAACGCCACGCTCATATAAAATGCCTGAAAGCTTCTTTTCCGATTTAGTGAGTTTTTCACGGGCTGTAACACGGTCAACATCCAATAAGCGTTGTTCTATAATTTCTTGCTTGCGGGTTTGAACTGCAAAGTAAGTTTGCGCGAACGCAATAGGGGGTTTTGAAGGATCTCCGTTTTGTGCTATCAGATAACAGGCATAACGGGTTAAAGCAATATCTTCAACTTCTCTTTGGACACCGCTTCCAACAGTGACCATTTTACCGACATCGGCAAAATGGTCTGAAACGCTGGAATCGGCATTTTCACAAGCTTTTTTCGCCTTATCAATTACATTTATAAAATTAACCCATTTAGAGTAGCCTAATATTTCCTGTAATTCACGGGCACTCCAGCATTCTATGCCATTATAGTTATAACAAGCCTGCTCAAACTTGCCGAATAATTCTATTATTACTTCTTTTTTCAAGGTCTTTGTAATTAAGATGTCAATATAGCCATTAAGGCCGGTTAATCGCTAATTGTTGAAAAATGAAATGTGTTATTAATGATTTGATGGGTCGGCCTAAAGGGAAAGGTTTCCCTCCCCGATGATTTTAATGAGCCATTGGATAAGCTCAAAGATTATAGGTAATTAAATTCACCGTCTTTTTCGCATTGCTATTTTTTCTTATCTTTGATAAAAACATTTATATGCCGGTTGCACTCAATTCTGCACAATTGGAAATCCTGAAATTGTTCAGGAACGACCAGCCTGAAGAAGAACTTCAGGAATTGAGGTCATTGCTTACTGCGTGGCTTGCCGCTAAAGTTACGTTTGAAGCGGATAAAGCTTTTCAGGAAAAAGGCTATTCTGCAACCATTTTTGAAAAATGGAAACAAGAACATTTTCGGAAAACAGCTTAACAAATGACGGTTGTAGTTGACTGTAATATTTTTGTGATGTGCCTTACATCGGGTTCCCCATATCATAGTATTTACCAATCATTGGTAAACGGCAAATTCCAACTGACAGTTACTAATGATATTTTGCTGGAATACGAAGAGGTAATTCAACGGAAATACAGCCCTGCTACGGCGCAAACATTTATCACTTTGCTGAATGAATTGCCAAATGTGCATTACTTGCACACTTACTACCAATGGCAATTAATCACTAAAGATCCTGATGACGATAAATACTGCGATTGTGCCATTGCCGGCCAGGCCGCATATATTGTTACCGAAGACAGGCATTTTGATATACTGAAAAACATTCCTTTTCCATCACTTACCACCATTGGTATAGATTATTTTGTGGAACTTCTGCAGTCTATTTGAGTACCCGGCCGCACTCCCCGTTGCAATAAAATATCCCGCGCAGCTTTCTTATTATCAACTTGCTCCTTTAATATTTCAGCCGCTGTATTTAAATCCTTCTCAATTACATTATGGCTCGTCAATTCATTGGCGAATTCTTTTGCTGCGGTAGTTAGCTGTTTGTAACTGATAAATAATTTGTCTTTTATATCTTTTTTATCTGCGGGATAGCGAAGTAAAAGTTACAAAAATAGTTACATTTTTGCCTGGCGAGTTTGTTAATTGCCGCCATTATATTTGCGATGATTCTTTAGTAATTTGGCCTTGTCAAATATAAAATAATGAGCTTAAATAAATCCTTCTCTCTTTTTGAAAATGTTAAAACTGTAATAGCCGAAACCCAGCGCTACATTGTCAGTAACGTTAACCAGGCAATGCTGCTTGCTTATTTTCAGATAGGGAAGATGATAGTGGAAGATGAACAGCAGGGAAACAGGCGTGCTGATTATGCCAAAGAAACTATTTTGCAATTGAGTAAGGAGTTAAACAAAGAGTTTGGCAGAGGGTATTCCGTTGATAACCTTGAAAGGTTCCGGAAGTTTTATTTAATTTACCAGAACAGAATTTCCGCATCACCGATGCGGAAATCTTCAAATAACTCACTAAATTCAAAATCCGCATCAGCAATGCGGTTATTTGAAAATCCCCAACCAGCGACTGGGATTTTTAAAGCCCCGTTTGGTTTAAGCTGGACGCATTATATTCAGCTGCTCAAAATTAAAAATCAAGATGAACGCAGCTTTTACGAGATCGAAGCTTCAGAAAATAATTGGTCAGTAAGGGAGTTACAACGACAGTACGATTCGGCATTATTTGAAAGACTGGCTTTAAGCAAGGATAAAAAGGGCATAAAGCAGCTTGCGGAAAGAGGCCAGCTCATCGAAAAACCTGCTGATGCGCTTAAGAGTCATTATGTACTGGAATTTCTTGGGCTAAAAGAGGACAGTAAATATTCTGAAAGTGACCTGGAAACAGCTATTATAGATAAGCTGGAACATTTCATGCTGGAATTGGGAAAAGGTTTTCTGTTTGAAGGGAGACAGCGGAGATTTACATTCGAGGGCGACAGCTTTTTTGTAGACCTGGTTTTTTATAATAGGTTACTCAGGTGCTTTGTACTTTTTGACCTCAAAATTGGCAAGCTGACACATCAGGATATAGGACAAATGCAGATGTATGTAAATTATTACGATAGGAAAATAAAGGCAAGAGATGAAAATCCGACAATAGGCATTATTCTTTGCAAAGAAGGAAACAGGACAGTGATAGAATTCACTTTGCCTGAAGATAACAAACAAATATTTTCTAAAGAGTATAAAGCCGTTTTACCAAGTAAAGAAGCACTAAAAAAGCAACTTGAATGATCAAATTCCCCTTTTAAAAGATCATCGCGACCCCTTTGAACGTTTACTAATTGCGACCGCTTTAGACGAAAATGCAATTATCCTGTCCGACGACGAACAACTCCTGTTATACGCCGACATGGTTAGCGTACTTCGGTAGCGGCCGGTTTTCCCCGTCTTTTTATTAAAATATCCCTTACAGCCTTTTTATTTTCAGCCCGCTCCTTTAATATTTGAGCGGGCGTATTTAAATTTTTCTCAATTATATTATGGCTGGTTAACTCATTGGCGAAATCTTTTGCTTTGAGGGTTAGTTGTTTGCGTCTCGCAAATAATTTGTCTTTTATATCTCTTTTCATCTGTTGTAAATTAGAAAATCAAGTCCAATTAGTTTGTTTTATAGCCACTATTAGTTCATCCAAATTAAGTTTTGTATTAACAACTTCGTCAGTGTATTCAATACTTTCAAACTCATGTCAGGTGGGGTCAATTCTGAAATCCACTATATCGGTAAATATTTCAGGCAGCTTCCATTCTTCAGCATAAAACCATGTTTCATCAATCAGGTTGGATTTAATGAGTGTTTCTAATTCTGACAAATCAATTTCGGTGGGATTAGAAAATATTACTGAAGTGAATTTTTTATAGTTGCCGCTACAGCGATAAAGGTAATTGAATTTGATATTTGGCATTCGCCAAGATAACAATAACAAATAGGCTTGTCAATCGACTATAAGTCGCCTTATCCCTCAAACTTATCGTTATGCATCCTTAAAAATTCCGCATCCGGATAGAACTTTTTTGGAGCAACCAGCGATTTTCCGTCATAATCAATAAAGTTTTGCTTGATGCTCAATACATCTTTATGCTTATAAAATTTGGGCGAAACTTTAATTTTGAGGTCTTCGGTCACGGTGATTAAATGCCTGTCGAAAGCTTTATCGTGCAAAGCATTTAAGGCTAATCCGTTTTGAGGGCTTAAACGGTTTCCTTTATCAACACTCCACGGAGCGATATGACTGGCTACAATTAATTCAAGCAGGCCTATACCGGTAATACAGCATTGGTTATTAAAATTGGAAAGCACAATTCTTCTAAATTGTGATTGATTAACCCTAACCATCACTAAACGTTCCCTTTCTTTGCCTTCAACAGCCGGTAGGTTATCAAGGTCAATTTCGTAGGTTTTTTCGACAGTAGTATGTTTCATTTTGGCAAGCAATTTTTCACTCTCAAAAAACACTTGGTCCCAGTTGCCCATGTATTCGTGCCAAACCTCCTTATCTAATTTACTGGCATTTACCATTCCTTTTTGAGATAACCGGGGATCAAGACTTGCAAAGTTCACCAGTTTATAAGTTACAGAAGCGGGCGTGCGGCCAATTAGATGTGCTAATTCAACTATATCACGATTGGTTTGTGACATTTGGCCAAAAGTTAATTTGCTGTATAAATTGATAGCTAACATCAATTCATCTTTAGTCCAAAGCGTTTGGCCTTCTTTCATTTAATTTACACCCTAAATCTTGAATTATCGATATAGTCTTCGATATTTGCTAACACTCCCTCTAAATAATTTATCGCATTATCTTTATATTTTATCATTTGAGGAATTGAAACGGGTTTACCGCATTCTGCAAATGTAATTCTGCCGTGTGCTAAATTATTTCTTGTAGTTTTTATTTCTAATAAATCTTCTCCTGCTTTTTCTTTATCAGGAGCAACTATTGGCTCAAAACCATATATTTTTGCTAAGTCTCTTATTTTTCTTTTATCAATATTGCCTGATAAGTCAATAAATTCTGAATCCTCTTTAAAATCTATTAATGTATTATTTATAACATCGGTGGCAATAGCATGGATGTGGGTCTCCAACCTGGTTGTATTTGGATTATCCTTGTATATTTTAACTTTTGATTTTATCCATAACAACTGCGCCTCATTCGATAACTTCTTTAAATCCAAATTTTCTATGTTTATCGCAGAAAGGATTTCCCACAACGAATTCCTACAAAAAGATTCAACTAAATTATAGATTAGTAAAAAGCCATTTGCTTTTAATATCTTCCCTAGTTCATCACCAAGTCTATGTTCTTTCGCGACACCTTTTTCTTCGTAGTGCAAAATCACCTTGTCATGATCTAACTTTGAGAGAAAATCAAAATATGACTCTATTTCTGACTTTCTTTTGTCAAAATCATCTTTAGCCTTCTGCATAAGTTAATTCGCCACGTTTGGTGATATCCAATAAACAATTAGTCACGAAGTTAACCCTTGCTTTTAGTTTTCCCGGGTTACCGGCCGAATCCGAAGTTGTCACTTGCTCAAACTCCTTTGATTCTATCCAGTCCATGTAAACTGGTTGTAAATCAGGGTCATGTTCTAATGCTAAATCAGATCCAACTGAAATAGCTTCAAATCTAACTCTAGGTGTTGATTTAGCATTTGAAAATTTCCTAAATCCGTTTGGGAAATTATGCTCAACAAAATCTAGCATTCTATCGAACTTGGCGGTTAATAACAGGTGGTCTTCTATAATTTTTGGTTGTTTGATGTTTTTATTCTTTTCTATTAAATACATGTCCAATAATTTACTGCCCCTAACTTTTTTATCAACGCCATATTCGGTGTAGGTAAAAAATCTTAAGATTAACTCTTCCGCTTCTCCACGCTTTTTTGCATCATCTGTAATTGGGCACAGCTGTTTGAACTTTAAATTTTCAGAACATTCAGTAATAAATTCATAGAATCCGCCAAATGCACCTTTTCTAACTTCACTTTTGTTCGCTTGAACTCCACTGGTATTTATTCGATTAAAAATATCTTGTCTAATGCTGAGATCGGCCTTTTCGGTTATTACGTTAACTCTAACATTTAATAGATTAAATTTATTCTTTCTCGCCGAAGTAAAATCAGAATATTTGACGCCGTTTAAAGCAGTCAATTTCTGTAAATTGGCTAATTTAAATTCATCATGCATAAAGGCATCAATTGTTCTTAATCTCTGCGAACCATCTATTATTTCAAGCCGACCATCTTCGTCTAAAATAGCAGCAAAAAGAGGTTGAATAGGTACGCCTAATAATAAAGATTCAATGAACCTTGCTTTCATTTTATCAGGCCAAATAAATTCTCTTTGATAACCAGGGATAATCATATTGGAATTTTCCCTATCGTCCGGTTTGAACTTAAAAAGCAAAACTTCTATTGGATATTCTTTTGTATCGTACTCGTATGGGATTTGAAGTTCTTTTATTTGGCTTTCCGCCTCATCGAAGTCAAAAGACGCTTTCATTTTTTTTGCCATTATAATTTATTTTGAATATTCATCCAAATGGATTTTTATTGATTGCGCTATGGCTTGTCCTAACTTTACAGGAACCGCATTGCCAATGTGTCGTTGGATGTTAGTTGATGAGACTTTTGGGGATTTTGGATTGATGAATTTGTAGTCTTTTGGAAACGACTGTAAAATAGCGGCCTCTCTTAAAGATATGCCCCGGTCTTGATCGGGATGACCAAATCTACCATTGCTAATTGCAATACAATGGGTTGTTAAAGTAGGCGAGGGTTCAGTCCATTTCATTCTGCCATAAACGTCTCCAAATGTTCTTCCTTCCAATTTCTTATGGCATTCAAGATGGAGATCTTCAGGCCAATCTCTCCAGCTTCCGCCTTGTTCCGCCGCCTGAATCCTTTTAAAGTTCAATTCAGACAGGTTCTGCGCTCTATGAAGTGGATCCGCTGTATGCGTTTCGCCTGCGATGATCGGAGGCAGATCACCTATAGCTTCTTTAACTGTTGGATAAGTTTCGGGGTTATAAACAGGAGGAATTAAACTTATTGGCCCTAATTTAGATGCTAGCAGCACCAACCTTTTCCTATTTTGTGGAACACCATAATCGGGGCAATAAACTATCTGCTGTGTATCGGAGATAAAGTAATTATTCTTTTCCAGTATTTGAATAAACTTACTGTACACGCCCTTTTTGTTATATTTTGCAAGTTGGGGCACATTTTCCATTGAGATAATATCGGGCTGGACAGCTTCAATTATTTTTCCAAATTCCAAAAGCAAAGCCCATTTCCTATCATCTGAATCCTCTTCTTTTACAAAAGAATTATACCTGGAAAAAGGCTGGCAAGGGGCGCATCCAACCAAAATTTTAGTGCTACCTGGCGGAAATAAATCCTTTATTTTTTTAGGATCGGAATTAAAAATATCTTCACAAATATATGAACCACCGTTGTTTGAGACAAACGCATATTCACAGGTAGCATCGTTGTCTATTCCTGCAATAACATTAAATTTTTCCAAAAAAAAGCCGTGTGACAACCCCCCGACCCCACAGAATAAATCTACTACTGCATAGTTGCCTAATCTGTTAGTCGAATTATCTTTTCCAGTCATTATATGTTTAAATATTTTAGTTATTTGGCTACGGTGGACCTAAATAAATTATTAACAAATCTAAGTTATATTAACAAAACTTTTATGACCGAAACGGCAATTTTTAATTATTTATTTCAACAAATAAAGATTCAGTGAAGAAATTAAGCTGTCAAATGTGGAAATTATAGTTTTATTTTTTAGATCACAAGTAAATACCGCTATTACTTTCCACCCTTTCAATTCTAAACTTATTTTGCTATTTGTATCTAAATACTTATTTCTTGCAATTTTGTCAGACCACCATTGCGTTCTTGTTTTAGGAATGGAAGCATATTTACACCCTTCATGCCCGTGCCAGAAGCATCCATGTACAAATATTACGGTTTTATATTTCGGCAGCACTATATCCGGTTTCCCCGGCAAACCCTTTACATGCAGCCGGTACCTGAACCCGCTTTTATGCAGGAACCTGCGCACCAGCATTTCGGGTTTGGTATCCTTGCCCCGTATGCGCGACATGTTGTAACTGCGGGTTTCTTTGGAGTGTACATCTGCCATAATGCAAAAGTAGTACAATTTACACAGGCAAGATTTTTATAAGAAGGGATTGATAATAGTAAGGCTTTTTTCAACAACGAGGCCATGCTGCATATCCTCGGAATACAGGATAGCACAATTGCTTTCTTTTGATGCCGCTACAATTACAGCATCGAATAGCTGGAAATTGTACCTTTTTACCAGCGCCGCTGCAAAAAGTAAAGTGCTTGGTAAAACCGGAATAATTGTACAGCCGGCTAATAAATTTGAAGCTTGGATCAGAAGTTCTTCTTTTGAAAGCTGAAGGAGCCGCCGGGTTACATTAAGGTATTCAGAAATTACCTGGGAAGGAATGAAGGGGTTCTCTGCCAGTAAATCCTTCGCAGTTGCACGTTTATTTGGGCTGGAATTATCGTGCAGATATATCAGGACATTGGTGTCCAGCACAACGTTCTTACTCATCGTAATCATTGGCGCGGTCACGGTCGAATTTAAATCCGCTTAAGTCGACAAGACTGGATTTGGTAAGATCTTCTATCTCCTGTAGCCGTTGCGCCTTGTTTGTGGTTGATTTCCCTTCGTCGATATCAAAGGCAATTACCTCAACGGTTTTACCTACCATTTCTTCGGGAAGGCGCATGGTAAAGCTTGTTTTTTTAGGCTTAATAATTTCGCGTAACATCATAATATAAAGTTAGCTATAAATCTTCAGATTAACAGCAAGCACGCGAAAAAACTTCCGAAGTTTTCAAAACTTCGGAAGTTTGGGTTAGTTAGCGTGCACCTGCTCCCGCGGCAAAACCCTTCACATGCAGCCATCCGCTAACCAATGACCTAATGACACAATGACTAATGACTAACTCCCCACCAGCATTTCGGGTTTGGTATCCTTGCTCCGTATGCGCGACATGTTGTAACTGCGGGTTGCTTTGGAGTGTACATCTGCCATAATGCAAAGGTACGGCAAGCACGAGAAAAAAACTTCCGAAGTTTTCGAAACTTCGGAAGTTTGGGCTGGTTAGCGTGTACCTGCTCCCGCGGCAAAACCCTTTACATGCAGCCATCCGCTAATCAATAACCTAATGACTAATGACCAACTTTTCAAGTTTGATTTGGTGCAAAATTTGATTGCTGTAATTTAATATCGTAATTTTATAAAAAAGACGACATGTTAACCATAGACAGAATAACATCTGACCCTAATATAATGAACGGCAAGGCCTGCATACGCGGCATGCGCATAACCGTATCATTGGTGCTTAATCTAATTGCCAATGGCATGGATAAAACAGAAATCCTAAAGGAGTATCCCGCCCTGGAAGCCGAAGATATTGATCAGTGCCTGCAATATGCAGCATATTTAGCCGAAGAAGAATTATACACAAACCAAAAAGTATCCTGATTTGCGATTTCTATTGGATATGGGTATATCGCAAAGTGTTGCATCATGGCTAAAAAGCTGTGGACACGATGCCGTGCATTTAAATGATCAAAACCTCTATAAACTGAAAGATATATCCATAATTGAAAAAGCAATTGATGAGAAAAGGATTATTTTAACCACAGACATGGACTTTGGCCAACTACTGGCGTTCTATAACCCTCAGCAAGCATCTGTTATACAATTCAGGACATCCATCTTTACTCCCGCTAATATCCGGGAAAAACTTGAATTATTATTTGAAGAATTTTCGGGCCAATTAGATGGAAGTTTCATCATTACTATTGAGGACAACAGGACAAGATTTAGGAAACTTCCGATTTAAATGTTCAGATTGAGCAACAAACACGTAAAAAACTTCGGAAGTTTGGGCCGGTTAGCGTGTACCTGTTCCCGCGGCAAAACCCTTTACATGCAGTCACCCGCTAACCAATGACCTAATGACTTAATGACCAGCTTCCTCACCAGCATTCCGGGTTTGGTATCCTTGCTCGGTATGCGCGACATGTTATAGCTGCGGGTTTCTTTGGAGAGTACATCGGCCATAATGCAAAGGTAGGGCAAAGTTAAATACTAATAATGGTCAGGTGAGGACGCCTGACGTTGAATTTGCAGCTCACGGGATAACCCAGCCCGCCACTTTTTTAAAGGTTAAAACCGCTCAGGTCAAGGGTATTAAAAACTCTCTTGAATTGCTTTTTTTTAAGCCCGTTATACAGGTTTTTATCACCTGTCCAAAGTGCGCCTTTAAGATATAGTGTTAGCGCTACAAAATCAATATCATCAATATCTATATCTTGTGTAAGCTTTAACGCTTTTTTCCAAACTGCTTCGGGTATCAGGCCTTCATCAATAAATTTCAACCTTGAAAAAAGATGAAACTGTGCATCGGCTAATTGCTGTTCAGATAGCTTTGAGATTTTTTTTAACTTTCCCCAATGCTTCTGAATTTCAAACCGCATATAACTGCAGCTATAAAATTCAAAGGTATTTTTGGAGTTTATCAGTAACTCACCGATTGTACTGTTAGTGTTTAGTAATCCACTAAAAATAATGTTAGTATCAACAACAATCTTCACTTGATGTGTTTGTTGCTATTTTTCGCCCACCACCCTTTTTTTACCTCTTTGGCTAATTCATCTACCTCAGCCTGGGTAGCTTCAGATTTGGCAGTGGCTTCCTTGTAATATAAAAGATTGATCAGTCGCTGCAATCCTTCTGTATCCACATAAGCAGGCAACCTGATGATCACTTCATCTTTTGTACGTTCAATTACCATGGATGTATTTGCTATTTACTCAAATTTACAAAAATAATTTGTCATCGTAAACAATTTATCTAAAATAACAACATCCTGTAATCCTAAAATCAGGTATCATGGTTCAGACAATTGACCGGCCATGCATGCTCGTTTACCTATCCGCAACGGGATTGCCGCGCTACGCTACCCATGACATGTTTGTAAAATATGTCATTTCTCCTTTAGAATTCCTCGGGATTTTACCACTCGCAATGACAAAGTTTAATAAGCCAGTAGTTTCTCCATCATCTCCTCCAGCCTTGCTTTCGCCAAAAACTGGTCTTCCAGCGCTTTGTTCATCGGTACCGCCGTATCCAGGCTGGCGCAGCGCATAATGGGGGCGTCGAGGTGGCTGAAGCAATGTTCGGCAAGATAGGCCGCTATTTCGCCGCCGAAACCGCTGGTAAGGGTGTCTTCGTGCAGTATCAATACGCGTCCTGTTTTTTTGACGCTTTGTTCAACCGCTTCCTTATCCCAGGGCTGCAGACTGCGCAGATCGATGATCTCAATAGACAGATCGGGGTGTTTGGCAGTATATTCCATGGCCCAGTGCACGCCGAGGCCGTAGGTAATGATGCTGGCGCGGACGCCTTCCTGTATCACTTTGGCTTTACCTATCTCCACATAATAATCGCCCTCGGGTACTTCACCGCTGGTGCTGCGGTACAGGTATTTATGCTCAAAGTACATTACGGGGTTTGGGTCGTCAATAGCGGCCATCAGCAGGCCTTTGGCATCATCCGGGAAAGCCGGATAAACCACCTTCAGCCCCGGCGTTTTAGTGAACCACGCCTCGTTGCTCTGCGAATGAAAAGGCCCCGCGCCGGTCCCTGCGCCTGTAGGCATACGGATCACCACGTCAACCGGTTGTTCCCAGCGGTAATAGGTTTTGGCAAGATTATTTACAATTTGGTTAAAGCCGCAGCTAACAAAATCGGCAAACTGCATTTCCATAACGGCCTTATAACCATTCAATGCCAAACCTATCGCCGCACCAACTATGCCCGATTCGCAGATGGGCGTATTGCGTACCCTGGCCCTGCCAAATTCTTCCACGAAGTCCTGCGTAATTTTAAAGGCGCCCCCATATTCGGCAATGTCCTGCCCCATTATCACCAGATTTTCGTGCTTGCGCATGCTTTGGCGAAGGCCCCCGGTAATGCCATCGATGTAGCGTATTTTTTTTGTCGGGATGTTGGAATGTTGTAAAGTTGGAATGTTGTAAGGTTTATACACTGCAGCGAGTTCTGCTTCAACATTTGGCATAATCTCAGGTTCGGCAAATGCTTTTTCAATTTCGGCTTCTATAAGGGCAGTAAATTCCTGGCGCATCTGTGGCAGCCATTCGGGACGCAGCACGCGTTCTTCCACCAGGTATTTTTCAAAATTTTCGATCGGATCCTTTTCTTGCCAAAACTCAAACAAATATTCCGGCACATATTTAGTGCCCGATGCTTCTTCATGCCCCCGCATCCTGAATGTCATACATTCTACCAGTACCGGGCGTGGTTTTTGGCGCATGTTTGTTGCCAGTTCATTTATAGTATGGTACACCTCCAGCAGGTTATTGCCGTCAATGCGGCGGCCTTCCATGCCATAGCCTATGGCTTTATCCATCAGATATTTGGCCTTATATTGTTCGGCAATGGGCGTGGACAGCGCGTAACCGTTATTCTCTATCAAAAATATCACCGGCAGGTTCCATACGGCGGCTATGTTCAATGCCTCGTGGAAATCGCCTTCGCTGGTGGCGCCCTCGCCGGTAAATACCAGCGTAGCTTTGTTGCGCCTGCTCAAAACATCAGCCAAAGCAATACCATCCGCCAAAGCCAGCTGTGCGCCCAGGTGCGATATCATGCCAATAATTTTATATTCCTGCGTACCGAAGTGGAAAGAGCGGTCGCGTCCATTTGTAAATCCCGAAGCCTTGCCCTGCCATTGCGCCATTAACCGTGAAACCGGAATGTCCCTTGCCGTAAAAACGCCCAGGTTGCGGTGCATGGGCAGGATATACTCGTCATTGTTCATGGCCAGCGTGCTGCCAATAGCAATAGCTTCCTGCCCGATTCCCGAAAACCATTTGCCGATGCGCCCCTGTCTTAATAGGATCAGCATTTTCTCCTCAACCAGTCGTGGCCAAAGCAATTTCTTGTAAAAATCTATAAGCTGGTTATTATTCAGGTTTTTCCGGTCAAAAATCATAAGGTAAAGCTACATATTTGGTTCATTAGTTCATTGGTTCAATGGTTTATTAGTTCATTGGTTTATTGGGGTCATTGAGTCATTGGGTCATTGAGTCATTGGGTCGTTGGGGTCATTCAATGTCGTTTACTTAAGGGATCGCCTAATTTTACTCACCCGATCTGAGGGTAAAAAAAGCAGCTCACCCTCTTTTTTGCCTGCAAAAGAGAGGGTCGAACAGCGTAGCGCATTCGGGGTGAGTAGATGTGCACCATGCATTGGGCGGCAATGTCGCTTCCATATTTACTCACCCGGTCTTTGCTTCGCTCGACCACCCTCTCTTTTGCGAGCAAAAAAGAGGGTAAAAAATATTTTTCCCCTTAACGCAGGGTCATTGGGCATTAGTTCATTGTTGGAGTTCGGGTTTTTCTTCGGACTTCGGACTTCGGACTTCGGACTTCGGACTTCGGACTTCGGACTTCCGACTTCCGACTTCGAACTTCCGACTTCCGACTTCCGACTTCCGACTTCCGACTTCGAACTTCCGACTTCCGACCTCCGACTTCGAACTTTCACACTAATTTAGCTCAATTCCTCTTCTTTGTCCATAACTTTGGCCCGGGCGGGATGTTTAACTGATGACAAATAATGCGATATATTAATTTCGACGAAGGGCCAACTATTTCGCCCGATGATTTTTTCATGAACGAGGCGATTAGGGAAGCTAAGCTGGCGCTTGCCGAAGACGAGATCCCTATCGGCGCGATAGTGGTTTGTAAAGGACAGATCATTGGCCGGGGGCATAATCTTACCGAAACGCTGAATGATGTTTCCGCCCATGCCGAAATGCAGGCCCTTACTGCCGCGGCCAATTTTATAGGCGGTAAATATTTACAGGATTGTACACTATATGTAACGCTTGAACCCTGTGTAATGTGTGCCGGGGCATGTTACTGGTTCCAGCTAAGCCGCATTGTTTTCGGGGCTTATGATACCAGGCTGGGCTTTGGCCGGTTAAATCAAAAAATAACCCACCCAAAAACCGTTATAACCGGCGGGATACATGAAAATGAATGCGCCGAGCTGGTGAGGGGCTTCTTTAGAAGCAAGAGAAAGTGAGATGATAGTTCATGGTCCATGGTCCATGGTAGGAAGAAGTTCAGTCAATAGTCGATGGGCCATGGCAGGAAGAAGTCTTGAGTCGATAATTGGCAATAGTGATAGAATTTATTTCTATTGACAGTGGCTCCCCGAAGCTAAAACCATGGACTATGGACCATCGACCATGGACTCAACTAAACCATGGACTATGGACTTAACTAAATATTACATTCATCAGAACAAAAATCCCTTTCAACGCTTTATATTTGGCGCACACTATCATTAAACTTTAAATTTAATATTATGGCCTTTACACTACCGGCGTTACCTTACGCTACCGATGCCCTTGAACCGCACATCGACAAACTGACCATGGAAATTCACCATGGCAAACATCACCAGGCTTATGTTACCAACTTAAACAAGGCCCTGGAAGGAAAACCTGAAGCTAACAGCAGCATTGATGATATTATAAAAAATATCTCGAAATTCCCCATGGCTGTTCGCAATAATGGCGGCGGGCACTACAACCACAGCTTATTCTGGACATTGCTTTCACCAGGCGGCGGCGGTGAGCCAACGGGCAACCTGGCAGCAGCAATTAATAGCACATTCGGCTCATTCGCCGACTTTAAAACTAAACTTTCCGAAGCCGGTGCAACCCGTTTCGGGTCTGGATGGGCATGGCTTATCATTACGCCTGATAAAAAATTGGCAGTATCTTCAACACCGAACCAGGATAACCCCCTGATGGATATAGCCGAAGTAAAAGGCACGCCGATTTTGGGTATTGACGTTTGGGAACATGCTTATTACCTTAAATATCAAAACCGCCGCCCCGAGTATTTAGCAGCAATCTGGAACGTGATCAACTGGAATCACGTTGCAGAGTTGTATAGCAAGGCGTAAGCAGCCCCCACCCAACCCTCCCCCAGTCGGGGAGGGCTTATAAGAATCTTTTGAAAAGTTTAAAAAAAGTCTCCCCAACCGGGGGAGATTTAGAGGGGGCTTATGAAAGCAATTGTCCTTGAATCTCCCGATAAGGCATTAGTACTAAAAGAGGTTGAAAAACCAATTTTAAAACCGGGCGAGGTTTTAGTGAAGGTAAAAGCGGCAGCCTTAAACCGGCGGGATTACTGGATAACTATTGGTAAATATGCCGGCCTGAAATACCCAATTATATTAGGTTCTGATGGTGCAGGTATAGTTGCCGAAGCTGGCGACGAGAATGATAAGCATTTAATAGGTAGTGAAGTGATCATTAATCCCGGTTATGGCTGGGGTGATGATCAAAATTTCAAGTCAAAAGATTTTAAAATATTAGGCCTGCCCGAAAACGGCACCTTTGCGGAATATGTTAGGGTGCAGGCAGAACAGGTGCACGCTAAGCCTCCCCATCTTACCTGGGAACAAGCCGCCGCATTTCCACTGGCTGGCTTAACCGCCTACAGGGCGTTATTTACAAAAGGCAGAGCCATTAAAGGTGATAAAGTGCTGATAACCGGCGCGGGCAGCGGTACGGGCACCTTTGCATTGCAATGGGCCGTGGCGGCAGGATGCCATGTATTTGTAACTTCGGGCTCTGGTGAAAAAATTGAACGCGCCAAACAGCTGGGCGCCTCTGCCGGCGTAAATTATAAGTCGCAGGACTGGGCCGAACAATTGGAGCATCTGGCCGGCGGTTTTGATGTGATTATTGACAGCGCCTTGGGCGAAGGTTTTGCTAAATTGCCCGATCTTTGCAAGCCCGGCGGACGGATCGTTATTTTTGGCGGAACAGCTGGCAATATACCGCCATTAAACGGCCGCAAAATTTTCTGGCGGCAATTGCAAATAATAGGCACCACGATGGGCAGTCCCGATGATTTTAAGGCAATGGTCGATTTTTTAAATTTACATCAGATCATTCCGGTAGTTGACGAGGTATTTCCATTGGCTGATGCCGCAAGGGCGATCAGTAAAATGAAGAATTCATCCCAGTTTGGTAAAATTGTACTCACAACGTAAGGCCTATGCTTCAGTTAAAAGTTGAAGCGATAAAATGGGAGCTGCCGGATACCGCTACTTTCTTTTTCACCGAAATTTCCGGCAAAGCAATCCCCTGCAAAGCGGGACAGTTTATCACCCTGGTTTTTAACCATCATAATGAAGAGATCCGCCGTTCCTATTCTTTAAGCTCATCGCCCGATGAAGATTTACCGGCTATTACCGTTAAGCGTATATCAAATGGCGAAATATCACGCTTCATGCTGACCAAAGTAAAGGCAGGTGATATTTTAAATGCTGTTGAGCCTGCAGGAAGGTTTACTTTAAATAATTTCGAAGAGGAAAAAGATATTTTTCTTTTTGCAGCAGGCAGCGGCGTCGTCCCTATATTCTCCCAGCTTAAATATATATTAAAACGGCCGGGTAAAAGCAGGCTAACCCTTGTTTACAGCAATCAAAGTGATCGCACCATTTTATTTAGAGACGAATTAAATGAATTGTTATTAAAAAATCCTGAACGGTTCAATATCATTCATCTGTTAAGCAGTAAAGGCGACAGGCTTACTAACCTTATAGTTGAGCGTTTGGTACTCCAAAATTTAAAGTCCGGGTCGCGTAAAGCTGAATTTTATACGTGCGGCCCGTTTGCCTATATGCGCATGATACGACTCACCCTGCTGTTCATGGGCTTTGATCAGGGGCATATCCGCAAAGAAAACTTTGTGCTCGAAACTGTACCGGTAACTCCCGGCCTCATCAATTTCCCTCCCCGAACGATCAGGATACATTTTAAAAATGAAACTTATGACCTTATCGTCGGTGAGAACCAGTCCATATTGCAGGCGGCATTACAAAACAATATCCAACTGCCCTACAGTTGCCGGGTAGGCGATTGTTCCACCTGTACAGCTGCATGTAAAAGCGGTAAAGTGGCAATGGTAAAAAATGATGTTTTGACCGATGCCGACCTTGCTGCCGGATGGATATTAACCTGCACCGGGCATCCGGTAACTGATGATGTGGTGATTGAGTTTTAACCCGTTCTGGCCAAAGTTTGCAACTGGGGGTGATTATGCGCCCGCAGACTGCCCTTTTTGTACCTTTTGGTTTCTTGTGACATGGAAGTATTGCTATAACAATGATGATGTTATAAAATCACTAACAGCATAAAGGGGGAAAACCCGAATGTTTTCGTATGACGAATAATTTTCAAGCGAAAAGCGAATGCCTATTGGCGATTTCTTTTCTTCCAAAAACAGGAACAGGCTTTGCATTGAACCTTTCTTTCCCGACTTTACTTCGATAGGTACAATGTTATCCTTTTGCTGGATAACATAGTCAACTTCAGCATTACTACTCTTGGCCTCTCTATGCCAGAAATACAGATTTTCCTGCAGGTAACAGGAGGCGGACTTTAATAACTCTAAACCAACGTATTGTTCCGCAATAGAACCTTTATTAATCGTATCAAAATCATCTTCGAATAAGATTTCAGATATCTGCAAACCCAATAAACGCTGAAAAATGCCGGTATCCAGCAGCAGCATTTTACGCTTCTTGGAATTAGTTTCTGCGCCTAATGGCAAGCCATTTGCAGCCGTATGAGTTACAGGGATGATCAATCCGGCCATAATTAATAAATCAACGGCTTCCCTGATCTGTTTATGGTTAGCCTCTGTAGCTGCTTTTGTGTAGATAAACTTGCCGCCAGCCTGTTGGACGACCGAATCGAATACTTCTGAAATACGCAAAAAAGGAACCTGCCTTTTATATTTGGCAAAATCTGTTTTTAATGATGTAATGAGGTCATCTAAAACTTGTCCGCACTTGTTAATATCACCATTCTGTACGTAGGAGGCCACTACTTCGGGCATCCCCCCTAATATTAAAAATCGTTTGACATGGTTAAGCAATTTCTGATGTATGGGCTCCGCCAGCGGTCTTTGGAACGTCGCCTTTTTTTTTGCGGCTAAAAGTTGCAATTCACTTATTCCCGTAAGGTATTCGTCGAATGATAATGGATATACAAAAAGTGATCTGATCCTGCCTACGCCAAAAGATGGAATTTCAGCAAGGGCAAATTCCAGTAATGATCCGGCGGCTATCACATGCAGTTCCGGGTATTTTTCGTAAAAAAAACGGAGCGATGATATGGCCGGAATACAGGCTTGTATCTCGTCAAAGAACAATAATGTTTTTCCTGGGATGATAGAAACGTTATACAGGATAGATAAATTTTCGCATAACTCTTCGGGATTTAAGTCGCCCTCAAATAAACTATGAACCCGCCGCTGTTCTTCAAAATTAACTTCAAGGTAGTTATCAAACTGCTTTGCCAGTTCTCTGATAGCCGTAGATTTACCTACTTGTCTGGCTCCGCGGATTAACAAGGGTTTCCCCTCTTTTTCTTTTCGCCATAAACTTAGTTCATGGTCGATTTTACGAGGCAAATACATTTTTACAAGGCAATTAATGTGATTATTTTACATTTTTACAAGGCAATAATAAACTATATTTTACATTTTTACAAGGCAATAAATTATCGGAATTGTGATTTTCACGAGGTGTTTATAGAAATAAATATAAAAAATAGCAATTTTAGCCGGGAAAATCGCAAAAACTATTGATTTTTTGGAGAGGTTATCCGGCAGAAAAAAACATTGGGAATTTTGCCGCATTACAACGAAACAAAAAGCCCTCAGAAATTAATCCGAAGGCTTTTTATTTGACTTAAGGCTAATGACTTAGTACTTAAGGCTTGAAATGTGGTATCAGCTGGAATCGAACCAGCGACACAAGGATTTTCAGTCCTTTGCTCTACCGACTGAGCTATGATACCGCCCGTTTGGGGACTGCAAATGTAGCGTTTTTTTTATTTTACCTTAATTTTTTTTGAAAAAAGCTGTACGACGGTAAAAGGCGAAAGGTGAAAGGCGAAAGGACAGTAACCAATGGACTGATGAACCGGTTAAACTAATGAACTAATGAACCAATGAACTAATGAACATTTCTCCTATATTTGAAAAATTACTATGCACGCATAATGATTGCACAAATCCTGTTTATTATTATCCTGGCGGCTGCTATTTACCTGTTCAGTAAAAATGTTGGTAAGATAAAGCGCAATATTTTGTTAGGCAAAGATACTGACCGGTCGGACAACCCGGTGCTGCGATGGAAAACTATGGCGAAGATCGCATTAGGTCAAACCAAGATGGTAAAACGCCCGCTTGCCGCGGTAATGCACTTTTTCATTTATGTCGGTTTCATCATCATCAACCTTGAGGTCATGGAGATCATGATCGATGGCGTATTCGGTTCGCACCGTGTTTTTTCAAGGCCTTTGGGCGGCTTGTACGATCTGCTTATAGGCGGATTTGAAATACTGGCTATTTTAGTGCTTATCTCTTGCGTGGTTTTTCTGGCAAGGCGGAACATTTTGCATTTAAAACGTTTCAAGGGTGTGGAGATGACCGAATGGCCCCGGTCTGATGCAAATTATATTCTGATCACCGAAATACTATTGATGACCGCTTTTTTAACTATGAATGCCGCGGATCATAAATTGCAGCTTTTAAATTTCGGTCATTATATAAAGGCAGGCAGTTTCCCGGTAAGCAGGTTTATCAGTCTGTTATTGCCTGATAGTGCACATGCGTTAGTAATTACCGAACGGGTTTGCTGGTGGTTCCATATCACCGGGATACTGGCTTTTTTAAATTATTTGCCCTATTCCAAGCATTTTCACATCCTGCTGGCATTCCCCAATACTTATTATTCAAACTTACATCCAAAAGGCGAGTTCACCAATATGCCATCAGTTACTAATGAGGTTAAGGCTATGCTTGATCCTTCATTTGTTCCTGCAAACACCGGCGAACCGGGGCGATTTGGCGCAAAAGATGTAACCGACCTGACCTGGAAAAACCTGATGGAAGCCTATACCTGTACCGAATGTGGCAGGTGCACTGCCGTTTGCCCTGCGAACCAAACGGGGAAACTGTTATCACCGCGTAAAATAATGATGGATACCCGCGACCGGATTACTGAAGTGGGCAATAATTTAGATAAGCATGGTAAAGACCACAATGATGGTAAAGCTTTGCTTGATAATTACATCACCCGCGAAGAGCTTTGGGCCTGCACCTCCTGCAATGCCTGTGTGGAAGCTTGCCCGGTAAACATCAACCCGCTTGAAATTATAACCGAAATGCGCCGCTATATTGTTATGGAAGAATCGCAGGCCCCCGCAAGCTTGAACGCGATGTTTGGTAACGTGGAAAACAACGGTGCACCGTGGAAATATAGTAATGCAGACAGATTTAACTGGAAAGAAAGTCATTAGTCATTGGTCACTAGTCATTGGTAGCTTCGGCAGATGATTAGCTGACAATTATGACTAATGAGTGATAAAACAATGACTAATGACCAATGACACAATGACTAATGACATTACCGTCCCCACCATGGCCGAAATGGCTGCCGAAGGTAAACAGCCCGAAATATTATTTTGGGTGGGATGTTCCGGCAGTTTTGATGAGCGGGCGCAAAAGATAACCAGGGATATTTGCAAAATACTGAATCATGTTGGTATCAGCTTCGCAGTACTGGGTACAGAAGAAAGCTGCACCGGCGATCCGGCCAAGCGGGCGGGGAATGAATTTTTGTTTCAGATGCAGGCGATGTCCAATATACAGGTGCTGGATGCTTATCAAATTAAAAAGATAGTAACCGGTTGTCCGCATTGTTTTAATATTATTAAAAATGAGTACCCGGGCTTAGGCGGCAATTATGAAGTGATCCACCATTCACAACTAATACAGCAATTAATTGATGAGGGCAAATTAAAGGCCGAAGGCGGTGAAAGCTTCAAGGGGAAACGTATCACTTACCACGATCCATGCTATTTAGGCAGGGGGAATAATATTTATGAAGCGCCGCGAAAAGCATTGGAGATTTTGGATGCCGAACTGGTTGAAATGAAACGCTGCAAATCGAACGGCTTATGCTGCGGCGCCGGTGGCGCACAAATGTTTAAAGAACCCGAAAAAGGCGCAAAAGACATTAACTTAGAACGGATGGTTGATGTTTTGGAAGTTAAAGCACAAGTAATAGCCGCCGCCTGCCCGTTTTGCATGACCATGCTAACTGATGGCGTAAAGCTTGAGAATAAAGAGGATGAAATACAGGTGCTGGATATAGCGGAGATCACTGCAAGGGCGAACGGGTTATAAATACGGGGTATCCGCCTGGAGTTGGCCAGGAATATGCAATTCCTTTCACCTTATTATGGTAACATACCCCGAAAGCACCTGCCCGTTAAAATTCGTATTAATAACATAATAATATACGCCCACAGCACAGGGCTTGCCATTATAAGTGCCATCCCAGGCCTTGGGATAACCTATAGAATGAAATACTTTTTGCCCGTACCGGTCGAAAATATCAACTGTTGCATCCACGTAAGCAATTAATCCGCTTACATCCCAAAAATCGTTAATGCCATCGCCGTTTGGTGTAAATGTGTTATCGATGTGTATTGGCGGCGTTACTTTTATATAGGTTGAATCCTGGTTTATACATCCCCGGCTGTCGGTTACCGTTAAGGTGTAAGTACGGCTGACAGTGCCGGTAATAACCGGGTTTTTTAAAGTGTCATTATTTATATCAATGTTCGGCGACCATAAATAGTGTACATTATTATCACTGACAACCGGCTTTAAGGTAATGGTGTTACCCTTTAAAACATACTTGGTCCCGCCCGCATAAACGCTTGGCGGCGGAATGAATTTTACTGTCAAACTATCTGATGGAATATAGCAGATCCCGGCGCCGATAATGTTGAGCGTTAGTGTAACGCTTCCATTTTTCATATCGGCTGGACTCGGAATATAATTTGCACCTAAAAGGTTAGCCGAGGGACTAAAAGTTCCGGTCCCGGAGGTAGTCCACTGGGCATTTCCGGGAATGAGCAGTGTGCCATTTAATTTTACACTTGCCGCCTGTGAGCATGCCTCCTGATCAGGCCCGGCTACAACCGCTGGTAATGTCTTGAACGTTATCCTCATGCTTGATGTTGAGACATTGCAATTATCCTTACTTGTCGATGTTAAGGTAAGTACTACAGATCCTGCTGCCTTATCCGCCGCCGATAGAAGATATTGGCCGTTTAATGCGTTACTTGACGGTGAAAATGTACCTGTGCCGCTGGTTGTCCAAATGCCCGTTGTGGTACCGCCTGTCACACTTCCGGCAAGAGGCACCGACGAAGCTGTGATACAAACACTTTGGTCGCCTCCGGCGTTGGCTACAGGCAGTTGGTCAACCGCCGCCTGGGTAGTAACAGGCAGCGTAGAACAGCCATTAACCGTAACGACTAAAGAATAGGTTCCTGAATTAGCAGCTGAAACATTGTCGATATCGGGATTTTGCAATGTTGATGTAAATCCATTCGGGCCTGTCCAGGCATACGTAGCATTTAAAACGGGATTTGTCCGCAATTGTATTATACTGCCTGCGCAAACAGGGGAATTACTATTGGCAACCGGAATGGCTATCGGTGGATTTACCCTCACCGTATATACAAACCGTGGCCCAGGGCAGCCATTAGCTATTGGCGTTATAACATAACCAACATAGGCCGCGACCTGGCCTGTATTAATTAGAGTTTCAGTAATGGTATCCGATGTTTGGCCGGTCACCACAGGATTTGCGATATTTTTTTGTAATCCGCGGCTCCAGGTATATGTAGTTCCGGGTACGTTAGCTGTAATGGCATAATTCTGCGGAAATCCGCTGCAGGCTGTTCCAAAAGTGGCGCTGGTTATAGCTGTAGAAGGATTTATGGTGACTACAAAATTAAATGGCGGCCCGGCACAAGTGCTTAAGTTATAGTTGAAAACGTAGGTAACATCAATTGGGGCGTTGGTAGTATTAAATAAAACTTCTTTTATAACGCCGGCTGACTGGCCTGATACTGCGGCATTGCTGATGCCGGGCACAGCTGCACGGCTCCACGAAAAATTCGTTACAGGCGTATTAAAAGTAACAGCATAATTAATCGGGTTCATATTACAAACAGTGGCATTAACCGCACTTGTGACAACAGGTGAAGGGTAAACCGTGACCACATAGTTAAACGACGGGCCGGGACAGTTGCCTGCCGCCGGTATAATGATGTAAGTTACATTTATGGCATTGTTGGTGGTATTTATAAGCGTTTCATTAATTATTGCGGATGCTTGGTTGACGATGGCCGGATTACTTATTCCTGCGACTTGCGCCCGGCTCCAGGAGAAAGTGGCTGTTGCCACATCCGCAGTTATTGTATAATTCAGCGCATTTCCGGTGCAGACAGTACCGTTTGCTGCACTTGTAATATTAGGTACAGAATTAACCGTTACATCAACCTGGGTACGCGGGCTTGCACAGCCGTTTAATGTTGCTTGTACAAAATAGCTTGTGTTAGTAATTAAAGGAGATGTTAAATAGGGGTTATTCTGTGATAACAGGTTACCGCCAACAGCGGCATCATACCATTGGTAGGTTCCCGTTGAACCGCTGGCGGTGAGTGTAGCCGGATTGCCCGTGCAAATTTGCTGGCCAGGGGCTATTGGCTGCACCGGCGGGGCGTTAACAGTTACAACAACCGCTGTTCGGCTGCTGGCGGCGCCACTCATAGTTGTTTGTACATAGTAAGTGGTACTTACCGTAAGCGGCGGGGTAGTAAAAGTTGGCCCTGTTGCAAGCGGAGTGCTACCGGCGGCTGTACTATACCATTGATACGGTCCGCCGGGCGCTGTTGCAGATAATGTTGCGCCGTTTCCTGAGCAAACCGAAACGCCAGCGGCAGTTGGGGCGGGGTTAGGAATTATTGTAATGGTCACCGTATTAGATTTTCGCCCGCAGGGACCGGGAGGATCGGCCGAGGTTAAAGTAAGCGTAGCCACGGTTTCTCCCGTTCCCGGCGTATAAACGGCGGTAAGAGAATTGGGATTGGAAAAAGTCCCGGTTCCGCCTGACCATGTTCCGGTTGTAGTCCCGCCGGTGATGCTTCCGGCCAGTTGAACCGTGCTGCCTGCAATCACTGTTTGCGGCGGCCCGGGCCTGACAATTACAGCGGGATCAATAATAACTGTTGCAATTGCCACATTTGTCGGACATGTCCCGCTGGCGCCGATTGTGTTCGTTACAATATAGGTGCCAGCATTGCTTTTGATTAGATCTATTTCGCCGGTACTTGTGTTTAAGAATGTCAATCCTGCCGGCGATGCGCTAAAATTGCCCGGCGAAGAGCCCGCGATGGGAAAAGTAGGTAAGGGGTTCGTCCCGTCCTGGCAATATGGCCCATTGTAAGTGAACGTGGCATTGGGTGTGGTAACAATCGCAATTAGAGCGCTCGATATGCCTGGGCACAGCCCGTTACTGCTGAATGAAACCGTATAGAGGCCAGGGGTACTTGCAGCAATATTAATTTGGCCCGTAGTGTTGCTCACGAACACCAGGCCAGCAGGTACGGCACTGAAAGTACCCCCTGATGGGTTATTTATAACAGGCGTAGGATTGGGGCTGGCAGTACAAAATGTTCCCGATGCATACTGAAACTGAGGATTGGCTACGGCGATCATAGATACCGTCACCGGCACACGGGCGCTGGTGCATTGCCCGTTTATGCTTTGTATATAATAAGTAGTATTTGCCGATAAAACGGGTGTGGTGTAACTGTTCCCTGTTTTCAATGAAATTCCTCCCGCAGGCACATTATACCATTGAACGGTACCTACGGCAGTGGTGGCTGTTAAAGTTGTTGATGTGCCGGAGCAAATAGCAACCCCGCTGGCTGTTGGTGGTGATGGGAGCGGGTTTACTGTCACTGTTACCGGTGTGCGCGAACTTGTACAGCCGTTAGCCGTTGTCTCCACGTAATAGGTTGTCGTAGCGGTTAAGGCCGGGGTGGTATATACTGGGGCCGATGATAATAAAGTACCGCCGCTATCATACCATGCAAAATTATTGCTGGCGGCAGTTGCGGTAAGGGTTGCTGAACTACCGGAACATACCGTTGTGTTTGAAGCAACGGGTGCAGGAACTACCGGAAGCATGGAGACAGTTACCGCCGTTCTTGAACTGGTGCATCCTGTTATAGTCGTTTCTATGTAATAGGTCGTGTTGGCATTTAACGCCGTTGTAGTATAACTGGGCCCTGTGTATAGTGAACTGCCCCCTACCGGCACACTATACCAGTTGTAAGTGCCTCCCGGACCCGTTGCTGTTAAAGTGGCAGCCGATCCCGGACATATAAGAGCGCCCGAAACTGATGGGGCAAGGAGCTGTGGCAGTACTGTAACATTTATTACCGAACGCGGGCTTGCGCACCCCCCGTTATCAACCTCTACATAATAAATGGTAGAATTTGTAAGAGCAGAAGTATTATAATTAGGGCCCGTTGCCAATGGGGTACCGCCGGCAGCTACAGTATACCACTGGTAGGTTCCGGCGGGGAGTGGCGGCTCTGTTAACGATGCGCTGGTTCCAAAACAAATAGTAACGCTTTGCGGAGCCGGGGCCAGTGGGATTGGATTTACTGTTACTGTTACCGGGGTGCGCGGGCTCACACAATTATTTAATGATGTTTCAACATAGTAGGTGGTTGTGGTTGTTAAAGGCGGCGTTGTATAATCGGTGCTCGTAATTAAAGGTATACCGCCGATAGGAACGTCGTACCAGTTAAGCACACCTGCGGGTGCATTAGCATGCAGATTTGCTGATGAGCCTGCGCAAACGGATACACCTGCAGCAGTAGGCGCCGGGGGCGCAGGTGCAATCTTTGCAGTTACTGGTGTAAAAGCACTTGTGCAGCCATTATTAGAAATAACCACCACGTAATAAGTGGTTGTTGCGGTCAGCACCGGTGTTGTATAAGTAGGGCCTGAACCTATAATGCCGCCGCCTGGAGCATCATACCACGTATAGCTGCTTCCTCCGCTGGCTGATAAAACTGCAGAACTGCCGGAGCATACTGTCGCCCCCGATACACTTGGCTTGCCTGTTAAAGTAACAAAAACAGCGGTTCTGGCACTGGTACACCCTGCCACAGTTGTTTCGACATAAAAAACGGTATCAGTTGCAATTGCACCCGTGGTATAAGAAGCACCGCTTACTAAAAAGGTTCCTCCTTTGGCTTTGTCATACCATTGATAATTGCCTCCGGGAGCAGTGGCCGTAAGCGTTGCTGAACTATTTGGACAAATAGTTACATTGGCTGCTGTTGGTGCGATAGGGGTGGCCGAAACGGTTATCGTTACACTGCTTTTCACCGGCTGACAACCCGGCGTTTTATCACTAACGGAAACCGTATAGGTACCTGCTTTATCTGCATTTATTGAGGGGGTAGTTTCTCCGGTACTCCATACATAGATATAGGGAGCTGTACCGCCTGTTGCTGTGGCTGTTAATGTTACATTACTTCCTGAACATATAGCAGGGGCCGATTGCGATAGCGTCACATTTAACGTACAGGATTGGGTAAATGCCCGGAACGATAACAGCAAAAACAGGCTTATTAGTAGATGGCTCTTCATAAATCCTGACAGATCTTTCGTACTCATGTCTTTTGATCATCAATTGAATCCTCTATAGGTCAAATAATGATCGTTCGCTGGCCATTATGACCGGCAGCAGATGATGTTTAAATTTTCGGGCAATCGTAAAGCTATGGGTTTTAACGTAAAATCCGATAAAATTGTTTATGAAATAAATGGGAACAATATCTTTTAATGACGCTTAATTAAATTATAATTAAACATTTATATTTCCCGGATTGTTAATTCGAACAACAAAATACTTTCACCATGGAAGAAAATGTCTGCAAACACCTCGGTGCCATTAAAACACTGAAACACGCAAAGGAATATGTGTGCGAAGAATGCATAAAAATAGGGGATAGCTGGATGCATCTGCGCACCTGCCAGGAATGCGGGATTACGCTTTGCTGCGATAGTTCGCCCAATAGGCACGCAACCGCGCATGCCCATGCAACGGGCCACCCCGTAGTAATGTCAGCAGAGCCAGGCGAAAGATGGCTGTGGTGCTATGTGGATGAGGTAATGGCGGAGTACTAGAAAGTTGCAGGTTTAAGTTGCAGTGGCAGTTTAAAAAACTGCTACTATAAACTGCTACTGCTACTTCCTTCCTCAAATCTCCCAATTAGCCAAATACCTGTCGAGCGATAATGGCCCTGAACCTATTATGGTAAAAAGAACGAGCAATATCAGTGCAACAATTGAGGGCCCGGCCATAGTATTAATGGGCGACTGAAAAAAACCTGTTAAAAATACTGCCGTGAACACAATAGGTATTTGTATGATGGATGCGAACCTTGTTAAAGTTCCCATGGCAATTAACGTCCCGCCAACAAGATGAGTAAACGTTACATAATAAACAACAGCCATTAATATCCCTGGTGAGAGAGAAACCACCTTTTGATTTTGGATCATTTCTTCCAGGTAAGCACTATTTTCCATAAAGGCCAAACCCTTTAATAATAAAAAAATGCCAAGGGCCATACGGATAATATCCAAAGCGATTGGATGATGATTATCACCCCATCTTTCAATTTTGTGGACCATGTTCATAAAGCCTCCTTTTTAGATTGTATTGCGTAGTATAATAGCGTAAATTTAAACATAAAGTGTATCAAAATTAATTTAATTGTATTAAAAAAGTTACAAATCGTAATTCACATCATAAAAAAAATTCGCATATTACCTCATTGAATATTGCCGGATAAGTTCATTTTACCTGTTTACAAAACGTCAAATTACACCAGATACCACACCCAGCTAAAAACATGGAAACGAGAAGAGATTTTATAAAAAAAGCATCATTGTTAGCAGGGGCTGCCGGGTTATCGGGCTTTTTACCGGCTTCCATCCAACGGGCCATGGCGATCAATGCGGCGCCCGGCAGTACGTATATGGATGCCGAACATATCGTAATCCTGATGCAGGAAAACCGCTCTTTTGATCATTGCTTTGGAACGCTCAAGGGGGTAAGGGGCTTTAATGACCCGCGCACCATCGATCTCCCCAACAAAAATAAGGTATGGCTGCAATCAAACAAGAAAGGCGAAACCTATGCGCCTTTCCGCCTGGATATAAAAAATACCAAAGCCACCTGGATGGATTCGCTTCCGCATAGCTGGCGAAACCAGGTAAATGCCCGTAATGATGGTAAATATGATAAGTGGTTAGACAATAAGCGCAACAGCATCCCCGAATATGCTAATATGCCTTTAACCTTGGGCTATTATACGCGCGAGGATTTACCATTTTATTATGCGCTGGCAGATGCTTTTACCATTTGCGATCAAAACTTCTGCTCGGCATTAACCGGCACTAACCCTAACCGGCTTTACTTTTGGACAGGCACCGTGCGCGGAGAACAAAACGAAAACTCAAGAGCCCATTTATGGAATGAGGATATGGATTATGGCACTTTGAAATGGGCCACTTTTCCTGAACGCCTTGAAGATAATGGAATATCATGGAAATGCTATCAGAATGAAGTCGCCATTGATACCGGGTTTGAGGGTGAGGAAGATGTATGGCTTTCAAACTTCCAGGACAATGCTTTGGAGTTTTTTGCGCAATACAATATCCATTTGCATGAACCGCATCTCATTGCAATGCAAAAAAAATCGGTTGAGCTTCCGGGCAAGATCGAAGCGTTAAAAAAACAGATTGCCGCCTTACCTGTTGGCGATACAAATCTCAAAAAGCTAAAAAAACAATTAAGGGAAACACAGTCGGATCTTGAGGCAGTGAATAAAGAACGTGAAAGCTGGCGATCGGGCATGTTTGAAAAACTATCTGACAGGGAAAAAAGCATCCATAGAAAAGCCTTCGATACCAATAAAAACGACCCGCACTACCGTCAGCTTGCTGATCTGAAATATAACGACACTGGTACCGAACGCGAATTAAAAGTGCCTAAAGGCGATGTATTGCATCAGTTTAGGGATGACGTAAAATCGGGCGATCTGCCAATGGTATCATGGCTTACGGCCCCCGAGAATTTCTCCGATCATCCGAGCGCGGCCTGGTACGGCGCATGGTATGTATCTGAGGTTATGGACATCCTTACCCACAATCCGGAAGTATGGAAAAAAACCATTTTCATCCTGACTTACGATGAAAACGATGGGTATTTTGACCATGTGCCGCCGTTTGTTGCACCACATCCGCACAAAACGGGTACCGGCAAGGTTTCAAACGGGATTGATACGAGTTTAGAGTTTGTAACCCTTGAACAGGAGCTGGAAAGAAACGATTTCCCCGAAAAATTTGACAAAGAGAGCTCCATAGGACTTGGTTACCGTGTGCCGATGGTGATCGCTTCGCCGTGGAGCAAAGGCGGCTGGGTAAATTCCGAAGTTTTTGATCACACCTCGACCTTACAGTTTTTGGAACATTTTTTAAGCAAGAAAACGGGGAAAACAATAAAGGAGCCCAATATAAGCGGCTGGCGGCGTACGGTTTGCGGTGACCTTACTTCCGTTTTCAGGCCGTACAATGGCGATGAAATACGCAATCCGGCGTTTGTGCCAAAAGACGAATTTGTAGAAAGCATCCACAAAGCACAGTTTAAAAAAATTCCTGATGATTTCAAGCTGCTTAAATCTGAAGAAATAGCGCAAATCAACGATACGCCGCACCTATCGCCGTACATGCCAAAGCAGGAAAAGGGGACAAAACCATCATGCTCATTGCCCTACCAGTTATACGCCGATGGCAAACTGAGTGCAGACAAAAAAGCATTTGAAATGAAATTCACTGCCAGCGACGAAATCTTTGGCAAATCGGCTTCTGGCTCCCCGTTTAATGTTTATGCGCCTGGGAAATATTTACAGGAAAAAGATAAACAAATGGTAATGGACGATGTGCGCACCTGGGCCTATACAGCCATTGCGGGCGATACAATAACCGATGCCTGGCCTTTAGATGAATTTGAAAACGGCAATTATCATTTGCGGGTATATGGCCCAAACGGCTTTTTTCGCGAATTTATAGGCAATGCCGCCGACCCTGATATCGATATCGTTTGCGAATACGAGCGCAGCCTTACCGACAGTAATAGTCTTAGCGGCAATATTGAACTGAAACTGAATAATTTAAGCAGCAATGAGTATACTATTGAGATAACAGACCACGCGTATAAAACAAATAAGCATAAAAAAATACTTGCCGCAGGAGGCAAATTAACGATGCCGCTTAACCTTGCTAAAAGTTATGGCTGGTATGATTTCAGCGTTACATTAGGTAGAAACGCGATGCATCGCGTCCCTGCGTTCGAAAAACGCTATGCAGGGCGCGTAGAAACCGGCAGGCCATCATATAGTGATCCGCAGATGGGTTTCCCCCCAGCCCCCTAAAGGGGGAGTCTTTAATTAATAAATTTGATAATCTTATATTCCCCCCTTAGGGGGTTAGGGGGCTTACGCTTCCAGTATCCTTCTTAAATAATTTATCTGTCCTAAGTGATAATTGAAGTGGCCGAAAAAGAAGGTAAGATAATATACCGTGCTTTTTTGTCCAACAAATTCAAGCGGGTATGTTTCATCCAGTTTGGCTTGGTTTATCCCGGTTAGACTTGTTTTAACTACTTCTATAGTGCTTTCAATATCAGTTACTAGTTTTTCGCGGGAAACGCCTGTTAATGAAAATTCTTGTTCGCGGTTGCGTACATAACCTGTGCCGCCTATTTGTGTGCCAATGGTAAAATTTAAATTGCCGAGCAGGTGCAAAACAAGCGTGCCTGCAGTGTTTGTAATGCCATCGGCCTTGCGCCAGATGTTTTCTTCGTTTTTAAAGTTTTTTATTTCGTCTCTCAGTTTCAAAAGTTCGCGCTCATAAAGTTCGGCTAAATAGTTTTCCATAATGTAAGTTTTAATTAATTGAAGCCGCAATTTAGTAAGTGCTAAGTTATCTGGATGTAAATTTTTGTTTTGAATGAGACACGACAGATTTGCGAAGTTTTAAAAACTTCGCAAATCTTTTCCATTTTTTCCTTCGAGGGAATAAAACGCCAACGTTAAAAATTGTTAATGTTTTATACTTAAAGGCTTTATATCGTTATTTTTATTCGGCTCTAATCAGAAAATAAAAAATACTAACCCCAACCTTAAAACTATGCTGCAAAATTACTTTACTATAGCCTGGAGAAACCTTTGGAAAAATAAGGTTTATTCATTGATCAATATTCTTGGGCTTTCCGTAGGGATCGCGTTCAGCTTTCTGATAGGCGCTTATGTTTGGGGCGAGTTACAGGTGAACAATAACCTTAAAGATGCAGGCAATCAATATATCTTGCAGAGCAAATGGAAAGACCCGAATATGGGCCCCGAAATTACTTCAATTGCACAATTGCCCAAAGCATTAAAAGAAGTATACCCAACACTCGTAGCCAATTATTACCACTGGGATGCAATTACCTCAAATGTATCAAAGGACAATAAGCATTTTCGCGAAAATATCCAGCTTGGGGATAGCACCCTGTTGAGCATGTATGGGTTTACTCTATTACACGGTAATCCAAAAACGGCATTTACCAACCCCTTTTCGGCAGTTATAACCGGGACAATGGCACTCAAATATTTTGGCAAAACAGATGTTATCGGGCAAACCATAAGCATTGAAAGTTTTACCGGGACAAAGCACGATTTTACCATTGCCGGCGTATTAAATAAACTGCCCGATAATACAGTCACAAGCGTTAATGGTTATGGCAGTAATTTTTTTCTGCCCGCAATTGCAGCTACTTTTTTTGGCAGGAACCTGGATGGCTGGGGTAATGTGATCATGGTTAGTTATATTGAATTGGAAAAGGGTGTTACGCCGCGTGACCTTGAAAAACCAATGCAACATCTTATAAAAGAAAATGCTTCCAAGCAGATTAGCGATAATCTTACGCCTTACCTTGTCCCGTTAAAAACATTTTATCTTGACGCCAATGGCGCGGTAGTAAGAAAAATGATTTACACCGTTTCGTTTATTGCGTTTTTCATCTTATTGATGGCTGTCATCAATTTTGTGAACATTTGTATCGGCCGGTCTTCGACCCGGATGAAAGAGATGGGTATCCGTAAGGTTTTGGGCGGATTGAAAAAACAGCTGATACGGCAGTTCCTGGTTGAATCTACATTGTTGGGTATGCTTGCAACTGTATTTGCATTGGTGATATATTTGCTTGCAAGGCCGCTTTTAAGCGATATTTTAGGGAAGGAAATTATGGGCCTTTTCACATTCCCGCTGTATTTTTATGTAATCCCATTTTTATCCGCGCTTTTTATTGGTTTGCTGGCAGGCATTTATCCGGCATTGGTATTATCAGCCTTAAAATCAGTAGATTCATTAAAGGGCAAGCTTAGTTCGGTAAAAGAAAGCGTTCTGTTACGTAAAACTTTGGTTGCTTTCCAGTTTGGTATGGCGGCTTTTGTTTTTATTGGCGCTATCATTGTTTCGCAGCAGGTTAATTTCTTTTTTAGTAAGGATATCGGCTTTAATAAAGATTACGTTGTTTATGCGCAAGTACCGAGGGATTGGTCGGCCAAAGGTGTGCAAAAGATGGAAACCATAAGGCACGAACTGGCACAGTTGCCCGAAGTAAGCAGTGTCTCCTTGTCCTACGAAATACCTGATGGCGGAAATGGCGGCGCTGGCCCGCAACTCTATAAAATGGGCGGTGATCCCAAAAATGCCGTAACTACACAGATGCTGTCTACTGATAATCAGTATGCAGCTACCTATAAAATTCCGTTAAAAGCCGGCATATTCTTTACGCCATCTTATACGCCTGGTGACTCCACCAAAATCGTTATCAACGAAACTGCGTCAAAGGCGCTTGGATGGACCGACCCAAAAGATGCTATCGGGCAGTTTGTAAAAGTTCCCGGAATAAACACGCAGTTTACCATTTGCGGTGTTACTGCCGATTTTCATTTTGGCTCGATGCAGGACCATATCGGGCCGATTACATTTGTAAATGTAAATTTTGGAACCAATTACCGTTACCTTTCCGTTAAGCTGAAACCAGGCGACATGCAAAAAAGCATAGCTGCTTTACAGCACCAGTGGAGTTTGTTATTACCCGGTGTCCCCTTTGAATATCATTTTATGGATGAGGCCCTGGCTAAGCTCTATGCCAATGAAATACAGTTAAAAAAGGCAGCGTTTATGGCCACCGTTTTAGCTATCATAATTGTATTGCTTGGCGTTTTAGGTTTGGTATCGCTAAGCGTTCAAAAAAGGACAAGGGAAATAGGCATCCGCAAAGTGCTGGGTTCATCCGTTCAGGGCATTCTTGCACTTTTCATAAATGAATTTTTTGGGGTAGCTATAATCGCAGTCATAATCGCATGCCCTCTGGCCTGGTTGATGATGCACAGCTGGCTTAATGGTTATGCTTACCGGGTAACGATTACTTCTTATCCGTTTATTTTATCAATCGCGATATTATTATTGGTAACGGTTTCGCTAATAACCATACAAACTATAAAAGCAGCAATAAGCAGCCCGGTTAAAAGTTTGAGAACGGAATGAATTGGTGAGTGGTGAATTGTGAGTTGAATGGAAAGCGTCTTGTCTGATGCTGGTTTATATTGCTTTTTCGAGCCGTTTTTCGAGGACAGGAGTTATATCTGCTACAATGTCGTGAACTATCTCGTCCCGAAGTTTCTTTTTCTGTTCTTTTGAAATGATCGTTTTCATACTTCCTGCATCATTGGAGAGTTTGACATCCGGGGAAGATGAGATTCTTGCTTTTCTTATTTGTATCAATTTCGTAATGTAAAACACACCAAAGAAGATTACCGCAGAGAACAATACTACTACCGTAATCCAGGGGCCTACTTGATTAAATGATGCCATGATCTTAGATTTTCTTTAACAAAGAATAAATGTACAAAAATGGCCCGAGGTTTTTAAATAGTCTTAAAGAAAACGCATTGTCCGCTGTTACCTTTTGTTCGTCTAAAGGAGTAAACACCAGGTCCTTACCTTTATTTGTACCCGGCGGGGCAATATTGGCCTTTTTGCAGGAAGCAAAGCCAATAAAAAAACAGGCATAGCAACAGCGGAGTTTTGCGCGATAGCATTATAAGATCAGTTACAGAATTTGTTTTCACCGGGTTATTATCCATTACGAACGTTGCCGGTTAAATGATACAGGGTAAGGGAAAAAATATTTTGAACGAAGGCCCAGGTATGCCTGGGGCGTTGAGGGCCCGTACCTTTTTTTGCAATTTGTGGTAATTTAAATTAAACTAATGCCCGGTATAAAGTTAAAATCCTTGACATTGCAGGTATAAAGCGGAATTTGGTGAATTACCGCTGTAGCGCCGATAATTGCATCGGGTATTTGAAGACCATGGCTTAGTTTATAGTTTTCTATCAGGGTTGTTGCAAGCCGTGACGTTGCATTATCTATTTCGACAACATCGTAATTGTACCCTGCCTTCCGTTGAAGACATGAATAAGAATATTGGTGTCACATAAAACCATTATCCAACATGTGGTTTTCTCTCCCAGGCATCTTTGCGGATACGCTCTATTGAACGAGGCTTGTCTGCCCAGATGCCAAACAATCCTTTAGGATCAATTTTTTTATCGCCTTTAATTACAGGTACAGCAGCATCATCGGCAGCCACTACCTTAACCTTATTTATTTTAAATGTTTTAAACAAAGCGGACAGTTTTTCCATCTCGCTTTTGCTGTCTATTTCAATTGTTATTTTCATAACAGGCCTTTAATGTTGAACGCATAACAAAGCTGCTGATTTAATGCCAACATTTAAATAAATCCGAAATCGAACATCCGAATTCCGAAATAATCATATAAATTTATCCTGATTTACAATATTTCCCCGATATTGATTTGATAATCAAATTATAGCCTCCTGACATGAAAAAAATTTACTCTTTGTTTATCTTTTTGTTAATCTTTTACCCATTTGTTTTACTGGCTCAAAGCGGAAAAGTTTACGATAATTTGTCGCTGCCGAGCAAAATATTAAAAAGCGAACGCAAATATGCCGTTTACCTGCCGCCCGGCTATGAAACATCCGACCGCAGCTACCCGGTATTATACCTGCTGCATGGCAGCGGCGATGACCAAACCGGCTGGGTGCAGTTTGGCGAGGTGCTGAACATAACCGACAAAGCTATTGCTGATGGTACGGCAACCCCAATGGTGATCATTATGCCCGATGCCAATACAGGCCGCAGGGGCTATTTTAACGACATCAAAGGCGACTGGAACTACGAGGATTTCTTTTTCAAGGAACTGGTTCCTTACGTAGAAAGGAAGTACCGCATAAAAAGCGAAAAGCGTTTCCGTGCCGTAGCAGGCTTATCTATGGGTGGCGGCGGTGCATTTATGTATGCCCTGCACCATCCCGAAATGTTTTCATCAGCCTGCCCCTTGAGCGCATCTGTTGGGCCGTTGACACTGGATGATGCGCGGAAATCCATCGCTAAAAACGATCCAGGCATTGCCGATTCGGTTATTGTAAATTATTATAACCGGCATAGCGCCCTGGCCCTGATAAATAATATGCCCGATGACCAGAAGAAAGCCGTACGCTGGTATATCGATGATGGGGACGATGACTTTTTGTACGAGGGAAATTGCCTGGTGCACATTGCCATGCGGAAAAAGGAAATCCCGCATGAATTCCGTGTACGGGATGGCGGCCATACCTGGACCTATTGGCGGGCATCATTGCCGAACGTGCTGGAGTTTGTATCGGAAGCGTTTCATCAATATTGATTTTTTTTGATTTCACCGATTTTAATTCGATTTCACCGATTTAATTTGGATTACACCGATTAGACTAATGACACAATGACGCAGTGACTTAATGGCCAAAACCATGGAACGAAGAAACTTTTTAAAAAACACGGCTTTAACTGCAGCTTCCCTTGCTTTCTTAGGTAAAAAACCTTCGCTTCAACGCTGGCTGACCCAGATTACCAGTTTAAGCCCCTCCGCAATCAACTTAATATAACTCAATCAACTTAATATAACTTAATCAACTATCCCTATGCACAAATACTTAAAAATACTGATTTGCCTGTTGTTGTTACCCATCGCGTTGCAGGCACAAACTGAACCAACGGTTATCCCGTTATGGCCAAATGGCGCCCCCGGTTTTGAAAACCGCCGCAATGAACCCGAACAGGCGAAAGATTACTGGGTAAGGAATATCCATAACCCATCGCTTACGGTTTTTTTGCCCCCTAAGGATAAAGCGAACGGTGCGGCGGTAGTAGTCTGCCCCGGCGGCGGTCACCGTTTATTGGTTTGGACGGCTGAGGGCATTGATCCGGCTAAATTTCTGAACAACCTCGGCGTTACTGTGTTTGTATTGAAATACCGTTTGGGCCGAGATACCCTTTCGCCTTATAAAATTGAAGTGCATGCCCGCCAGGATGGTTTACGTGCCATGAGACTGGTTCGTAGCCGTGCTGCTGAATTTGGGATTGATACTAACCGTATCGGGCTGATGGGATTTTCGGCAGGCGGTGAAGTGGTCGATATGGTGACCTTCGGCCCAAACAAGCCCAATCCAAACGCAGCAGATCCTATCGACCGGCTGAATGCAAAACCCGGCTTCGTAATACAGATATACCCCGGTCCGCTATTTATACCGGACGTTATACCGCATGATGCCCCGCCCGCGTTTTTGCTGGCCGCCAATGATGACCCCTGTTGTTCCATATCGGTGATGAAATTACTGCAAGCCTACCGCGAAGCCAAAGTACCGGTTGAGGTGCATCTTTATACGCAAGGGGGACATGGCTTTAATATGGGATACCGTTCAAAGTTAAAATCGATTAGCAACTGGCCGCAAAGGCTGGCAGATTGGCTATCGGATAATGATATTTTGCAGCCGGTTAACAATACAAGGCCGAAGGTGATGCATTGACCGTGGCCCAGCCCAGCCCCCTCTAAATCTCCCCCGGTTGGGGAGACTTTAAGAAAACGCTGTTGGCAGCATTAGCGACAGAACCGGTAGTATTACCACAATTAGGGTAACCTAAAGACAATAATAGCTAAATTCTTATTGTATTAGTGTTCAATCCCCATGCTTTGTCTTTATTCTTTACTAAATAATCAACAATTGCATTTTTATTACTTAAAAACTCCAACATTGTTCCGGTCCAAAAGTCGGTTACTTTATTATCCTGGTATCTTATTAAAACGAGATGCCCGGCTTCGCCAATCCCTCCGGTTTTGTAGCTCATAAGAAATAGACTTTTATCCTTACCAAGGCAAATTAATTCCCTGTTGGGTAGACTATCGTTCCAACCACCATCGCAGCAATTCCAAACTTTCCCGGGATTAGCCATGGTAAAATAATCACCGCTTAGGTGTTCTAAAAACGATTTGATAAATTGTGGAATGCCATCCAATTTATAAGACAAAATCATTGGCGATTCCCTGACATCGTTAATAAATGACTGAAGGTTTTTGTTATTGAGAATTACACCGGTATCAATTTTAATAATACCGTTTTTTTGTTTAATGCTGCTTAACCGGTGCACGGGATGCATACCCAAATTCACGACCGAATGTTGTTGAACATTAGTGCATGAGGCAATAAAAATCAAAAAAACAAAAGTAAACTTCAACCTTTTTACATCAAACATATCAAAAATTAAAATATCCGAAATCGTGCCAAATCCGAAATCGAACTTCCGAAATCCGAAATCAAAGATAGCTCAGCCACCACCGTTTGTGCGTTTTTTTATAGTTGCTGTACCAGCGGCAGGGGAAATACAATATGAAGATAACAAAGAGCCATACCAGGTACACGCCGCCTAAATTAAAACCAAAATTCGGGGGCTGGAAGAAGAATGGTTTATTGGGAGCGATGATCTGGTTGGTACCATATCCTTGCGCAAAAAACACAATGATATTTATTGCCCTCAACACATAAAAGTGTATTACGTAATAAAAGAAAGGCACATTACCATAAATTATAAACAGGTCAGTAAGCCTGGTTTTAATATTTTCTACCAGGGCAAGCACAATTAAGCCGATCCCAATCGTCAAACATGAATACATTAGCGAAGGGGGGTATTTGCTGACATTTAAAAACGACATGAAGGTGTATGTGCCATTGCGCTGTACTGCCCATGGGGCAGGGTCGCCATAAATATTGAAATACCTTAAAACCAGGAAAAGCGCCAGTACGGAAATACCTGTATAAAGCAATATTTTCCTTCTTCGCAGCGGATCAAACGCCTTAGTATAAATTGAGCCGAAAACATAGCCGAGCAGCATTACGCCTGTCCACGGCACAAGGGCGTAAAGATCAAAAATAAAATGAGATTGGTTTAATGGCAGCACAGTACCGCGTGCTACAAATAACAGCTTCATTAAGGTGCTTTCAATACCTGTTTTTGGCAGTTGAAGATAGTCGAGTATATCGTGCCCGAAAAATATCAATGCGCCAATAACAGCAATTACTTTCAATGGCGCACGAACCAGCAGGCCAAGGATAACCATGCTCCACCCTATCACCCATAAAACCTGAAAAATAACGAAATTATAAAAAGGATCTAATGTAAAAGCAAACGTAAGTATCACCACTTCAATAAGAACAAGCCACAAGCCTCTTTTTATTAAAAATGAGCTTAATTCGCTTTTTGTACGGCGGGTTCCGGCAAGATAAGCCGACATGCCACTCAGGAAAACAAAGTTCGGCGCGCAGAAATGAGTGATCCAGCGGGTAAAGAACAGTAGCGGGGTAGTGGTGGCCATGTTGGTAGGATCGCTGAACGCACCGGCGTTATGAAAAAAGTCCCGGGTATGATCGAGCGCCATTATGAGCATGATCACGCCGCGCAAAATATCAATCGACTCGATGCGCTGTTTTCCTGAGGGTTCGTAAAGGTTTGGCATGTTGCAAAAGGATATTTAGCTGTTTAATAAACGTTTGAAGGTACAATTTTTTTTTATTGAAAATGAGGAAGATCATTTTCAATAAAAAAATAAACCTTTTACTTTACATAAACGTTACCTTTTAATAAACCTATAAGATATGGCAAATTTCCAGGAGATGATAGCATCAGATAAACCGGTACTGGTTGATTTTTCGGCAGAGTGGTGCGGGCCGTGCAAAATGATGCCGCCAATATTAAAGCAAGTAAAGGACGCGATGGGCGACAAGGTGACCATCGTCAAAATAGACATTGACAAAAATCCTGCAGCCGCTGAGGCTTTCAGGGTTCAGAGCGTACCCACGCTGATGATATTTAAAAAAGGCGAAACCAAATGGCGTCAAAGCGGTGTGATGCAGGCAAACCAATTGCAGCAGGTAATACAGCAGTTTGTCTGACTTCTCCTGACGGCATCTGTTATTTTACTATTTCCCAACCACTACAACATGAAAAGTGCCGGGCACCTGCTGCGGCCTTGGGTTTGGATTTTCAGCTGTTGCTACGCCCGGTTTCAATTGAGCGGTAGGCAGATATATTTTATGAGTAACCGTATCAACGCTTATTGTTCTTGCGCCGGGTTCAGTCGGGATGTTTTCTACAAATTCAAATTTCTCAGGACTTAGTTCGCGCACAACGGTCACTGTACCTTCACCATTTGAACTGTATGCTAATTTCAATTCCGGATCGAAAGCCGTCCCATCGCAGCGGCCTATAGGAAATTTACCCAATATGGCGCCGTTAGCAGCATTTAAAACGATCATGGTATGATTACCGCCGCAGCCAATAAACAAGCGATTGGTCCCACGGTCCATAGCCAGGCCGGATGGTTCTTCACCGCCTGTCAGTTTCCACCGGTTTAAAATCTTATAGCTTGTTGCATCTATTTCTACTTCCTCGCCTGTATCCTCAATGTTAACAAACACTTTTCCTTTCCCGTCCGAAACCCCTGTTTCGGGTTTACCCCCTAAAGGTATGGTTGCAACAACGCTGTCGGTAGCGGCATCAATAACGGTAGCATCTTTGCTGCGGCCATTAAAGGCGTATATTTTTTTTGCAAAATCATCATAGCAAATGGCATCAGGATTGGTGCCGGCGCTCACCAGCTTTAAAACCTTTAAGGTATTAAGATCGAAAACGCTGATATTATTGGCCCTCCCGTTACTGGTATAACCTTTATTAAATTCATGGGCGATGGCTATGCCGTGTACACCTTTGGTATCCGGAATATAACCGATGGAATCACCGGTTGCAGCATCCAGAACGTTTACCTGCATACCATGAGAAACGTAAACGCGTTTACTGGCGCCATCGGCCGTAATGTAATCCCATCCTCCCGTACTGTGGATCGGGAAATCAGCAATAACGTGAAAACTGGTTTTTTCCTGCGCAAATACATGGGCCGGCAAGCTAATAGCCATACTAAACGATAGCATGCCAAGCAGTTTAAGCGTTGATTTCATGGCGATAAATTTTTCAGTATAGTTACGCAGAAATTCTGGATAAATCCTGGATAAATTGGTGAGTGGTTGATTATGTGAGTAGTTGATTAAGTTGATTGGGTGAGTAGTTGAATAAGTTAAAATCTAACTTAATCAACCTAATCAACTCAATCAACCACTCACTCACTTACTCACTTACTCCCCCCATTCTCATCCGGCGGCATATTATCCTGTGGCTGCTGCTGCTGCGGTTGTTTTTCTTTTTTAAATTCAAGCTTGCCGAACCTGTAGCTTAAGTTTATCCCGAATGACCGCAATTGAATTTGACGTAAACTGCTTTGGTTGAAGTTAGGACCAAATGTCGTCGACCGCTGGTCTATATACTGGCTAAATGCATTTGACGCTGTTAAGCCAACACTCAGTTTTTTATTAAGAAACTGCTTGCGGACGGCAATATCGTAAAATGAAAACGCAGGCCGGGTTCCTTGTATCCCCGGTTGAGACGACCGGTAATTTATGAAGAATTCCGCTGCCAGGTTATTGCCAAAATCATAACTGCTGTTTAAATTAATACGGTAAGTAAAACCGCTTACCTGCGCACTGCCCGGGTTATCGGTAATCCTGTTGGCAAAGAACATATTTGAACGTAAGCTTAATTTATCGGTAACAGGTACTGAGCCGTATAAGTTTATTCCTTCAGTTACTTCGCGGCCAATGTTATAGCGTTGGTTAAGAAAAACATTTCTATAAATGGTGTTGCCTATTTCTAAGCTGTCTAAGTGGGTAGTAAAAGATTGAAGGTCATCGGTGTTATATCTGTAAAATGCGGCAACATAAATATTCGCCCCTTTTCCAAGGGCATTGTTATAACCCAATTCAAAATTATGACCTAATTCAGGTTTCAGGTTCGGGTTGCCTACACTGATATTGTGCGGATCGCTGATATTATAAAATGGGTTAAGAGAACCATAGTCGGGCCGTTCCAACCTGTACGAATAGCTAAATTTAATGCTCTGCTTTTTATCCAGCTTGTGCAATAACACAAACGACGGCGCTAAAATACCATACGAAGGAATAATGGTATTCGGAAAGTCAGTGCTTGTAGTGGTGTACTCCTCTCTTAGTCCTGCCTTACCGTCAATAAAATCATTAAATAAAGTAAATGAGGTGGAAAGGTAATAAGCAAAAATATTGCGCTTATAATTAAATGCATAGCTCCGTAAAGGGCTGAATAAATAAGCCCCATTAGTCGCCAGTGTGTCCGTGTTCACCATGTTGTTCAGGTTTTCCATCGTCACTTTAGCGCCCGTTTCAATGGTAAAACCTTTACTTACCGGCTGTGTATAATCAACGGATATATCTCTTTCTTTATCTTTTCCTGGGTTATTTCCTATCGAGCCAGTGGAAGGACGGGCAACATTGGTATAATCCTGCTGCTGCATATAATAGCTGGTGTTTTTGCTGTAACTTTCATTGTATAATAAGTCAAGTTCCTGGTTTTCTTTTTTAAATGTTTTTTTATAAGCAAGGCCCCAGTCTGTTGAATTGGCGTTAAAACGGCTGCTGGAATTGTTTACGCTCATCGTATCGGCTAACAGGCTATTTGTTATGGGTGCAAATGTTGTTTGGTCCTGATTGGTAGAACCGCTGCTGCTATTGCCAAAATGATTAAAACCTATCGTAGCGGTTAGCTCATCCTTTGGCGTTATGCTCCAGTTAAAGTTCATGCCCGACCGGTAGCCGCTTCTTTTAACGCCTCTGCTGCCTTTTTGAAACAAATGTGTAGTGTTTCCGGCATTGTCAACCGAGGTGTTATTGTTTGTAGTCAACATTGTACTGTTCAGCAATTCGCGTCCGCCAAAAAAAGCATTTACACCGAAATTCCCTTTGCGCGCATTTAAATTAAACGATCCGTTTTCTAAACGTGTACCCCCGGCAAGATTGATACTGCCGTTGATCCCCTGCACTTTGTTATCTTTTAAAACTATGTTGATGATACCTGCCGTCCCGGTGGCATCGTATTTAGCGCCGGGGTTGGTAATTACTTCGACGCTTTTGATCTGGTCGGAAGGGATTGACTGCAAAGCGTCGGCAAGGCTTGCCCCAAAAATTGTTGAGGGCTTCCCATTGATTAAAAACTGGATATTGGAGTTTCCCATTAATTCCACATTCCCATCAACATCTACCGAAACCATCGGCACTTTCTTTAAAACATCCAAGGCCACGCCGCCCTGTACAGTAAGGTCATTCCCCGGGTTGTATACCAATTTATCAATTTTATTTTCAACCGTGGGGGCGGTTCCGACAATAGCAACTTCTTTAAGCTGATTTTGGGCCGGCGCAAGCATAATATTTCCGAGTGACACATTTTTGGAAATACTGCTGACAATTACATGGTCAATTACCTTTTGTTTATAGCCCAAAAAATCAATCGTTACTTTATAATCGCCCGGTGAAATATTCTCAATTTTAAAGTTTCCCCTGGGATCTGCGCTACCACCGTTAAACGGGGAGGCGCTGCCTTGCTTAAAAACACTGATCGTTGCAAAATCAACCGGTTCTTTGGTAACAGAATCGAAAACCTTGCCGCTTATTTTACCTTTATCGTCAATATTATTTTGAGCTTTTAGGCCTAAGGAAATAATAATTAAAATAAAAAGAATGCAACTATTTTTCATACAATAAAAACCCCGTAATTAATCCGCCAAAATTGAACCATAATTTTGGAATAAAGCTGAATTTTAAACCGGCGTAAAGTAATTGTTACTAATTAAGTGCAATTGTTACAATAAGGGGGAGGTTAGAGATTGGTCCGAAAGTCAGTCCGAGAAAGAACCTGCAACTGACGTTTCGACAAAAATTATATAAAAGAAGAAGAAATAATTTTAATTTCGATTTGCTTATAGTATCAAAACCACGCTTCCGCCAATGATCAATAGCGCGCCGGCAGCCGTTTTTAAAGTAAGCGGTTCGCCTAAAAATATTACGGCCAGTACAATAGCTATCGCTACGCTTAATTTATCAACCGGGGCCACCTGCGAAACTTCGCCCAGCTGCAATGCCTTAAAATAACATATCCACGATAAACCTGTTGCGCAGCCTGAAAGAACAAGAAATATCCAGTTTATTTTGTTTAGACCGCCAATTGTATAAGCCCCGCCCCTGAAAATGGCGATGGCCCAGGCAATGAGCAGGATGACTACTGTCCGGATAGCTGTTGCAAGGTCAGTATCAACGCCTTTGATACCAATTTTTGCAAATATTGCAGTCAGGGCTGCAAAAAATGCCGATAGTAAAGCGAATATCCACCACATAGACCGTTGATTTTAATGATTAAGAGATTGCGTTGATTTTGTCGGTTTAAAGGTCGGCATTTGAAATTAAATCAGCGAAATCCAAAAATCATCCAAAATCAGCCGTTATCTTTAACAAAAAATTGCTTTGAAGGTACTGATCATTGAAGATGAGGAAGGGCTGCGGGAAAGTATTGAAGAGTACTTTACCGAAGCCGGTAATATTTGTGAAACAGCAAGTAATTATCAAAATGCAATGGTTAAGATAAACCTTTACCGTTACGATTGCATTTTACTGGATATTACGCTGCCCGGCGGCAACGGTATGGACATCCTGAAAAACTTAAAAGAAAATAATTACGCTGATGGTGTCCTTATTATTTCCGCAAAAAACTCGTTGGACGATCGTTTGGACGGCCTGAACCTGGGTGCGGATGATTACCTGGTAAAACCATTTCACTTATCCGAATTAAAAGCGCGTGTATCCGCTATCATCCGCCGCAAAACATTTAATGGCAGCAACCTGCTTATATTTAATGAGATCACGATTGACCTGCTGGCAAAGGAGGTAAAGGTTGCTAAATCATTGGTAAAGCTTACCCGGAAAGAATATGCCCTGCTTTTATATTTCATAGCCAACAAGGGGAAAGTGGTATCTAAAAATGCCATAGCCGAACACCTTTGGGGCGATGGTATAGATATGGCCGATAATTTTGATTTTATCTATTCGCACATTAAAAACATCCGAAAAAAACTAATGGAAGCCGGCTGCAACGATTACATACAGGCCGCTTATGGTATGGGCTATAAGTTTACGGAGCAATGAAGCTTTCGGCTAAATATAATCGCGTAAACTTTGTTACTACCATTGTCGTGATGCTGGTAACCGGCCTTGTTTATTACCAGGCTATCAGCTGGATATTGACAAGGCAGAAAGACAAGGACCTGAAAGTTGAGGAACATGAAATTTTTGACTATGTAAGGCTGAATCATCACCTGCCCCAAACTTTTGAATCTAACGATCAGCAGATCACTTTCACAGAAGCAAACCCCGGTTCAGTGAAGCGTGAATTTATTAATGCCATGTATTTTAAGCGTTGGGACAGGGGTGGTTTTCATAAGAAGCACGGTGGCGAGCCTAAGGGTGAATATGAATCGGGCAGGGGTTTGATTAGTTCTGTTGCTGTTGGCAATAAATATTATAAAATACTTATAGTTGAGTCAAAAGTTGAAACCGAGGACCTGATCCGCCTGATCTTTGCAATAACCATCGGTGTTATTTTGTTCTTGTTATTGGTCTTACTGGTCATCAACCGGTTAATTTTAAACAGGTTATGGCAGCCTTTTTATAATATAATGAAGGAACTAAGGCTTTTTAATATAGCTGACCCAAGGCAAGTCCCTGAACTGGATACTAACATCGATGAATTTAAAGAACTAAACCATGCCGTGGTTGATATGGCTGCCAAAGCGAAGCATGATTATAAAGACCTGAAAACGTTTACTGAAAATGCATCGCACGAATTGCTTACACCTATTGCCGTTATTAATTCCAAGCTTGATACACTTATACAAACCGAAAACTTTAGTGACAGGCAAAGTAAGTTACTGAACGATCTGTATAGCGCGGTTTCAAGGTTAAACAGGCTAAACCAGTCGTTATTACTGTTGGTTAAAATTGAGAACCGGCTGTTACACGAGCGGCAACAGATCAATTTACGGAAGGTGATGGAGGAAATGATCATTCAGTTCGAGGAAATCTTCCAGGATAAAGATTTAAAACTTACCTATTCTCTTGATGAAAAGGAAATTTACGCCAGCCGTTACCTTGCCGAGATCCTGTTAAGTAATTTGGTCAGTAATGCTATCAGGCATAACTATAATGGCGGTGAAATAAAGATTTATTTAAATGATGAACGTTTGACCATTCAAAATACGGGAGCAGACACAGCTTTACCGGCTGATAAAATATTTACGCGTTTTCATAAATCTTCCGGGTCTGAGGGCAGCGGATTGGGGCTAACAATTTCCAGGCAGATATGCGAGAATTTTGGTTTTAAGCTGAATTATTATTTTAAGGAGGGTTATCATACCTTTGTTGTGGACTTTTGAGTTGAATCTCTATATTGCGTTAAAAATTTAGAGGAATGAAGAAAATAGTTTTAATAGCGTTGGCATGCTTTCCTGTTTTTGCTATTGCGCAGAACAATAAATATACAGTACAGGGCACATTGGGCACCTACAATGCCCCTGCAAAAGTATATTTGCGCTTCAGGTTTAACGGCAAAGTTACTACCGACTCTGTTACCCTGAAAAATGGAAAATTTCTATTTAGCGGTCACATAGGCAATAGCCCGGTTAATGGCTTCCTTATGCTTAATCCAAAAGGCGCCGGGCCTATTTATGATGGTTTCAAATCGATATATATTGAAAAAGGAACTATTACCGTTACCGGCGCCGATTTGCCTGCCAATGCAAAAATTGAGGGCACTAAAGCCAATGACGATGCCCGGCGGTATGATGAGGCCTTTAAACCGATAAATGATGCCTATGACTCCCTGGCAGCTAAGAAAAAAGCGGCAACGCCTGAGCAGCAAAAATCAGACGTTTTTAATAAAGAATATAATAAAGCTGAAAAAGCGATCAATGCTCGAGATGCTGAAGTAAACAAAAAATTCATACGTGATAACCCCGATTCATATATCAGCATTATTGCGCTCGATGGGCTTGCTTACAGTACTGATTACGTTGAGATAGCGCCCTTGTTCAATGGCTTGGCGGACGACATAAAACAAACAGATGAAGGAAAGAAATTTGCTGCGAGGCTGCCAAAAATAAAAGCAGTTGCTTTAGGGTCTATAGCTCCGGAATTTGCAGAAGCCGATACCAGCGGCAAAATGGTTAGCTTGTCATCGTTCAGGGGCAAATATGTTTTGATCGATTTCTGGGCATCGTGGTGCGGCCCCTGCCGGGGGGAGAACCCGAATTTGGTAAAGGCGTTCAATCATTATAAAGGACAAAACTTTACTATAATCGGTGTATCATTAGATCAGCCTAAGGGTAAAAAAGCCTGGCTGGATGCAATCCACAAGGATGGCTTAAACTGGACGCAGGTTTCCGATTTGAAGTATTGGGATGGCAAGGTACCAGTTCAGTACGCTATCCGCGGCATCCCGCAAAACTTTTTGCTTGATCCCGATGGAAAGATCATCGCCAAAAATCTAAGGGGCGATGATCTGGAAGATAAATTGGAAGAGTTGTTTGGGAAGATTTAATTAAGGTGAGTGGTTGATTGGGTTGATTAAGTGAATGGTTGCTTTTTAACTCAATCAACATAATCCAACTCAATCAACCATTCACTTCCCCTTCACAACAAATCAAACCCAATATCCTTCCTGAAATACATGCCGTCGAAATAGATACGGCTGGCATCGGCGGTGGCTTGTTGGAGGGCATTGAAGAGATTATCCTGTAATGAAGTAACCGCTAATACCCTGCCGCCCGAGGTTTTGATGGTTTCATTATCAAGGTAAGTTCCTGCATGGAAAACCAGCGAACCATGCACATTTTCAATGCCTGTTATGGTTCTATTTTTTAAATATTCACCCGGATAACCACCCGAAACCATCATTACAGTAGCGGCTATTTTATCGGATATGATTAATTCTTTTTCGTTAAGATTCCCTTCGGCTACACCGGATAGCAGATCAACAAAGTCAGATTTTATTCTCGGCATCACGCTTTCCGTTTCAGGATCACCCATGCGGCAGTTGTATTCAATTACATAAGGTTCGCCATTGCAGCTCATCAGTCCTATAAAAATAAAGCCTTTGTAAGGGATGTTTTCTTGCTTTAATCCTTCAATGGTTGGAATAATTATGCGTTCTTCAACTTTTTGCATAAAGGCTTTATCAGCGAAAGGTACCGGCGAAACAGAACCCATGCCACCGGTATTTAAACCTGTATCGCCTTCGCCGATGCGTTTATAATCTTTGGCTTCGGGCAAAATTTTATAGTTGGCGCCATCGGTCATTACAAATACCGAAAGCTCAATACCCTGTAAAAACTGTTCAACCACCACCTTTGAGCTGGCTTCTCCAAATTTGGCTTCAGTAAGCATTTCCTTCAACTCCTGTTGCGCTTCTTCAACGCTTAAACAGATCAGTACCCCTTTGCCGGCTGCCAGCCCATCGGCTTTTAACACCACGGGCAAACCAATAGTTGCAACGTATCCAAGCCCTTTGGTCAAAGTGTCTTTGGTAAAAGTCTGGGATGCCGCAGCCGGGATATTATGTCTCACCATAAACTGTTTCGAAAAGTCCTTGCTGCCCTCCAGCCGGGCGCCTTCGCGCTGCGGGCCAATAACCGGGACATTTTTTAATTTATCATCAGCCAGGAAAAAATCATGAATCCCTTTAACCAGTGGTTCTTCAGGCCCAACCAAAACCAGGTTAATGCTGTTGTTTAAAACAAACTGGCCTATTCCCTCAAAATCGGTTGATTTGATATTTACGTTTGTTCCATATTTACCTGTGCCGGCATTACCGGGAGCTATGAAAAGCTGTTCACATTTTGGGCTTTGAGCCAATTTCCAGGCGAAGGCGCTTTCCCTTCCGCCCGATCCGAGGAGCAGGATATTCATGGCGGCAAAGATAGTTTTTTGAGTCGGAAAAGTCAGTAAAGTCCGGAAGTCGGAAAGTAGCTGCAAAATGGTTTTTTATTAAAAGTTAAGGCATCCCTGGTTTATAAAACTTTTTCTTTCGGACTTTCGGACTTTCCAGACTTTCGGACTAATTAATTTAACTTTACCTTCGCATAAAACTCCCCACCTATGGCGCGCCGATTAGATAAATACGAAAAATTGCCGGTCTATCAAAAGGCCCAGGAACTATTTGACCTTGCTGAGATTATTGCCGATGCACTTAAAGAGGATAAAATGAAAGAACATCTTGCCGCACAAATGTTTAGCAATGCCGCGTTGGTGCAAGCCAAAATAGCCGGCGCAGAAGGCGGCGACTTATATTCGTTAAGGATGCAAAACGCGGTTTTAATAAAACTGGCTGTACAGGATATGTTTAATGCCGTATCATTTGCCTCTATGGTGAAGATAAACGAAAAAGACTATGTCGACCTGATGCGCGACAAGGTAGAAGAGTTCAGACTGGTTTTTAACGACTGGATAAGAAGTTTTGATAAAACCTACGATATACCGGATAACTGGGCCATCCGTTTTGATACCAGCACCCCGGAACAGGAAAAGCTGGAAGAATTAATGTTTGACGAAGACCGCTTTTTTAACGAATTTGACGAAGATGAGGATGATGATGAGCAGGAGGGAGAGTAGCAGTTTCAATATTAGTAGCAGTAGCAGTAGCGGATGGTTTGAGAGTCAGGAGTTTTAACCGGTTAAAAAACTGCAAACTGCAAACTGCCAACTGCTACTGCTACTGCCAACTGCTACTGTCCCACTGCCCACTCTACAGCTTAACCCTTGCTGCCTGCATAAATTTACTGGCAAACACAAAGGAATTGAGTTCTTCATTGTCAGTATGTGCTATCTCATGGTTGGAGCCTTCCCACCATTTTTGGCCATCATGCAAAAATATGATGTAATCGCCTATGCCCATCACCGAATTCATATCATGGGTAACAACCACCGTAGTTGTTTGATATTCTTCAGTGAGCTCACTGATCAGTTCATCAATAAGAATGGCCGTTTTTGGATCGAGGCCCGAATTGGGCTCGTCAACAAATAAATATTTTGGCTGCATGGATATGGCCCGGGCTATACCCACCCGTTTTTTCATACCTCCTGAAAGTTCCGAAGGATATAATTTGTTCTTGCCTTCAAGGTTAACTCTTTTAAGGCAAAAATTGGCTCTGTCGAGCTTTTCAGACTTTGACATCGCCGTAAACAAGTTAAGGGGAAACATAATATTTTCCTCAACCGTCATGGAGTCGAACAATGCCGAATTTTGAAACAGCATGCCAATTTGTTTACGTATAGGTACGCGGCCCTCAAACCGCATGGTCGTAAAGTTTTCACCGTCGTAAAACACTTCCCCCTTTGTAGGCTCGTGCAAACCGACAATGCATTTTAACAGGGTGGTTTTTCCCGATCCTGAACTGCCGATGATGAGGTTATTTTTGCCTGGCTTAAAAATGGCGTTGATATCCTTCAGCACTTCCGTTTCGCCGAATGCTTTATAAATGTTTTTAACTTCGATCATAACAATAAACGGGAAATAACCAGGTCAGCAAATAATATCATTACGCAACTGTAAACAACACCCCGCGTAGCAGCCTGTCCTACTTCAAGCGCACCCCCCGAAGTGTAAAATCCCTGGTATGCACAAATAGATGTAATAATAAACCCAAAGGCTATAGCTTTAACCGCGCAAACCGTTACAATTATGGGGTTGAAGTTTTGAGTTAAGCCGGTTAAATAATCAGCTGTTGAAACATCCTGAGATGCCGCACAGGCGAGGTATCCGCCTGATAAACCTAAGCCTACCGAAACAATAACCAGCAAGGGCACCATCATAAGTCCGGATATTACTTTTGGCGATATGAGGTATCCCGGCGCATTTACCCCCATGATCTCAAGCGCATCGATCTGTTCCGTAACCCGCATGGTGCCAATCTGCGAAGCGATGCTTGACCCCACACGCCCGGCCAACACCAATGAGGTTATGGTTGGACTAAACTCCAGGATAGTTGAATCGCGGGTAATGTTACCTACAACTGTTTTTGGAATAAAACCGCTGATGAGCTGGAAAGCCGTTTGAATAGTTGCCACCGCCCCGATAAATACCGAGATAATGATGACAATGCCCAGTGAGCCAATACCCTGCGAAACCATTTCGCGCATGATCTCGGCCCAGTAAACACTGAGCTTTTCGGGTCTGCGAAAACTTAAACGCAGTAGAAGTATATATCGTCCGAGGCTTTGAAACATTTATTCAAGTAAATTCGGCTAAAAATACGGTTTTTCCGCATTTGTCAAAGTTGCATCCAACAAACAACTGTCATTTTTGCCAGCTTTCCCGCCTCACCCCGGCCCTCTCCAAAGGAGGAGTCCTATCGGACAAAGGAGAGGGCGTTAAAAAAAACTCCAAAATTAGCCACCTTACTCTCTGAAGTCCCCTTCTTTGAATAGGAATTAACTGAGGCAAATGTTTCTGATAAAAAGACGAATGATTGGGTAAGAAATTTTTACCCGGTCTGCCTCATATTTTCCCCATTGCTTAATTTAATTTAAGTAAATACAGCCCTTTGTTAACTGAAACTAAAATTAATATTTTCAAACGAGAACAATGACTATTAAAACCAAAAAACAATACTGTGGCATATGTATTGTTTACTGTTTAACAAGTAATGATTTAATGGCAATAAGCAACAAAATAATTAGTTTGAAGATTTTTTGTTTGCGGTAAAATAATTACTAACTTTAATGGGGTAGATACATATTGAAGTATATACGTATATTTTATTCGTGGCGTATTACCTAAATTAACTCTCATCAAAATTGATCATGAATGATAAAGAAAATATCTTCTATAAAGACAAAGACATCGAGGCGGGCTTGATCAAAATAGACACCATTAGAAAACTTATTGAAAAGGAAAACAAAGAGCAAAATATCCTACCCAAAGTATACGAAGATATCTATCCGATGACTTTAAGTGAACAAGGGATGATATATTCTTCAATGTTAAGACCAGATGACCCTATTTATTATGACCAGTACAAGTTTTTTATTGAGATAGACGAATTAGAAAATTTTCGAAATAGTCTATCTAAGCTAATTAAGCGGCAAGGTAATCTAAGGAGCCAATACTACATGAAAACCTTTAGCCAACCTGTGAAGGTTGTTTTACATCAAATAGAAATCCCATTAATTTATAACGACATTTCTGGATACTCGCAAGATATCCAAAAAGAGATTATAGACAATAGCATCGACGATGATTTGGCTTTAAAATTTAGTTTCAACGGGGAACTGTTGTGGCGTTTATACGTGTTCAGATTAACTAAAAGCAAATATTTGATTTTGTGGAGCGCTCATCGTTCAATATCAGATGGGTTGAGCGTGTCAATATTTGTCAAAGAATTAACCGATTTATTATCCCAGAAAAGGGATTATCATGTTAACGACTTGAAATATAACTACAAAGATTATTGCGCGTTGTTATTAAGCAAGGAGAAATCTGAAATTATCAGCAGATATTGGAAGGGGGCATTGGCTGGCTACACCAGGAACAAATTACCTTTTAATTCGAAGAGAAAAAAAAACCTTGATGAGAATCGGATGAAGAAGGTATCTGAGCATCTGGACCATGAGTTGTTTTCCAGCCTGAACCATGTGGCATTGAACCATCAATTATCATTTAAATCGATTTGTTTAGCTGCTCACGTTTTTCTTTTGCATGTGATTTGTGCTGAACAGGATGTAGTAACCGGAGTTGTTACTCACAATCGTCCTGAAATTGAAGATGGTGAAAATATTTTAGGATGCTTTTTGAATACGATACCTATAAGAGTTTTATTAAATGATTTTAATGATATATTATCATTACTGAAATTTATAAATACATATTTGTTAGAAATTAAGCCCAAAGAAATTCACCTGAGCGAAATAGCATTACTCATAAACGAAAAATCAAGTTTAAATAACCCAATATTCGATACCATTTTTAATTTTACCGATTTTCATTCGTTATTGAATTTGGATGAAAATTCATCAGTTAAGGCCATTACTTCTGAATTGGAGGCCGCAACTCAAGATGCCAATCAGATGACCAACACCCTGTTTGATCTTGAAGTTGACAAGACAGCAGACTTGCTAACCGTTCAGATAAAATATTCAATTTCTTATTTTGACGATCACATCGTACAATACGCGTTGGAATTATATATACGAATTCTAAAATTATTTGTAAAAGACGTTAATTTACCCTTATCATCCTTAAATCTATTATCCAACTATGAATATAAAGAAGTAGTTAATGATTTTAATTCAACCCTGACTTTTTACAACAGTCAAAAAACAATACATCAATTATTTGAGGAACAGGTTGTTAAAACCCCCAATGCTATTGCCTTAAGGCATAATAATGATAATTTGACATATCTTGAACTTAATGAGAAATCAAACCAGGTAGCAAGGTACCTATTAGCAAATGGTGTCCAATCAGGGGAAAATGTTGGACTTCTTGTTTCTCGAAGCTTTGAGATGATTATAGGCATGTATAGCATTTTAAAGGCTGGATGTGCTTATGTCCCAATTGATCCTGAATATCCTGTTGAGAGACAGGAGTATATTATTAAAAATTCTAATATAAATAACCTGCTATGTGATTCTGATTATATAATAGCTAAAAAAAATTTAGATAAAATTTTTTTTAATATGGAAGTAGCTGAATTATCTGATTTAGACCGGGAAAATTTAAATATAAAGATTGATAGTAAACAATTAGCCTATACAATTTATACTTCCGGATCCACAGGCCTGCCAAAAGGCGTGATGATCGAACATCATTCAGTCATTAACTTAATAGAATGGGTAAATAATGAATTTCAGGTTACTGAAGATGATAGGTTGCTATTTATAACCTCGATCTGTTTTGATTTATCGGTTTATGACGTTTTTGGGATGCTTTCCCGCGGAGGCACTGTTATTATTGCAGCAACTGAAGAAATTAAGGATTTTGAAAAGTTAAAAATAATTTTAAAAGCTGAAAAAATCACATTTTGGAATTCGGTTCCGAGCACGATGAGCCATTTAATTGCTGATTTAGAACACGAACACAGTGACTATAAGCAGCCGAATTTACGAATTGTCTTTTTAAGTGGAGACTGGATACCTGTCCAGTTGCCTGATTCTATCCGTAAATATTTTCCATTTGCCCGCATTATTTCTTTAGGTGGAGCGACGGAGTGTACAGTTTGGTCAAACAGTTATCCCATCGAAAATATAGACCCATCATGGAATAGTATTCCATATGGTAAACCTGCGTACAATAATTTCTTTTATATATTAGATAATCACCAGCGACCTGTTCCCAAAGGAGTTGTTGGCGAATTGTACATTGGAGGCGTTGGTGTAGCCAGAGGATATGCCAACGATATAACAAAAACGGAAAATTCTTTTAGAAAAGATGATTTTAATTCGCAACTGGGTGGGCGGATGTACAAGACTGGGGATATGGCGCGTTGGCTGAGTGACGGGAACGTAGAGTTTTTAGGCCGGATGGACGACCAGGTAAAGATCCGGGGTTACCGGGTGGAGCTTGGAGAGATCGAGAACGCTCTTCAAGGGCACGCAGGCGTAGAGTCAGCGGTAGTTGTAGCCAGGCCGAATGCCGCAGGGGAGAAGGAGCTGGTTGCCTACGTGGTGAGTGGGAAAGCCTTAAACATTACAGGTCTGCGTTCCCATCTGTCGCGTAGCCTTCCTAAATATATGGTACCGGCGCATTATGTGCAATTGGAAGAATTGCCATTGAACAGCAACGGGAAGGTGGACAGAAAGAAACTGGCGGATCCGTCCGGGCTGAGTCTGGGTATGGGCAGAGAATACGTAGCTGCGCGGAACGGGACCGAGGCGGAGCTGGTAAGGATTTGGGAAGAGGTATTGGGAAAGAAGGGTATCGGAGTAAAGGATAACTTTTTCGATCTTGGGGGCCACAGCTTAAAGCTGGTACAGTTATCGAGCTGTATCCACAGGGCGTTTGAGGTAAAGGTAGCCTTAAGGGATCTGTTTATCCATACGGTACCGGAGGATCAGGCGCAGTTGGTACGCCAGGCGCTGAAGACATCGTTTATCAATATAGAGCCGCAGGCATCCGGATTTATCGCACGTCAATATTTTCCTTTAAATGGCAATGGTAAAATCGACCGCGAGTTCTTAAGTGAGCGTAAGAGCAGGATCGCCGGCAATAAATTCAATTACGAGGCGCCGCGGGACGAGACAGAGCAGGTGCTTGTCTCCATCTGGCAGCGTCTGCTTCATGCAGACGGGATCGGCATCAAAGATAATTTTTTTGAGCTGGGAGGCCATTCATTAATAGCGATCCGTGTAGTATCCTCTATCATGCGGGAATTGAATATAGAATTAACTATTGACGATTTGTTTAGCCACCCTACCATTGCTGAATTGGCGGACTATTTAAAAACTAACAACAGAAATAAATTTAAATATTTAGTTCCGATCAATACCTCCGGTAATAAAATGCCGCTTTACATAATTTGCGGCTCTGGCGGCACGGTATATAAGTTCCGGGAATTTGTAAGCCTTTTAGATACTGACCAACCGGTTTACGTATTACAACAGTTCGCTGATAATTATGATACTGATGACTTTCCCGATACGATAGAAGGTGTTGCTTCGCGATATATTGACGAGATACTGTTACATAACCCGGCAGGGCCGTATGCATTATCCGGGCATTGCCTTGGCGGTAATATCGCATTGGAAATGGCGCGCCAACTTGAAGCAATGGGTAAAAAAGTTTCGATGCTTGCTATGTTTGATGTGAGCGCAGAAGAACAAAAAGAAGTAACCCATCCTTCGATAACTAATTTTTATAATATACCGGCTTTTACCAAAAAAGCACTTAATGTAATTCTGGAAACAATGCAATTTCAATTATTTCTTATAAGCGGGCATCCTAAACAGGCTTTGCAATACAAAATTTCAAAATTAAAGTCATTTTTTGATCGCCATAAACCCGGGCCCGAAGAAATGGAAGCGTATGTGTTCAATGAACTTACTTTAAAGCTTGATAAAGCTTTAAACAGCTATAAAATGAAGTCTTATGAAGGTGAAATATTGGTGTTTATTCCAACGCAGACCTACTTTTTTGTAGATGAAGTTAACAAAATTTACTACAAAGAACTGCCTGCTGATCCTGAAGCCGGAGAAGCCTGGAAAAAGTATGCGGGTTCGGTTAAGATCTACAACGTGAAGGGAGAACATTCAACCATTTTTGAGGCGCTGAACGCTAAAGAATTTTCATCTATCTTACAGAAGCATTTAAATGAAAGTTTAGTGAAGGGTTAAAGTACATCATTGAATAATCACCCTTGTCGCAAATAAGCCCGTCGGATAAGCCTAATTCCTCTTTACCGCCATTTTCCCTCACTTTACCGAAAATTTATCATGCTTCACCAAATGCTTTAATCACCATGCTGAAATCTGAATTAGATTTGTTCTGCAAGATCACAAAAGGTCATTAAGAATGTTATTTGAAAGTTGGTAATTTCGGGAATTAATAAGTTAACATTTCAACTTTACAACATTTCAACATTCCAACTTTACAACGTTTCAAACAACATTCCAACAACAAAAAAAATGAAAAACGCCATCATCACCGCATCAACCAAAGGAATGGGCCGGGCTATTGCCATAACTTTTGCCAAAATAGGCGTAAACCTTGCTATTTGCTCGAGGAACAACGATGACCTTTTAGCTTTTAAAAAAGAACTGCTGGTTATCAACCCGACTATTAAAGTGTTTATTTCGGTTACCGATTGCAGTATAAAACAACAGCTATTAAACTTTGCAGCCGGGGCCGAAGAGGAACTGGGCTTTATCAGCATAATTATAAACAGTGTAGGCATGTACACGTACAGCAGTATATTGGATGACGGCGATGAAACCTTTGAAAAAGAGGTAAATACGAACCTCGCTCCCGCTTATTGGTTATATCGTTATTTCGGTAAAAGTATGATAGCCGCGCACGAAGGGCATATTTTTACTATTTGTTCCGTAGCCTCGTTAAACCCAATTGCCGAGGCAGGGAGCTATAGTGTAACAAAATATGGCCTGCTTGGTCTTAGTAAGGTAATGAGGCTGGAGATGCAGCCGCATGGGGTAAAGGTAACCGCCATTATACCGGGCTCAACATTAACAGATTCGTGGAAGGGGATGGAGGTTGATAAAGATAAAATGGTTTTGCCCGAAGACATCGCCTCGGCAATTATAAATATTTACAAAATGAGCGCCGGGGCCAATGTGGATGAAATAATTATTAGGCCCACGTATGGGCAGGTGTGAGCGGTGAGTAAGTGAGTGGTGAATGGTGAGTGGTGAGTGGTAAAAGGTTAAAGGTGAAAGGTGAAAGGTAAGAGGTGAGTGGTGAGTAGTAAAAGGTTGTTGAAATAACCAATGACCTAATGACTAATGACCCAATGACTTACAAATCGGTGCAATCATCTTCGAAAATCGGTGTAATCGTCTTTAATAATCGGTGAAATCAAAAAATAAATAATAATAACATGAACAAAAAACTATATCGTGATGAATACCACAAGGTTTTAGGTGGTGTTTGTTCGGGCCTGGCCGACTACTTTGATATGGATGTAACAGTGATCCGGCTGTTATTTGCATTTTCAGTTATCATAATGGGCGTCGGCGTTATACCGTACATCGTTTTATGGATGGTATTGCCCAAAAAGGACTATACTTATAACAATTTTAATAACCCGACGGTTGACTATACCGTTCCGCCTCAACAATCCGGCGGACAGTTTACAACCCCTCCGCCGCCACCGGCCAACCCTTTTGCAAGTAATCCATCGGGCGGCTATCCGAACGTATTTAACCCGGCCGGAAATATGCCGCCAAAACAGCGGTCAAGTGCGGGGATAATTGTCGGGGTGGTACTGATCCTTATAGGCGCGGCCGTCTTAATAGATAATTATGATCTTATTCCGGATTTTGATTTTGGAAACCTGTGGCCGGTTATATTGGTAGTTGTTGGCGGCGCCCTTATTGTATCAGGTCAGAAAACACAGCCCTGGGACAAACAAGACTGGCATACTGCTGATAAAAAAGAAGACACAACAACAAATAATTCAGCAACAACAGATAATACTTCAACTGTAGAATCATGAAAAACGATAAATTAATCCCGGGCCTGGTCCTGGTGCTGATAGGCGCAGCAATCCTGCTTGCCAATTATGGTTATCTTCACTTCCATTGGTATAATATATTCCGGCTGTGGCCAATATTTTTAGTTATTGCGGGCGTAAACCTGGTATTTGCAAATAACAAATCGCCCTGGGCAACTATTATAAAAGTAGCTGTAGTGGTGGTTGGGCTTGGCCTGCTGTTTTTTGGCAATTTTGGCGGGCGGTACAACTTTTGGCCCGGCAATCATTTCAACTGGCGCAATAATGACAACGACGACAACGATGATAATGAGGACAACGGCGATAAAGGCGTAAAAATAATCGGCAATGGCGCCTTTAACGAGCCTTATAAAGCTGATATTAAAGTTGTCCGCCTTAATATAAGCGGAGGCGCCACAAGTTACAATCTGTCAGACACAACCAATCAATTGTTCAGCGCTACTACCAAAGATGATAGAAGCGACAGGTACAACTTTTCGCATAGCATGGATGATTCCGTTTATGTTTTAGACTTTCACATGAAACATCATAATGGCTTTAATTTCGACTCTGATAAAAACAGGATCGATTTCCGCTTAAATCCAAACCCTGAATGGGAGATCAATGTAGAAACCGGGGCAAGCAGCCTTGATTTCGATCTTTCCAAATTCAAGGTGAGGGAGCTAAAGCTGCATGGCGGCGCGGCATCCTTCCATGTAAAGATGGGTATGCCATTAGCTATGACTGATGTTGACATTCAAACCGGCGTTTCGGGCGTGGACATTAGTATTCCTCAAAACGCTGCCTGCAGTATTGAAACGGATTCGGGACTATCGGACAACCATTTTGAAGGGTTTACTAAAACCAAGGATAACAATTACGAAACTCCGGGTTTCGATGCAGCCAAAAACAAAATGCATATCCACATTAGCGGCGGGTTTTCGGGATTTGATGTGAAGAGGTATTAAGCCCCCTCTAAATCTCCCCCGGTAGGGGAGACTTTTTAATTTTTTAATTAGAGGCCCCTCAAATTAAAGGGAGGGGCGACGCTAATGAGTCAATACTTACTTGTAATAAACGGTAAACCCCAAGGGCCATTTAGCTTGGAACAGTTAAGAGCACTTAACCTAAGGCCGGGCGATTTTGTAAAGACACCGGAAATGGATGACTATAAAGAAGCCCATGAAATTGCCGAACTCCGTGACCTTTTTGGTTTTAACAAACAATCGCTTATCCCGCAATATTTTGGCAGCTTCGATCAACGGCTGCTTGCCTCGGCGCTTGATTGGTTTTTTGTTGCCGGGGCCTGCATTACTTTAGCCTTTATCTTCCTTTTCATAGCGCATATTGCCAATTGGTTTGCGGATAATATGTCAATCCGTATTACCATCCCTATCAGCCTTCTTGCTATTATTCCTTTGGTTAATTTCATTTATCACATTATTATGGAATGCTCCGCCAAACAGGCAACCTTTGGCAAGCAGATACTCCGGATAAAAGTTTGCGATATGCAAGGCAACCGGATAAGCATTGCCCGTTCGGCAGGCCGCAATTTTGCAAAATTATTTTCGGTGCTTACACTATTTATCGGCTATCTTCTCAGTTTTTTTAACAAACAGCAGCAATGCCTGCATGATATGATTGCCGGTACCCTGGTGATGAAGGACAGGCTTTTTTGAGTCGGTAGCTTTTTAGAAAGTAGCAGTAGATAGTGGCAGTAGCAGTTTGGAAGCGGGTTATTTAAACACACAATTATTGGCTTAGGGTACCGGATTTTAGCGACCCAGCGAGAACGAGGGGATCTGAAGCGCACTCTCTTTGTTTGTATTGATCCCTGGCTCCTGCCCCCTGATTCTTAATTTCTTCTGTTAAACAAAAACGATGCATAATAGAGCAGGGTTGCCAGCGCTCCTAAAGCAGCCACTACGTAAGTCATAGCAGCCCACCACAGGGCATCTTTTGCTTGCTCATGCTCCTGGCGGGTTTCCATAACGGTGTAATTGTTATTTAGCCAGGCCAGCGCCCTGTTACTTGCATCAAACTCAACGGGGAGCGTAATAAAGCTGAATAAAGTAACCAATGCCAAAGCGGCAACGCCAATAGCCAGTACAAAAGGGTTATGCATAAAAAATAGCAGCATAACGCCTACAAACAATGTCCACTGGGTTAAAGTCGAGGCGACATTAATAACCGGCACCATTGCCGAACGAAAGCTCAGCCAGGCGTATGCTTTGGCATGTTGTACTGCATGTCCGCACTCATGGGCGGCCACTGCTGCCGAAGCGACGCTCCGGCTTTCAAATACATCGGGGCTAAGATTAACTGTTTTTGCTTGCGGGTCATAGTGGTCGGTTAACTGTCCTTCAACCGAAGTTACCTTTACATCATAAATGCCATGGTCATGCAGCATCTTTTCCGCAACCTCCCGGCCCGAAAGCCCTGATAACAGCGGGGTTTCTGAATATTGTTTGAATTTGCTTTTGAACCGCCATTGTACGATAAAACTTACTATTGCGATAACGATCATCAAAAGCCAGGCCGGGCCCATGCTTATATATCCTGTGATTAATGATAAATGATCCATATTTGTAGTTAGTCATTAGTCATTGGTAATTAGTCATTTTTACGATGGCAATGACTAATGACAAATGACTAATGACCAATAGAACAAAAAGCATTCCGAAAACAATAAAAAAATTGGGAGCGAATACATTTTCATACTGGGAACGCACCGCGTTTATTGACAATGCGGACATCATTATAATAGGCAGTGGTTTGGTTGGCCTCAGTGCAGCCTTACATTTAAAAAAGCAACAGCCAGCTTTAAAGGTGCTGGTATTGGAGCGTGGGTTTTTGCCAACCGGCGCCAGTACCAAAAATGCAGGTTTTGCCTGCTTTGGCACTGTGTCAGAGCAGCTTGCATTTTTATCCCGTTCATCTGAAGATGAAGTTGTGCGGATGGCTGGCTATAAATGGCGCGGCCTGCAACGCCTGCGGCAAAACCTGGGCGATGTTAACATTGATTATCAGCAGCATGGCGGGTATGAATTATTTATGGATGATGAAAAAGAAAAAGCTGAAAATTGCATCAGTCAGACAGAATATCTTAATAAATTATTGAAAGATACCATTGGGCAGACCGACATTTATTCAGCGGCCAATGCCAAAATAGCAGATTTTGGATTTGAAGGCATTAGCAGGATGATCTATAATCCGTTTGAAGGACAGCTGGATACGGGCAAAATGATGCGTACTTTATTAAATAAAGTATGTAATCATGGCGTAATGATTTTAAATGGATGCGAGATATTGAAAATTGAAAATGAAAGCAGCTACATCAACCTTGTCACATCCCAGGGAAATTTTAAAACGATTAAAGTAATTCTGGCAACTAACGCTTTTGCCAGCCAGCTGTTCCCTGATCTTAAGGTTATTCCGGGCCGGGGACAAGTATTGGTAACCAAACCAATTCCGGGTCTGAAACTGAAAGGTACTTACCATTTTGATGAAGGCTATTACTATTTCCGCAATATTAATGGCCGGATATTGTTTGGCGGCGGCCGTAACCTTGATTTGAAAACTGAAGCGACATGGGAATTCGGTAATACTGAAATGGTTAAAAATAAGCTGACAACCTATTTGAAAGAAGTAATACTGCCCGGTCAAGGCTTTGAAATTGATTATTGGTGGAGCGGCATTATGGGTTTTGGGGAAGATATTAGCCCTATAGTAAAACAAGTTGAGCCGAACGTGTTTTGTGCGGTAAGATGTAATGGCATGGGTGTAGCGATGGGAAGTTTGGTTGGGGAAGAAGTGGCGGAATTGGCCGGCGCTTAAGGCCTGTGCTAATTTCGGAATTCGGATGTTCGATTTCGGATTTATTTTAGAATTTTAAGAAAATAACATTTATTAACAAAATAAAATCGTAGTTTCGGATATGTTAAATGAAAGATTAAATATCGATGATATTATAGCGTCACTGCAAAATTTGGATAATAATGAGAGGGCCAAGCTTCAAAATGCATTATTTGACCTTCAGAATGACTTAGATCTTAAAGAAGCGATAAAAGAAGGTTTGGAAGACGTAAAAAGCGGCCGTGTAAGTTCTCATGAATCTATAATGAAGGAAATAAAGGAAAAATATACCGTTTAATTTCGGAATTCGGATGTTCGATTTCGGATTTCAAGAATAAAAAAATAATTATTTCACGTTATATTTCATCTAAAACAACTCCACCAGCCGCTCCAGAGCCATACCTCTTGAGCCTTTTATGAGGATGGTTGCGTTTTTAATAGGATTTGTTTTTAACCCGGCAATAGCTTGCTCAACGGTTTTATAAAACACACTGCCCCCGCCCTTGTTGGAGTTATCTCCAACAAGTCCCGGTGCACCCGGTTCAACCCGGGCATCGCGTTTTGTTGGTGACAACACCAACAAAGGCGACGGAGGGGGAAGGCCCTTTTCTTCTTTCGGACTTTCGGACTTTCCGACTTTCGGACTCAAGTCAAAAAACTCCTTCCCTATAAAAATGCGATCATCAACCGGCGTTTCCATCGCTTTTGCAATAACAGCGGCGTGTTCGGCTGCGGCTTCTTCACCCATCTCAAACATATCGCCCAATACCAAAACTTTTCGCTTTGCCTTTATGCTGCCGATGTTTTCGATTGCTACAAACATACTGCTGGGGTTGGCATTATAGTAATCGCAGATAAGCGTATTGGTTTCCGTTTGCACAATTTGTGAGCGGTTGTTTTTTGGCTGATAGCCTTCAACGCCTTTATTAATTTCATCATCAGTCACGTCAAAGTAAACGCCGGTGCAAATGGCAGCCAGTATATTATCGAGGTTATAAGCGCCGGTTAACTGCGTTTTTGCAGGGTGGCTTTTGCCCGATTTCCTGTTTGTCCACCGTATAGTTAAATAAGGGGAATTTTCAATCAATTGCCCGCTAACCAGGTTATTGTTAACTTCTGTTCCGTATAAAACTATGTTCTCCAAACCCCGTGCTTCGGCCATTTCCAGTAAGATCGGGCTATCATGGTTTATGAAAGCAATCCCTTTAGCCCCCTCTAAATCTCCCCCGGTAGGGGAGACTTTAAATACACTTTCGGACTTTGGGCCTTTCGGACTTTCGGACTTCTTCAAAAAATCATACAACTCGCCCTTACCTTTTTTTACGCCTTCAATCCCGCCAAAGCCTTCTAAATGCGCTTTGCCTACATTGGTTATCAGTCCGTGAGTTGGCTGGGCAATGCTGCAAAGCAGTTCAATTTCTTTTTGGTGATTGGCGCCCATTTCGATAACCGCGATCTCATGTGAACTATCGATCGTTAAAATAGTTAGCGGCACACCTATATGATTGTTCAGGTTACCCTGTGTGGCCTGGGTTTTATAACGCTGTGATAAAACGGAATAGATCAGCTCTTTGGTGGTCGTTTTGCCGTTGGTGCCAGTCAGGCCGATAACAGGAATGGTTAATTGCCGGCGATGATGACGGGCAAGGTCCTGTAAAGCGGCCAGCACATCATCCACTAAAATATATCTTTCATTAAGCCCGTATGCAGGATTGTCAATTATAGCATAAGCAGCCCCTGCTTCTATTGCTTGTTTCGTAAAGGTATTAGCGTCAAATTTTTCGCCTTTTAGCGCAAAAAACAAGCTGCCCGGCGATATTTTCCTGGTATCCGTGCTGATCAGCGGGTATTGCTGGAACAGCTTATAGATATCTTCGGTGGTTGTCATGATAGTCAAAGTCCTTTTTCATTGTAGAGACGCAATATTTTGCGTCTCTGAACGGATGATCGCATTTAGTTTTATTTTCCAAAACATTCAGGTCCGAGACGCAAAATATTGCGTCTCTACATAAATTTAAAATGATGATTTCTGTTGGCGCCATGATTTTGTTTATGTTGAATTAAATCTCTCCTTTTTTTCGCATCCACGCAATTACAGCCTTTATTTCGCCATAACTAATATCTTCTCCCAATATTTCCTTCAGCGGCCCTAACCTGTCGGCGCCGTAGCCTTCAACGGCATCTGTTATGCGCAGCTGCTTTTCCTCGCTTACCAGTTCCTGTATCTCTATCGCGCCCCTATAAATATAATAGCTTAAATGACCTTCAACTGTTGACGCTGTCAGGTTGCGCCCGGCTGCAATTTCAGCGACCGTTTGACCGGATTTAAATAAGGTAAAACTGTCAAGCGCCGTATCAGAAGACCTTGGGATATTGCCGTTTTTTTCTGTTTTTCGTTCCCGCTTAGGTACTTTTTGTTTTATTTTAGATGAGAGGCCATTTTGCTCACAATAGCTTTTAACCGGCAGCAAAAACTCCCGTCCATAACGTGCCAGTTTAATATCGCCAAAGCCGGAAATGAGACGCAGTTCATCCAGTGTTTGCGGTAAATAGGTGGCTATTTCGTGCAAAGTTGAATCCGACAAAATGATATATGCAGGCACATTTTCATGCAGGGCGATATCCCGGCGAATATCTTTTAATTCGGTCAATAGCGGCGCCTCAAAAGGCAACGCGGCTACAGGCCGTTGTTCTTCAGTTGTTTGCGAAGCGATCAGTTCAACTTTTTCTAATCCTTTTAATATGGCATCACTTTTTGATGTCAGCTTTAAAACCGGGTAGGCGTCATCTGTAACTTGCAGGTAGCCCATCACAGTTAACTCCCGGACATAGCGGAACCAATCGATTTTGCTGATATCGGCTCCAATGCCATAAGTTTTTAGCTGCTTATGTTCTTCGCGAATTTTTTCACTTCTTGATCCGCGCAAAAAATCGACCACATAGGTAGTGCCAAAACGCTCCTTTAACCTGGTTACCGCCGATAATACTTTCTGCGCGATCAAAGTGCCGTCGAACTTCTTAAACTCGGTTAAACAAAAATCGCAGGAATCGCAATTTGACGAGGAATCCTCATCAAAATATTTTAACAAAAACTGTCTGCGACAGGCCTGTACCTGGCAATAGCGCACCATGTCGTCAAGCTTTTTCAGCATGATACGGCTTTGCTCAGGATTGTTCTCAATCATCGCAAACTGCTTCAGCTTATTGGCATCGCCGGGCGAATAGAGCAGCATGGCTTCGGAAGGCAGCCCGTCCCTGCCCGCCCGCCCGGTTTCCTGGTAATAGCCTTCAATGTTTTTTGGCATATCCACGTGTACCACGTAACGTACGTTTGATTTGTTGATACCCATGCCAAAAGCGATGGTAGCCACAATGATCTTTACATCATCGCGCAAAAAAGCTTCCTGCGTTCGGGCTTTAACTGAATTATCGAGGCCGGCGTGGTAGGGCTCGGCTGAGAAGCCTTCTTCCTTTAAGTCGGCAGCCAGCGCCTCGGTTGATTTGCGCGAAAGACAGTAAATAATGCCGCAATCGTCCTTTTTATCATCCAAAAAAGCAAGCAGTTGGTTAAAACTATTCCTCTTTGGCACAACGCGATAGGTGATATTGGCGCGGTTAAAAGAAGAAACAAATACTGCCGGGTCTTTAAGGTTTAATTTTTCGAGGATGTCTTTTTTTGTCAGTTTATCCGCAGTAGCGGTAAGTGCTATGACAGGGATGTTTGGAAACTCCAGTTTTAAACCCGCAAGCATTAAATACTCCGGCCTAAAATCGTGCCCCCAATGTGATATGCAGTGCGCCTCATCAATCGCGATTAGCGATACGGGCAATGATTTTAAAAAACTTATCAGCTTACTTTCATTCCCGAACAAACGCTCCGGGGCGAGGTACAAAAGCCTTATTTCATTGTTTCGGAGCCTGGTGGTTAATTGTATCTGTTCTTCGGTGCTTTGGCTCGAATTGTAGAAAGCGGCAGGTATGCCGTTAACATTCAGGCTGTCCACCTGGTCTTTCATTAATGCGATAAGGGGAGAGATCACAATGGTAAGGCCCTCAAGCAATACGGCAGGCAACTGGTAGCATAATGACTTGCCGCCCCCGGTGGGCATCAGGGCCAGCACATCTTTTTTATTTAAAACATGCTGAATAATAGCCTCCTGCTCATGTCTGAAGGCGCTATATCCGAAATATTTCTGTAATGCCTGTACCGGGGTCATATGGATGTGTAAATGTGCAGATATGCAAATGTGCAGATTTTCAGACCGGGATTAAACAGATTTTAAGGATTTTTAGGATAGATTAATTCATAATCGGTGAAATCATTCAGCAATCGGTGGAATCATATAATATAATCGGTGAAATTATTCAGCAATCGGTGAAATCATATAATAGTGAAATCATATAATATTTTTATAAATTAGCATTCACGCAACTAATGTCATGTTAAAAAAGATACCACTGTTTTTTGTTTTTTTAAGTTTCATTATTACCGCTTTTTCGCAGGAACTCTGCTCGCCGGAAAGATTTTTGGGCTATAAACTGGGCGATCAGTTTACGCCCCACTATAAAATAGTTGAGTATTTCAGATATATCGAAAAGATATCAAAAAATGTAAAGCTGGTTCAATATGGTGTTACCAATGAAGGCCGGCCGCTTATTGCCATGTTCATCGCATCGGATGAAAATATAGGGAGGCTGGAGGAGATCAGGCAGAATAATTTAAGACTGGCAGGCTTGGAGGAAGTAGCAGGTTTAGAGAAAGTAGCAGGTTTTAGTAGCAGTAGCAGTTTGAAAAAAGCTGCTACTGCTACTACTACCCCCAACACCCCCGTCATAGTTTGGTTAAGCTTTAACGTTCACGGCAATGAGCCGGCATCAAGCGAAACTGCTATGCTGACTTTGTTTGACCTGGTTGATACTACCAATACCCGAACACAAGTCTGGCTGAAAAACACAGTAGTTGTTATCGATCCCTGTTTAAATCCCGACGGGCACGAGCGTTATTTAAGCTTTTATAATTCGGCAAGGGGCGCGATCCCTGATGCCAACCCTTCCTCACGCGAACATGCAGAGCCATGGCCCGGCGGCAGGACAAACCATTATTATTTCGACCTGAACCGCGACTGGGCCTGGGAAACTCAAAAAGAATCTCAGGAGCGAATGGCGCTTTATAACCAATGGCTGCCACAGGTACATGTTGATTATCATGAACAGGGGTACAATGCGCCTTATTATTTTGCCCCGGCAACCGAGCCTTTTCATAAAGACATTACCGCATGGCAGCGCGAGTTTCAAACTATTATCGGTAAAAACAACGCAAAATATTTTGATCAGAATGGCTGGCTGTATTTTACCAAACAGGAGTACGACCTGCTTTACCCGTCTTATGGCGATACATATCCTACTTATAACGGCTCCATCGGCATGACCTATGAGCAGGGTGGCATAAGCGCGGGTTTGGCTGTTGTAACCCGCACCGGCGATACTTTAACACTTGCTGATAGGATAGCACATCATCATTCAACCAGTTTAAGCACTATAGAGATAGCTTCGGCTTATGCCCAAAAACTGGTTGATGAGTTTAAAAAGTTTTATGATAGCAGCCGCAGTAATCCTCCCGGTGAATACAAAACGTATGTTATTGAGAATGACAATTACGACAAAATAGCGGCATTAACAAAAATGCTCGACAGGAACGGTATTCAATATGGCTTCGGGTTAAAAAACAGCGTCAGCGGGTATAATTATTTGACAGGTAAAACAGAACGGTATAACATCAATCCTAATGACCTGATCATTAATGCCTTTCAGCCAAAATCTGTATTATTAAATGTGCTCCTTGAGCCAAGAACTTTTGTCGCCGATTCAAATACTTATGACATTACCGCATGGTCATTGCCTTATGCTTTCGGATTAAACGCTTATGGTGTAAAAGAGTCATATAAACCGGCACCAACACTGTTAAGTCCGCTAAAGCCTCGGGTGGTCAATACCCGCGCGTATGCTTATGTTTCAACATGGCAATCGGTTAATGACGTTAAATTTTTAGCCGCATTATTACGCAAGGGGATAAAAGTAAGATATTCGGAAAAGCCTTTTGAAACCGCGGGCAAAAAATTTAATGCAGGATCTCTGCTTATTACCAGGGCCGGTAATGATTTTGCTGATTTTGATAAAACTGTTACCCTGATAGCCGCGGGCCTTGACCACGAAGTTACAGCATTAACAACCGGCTTCGTTGAAAAAGGCGCCGACCTGGGTTCGGATGTTGTGCGGTATATCCGCCAGCCGCGGGTGATGCTGGTCACCGGCGTGGGGGTATCAGCCGAAGGTACAGGCGAAGTATGGCACTTTTTTGAGCAGCAAATTGGCTACCCGATAACTTTGGTAAAATATAAAGACCTGAACACGATAAGGATCAGCGATTTTGATGTGGCGATATTCCCGGATGGCAATTATGATGATTTTCCTTCGGATAAACTGGAAAACTGGGTACGCGATGGCGGCAAACTGATAGCGATAGAAAATGCTGTTGCAGAACTGGTTGATAAAAAAGGGTTTGATATAAAGAAAAAAGATGAAAAAAAAGACGACAAAACGGACGATAAAAACAAACTTGCCACCATAATTAACTTGTTTGGCAATAAAGAAAAGGAATCCATCAGGTCTACCGTGCCCGGGGCTATTTATAAAATAAACCTCGACAATACCCATCCACTTGGATTTGGTTTGCCGCCTTATTATTACTCCCTTAAATTAAGCGACGATATTTACGATTACCTGGGCGATAACGACTGGAACGTAGGCACCATTAAAAAAGACGCTTATATTACAGGTTTCGTTGGCCAAAAAAGCAAGGACAAAATTAGAGACGGCCTGCTGCTGGGCGTGCAACCCCTGGGCCGCGGCATGGTAGTTTACATGGTTGATGACCCTATATTCCGCAGCTTTTGGGAGAATGGGAAACTGCTGCTGAGTAATGCAGTGTTTATGGTGGGACAGTAGAGGAAGTTTGCAGTTAGGAGTGGGCAGTTGGCAGGGGAGTGAATAAGAACTAAGCTCCTGTTAGTGTTATAAATAATTGGGTGTCCGGAATATTCACAAAAACCGTTAAAGCACAACTGATAAATTAAGTTGTCCACCAAGCCCAACCTCAATAATTTTTTGCAATGTTGAAATTCTTACATCTTTAATATCGTTTTCAACTTTTGATATATATGACTTGTTAGTGCCACATTTTTCTGCAAGTTGTTCCTGGGTCATGCCTTTTTCAAGTCGTGCTTCGTGAATCATTGCACCTAACTTAAAGTTTTGGTAGCCTTTGTCAAATTTATCACGTTTTGCTGTCCCCTTTTTGCCAAACTCTTCATCGATGAGTTGTGCAAGGGTTTTTGTATTATTTTTTGCTTTCATAATATTCCTCCTTGATCTTTAATGCTTTTGTTATTTCTTGTTTTGGTGTTTTTTGAGTTTTCTTCTGAAACCCATTTGCTAAAACAATCAATTTACCTTCGTCAAAAAAACAGAAAATCCTAAAAATGTCAGATGCAAATTGAATACGGATCTCATAAAGCCCGTCTGTTCCTTCTAAATGTTTTAGATAAATTTCTGAAATTTGTTGAACTTCTTCTATCAGTAAAAAAGTCCAGGCAATTTTTTCTTTTACTTTTTGTCGTTGTTTTGATAAAAAATCTTCAAAATAATTTCCATAAGTAATGATTGTCCGACATTTTTTCGTTTCACTCGCAATACAAAAATACAAAAGTAGTCCGAAAGAGCAACTGTTTTTTATCAAAATATCTTTACATCATGATTTACTTGGGTTTAAGGATTGCAGGATTTAAAACTCTTATCAAAGTAATCCCAAAATCGTGGTTCAGACAATTAAGCATGCAAATTATTTCACTCACAAAAAACCCCGGTTAAATCAATAACCGGGGTCTTTTTCTGTTCCCTCTTTAGTCCAAAGGACTCCTGTGGAGGGGTTAGAGGGCTTATTTCACTTCTTCAAAGTCAACATCAGTAACAGTATCGGCATTGCCTTCTGTATGGCCGCCTTGCGCACCTTGTCCGTCGCCGCCTGGCTGTGCCTGGCCTGCGTCGGCAGTTGCTTTATACATCTCTTCAGATGCCACATTCCATGCAGTGCTTAATTCCGCCTGGGCTGCGTCAATAGCATCGAAGTTTTTAGACGCATAAGCTTCTTTCAGTTTTTTCAAGCCTTCTTCAATAGGGCCTTTTTTATCAGCTGAAATTTTATCACCGTATTCTTTCAATTGCTTTTCGGTACTGAAGATCAGGGCGTCAGCAGCATTAAGTTTTTCAACTTCCTCTTTTGCCTTTTTGTCAGATTCGGCATTTGCTTCTGCTTCATCCTTCATTTTCTTGATCTCGGCATCTGATAAGCCTGAAGACGCTTCAATACGGATCTTTTGCTCTTTTCCGGTCGCTTTATCCTTAGCAGCCACATGCAATATACCATTGGCATCGATATCAAAGGTTACTTCCACTTGTGGCACGCCGCGTGGTGCCGGCGGTATCCCATCCAGGTGGAAACGGCCAATCGTACGGTTTGCCGAAGCTATCGGGCGCTCACCTTGTAATATGTGGATCTCTACCGATGGCTGGTTATCAGATGCGGTGGAGAACACCTCCGATTTCTTGGTCGGGATAGTAGTATTTGCTTCTATCAGCTTGGTCATTACACCACCCATAGTTTCAATACCGAGTGAAAGCGGGGTAACATCCAGTAACAGCACATCTTTTACTTCACCGGTTAATACACCGCCTTGTATAGCAGCGCCGATGGCAACCACTTCATCGGGGTTTACACCTTTTGAAGGCGCTTTGCCAAAGAACTTTTCAACGGCTTCCTGTATGGCAGGAATACGGGTTGAACCGCCTACCAATATGATCTCGTCAATATCTTTAGTGGTTAAGCCTGCGTTTTTCAATGCAGATTTGCACGGTTCGATAGTACGTTTTATTAAGCTGTCAACCAGCTGCTCAAATTTGGCACGGGTCAATGTTTTAACCAGGTGCTTTGGCACGCCGTCTGAAGCGGTAATATATGGCAAATTAATTTCAGTTTGGGCCGAGCTTGATAACTCGATCTTCGCCTTTTCAGCCGATTCTTTTAAACGCTGTAAAGCCATTGGATCCTTACGGAGGTCAACGCCTTCATCGTTTTTAAATTCATCAGCCATCCAGTCGATAATGAACTGGTCAAAGTCGTCACCGCCAAGGTGTGTATCGCCATCGGTTGATTTTACTTCAAACACGCCATCGCCTAATTCAAGTACAGATACGTCATGCGTACCACCACCGCAGTCGAATACTACGATCTTCATATCCCTGTGTGCTTTGTCCAGGCCGTAAGCCAGGGCGGCAGCAGTAGGTTCGTTAATGATACGGCGCACTTTTAAGCCGGCAATTTCTCCGGCTTCCTTAGTAGCCTGGCGCTGCGCATCGTTAAAATATGCAGGTACAGTGATAACCGCTTCGGTTATTTCGGTCCCCAGGTAATCTTCAGCCGTTTTCTTCATTTTCTGAAGTATCATGGCCGAAATCTCCTGCGGGGTATATTTGCGGTCGCCAATTTCAACACGCGGCGTGTTGTTATCGCCTTTAACCACCTTGTATGGCACTCGGGCAGCCTCCTTCGTAACTTCGTTAAACTGATTACCCATAAAGCGTTTTATCGAATAAACAGTTTTAGTAGCATTAGTGATAGCCTGGCGCTTTGCCGGGTCGCCAACTTTACGCTCGCCGTTGTCGATAAAAGCCACTACCGACGGCGTAGTACGTTTACCCTCGCTGTTGGGGATAACTACTGGCTCGTTGCCTTCCATTACTGCGACGCAAGAGTTCGTTGTTCCTAAGTCGATTCCAATTATTTTAGACATATGATTATATTTTCAAGATTGAATGATTGTTTTATTACAGTGTATTTAACAAGGGTTGTGCCAATTTAGCTTTGGCAGGGAAATTTGCGGCGAAAGGCGAAAGGTGAAAGGCGAAACGTAATAAATAGTCAGAAAGTTGTGTGTAAACGGTGACAGGTTGGCAGGAATTAGTGATTAGAGGTTGGGGATTGGAGGTTAGTTCGCAGGGTGTACCGATTACTCGTCAAGGCACATTTCAACAATTTCTCTTAAATTGTCCAATGCTTCGCCAATAGTTTTCCCATCAGCATGACAAGCCTTAAAGATAGGACAGGAAACAATGTAAATACCATCCACGTCGATTTCAACGTCTACCGGAAAGTTAGATTTTTCACTCATGATGCAATCGCAAAAGGAACAACGTGAATATCCGCCGATTTTTTTTCAGCCACCCACAGATCATATCCCTGCTGCATATTCATCCATAGCTGGGGCGTTGTATTTAATGCCTTGGACAAACGGATAGCCATTTCGGCGCTTACACCCATGTGGCCGTTAACCAATCGTGATAACGTTTTGCGGGCAACATCCAATTTAATTGCGGCTTCTGTAATAGTAATTTCCATGCTTTCCAGGTAAACTCCTTTTAATACTGCTCCGGGATGTACCGGGGCCATACCTCTCTTTATCATATTTTAAGAACCAATTATCATCAGTTTTTAAAGTTAATAGTTTCTGTTTAAAAAACCTTAAATTTGTATATGGAAACATTAATTGTACAGCCCAAAAACAAAGAGCAGTTAGCTGCCTTGAAAGCAATTATGAAAGCCCTCAAAGTCGAATTTAAAGCTGAAAAAAATACCAGAACCCCATATAGCCCCGAATTTGCTGCTAAAATGAAGCAAGCGGAAGAAGATGTAAAGGCAGGAAGAACCACGAAAATTGAACCTGCTGATGTATGGAACTTGAGCTAACCGATACGGCAACTACTCTTCTAAACACATTTCAATAACTTCTCCCAACTCAACCAATGCTTCGTCAATCGTTGCCCCATCAGCATGACAAGCCTTAAAGATAGGACAGGAAACGATGTAAATACCGTCCTCGTCGATTTCAACGTCTATTGGAAAGCAATCTGTTTTCATATAATTTCTTATGGGTAAATTTACTGCTAATTTTTCAATCCAGAAACAGGATTTAACGTTTTGTATGCAGTTATATTTTCAAGTTAAAGTGCTCTCCACCACGTCATTGCGAGGAACGAAGCAATCTCTGAACTATGCCAGTCAAACAGGCAGATGTAGTTGAAATGACATTTCCACCGACGATTACGTTCCGTTGATTAGCATGTGCAGGGATTGCTTCGTTCCTCGCAAGGACGCGTAGTTAGTTTATTTTTTACAAAGCAAAACGCCCCACTCAACCGAGCAGGGCGTTTTAATATTCTATTGTAGAGACGCAATATTTTGCGTCTTTAATTATTCTCCTTTTTCAGCGTTTTCTTCGTTCTCAGCTGATGCGGTTGGAGCTTCAGGGGCCTCTTCTTCAGCAACAGGTGCTTCTTCAGCAGCAGGTGTTTCTTCAACAACCGGCGCCTCAGCTACAGGAACTTCCGCTACAGGTTCAAATTCAACATCTTCGGCAAAAGCAGAAGGTTTGATTTCAGCGGCAGGAGCAGCAGCTACTGCACCTTTGGCTTTGCCACCGCGGCGGCGTGTTGATTTCTTTTCGGCCTTAGCAACATCCTTACCGTAAACAGTGTTATAGTCTACCAGTTCTATCAGGGCCATTTCAGAGTTATCACCTAAACGGTTTTCCATTTTTACGATACGGGTATAACCACCGGGACGGCTGGCTATTTTCTCGGCAATTTCGCGGAACAGGATAGTTACCGCGTCTTTGTCCTGTAAATAACTGAATACTATACGGCGGGAGTGGGTTGTGTCACTTTTTGCTTTAGTAAGCAGGGGTTCTACATAAACGCGTAAAGCTTTTGCTTTAGCCAGTGTAGTAGTAATACGCTTGTGCAATATAAGCGATGTGGCCATGTTACCCAGCATCGCTTTGCGGTGACTGTTGGTACGGCTTAAATGGTTAACTTTTTTTCCGTGTCTCATTGTTTTTAATTTATTTCACGTGCATACCGTTGGGCGATCAACTCAAGCCCTCGGAATTATGCTGGTGTTAGTGATTAGAGGTTGGTGTTAGAGATTAGTTACTAATTACGAAACCCTTTGCTTAACAAGTAGCGATTAAAGTTTCAGAACTAATCTCTGATCTCTAATCGCTAATCTCTAAAATTACTCCTCTTCCAGTTTAAACTTGGCCAGGTTCATACCAAAAGATAAACCTTTTGATTTAACCAGGTCCTGGATCTCTGTTAATGATTTTTTACCAAAATTCCTGAACTTAAGCATATCAGCTACATCGTACGAAACTAAGTCGGCCAGGCTGCGTATGTCGGCAGCTTTAAGGCAATTTAGTGCGCGTACAGAAAGATCAAGGTCAACCAGTTCGGTTTTCAGTATCTTGCGCATGTGCAAAATTTCCTCGTCAACTTCCTTGGTTTCTTCTTTAGCCTGTGCCTCAAGCATCATATTCTCATCGCTGAACAGCATAAAGTGCTGGATCAATATCTTGGCAGCTTCCTTAAGTGCGTCTTCAGGATGTATGGAGCCATCGGTAGTAATATCCAGCACTAATTTTTCATAGTCTGTTTTTTGTTCTACACGATAGTTTTCAATGGTATATTTTACGTTTTTAATTGGGGTGTAAATAGAGTCGATAGCTATTACACCAACATTAGCGTCGGGATTTTTATTCTCTTCGCTTGCTACGTAGCCACGGCCTTTGCTAACAGTAAGCTCGATCTCAAGCGTTACTGATGTATCCATATTACAGATAACAAGTTCGGGGTTTAAAACAGTAAAGTTATTCGAGAACTTAGTGATGTCGCCCGCATTAAAAGCATCCTGACCGTTAATAATCACGAATACCTTTTCGCTGTCGCCTGAATCACCCGATTTTTTAAACCTTACTTGTTTTAAATTTAAGATAATCTCGGTAACGTCTTCAACAACGCCTTTGATTGTTGAAAACTCATGCATCACCCCTGAAAAACGTACCGAAGTGATCGCATAACCTTCAAGTGATGAAAGTAAGATACGACGCAGAGCATTACCAATGGTTACACCAAAGCCTGGTTCTAATGGACGAAACTCAAACGTGCCATCAAAATCAGTTGATTTCTGCATGATAACCTTGTCTGGTTTTTGAAATGCTAAAATTGCCATTTATATCCTTTTTTATTGTTTGTTTATGAATAGATGTGAGATGTGGAATCGGAGATTAGAGGTTAGCGTCTGGAAAATGTTTTTCCAATTTCTAATCTCTAAGCTCTAATCTCTAACCTCATATTTTATTATTTAGAGTACAATTCGATGATCAGGTTTTCCTTAATATTTTCAGGGATCTCATCGCGGTTTGGATAGTTAAGGAATTTGCCTGTTAAATTGGCAGCATCCCATTGTAGCCAGCTGTATTTGTTAATCCTTCTACCTGCAACCGAATGTGCAATCGCTTCGAGCGATTTAGACTTTTCGCGAACCGCAATAACGTCACCTGCCTTTAACGTATACGAAGCAATGTTCACTACTTCGCCGTTAACCGTAATATGTTTATGGCCAACCAACTGGCGCGCGCCCGAACGTGTCGGGGCTATACCAAAACGATAAACCGCGTTATCTAAACGGGCTTCCAAAAGTTTCAGTAAGTTCTCGCCTGTAATGCCTTCTTTTGCAGAAGCACGGTGAAACAAGTTTTCGAACTGGCGTTCCAATACACCGTAAGTGTACTTAACTTTTTGTTTTTCCATCAGCTGGGTTGAATACTCTGATTGCTTTCCTCTTCTTTTGGAAGCGCCATGCATACCCGGCGGATAATTTTTTCTTTCTAACGCTTTATCCGGACCGAAGATCGGTTCGCGGAAACGGCGTGCAATTTTTGATTTTGGACCTGTATATCTAGCCATTTTTGTTGTCTTTAAAGTATCAAACAGCCCGCAGCTGCCGAATCTTAGCTTTAAAAAATATGTTAATTAAACTCTTCTTCTTTTTGAGGGACGGCAACCATTGTGCGGAAGCGGCGTAATGTCCTTTATGGTAGTTACCTCGATACCTGCCGTTTGCAAGGTACGGATAGCCGACTCACGACCCGCGCCCGGACCTTTTACAAATACTTCAACTTTGCGTAAGCCAAGATCATAAGCAACTTTACCGCAATCGGCAGCGGCCTGACCGGCAGCGTAAGGTGTGTTCTTTTTTGAACCCTTGAAACCCATTTTGCCCGCTGACGACCATGAAATAGCCTGACCGCTTTTGTTGGTAAGGGTTAAAATAATGTTATTGAAAGTAGCGTTGATATGCGCCTCGCCATAAGGCTCAACAATTACAACACGCTTTTTGGTTACTTTTTTACTTTTAGCCATCTTTTTTAATTATTGAATTAGTGAATTAGTGAATTATTGATTGAATAATCCGGACACACTAACTGTTTTTTATAATTTTATATTCCTAATGATCTCTAAGCTGAATGCCTTGAAATCATTAATCGGTTTGTTAATCATTTATACATCCTAGTTATAAAGCGGCGAATTAAAAACTGCTAACTGCCAACTAATAACTGCCAACTTTTTACTTAGTAGCTTTCTTTTTGTTAGCAACTGTTTTACGTTTTCCTTTACGGGTACGCGAGTTGTTTTTAGTACGCTGGCCGCGCAAAGGCAATCCTTTACGGTGACGTGTGCCACGATAGCAACCTATGTCCATCAAACGCTTGATATTCAGCTGAACTTCTGACCGCAAAGACCCTTCAACCTTAATCTGGTCGTTAATTATCCCGCGGATAGCGTTTAATTGCTCATCGGTCCAGTCCTGTACCTTGGTATCGAAATCAATACCGGCTTCAGTCAAGATCCTTTGAGCTGTTGAGCGGCCAATCCCGTAAATGTACGTAAGTCCTATCTCTCCCCTTTTATTCTTTGGTAAATCAATACCTGATATCCTAGCCATATTTTATTAATTATTGATTTATTGAATTTCTGAATTATTGATTTATTCACTCAATCAATAATTCAATAATTCAAAATTATTTCCTATCCCTGGCGTTGTTTAAACTTGGGGTTCTTTTTGTTGATCACATAAAGTTTCCCGTTGCGGCGGATGATCTTGCAATCAACACTGCGTTTTTTAATGGATGCTCTAACTTTCATCGCTTTATTATTTATATCTATAAGTTATTCTGCCCTTTGTTAAATCGTACGGACTCATTTCCAATTTCACCCTGTCGCCAGGTAAAATTTTTATGTAGTGCATCCGCATTTTACCGGATATATGCGCAATAATTTCGTGACCATTCTCCAATTCTACCCTAAACATCGCGTTTGATAATGCTTCTTTAATCGTTCCGTCTTGTTCAATAGAGGATTGTTTGGCCATACTTTACTGATTATTACTAAATTATCCGCCTTAAAAGCGGGATGCAAAATTAATAAAATTATTTTAACTTTTAATTTTTTCTTTTAATACATCGTCAACGAATGAAAATGTAGAAAGAATCTCCGGTTTCCCCTTTTTTATAGCTACTGTATGTTCATAATGAGCGGATGGCTTACCATCAATGGTGGATACTGTCCAGCCATCATCCCAAAATTTCACCCTTGCTTTTCCCGCGTTTATCATGGGCTCAATAGCAATCACCATACCTTCTTCCAGTTTTATACCCGACCCGCGTTTACCATAGTTCGGCACTTCAGGTTTTTCGTGCAATTGCAATCCTACACCATGACCTACCAACTCTTTTACAACGCCAAAGCCATATTCTTCCGCATGTTCCTGTACTGCATAACCAATATCGCCGATCCTCATTCCGGCTACCGCTTTTTCAACGCCGAGGTCAAGGCATTCCATGGTGACACGCATTAGTGTTTTTACACTGTCGCTAACTTCGCCAACAGCAAAAGTGTAGGCCGAATCGCCGATATATTTATTTAAAACCACCCCGCAATCAACTGACACCAAGTCGCCTTCAACCAAAAAACGCTGTCCCGGGAAACCATGTACAACCTGGTCGTTCATAGATATACACAAGGCATAAGGGAACCCATGGTAATTTAAAAATGCAGGTATCCCTCCGTTATCACGGATAAAGGTTTCCGCAAGCTTGTTTAATTCAATGGTTTTAACGCCGGGAGCAATTACTTTTGCAATCTCTCCAAGTGTTTTGGACACAAGTAAAGAACTTTCTCTTATTAGTTCTATCTCTTCGACAGACTTATAAACGATCTTTGACATGGCTATATCATTAGATAACAGGCTGACTGCTTCCGCTTGCAGGCATCGCTGTGCGGCCTTTGATCCTTCCTGTTTTCATCAAACCATCATAATGGCGCATCAACAAGTGGCTTTCGATTTGCTGCAGCGTATCTAAAACAACACCGACCAGGATGATCAGTGAGGTACCGCCAAAAAACCGTGCAAAACCGCTGTTAACATGCAACTTACTGGCAATTGCCGGAAAAATAGCCACGATAGCAAGAAAAATAGACCCGGGCAATGTGATTTTTGAAATTACGCCGTCAATAAATTCCGCTGTCGACCTTCCCGGCTTAATACCCGGAATGAAGCCCCCGTTCTTTTTCATATCTTCGGCCATTTGGTTCGGGTTTATTGTGATAGCCGTATAAAAATAAGTAAACACAATAATTAATACGGCAAACAGTACATTATGGCCCACTGCCGTATAATCAGATAAGGACATTAATATAGGATTTGATGCTGCCTTTGGGAAAAACTGGGTGACAGTTGCTGGTATAAACATTAAAGCCTGTGCAAATATGATAGGCATTACACCGGCAGCATTTACCTTTAATGGAATATACTGACGAACGCCGCCGTATTGTTTGTTACCAACAATACGTTTGGCATATTGTACCGCAACCTTTCGGGTGCCTTGTACTATTAATATAGTGAACATTACCACCGCAATAAGTGCAACAATTTCAACTATAAAAGTTATTAAACCACCTGCTCCGGCGTTGCGGGATTGAAATTCAGTTATAAATGCACCAGGCAAAGCGGCGATAATACCAATCATGATGATAAGTGAAATGCCATTGCCTATACCTTTATCAGTAATCTTTTCACCAAGCCACATAACAAACATGGTACCCGAAGTAAGTACGCACATGTTTAAAACAGTAAAGTAAGGGTTGGCAATTAACATTTGGTCGGCGCTGATCTGAGATTTCAAGTATCCGATCGCCTGTAAAGCGGTAATACCGATAGTTAGATAGCGGGTCAGCTGATTGAGCTTATTGCGCCCGCTTTCGCCTTCTTTTTGCAATTTTGCGAAATAAGGCACTGCAATGCCAAGCAGTTGCACCACAATAGAAGCTGAAATGTAGGGCATTACACCCAAGGCAAAAATTGATGCCCGGGAAAACGAGCCCCCGGCAAACATGTTCAGTAAACCGGCGATCCCGCCAGCTTCCTTACCACTAAGCGTTGCAGGGTTAACGCCCGGTAGTACCACGAATGAACCTACGCGATATATCAAAAGAAATAAAAGCGTGTTAATAATACGCACTCTCAGATCTTCGATCTTCCAGATATTGGATATTGTGGTGAAAAATTTCTTCATTTAAAATTATAGCTTAACTATGGTGCCGCCGGCTGCTTCAATCGCCTTTTGTGCTGTTGCAGTAAACGCGTGGGCTTTAACTTCTAATTTGGCCTTTAGTTCGCCACGGCCAAGTATTTTAACCAGGTCGTTTCTTGAAACTAAACCGTGTTCTTTTAACGTAGCAAGATCAACTGATGAAACAGCATACTGCTCGGTCAGTTTTTGCAATACATCAAGATTTACGCCAACATATTCCACACGGTTAGGATTTTTAAATCCAACCTTTGGTACACGGCGCTGTAATGGCATTTGGCCCCCTTCGAAACCCACTTTAGTGCTTGTACCTGAACGTGAACCCGCGCCCTTGTGGCCACGGGTTGATGTTCCGCCACGGCCTGAACCTGTACCGCGGCCAATCCTTTTTCTATTTTTTGTAGAACCTTTTGCAGGTTTAAGATTACTTAAATTCATGATATTAAATGTTTTCTACCGCTACCAGGTGATTAACTGTTTTAACCATACCTATGATAGCCGCAGTAGCTTCAACTTCCACACTGTGGTTGATCTTTCTTAAGCCCAGGGCCTCAATTGTCTTTTTCTGGCGCTCACTTCTATCGATCACGCTTTTAATCTGTGTTATTTTGATTTTTGCCATGACAGATTATCCGTTAAATACTTTACCTAAACTAATGCCGCGCTGCTGTGCCACAGTATAAGCGTCACGCAATTGTGATAATGCCGATACAGTCGCCTTAACCACGTTATGCGGGTTTGATGAGCCTTTTGATTTTGCCAATACATTATGGATGCCTGCTGATTCCAATACGGCACGCATTGCACCGCCTGCAATTACACCGGTACCATTAGCAGCGGGTTTTATGAAAACAAAACCGCCGGAAAACTTACCTATTTGTTCATGCGGCACAGTACCGTTAATGATCGGAACTTTTACCAGGTTCTTTTTTGCATCATCAATGCCTTTTGCAATGGCTTCGGTAACCTCTTTAGCTTTACCCAGGCCATAACCTACAACACCGTTCTCATCACCTACAACTACAATGGCGCTGAAACTGAATGTACGGCCACCCTTGGTTACTTTGGCTACACGCTGTATGCTTACCAGGCGGTCTTTTAATTCGATCTCGCTTGTTTTTACTCTTTTTACGTTGATTGTTGACATTTTTCTTTTCGATTAAAAGTTTAATCCGCCTTCACGTGCGCCATCAGCCAGTGATTTAACACGGCCATGGTATAAATAACCGTTCCTGTCGAAAACCACATCTTTAATACCGGCAGCAATTGCTTTTTCAGCAACCAGCTTGCCAACGGCAACCGACTGATCTATCTTGGTGCCTTTTTCAGCATTGAAATCTTTTGATAAAGATGACGCCGACACCAATGTTTTACCATTCACATCGTCAATGATCTGGGCGTAAATGCCCTTATTGCTTCTGTATACTGACAGACGAGGGCGTGCCGAAGAACCTGAAAGGCGCTTCCTGATCCCCATCTTAATTCTGTCTCTTCTTGATAATTTTGCTCTAGCTCCCATGACGATTATTTTTTAGATGCTGATTTACCTGCTTTTCTTCTCAATACTTCGCCAACAAACTTGATACCTTTACCCTTGTAAGGCTCCGGTGCGCGTAACGAGCGTATTTTTGCCGCTACCTGCCCAATAAGTTGTTTATCAATTGATTCTAAAATAATTGTTGGGTTTTTACCCTTCTCAGCAGTTGTTGAAACTTTAATTTCTTTTGGTAATTGAAACACGTAGTGGTGAGAATATCCCAGCACAAGGTCTAAAGTATTACCTGTATTTGTTGCACGATAACCCACACCCACTAATTCCTGCTCTACCCTGTAACCTGTGGTTACCCCTGTTACCATGTTATTGATAAGCGAACGGTATAAACCGTGTAACGCTTTGTGTCTTTTTTGATCAGAAGGGCGTTTTACAACCAAAATCCCTTCTTCCTGTTCAACAATAATATCACTGTCGACAGCCTGGTGCAACTCACCTTTGGGTCCCTTTACAGAAACAACATTTTCAGCTGAAACTGTAATAGTAACCCCCTGGGGCAGCGCTATAGGTGCTTTTCCTATTCTTGACATTGCTTAATTCCTCCTGTTAATAAACGTAGCATAAAACTTCACCGCCCACATTTTGCTGACGCGCTTCTTTATCGGTCATTACACCTTTTGAAGTCGACAGGATGGCGATGCCTAAACCATTTAATACTCTTGGCATATTATCCATGCCTGCGTATTTCCTCAAACCTGGTTTACTGATGCGCGAAATGCTGCGTATAGCAGAAATTTTTGTTATCGGATGGTATTTCAAAGCTACTTTGATAGTGCCCTGAGGACCATTGTCGTCAAACTTAAAATTGGCAATGTAACCTTTGTCGAAAAGCACTTTCGTGATTTCCTTTTTCAGATTTGATGCAGGAATTTCAACAACCCTATGGTTGGCCTTAATAGCATTCCTTACTCTTGTAAGATAATCTGCGATTGGATCTGTATTCATTTTATTGTTTTATGATAGTGGTTTCCGTGGACCTGCTATCGGTTAATATTTGTGAGTGGTGAGTAGTGAGTGGTGAGTAGTGAATAAAATTCAAACGACAACTCACCATTCACCAACTCACTTCTCACCAAGAAGCTTTCTTTATTCCGGGGATCTTGCCTGCAAGGGCCATATCACGGAAAGTTACGCGTGAAATACCGAACTGGCGCATATAGCCACGCGGGCGGCCTGTTAATTTACAACGGTTGTGCAATTTCACAGGCGATGCTGCCTTTGGCAATTTATCCAAACCGGCATAATCGCCGGCCGCTTTAAGCGCAGCTCTTTTTTCAGCGTATTTAGCTACTAATCTGGCACGTTTAATTTCACGCGCTTTTACACCTTCTTTAGCCATTAATATTTTGATTTTTAAATGGTAATCCAAATTGTTTCAACAACTCCAGTGCTTCAACATCATTTGTTGCCGAGGTTACAAAGGTAATATCCATACCCTGGATCTTACTGATTTTATCGATATTAATCTCGGGGAATATGATCTGCTCTGTTATACCCAGCGTATAATTTCCGCGTCCGTCAAAACCTTTATCATTGATACCTTTGAAATCGCGGATCCGTGGTAAAGCAACGGCTATCAACCGGTCAAGAAACTCGTACATGGTATTGTCACGTAAAGTAACACGTACGCCAATTGGCATGTTTTTACGAAGCTTAAAGTTCGAAATATCTTTTTTAGATTTCGATGAAACCGCCAGCTGACCGGTAATGGTAGTCAATTCATTAATTGTACTTTCAATTAGTTTTTTATCGGTAGTAGCGCCGCCAACACCCTGGTTGATAGCGATCTTTTCAAGCTTTGGAACCTGCATTACGCTTTTATACTGAAATTTATCTTTCAGCGTAGTACGAATTTCGGTCCTATACTTTGTTTTTAATCTTGGTACGTATTCCATTACTTAATTTCCTCTCCTGATATTTTTGCCACTCTAACTAATTTACCGGCTTCATTTCTTCTGCGGCCAACGCGGGTTGGTTTTCCTGTTTTAGGATCAACCAGCATCAGATTCGAAATATGTATAGCAGCTTCCTGCTTTGAAATTCCGCCGTTGGGTTTAGCTGCGTTCGGTTTGGTATGTTTTGATACCATATTTGCGCCTTCAACAATGGCACGGCCCTTGGCTAATATTACTTCTAATATCTTACCCTGTGCTCCTTTTGAATCACCAGCTATAACCTTTACCAGGTCGCCTTTTTTTATCTTCAGTTTGGCAGGCTGTTCGTGTTTTTTCTTTTCCATTTTACAATACCTCCGGTGCTAATGATACAATTTTCATAAATTGTTTTTCACGTAATTCCCTTGCAACCGGGCCAAAGATACGTGTGCCTCTCGGCTCATCCTGGGCATTTAACAAAACCGCTGCGTTATCGTCAAAACGGATATATGAACCATCTTTCCTGCGGATCTCTTTTTTAGTGCGAACCACTACGGCTTTTGAAACGGTACCCTTTTTAATGTTACCTGAGGGCAAAGCGCTTTTTACAGTAACTACTATCTTATCGCCGATCGAGGCATACCTTTTACCGGTACCGCCCAATACACGGATCACCAAAACTTCTTTAGCGCCGCTGTTATCAGCTACATTTAATCTCGATTCCTGTTGTACCATTTTATTTAGCCCTTTCTAAAATTTGAACTAATCTCCAGTTTTTATTTTTGCTCAGCGGGCGTGTTTCCATAATCAATACGGTATCGCCAACACCACAGGCATTAGCTTCATCATGAGCCATAAACTTGGTAGTCTTCTTAACGAACTTGCCATAGATAGGGTGTTTTACTTTCCTTTCCACAGCAACCACGACAGATTTCTCCATCTTGTTGCTTACTACCAGGCCGGTACGTGTTTTTCTTAAATTTCTTTCCATTTTTCCCGATGCTTTAAATTATTCAGAAGCCGACGCCGCTTTACGTTTTGTTAATTCGGTATTTATGCGTGCGATGTCCTTGCGTACTTTTGTAATACGGGTAGGGTTTTCAATTGTAGAAACCGCGTGGGCAAATTTCAGCCTGGTGAGGTTTACCCTCTCCTCGCCTACCCTGGCAATCAATTCTTCAGTTGACAACTCCAAAATTTCTGAGTTCTTCATTTTTCTTTTTTATTTGTTGTAATGTCGGAAGGTTGTAAAGTTGTAATGTTCCTGTTTGTTGGTTGAAAAGTGCAATCCAACTTTACAACATTTCAACTTTACAACGTTTCAACAACTCTTCAAACTATGCTTCCACGTAATCCCTACGTATTATAAACCTTGTTTGTACCGGCAACTTTTGTGCTGCCAGGCGCAGTGCTTCCTTAGCTACATCTAAAGGAACGCCTTCTGCTTCAAAAATAATCCTTCCGGGGCGTACTACCGCTACCCAGTATTCAGGCGCGCCTTTACCTTTACCCATACGTACTTCTGCCGGCTTTTTAGTAACAGGCTTGTCGGGGAATATCCTTATCCAAACCTGTCCCTCACGTTTCATAAAACGTGTTACAGCAATACGTGCAGCTTCTATCTGGCGGCTGGTTATCCAGGCCGCCTCGAGTGATTTTATACCGAAAGATCCGAATGAAAGCTCAGTGCCGCGAGTGGCGTTTCCTTTCATCCTGCCTTTTTGCATCTTTCTGAACTTCGTTCTTTTTGGCTGTAGCATTTTCTTAAGTATTGAGATTTGAGATTTGAGATTTGAGATTTGAGATTTTACTCCAGCTATCTCTTATCAAATATCCTTTATCCTTAATTTATTTTACTTTATCGTTGCGACTCAGACGATAGACAAGAAATGTTTTCTCACATCTCATATCTCACATCTCAAATCTAATTATTATCTCTTTCCTGGTCCGCCCGGACGATTTCCGCCACCGCGATTGGCTCCCCCCTGTCCGCCCTGGCGATTTGGCCCGCCCGGACGACTTCCGCCGCCGCGCTGGTTACCAGCGCCTGGTCCACCCGGACCTCTGCGGTCGCCGCCACCACCTTGTCTTCTATCACCGCCCCTGCGTTCACCGCCGCGCTCGCCGCCTCTTTCACCACCGCGACCGCCAAATGCTGCCGCGCCTTCAGGACGCCCGCCTTTTCCGCTGCTGGCGCTTGAACCGCCAATGTTTGGAGAAAGATCGCGTTTGCCGTAAACTTCGCCTTTGCAGATCCATACCTTAACACCTATTTTACCGTAAGTGGTTAAAGCTTCGGCTAATGCATAGTCGATATCTGCGCGGAAAGTATGTAATGGAATTCTTCCTTCTTTATATTGCTCTGTACGTGCCATTTCCGCACCGCCTAAACGGCCAGATGTCATCACCTTTATCCCTTCGGCACCCATTCTCATGGTTGAAGCAATAGTGGTTTTCATGGCACGGCGGAATGAAATACGCGCTTCGAGTTGTTTCGCTATACCTTCAGCAACTAATTGTGCATCAAGTTCCGGGCGCTTTATTTCGAATATATTGATCTGAACGTCCTTTTTGGTCAGTTTCTTTAACTCTTCTTTTATCTTATCAACTTCCTGGCCGCCTTTACCTATAACAATTCCCGGACGTGCAGTGTGAATAGTTATTGTAATGCGTTTTAAAGTACGCTCGATAACTACCTTTGATACACCGCCCTTTGAAATACGGGCTGAAATATATTTACGGATCTTCTCGTCTTCAACTAATTTGTCGGCATAATGATTGCCACCGAACCAATTAGAATCCCAACCTCTGATGATTCCTAACCTGTTACCTATTGGATGTGCTTTCTGTCCCATTTCAAATTAATTGTTATCGTTTTTACTGTCTACGACCAGGTGTACATGGTTTGAGCGTTTGCGGATACGGTATCCTCTTCCCTGCGGGGCCGGGCGTAACCTTTTTAACATGCGTCCGCCGCCTACTGTTACCTCTTTAACATATAAGTTACTGTCTTCAACCCGCTTGTCTTCGTTTTTTTGTTCCCAGTTTTTGATGGCCGATAACAAAAGTTTCTCTACACGTATGGCAGCTTCTTTATTTGTATATTTTAAGATGTATAACGCTTTCTCAACGTTTTCACCGCGGATCAGGTCAACCACCAGGCGCATTTTGCGTGGCGAGGTTGGGCAGTTCTGTAACTTTGCAATTGAAGGGCCGCCGGTTAGGGCTTTCTCCGCATCTTTGCGCTGTCTTATTAATACAGACTTTTTAATTTTTGTTCTTGCTTCTTCCATTGCCTGTTATTTTTTCTTTTCTGCGTGACCGCGGAATGTACGGGTTGGCGCAAACTCTCCCAGCTTGTGCCCAACCATGTTTTCAGTTATGTACACAGGGATAAATTTATTCCCATTATGTACTGCGAATGTATGACCAACGAAATCAGGAGATATCATGGAACGACGCGACCATGTTTTCACAACCGATTTTTTATTTGAATCATTCAGCACCATAACCTTCTTGTCAAGGTTATGGTCGATGTAAGGTCCTTTTTTAATTGAACGAGCCATTATTTTTTCCTTCTTTCAATGATATAACGATCCGATGTTTTCTTTTTGTCACGTGTTTTAAAGCCTTTGGCCAATAAACCCTTACGTGAACGCGGGTGACCGCCTGAGGCCCTTCCCTCACCGCCACCCATAGGGTGATCTACCGGGTTCATGGCAACACCACGAACTCTTGGCCTGCGGCCCAGCCAGCGTTTTCGGCCGGCTTTACCTAACACGGCGTTAGCCTTTTCGCCATTTGAAACCGTGCCGATAGTTGCCAAACAAGTCGACAGTATCATACGGGTTTCGCCTGAAGGCAATTTGATGATGGCATATTTACCATCACGTGCCGAAAGCTGGGCATAAGTACCGGCACTGCGTGCTATGGTACCACCCTGGCCTGGGTTAAGTTCAATATTGTGGATGATAGAACCCAGCGGGATGCTCTTAAGCGGTAAAGTATTACCAACTTCGGGAGCTACGTTATCGCCTGACAGAACAGCCATACCTACGGTTAATCCTTCAGGGGCTATCATATATCTTTTTTCACCATCAACAAAGTGTAGTAGTGCTATACGTGCCGACCTGTTGGGATCATACTCGATAGTTGCAACCTTTGCAGGGATATCAAACTTATTGCGTTTGAAATCAATTAACCTGTAAGCTTGTTTATGGCCACCACCCATATAGCGCATGGTCATTTTACCGCTGTTGTTACGTCCGCCTGATCTCGTGTTCGCCGAAACAACCAACGTTTTTTCAGGAACGTTTGTTGTAATATCCGACGTAGAAGTGTCTATGCGGAAGCGGGTACCCGGCGTAACCGGTTTAAATCTTTTAACTGCCATCTCTTTATTTATATTCCGCTATAAAAATCTATTACCTCTCCGCTTTTCAACGTAATGATCGCCTTTTTGTAAGTAGCGGCACGTCCTGAAACGGCGCCGGCCTTCGTATTGCGGGTCTTTAGTTTTCCAACGTATTTCATAGTGTTCACAGCTGTAACGTTAACACCATACATAGCCTCAACGGCTCCCTTTATCTGAATTTTGTTAGCCCTGTGATCAACCTTGAAAGCATAACGGTTAAGCTTTTCGGTTAACATGGTTACTTTTTCAGTAAGTAAGGGTTTCTTTAAAATTTCCATAATTACTTAGTTAATGCTTCCTCCAAAGTTTTTAACGCGCCTGCGGTCAGCAAAAGCTTGCCGGCATTCAGCACATCGTAAGTGTTAAGCTGGTCGGCAGTGATCACCTTTGTTTTTTTCAGGTTCCTGCTTGATAAATACACATTGTTATTTGCAGCGCCCAATACTAATAATGTTTTTACATCAGTAACATTAAGGTCGGCTGTAAGCTGTATATAGTTTTTGGTTTTGATAGCGTCGAAACTGAAATCTTCCAATACTACTATGTTATTGTCCTGCGCTTTGTAGGATAAAGCCGATTTGCGTGCCAGGGCTTTAAGTTTCTTATTTAACTTGAAGCTGTAATCGCGCGGCTGCGGACCGAATACACGGCCACCACCATTAAATAAAGGTGACTTTACACTGCCGGCACGGGCGCCGCCTGTACCTTTTTGCTTATATAACTTGCGGGTTGAACCTGCAATTTCATTACGCTGTTTTGCTTTGTGCGTACCCTGACGCTGGTTCGCAAGAAACTGCTTAACGTCAAGATATATAGCGTGATCGTTTGGCTCAATACCGAATATGGAATCGGAAAGCTGCGCCTTGGCACCGGTTTCTTTACCTGATATATTTAATACGTTTACTTCCATTTTATTTATCCACTATTACGAATGAACCCTTAGCTCCCGGTATGGAACCTTTAACTACCAGCAGGTTTTGCTCGGCATACACTTTAACCACCTGCAGGTTTTGAACCTTAACACGGCTATTACCCATTTGGCCGGCCATGCGCATACCTTTAAATACACGTGAAGGCCATGACGAAGCTCCCAATGAACCCGGTGCGCGCAAACGGTTATGCTGACCGTGAGTTGCCATACCCACACCATGAAAACCGTGACGCTTTACCACACCCTGGAAGCCTTTACCTTTTGAAGTGCCAACCACATCCACAAAATCGCCGATCTCAAAGATGCCGACTGTAACAGTGTCACCTAAGTTTTTTTGATCCTCGAAAGTTTTGAATTCAACCAGCCTGCGTTTTGGAGTTGTACCAGCTTTTTCAAAGTGGCCCTTTAAAGGCGCTGAAGTATGCTTGTCTTTTTTCTCACCGTATGCAAGCTGTACAGCTGCATAACCGTCAGTTTCAACAGACCTGATCTGTGTTACCACACAAGGGCCAGCTTCGATAACTGTGCAGGGGATGTTCTTCCCTGCGTCGTCGAATATGCTGGTCATACCTACCTTTTTACCAATTATTCCTGACATTTCTATATTTTTTTGTGCTCATCGAAGCAGTAGGGCTTCGTTCAAAGCATATTATATTCCCTGTTAAGGGACGGCAAAGATAGAACTTTTAGATTAATTGTCAAATAGGGAGTGAATTATTTTTTTATTTGGGGTTTGGGGAACGGGAATCGGGTTGATTAGGTTGATTGAGTGAGTGTATGGTTGGGTTGGAATAGGTTTTTGAATTGGCCAGCGAAGGGCGAATTAATTTATTTATCAATAACATAGACTTTGTGAGATTCGAATTCTAACAATTGTAGTTTAAAAGATGATATAAACTGACTAAGTTCTTCAATCTTGCTGGTAATGGTGTTAAATACAGCTATCGAGATTTTGTATTTACCAAGATTTTGCTGATAAATAAGGTTTTTGTCTATCGTTAATAAAACGTCAAAATCATTTTCAACACACAGCGTTAAAAGTTTGCCGTTTTTAACACCACCCCAACCTAATTCTGTTACGGTAAAAACCTCAAATTCTTTTAAATGAGCTTTAAGCTTTTTAGTAACACATTCATCAAGCAAAATTTTCATTTAATATGTTAGTAGATGACTCGATCAGTTTTTTAGACATTTCCAGTATTTTTACTACCTGTTCACGCTTCACACCTTCAAAATCTTCTAAAAAAACCTCTATTGAATCGCCTGTTTCCAAATAATCAAATAAATTTTTGATGGGTACCCTGGTACCAAAAAAAACAGGCGTCCCGCCCATTATTTCTTTATCTATATTAATTACCCGTTGTTGCATAGTAACAGTGTTAATTATCAAAAGTACAAATAATGGCATGATTATAACAATTTTAAAATTGCCCGGTTAAATTCCCTGATTATCTTAGCGCCAAAACTCGGCCATTGTTGAAGATATTTTAGATTAACTGTCAAATAGTGGGGGAATTATTTTTTTATTTGGGGGTTTGAGGGGGATTATGGAAGGAAAAATGGGTTTTGATGAGATGGTGAATAATCCGGGGCAAAGTGAGCCACTATTCCGCAGCAAACTGAGCCAGTGATTCCAGAGCAAAGTGAGCCACTACAGATAGAAGGTTTTTGGCTGGATTCCGGGGAAACTGAGCCAGTAAATGTTTCTCATCCAAGCTGACATTCCGGCATAAGTGAGCCACCCTGAAGGAGCGTACAAGTTTAATAACCTTGATATTGTTTTGCAAAAACAGCAAAACAGATGTCAAATAAACTTGTAACGATGCAACATAAAAGAGCAGACGGAAACGATGAAGCTGTTTTCTTTCCGTTTGATCCTAATGTTATTCAGGCGACATCAGGACGAATAACAGGCGTATTATCAAAAACAGAAAGAAACAGCCCGTCAGGCAACGGTACATTAGTTTATATCAACGCAAGTCCAAGTATTCAAACTGTTCTTGACAAAGTGGAACAGGCCGGTGGAAAAATTATTGCACCCAAAACACAAATCCCCGCAGGATATATTGCCATAATTATTGACACGGAAGGAAACAAAATCGGACTTCACGCAGAACAGTAATGTCCTCAGCATTCCTGATAGATAACCACAGAATAAAAGACCATCAAGGGTTTACAGATCATGTTATGGATATGCATGGGCTGAATCAGGATACGATCAGGCCATGCGATGCTAAGCATACCCGGCAGTTACCTTGTATGCGCCTCCCATCTCGCGCTGGCGGGCAATGGCAAGTGAGCAAAGGCGACTCGTGTGTCAGAACGAAAAGTTTGTGATGTAATGAAATAGAGCCAAGCCTATCGCTTGGGCGAGATAACCTGCTTTGTCGAAGTCCTATGAACAAATCCAACACTTGAATTGGGTAGAATTAGTGTAAACCCTTGTTGTCACTGTAAACCATATATTTACCTGATTATCACATAGATAAAGCCATGTAAACCCTAAAATGTGTAAACCTTTGTAAACCCGTTTTGTTATTTAATGAGCGTAAGCAGTTTTAGCCTTAAAATTTCTAATGATAACATTTCAACTTTACACCAACCTCCTCACCTTAGCTTCCGGCGTAATTTTTAATCCGTCGAGCCCGGTGATGAGGTTTAATCCCGGTGTTTTGCCGGCTTCAAGGGTGCCTTTATCATCATCAATACCTAAATACCTCGCCCCGTTAATGGTGCCCCACTCGATTAACTGAGCGGTGCTTAATGCCGGGAAATTTTGCTGAAGGGTCCGCATTTCACTTAATATACACAGGCTGCTGTTTGAGGCAAGACTGTCGGTGCCCAATGTAATATTAAAACCCTTGTCAGTAAACAGCCCGATCCGGGGGAGGATGTTTTCGATATATAGATTAGCATTGGGGCAAAAGCACCAATGTATTTTGCGGTCAAGCCGCTTTATAAAGTAAATATCTTTTAAGTTGGTGCATGTGTTATGCACCATTAAGATATCCTGTTTATTGGTTACCAGGGGCACTATTGATTGCAGTGAATTACGCGCATGGGGTTTAAAATAAGAAATATCTATTCCGAAACTATCATACAAGTCAATAAAACCGCCTTGTTTATACCTGTAAAATTTATTTTCGTCTTCGCATTCCTGGTTATGGATACTGATCAGGTTTTTTCCTTTCTCACTATACCTCCTGATGAGTTTAAACAACTCTTTTGATACCGAATATGGCGCATGAGCGGTTATTGAAGCTGATTGCGGCTTAAATTCATCCAGCAGGGCCAAAGCATTGTTAAATGCCAGGGCTGCCAGATCGGGCACAAAACCGAAACATTCAATAAAGCTGTGGTAATATAATTTACTATCGGCTTTAATTGGTATACTTATATTGGTATTAGATATGTCGCCAACGGCAACTATACCATTCTGATACATTTCGTTATCGGCCTCCGTGGCTGCGTCAAGTATTTCAGCAGTATCGGCCCCCCTGAATTTTTGAACATCTTTAATGAAATTTACAAGCCCTTTTTGCGGCGCTATTTTACCTTTAAGGTGCGAAAGTTCAAGATGGCAGTGTGTGTTAATAAAGCCGGGGCAAATAATGCCGGTCAAATGTTCAACTGGTACGTTATTTGTTTCCGAAATAGTATTTTCACCAGTAACCGATATTATTTTACCGGAATCGTCAACGGTAACCGTGCCATTTTTAATTGGATCGGTATTAACCGGGAAAACGTAATCGGCTTTAAAACTTTTCATTCAAAATAACATTAGTACTTTTGCAGCGTGAAGTTCGCAAATGATAAAATTGACATCCGGAGCCTTAGCCTTGAAGCTTTGCAGGAACACTTTACGAAGATAAGCGAAAAAGGTTTCAGGGCTAAGCAAGTTTATGAATGGCTATGGAAGAAATCATGCTTTTCTTTCGATGAAATGAGCAATATTTCAAAAGAACTCCGCATTAAGCTTGCTGAAAATTTTGCCATCAATCATATCAAAATTCACAATTCGCAGTTTAGCGCGGATAAAACTATAAAAAATTCCTTTATTTTATTTGACAGCCACCTGATCGAAGGTGTTTTGATCCCGATGCCGGGGAGAATGACGGCTTGTGTGTCGTCACAAGTGGGCTGCAGTTTGACCTGTAAATTTTGTGCAACCGGTTATATGGAACGTAAGCGCAACTTAAATCCGGATGAAATATACGACCAGGTAGTACTGATTGACAAACAGGCGAGAGAAAACTACGGCATTCCCTTATCAAATATTGTTTACATGGGTATGGGCGAACCTTTGCTGAACTACAAAAATGTGTTAGAGTCAGTTGAAAAAATTACTTCGGAAGATGGGCTTAATATGGCCGCCAAAAGGATCACGGTGTCAACAGCCGGGATTGCCAAAATGATAAAAAAACTTGGCGACGATCAGGTAAAATTTAATCTTGCTTTATCGCTCCATGCCGCGAATGACGAAAAGCGAAATACGATTATGCCTATCAATGAGCAAAACTCGTTAAAGTCGCTTGCCGAAGCTTTAAAATACTATTACGCCAAAACAAAAAATCCGGTAACATACGAATATATTGTTTTTGATGGCTTTAATGATACTTTACAGGAGGCGATGGAACTTGCCCGTTTTTGCAAACACCTGCCGTGCAAAGTAAATATCATTGAATATAACCCGATTGCTTTTGCCGATTTTGTAAATGCCGGCGAAGATAAAATTGAAGCCTTTGCCGAATGTTTACGCAAACAAGGCATCACTACCAATATACGCCGCAGCCGTGGCAAGGATATTGATGCCGCCTGCGGACAACTGGCGATAAAAGAAGTGGCAAAAGTTTCTGAATGAGAAAAATCTGCGTTAAATTCATCAAATGAAAGTTCATCGCAGTTATCTGGCCGATTTTGTTTCCTTATTATTTCCTGATCTCTGCGCCGCATGCAGGGAAAGCCTTATGGCCAACGAATACTTAATATGCACTGATTGCCGCTATAATTTACCTTTTACCAATTTCCATTTGCAGCCTGGTAATATAGTTGCCCAACAGTTTTGGGGCAAAATTCAATTAGAAGGCTGCTATTCACTCTTTTATTTTTCAAAGGGCGGCAAAATTCAAAATTTGATGCACCAGTTTAAATACAAAGGCATCAAGCAGATCGGCAATTTAATGGGTAATATAGCTGCAGAACAGTTGGTTAAAAATGATGTATTTAATACCATTGATCTGATAGTTCCCGTCCCGCTGCATAAAAAAAGGATGACAGAGCGCGGATACAACCAAAGCACTTGTTTTGCCGGGGGGTTATCGGAAAAATTAAATGCTGCTGTTGAAGATGATAACTTAGTGCGGGCGGTTGTTACTGAAACCCAAACCCATAAATCACGGTTTGCCAGGTTTGAAAACATGAAAGAAGTTTTTACCGTTATAAATCCTGAAAAGCTAATGAATAAACACATTTTACTGGTTGACGACGTAATAACAACCGGCTCAACACTTGAAGCCTGCGGGGCAGAATTACTTAAAATCCCCGGACTAAAGTTAAGTATCGCTACAATAGCCTATGCTGAGTAGGATCACAGATTTTAATTGATTTTTTTGATTTCGCTGATTTTAGAAAGTTCTTCGGACTAAGATTTCAGGATATGATTATTTCTAATCTCTTCTGTATAACTTAAGTTATTTTTGGCGAAACATCAGGCTAACCTCCAAACTGCAGCTTCTTTCGGACTTTCGAACTAATCTCTAATCTCCAACCTCTAATCACACCTTTTGGTACCTGCTCAATTTTTCGAACAAGTTTTTAGGGTCGAACGGTTTTAAAATGTAGTCATTCATGCCTGCTTTTTCCATATCGTCGATTTCGGATGTTAACATGGACGCAGTAAGAGCGATGATAGGTAGTTCCCTGATGTACGGTTCTTGTTTTGAACGGATGAGTTGGGTCGCTTCCAAACCGCCCATTTCGGGCATATAAATATCCATTAATACAACATCGTAATTAAGGTTATTTTCTATTTTTTCAACTGCTTGTAACCCATTCTCGGCGAAATCAGCAGTTGCACCCCATCTTGTTAATACTTTATTGATCAACAGCCTGTTTATCTGGTTATCGTCAACAACAAGTACATGTATTTTTAATTCCGTTTCCAAGTTCTTATGATCACTAATTTATTTAACCGGGTATTTTTACGTGTGAATTGAAAAAAAGTTACTTGAAAAAATGCCGGCCTCCTTTAAATCTCCTCCGCCAAGTGGCGGAGAGACTATTTAATCAATCCGAAATCGAAAATCCAAAATCAACTATATAAAGGATGTTCATCCATAAGTTCATGAACCTTTTTACGTACTTTTTTCAAAGCGTTTTCGTTTTCAGGATCCCGGATCACTAAATCTATGAGCTCAACAATGTCTTCCATGTGCTTTTCTTTCAGTCCGCGGGTAGTTATGGCAGCGGTTCCGATGCGTATGCCCGAAGTTACAAATGGCGATTTGTCATCGTACGGAACCATATTTTTATTTACAGTAATATCTGCAGCCACCAGGGCATTTTCAGCTGCTTTGCCGGTGATGTTTTTATTGCGAAGGTCGATCAGCATTAAATGATTGTCTGTGCCGCCCGAGATTATTTCATAACCGCGGTCTGTCAAAGACTTCGCCATTGCGGCTGCATTAATTTTTACCTGCAAAATATATTTCATATACTCGTCAGTCAAAGCTTCGCCAAAGGCTATTGCTTTCGCAGCGATGATATGCTCCAGAGGGCCACCCTGTGTACCCGGAAAAACAGCCATATCCAAAACCGACGACATCATCCTTACCTCGCCCTTTGGCGTCTTTAAGCCGAATGGGTTTTCAAAATCTTTCCCCAACAGTATCATACCCCCGCGCGGACCGCGCAGGGTTTTATGTGTAGTAGTAGTAACGATATGGCAATGCGGCAGCGGGTCGTTCAACAAACCCCTGGCAATAAGGCCTGCGGGATGAGAAATATCAGCCAATACCAAAGCGCCGACCTGGTCGGCTGCCTTGCGAATAAATTCGTAATCCCAGTCGCGTGAGTAGGCCGAAGCGCCGCAAATGATCATTTTTGGGTTTTCTTTTATGGCAACCTTTTTTAGCTGGTCATAATCAACCAGGCCGGTTTCTTTTTTTACACCATAAAAATGCGGTTCGTATAATTTGCCTGAAAAGTTTACAGGTGAGCCATGCGTTAAATGTCCCCCATGCGACAGATCAAAGCCTAAAATCTTATCTCCCGGGCGCAGGCAGCCCAGCATAACCGCCGCATTGGCCTGTGCACCTGAGTGCGGCTGGACATTTGCCCATTCCGCGTTGAACAATTGTTTAGCCCTCTCGATAGCTATTGTTTCAATTTCGTCAACCACTTCGCATCCGCCGTAATAGCGTTTGCCCGGTAATCCTTCGGCATACTTGTTGGTAGCCACCGAACCGGCTGCTTCCATAACCTGTTTGCTTACAAAATTTTCAGATGCTATCAGCTCTATGCCTTCTTCCTGGCGCTGCTGCTCCTCATCTAATAGCTTAAAAATTACTTTGTCTCTTTTCATGATGTGTTTTCGCGCGCAAATGTAGTGAAAAGAGATTAGAGCTCAGAGGTTAGAGATTAGGTTTTTTGTCCCAAAAAAAGAGATTAGAGATTGGAGGTTAGAGGTTAGGAAAAAAAAGTCGGAAAAGTCCTAAAGTCGGAAAAGTCCGTCAACTGCAGCTTCTTTCGGACTTTACTGACTTTCGGACTAATCTCTAACCTCCAATCTCTAACCTCTGATCTTCAGGCTTACCCAAAAATTATTGTACCCCAATCCTATCTGTATATCAATTAGTTCCTGCTGCAGCATTTCGAGCACGGCTAAAAAATTATAAACAAAATGAACTTTGTTTTCTGATTGGCCGGCGATTAATTTAAAATCCATTTTTTTGTTGATCCTTAGCAGTTTCTCAATAGCTATCTTTTGCTGCTCTATTGTATACGGGTATTGTGTTACCGTATGGATCACTTCTTCGCTGCGGCTCAGATAATGTTTCACCAGACGGTCGCAAACCATCATTAACTTATACAAATTAATCTCGGATAGCTCTTCGCCGGGCAATGTTACAGTATCAGCCTGCTCAATATCAAACCTGATATTGCCCCGTTTTTCCTGTTTAAACCGTTCATCTTCAAAAGGGTGCAGCTCTTCGCAAATTTCTTTGAACTTTTTATACTCTATCAGTTTCCTTATTAGCTCTTCTTTTGTATCTGTTTGGTTTCCATCATCATCGGCCTCATACCGCGGAAGCAACATTTTAGCCTTAATACGCATAAGAGTAGCGGCTACAAAAATAAATTCACTGGCAATTTCCATATTCAAAATGGCCATTTGATGCAAATAATTCAAAAAATCATCGGTGATACGGGCGATAGGTATATCGTGTATCTCTAGTTCATCCCTTTCAATAAAAAAGAGCAGCAGATCAAAAGGCCCTTCAAACTGTGGTAATTTTATTTCGAAACTTTCTTCGGTCATGATTGAATTCAAAAATACAGATATTTGAATTGGTCATTTTATTAATTGAGTCTAAAATTCAGATGGTAACGGTATTAGGATTAGCATAGTTTAATTCAGAAACTTTCTTAAAATCTTTATCATTATCTGCAATAAGTGTCAGATTATTAATTATTGCCGTAGCTGCTATTAATGCGTCCGGTAATTTGAGTTTGACGGATTTGCGAATTCGTATAGTTTCTTGAATTATATCATTATCAATACCAATAACGGTGGAATTTGAGATGAAAAATTGATAAATTTTTAAATCATCAGGATTATCCGGATTCCAACTTTGTAATTCAATTTCAGAAATAAAGGAGATAATTCTTTTATTAGCAATGGCTTTATCCATAAATAATAGACCGTTTGCCGATAAAGTTCCATTTAAATATTTGATGACGGCAGATGTATCGATCAAAAATCTCTCTGCCATTCTTTACGGATTTCATTCAACTGTTTATCAATGTCTTCATTACTCATAGGAGTTTTAATCAATCCGCGCAGCAAAGAAATATCGGGTGGTTCTTTCAATACCTTGATAAGATCCAACTCTTCCATATCTTCTAGCAGTTTATATGCTTTTTTATTCGTTAGCTCAATAATAACCGTCTCCATAAATTGATTTTAAATTGAATATAACAAATATACGCTATTGTTTGATTTTTTTTAATTTAGATTTTGCCGATAAATACCGTAATTTGTAGGTTTAAAATATCCAACTATGTCCATGCAGGTACCGGCAGGAAATTTACTGCAAAAAATAGATAATCCATCTGATCTAAGGGAGCTTAAGGTTGAAGAACTTAAACAGCTTTGCAAGGAGCTGCGCCAGTATATTATAGATGTGGTATCGGTAAACGGCGGACATTTTGCCGCCAGTCTTGGTGTGGTTGAATTAACCGTCGCTTTACAATATGTATTAAATACCCCCTATGACCAATTAGTATGGGATGTTGGCCACCAGGCTTACGGCCATAAAATACTGACGGGCCGCCGGGATATTTTTCATACCAACCGCGTTTATAAAGGGATGAGCGGCTTCCCAAAACGGTCTGAAAGCGAGTATGACACTTTTGGCGTTGGCCATTCATCTACGTCCATTTCCGCCGCGCTGGGTATGGCCGTAGCATCGCAATATAAAGGCGAAAAAGACAGACAGCATGTAGCCGTAATTGGCGATGGCGCCATGACTGCAGGTGTCGCTTTTGAAGCGTTGAACCATGCCGGTATTGAAAACTCGAACATTCTGGTGATATTGAATGATAATAACATGTCTATCGACCCAAATGTGGGGGCATTGAAGGAATATTTAACTGATATTGCTGTTTCAAAACCTTATAACCGTTTCAGGGATGATATAGCGCATATTCTCGCCAAAATATCAGCCATAGGGCCTGATGCCTATAAGATAGCTCAAAAGCTGGAGAAAAGTATCAAAGGTACGCTGCTTAAAAAGAGCAATTTTTTCGAGGCGCTTAAATTCCGGTATTTTGGGCCGATTGACGGGCATGACGTAGAGCACCTGGTAAAAGTACTGCGCGACTTGCGGGATATACCCGGTCCCAAACTGTTGCACTGCATCACTGTAAAAGGAAAAGGATATGCACTGGCAGAAAAGGACCAAACCAAATGGCATGCACCCGGGTTATTTGATAAGATAACCGGTGAAATAAAAAAAACCAAGCACGACAAGCCTCAGCCGCCAAAATACCAGGACGTATTCGGGCATACTATTATTGAGCTTGCTGAACAAAATCCTAAGATAATGGGCGTTACACCCGCCATGCCATCGGGCTGTTCCCTTAACCTGATGATGAAAGCTATGCCAAACCGCGCGTTTGACGTCGGTATAGCCGAGCAGCATGCCGTAACATTTTCGGCCGGGTTGGCAACGCAGGGACTGATCCCTTTTTGCAATATTTACTCCAGCTTTATGCAAAGGGCTTATGACCAGGTGATACATGATGTGGCTATCCAAAACCTGAATGTGGTATTTTGTCTGGACAGGGCCGGCATTGCAGGCGCCGACGGCCCAACCCACCATGGTGCTTATGATCTGGCTTACATGCGTTGTATACCTAATATGACAGTTTCGGCGCCAATGAATGAAGAAGAATTGCGAAACCTGATGTTTACTGCACAACAGGATAATATGGGCCCATTTGTTATAAGGTACCCGCGCGGTAACGGCGTTATGGTTGACTGGCAGCGGCCTCTAAAGGCCATAAAAGTTGGTAAAGGCCGCCAAATATGCGATGGCGGAGACATCGCAATTTTAACTATAGGCCATATTGGTAACGAAGTCGTAAAGGCGATGACCGAATTAAACGTCGAAGGCTATTATCCCGCTCATTACGATCTGCGCTTTGTAAAGCCATTGGACGAAGCTTTACTGCATGATGTATTTAGAAAATTCAGCAAAGTAATTACGGTTGAAGATGGCTGTTTAGAAGGCGGGATGGGCAGTGCAGTACTTGAGTTTATGGCAGATAATAATTACTACGCCAATGTTGTGCGTTTGGGGATACCAGATAAGGTTGTAGAGCATGGCGAACAGCCCGAACTTTGGGCCGAATGCGGTTATGATGCCAAAAGCATTGCCGCCCAGGTTAAGCTTTTAGGCATACCGCAGAATAAACATATTATTGCCAGTTAATTAATTATTGAATTATTGAATTAATTATTGGGGAGCAGAAGCAGAAAACAAACTGCAAATTCTGCGCAACTTCAAACTGCCCACTGCAAACCGCCCCTACCGCGCTTTATAACTTGCCAGATCAGTATAGAATTCCCGGAAGGAACTGCGGAGCCCGATAGTGAGCCAGGTGGTCCTGTCCCTAAACTGGCTATTGTTTTCTGTTCTGTAAATCGCACCTGCCTCAATCCTCAGGTTATATTTGGGGTTGAGTAAAAAAGCGATCTTGCCTTCAAAATAAACCAGGTTGGTAGTTAATCCTTGCCCCATATAATTGCCAAAAGTCGTTCCTCCATTAGGGTATGTCGCTGCCGGAAAAGGATAAAGCTGAAAAATGTCTTTCCCGTAATTTAAGCCGTTAATATCTAAACCATACCGCCCAAAATCAGCTTCACCGCTAAAATCAAATCTGTTATACGAATAGTTTAATAAGCCCACAAGTTCCCTGAAATTTGCGCCCCATGGATGTGCCAATGGCTCGCCGTTATCCGAATAATTTTCAATTGCTGATCTGGCCGAATAAGTATAAGGTTTAGCATTGTTGGTTTCGATCAGGAAGTTTAAATTTTTGACGGCAAACAGGTTAGTTCCCCTGAAACCAAACTGCCAGCCATATTTATTGTCAGAGGCGCCATCGCTGGAAAAAAAGTCAGAAGCGTGAAATTCATTTAATGCAAATTGCCCGTAGGCGGTTACGCCATCACTAATTTTGTATTTAGCGGTAAAACCAAGTAAGGACTTATCTGAATTATCACTCGAATTATTAATGGGCTGCATCGCTATAAGCGGGTTGATATAATTAAAATCAAAAGGCCGTTTTTGGCCGTTATCATCCGTAAAATATCCCATCACATTTTCAAAAAATCCAAGAGAAATGCGGTTGCTTACACTCCAGTCAAGGTAATGAAAAACGCCGAACTTCTTCCTGTTAATACCGTATTGTGAGGTTGATGCGGGATCGTTCATATCGGCCCACATGGCCATGTACCTTACATGGCCTAAGGTTGCAGTTAATTTAAAAAAGGGATACGGCGATGCATAATCAGATAATAACATAGAACGGTAGCCATCGCCAATAAAAGTCTTATCGCGGCCGGCAGTTATATTCAAGTATTTTACGGGGGTATAGGATAGCACCGCGGTAACGTACGACCATTGCGATGTGCTATGGCCTAAATTCTGGTCGTAAGCCTGTCCCGGCACTATACCTACCCGATTAATATAGTTTGACAGGTTTGATATATCATTAGCCCTTTCAGCCCACGAAGCAACGATGCCTGTTTGGTTAATGTAGGATGAAATATATTCAGGAAAAACGGCCTGACTCGCAAAGCCGCTTATATTATAGTAAAATTTACTGCCCGCAGTTCCGCCAAGCTGGAAACCAAGGGAGGTTAAATTGGTGTTTTTGCTGCCCGAAAAATTTTCGCCAACGGTAAAATCAGGTAAGATGTCTGCATAAAAGGTTGAGCTGGAATCTCTCACATCTATTAAATGCTCACTAAACAGTTTTCTATGCCCCCAGTTGTGCTGCTGACCGTCTGACCCGTAATTCATTAATGAATCGTAATGATGCCTTAGTAAGGAATCACCAACAAATAATGGTTTAAGCGAAGTATGCGCATTTGTATGGGTTGAATAAAGATCTCCGTTTAGTTTTTGATAAAACTGGTACGAATAAGGCTGATATTCGGACTGTGAGCATGCAACGCCAATTATCGAAAATAATAATAGGATAGTGCTAAATATTTTCTTCATAAACAAAAATGAATGATCTGATAATTTTTACTCAAAATAATTAAGTGTTTTAAACCCTCCCTTTTTTAAATAATCATCTTTTTTCATTAGGTGAAGGTCTGATTGTACCATGTCGCTCACCAAAGCCTGCAGGTCGTATTTAGGCACCCATCCTAATTTTTCTTTCGCCTTAGTCGCGTCACCTATTAACAAATCCACTTCCGTTGGCCTGAAGTATTTTGAATCCACTTTTACTATTGTTTGTCCCAATTTCAATGTATTGTGGTTCAATCCAAGCGCTACGGCTTTTTGCTCGTCCAGATCAATAATAACGCCGCGTTCATTCTCATCTTTGCCGCTAAATTCAACTTCTATCCCAAGTTCTCCGAAAGACATTTTTATGAAATCACGTACGGTAGTGGTCACACCTGTGGCTATAACAAAGTCTTCGGCTTTCTCCTGCTGCAGCATCAGCCACATCGCTTCAATATAATCCTTGGCATGGCCCCAGTCGCGCCGGGCAGAAAGGTTACCCACGTACAGGCAATTCTGCAGCCCCATGGCAATTTTTGAGGCGGCACGGGTAATTTTACGGGTGACGAACGTCTCGCCCCGTATCGGACTTTCATGGTTAAACAATATGCCGTTGCAAGCATACAAATTGTACGCTTCGCGATAGTTAACAATGATCCAGTAGCCGTATAGTTTAGCAACCGCATAAGGTGACCGCGGGTAAAACGGCGTGGCCTCATTTTGAGGCACGGCCTGCACTAAACCATATAGTTCGGATGTTGAAGCCTGGTAAATACGCGTCTTTTTTTCGAGGTTCAACAGCCTCACGGCTTCAAGGAGACGCAATGTGCCAAGGCCATCGGCATTCGCCGTATACTCGGGCGTATCGAAACTTACCTTTACGTGGCTTTGGGCCGCTAAATTGTAGATCTCGTCCGGCTGAATTTCCTGCACAAGCCTGATGAGGTTCGTTGAATCGGTAAGGTCGCCATAATGGAGCTTAAATTTCACACCGGGATCATGCGGGTCATGATAGAGGTGATCGATACGCTCTGTATTAAACATCGACGACCTCCTTTTTATGCCATGTACCTCATAGCCCTTTTTTAGTAAAAATTCTGCTAAATACGCGCCGTCCTGGCCCGTTATACCTGTTATTAAAGCTGTTTTCATAGATAATATCGTGCTATACCTTATCAGTTTGCAATATTATCCAATTTTATTCATAGTTCATAGTTCACGGTTCATGGTAATAGTAGTAGGCAGTTGGCAGTTTGCAGTTTGCAATACGCTCTTTTGTCCATAGCCGATGGTCTAAACGGCAAACTGCCTACTGGAAACTGCAAACTTTTTCAAAACTGCCAACTGAGCCAGGCCCGGAGACGGAATTATCACCGCCTAACTGCATTTAGGCGGTGATAATTTTTGCACTTTTCCCGGCTAAACGCAGTTAGGCGGTGATAATTTTTACAGTTTTCCCGGCTAAACGCGTTTAGGCGGTGATAATTTTTACACTTTTCCCGGCTAAACTCAGTTAGGCGGTGATAAAAAAATAGGTGCAAATTTACTTAAATCGTTATATATCAATTAGATATGTCAAAAAACTCAAAAAAAGATAATGAATTTACTGAAAAATAAGTTTTTCAGCGCTTGTTTTACTGCTTTTTGATAAACCCGGAAGCTTGATGGATTGATCAAATATACGAAATTTTGACGTGATTATCAAGCGGATAAAAAGCGCGTGATCTGCGCGAACTGCCAACATATATTCCGCTTTAAACAACGAAACCCAGCGCTCATTGGCCAGGCTCGGTCAGGAGTGCCGACTGCTATTGTTCTACGCGGATACTGAAACGCGGCCAGGGATAATCACGTTGCCTTTGGCCTTAATAAAACAGTCCAATGTTTTTTTGTATACCCTTTAATCTGATCTTACAAAAGAGAATTTAACCAAAGAAGAAAATATTTAAAACATTATTTAAAAATGAAAGTATAATTTCTAACTTTTGCCTGCGTTTAAAATATGGAAATTTGCTTATGAGATTAGTGTATAAAACTTTTTTAACTTTTACAGCCCCTTTACTTTTTTTAGCCTCCTGCTCGTCCAAATCAAATAATCATACAAAAGAATCGCCAAGCCACACAATAACGCCGGTTGACACCAAAGCTTTACTGGCCTACAACCCCAACAATGAAGATAAAAGGATTGAGGCCGTTATGCAGGAACTCCACAGGACCCGCAACTTTAACGGAAATGTATTGGTTGCCAAACACGGTAAAATCCTTTACGAAAAGGCCATAGGCTGGGCTGATTATCTGCACCGTATTCCTTTAAATATCGATTCGAAATTTGAGCTGGCTTCCGTTACAAAAACTATGACCTCGACCGCGGTCTTGATGCTGATGGAGCGTGGGAAATTGAAACTGGACGATAGTGTAAAAGAGTTTTTTCCCGATTTTCCGTACAGCGGCATCACTATCCGCTTATTGCTTACCCACCGTTCGGGCCTAATGAATTATGTATATTTTACTGATGACTTATACAGGGCGAATCATTGGAATCAGCGAAAAGGAATTACAAATCAAGAGGAAATGGCGCTGATAGCCAAATACAAACCGCATCCGTTTAATAAACCCAACAAAAGGTTTTTATATAACAACTCTAATTTCATGGTGCTTGGCTCGATCATCGAGAAGGTGACGGGCCAACCGTACGCTGATTTTATGATGGAAAATGTGTTTAAGCCTGCGGGGATGGCACATACAGCAGTTTATTCAAAGGCCGTTTATGATAAGATCCCTGTTGACGTGGTTGGGCATGACAGGGGGCAATGGCGGTATTCGGTAGTCCAGAACTTTCTGGATGGCCCGGTGGGTGATAAAGGGATTTACAGCACAGTGGGCGATCTTTACTTGTTTGACAGGGCTTTGCGCGAGGGCAGGTTATTAAAACAGACCACGATGGATTCGGCATATGTCCCGCGTAACCCCACTATACACGGGCATTTTAGCTATGGCTACGGATGGCGTATTTTTGAAGCGCCCGGTAAGCAAGTCATCTATCATACCGGCTGGTGGCACGGTTTTCGCCATATTTTTCTTAGGGATATAAAAGATGATATTACCATTGTACTTTTATCAAACTTATCCAACGGCAGCTTGCTGAAGCTGGATGAACTCTTTAAAGTTACCGGGATGCCAATTGTGCGGAAAAGCGCTTATAAGGGTAATGGTGATACGAGTGAGGATTGAGGCTTGGTTGATTGAGTTGATTAGGTGAATGGTTGATTAGGTTGTAACCTAAATAACAAACAAACCGTTTGCCTGAGTGGTTAAATTATAAAATCCGGATTTCCAATGAATAAAGCCAACCACTCACCTAATCAACTTAATCAACTGCTTAACCAATTAAAAACATGTTCGACAAACTAATGCAAGCCCAGCAAAAAGCGGGCGAAGTAAAACAGAGGCTGGACGCAATAACAGTTAGCGGAACAGCAGAAGGCGGAAAAATTATGGTGAGCGCCAACGGCAATAAAATAATCCAATCTATTGCGATCGATGAGGGTTTTTTTAAGGAAGCGGATAAAGAACAATTGGAGGAGCTTTTGGTTATAGCCATAAACAAGGCTATGGAACAGGCTGATAATGTTGGCCAAAGCGAAATGGCGGCGATGACCAAAGAAATGTTTGGCGGACTTGGCGGGCTGTTTTAACCCTTAAAACCTTTAATCAAGTTTTATTTGAATATTGAACACCGAATGTCGAATTTTGAATGATGAAGGTCTTTAAACTTTGTAATTCGACATTCATCACTCGATATTATAAACCAATAAGCACCTCATCCTATGAAAACAACCTATTACGGACAGGCATCGTTCAGCATTGACACAGGTGGAAAAAGACTATTATTCGATCCGTTTATCTCGCCGAACCCGATGGCAAAGGCTATTGATATTAACGGTTTAAAACCCGATTATATTCTTATTTCCCATGGCCACGGCGATCATATGGCCGATCTGCTTCAAATTCAAAAAAATAGCGGCGCTACAGTGATTTGCATCGCCGAAATAGCGGCATGGCTTGAAAAAAAGGGCGTAAAAAATGTGCATGCAATGAATATTGGCGGTGGTTTTAATTTCGATTTCGGCCGCGTTAAGATGGTTAATGCTATACATTCAAGCACGCTGCCCGATGGCTCTCCGGGGGGTAATCCGGCAGGGTTTGTGATTTATACGGAAGATAAAACCGTATATTATGCTGGCGATACCGCCCTTACTTATGATATGAAACTGCTGGCGGATGAAAATCTCGACTGGGCCTTTTTACCCATCGGCGATAATTATACCATGGGTGCCGATGATGCCATAAAGGCATGCAGCTTTATCAATTGCAAAAATATTGTCGGGATGCATTATGATACTTTTCCTGTAATAAAGATTGATAAAAACGAGGTGGCTGAAAAATTTAATAAGGCAGGAATTAATTTGAAACTGCCTGGCATCGGTGAAAGTTTAACACTATAAAAAAAAACCCTCCGTATTTCGGAGGGTTTTTTTCTTTAACATTATTTTTGTTTAGACATGACGGAATCTTTTTTCTTTGTCGAATCCTTTTTCATAGGTTTTATTTTTTTCTTCTTGGTAGTATCAGTTTGCATGGATGCTTTAACTGTGCTCGTTGTACCATATGCATAAACGCTTCCGAAAGAGATCGCTGCTAAAGCAATCATACAAAATAATTTTTTCATACTTCTAAATTTTCTAAGTTTTGAATTTAATACGTGAATTAATTATAGATTAACTAATGTAATCTGTATGTATGAACGGTTTCTTTTTTGGTTTGTTTTGTGTCGTCTCAATTAAATTACAAATTTTAAGAAATTAATATAAGTTAACCACACTAAATGTAAATATTTAAATTTTATGGCACCGTTCCTGCCGAATTAATACTTCTTGTTTGTGGTGTCCTTAATTTTTGTCTTCACTTTCTTGTTGAAGGTTTTTTGCTTTCTCTTATAGGTGTGATGTGCAAACTTTGTTTTAACCTTGCCGGTATCTGGTACTGACCTTATAGGGATAGATGCCGAAACTGTCCCAAAACAGATTGCTGCTAAAGCAATCATACTAAGTACTTTTTTCATAATTTCAATTTTTAAGTTTATAATATGATAAACAAAATTTTCAAAAATTGTTTTTGGCACTTAACAGTTTGCAGTTCGCAGTGGCCAGTTTGCAGTTTTAAAGCAAATTGGGAAAAGCCAGAAGTTTGCAGTTGCCGGTTTGCAGTTGCCGGTTTGCATGCTTACTGCCTACTGAAAACTGCTCACCGCCCACTGCAAACTTCAAATAACCGTCCCGTTTGGTATAACCGCCCTCTTTTTTATGATTACTATCCCATCCTGTACCGTATAGGCGCCGTAATCGCCGTTTTCCAGTTTTTCACCGCAGTTTATTTGTACATCGTCACCAATATAGGTGTTTTTATCAATAATGGCATTCCTGATATGGCACCTGTCGCCAATACCCATAAGCGGAGATTGGCTTAAATGCGACTCTTCTATTTGCTCCAGCGTCTGATAATTATCACTACCCATAACGTAACAGCTTTCAATAACAGTACCAAAACCAATACGGGTGCGTATTCCTATTATTGACCGGGTGATATGGCTTGCATTAATAATACAACCATCAGAAATAATGGCTTTTTCGAGGTGAGTACCCGAAACTTTGGAAGGCGGCAGCATGCGCGCCCTGGTATAAATAGGGTTCTTATCGAAAAGGTTAAACTGCGGGATATCGTCGGTTAAGCCCAGGTTGGCCTCAAAAAATGAAGGAATTGTACCTATATCTGTCCAATAGCCTTCATACTGATAGCTTAACACTTTATGTTCACTTATTGATTGCGGTATAATTTCTTTGCCGAAATCTGTCCGTTCATTGCCCTGCAAGAGATCATACAGAAGTTTACGGTTAAACAGGTAAATCCCCATCGAGGCCAGGTACAGCCGGCCTTCCGCTTCCATTTGCGGACTAACCTCCGAGGCCCAGCCTTCGAAATTGCTTTTTGGTTTTTCAATAAAGGCGGTAACCATGCTGTTCTCGTCTGTTTTTAATATGCCAAAACCCGGTACATCATTTGCATGAACAGGTATGGTCGCTATGGATATTTCCGCACCTTTTTCAATATGCTGATTTATCATTTCTCCAAAATCCATCTGGTATAGCTGGTCGCCCGAAAGGATGAGCACGTATTCAAATTCGTGAACGGCAAGATGGTGCAGACTCTGTCTGACAGCATCGGCAGTTCCCTGGAACCAGGCCACACTCGACGGTGTTTGTTCTGCAGCCAAAATATCGACGAAGGCCTCGCTGAAACTGCTGAAGTGGTAAGTGTTTTTAATATGCTTATTTAAAGATGCCGAATTAAATTGCGTGAGCACATAAATCCGGTCGATACCCGAATGCAGGCAATTTGAAATTGGTATATCAACCAGGCGGTATTTACCGGCAATAGGTACTGCCGGTTTTGAGCGGGTTGCAGTTAGCGGCGACAACCGGCTTCCCTGGCCGCCGCCAAGTACGATGCAAATTACTTTTAAGGTCATATTATTGGATTTAAGCTTTTATAAAGATCAATATATTCTGTTGTTGAGCGATCCCATGAAAAATCGAGCGTCATCATTAATTTGCGCAAAAATTGCAGGTGTTTTGGATGTTCATAAAGTGTTAAAACACGTGTCACCGAATGGCAAATATCTTCAACGCTGGCATGATTGTACCTTACCCCGTAGCCTCCCTCATCGCCAAAATCAATAACGGTATCTTTTAAGCCGCCGGTGCTCGTAACCATTGGCAAAGTTCCATACCGCAATGCGTATAATTGGTTTAACCCGCAAGGCTCGACACGCGATGGCATTAATAGAAAATCGGAACCGGCATAAATTAGGTGCGCAAGCGCCTCATCATACCCGATAAAAATGTTGTATTGTTCCGCATAAAATGCACCCAACTCCAGCAATTCTTTTTCTGTTTCCTTGTCGCCCGCCCCCAATACTAAAAAATTAAATTGGCCGGGATGCTCGTTAAAGCTTTCCTCCATAGCTGTAGCCAAAAGGTCGGCCCCTTTTTCAACTACCAGCCGGCCTATAAATGAAATCAATGGCTTATCCGGCGAAAGGTCAAACCTCTTGCATAAAGCCCGTTTATTGGCCTGCTTGCCTTTTGACAACTGTTTTATCGAAAACCTGTTGGCGATCATCGGATCGGTCTTCGGGTCCCACACTTCAGTATCTATACCATTAATAATTCCCGAACCTTTTGCACTTTCCGTGTAGAATAAATATTCAAGCCCGTTTGAACTTATCGTAAGCTCATGCAAATAGGTAGGCGATACGGCAGTATATCGCCAGCAGCATTTTACTGCAGACGCCAGCGGGTTTATCGCTCCGTTCCAGTCAAGAAGACCTGTTTTAGTCAGGTCGATCTCTGGCAGGTATGATAATTTATCCCATCCAAAAGCGCCATGATACTGGCCGTTATGTATGGTCAATACCGTAGGGGTATTTGCCAGTCGGGTATATAGTTTTGAATGCTGCAATAAAAATGGCACAAGGCCTGAATGATGATCGTGACAATGGATAATATCGGGTGTTTGCTGCGAAAAACTGATCCAGTCTAAAAAAGCGATCTGGAATGCGACGAACTGCTCGGTTTCATCCGGGTATTGATATACTTTTTCCCGGTCAAGTAACCCGGGAATTTTTACCAGGTAAAGTTCAAAACCCAGTTTATCGGTTTGTTCTTTTAATATTTCGAAATAGAGGCGGCGTGTTCCGAGCAGGGTTGACGCCTGGAAAACTGTGTCAAACACGTTTTCCTGTACAAACTTGCGGTTATAATAAGGCATTACAACAGCCGCATGCAGCCCTGCCCGGTTTTGATATTTGGGCAGCGCGCCAACAACATCCGCCAGCCCGCCAACTTTGGCAACGGGGTAACATTCGGCACTCAGGTGGAAAATTCTCATAGGTGTTTGATAATCGGGTCAATTTAAGCAAAGAAATATTTAAATAAACAAATACTTGCCCATAATATGTTTGAAAAAATAATTTTTATTATTTGAATTTCAAAATTGTCAATTCAAAACTCATTATGAGTTCATCCGTATTCATCCATTTAACAGTGGTAACGGAAGGGCAGGACGAATTTTGATGAATCTCGTTGCCTTAAAGTTTGGATATAAACCACTTGAATTGTACCATTGGGAAGGCGATAGCAGAAAAGCTTACATTGATGCGATGAGGTTGGCTGATAAGCAAAATTTTGAATCTTTAATGGGACTGATCAGAAAAGAATTGAACGCATTTTAATATTAGAGACATGTTCCGTAGGAACATTTGGTTGGTAGAAAAAATAAATCCAAATGTTTGCGTTCCGTAGGAACGCCTGGTGAATTGCGACAATTTGATTTGCACCCCTAAAAAGTAATATCGCAGTTTAAAAGCTCAGATTTTAACAATCCTGTTTCTTCATAAGTTTGCTCATAAACCCCGGATGCATTAAGGGTAAGCAAAATGGTTTTTTTGTTTTCGGGGTCTATCATAAAATATTCCTTTACGCCGGCTTTTTCGTAAAGCGCTCTTTTTCTTTTGGTATCGTAGGCTCTGTTGCGCGATAGTATTTCAACAGCTATATCAGGTGCGCCATAAATACCGTCGGTTTTTATTTGATGTAAATTTTCATTAAGAATAACTATTAGGTCCGGCTGCACCACCGAGTCATTATTTTCCAAATAAACATCTATTGGGGATGAGATAACTTTGCCCAGTTTAGCACTTTTTAAAAAGTAGTAAAGCATAGCGTGAAGATCAGAAAGCAACAGCTGATGAATTGGAGTTGGCGAGGGTGACATAATTAATTCGTTAAAAATAACCTCACAGCGGGTACCTTCCGGCAGCATCCGGTAAACCTCTACAGCCGTGGATGGGATCTCTGATATAACATTTTTATATTTATGCTGATCGCTCATTTTTGCTCTAAAAAAACGTTTAATCACAAATATAATTATTTTGGCTTAAAAAAGTTATTCTGTATTTGTACAGGGCGCAAATCAAATCATCGCATTTCACCAAGCGTTCCTACGGAACGCAACCGCTTGCTTTTATTTTTTCTACCGACCAAATGTTCCTATGGAACATGTCTCCGACATAAAAATGCGTTCCGTAGGAACGTTTGGTTGGTAGAAGATACACAATCCATTTACACGTTCCGTAGGAACGTTTCGTGCTGCAGCGACAAATTGACTTGCACCCTTTGTACAAATAAAAGACAACAAAACTTAAATCAACCTAATCCAACCCAATCAACCACTCACCAACATCAATGCGCCTCCAGCCAATTTAACCCGCTCCCGATCTCCACCATAATCGGCACTTTGGTTTTTATGGCATTTTTCATGTTCTCCAAAATAATGGGCTTTACAATTTCAACCTCACCATGCGGCACATCGAACACCAGTTCATCATGCACCTGCATGGTCATGCGGGCATCAAGGTTTAAAGCTTTAAATTCCCGATGAATGTTGATCATCGCTATTTTTATCATATCAGCCGCTGAACCTTGTATTGGTGCATTAATGGCATTTCGTTCTGCAAAACCACGTACCGTTGCATTGGCCGAATTAATATCGCGCAAATACCTGCGTCTGCCCATCAGGGTGCATACATAGCCCTTTTCGCGGGCAAAGTTCATGGTATCAGTCATGTATTGTTTAATGCCGGGATATTGCGCAAAGTAGTTATCAATAATTTCTGCTGCTTCCTTGCGGGGAATACCCAAACTTTGCGATAGTCCAAAAGCCGATTGTCCGTAAATGATGCCAAAGTTTACCGCCTTGGCATTGCGGCGCTGATCGCTGGTCACCTGGTCCAGGGTAATGCCATAAACATTTGCGGCTGTAGCCGTGTGGATGTCCAGGTTTTTAACAAAGGCCTCGGTCATATTTGCATCCTTGCTGATCTCGGCTATAATACGCAGCTCTATTTGAGAATAATCCGCCGATACAATCGTATGACCGCTGTCGCGCGGAATAAAAGCCTTCCTTACTTCACGTCCCCGCTCGGTGCGGATGGGTATGTTTTGCAGATTGGGGTTATTTGAGCTTAGCCGCCCTGTCGCCGCCACCGCCTGGTTATAGGAAGTATGCACCCTGCCGGTTTTTTTGTTTACCATTAATGGCAATGCATCAACGTAGGTTGATTTTAACTTCTGCAATTGCCGGAAATCCAATATATCCCTTACTATATCACTTTTGGCAGCCAGCGACAGCAACACATCTTCACCTGTTTGGTACTGGCCGGTCTTGGTTTTTTTTGCATTAGGATCAAGCAATAATTTTTCAAATAAAACCTCGCCCAGTTGTTTTGGTGAGGCGATATTAAAGCGGACACCCGCTTTTTCAAAAATTATTTTTTCGAACTTTGCAATATCTGTTTCCAGTACTTTCGAAAACTCTTTCAGCGTTTCGTGGTCAATGAGGACGCCTTCGTACTCCATATCTGCAAGGACGTATATCAGCGGATTCTCAATTTCGTGGATCAGTTTTTCGCTTTCAACTTCCTTTATCTTTGGTTCAAATATTGTTTTTAGTTGCAGGGTGATGTCGGCGTCTTCGGCAGCGTATTCTTTTATTTTTTCAATTTCAACATCCCGCATACTGCCCTGGGCTTTGCCTTTGGCGCCGATTAGCTCGGTAATGGAAACCGGTTTATAGCCCAGGTAATTTTCAGAAAGCACATCCATGTTATGGCGTGTGTCCGGATCGATTACATAATGCGCCATCATGGTGTCAAACAGGTCGCCTTTCATTTCAACGCCATACCACTTCAACATTAAAATGTCAAACTTTATATTCTGGCCAATTTTTGTAATGGCTGCATTTTCGAGCACCAGTTTAAACTCGTCCACTATACTTTGCACAGCTTCCTGATCTTCGGGCACAGGAACATACCATGCCTCGCCGGGTTTTACCGCGAATGATAAGCCAACCATCTCGCAGCTGTTTGCATCAGTTCCGGTAGTTTCCGTATCGAAGCAAAAACTTTTCTGCTGTTCGAGTATTTTAATAAGCTCTTTTCGCTTTTCCAAAGTATCAGCTAAATGATACTGGTGCGGAACTGTATTTATATTTTTTAAAACGGTGGTAAATGCAGGCTCAGCTATATCTTCAATATCAACCGTCATCGTGGTGCGGCCTGTTGCAACGGGTTCCCCAAACAGGTCTGTTTGGATACCCACAGATTTTGTTTCGGTAATACTGAAATCGTCTCCAAAAACGCGTTTCCCCAAGGTGCGGAATTCCAGCTCAGCAAACAGGGGCTCTAAAAGATCTTTACTGGGCGCGCACATTTCGAGGCCGCCCTCATCGAGGTCCACAGGCACATTCAGATTGATGGTGGCCAATTTTTTCGACATTAGCCCCTGCTCGGCAAAAGCTTCCACATTTTCGCGCTGCTTACCCTTTAGCTCATGACTATGGCTGATGATTTCTTCGACCGATCCATATTGTTTAATAAGGGATTTGGCGGTTTTTTCGCCAATTCCTGGTATCCCGGGAATATTATCCACCGCATCGCCCCACAAACCTAAAATATCGATTACTTGTTCAACCCGTTCAACTTCCCATTTTTCCAAAACTTCTTTCACACCCAATATTTCAACTTCATTACCCTGGCGGCCAGGCTTATAAATACGTATATTATCAGATACCAGCTGGGCAAAATCTTTATCGGGCGTCATACAATATACCTGGTAACCTTTGGCTTCGGCCTTTTTTGCAAGGGTACCTATGATGTCATCGGCCTCGTAACCATCCGAAGTAATAACAGGGATATTAAAACCGAGGATCAATTTAAAAATATATGGTATCGCCTTCGACAAGTCTTCTGGCATACTTTCGCGGTGGGCCTTGTAAGCTGCAAAATCTGTATGGCGTTCGGTTGGGGCCTCGGTATCAAATACTACCGCCATGTGCGTAGGCTTTTCCCTTTTCAATACATCAAGCAGTGTATTGGTAAAGATCATAATCGCCGTTGTATTTAAACCGCCCGAAGTAAAGCGCGGGTTTTTACCCAAAGCAAAATGCGCCCGGTAAATAAGGGCCATGCCATCAAGGAGAAATAGTTTTTTCATTATTTTTTGATTACACCGATTATTATTTTGTGATTTCACCGATGGAGGATCGATTCCACCGATGGAGGATCGATTCCACCGATGAAGCAGATAGCCAGCGTCCGGGTTCAAAAATACAATTTATGTTGGTTACTAAACCAATCGGTGTAATCGTTTTTCAAATCGGTGTAATCATAAATAAGTAATCGGTGAAATCATCCTCCAATCGGTGAAATCATTTAAAAGAGCAATCAGGCAAATGATCATTCACCATGCCTGTAGCCTGCATGTGAGCGTAGGCTATAGTAGTGCCAAAGAATTTGAAGCCCCGCTTTTTCATGTCCTTGCTGATGGCATCGGATATTGGGGTGCTTGCCGGTATTTTATCACTGTAGTTGTTAACGGGCTTTCCATCGGGCATAAAGCTGTACAAGTATTTATCAAATGAGCCAAACTCCTTTTGTACCTCGATAAACAGTTTAGCATTACTTATGGCCGACAGCACTTTTAAACGGTTGCGGATAATGCCGGCATCATTTAATAAACGCTCCACATCCTTATCGGTAAACGCTGCAACTTTTTCCACGTCGAAATCAGCAAAGGCTTTGCGGTAGCCTTCGCGGCGGCGTAAAATCGTGATCCAGCTTAAACCGGCCTGCGCGGATTCAAGAACCATAAATTCAAACAGCTTTTTATCATCATGGGTTTCTTTGCCCCATTCTTCATCATGATATTTGATATAAAGCGGGTCATTGCCCGGCCAGGTGCAGCGTTTTAGTTCTTGAGTTTGCAGTTCTGAGTTTGCAGTTTGCATGGTGTTTATTTATTCGGCTAATTTAAAATTATTGACTGCAAACCGCCAACTTTTAACTGTCAACTTCATTCAATTCATCCCAATATTCAACAGCCCTCCTGTAATGTGGTATCACTATTGAGCCTCCAACTAAATTAGCTATCATAAACACCTCGTTCATTTCATCGTGATTAACGCCTGCCTCGTGGCATTTGCCTAAATGATACTTGACACAGTCGTCACAGCGCAGCACCATGGACGCTACCAGGCCAAGCATTTCCTTGGTTTTTACATCCAGGGCGCCATCGGCATAAGTGGTGGTATCAAGGGCAAAAAAACGTTTAATATTTGTGTTTGCTGTTTCCATTATCCTACCGTTCATTTTTGTACGATAGGATTCGAAGTCTTCTATTAGTTTTCCCATGGGGGCAAAATTATTGAATTATTGAATTGGCGAATTGGTTGTTATTATGGATTTAAATTTACATAAATCCGAAATCGAACATCCGATTTCCGAAATAAAAAACATCCGAATTCCGAAATAAAAAAATAATTTTACTTGCTAATCAAAAACCCATGGATAGTTTATCGCCCAATATTTTTGTAGAGAACATCATCTTATATAAATACATAAAATGGTAAGTTTCAAAAGATTAGATCATGTTCAAATTTGCATCCCAAAAGGAAAAGAGGATGAAGCGCGAAAATTTTATACTGATGTTATTGGTTTGAAAGAAATCCCCAAGCCTGAATCACTAATCCCTAACGGCGGACTTTGGTACCAGGTTGCTGATGTAGAATTGCATCTTGGCGTGGAGGCAGAGGTGGTAAAAACCAAACGGCATCCGGCATTTGAAATAACTGATGTAAATGCGGCAAGGAAACTTTTGGAAAACAAGGTTCAAATTGTTGAGGAACCCTTTATCCCCGGCCGAACACGGTTTGCTTTTATCGATCCTTTTGGTAACAAAATTGAATTGCTGCAAATGATTGATAAATAGCACGATGAACAATTGTTTATTTTAAACCAATAAGATTATGAAATTCATTTCCCCTAAAAATCACGGAATTATTGATTACCTGGTGATTGTATTTCTTTTAGTTTCGCCATCATATTTTGGCTTTACTGGATTGCTTGCCGCTTTCACGTATGCACTTGCGGGGGTACATTTGTTACTTACTATTTGCACTGACTATGCCCCTGGTATTTTCAAAGTTATTCCATTTCCTGTTCACGGTTCAATTGAATTTATTGTTGGCATAGTATTGATCGTATTAGCCTATACACTTTTTAACAAAGAAGCGGATGGGAAACTATTTTATGTAATTTTTGGAACAGTGATCCTGTTAACATGGCTGGTAACTGATTATAGAGGCATCTATCAGCAAAACACCGGTTAAAAAAATGTAGAGACGCAATATTTTGCGTCTCTAAACGAATGATGTGATTTGAGATAAATTTCACAAACATTAAAGTTCGAGACGCAAAATATTGCGTCTCTACATCAAAACATCTGCTTCACAGCGCCAGTTCAACGGAAGGGTCCCAAAAAAGGTTTTTAAAATCCTGCACCTGGTCGTCTGTAACTTTAACCCCTTCGCTCTCTAACAGTTGTTCCATTAAATTGCCGCCAAAGTGAAATTTAGCCGTTAATAAGCCTTGCCTGTTAACCACCCGGTGCGCCGGAACGGGCGGCAATGCCTTTCCGCAGGCCTGCATGGCATAGCCCACCATCCTCGATGATCCCTTAGTGCCCAAATAAGCGGCAATTGCACCGTATGATGTTACTCTTCCATGTGGGATCAGGCGCGCAACCTCGTAAACTCTTTCAAAAAAATTGTCGTCAATCATGGTTTAATCAAATGAGAATTTAAGGTAATTAATGTTCTTATTTTCTTTCAGGTATTTCTTCTCATAATAGGTTTTTATAGAGAGAACTTCGTCGGCATGCTCCGAACGGTACAGATCCTCTGTTTTTATATGCAGTTTAAGCTTTGCTTCGGCAATTTTTTCCGCGGTATAAGCATGCAATCCATCGTTGTCAGTTTTTAAATGGATAAGGCCGCCCCGTTTTAAAATTGGTTTATATTTATCCAGAAAACGTGCCGAAGTAAGCCTTTTCTTTTCGCGGCTTATCTGCGGCTGCGGGTCAGGAAAAGTTATCCAAATCTCATCTATTTCTCCGGGAGCGAAATAATCGAGTATGGTTTCTATTTGTATGCGTAAAAAGCCAACGTTGTTTACACCCTCCTCTAAGGCGGTTTTGGCGCCGCGCCATATCCGGTTTCCTTTATAGTCGATACCTAAGAAATTTTTACCAGGAAATAATGTCGCTAAATTAACCGTGTATTCACCCTTTCCGCAGGCAAGCTCCAGCACTATTGGATTTTTATTTTTAAAAAAACCGGTATTCCACTGACCTTTAAATGGTTTGCCGGCATCCAATTGTAGAACATTGCTGAAAGTTTTTACTTCTGCAAAACGTTTTAATTTATCTTTTCCCACTTAATTAAATTTAGGGGCAAAAATAAGATTTTAACCTCAAAAATAGCCGGTATGGCCGCCGTTTTTACCCCCTCTGTCTCCTTCGTCGACATCTCCCCCTAAGAATAGGGGGAGAAAGAAAAAAACTCCTCCCCTAATTTTAGGGGAGGCCGGGAGGGGTAAAACGCGGGAAGTTGCGGGTAAATAGCCCTGCGATATTAAAAAACTTGCCTACCTTAGAACCATGAACCGAATCACAGAACTTTGCCGGCAGCTCCGCAATAATCAAACCCCGGCTGAAAAAATATTGTGGCATGAGATAAGAAAGCGCAACATCGGCGGCGAAAAGTTTTTGCGCCAATTTCCAATCTTCATTATACAGGGATTGAATAGGAAAGCCTGGTATATAGCCGATTTTTATTGCGCTAAACATAAACTCGTTATTGAAGTTGACGGGCCGATCCATTTATTGAAAAAAGAATATGATAATAACAGGGATATTGTTATGAAAGAATGGGGCTTTTCAATTTTGCGGTTTACAAATGATGAAGTAATTGATGACCTGGATAACGTGATCGAAAAACTTGACAATTACGTTTGTTTGCGTTAATTTGATGACACGGAAACTAAGCTAACTAAAAATCGGAAATTCCTCTTTTATAATAATCCCCGACCAACTTATAAAGCAATATGCGCTTTCAAAAATTGTTATAATTGAACCAGCCAAAAATGGTATCCTGATAAAAAGAAAAGCAAGGACGGGTTGGGAAGAGCAGTTAAAAAGGGCCATAGTGGAAGAAGGTCCGCCGGATGATAAGTTATTAGAGGGTTTTGATGATAAGATTGACGAAGTTTTTTAGCTTTGAATAATTTATGAGCAAACCCTTTAACCGGCCTATCCGTGTTTTAGTTGCCAAAGTCGGCCTCGACGGGCACGACCGCGGCGCACGTATTATTGCTACCTCTCTGCGCGATGCGGGCATGGAGGTGATTTATACCGGTTTGCGCCAAACGCCCGAAATGGTGGTAAACACAGCTTTGCAGGAAGATGTGGACGCCATTGGTATCTCTATTTTATCAGGCGCACACATGACGGTTTTTCCTAAGATCATCAACCTGTTAAAAGAAAAAGGAATGGATGATGTGCTGGTTACAGGTGGCGGCATAATACCCCAGGACGATATGGGAGCTTTAAAAAAGATTGGCGTAGGCGAACTTTTCCCGCCCGGGACAAATACTAAGGATATTGTTAAATACATAACTGACTGGGTACATCTGCACCGTAATTTCTAAAACCTGTTATCATGTCATTTCAAAATTTACTGATAGAATATAAGGGGCGTATACAATACATCATCATTAACCGCGAAAGCAAGCTGAACGCCTTAAACAAAGCCACCCTGGCCGAGTTGCATATTGCCTTGCATGATGCTTTTATTAATCCGGAGGTTGGCGGCATTATTATAACCGGGGCCGGACAAAAAGCATTTGTAGCAGGAGCGGATATTTCCGAATTTTCGGATATTAATGCTGATGGAGGTCGTGAAATAGCCCGCCGCGGACAAACACTGGTATTTGATTTAATTGAGAATAGCAGTAAACCCGTGATAGCGGCGATCAATGGCTTCGCGTTGGGCGGAGGATTGGAACTGGCTATGGCCTGCCATATTCGTATTGCCGCCGAAACTGCTAAAATGGGTTTGCCCGAGGTTACTTTAGGGCTAATACCAGGCTATGGCGGCACACAACGCCTAAGCCGGTTGGCGGGCAAAGGCAGGGCATTAGAAATGATCATGACCGCTGATATAATATCCGCTGCCGACGCGCATCAGTACGGACTGGTTAACCATGTGGTAAGCCAGGAAAACTTGTTGGCTAAAGCCGAAGAAATATTAACTAAGATATTATTGCGCGCCCCATTGGCCATCGCTTCAGCCATTACTGCGGTGAATGCAGGTTTTAAAGACGGCGTAAATGGTTTTGAGGCCGAAATTGAAGAATTTTCGAAATGCTTCGCCTCAAAAGACCTGCAGGAAGGGATCTCTGCATTCCTGCAAAAACGCAAACCTCAATTTAAAGGCGAATAATTCATATTTGTTTTATAACTTTTTGTCGCTCAAAATCGTATGATAGGATTAAATTTATAAATTAGCAGATTGATATGCAAATCTGCCTGTATAAAACACTTATTTATAAAAAGTAATAGCTGATATGAAGAAAATTCTCATCATTGATGATGAAGTGAATGTGGCTTTGTTGCTTTCAAAGTTTTTATCGCGCAACGGTTTTGATGTAACTACAGCCTCAACCGGCACCATTGGGATGGAGTACCTGAAAAACGGGGATTTTAACCTTGTACTGTGCGATTTCAGGCTGGAAGATACCGATGGTCGCGAAATGTTAAAAAACATCAAAAACCAGTACCCTAAAACAGGCGTGATCATTATTACCGGCTATTCGGATATTAAAATGGCTGTTGAGCTGATAAAAATGGGCGCTTATGATTATATCACCAAGCCTTTATATCCTGATGAAATACTTAATACAATTACCAAAGCTATTGAAACCCATTATGCGCTGGTTGAAGATAAAAAAGAAACGGTTAACGTTGATAAATCAAGTAAAGAATATAAAAAGCAGGTTTTAGCCGGAGAATTTGTACTTGGGACCAGCAGGGCATCGAGGGAGCTGTTACGCCAGATCGAGTTGGTGGCACCGACCAATTACAGTGTTATCATCATGGGCGAAAGCGGTACAGGCAAGGAGTCGGTAGCCAAAAGCATCCACCTTAACAGCCCCCGCTATAATCAGCCATTTGTTGCCATGGATTGCGGCTCACTGACAAAAGAACTTGCAGCCAGCGAATTTTTCGGACACGAAAAAGGTTCATTTACCGGAGCGCTATACACAAAAATAGGGCATTTTGAAATGGCAAATGGCGGCACCTTGTTTCTTGATGAGGTAGGTAACTTATCTTACGAGATACAGGCCGCGCTATTGAGAACAGTACAGGAACGAAAAGTAAAAAGAATAGGCAGCACCAAAGAAATTAGTTTGGATGTGCGAATTATCATAGCTACCAACGAAAACCTCCAGGAAGGTATTCAAAAAGGGAGGTTTAGGGAAGATCTGTACCATCGTTTTAACGAGTTCAGCATATTCATCCCGCCGCTGCGTGAGCGCGGAAGTGACATCACGTTGCTTGCCGATCATTTTTTGCGATTAGCAAATCATGAGCTTGGGCGTAATGTTTCTACTTTTTCGCCCGAAGTGGTTGAATGTTTTATGAACTATCGCTGGCAAGGTAATATCCGGGAAATGAAAAACGTAGTGCGACGGGCAACTTTGCTCACAGAAGGCACCGAGATAACGATGAAAGCCCTCCCGCTTGAAATATCTAACTTCAAGATGCCCGTATACGATTCTTTAAATAGTAACGGTAGTTTTGAGATAAAAGAAAAGGGGCACGACCTTAAGAACGCCGCGCTCGAGGCTGAATACGAAACAATTTTGAAAGTTTTAAGGGAAGTAAACTTCAATAAAACGAAGGCAGCTGAAATATTAAACATCGACCGTAAAACGCTCTACAACAAGATGAAGGCCATCAATATTAAATAACATGAATCCATCCGCAAATGATAAGGCTAAACCTGAAAAAGGAGCTGAAAACGATTCTTTGCGGGCATTAAAACATGATATTAACAATCAGCTTTCGAATATTTTTTTAGCACTGGACGCCCTGCGCGGGGAAATACCCGATGCCACCGAAGATTGTATTTTTTATTTGGACTTGATCTCAACGAGTTCATCAAAAATAAATACCTTGCTCAAGGAGGGGTTGTAGGTTGATTGGGTTGATTAAGTGAGTAGTTGATTAGGTTGTTGGGTGTGTTAAACGCAAGTTGCCGAAAACCACCGCAAACCACCCGCTGACAACAGGGACTCCAAACGCAACCACTCATTTAATCCAACTTAATCAACCACTCACTAATTTTATTTCCCCCAATAAAACTTTTTCTTTTTTTTGCGTTTTATAGGAGTATAATTTAGGCCTTTAATGTCAATTTTTAATTATAAGCAGCGTAATAATTTAGTCCTTGCAGGTATTATAATCCTGGGCTGTTTCCTTGTTTATGCATTAAGCGGCTTGTTTAGCGCCATTTTGGGCGCCATTGTGCTCTTCACCATATTCAGGCCTGTTTATTTGTTTTTTGTGGAAAAAAAAAGCTGGAATAAGTCGCTTGTTGCTTTATTGATCATTTTAACATCCCTCATTGTAATAGTGATTCCCTTCCTGTCGTTAAGTATTATGGTGGTCGGTAAAATATCCGGGATCAATCGTAATTCTTTCGATATCCAGGGCTGGATCACTAAAATTGATGATTATGCCGGTTATAACTTTAATCAGCCCCATTTTGCTGAAAACACATTGCAAAAATTGGGAGCTTTTGCTACCGACCTGTTCCCATCTATTTTGGGAAGCGCGGCCAGCATCATTATAACGTTGTTGGTGCTTTACTTTTTGTTGTATTTTATGCTGGTACAGAATCGTGATTTTGAAGCTGCTTTGTTAAAATACGCGCCTTTCCGTGAGCAGCACGCTTTAAAATTCGCAGTTGCTTTGCGTAATTCAACCTACTCCAATGTATTGGGGCAGGGGATAATTGCAATTACGCAAGGTTTTTTATTGGGTAATGGCTTTTGGATATTTGGCATACCTGACCCTGTATTTTGGGGGGTGATAGGAGCCTTCATTTCATTTTTACCTGTTGTTGGGGCGCCAACACTTACCATACCGGCAAGTATTATATTATTTGCACAGGGGCATACCGTAAAAGGAATTTTGATATTGGCTTACGGACTATTATTTATAGGCAACGTTGATCATTTTTTAAGGATGATGATTAACAAACGAATTGCAAATACGCATCCGCTTATTTCAATTATCGGTGTTTTTATAGGTTTGCCGCTTTTTGGAATTCTTGGATTGGTGTATGGGCCTTTATTGCTATCTTATTTTATATTATTACTTGATATTTATGAAACAAACAGGATGGCCGCCAACCGGCTTGACAGAGTGCGAACGGGGACTAACGCAACACCTGAAAAATGATTATTTTTGTAAATTGAATAGCATGGTGTCAGGATTTCCTGAATACAAAAAATCAAATTAAATTAAGGACAAATAGTCTGATTGGTAACATTTGGCAGGATATTTAATCATATTAAAACAATTATTCAACTTTTAAATTTTATAGTCTATGAAAGATAACTCAAAAGTAATTGCCGCATTGCTGGTAGGGCTGGCGGCAGGAGCAGCATTAGGAATTTTATTCGCACCCGACAAAGGCAATGAAACACGGGATAAGCTTGCCGAATCATTAAAAAACCTTGGCGATTCTATTAAAGAAACAGCGGCGGCGGAAATTGACAATCTTATCAATTTAAAGGATAAAGTTGTAGATAATATTAAATCAAAGATCAATAGTGTTGATCAGGAATACCAGGATGACCTTGAACATGCATAAAAAAGAGTCATTGGGTCATTTAGTCATTCGGTCATTGGTCGTCCGATGATTAAATGACCAATGACTTAATGACACAATGACCTAATGAGCCAAAACATGGAAGCCAAAAAAGAAACTCCGCCACCTATTGTTGATCAGCTTAAAGAATATGTTGAAACGCGTATCAGGCTGGCTAAATTACAGGCTATTGAAGGCAGCGCAACGTTTGCGGCAAGTCTGATCGCCGATGTCGCTGTCATTATCAGCATGATCTTGGCCTTCCTGTTTGCAAGTTTTACCCTGGCGCTTTACCTCGGTAAAATATTTGGCGCTTACTGGATAGGGTTTGGATGCGTGGCTATTCTTTATTTAATACTTGCGCTGATAGTTAAAGCCAATAAGCAAAAGATAGAAAAGCCGCTTGCTAACACATTGATCCAAAAGATCTTTAAAAGCTAAGAAAAAATGGAACTGCCTATAAAAAATATTGATAATCTGAGGATGGAGATATTCCGGCTCCAGGGATTAGAGCAAGAGCAAGGCATCGCCTTAGGCAAACGGTTTAATACACCGGCTGCATTACTTTCAACTTTATTTTCCTTGTTCCCTAAATCAACCGCTGATGGCGAAAAAAGTACCGGCTTTTTTCACCAGGATATTGTGGGCCTGGTATCGCGTTTTGTTTTACCGCTTGTGCTAAATAAAACGATCTTCAGAAATTCTAATTTCGTAGTAAAAACTTTAGTAGGCATTCTTTCTCAAAAAGCTTCACACTTTATTAGTGAGGAATCACTTACCGGCCTTTGGGATAAGGTTAAATCGCTTTTTACAAGCAAATCCGATGATATCCCCGAACACCGGGCTATTCCTGCTTTCAGTGAAACTTATTGAGGCTAAGTCTAAAGTCTTGGGTCGAAAGTCTTAAGTCAAAAAATTCTTGACAGGACCCATTAAAAACCTTTCACCTTTCACCTTTTACCTTTCGCCTTTTACCTGTTTAATCGTATATTCGAACAAACTTTTGAATTATGTATGAAATTTTTAAAGACCTCCATTCCTGGTTCAGGTATGTAGTTTTTATTTTGGTATTAGCGGCAATTATTCAATCATTGCTGGGCTGGTTTGGTAAAAAACCATATACAGAGATTAACCGGAAGATTAATTTATTTGCATTAATATCGGTACATACGCAATTGTTAATCGGCATCGTGTTATACTTTTTAAGCCCTTTTGTAAAATTTAACCACTACACTATGAAGGATCCCACTACCCGTTATTTTACCGTTGAACACTGGGTAATGATGCTGATTGCAATCGCACTGATCACTATTGGCCATAGCAGGGCTAAAAAGACGGAGCTATCCGAAGGCAAGCATAAGACCATAGCAATATTCTATAGTATAGCATTTTTGGTGATCGTAGTGGCAATAATGGCAGGTCATTTGCCTGTTTTGGGCTCCAGGTGATAAAAAAGTACAGAAAAAATTTGCTAATTCAATTTTCTTTATAAATTTGTGACCGCAATGATCAAAATCAATCATACCAACGACTGGTGGCGCCGATTAATTTCGGCAGCCGGATAAAGTTTTGATCGGAAAGACTAATCAATTGTAAACCTAATAGGAACCCGGCGAACCTCATTCGCTGGGTTTTTTATTTTAAGGATATTTAAGAAACGCATGAAAAAGTATAAAATTATAACAACTCATAAAAAACTGCTTGCAGATACCACTACACCGGTAAGTATTTACCTGCGCCTCCGGGATGTTTTCCCGAATTCATTATTGCTGGAAAGCTCAGACTATCACAGCCGCGAAAACAGCATGAGCTACGTTTGCTGTGAGCCAATTGCAGGTTTGGTACTTGACGATGGCGCCTTAAAAATCAACTACCCCGATGGCGCAAAAGAAAACTGCCCTGCCGGCGAATTTGACCTCATCGGCAAGATCAATGAATTTTTAGCCCGTTTTGAAACTGATACCAACTCTTCAAAGATCATTTCGAACGGTTTGTTTGGTTATTTTACGCACGAGGCCGTAGAACATTTCGAAACCATCAGGTTGAAGAAGAGCTCTGATACAACACGTAAGATTCCGATAATGCAATATCATGTTTACAGGTATATCATCGCCGTCGATCATTTTAAAAATGAACTCTATATTTTTCAAAACAAACCCAAAGGGGAACGTGAAAATCACGGCCTTGAAAGGCTGTCCGACCTAATCCGGAATAAAAACTTCCCTGAATATCATTTTGAAAGTAATAATGAAGAACAATCAAACCTGACCAATGAAGAATTTATTGCTGTGGTTGAAAAAATGAAGCAGCATATTTTCAGGGGAGATGTTTTCCAGATCGTTCCTTCAAGAGGTTTTTCAAGAAAGTTTTTGGGTGATGAGTTTAATGTGTACAGGGCTTTACGTTCCATCAACCCATCACCGTATTTATTTTATTTTGATTATGGTGGTTTCAGGATATTCGGTTCATCACCTGAGGCACAGATTACCATAAAAAACCGGGTTGCGAGTATATTCCCGATTGCCGGTACCTTTAAGCGGAGCGGCGATGATGAAAAAGATGCCGAAATAGCGCGAAACCTTGAAAACGATCCCAAGGAATCAGCCGAGCATGTTATGCTGGTTGACCTGGCGCGTAATGACCTAAGCCGCCATTGCGGTGAAGTTGAAGTTAAAGCCTTTAAAGAAGTGCAATACTACTCGCACCTTATCCACCTGGTTTCGCATGTGAGCGGGAAATTGCTCCCTGGCGTATCATCATTCAAAGTTGTTGCCGATACCTATCCGGCCGGCACATTGAGCGGCGCACCGAAATACCGCGCTATGGAGATCATTGATGAAAACGAAAAAACTAAACGCAGCTATTACAGCGGCGCCATAGGCTATCTGGGCTTTAACGGCGATTTTAATCATGCCATTATGATCCGCTCTTTTTTAAGCAAAAATAACACTTTACATTACCAGGCCGGCGCCGGTATAGTTGCCGGCTCAATAGCCGAAAGTGAATTAAAAGAAGTTGACAATAAGATTGCGGCATTGAGGAAAGCTATTGAAATGGCGGAGGAACTTTAAAGGAGTTAGCAGTTTTGAGCAGGCAGTGGGCAGTAATAAAAAGAAGTATAAATAATTAAAGAAAATTAAAAAGTCTCTCCACCAGTCGGCGGAGGAGATTTAGAGGGGGCTAAATGAACAATAGAATTTTAATAATCGACAATTACGATTCCTTTACCTATAACCTGGTGCACCTGGTTAACGAAATAGGATTGCAATGCGAAGTATGGCGCAACGATAGGTTCGCCATAGGCGATGTGGATGTTTTTGACCGGATAATCCTTTCACCGGGGCCGGGCATACCTTCCGAAGCCGGTTTGCTTTTGGAGGTAATTGAAAAATATTCAACAACTAAAAGCATATTTGGCGTTTGCCTTGGCCAGCAGGCTATTGCCGAAGTCTTTGGCGGTAAGCTTTATAACCTTAAACAGCCCATGCACGGTATTGCTACCCCTGTGAAGGTTACAGACCGGCACGAAAAGCTGTTTACAGGATTGCCTGAAAGTTTTAAAGTAGGCAGGTACCACTCTTGGGTGGTAGATGAAAAGGCTATCCCTGAAACATTAGAAATAACGGCTATCGATGAGGCGGACAATTCGGTAATGGCATTAAGGCACAAGAATTTTGATGTCAGGGGGGTACAATTTCATCCCGAATCGGTGTTAACAGAATATGGGAAAGAATTGATGCAAAACTGGTTAAGTTCCGGCCCCCCGACCCCCTAAAGGGGGAGGCATAAACGCGGGGGCCGTAGTAATAGAAACAAACAACTGACAAATCAAAAACTCCCCCTTTAGGGGGTTGGGGGGCTAATGAACATACTTGATAAAATAGTCGCGAATAAAAAAAGAGAAGTACAATACGCTAAAGACAATACTTCTTATACCAAACTGGAAGAATCTGATTTTTTTCACAGGGACTGTTATTCTTTTAAAGAATTTTTGCTTGATCCTGAACGTACCGGTATTATAGCTGAATTTAAGCGTAAATCGCCGTCAAAGGGGATTATAAACGATAAGGCAAGTGTTAAGGAAGTTACGGGCGCTTATGCGGCAGCAGGCGCATCGGCATTGTCGGTTTTAACCGACCGTGATTTTTTTATGGGCCGAAAAGCGGACCTTATAGCAGCCCGCCGGGCTAATAACATCCCAATTTTGCGTAAGGATTTTATGATTGATGAGTACCAGATCATTGAAGCTAAATCATTAGGGGCGGATATTATTTTACTCATTGCCGCTATCCTTCGGCCTGATGAAATTCAAAGCCTGGCAGTGCTTGCTAAAAGCCTCGGTTTAAATGTTTTGTTGGAAGTGCATAACCTCGAAGAACTGGAAAGAAGCATCAACCCCAATCTTGATGCTATCGGCGTGAACAACCGGAACCTTGCCGATTTTACAGTATCTGTGGAAACCTCCTACAAATTAGCGCCGCATATCCCTGCTGAATTTTTAAAAATATCTGAAAGCGCCATCAGCAATCCTGAAACCATCAAAGAGCTTAAACTGGCAGGCTTCAACGGTTTTTTAATCGGCGAAAATTTTATGAAACAGGAAGATCCCGGGAAAGCCATGAGGGATTTTGTGGCATGGTTAAAGTAAATCGCAATTTCGTTATTTACATGATATGCATTTCTGGAAACGATTATTCTTTTAACCATTGCTCGTATCTCTTTTCAAAAGCTTCCATAGTTATAAAATCACCGTTCTTGATGTCGTTTATTCCCTGTTCAATATCAGCAATGTGCTCTTCAGGAATTTTAAATACTTTATCCTTGTTATGGATGAAAGTGTTAACTAATTCCAAAAAATCCGGATCATTCAGATCGTCAATCTTTTCGTGAATTGATTTTTTAAGCTCTATCAAAGTCATAACATAAAGGTAGAAAAAAATACTTAAGTTCACCGTTTTTAGCAAACAAACAGGGCAGACGCATTAAAAGGAGGCTCCGATGGGGCCTAAGCACACGGTTTTTGGGTTTTCTATAAACAGGATACTCCTAAGGGAGTTAAAACCATCAGGTAAAAGAATAAATGGCTCCGGAGGAGCCACCTGTTTATAGAAAATTTGTAATAACCCCGAAAGACTCCATCGGAGTCACCTATGAATTTGATTGGAAGTCATCACTATAACCAATTATTTTAATGCGTCTGCCCTGAGCAAACAAATTAAACTTGCTCTTCACTAAACACCCAGAAGGGACTGCGGCCGTTTGCTAATCCACTCCAAATTATCTAATTTCACCTGTCGTACATGTTCCTCCAAATGAAAAAAACTATAACCCTCCTCAGCTTGCTTACTATAGCTGCGTTTGCAAATGCCCAGCAAAAAATTAGCGGTTTTACCGATGCATCTGGAGCTAAAGAGCTGCAAACTGAACAAACTTTTGATGCCTCATTAAGCGCGCCTCATATCGGCGAAACCATTAAGGAACTTTCTGCTTTCCCTCATAATTTAGGCTCGCCAGGCAGTAAGGCCGTTGCAGAAAAGATACTTCAAAAATATAAGAGCTATGGCTTGGATGCGCATATTGAAACTTTTACCGTGCTATTTCCAACGCCCAAAACCCGTGTGCTTGAGCTTACCGGCTCTACTCAATATACAGCTCTTTTAAAGGAGCCTGCAGTGCCGGAAGATGCCACATCCGGGCAAGCCAGCCAGTTGCCAACCTATAATGCATTTAGTGCCGACGGGGATGTAACGGGTCAGCTGATATTTGTAAACTACGGCCTGCCCGAGGATTATGAAACACTATCCAAACTTGGCGTTGATGTAAAGGGCAAGATTGTAATCGCCAAATATGGACGGTCATGGCGCGGCATAAAGCCTAAGGTAGCTTATGAGCATGGCGCAATAGGCTGTATTATCTATTCCGATCCGGCGGATGATGGTTATTCTGCTGGTGACGTGTATCCTAAGGGGGCTTATAAGAACGAATATGGCGTTCAGCGTGGATCTGTAATGGATATGGTTATTTATCCCGGCGACCCGCTTACACCCGGCATCGGCGCTACCAAAAATGCCAAACGTTTGGACAGAAAGGATGCCGCTACCATATTAAAGATACCTGTATTGCCAATCAGCTACCATGACGCACAACCGTTGCTGGCCGCAATTGATGGCGCTGTTGCTCCCCGCAGCTGGCAGGGCGGGCTGCCGATCACCTACCATATTGGCCCTGGTAAGGCGACAGCACATTTGAAATTGGAATTTAACTGGGACATGGTACCGGCTTATGACGTGATCGCTAAAATAAAAGGGGCTGTTTGGCCCGATGAATGGGTAATGCGCGGCAACCACCATGACGCGTGGGTAAACGGTGCATGTGACCCGATAAGCGGACAGTCGATAATGCTGGATGAAGCCAAGGCGTTGGGCGACCTGCTCAAAACCGGCTGGAGGCCAAAACGCACAATTGTTTATTGCTCATGGGATGGCGAGGAACCCGGCTTGATCGGCTCGACGGAATTTGCGGAGGAACATGATAAGGAATTACAGCAAAAAGCAGTTATTTATATCAATACAGATGATAGCGGACGAGGCTTTTTAGGGGCCGGAGGTTCGCAATCATTGGAAAATTTTATGGATGAGATCAGCAAAAATGTGGTTGACCCGCAAACTAATGTAAGCGTGTTTGAACGTAAAATGGCACGTGAGCTGGTGGACGCAGCATCAGCCAAGGACAAAAAAGAAATACTTGCCCGGAAAGGGCTAAAGTTAGAGTCCTTAGGCTCCGGCTCTGATTATTCCTCCTTTTTGCAGCACCTGGGCATCCCAACCTTAGACCTCGGCTTCGGCGGCGAAGACGGCGGCGGCGAATATCATTCTATTTATGATTCCTATGATGATTACGTCCGGTTTAAGGATCCGGGGTTCAAATATGGTGTTGCCCTATCAGAAACCGCCGGACACGCCATCTTACGTATGGCCGATGCCGGCTTGCTGCCTTTTGATTTCCGCAGTTTGCAAAGCACGATCGACAAATACACCACCGAATTAAACGACCTGGTAAACACCATGCGTGAAAATACAGACTTAGAAAACCAACTGATAAAAGCCAATGACTATATACTTGCTGCCGATCCAACTAAAACTGAGCAGGCTCCGGCGCCAAAGGGAGAAGTACCCAAACTTGATTTCACTGCACTAAAAACTGCTTTAGATTCGCTTAAGAAAAGCGCTGATAAATTAGAAGTGACATGGACAGCCGCTTCACAAACAACTACCGATCATGATAAGCTGAACAAACTGCTCTACCATGCCGAACAGCAATTATTATCAGACGGTTTGCCCCGCCGGCCATGGTACAAGCATACTATTTATGCCCCTGGCTTTTATACCGGCTATGGCGTAAAAACCCTGCCCGGTATCCGCGAAGCCATTGAACAACGCAACTGGACTGAGGCGCAAGAGCAAATTGGAGTAGTGGCGAAGAGTATTAATAACCTGGCCGCGTATTTGAATGGTGGTAACCAGCCCTAACAACTCCAGACAAAATAATAAATCCGAAATCGAAATTCCGAAATCCGAAATCATTCCTTCAACAAATCATCCGTTAGCTTGTCAAACTCATCGATAAATTGTGTGTAATAAACACCGGTTCCCGGGCCGTTGAAGCCCGTATGTATTTTACGTACCTCGCCCTTTTTATCAATGATAATCATCGTTGGGAAGCCTTTAAAGTCAGCAAGCATAGGCAGGCTTTTCTCAGGCCCGCCATTTGCGGGGGTATATCCTGTTATTAGCAGCGGGTAAGGAATATTAAAATGCGATTTTAATTGCCGCAATGTTTTTTGGGATTTGGCAAAATCCGTTGTTCGCTCATAAGCCAGGCCTATGATCTCCACGCCTTTTGGGTGATACTTTTTGTAATAATTGTTGACCAAAAAATTAGTTTCGTCCATGCAATTAGGGCACCACGAGCCTAAAATCTGGACGATAACTATTTTATTTTTAAAGCGGCCATCGGATAAAGAGACTTTATGGCCATTGATGTCTTTAAAAATAAATGCAATTTTCTTGTACCCGGGTTTTAACACTGTAAGGGAATAGGCATCCGGTAATTTGGCGTTTGCATCTTTTACAGCGTTCCATGTATATAATCCTAAATATCCTGCATAATATTCACCGTCAATTATGGTTTTTGCATTGCTGGTCTTAGCGATAAACAAATAAGCATGACTGCCATCAAAGCATGAAAGATATAATTTATCATCTGCAACCTGACCTTCCAGGTAACGGTAGTCGCCGCTTATGCTTAAAAACGTGCCGGTCAACCTTGAGCCGGTTTGTTTAAACTCTCCAACAAGTTTTTCCTCGTCAGGAGTACCTTTTCCGAATACGGTAGCCCATCTGCCGGATACGTTAAAGGCAGATTTGGCATCCTTAAAAAAGCGCCATGCTGTATTAGGTTCAGCAGTAAAATCCATCGAAACATCTTTATCTCCGTAATGTTTTATCCATCGCCCTTTAAGCTCCTTTCCCGCAAGTTTTAATCTAAACTCCGAATCAAATAAGGGCATGTGTATAAAAATCGAATCGCCTTTTGTTTTTATGTCAGTCACTTTTAAACGTTCGGCGCCATTGATAACGGTTAGCTGTTGGCGAGTTCCCGCATTTTCAACATCGAAATTAAAAGGAAGTTCGTTGCCCGAAGAGTTTTTTAAAGTACCACGCCATATACCGGTTTGAAGTTTGGCTTGAGCTGATGCTGTCCTTGTAAGAATAAAAAACAATAAGGCTATTAAAGCAAACCTTAATTTCATGACCGGTAAATTAAATGGGATTATTTTTTTAATGCTTTTTCAATGTCATCCAGCTTATTTAAAAAACGCTCGTTAAATTGGTTTTGTTGATTCTGGGTATTGGAAAAATTCTCATTTAATTTATCCAGTCTGTCTAAAAATCGCTCATTATATTGTTGTTGCTGCTGATTAAATTGTTGCTGCTGCTGATATTGCTGGCGTTGCTGATCAAATTCCTGAATTGAAACCTCAATGAAATTGTTCAAACTTTCATTTGTTTGTTTTAAAATTTCAGTGTGTTCATCAAGCTTTTCGGAGTGCTGATCCTGTTTCCGCAGCATCTCCGAAATAACAACTAAAAAATCTTTGTCTGACATATCCAAAGCTACTAAATTTTAACAAATTATTTCAGCACCTCCCTTGATATTACAATTCTCTGAATTTCGGATGTCCCTTCATATATCTGCGTGATCTTGGCATCGCGCATCATGCGCTCTACATGATACTCCTTTACAAAACCATAACCGCCATGAATTTGCACCGCCTCTACGGTAGTCCGCATGGCTACTTCAGATGCATAGAGCTTTGCCATGGCGCTTGCCTGTGCATAGGGCAAGCCCCTATCCTTCAGCCACGCAGCTTTCAGGCACAATAAACGGGCTGCTTCAATTTCTGTGGCCATATCGGCAAGTTTAAATTGAGTAGCCTGCAGGTCGGCAATTGTTTTTCCAAATGCCTTTCGTTCTTTTGAGTATTGGAGCGCTAAGTCATAGGCGCCTGATGCGATGCCCAACGCCTGGGCGGCAATGCCAATCCGGCCGCCGTCCAGTGTGTTCATCGCAAAGGTAAACCCAAAGCCCTCCGCGCCAATCCTATTTTCCTTTGGCACCTTAACATCACTAAACATTAGCGAGTGTGTATCTGAGCCGCGGATTCCCAGTTTGTTTTCTTTGGCGCCAATGGTAAAGCCTTCCATGCCTTTTTCAACAATCAACGTATTTATGCCATGGTGTCTTTTTGTGGCGTCGGTTTGTGCCATGACGAGGTATGTTGAAGCAGAGCCGCCATTAGTGATCCAATTTTTAACGCCGTTTAGTAAATAATAGTCGCCCATGTCTATTGCCGTCGTTCTTTGCGATGTAGCGTCAGAACCTGCCTCTGGTTCTGATAAACAAAAGGCGCCTAATTTCTCACCCTTAGCCAGCGGTACCAGGTATCTTTCTTTTTGCGCTTCGGTGCCATATTTTTCAAGTCCGTAGCACACTAATGAATTATTAACAGAAACTATCACAGATGCCGAAGCGTCAATTTTTGACAGCTCTTCCATCACCAGCACATATGAAATGGTATCGAGACCGCTACCGCCGTATTGAATGGGAACCATCATGCCTAAAAACCCAAGTTCGCCAAGCATCTTTACTTGTTCCACAGGAAATTTCTGATGTTCATCACGTTCAATTACTCCGGGCCTAAGTTCGGTATGTGCAAAATCACGTGCCGCCTGGCGTATCATTACTTGTTCGTCTGTTAGTTCAAAATACATAGGGTCTAAATTATAATTCCAAAAATAATATTATGCATGCATAGTAAAAAATATACAGCAAAAAAAGAGAGCCCTTTTGAAGCTCTCTTTCCCCTAATTAATTTAAACTATTGATTAAACCCAAAACAAAGAACAAAAATACCTCAGCTTGGGTGTCTGAGAATTCAAAAACAAAGTTTTTACATAGGTAGATGTTTTATCGTTTTCATAGATTATTCGCAGGGCTGTAACATTAAGAACAAATGTTAAGCCATAATTTTAGATTATTAAAATTTACAAGTAAAGCCGGGTAAAATAGATGCACGCTTAACATTTTATAGCTAAGGCGGTTATTTTGTTAAAAATTTATTTTTAGCTTGCATCATTAATCAGCCCGGATAAGCCTGTGCAGCACTGTTTTGTTGTCTGCTATTTAATACATGGCTTGTATTTTATTAGCTACATAAAGAATTAAAAATGATCACCAGGAAATTTATCATCAATGCGATTATAATATGTACCTCTGGTACATTTATGGTTAGCGCCTGCCGGGATAAATCAAAAGTTTATGCTGAAAATGATGTAATATTTAAAAACCTGGATACTTCGGTTAAACCCGGTGATGATTTTTTCAGGTACGCTAACGGGAGATGGCTCAAAAAAAACCCGATACCTCCTGCATATTCATCATGGGGGATCGGCAATGTGGTTGAAGAAGAATTAAGGGACAGGCTTAAAAAAATAAACGTCGATGCGTTAAGTGCCAAAGCTAAAAAGGGCAGCAATACCCAAAAGATCGGCGATTTCTATTTCAGCGGAATGGATACCGTTAATATTGAAAGAGAAGGACTGGACCCGCTTAAAGCAGAACTTACCAAAATTGACCGGGTAAAAAACATTAATGATCTTGTTAATGAATTTGCGCACCTGCAAACTATTGGGGTTGAAAACCCTATTGAGGCCGGTATTGGGCAGGATGCCAAAAACAGCGATAAAAATATGCTGCAACTGTTCCAGGGCGGGATAGGGCTTCCAAACCGCGATTATTATTATAACACTGATCCGCATAGTGTGGAAATAAGGACCGACTACCAGGAAAAGCATTTGCCAATAGTTTATAAATTTTCCGGCTTAAGTTCCGGTGAGGCTATTGCTGCCAGTGAAAGGACATATCGCCTGGAGAAGTTTTTGGCTGATAGCTCCAGGAAATTAGAAGATCTCCGCGACCCTTATCACAATTATAATAAAATGCCCTTAAGCGGTTTAAGCAAGCTTGCCCCCGGCATTAACTGGAAAACCGTCTTCGAAAAAATGGATTATAAAAATGTGGATTCCATAATTGTTGGCCAGCCGGAATATTACAGGGCGGTAAACAAGGCCCTTAAAGTTTTTACCATTGATGATTGGAAAAATTACTTGCGCAAAAACCTGGTAACGGCATTCGGATCGTCGTTGAGTAAGCATTTTGATATGGAAAATTTCAGGTTTTACGGAACGGTATTGTATGGAAACAAAGAACAATTGCCCCGCTGGAAACGGGTATTGGATACAGAAAATGGTTTAATGGGAGAAGTACTCGGACAGATTTTCGTAAAAGAATATTTCCCCGAAAAAACAAAGGAACGCTATGTACATATGGTGGAGGCCATGCGCACCACTTTTAAGGAGCGCATAGAAAAGCTAGATTGGATGAGTGGGCAAACTAAGCAAAAAGCTTATGATAAATTGGCAAAAGTTAACGCTAAAGTAGGTTACCCGGACCATTGGAAAGACTTTTCGACGCTGACCATCAACCGTGGGCCGTACGCCTTAAATGTCATGCGCGCAAACAATTTCTGGCACAGGTACAATGCAAATAAATTGGGCAAACCGGTTGACCGTACCGAGTGGGATATTACACCCCAAACCTATAATGCTTACTATAATCCATCAAATAATGAAATTGTATTACCAGCGGCGCAATTCCTGGTTCCCGGTGTTAAGGATGAGGATATGGACGATGCTATAGTTTACGGTTATGCAGCGGCATCAACCATCGGCCACGAAATGACACATGGTTTTGATGACCAGGGCCGCAAGTTTGATGCAAAGGGGAATTTAAAAGAATGGTGGCTGCCGCAGGATTCGGTTAAATTTACCCGGCAAGCACAAATGCTTGTTAAGCAATTTAACAGCTATAGCATTTATGGCCTGCATGTAAATGGTAAAGCTACCTTAGGCGAAAATATTGCCGACCTCGGCGGCATAGTCATTGGCCTTGATGCATTTAAGAAAACTGATCAATATAAGGAAGGAAAGTCAATAAATGGGTTAACTCCCGTTCAGCGGTTTTTCCTGGGTTACGCTTTAGGGTGGCTCGGGCAGGAAAGAAAGGAAGCATTATCAAGCCAGGTACTTACTAATGAGCATGCTCCCGGCTTTATGCGTGTTAATGGCCCGTTTACGGATGTACCGGAGTTTTACGAAGCTTTTCATATCAAAAAAGGCGATAAAATGTGGCTCGATCCCGATAAACGGGTAAAGATTTGGTAGTGGTCCAAGCCTAAAGTCCAAAGTCCGGATTTATTTTCATTCAGAGACTTTCGACTTAAGACTTGGAGCTTAAAACTTTTGACTTCAAACTAAACATATATATTTGTCCAATGTACATTCCCCAAGCGCTGCAAGATTGGTGGCAGCAACAAACATGGCTCGAAATTACCGGTGTAATAACGGGTCTTTTATGTGTAGGCCTCGCTGCGCTGAATAATATCTGGAACTGGCCAATCGCCATCATCAGCGTAGGAATTTACATTTTTGTTTTTTTTGATGCCAGGCTTTTTGCTGATATGGGCCTGCAGATTTATTTTATGATAATGAATATATATGGCTGGTATTATTGGAGCAGGAAAGCACCGAGCGAAGAAAAAATCCCGGTTGCTGTGATTACCGGCAGGGAGATTATATTTTCAGCAATCGCGGTGAGCATATTCACTTTTATTTTAGGCACCCTTTTAAAATATACCACAGCCTCATACCCATATATCGATAGCTTTTGCGCTGCCTGCAGTTTAGTAGCACAAGCATTCCTTGCCCGGAAAGTTTTGGAGAACTGGCTGATATGGATATTTGTAGATATAATTTACGTGGGCGTTTATATCTTTAAAGGGCTTGATTTAACCGCAATTATGTACGGCATTTATGTTGGCATCGCTTTGCTAGGCTATTTAGATTGGAAAAAAGATTATAAGAAACAGCTGGCTTGATTTCGGATTTCGGATTTTCGATTTCGGAATTATTTGGAGTTTCGAAAATCATGACAATTATTAAATCGTAAAATTTAGATTCAAATTATTTTTTTGCTTTTATGGGAAGCTGGTTAAATCCGAAATCGAAACTCCGAAATCCGAAATGAAACGTCCGAGATCCGAAATCCTCAAAATAGCCGTCGTTGGCCCTGAATCAACGGGGAAATCAACGATGTCGGCATATCTTGCAAACCATTATGATACCGTTTGGGTGCCTGAATATGCGCGGGAGTATTGCGAAAAATTAATAGCGCCACCCACCTGGCAGGATGAAGTTAATATGTTTTACGGGCAATTAGCTCTCGAAAAAGAAATATTACCACAGGCAAACCGGATACTTATTTGCGATACCACATTTATTACGGTGAAAATATGGAGTGATCACACATTTGGTAAATCGCCACAAGAAGTGCTTGACAAATTGCCGATCCATCCCTACGGACTTTACCTGCTTTTAGATATCGCCCTCCTCTGGGAAGAAGACCCGCTCCGTGATTTCCCGCACATGCGCGAACATTTTATGGAGGTTTGGCATAAAGAATTACAGGCCCTAAATGCCCGGTATGTTACAATATCAGGATCTGGCCTGGAAAGGTACGATAGGGCTGTGGCGGCTATTGATGGGTTTTTGCTTTCGAATTTAAAATAAATTCAGGTAATAATATACAAGTTGGGACAAAATATAAAATCACAATAGCAAAGCAATTATTACGAATATAATAAGCAAGCAGAAAACTATAATTAAGGATATTATAGGTTTATCGTTAGCAAAGCCCAAAAACTTGTTCATTCAATATTAATTATTACGCTATCTAAATTCTTATTACGATAAATTGATTGTAATTGTTCATTAAAATAAAACGCCCGCGACTCAGACGGGCAAGTTAAATAGTAATAAAATTTCTTATTTAGTAAATTAGTTTATCTTTATGTATAATCCACAGCATAATTATGGAGATAGACCCTAATTTACGCTTTACGATCGACGAGGCATTATCATGCCCAATACACGATATAAGACCGGTTATTTAACTCAAGAAAATGGAAGTTTAAAAATAAGTTGTTGTTGCGCTGAATTCAAAGTTACGTGTTATCACATCTTAAAGAAGTTAATGGACTTAAAGTAGTAACGCCTTATAAAAATCGTAAATCTTAAATCGTAATTCTAAATTCTCTTACCTTCATGCAACGTTGTAAAAATCGCCGCGTCTTATACTATGCAAGCTGATCAAAATTTGGAAGCAGTATATGTCGACAAGCACTATAGCCTGGTGGTTGAGTGTAAAAAGGGCAGTAAAAGAGCCTGTTATGAGTTGTACCGATTGTATTCAAAGGCGATGCTGAACATAGCTTTTAGGATAGTTGGTAACATTGCTGAAGCTGAAGATGTACTACAGGAAGCTTTTCTGGATGCTTTCAGCAAAGTGAAAGATTTCAGGCAGGATACTACTTTTGGATTATGGCTAAAACAAATTGTGGTTAACCGCTCGATAAACCTGCTGCGCAAGCGCAAACTGGAATTGATAGAGCTTGAAGGCGAGCAATTAGAAAATATTGCTGACGAAGGTGTTGAGGACGATGAAGAAGTACAGTATAAAGCGACCCTGGTTAAAGGGGCTATAAAGGAATTGCCCGAGGGTTACAGGTTGGTGATTTCGCTTTACCTGCTTGAAGGGTATGATCATGAAGAAATAGGGCAGATATTGACTATATCCGAAAATACATCCAGAACACAGTTTTTGAGGGCAAAAAGAAAATTAATTGAAATTTTAAATAAAAAGGGAATACCATCATGAGCAAGCGATTAGAAGATTTCATAAAAATGAACAGGGATGAATTTGATGACCTTGAACCGTCAGCCGACTTGTGGGCGCGCATTGAAAAGCATCTGCCGGCACAGGGGCCTGCACTAAAAAAGGGGGAATCAAAAACATTTTCACTGGGCTTTGTTTTGCGCGTGGCTGCTACAGTGATAGTGGTGATGGGTATTAGCTTCATTCTTTATGTGCGAAACGAAAAAAAAGGGGCAATTGATCTTGCCGCTATTAACCCGGTGTATGCGCGGCAGCAGGTTCAATATACTTCACAAATAGAAACAAAACGCACCGAATTAAAATCGATCTCAAAATCAGACCCGCAATTGTATAAGGAGTTTAGCGATGAAATCGCGCAAATGGATTCTACTTATAAAGAATTGAACACTGATCTGGTCACAAGTCCGAACCAGGAACGCGTTTTACGGGCTATGATCCGAAACCTGCAGATACAAACCCAGGTGCTTAGTCAGCAGCTGAAAGTAATCAGGCAAATGAATGATATAAAAAAAGAACAACAAGATGATGTCAAAAATATATAAACCGGCCCTTTTTGTTTTAATAGCACTTTTGGCTGTTAATACAACATGCTCTGCACAGGATACAACCGTCGCTAAACCGGGAAAGCCGAAGGGCTTTAATGACAAGGAATTTGAGCATACGATGAATAGTTTTGATTTAAAACTCAATGTGAGTATTAACAATCTGGTTAATAATATTCTGGTTAACGTAAGTAACATAAGCTCGAAAATTGATCTTAACATTGAGCCAAATATCAATTTAGAACTTAAGGACTTAGGGACTGGTTTCGATTATGGTTATTCTTATGGTGATAAAGCTAAGAAAAATGAAAACGGTCAGGTAAAGGAAAAATTCAAAAACTACACTAAAAGCTACCCGCTTGATGCGAATGATAAAATAAAGCTCAGCAACCAGTATGGAAGGATTACGGTTAACACCTGGGACAAGCACGAGATAAAAGTTGATGTGCAGATAAAAGCCCAGGCGGAAGACGATGAAGAAGCCCAAAAGCTACTGGATGGCGTACAAATAAGGGATAGCAAAAGTGGCGACCTGGTATCGTTCAGGACGTCAATTGAGCCAAATAACAATGGTTCATGGAAAATTTGGAACTGGGGCAACAAAAAAAATCATAAGATCGAAATAAATTATACCGTGTACATGCCATCTAAAGCTGATTTGGATGTTGAGGATAGCTATGGTGGCATCGAATTACCGGACCTTTCCGGAAAGATAAAAATCCGCTCATCTTACGGCAGTGTCACAGCGCAAAATTTAAGTAATCCGTCTGATGAGATCGATGGGAGTTACGGCAGTGTAAAAGCAGGCTTATTTAATGGCGGGCATCTTGACTATTCGTATGGCAGCGTGAACCTGGACGAATGTAATAACCTTAAGGCTGATCTTAGTTATGGCTCATTTAAACTGGGGAAGCTAAAAGGCGCGGCGGATTTCGACCTGTCATACATTGGGGGATTTAAGATTGAAGAAATGGGTGCGTCCTTTAAACGGTTGAATGTCAATGCGTCTTATTCCGGAGTGTCATTAGGTGTGCCGGATAATAATAATTTCAACTTTGATATTACCACAACATATGGGGGATTTAACTATAATGACGACAAAGTTACCATCACCAGCAAAACGCCCGCCGATGGCAGTAAACATTATAGCTCAACCAAAAACTATAAAGGCCATTATGGTAAAGGAGGCAGTGAGGCGCAAATAAATATTCACTCCACCTATGGGAGCGTGCGTTTTGAATAAGATTAACACTAATTTGTACGAATAAGGGCGATTTGACAGGGGAGAGGGACGAGGCGCCTATATAGGCATCGACATTTTTTGACTTATATCTTTTTCATGATCTACAGCATACATTAAGGCTGCTTTCACAAACTCATTTAAAGTTATGCTATTTTTTGTCGCCGCTAAAGCTGCCTTTTTATGTAAGTTGGCTGGCACCCTTACATTAAACACTCCTTTGTAGGATTTTTCGGGCGCTTTACCTATCTCTTTGCATGTCTCTATATAATCGTCAACGGCTTCCCGGAAAGCCTTTTTTAATCCGGACACGGAAGTCCCCTCAAAAGTCACCAAATCATTTATCCCGAATATTTTGCCATAAAAAACATCATCTTCCGAACTGTAGTTGATGGTAGCCAGGTAATCTTTATATTTTAAATAATCAGTCATTTTTAAAGCTTCCTTTCTCCGTTAAGTGTTCCAAAACTTCTTTAATTACATAAGCTTTTATGATTGGCTGAGGGTGCGGTTTATGCAAAATGATAACGGATTTATCTTCATGGCTAAATCTTCTTCTTGAGCCACCTGTTTTTCCTTTAGCCATTTCATTATAACCGAAATGATTTAATACGGAAACCAATTCATCCCAGGTAAAGTCTTTTGGCTTGCTTTGAAACCTTTCTATAAGTTTATCAATTTTGCCCAAAGCCTTTGTAACTAAAATTTAGTTACAAATGTCAGAATTAAATTTTAATAAAAAAATAGTTTGGCATATTAAAAGTCGAAAAGTTTTTGAAACTTGGTAAATCTTTTGAGGTTTAATTACCGCATAATTTTATTCAAACTTCTCATAATCGTCCCCTTGTCTGTCCTCGATTTTGCCAGTTTCAACGCAGTTTTTAAATGCGAAATAGCTTTCTCATTATCAACATCAGTATATAAATAAGCAAGCAGCGAATAATATAAATGATTATTGGTAAGCTTTAATTTATCTGCCTCATTTATAGCTATGCGTTTGCCATCGGCTTGTGCGAGGGCGTAAGTGCGGTTTAGCGCGGCCATGGGCGAGTATTCTATTTGGAGCAGTTTATTGTACAGTTGCAGAATGTTTTCCCATTTCTCGGGTGTATCTGTTTTTTTGGTATGCCAAAACGCTATTGCTGCCTCTAAGTGATATTTTGATATTTCGTTGCCATCGGCGGCTTTATTTAAGTAAAATTCCCCCTGTGTTATAAGCTCATTGTCCCAAAGAGCGGTGTCCTGATCTTCGTATAAAACTATTTCGCCGTCAGGGTTTTGCCTGGCTTCAAAACGGGAAGCATGAAAGCACATTAATGACAGCAGCGCATTAACACCCGGCTGGTTAGTGCTTTTGTTGGCAACCAATAAATAATTTAGCCGCATGGCTTCCAGGCAAAGGTCTTTTCTTAAAGTAGTGTTTTGTGATTTGGAATAGTAACCCTCGTTAAACAACAAGTAAAGTGTCGTTAAAACATTTTCCAGCCTTTTATTTATTTCGGAAAGCCCGGGAAATTCCATTTTAACCTTCTCCTTTCTTAATTTTTCTTTGGCCCTGAATAATCGTTTATTGATGGTTTCCTTATTACTCAAAAAAGCATCGGCAATTTCTTCAATGCCGAAACCACAAAGGATACGCAGCGATAATCCTATCTGTGCTTCGGGCGGGATAACAGGGTGACAAATTGCAAACATCATTTGCAGCTGGCTGTCGATGATGTTTTTTTCGGATAAGTCGATCTCTATTTCATGTAATTCAGTATTACTTTGCTGCAATCCGGGCGTAACTTTTTGAGCAAAAATTGCATGGTGTTTTAAATGGTCTTTCGCCCTGTTTTTTGCAACAGTATAAAGCCAGGCAACCGGATTTTCTGGTAAACCCTTCATGCCCCAGGTTTCGGCTGCAAGCAAAAATGTATCACTTGCAATATCTTCCGCAATCTCGATATGCTCAAAGCCAAATAGTCTGGCTAAAACAGATGTTATCTTACTATACTCGGTTCTGAATAAATGCGGGATGAGTTCCTGGCTTGTTTGCATAACAAACAAATTTAGGGATAAAGCATGAACTTGTTTTTAATTGCTTTTCATTCATCGCTTAAATATTTCCCATTTTCATTTCTTCCACCGCATGATGCGCAGCCCTTGCCGTAAAGGCCATGTATAATATCGACGGGCTTTGATTACCGGTGCTCGTCATGCATGCGCCGTCTGTCACAAAAACATTGTTGCAAAGGTGCATCTGGTTCCATTTGTTGAGCAATGATGTTTTGGGGTCGTTCCCCATACGGCAGCCGCCCATTTCGTGTATATCAAGGCCCGGGGCCTGGTGGGTATCACGTTTGGTAACATTTTTCAGCCCGGCTATCTCCAGCATTTCGGCGCTCTGGGTTAAAAAATCGGCTACCATTTTATCGTCATTATCATCGTACCCTACCGAAGTGATCAGCTGTGGTATTCCCCAGGGATCAACCTGGTCTTTGCTTAAGCGCACATGATTGGCTTCTTTAGGAATTGTTTCGCCCTGCATATACATACCTGCAAACCATGACCCTGGTTCGGTTATGGTATCTTTATAATTTTCCCCAATGCCATCCAAACCTTCCCGGTAAGCAGGCCCGCGGCCCGAATAAACAAAAGTTAAATAGCCGCCGATAAAATCGGTGTCCTGCTTATGCAGGTTGCGGTAGTTAGCAATGATAGGTTGGGTCGGATTCCGGCCATAATAATATTTATCCTCAAAACCATCATAAGTGCCATGCACACTGCCCCGGTAATTCTGAAAGGCCATAAATTTACCGAGCAGCCCATTGTCGTTACCTAAACCGTTTGGGAAACGGTTTGATTTGGAATTAAGCAAAATCAGGTTGCTGTTTAAACAGGCCGCGTTTAAAAATATCACTTTGGCATAATAATCAACTTCCTGTTTGGTAAGTGCATCGATAACCTTAACCCCGGTGACTTTTCCTTTTTGCTCATCATAAATAATAGAATGTACCACCGAATGTGGCCTTATAGTGAGGTTGCCAGTCTTTTTTGCCCAGGGCAGCGTTGAGGATACCGAACTAAAATATCCGCCGTATGGGCATCCTCGGGTACAAAGGTCTCGCGCCTGGCATTGGCCGCGGCCCTGCTCCAAATGTATGGGCTCCGGTTTTGTAAGATGTGCCCAGCGGGTACGCACCATAAACCTGTCTTTATAATGCCCGCTTATTTTGCGCTGAATTTCTTCCTCCATGCAGCTCATTTCAAAGGGCGGCAAATAATCTCCGTCGGGCAAGGCTTCGAGTCCGTCCTTACCTCCGCAAATGCCCGCAAATTTTTCAACGTGCGAATACCAGGGCGCTATATCGTCGTACCTGATGGGCCAGTCGATGGCGTAACCGTAACGCTGAGGCGCGGTAAATTCAAAATTGCTCCAGCGCTGGCAGGCGCGGCCCCACATAATGGATTTGCCGCCAACCTGGTACCCGCGTATCCAGTCGAACGGTTTTTCCTGTATGTAAGGGTGCTCTTTGTCCTTCACAAAAAAATGCTGCGTATCCTCGCCGAAGGCATAACATTTGCTGATCACCGGGTTTTCTTCCTTCACCTTCAAAGGCTCCTCCATCCGGTGCTGAAAATCCCACGGGTTTTTCATGGCCGTGGGATAATCTTTGATGTGCTCAATATTACGCCCGCGTTCAAGCACAAGGGTTTTTACACCCAGGTCGCATAGTTCTTTGGCGGCCCATCCGCCGCTGATGCCCGAGCCAATGACAATGGCATCGTAAGTGTTTGTTTCCATAAAGCCAAGCCCCCTCTAAATCTCCCCCGGTAGGGGAGACTTTTTAAAATCTATTTTGAAACCCTGCCTACCGGGGAAGGGTTGAATAACATGCATCATTATTTGCCTATTTTCCCATCTAAAACCTTTCTCACGAACCACAAAATTAAAGTCTCCCCTACCGGGGGAGATTTAGAGGGGGCTGGGAGCTGGCTACTAATTTAAAAATATCTCATCCATAAATACCCACCCCGACTGTTTTTTTACGGTGTCCCACTTGGGGAGTTTTTGAATGGGTTTCGCTACGATTTTTAAGCAGGATAACGGGCGCGAAGCCGCCAGTTTACTATCCATCCCTTTTACTGTAAAAGGGTCGTCCTTTTTCGGGGCTGCGGGTCGTACGCTGCTTAATAATTTTAAATGGGCTGCATCCCTGCCGCCCCAAACCTCTATGCCTGCCGGCAAAAATATTTGGCTGCCAATGTTCCGTATACAATTCAGGGTAACGGTATGCAGATCAACCGGATTTGCGAACTGCATATATATCACGAGGTCTTTTTGGGAGGCTATCCATTTACCATTGCCGAAATTAGTACCGCCCAGGTCTTTATCTATCAAGGTTTTTGCACCGTCGCCGCTGTATTTTTCATTTGGCCCGGCTATAAAACTAATGCTATCGGGCGTATAGGCGCTCTTATAAAAATTGACTTGCAAAATATCACTGCCGAACCAGCCGGGTTTATAAGCTTTTGCTTTTATGTTTGTGTTTTGGGTTATCATTATTCCAGGCTTGTACAACATTGATTTTATGCTGTCGGGATCAGTGCCATCGGTGGTATAACGAATTTCGGTACCTTTTATCGGGTGACTTAACTCCAGCGCCGTAGGTTTTGTAAAAACAAAGCTTGTGTTTTTTACCTGCGGATCGTTGAGCTTAATGGGTTTGCCGTCATTCTTAAAGCCTTTTATAAAATCGATCTTTTTATTGCTTTTTTGCAGGTCTGCAATTTCAGCATCGGATAATCCGGTATCCCATAAAGCTACTTTTGTAAGGCTTTTTAATAGATTGATCTGTTTTATTGCTTTTTGATCTAACATCGTACCCGCAAGCGATAGTGTTCTTAGATATTTAAGCGATGTGAGCTCCTTTAAAGCAAGGCCGGTAATATCTGTAAAGTTGAGGTTTAATGTACGCAGGTTTTCAAACTGGGCGATGGTTTTTAGCTCAGCATCCTTTACAGGCATTTTGTTTAGATCAAGTGATACTATCTGCTTTTTTATGGCGCTTAATTCTTCCAGGGTTTTAGGCTGGTAGGTTTTTTTATTGTAGATGTTCACGCCCAGCGCCGGCGATTCCTGCGCCAAAGAATAGATGACACGGTAATTATTATTCAGTTTTTTGATGATTTTATCATCAGCGGCAGCAAAATCATATTGTTCTTCTGTTTCTCCGGCGGGTTTTAAATAATTTGCAGCAATCACACGCAATGAATCAGTTTGGGGCAAATCGATCACTTTCTTTTTAAAGTCCGCGTTTTCTTTTATCCACAGGTAGAGCAAATTAAGCTCGTCAGCCGTTAATTGCGGCTTGCCGGATGGGGGCATGTGTTTCTTTTCTCCTTCCGGCATGTGAATACGCTGTAGCAACAGGCTAAGCTGCGGTTGCCCCGCGACAAATAATTTACCGTCCTTCCCGCCTTTAAGAATAGATTTTTCATCAATAAGCGTCAGGCCGCCTTTTGTCTTATCGGGATTATGGCAGCTGATACACTTATTTTCGAAAACCGGCTCGATCACATCCTTAAATACGAGTGCCTTATCGATAGGTACTAGTTTCTTTTCAGGATGCCAAACCGGGGCCAAAATAAAATTATCACCATGAGTAATATCAGCACCGTAATGCCCGGCAATAATTAAGCAAAGTATGGTCGCAACAGCGCCCGACCGGGCAATTTTTGGCGTATACCACCCGGCGCTCCTGCACCAGTAAATGAGCGTCGAAACAAAAACAACGCTCACGCCAAACCATTTATGAAATTGCAAGGTATTGCCTTCATAGCCCGGCTCTTTGTTAAGGAACAAACCCATTATTGCTGTAATGGCAGCGAAAAGTGCGCCGGTTAGCCAAAGGTACGTGGTAAAATCGTGATATAGTTTTTCTGTCCGGAACCTTTCTTTAAACCTGAAAAACTCCAGCACCATAGCCATGATCAGTACTACGATGGGAAAATGGATGATGAGCGGGTGCAGTCGGCCAACCGGCTGCAGCCATTGCGGTATAGCTATATCGCCGCCAAATAACAGGAAAAAGATGATAAAGATATTCAGGGCAAATAGCAGGTTCTCTGCAAAACCTTTGTGACTGCTTTTTATCATCTAATCAATTCCCTTAAAATTTATGTCGTTATACTGCTAAAATCAAGCACGCCGTTTTTACCCCCTCTGTCTCCTTCGTCGACATCTCCCCCTAAGTTTAGGGGGAGAAGGAACCGTCTCTCAAAATTTTCTCATGAGGTAAAACACGCGCTTAAAGCTCATACCCTCGTAAACTTATAAGGGTAAACCTTGCCCGACGCCCATTGTGCAACATACAAATTTTCATCATCATCCACACATACATCGTGCGGATTCAAAAATATCTTTTCGGCCTGGGCCATGGGCTGCAGCACGCCGTCCTTGTAAATTGGCTCAGTACCGCCCAGGTTCGATACTACCTTATTATCCTTATCCAAAATAGTAGTAAAACCAGAATTCGCATTGCTCAAAGCAGGTGAGCGCAGTACCGCCGCATACAAATAATCGCCTTTTATTACAGGACGGCAAACACACGCTCCCGGCAGCTTAATAATATTCAGCAATTTACCATCCATGCTAAAGCGTTTAAAGCAGTTGCGGGTACGGTCGGTTATCAGCAGGGTTGGTATTGTGTCCCGCCTGTCGATCAATATCCCGTGCGCATTGTCAAAATGTTCGTCCCCATCACCTCGTCCTCCCCAAAAGTTTTTTAGCTTGCCGTTTTTGTCATAGTGCATGGTGTACTGCGCACCGTAGCCGTCGGCAATAAAAAAATCGCCGTTAGTATCTACCGTGGTTTCAGTCGGCACAAATTCTTCCGCCTTTTTATATGCGCCGGTTTCCAGCGGCACATCAATGGTCAGCAATATCCGGCCATCCATAGTGGTTTTATAAACCTGGTGCTTTACAGTATCAGTTATAAACAGAAACTCGGTTCCGTTCTCATTCACCAAAGTAAGGCCATGCGCGCCCGGAAAATCATGCCCCCAGGTATCCAGCAGCTTGCCCGATTTATTATAGATCAGCACATTATTTTTGGTTTCATTGGTAAGCAGCAATATCCTGCCTTTTGAATCCTGCACCATCTCGTGGCAATCATTTACTGGGTTTTTCATCGGGTCAGCTTTGCTCCAATCCTTATCCATGCGATAGCGCATGTTATTATGCCCGTAAATAGGACCATCATTTTTTGCCAGCAAATCTTTGGCGATAAAAAAGCCCGCCGAAAGTACGGCTGTTTGCTTTATGAATTTTCTTCTTTCCACGATCATAGATTTAAATGATTTATATGATTGCACTGATTTTCACCGTTGATTTTACTGATTGTTGGATTGCGTTGACTTTTTGAATACAATATAAATCAACGCAATCCAATAATCAAACAAATCAACGGTTCAGCTGATTATCCCCTTCACCACATTTCCGAATACATCGGTTAACCTATACCTTCTTCCCTGGTTTTTAAACGTTAATTTTTTATGATCGATGCCAAGCTGGTTTAGTACGGTTGCATGAAAATCATGCACATGAACCGGATCCTTAACTATATTATATCCAAATTCATCCGACTCACCATAAACCAAACCGGGTTTTATGCCGCCGCCTGCCATCCAAATGCTGAAGCAGCGCGGATGATGGTCGCGGCCATAGTTTGCTTTCTCCAATTTTCCCTGGCTGTAGTTGGTACGGCCAAACTCGCCGCCCCATATTACTAAAGTTTCATCAAGTAAACCACGTTGTTTCAAATCAGTTACCAAAGCTGCCGAAGCCTGGTCAACATCCATAGCCTGCCCGGCCATTTCCTTTGGCAGGTTACTGTGCTGATCCCATCCCTGGTGATATAGCTGAACAAAGCGAACGCCATTTTCCGACAGCTTGCGCGCCAGCAGGCAGTTAGCCGCATAAGTTCCGGGCACCAGGCAATCGGGGCCATACATTTTAACAATATCATCCGGCTCTTTCGATACATCCATAATATCAGGCACCGCCGACTGCATTCGGTAGGCCATTTCGTATTGCTGTATTTTGGTGGTTATTTCGGGGTCGCCAAATTCTTTATAGGATATTTCGTTCAACTCGGCCAGCTTATCAAGCATTTTACGGCGGTCATGCCTGTCAATCCCATCCTGGTTGTTTAAGTACAATACCGGGTTTTCACCGCTGCTAAACTGTACGCCCTGGTGGATAGAGTCTAAAAAGCCATTGCTCCAAAGTTTTGAATATACCCCTTGCCCATTTCCTTTTCCTTTTGAAAGCAGTACGGTAAAGGCCGGCAGGTTTTTATTTTCGCTGCCCAGTCCGTAGCTCACCCACGAGCCCATGCTCGGCCGGTTGCCCTGCTGCGCGCCGGTCTGGAAGAAAGTTAATGCCGGGTCGTGGTTGATCGCTTCAGTGTACATCGAGCGGATAATACAAATATCATCAGCTATTTTGCCAATATGCGGGAACAGGTCGCTTACCCACGCTTTTGTTTCGCCGCATTGTTTAAAATCATAAAATGAACCAACTAAGGGAAAAGATTTTTGCAGGGCGGTCATCCCGGTTAATATCTGCCCGCCACGGACTGACGGCGGCAACTCCTGACCCATCATTTCTCGTAATTTTGGCTTATAATCAAATGATTCGAGCTGTGAGGGCGCGCCATCCTGGAAAAGATAGATCACCCGTTTAGCTTTCGGCGCAAAATTGGGGACACCCGGTACAAAATCGGCATCGTTATCCGAACCGAGCCCGCTAAAAAGATCAGGTATAAGCAATGAGCCTAAGGCTACGCTGCCTATGCCCAAACTTAGCCTCGATAAAAAACGGCGCCTGTTTATATTGAGGCTATGTTCTAAAAAATCTTTCTCCATATTCATCAGGTTTTTGTGATCGCCTCTTCCAAATTATAAATTGCATCAACCACCTTCATCATCGCGGCAAGGTTAACATTATTCAAATTATCGGGAATAGGATATTCACCTACGTTCAACACTTTTATCGCGGCTTTCCTGTCGATCGATTTTAACTCATCAGCATAATAACTATTTAATATACCCATCTCCTGCTCATTAGGTTTACGGCAGATGATCAGCCGGAAGGCTTTATAAATTTTGGCATTTGCATTAGTCCTGTCCTGCAATAATTTAGCGGCCAAAACCCTTGCGGCCTCCAATACTGTAGGGTCATTCTCCATTAGCAAAGCCTGCAGGGGCGTGTTTGTTCTTAATCTTTTTACTTCGCATTGATCGCGGTTGCTGGCGTCAAAAATGGCCATTTCAACAGGGGGCACAGTGCGTTTTATCAGGGTGTACATGCCCCGGCGATAAAGATTAGGCCCGTGTACCTGTTTATACGCCGCTAACTGACCGCGGCCGGATGTCGCATTTTCCCACAAGCCCGGTGGCTGGTAAGGGTTAACGCTCGGCCCGCCGATAGTGTGTGTCAGCAGCCCGCTGCTTGCCAATACCATATCCCTCACAAATTCGGCGGGGAGCCTGTAACGCGGGCCATGTGATAATAAAGTATTATCAGGATCGATTTTTAGTTGGTTGGCGGTGATCACTGCCGATTGCCGGTAAGTTGCCGACATTACCAGCTGTTTCACAAGGCGTTTTATATCCCATCCATGGCCCATAAAATCAACTGAAAGCCAATCGAGCAGTTCAGGATGCGAAGGGAGGTCGCCCTGGCTGCCAAAATCGCCGGAGCTTTTTACAATACCTTTGCCAAAAAATTCCTGCCAGCTTTGATTCACAAAAACCCTCGCGGCAAGCGGGTTTTTCCGGCTAAACAGCCATTCGGCAAGCCCCAAGCGGTTTTTAGGATATGAGTTATCGAAAGGCATAATGGCTTTTGGCGTTCCGGGCTGCACCTCATCGCCGTGAGTATCATAATTGCCCCGCTTTAGTACATACGTTTTGCGGTAAACCTCGCTGTCGCCCATAACGGACACAATGAGCTTATTGGTATCCTGTTTATTTACAAATTTTAGTATGCTTTTTACATCGTCATTGGTGATCTGCATCAGCGGTCTTTTCGCATAAGTTTCGGGGCCGCCAACTGTTGATTGTATGCCCGGCTCTTTTACCTGGTTAAAAAAGGCAAAAAGCTGGTAATATTCTTTTTGTGAGAAAGGATCGAATTTATGGTCGTGGCAGTGCGCACATTCAATAGTACAGCCTAACAGCGCCTTGCCAAAAGTATTGGTGCGATCAGTAACATAAGCAACACGGTATTCCTCATTGATCACGCCCCCTTCTTCCGTTATTTTATGATTGCGGTTAAAGCCGGTTGCCAACAATTGCTCCTTTGTTGAGTTTGGCATCAGGTCGCCGGCCAATTGCCAGGTTACAAATTTATCGTAAGGTAAATTCTCATTAAATGCATGGATCACCCAATCCCGCCAGGGCCACTGGCTGCGATAGTTATCATCCTGGTAACCATGCGAGTCGGCGTATCGGGCGACATCCAGCCAATGCAGGGTCATTTTTTCGCCATAGGCAGGGCTCTTCATCAGCTCATCGACAATTTTCTCATAAGCATCGGGGCTTTTGTCAGCGAGATACCTATCCATCATTTCGAGACTTGGGGGCAAGCCGGTCAGGTCAAAGCTAACCCGTTTTAACAGGCGTTCTTTATCTGCTTCAGGGTTTGGCGCCAGGCCATATTGCTCCTGTTTATGTAAGATGAAATAGTCGATTTGGTTTTTTGGCCATGTTTTATCCTTTACTTCCGGAATTGGCCATGATTTCGGCGGAACAAAGGCCCAATGTTTTTCAAATTTAGCGCCTTGTTTTATCCATTTTTTTACGAGTTCGACTTCATGAGGCGTTAATCTTTTTAGGTTTGAAACAGAAGGGGGCATCATTTCGGAAGTGTCGCTGGTGGAAACCCTGCGAAACAGCTCCGACATTTCCGGGCTGCCCGGAACCAGCACATGCGCATGCGGGTTATCCCGCAATGCCTTAAAAGCGCTTTCCGGTTTATCAAGCCTTAAACCTGCCTGCCGTTTGCTGGCATCCGGCCCATGGCATTTATAGCATTTATCAGAAAGTATGGGGCGGATATTAAAGTTGTAGCTTACAATGTCAGGTATTTGCTCGTCGATGTTTGACGTATGGTTACAAGCGTTAAACATGCAGAAAATAAATCCCACGCATAAAATCAACAACAAGTACCGATGCCGCTGCATAATTTAATTTTAGTAATGAGGACTTACCAGTTTATAATTAGGTTAAAATTAAATAAATAATTGTGAATTTAACATCAGATATGGGGATAATGCAATTAAATTTTCGGATCACAGATTTTTTTGATTTCTTTGATTGCACAGAACTATTTGCGGGGTTAGCGCAGATAATCAGCGAAATCAAAATAATCTATTAAATCAGCGGTCAAAAATACTCCATGGAAAACAACGAAGATGATATAACAAACCAACCCCTAAGTGATGACCCGGAAGAAAACCTGCGAATGGAAAATGAGCTGCTGCGCTTAAAATTACAGGCCGAGCTGGGTGGGCAATCGTTTACATCCGGTGAACTGGACCCTGGTATCGAAAATGAGTTTCTGAAAAATGTGATGGCATTTGAGCAGAATTGGGCCAACTCAAAGCCGGCCAAAGTATTCGACCTGCTTGGTAAGCCGGAGTTTAAGCGGGCGGATGACTTAAATGATGATCAGCTTGAAAAGGAGTTGGAAAAGATAAATGACCTTCTGTCTGAAAAAAATGTAGAGGTGTATTTTGGCGATGATGAGGAATACGACAGCCGCACCAGGTATCATTTTATCACTGAGGAGTTGTTCGACCATGAAACCACTTTTATGCCAATGCCGGGCATGACCACCTGTTTTGATTACGAAGAATTTCATCCGAATCATAAGAAGGATATTGAAAATAAGACGGAAAAATTTTTATCAGCCTGGCTTGAAAAAGATATTAAAGCCTGTGGCTGGGAGCTTGCCCATGATGCTATATTACCCGATCGCAAAATATTGAGTAAAGCCGGGGTGCTTACACAAATTGAAAGCATTTTTGAAGCTTATACTTCCTTTACCGATGAAAAACACGAAATTTTTGATATCGGCTTTGACCTTGAGGCCGGCATGGGACATGCGGAAGGCGCCATAAAGTACCGAGCTGTTTTAGAAAATGGGGAATCTATTATGATTGGAGGCGCTTTCAAATTATACTTCTCGTTGGAGTACGAATGCTGGAGCATCGTTTACATGGTTTTGCCGGGGTTTAAATATTTTTGATCGGTTTAATTAATTACCGGCCGTTTTTGGGCCTTCAATATTTCCTTAAGCTTCACAAATGAATTATAAGGGCCGATGGTTAACGTTGCATTAACAATCCACGATGGTATATTTCCACCCGGATCTACACTAAAGGTATAATCTACTTTCAACTTATTGTCGGAGGCCTGGGTCACTTTCCATTGTGCCAATGAATATGGCACACGTATGTAATCATTTTGCTTCGGTAAGTAATTGGGAAGACTTTTTGCCTGGATATTTAAAACTTCACTGGTTGGGTTAACGTTAAGCTCAATGATCAGGTCGCGGTCTTTTATCGGCCAGGGCAAATGCGACTGCGTATAATAAATGATATTTTGGGGAGTTATCATTTTTAAAATGGTAGATTTTTTGTTCGAATAAACCCAGCTATTATAATCAGCAATATTTTCAATTGTACTGATCAATTGCGCCTTAGTAGCGTCAAGTTCGCAAATTACCCGCAGTTCTTTTATACTTCCTTTGGCAGCTTTTCGGGTGTAAACCTCAATACCGTTCTCATTTTTTTTTAGGTCCCACTTGCCCTGAGCCATCACTGACAAAACTCCGGTAAGCAGCATAATTAAAAGGGAAAGCTTCTTTTTCATGAATAATTCAGACAGATATATTAAAAGCAACAACGAAAAGATAGCTCATGTTTAATTAATTAGGGTTAAAAGTATTTATTAAACTAATAATATTACAAAAGAGTATAAAGCAATCAAAAATTTACTTGCGTGCCATCCAACAAAAAAACCGGCCCTTAAATATAAAAGCCGATTTCTGCAAGTGTAATAATATTTTCAATATGATTGTGCTGTACTTTCAGCTTTTAGCTTTTAAGTTATTATGTTTTTTTTCAAGGTAAGAAAAGTCGGCCTCTAATGCTTCCCGGTCCCAATTACCGGTATTTGCTGCGGCTTCATAGGTCGATTGCAAAAACTGCATCAGGAAATCTTCAGGATCATCGGCCTTCCTGACATCATCATAAAAAAGAAAAAATTCACCCATTTCCTTGCTAAAGAAAGCACTGTCAGGCATTACCGGCTGTTCGCAATAAGTCTCGGGGGGTGGATAACAATAAGCGTAAAAAGTCACATGCGGAAAATCTTTGTTCCCCGGCCAAAACCCGCAGCTGCTCACCTCATGCGAGTACGCCTCCTGCATAACCTCCAATGACATATTCGGTATTCCTCCCGCATGCTTTGGCGCTGTCCGTCCCGAAAAGCGGCTGACCGCTAAATCAAACCCGCCCCAAAAGAGGTGTACCGGGCTGCATTTACCGCGAAATTTGCCCCTGAACCGGATGAACACGGTTTCAACCTTCACCAATGCCTGCCAAAACAGGTTCATCTGCTCCGCATTATATTGAAAGTGGGTTTTATCCTCCGCAAACGGAATTGCAGCCTCAATCTCATTCGGCTTTGGATAAATTTCGGCTTTTATGCCCATTAGTTCCAGTTTTTCGAAAAGCGCTGCATAAAAGCTGGCGACCGTGCGCGGGAAAAGGCCGACCTCTTCCTGCAAGCCAGAACTTGACGTAATGATCAATTTATGCACTAAAAAATCGAAATCTATTTGAAAAGTGCCATTTTGAAAAGGAATACTGCCTGTCGTCAGCCCCCTGGCCGACACATATAAAGTGACATGCCAGGAATGGTTTATCCAGGGCATGTTTACAAGGCGGACCTTGCCAACTATTTGTGTCCACAGGTGGACGGTTGTAACAGTATCCCTCAGATCTTCAAATTTTAATTCGGGCCAGTTGTTTTGCATGGGTGAAAGTCTTGAGTCGAAAGTCTTAAGTCTTAAGTCAAGAAAGAAAAAAAATCGACTTTCGACTTGCGGCAGAAGACTTTTGACTTGATAACAGGCTTAATATAATTATTCTTTCCAATATAATTAGAAACATTGGTATGCTGCAAAAAGTTTCGGCCATGTACTACTAAAACGGTTTATGAATGACATGATAAGGGGACTATTGAACTCGCAAAGCAAGCAAATTGGGTTTACAAAGGTTTACACATTTCAGGGTTTACATCGTTGTATATTATTGTAAATAAGCACGTTATATGGTTTACAACCTTTGCGCGGGTTTACACTTTTTTGGCGTTCCCGCCAATGTTGATGTTTTCGCCGTGACTATTCAGGGAATTTAAAAAGCGGTTGGAAAATTTCGGCTTTTCTACTTAGCGTGGCGCAAATCAATACTCGCATTTTCACCATGCGTTCCTACGGAACGCGGGAGTTGTGTGTCGTTTTTCTACCAACCAGCCGTCCCGATGGGACGAACAAATCCATCAATCGTCCCGTCCGGGACGTTTGGTTGGTAGAATATATAAAAGATCCATCTTCACGTTCCATAGGAACGTTTCGTGCTGGAGCGACAATTTGAATTCACCATATTTAGTATGTTTGGAAGTCTCAAAAAAAAACAACATGTACATAATCCTCCTGGTAATATTAGTTGCGCTGGGCGCTTATTTCTTATGGCAGAAAAGGACTAAGGCCAAGGTTGCGCCAACTGAAAATTACCGGGCGCTGCTGGAGGCACACGTCGCTTTTTATCAGCGGCTGGACGCTGCCGGTAAAATAAGGTTTGAAGCTATGGTCAATACATTTTTGCAGGATACCCGCATAGAAGGTGTGGGCACTGAAATTACTCCGCTCGACCGGGCGCTGATTGCCGCCAGCGCCGTTATCCCCATCTTCGGCTTTCCCGGCTGGAGATATAAGAACCTGACCAATGTGATCCTTTACCCCGATACATTCGACGAGGAATTTCAGTTCGAGGGCGGCAGCCGCCATATTTTAGGCATGGTGGGTTCCGGGTATATGAACGGGCAAATGTTATTGTCGCGCGCGGCGTTGACCAAAGGCTTTTCAAAAGAACATGGTACGGAGAACACGGCGATACATGAATTTGTTCATTTGCTGGATATGTCTGATGGCGCCATAAATGGTATCCCCGAAAACCTGCTGGCGCATGAATATGTTATCCCCTGGCTCCGCCTGATGCACCGGGAAATGCGCCGCATCGAAACAGGCCAATCGGACATCAACCCTTATGCTTTAACCAATGAGGCTGAGTTTTTCGCGGTGGCGGCGGAATACTTTTTTGAAAAACCCGAACAATTGCAGGAGATGCACCCGGAGGTTTATGAGTTGCTGGGGAGGGTGTTTGGAAAGGGGGGGTGAGGGTGAAGAAAGGGGTTATAGCTATATTAAATACTTTGTTATAAACGTGTAACGGCAAGGACGCCCAATGTTTTGGGTGGGTGGCATTCCAGACTCATAAGGTTACTGATCCGCCGTTGCCGCGAGGATAGCACGCATTTTTTCTTTTAGGTCGGGTAGGTTATTTTTAGCTATTTCCCATACCAATTGTATATTTACCCCAAAATACTCATGTATTGAAATATTTCTAAATCCTTTTATGGGTTTCCAGGGAACTAATGGATGAGCAGACTTTAATTCATCTGTTAATGCGTTGCACGCCTCTCCGATAATTTCTATCTGTTTAATCGTAGCAAAACGTTTCTCGGAATTTTCAAGAAACTGTTCATAAGAAATGTCCTCCAGGTATAGCTCGATTTCATTGATGGCATCCAGGATATGCTGCAGCCTTATTTTATCGCCAAGTCTACCTTTCATAAATTAACACCTTGTCTTTGTCAATAAAGGGTTTAACATATTTGGAAAGGCCGTCATAACTAACCACATCCACTTTCTTTTTCAGTAGACTTTGAAGTTCATCTCCGTATGTAAAAAACAGCATTCCTATTGGGGTGGAGTGATCCAGTTCTACCAGGATATCAATATCGCTGTTTTCATCTGCCTCATTTCGCGAATATGAACCAAACAGGTAAGCTTTCTTTACCGGAAGACCGGAAAAAAAATGCCTGATCGTTTTTATATGCTGCGACGAAAGTTCCATTTACACAAATATAACCATTATTCGGGCAATTAGATCAAAGAACTTTCTGCGGCTGTGGGGATTTGGGTTTCTGTTCCCGCAGGATTATTATATTTGTATATGAGTTCAAGTGTTCAACAAAAGATGAAACAATTCCAGGAATTGGCAAAAAGGGGCAGCAACACTCCACCTGGTAAATCCACTGGCGGCAACAAGCGTCACGATGGATTGACAAGCGCAATCCGGACTAAGGAAGATGCCGCTATCTTTATGGCAGAATTAAAAGCCGCTACTGAACAGTCCAAATAATTTTTTTTTAATAAAATATCTTACGCCATAAATGGCATCCCCGAAAACCTGCTGGCGCACGAGTATGTTATTCCCTGGCTCCGCCTGATGCACCGGGAAATGCGCCAGATCGAAACAGGCGAATCGGATATCAACCCTTATGCTTTAACCAACGAGGCTGAATTTTTCGCGGTGGCGGCGGAATACTTTTTCGAAAAACCTGAGCAATTGCAGGTGAAGCACCCGGAGGTTTACGAGCTGCTGGGGAGGGTGTTCGGGCAGGGGGCGGGAGGGTGAAAAAAGGGTGAACCATTTTAGTTTTAAACAAATTATCGCTATATTTGATTAAAGCATTTTCAACAGATAATTACATGAGTGATTTAGAAGTTTTAGAAAACATCGGGACTGCCGCGGTAATGGAGTTAAGAAAACAGCAGCTTGCAGCAGGTGAATTTTTTATGATCAATTCAAAAGATTTACCTGCTAAACAAACTTACCTTGAATATCCCGACGGTTCCATAAACATTGCAACTATAGCGCCTAACGAGCGGTCATTTGTCGTTGTACGGAAACTTTCAGTAACCGAAGCACAATTGGTACGGCAACGGTTTAACCTGTTTTAAATTACAACCTGGTGCCTTCGCTTTACATTATTACAGGTTCAAACGGGGCGGGCAAATCTACTGTTGGGGCCAAATACCTGCCCGAACATATCCGTGATAATTATACAGTATTTGATGGTGATCTTTTGTATGGAAAAAAGCTGAGTGAGCTGTTTCCCCGGGTTATACCTTCGCCAAAGGAAGCAAGAAAACTGGCTTTTCAATATGTGATCGACGCCTTCGAACAGCTTACGGCCGACGCGCTCGAAAAAAATGATAGCTTTGTTTACGAAGGCCATTTTACCAATGATGCTACGTGGGATGCGCCGCGGCGGTTTAAAGAAGAGGGTTACATTATACATTTAATATTTTTGGGATTGAATTTTTCGCGGTGGCGGCGGAATACTTTTTCGAAAAACCCGAGCAATTGCAGGTGAAGCACCCGGAGGTTTACGAGTTGCTGGGGAGGGTGTTTGGGGTGGGGGTGGGAGGGTGAAGAAAAGGGGGGCTGTTTGCTGCAGTGCTATGGAACTCTATGATTTTGGACTAGGTAACATTCGCACAAAAGACATGAAAATGGGTGATTTAACGGTTTGTTTGTAATCAGATTTAAGATGACATTTGGAATTAACTTTAATACTTAAGTTTATTGTACAATATTTTGAGTAATCCCTTACCCTAAAATGAATAAATATTACGTGATGCCGGTTATGATAACTTAATTATACCTTTATCAATATTATACAGACATCTATGTCGGACGTAATTCAAAAAACTAATGATTTAATCAATAACGACATAAGTGCTGAAGATTATATAGAAGTTAATCGACGTGCATATGATCAACTAAGTGATGAGTATATAAAACGGTCTTTAATAGTAAGCGATTTCGAAACTCCCGCAGGCTATTTGGTTGAGAGCGCATTACAATATACAAAAAGAAATAAGGAATTATCGGTATTAGAAGTAGGGCCAGGTTCAGGTAAAGCCATACAATATTTCGAAACATTAAGATGTAGGACAACTGCAGTCGATCTTTCCGGAAAAATTATCGAATTGGCTAAAATTAATTCGCCGAGTACAATATTCATTCATGCAAATATATTAGAGTTAAACTTTTTGCCCTGTCAGTTTGATGTGATTTTTGCAGGAGCACTAATTCATTTGTTTCCAAAGTTTGATGCAATAAAACTGATTAAAAAGTTTTGTATTTGGATTAAAAAAGACGGCGTCCTTTTTATTAGTACTACTATTAATGATAAATCGGAAGAAGGGTTTTCTATAAAATCTGATTATGAAAATTCTGTAAAAAGATTCAGAAAAAAATGGACAGAAACTGAATTTAGGGATTTAATCTCAGAGTACTTTACTATTCTCAACACTATATATACTGATGAAAAAGATAGAAATAAAATATGGGTTGGTCATATTTGTAAACCTCTTTAAATGAAACATAAGCGCCTTTCAACAAAAATAGAATTTAGTGGCAAATCAACAACGGTACTCAACCAAAAGGTAAGTTTTGATAATAAAATTTGTGTTGAGTTTGAAATTGTGGATCGACCGGCCGTTGCTTTGATTATTCCCCTACTAAGTGAAACACAAGTTATAATTATTAAACAGTACAGAGCTTCTGTTGATGCTTTCATTTGGGAGTTTCCAGCGGGGAAAAAAATGGATGGAGAATCTATTCAACGAACAGCATTGCGTGAGCTAGAAGAAGAAACGGGATTCAAAGCCACGCAGCTTACCTTGATTGGTGAATTTTATACAGCCCCACATTTTACAAATGAGAAAGTATACGTTTTTGTTGCCATGCAAATAGAACGTGCGTTTGCAAAGTTTCAAGAACATGAATTTATCAGTGTTCATATAATTGATATTCAAAAAATTAATGCTTTGTTCAATGGTGCTGAAATTAAAGATTCTAAATCTGTTCTTGCCTTTCAATTTTTTAACAATAAAAAAAAACATATAGAATGATTAAAAAATTTATGCAGTCCATATATATGGGTTTGTCGTATATACCGACTATATTAACAATAGTTTTCGGTATATATATAACATTGAAAAATCAACAAAAAGCCTATGACACATCTACGCTTTTAGGATGGATTATAACATTAATTGGACTTTTAGCCACTTCACTGCTTATAGAACGCGTAATTACCATCAGAAAAATCGAAAAGAGCGTAAATGAAACTAATAATTTTTTAAAACTTAGAGACGGGCTTCCCTCGCTGGATTCTATTCTTAAAAACCGCCAACAGTTACTTCCTCTTGAAGAAAGACTTAAATATTCGAAAGATATAAGAATTACCGGGGGATCTCTATTTAGATTAAGTTCAGAATATATAGGCTTTTTCGAAGAAAAGGTTAAAGAGGGATGTAGATTTAAATTTTTATTGCTAAACCCTGATTGCTCAGCAGCAAAGTTGATAGCAGAAAATATTGTATATGAAGTCGATAGCTATGAAGTTTACAAAAACAATATAAATAATGCTATAGCGAATCTTAAAGCTTTAAAAACTAAATTTCCTGAAAAAATTCACATTAAAATTACAGATTTTATCCCATCCTATAGTTTGTTTATCTGCGATCCTGATAACGACCAGGGAAATATTATGGTCGAATTATACACCCCTGCTGTTACAACCAGACAACGACCACATTTAATTTTATTAAAAGGCAGAGAACCGGGTTGGTTTAAATTTTTCTGTGGTCAATTTGAAAGCATTTGGAATAATAGCAGCAACATAGAAATCACCGTAGGCGCGTAAAAGTTAGCTATGACGAATAAATATTTTGACAATATTGCATTTATTGGTGGTATACATGGTGTCGGAAAAAGCACAGTATGCAGCAAGCTTTGTCTCAATAAAAAAATACATTACTTGTCAGCAAGCGAGGCTTTAAAATGGAAAGATATCAATGAGGACAGTAGAAATAAGAAAGTTAGGGATATTCCATTTACGCAGAATAGATTAATCGAAGGTTTAATTAATTCTGTGCGAAAGGAGAATTTTTACTTGCTTGATGGACATTATTGTCTTTTAAACGGAACAACAGAAATTGTCAGGGTTCCGAAGTATACATTTGAACAAATAAATCCCAAAGCTCTTTATTTAATATTGGGTAATGTTGCAGAAATAAAGTATAGACTTGAGAAAAGGGATAACCGACCTTATGACTATCAATTACTTGAAGACATGCAGAATTGTGAGATAAGTTATGCTACTGAATTATCAATGCAATTAAATATAAAATTGTATATTGGTAGTCAGTTCGACTTTTCGAATATCCAGGACTCTTTAAACCTATTCACAATAAATCAATGAACATTTTACTTGATACAAATATTATCATTCATCGAGAGGCAAGTAAAGTAATCAATCCAAATATAGGCCTGCTTTTTTATTGGATTGATAGATTAAAGCATGTTAAAGTTATCCACCCTGTTACCGTCGAAGAACTCAATCGTAACATAGATAGTAAAACGGTTGAAACGATGAATATTAAAATTAAAAGTTATCGTCTAATTAGGAACGAGGCACCTCTGACTGCCGAAATCAAAAAAGTAAGCGCTCAAATTGATACAACGGCAAATGACCTTAATGATACAAAAATTCTAAATGAAATTTATGCGAATAGGATTGATATATTAATTTCTGAAGACAAAAAGATACATGCAAAAGCAAAGCTATTAAGTATTGACGATAGAGTATTTACAATTCAAAAGTATCTTGAAAAAGTTATTTCGGAGAACCCCGAACTGGTTAATTACAAGGTCTTGGCGGTAAAAAAAGTTGACTTTGCGCAAGTAGATGTCAATGACAAATTTTTTGACAGTTTTCGAGAAGACTATCAGGAATTTAATCAATGGTTTGATAAAAAAGCAGACGAAATTTCGTATGTCTGCTATGACAACAACGTCATTTCGGCATTTTTATATATTAAAGTAGAGGAAAAATCAGAACATTATCCAACAATACAACCGGGGTTTTGCCAGAAGAAACGTTTAAAAATCGGTACGCTTAAAGTCACTAACAATGGTTTTAAAATTGGAGAACGGTTCTTAAAAATAATATTCGACAACGCTTTGCAATATAAAGTTGATGAAATATATGTAACCATTTTCAATAAAAGGCCAGAACAGGAATTATTGATCGAGATGTTATTGGAATGGGGATTTGTATATCATGGAATCAAATCGACACAAAACGGCGATGAAAAGGTATACATAAGGCCGTTTGGAAAAAAGGTCCCGGTAAATACCGAATTCCCTAAATTTACTTATCCATTTTTTTCAAGAGATACCGATAAATACATCATTAAAATTGAACCCCAGTATCATACAGAATTGTTCCCGGACTCAATTAATACACGCGAACAACCAAGACATTATACTGATAACGAGCCCCATCGAAATCGAATAAGCAAAGTTTACATATCTCATTCAAAGGATAGAAACCTTAGATCTGGAGATGTTATCATTATTTATAGAATAGGGGAAACAGATCCCAAAAAGTACTCCAGCACAGTTACAACAATATGTATTGTAGAGAATATCATAGACAATATTCAATCATTTGAAGATTTTTTGGCAATCTGCAACAGACGCACTGTAATTTCTAAACAGGATCTGAAGACAAACTTTTGGGACAAATACCCTAATTATAGACCATTTGTTATAAATTTTTTATATGCTCATTCTTTTCCGACCCCAAAACCGACCCTTGATGATCTCAACAACCTTGGTATCATTCCTGACATTAAAAACATGCCTCGTGGATTTATTAAATTAACGACCAAACAACTTAATACTTTAATTAGCTTTGCCTACCGAAAATGAAAGTAGTATTATCAATTAAACCCGAATTCGCTTTCAAAATATTTGATGGCACAAAAAGGTACGAATTTCGAAAATCAATTTTTAAAAATAAAAAAGTACAAACAGTTCTTGTATATGCATCTTCACCTGTTCAGAGAGTAATTGGTGAATTTCAAATCAAAAGGATTATAAATCATGATATACATACTCTTTGGCACCTAACCCAGGATTTCTCTGGTATTTCGGAAGATTATTTTTTTAAATATTTTGAAGACAAGATACAAGGTTATGCTATTGAAATTAATACTCCTTTACGATATGATATTCCTAAAAACCTAAAAACAGAGTATAATTTATTGCCACCTCAATCATTTGCATATTTTCTCTAAAACCGGCTTGGCGCGAGGTACTATCATTAAAATACGATGGGCACTCATATCTTTGCGATAAACCAATCCGCAAAATCTCTTAAATCCAAAAATTCCGGTTCATACAAAGCGGCATAGGCCTTTGCGCACGTGGTTCGAGGGTCTCTCCGCTCCAGCAAGCATTGCAATAATTAAAAAACGCGGCAATTTGATGTGCATCATTTTTCATTTGCAGGTTTGAAATTTATTCCCTTAATTTAATGTGTTGAAAATGTTTCGCTGACGCTAAACCCATGAGCCGAAAATACCTTTTACTATTTTCAATTTCGCTTGCATGCTTTTTCTCGTGTGGAAAGGATAATACTTCTCCACAGGGACAGATCGTTGGCAAATGGACCTTGCAGCAGCATGTGGTATTGACGATAGACAACGTCAGGAAAACAGATACTATTTTTACTGCCTCGGCCAATACGTACGCCACCGCACAGTTCAATAAGGATTGCACCTTCAGTTCAGCAAGTGTTTACAGGCCTGATAATAATTCCCTAATACATGGCCCGGGCCATCGTCGGGCAATACCCTCGGCAAATACAGTTATTCGGGAAGTGTTTTTACCATTGTTCCGGGCCTTGCGGGGTGGTTCAGTTTTGGTGTTGGCACAAGCAGCCCGCCGACCGGCGTTTCCTCTTCAATCCAAATAACGCAGCTCGACCGCTCCCATCTTACTATACACGCCGCGAATGCCTTTACTATAACAAATGGCGCGGGTTCGCATACTTATAGTGAGGCATTTGATTTTTATTATGGTAAATAACGACGAAACCTAATCGGAAAAATTTCTTAAGTCCCAAAAAAAATCCCTATGCAGCCATTTAACCGCCCTGCATAGCTCCATCAACACAAAATTTTTTTTGTAGAGACGCAATACTTTGCGTCTCCCACATGCAAATCAATCTCGCATAATGCCTTTAAACCCGGATAATCATAGACCGCGCACAGACGCAAAGTATTGCGTCTCTACCCTTACTTCACCTTCACAAACACATCCGAATACTCCCATCGAAAACCAAAACCCTTATTGGTTACGTAGTATTCCAGCCGCTCTTTAAGGTCCTTCAATTTTTTTGCCTTAACGGTAACGCTCAATACGGTTTTGGCGGGATCCATGTTGGTACTTTCGTCCTTTTTATCGCCCCATTGGCCGGTTTCGGAATTAAAAAAGATGGTCCATTCCTTTTCGCCGGGGGTGGCAAAGAAACTGTATTTGCCGGCAGGCAGGGTTTTGCCATCAACGGTTATGTCCTTATCCGTTTGAAACATGGTGGCCTCGTTGGCGCCTGCCCTCCAAACGGTTCCATAAGGCAATAAGCCGCCGAAAATTTTTCTGCCCTTTACCGACGGGCTGCTGTAATCGATAGTAATGGTTGCGTCCCCTATCTTCCCGGTTGCTGTTGCCGGCGGACTTGGCCTTTTTGATTTGTCTTCCTGCGCCTTCGACAGGGTTGATAGCATCAGCCCAATCAGTATCAAGGCAAATACTTTTACTGAATAGTTCGTTTTCATAATTATGGTTTTTTAAGAGGTATATTATGCGGTAAAAATAGTAATAAGTTTAATCATGGACCTGTTAATATTAATGCCTGTCCTCACAATCATAGTTAACACAGTTAATCTTTTTTTCATTAAATTTGTACTATGAAAGAACTTACATTCCTGGTACGCGAAGCCGAAGAGGGCGGTTATTACGCCGAAGCTGTCGGGGTTGGCATATTTGCCGAAGGCGATACCATGGACGATCTTAAAAAAAGCATAAAAAGCGGTATTGAATGTTATTATGAAAATGCCGCCGGCGCGCCTTCTTTTGCTCACCTGCATTTTGTAAAAGACGAAATACTGGCGCTATGAAAAGCCCCCATGCATGGCGCATGAGCCCTCCCTCTGGTCTCCCAAGGTAATGTCGCTAACTTAAAGGATTTAATATCGAACGCCGAATAATGAATATCGAATAATGAAGTAAAACCTTCTGCCTTCGACATTCAAAATTCGTTATTCGACATTATTGGATCAACATTCTTTCCTTAACCTATGGCATTGCTTCACCTCACAACCACCGAGACCCGCAACACTGTTGGCATAGCCCCAAACCTTGGGCCTCCCCAGTCCGTTTCATCACCATTAAGGATACGCAATAATTTAAATACCCCGTTTTCATACCGGCCCTCTTCTACTTTAATGTATTGCCATGCCTTGCCTGCGTTGGCGCCCAGGGGGTGGAAAGTGATGTGGCAGCGTGTACCAATCACGATGAATTTATTCTCACCCAGCTTCACGATCATTGCTTTGCCGTTTGGCTGCGCATTAGGCTGCGTTACGTTTGCCCTGCCAGCGCCGAAGGTGATAACAGCCTGCCATGCGCCAAGACCGATAGTTTGTTCTGCATGGTCTTCGCGCTCAACCACAGCTTTTATCTTTCCTTCAAAACCCCATTCCGCCAGTTCCCTCATCATGGGCGCGGCCATCGCGTATTCCTGTGCAAAGGGCGCAAGGCGTTCAGCGGTTTCGGCGGCTGTTGCTCCGCGGCCATTATCATCTATCCCAAACGGCGAAAAGCCTATGCCACCACGGGCAATAACTTCATACAGGTACTTTGCATTATCCGGCATTAAACCAGCCTCGGGCACAAAAAGGGTGTTGTCCGGGCGGTCGTACAGATCTATTACTTTCAGCACCCGTTCGCTGCCAGTAAGGTAGATATCCGGCGCCAGGAGATCGATGGCCGGCGCCGCGGCCTTCCAGATGGGGATCACATTATCAGTCGGGCCGCCGCTTTCGTACGTATTTGCTTTTGGGTTGGTAAGCGGGTCGCGCAGGGCGGCATTTACGTACATGGGCAAAGGATACACCGCTTTGCCGGCAGCCGCCACCTGCCCAACGAACCGGGCGACCGACCATGCCTGAAAATATTCATCTGCCCGGTCGCCAAACACCTTTTGCCAGGAGCCTTCGGCAACTACCGGAACATTCAGCGCCTTAAGCACGCCGGGCTTCAAGAGTTCGGACGGAACGGGGCCTTCAAATAATTTTTGAGCAAGGGCGGAATAATCCCGCACGCTTCCCCATGCCCCCGATTCGTTTTCTACCTGCACCATGATAACGGTATGCTGCGCGTCCGCCTGCCGCAAATACCGCATCACCGCTGCAAAAGCCTTAATATCGGCTTCCATAGTGGCCTTTATATTTGGCGAAGGCGAATCTACAGGCTGCCCGTTTTGGCCTGTTATGTTTGGATACCGCGCGGCGTCAATTTTCATCCATTCGGGCATGTAATGATTACTGCCATTTTTCCAGGTGCCGAACCAAAGCAGCACCAAATGTACTTTATGCTGCCGCGCCTGGCTGAGCAAGGCGCCCACCAGCGAAAAATCAAACTTCCCCTGTTGTGCTTCTATCTGCTCCCAATAAATTGGTACCTCCAGCGTATTGGCGTGCATCACTTCAACTGCCGACCATAGCTTTGGCAGCATCCCCGGCCAGGCGCTCGAATTATGGGCCTGTCCGCCCAGGATCAGGAAGGGCTTTCCGTCTACAAGCAGGGCGTGACGGCCATTCTTTTCAATGATACGGGGCATGGTTTCCGCCGCGGGCTGGCAAAAGGTTTTTCCAATTGCAGACAAGATCAGCGCGAGCAATAAGGCTATTTTTATTTTTTTTGATTTCATTTTGTGATTACACCGATTTTATAAAAGATTACACCGATTTATGAAGATAGTCAGAAAATCTGTTAATTATGGAAATACTGATTAGGGCTGCGCCGTTGTAATCTTCATTTCACTTTTTAAGTTTTAAAAGCTCGAAGGTTTTTATTTGCCAGGGTCCAAAAGCTGTATTTTCTTTTTCCTTTTGTTTAAAAACCCCATCCAGGCTGATTTCATTTATTAAGTAATTTTTGTCCTTGCTGAATAGGTTCACCTGGCAATTTTTGCCTTCATATTCATAAAAACGGGCAATAGGTTTCCCTTTCTCAGTATATAACGCTGAAAGGACAGGGTCGTTTACCTGGTTTTCAAAAAGTTGATAACAGAATCCCATTTTCCCATCCCCCGGAGGCGTTTGGACAACCGGCAAAGGGAAATTATAAGCAATGGCTTTTTTATGCAGGCCCGCATTTTGCCATGCGCCCGAAAAAGGATAAAGGGCAAATTCATAAGAATAGGTTCCATTCAGCATCCTCGTTCCCCATACATAATACATGGCATAAGCTAAAGGCATTGAAAAGCATCCGTCCGGTTCCCGCATACTGCCCATAGTCCCTTTATTAAAAAATGCGATCCCTTTTTGGCCATCACTTAGCGCCGTCCAATAGTTCCCCTGCACCGTCGAATCTGAAGTTTCAGCAATGGCAAACGGAAGGTCGCGGATAGCTGTTACCTGGCCTTTTTGCAAACCGGGAAAAAATTTAAACCTGAGTTTCTGATCATGTACGAACGGAGAATGGCTGTCTCTTTGGTTCTGACTCAGAAGTCCTATTTTTTGCCCGTTGATATCAAAACTTACTTTACATTCGATCAGCGGATCATCTTCAGATAGCATGATCTCAAAACGATAAGGAATGCCGCCAATCATGCCATATTCAGTAGCTGTAACAAACGGGGCCGCACCATCATATTTTTGAATAACCCATTTTCCCTTCGATTTACAGTCGATGCCATCGATTGTGCCTTCAAAATAAGCAATCGGGCCTTCTGAACTACTGAAGGTATAACCGGATGCCTTTTGTTTTAACGATTTGATCCCTCCGTTTTCAGCTAATTGAAGCTCGGCAAAAGGTGTGGATATCCTCAAATTATCTGCGTCCGCGACGATTTTCCCGGGCGCCTTTTCAGTATCCTTTTCTTTTTGCGGGACGATCGAGAATGAAGTGACACTTAACGGCGCCAATTCGGCCTCAAATAGTAATTCCCCATCAAGAATACTTTTGTCGGAATAATAATCCGGGTGATATAGCCTGGCCGGAAATTCCTTTTCCCCGCATTTTACTTTGTAGCTATTGGCCGCGCCTTTTTCTGCCCCGGATACTTTAACAGAAATCCATTTCTTTTGCGACCACGACAGCGGGTTGAAAACAGTCGCCTGGCTTACCCCTTCACCCTTCATCCGGGCAGCGAAAAATTGAAGGGCCGAATCCAGAACCCGGCGGGAATAATGTTGCGAGGCAGGGAGATAAGTCTTCGCGGAAGAAAGCAAGCCGACGATCTGTATGTCGTGGTGCTGACCTACCAGCAGATTTTTCCACGAATGTTCAAGGGCAGCCTCATGGTTTTTTCCCCCGCAAATAAGTTCCAACGCCGCCAGTCTTTCTGCTGTAAGTACCTGCACTTCGGCTTTCCGGCTTTCATTCCATATTTCATTTCCACAATACCCCCATGGCATACGCACAACAAAGTCATTTGGCTTCGTCGGCATATCCTCTGCCGGGACTGGATATTTGGACAGCAGATCATCAAGTAAAACCCATTGAAATTTTGGCTGGTCTTTATATTCATCAACCAGGGCTTCCTGTCTTAGCCCCGAATCATCAGCTCTGGAAGCCAGCAACGGATGGATATAATTAAACTTTTGCCTGAATTGCAAAGGGGAAACAGCATTTTCGCCGGGATATCGGGTTAGTGTCCAGTCGTCGATGGTGGTTGTTCCAAAAGCCGCGCCCTCCCCTGTGTACGTAGGGATAGCCGGTATTTTCGATCCGTCCATACCCACCCAATTTCCTATCGCGACATTGAATGTTGGATTATAACCGTACATCATAAAATGTGTTCTCAAAATCGCTCCTTTAAATCCAAAACTTTTTAATATCTGAGGCAACTGGCTATGCATCGCATGTTCGCTCATCAGGTAAACGGGCGGTCTGTACGAAAAATATTTGCGCTCCGCCTCCAGCGCATATTTTATCTGGCGGATATTGGATTCCTCATTGATGAAACAAGCCAGGGGCTGCCCATAAGAGCAAGAGCCAATACCAAATCGGCCCCTGTATTTTTTCAGCATCCGCCGGATTTGCGTCAGCATCGCGGGATCTTTTTCGGCAAAATAATCATAAACATGCGCCTCATTTTCTAATCCGATTTTGAAATTGGGATATTTATCCAGCCATTCCCGGGCATTGTTCAGTTTCTCCCTAAAATGTTCAAGCCCCCAAAGAATCTGACCCCCATGGTCATAAGTTAACATATAGGTGGTGTCATTGAAGCCGGTTGACCCATGAGATTGTCCCCAGCCATGTTCAACTGTCAGAAAGAGGCAAAGAGTTAATGAAAGTTGAAGAAATATTTTAGCGGGCATAATTATTTTTCAGGATCAATAAGAATTGGCAATTTACAATTCATTTTCGTATCATTGCACCATGAACACCACGTCGATACAATGCTTAATTCCTCAACTGATTTATCTGAGGGGATAGCCATGTATTGAATAAAATATTATTAGTACTTGAATCCTCTTAGATAAACTAAGGGGATTTTTTATTTTAGTTGGATTTTTAGGGTAGTATATCAATTGGCCAGATTACCACATTCGGGTTGTGGAGGCTCCCTGTTCGAGTCCGGGCTACCCTACGTTAAATCAGTCTGGTTTTATTTACAATGTTATAATAAAAGTTATTACCTTTGTGCTATGCAACAAACATATCGTGCACGGATAACGCAAATTGGAAACTCGAAAGGGGTGAGGCTGCCCAAAGAGTTAGCCGTATCATTAGGCACTACCGAGGTTATACTTGAACAAACCGGGGAAGGCATACTTATAAAGCCGGCGCCTGCCGTACCCCCCTTAAAAGAATGGGCGGCTATATTTGCAAAGGCAGATACAGGCCCCGAGCCGCAGTTCAGCGAGTGGGATATAACCCTGCAGGACGGATTAGAAGATGGGTAAGCCCTACAAAAAGTGGGAAATAATTTTAGTAGATTTAAATCCCACAAAAGGCGCGGAGATAGCAAAAATACGCCCCTGCCTTATCGTTTCACCAAATGCAGTAAACGCAGCGTTAAGCACCTTAATAGTAGTCCCTTTTACGTCGACGGTTAAAAACTACCCCACACGCCTATCTGCTAATCATAAAGGCAAAATAGGGGCGTTAGCTTTTGACCAGATTAAAACGATTGATAAAGGCAGGGTAGTAAAGAAAGACGGTGAGTTGGATAAAAACCAGCGGGAAGCGGTAAATACTTTGTTACAAATACTTTTTTCGGAGGAATAGCAAGTCACAATCATCACCACTCTGTTAAGCTTCTCAAAATTTAAATGGAATGTGCCCTCCGCATTCATGAGCAGATTATCCGATAATGCCTTTGGCGTTTATATCTTCCACCCGGTTGTGCTTATTACTTTATCTTTGCTGGTTCAATCATGGACAGTTGACCCGGTTGTTAAATTAATAGTGGTAGCTCCGGCGGCTGTTGCATTAACTTTTTTATTAGTTTCGTTTATCAGGAAAATAAAGATTGTGAGAAGCATAATTTAAGAGAGGCAAGAATCAAGAGCCAGGAAAAAATAGAAACAAGAAAAAATAGAAAAAGGGGCAAGGGATCAATAAAAATGATAAAAAACATCGGTATCAACGACCTGCTTAAGCTGTATAATACAATCCCGGTTGCCGATGTGCGCAGCCCTGCTGAATTTAAGCAGGGGCATATTTGCGGCGCTTACAATATCCCGCTCTTTACCAATGAAGAGCGCGCAGCGGTAGGCACGACTTATAAACAGGTTGGGCGCGAACAAGCCATTTTATTGGGGTTCGATCTGACGGGTACTAAGTGGTCAGGTTTTATAAAACAGGCCCTGGAGATTGCGCCTGACAAGAAAATAACCCTGCATTGCTGGCGGGGCGGTATGCGCAGCGAAGCAATGGCCTGGGCGCTTAATTTATATGGCTTCGATGTTTACCTGCTCCAGGGTGGCTACAAAAAATACAGGCGCTGGGTGCTGGATAAGTTTGCTGAAAAGTTTAACATCCATATTCTTGGCGGCTTAACCGGTTCGGGCAAAACAAAAATTTTACATCAGCTGAAAGCTTTGGGTGAGCAAGTGGTTGACCTGGAAGACCTCGCCCAACACCAGGGTTCGGCGTTCGGGTCAATGAATGTTTTGGAGCAGCCAACACAGGAACAATTTGAAAATAACTTGGCCGCTCAACTTGACCTGTTGAACGCCGCCCAGCCCGTCTGGATAGAAGATGAAAGCGTACTCATTGGCAGGTGCTCAATCCCCAACCCATTATTTCACCAGATGCGTGATGCTCTGATAACCGTGCTCAAAGTTTCGCCGGAAGCCAGGGTAAATTTTTTGGTAAATGAATATGGCCGGCTCGACAAGGATTTTCTAAAAGCATGTACCGAAAAGATCCGGAAACGCCTCGGCCCCGAACAAACAAAGAATGCCATAGCAGCTATTGCGGATGATAGAATGGCCGATTTCATCCGCATAGTTTTAGTTTATTACGATAAAGCCTATAATAACGGTTTAAGCAAACGCAAACCCGGCGGCATTACTACAATTGAATGTATTGGGTCCGATGCCGCGGCAAACGCGCGGCTGATCATTGCCGGTCAAAACAAATTAACTGTAGGCCAGGCAGCTTTCGAAAATTAAAAATGGATACAGAAAACATAAAACTCACGCAATACTCTCACGGCGCAGGCTGTGGCTGTAAAATAAGTCCGGCTATATTAGATACCATATTGCATAGCCCAATAACGCACGCACCCGATAGCCATTTGCTGGTTGGCAACGATACCCGCGATGATGCCGCCGTGCTCGACCTTGGCAACGGCACAGCCCTCATATCTACCACCGACTTTTTTATGCCGATAGTAGATAACGCTTATGATTTTGGCCGGATCGCTTCGGCAAATGCCATCAGTGATGTATATGCTATGGGTGGCAAACCTGTACTGGCAATTGCTATATTAGGCTGGCCAATTGATAAGATCCCCGCCGAAGCGGCGCAAAAGGTATTGGAAGGTTCGCGAGCCGTTTGTGCAGAGGCGGGCATTACTTTAGCAGGCGGCCATAGCATTGATTGTCCCGAACCGGTGTTCGGGCTGGCGGTTAACGGTATAGTTGATATTAAAAACCTTAAAAAAAATTCAACCGCCGCTGCCGGCTGCCGTTTATACCTTACTAAACCATTGGGGGTTGGCATATTAAGCACGGCGCAAAAGCGGGGCGTTTTAAAACCCGCGGATGCCGCCATTGCACTGCAAAGTATGTGCAAACTGAACAAGGCAGGTGAAGCAATGGGCCACCTGTCCGAAGTAAAAGCGATGACCGATGTAACCGGTTTTGGCCTGCTTGGCCACCTGGCCGAAATGTGCGAAGGCAGCAATCTGCAGGCCGTAATTGAATTTGATAAAGTGCCAAAGATTGAAACTGTTGACCGATACCTTGCCCTCGGATGTATCCCTGGCGGCACCAACCGCAATTGGGCCAGTTACGGACATAAAATAGGGCCAATTACCGAACAACAAAAACACATCTTAGCCGACCCGCAAACCAGCGGCGGATTACTGATAGCCGTTGAAACTGATGATACAGTCGCTTTTGAAAGTGTTTTGAGAGAAAATGGGATTGATGAGAGGTGCATTACTGAGATTGGGTGGCTGGAGGAGAGGGGTGGTGGGGTAGTGGTAAGGGTAGTATAGTGCAGGGCTTAGTACCCGGTTAGCGTAGGAAAAGTTCGATGAAAGGGCCGTAGGTCATTTTTAAACCAACTTGGACTTTGATTACGCAATTCCAGTTGCTTAGATTCCTTTTTATATTCGGCAACGGTAAAAAAGTCATTTTGAGGGCTTGCATCGATTAGTATCAAATTATCAATTGCTTCAAAATTATTTTTGAGCAGCGGAATGGTATTATTATACATTTCTGTAATGGTTTCAGGCAATACCAGGTGTAGCCCGCTATCATAGCGAATACTTGCCCTGTCAAGGCATAGCTGTAAACTATCTGTAAAAAAGAGGATAACGTTAAGTTTGTTTTGGTTACTGAACTTTTTGATTGCTAAAGCATATTCATATTGGTGAGAATAGCCTAAGTTTAGTTCAAGAGCAATATCTTCGTTGCGAATGAGTTTTCGCCTGATGATGTCGCGCACTCTATGGATGGAATATTCATTATAATCGGCAAAGCCTCTTGCCTTATACCTGAACCGCATCTCATCTTCGTTCAGAATATCAAGGTTTTCATCTATATAATCAAAGCCGTTCGTGCTTTTGCCGATGCCAGGAGGCCCGGCGATGATATTGATAACTGACACTACCGGATTCGCTTAATCCGGCCATCTGCATACTCGGCAATCATATGCCCATTTTTTTCGTAAACCAGCGGTTGCCCTATAGAAAATAGGTATGCCTGTGCCTCGGCCTGTTTTTGATTTCGCCATTCCTTTTCTTCTTCAAAAGTCATATCAAATGGCGATTTGGTCATTTTCCCTTTTCTTACAAGTTCTTCTTCCGGTATTTCGATCATAATGAAATGAATATAGACAAAAATAAACAAATTTAAGAATTTTCCTTTACTGCCTCTTTAATGATCTGTTTGTCTTCCTCTCTACGTCTACCCGAGGTATGGCGTTTGTACCATCGCCTTACATGCTTCGCCCATTCGCCATTAAGAATGGAATTTTGTTTGTTGCCGACCTGTGCCACTTTTTAATTATTTAATTATTGAATTATTGAATAAGTTATTAAATCCGAAATCGAACATCCGAAATCCGAAATCAATTACATCCGAAATCCGAAATCCTTCAGGATTGTATATAACTCTTCAACTGCTCAATAGTTTCCTCGTGCGAGTGGATGGTTTCCCTAACCACGTCGCTGATGGAGACAATGCCGCATAGTTCGTTGTTTTTAAATACGGGGAGATAGCGGATATTGTTTTCGCTCATTACATGCATGCAGGTTTCAACTGAATTTTCGGGGATCATCCGCGGAAAATGTGTACTCATGATCTCCCTCACCTGCGTTTCTAATGACGATTTTCCCTGGAGGATCACTTTACGCGCATAATCGCGTTCGGTTAGCAAGCCGGCATAAATGCCGTCTTCGGTGATCACTACCGAGCCAATATTTTTATCGGCCATCAGCTTCAGTGCGTCTAAAACAGTGGTGCCGCCGTCAATGGCTACAACGCTGTTCCCCTTACGGGCAAGGATATTGGAAACTTTTTTCATATCGGTTTGGTAATCAATTAGCGAATTGGCTTACCAAATATAAAGAAATTTATAACAAGTTGTTTTTCTCCGATAAAATTTTCTGCTAATTCTTTTTACAACAATTTATGTATCGAGGGTGTTTAAATCAGGAATTAACGTTTCTTAAGGCTCATGCACATAATAAAAAAACTTTCACTGGTATTGTTATTCTGCTTCATTTTTTCTGAAACGCTGTTTGCCGGTATTTATATAAGCAGCACGGATACTTCTGCAGGTGCACGAAGCGACACCTGTAAAACCAGAACGAGAAGGTTAATAAACAGAGAGTTTAGCACTATTTTTCTTCAGAATTTAAGGACATCATTTGCAGGCAATGAGTTTTTTGACCGTCACCCAACACGATTAGTTGCTGATCTGGCGCCGAACTTTGTGCTGATCAACACGCCTAAACAAGATGAATACAACATCTTTTTTAATGATAGTTATGCTTATGTTACCATTGGTTTCGCGGCAGGCATTTCGTTTGGCATGCATCCTAAATAGTGATTAGAGGTTAGAGGTTGGAGATTGGAGATTGGTTGTTGATGTAACGTCAAAAGGTTGTAATGTTGTTAATTTTTCGGACTGACCTGTCTAACCTCCTATCTCTGATTTCCACCTCTAACCTCCAACCTCTTCTCACCAATGTAACAGTATTATTATAATTCACCCGATTTTTATTTAGAAAAGAAATAATATTAAATTTACCAACCGCTATACGATATTAGCGGCTATATTCTGCTGACATCCTTTAAAAACAAACAAATGAAAAAACTCCTTTTTATCATCCTGGCAGTTGCTGCGGTACATTGTTCAACAATAGCGCAAACCACCAGCCTGTTTGATGGCAAAACTACAAATGGCTGGCACAGCTATTTGAAAACAGGCCCCGGCGCCTGGAAAGTTGTTGACGGTACCTTGCAACTTGACCCTAAAGCACCCGGCCAGGGCGATCTGGTCACTGACAAAGAATATGAGAATTACGAACTTTCGTTAGAGTGGAAAATAGCCGAGGGCGGTAACAGCGGTATCATTTTCGGGGTGCATGAAGACCCCGCATTTGACGCCACGTACCTTACGGGGATTGAGATGCAGATATTGGACGATGCAAAGGCCGAGGATAATAAATTGGCCACGCATCGTGCCGGCGCTTTATATGATATGCGGGCGCCTTCGCATCCGGCAAAACTTGCCGGTGAATGGAACAAAGTAACTATTCGCAAAGTTAACGGTCACATTACTTTTTGGCTTAATGGGGAAAAAGTGATTGAAACCCAGATCGGCAGCCCTGAATGGCAGGCGATGCTGAATAAAAGCAAGTTTAAAACGTGGAAAGGTTTTGCGGCCTACCCCAAAGGCCATATAGCTTTGCAGGATCACGGCGCTGTAGTAGCCTTCCGGGACATAAAAATAAAAGAACTTTAGGTCGGAGATTAGAGATTGGAGGTTGGAGATTAGTTAACCCAATGTTTAACTAATCACTAATCACTAATCTCTAACCTCTAATCACTAACCTCCAATGACTAACCATGAACGATATACAAATAAAAAAATCATCAACAGTTTATGATGCGGTAATTGTTGGGTCGGGCGCCGGCGGTGGAATGGCTGGTTATGTTTTGGCCCATGCCGGTTTAAAAGTATTAATGTTAGAGGCGGGCCCGTTTTTCGACCCCGCGAAAAATTCATCACAGCTGATGTGGCCGTACGAGTCGCCACGGAGAGGCGCCAGTACCGAGACGAGGAATTTTGGTGACTTCGACGCCGCTTTCGGCGGATGGGACCTTGAGGGCGAACCCTACACTACCAAGGATAAAACTGAATTTTACTGGTTCCGTTCGCGGATGCTTGGCGGGCGTACCAACCACTGGGGGCGCATATCCCTGCGCATGGGCCCCAATGATTTCAGGGGCCATCATATTGATGGTTTGACGGATGACTGGCCGATCACCTACGACGATGTAAAACCTTTTTATGATAAGGTTGACCGTATGATTGGAGTTTATGGCACGGTTGAAAATTTACCAAACGAACCCGATGGGATATTCCTGCCGCCGCCAAAACCGCGGTTAAATGAATTGTTTATAAAAAAGGGCGCTGAAAAGGCCGGGGTAAAAGTGATTGCCGGGCGCGGATCAGTATTGACCGAAGCCTTACCAGGCAATAAGGACCGCGGCGCTTGCTTCTTTTGCGGCCAATGCAACCGCAGCTGCAAAATTTACGGTGATTTTTCTGCATCGTCATGCCTCGTTATCCCGGCAATGAAAACCGGGAACTTAAAAGTTATTCCCAATGCTATGGTTCGCGAAGTGCTTACCGATCATAATGGGCTGGCGACAGGCGTATCCTATATAAACAAGGATGATATGCAGGAATACCAGGTAAAAGCAGGCGTGGTTATACTTGGCGCCAGCGCGGGCGAATCTGCGAGGCTGCTGCTCAATTCAAAATCTTCAAATCACCCGGGCGGGCTGGCAAACAGCAGCGGTGTAGTTGGCAAATATCTTCACGATTCAACGGGCTCAAGCGCTGGGGGATGGCTGCCGCAGCTGGTCGACCGCAAGCGTTATAACGAAGACGGAGTGGGCAGCTTACATATTTACGGCCCCTGGATGAAAGACAATAAGAAACTCGACTTTCCGCGTGGATATCATATTGAATTTGGCGGCGGCATGGAAATGCCTGGCTATGGTTTTGGATGGAACATGCAGGATGTTAACGGCGTTATACCGGGCCGCGACGGCAAAATGAAGGAAGCCGGCGGTTTTGGCGCCTCGTTAAAGGATGATTACCGTCGGTTTTATGGTACCGGCTTTGGTATGGCCGGTCGTGGTATGGCGATAGCAAGGGCCGATAATTATTGCGAGATCGATCCGGATGTCGTTGATAAATTTGGCATCCCTGTATTGCGTTTCCATTATAAATGGAGCGATTTTGAAATTAAACAAGCCAAACACATGCAGGAAACCTTCCAGTCTATCATGCATGAAATGGGCGCCCAATACGGGCCAATGGAAGGGCCTGAGACCAATTATGGCTTAGAAGCCCCGGGCCGTATCATCCATGAAGTTGGTACCGTACGCATGGGCGACAATCCTAAAACATCGGCCCTGAATAAATGGTGCCAGGCGCATGATTGCAAGAATTTATTTGTGGTTGATGCCGCGCCATTCGTTCAGCAGGGAGATAAAAACGCCACCTGGACCATCCTTGCATTATCTATGCGCACCGCTGAGTACATTATCGACCAAAGAAAAAAATTGAATGTTTAACTGTATTTGAGATAAACAACACATGAACAGACGCGAATCACTCAAAGCTATAGGTTTAGGCGCCGTATCGGCAACGCTGTTACTGGAGTCCTGTAAACCCAAAAATGAAAAATTAGCGGAAGAAACCAGCGAAAAAGCCGGAACGGATGACGCAAGCCGCCTGCCCGGCGAAATTGAACGTGAGAAAAAGCTAAACGCCGAAAAGTTTTTTAATAGTCATGAGATGGCGACCATAACGGTGCTGGCTGATATTATTATCCCAAAAGACGCCCGGTCGGGCAGCGCATCGGATGCTAAAGTGCCCGATTTTATTGAGTTTATTGTAAAAGATAAGCGCCATAACCAGGTACCCATGCGCGGCGGCCTTCGCTGGCTTGATATGCAATGTCTAAACCGTTATGATAAAACCTTCGTGGATATTACCCATGCGCAACAGATAGAAATGGTTTCCGAAATTGCCTATCCAAAAAAAGCGAAACCCGAAATGCAGCAGGGTGTATCATTCTTTAACCTGATGCGGAACCTTACGGCTACCGGTTTCTTTACAACAAAAATGGGTATTGAAGATCTGGGCTATGCAGGCAACGCCCCTACTAAGTGGACAGGCGTGCCGGCTGATGTGGTGAAACAGTATGGGATGGAGGGGGTGTAATAAAGAAGCTTCTCTTGTCACTGTGAATACCCACCTGGACAGATGCTGGAAAATGGAATGACGCGTTAAAAATATATTTATTCATTGCCGTTGGCTTCAGCCAACGGATGTAAAGGAAATTGTGATGGGCTTTAGCCCAAAGCTATCATTTTGGCGAAAGCCTGATTTTCTTGATCATCTAATCCGTCCGCTTTAGCGGACGGCAATGAATTAAAATAAGATTGAATATGTTTTTGACAATCAATAGTTTACCTTAGTTCTATTGAAAAACATAGGCTATCAAAGCAACGCCGCCGCTATACGATATCGTCATAAATTTTACGATATGGCCATCCTTAAACTTGCCAACATAGCCCTCCCCTTTTTTATAGGCAACGGTATAAGCCGTGGGGGTGCCTGAGTACGAAAAGTCGAGACAGCTTTGCTGGCCGACATCCATGATAGTACCATCTCCGGTGGCGCTATCACCCAGAATGGAGAAATTAAGATTAGTGTTATTAAAATAAATAAGATCAGCATAGTTGTTAACGATGCCAACGGTGGCGGAATAAGTACCCCCGTTTGAACCTCCGATATTTACACTTGTTCCGGCATTTGAGCACGTTGGGGCTGGTGGGGTTGTACTTTGTTTTTGACAGCCATTCATCATCATAATACTCATTCCAAATATGCAAAGAGTAAGGGCAGGCAATAATTTAATTCTTTTCATTTTATTGGTTTTAATTCGATTATGATGTATACGCCCCATGCAGATGTTTTGTTGCATAGGGGGAACGGCCTGCATTGCCTGACCGGAATGCGTCCAGGGCATTTGGACAGCAACCATGCTTCAGACAAATTATCCAAAAAAATCTGTAAAATTCCGTGAATTCCGGTTCAGATAAATTTTCCGCGCTGCACAGTTCGCGATTGTTTCACTCGTTCCTTATTTATAATGACGTCCTTTTAAGTTATTGATTATCAATGTGCTTTTAAATGTTATTTTGTTCATTGCCGTCCGCTTTAGCGGACAGAATAAATAGTCAGGAAAATCGGGCTTTAGCCTAAATAATAATGTGGCTAAAGCCTTTGACTGTCTCTTTTTTTTATCCGTTGGCTTTAGCCAACGGCAATGAATAAAATAGGCTTGTTAAAATGCGTCATTCCATATTTTTTCCAGGGTTTGCCCTGGTGGGTACTCGCAATGACAAAAGGGTTGATTTGCAAATCCCGCAAACCAATACATTTACTCAACCAAATATTTATCTTATCATGAAACCAAGAACCCTTTGGACTATCACCTTAAAAATCTTCGGCCTTTACATTTTTTTGCAGGTATTGTATGCGCTACCACTGATATTCCAGGCAATTGCTTTTTTTGATGGAAATAATGCTCCTGTTTCGATGGGAATGATTGCGCAAGCACTTTTTTTAATCAGCATTTATTTATTCCTGATAATAGCCTTTATTTTCAGAACGGATTGGCTGATCAATGCGCTACGATTAAATAAAGGCATCACTGAGGAAAAGCTGGAATTAAACATGCACAGGTCGACTGTTTTGAAAATAGCAATAATTATCAGTGGCTTATTGTTGTTTATTGAAAGCGTTCCGTTGCTTTTGCGGGGTTTGTTTGAATACTACCAGGAAATGAATGTATTCAGCGGGTTTAAACATTATCCGAAGGGCGGTTTCGTCATATTCCAATTGGTGAAAGTATTAATCAGTTTCTTTATGATTACAAGCAGCAGGCTCATCGTAAACTTTATTGAGCGCAAAAGAAAAGGCAAGGTTAATCCACCGGAAACTGACGCATCCGCAGAAAGGTAATTTACAAAATCACAAAAATCCGAAATCGAACATCCGAAATCCGAAATCGAAATAAATCCGAAATCGAACATCCGAAATCCTTCCACCCTACTCCTTCCTAAACTCATACGGATTATACTCCACAAAATTAGCGACCTTTACCCTTACGCCGGTTACTTTGCCATTTTGAACGGTAAACGGGAAAACAGCTTTGCCTAATACCGGGTCGCTGAAGGTGACGTAAAACCGGTTGCCGCCCAGGGCCTGCAAATGTGCGTACATGCGGGTATGGTGTTCAAAGCGCATTTCAAGGTCGTTGTTTTCTCCCGTCACGCAGGTCATGCTGCCGTACAGGTCGTTAATATATTTGCCGGTATAAGCAGCTAAAGGCAATGCAGTTGGATGGTTTAAGGCTACTGTATCGCGCAGGCGTTTATCAGCGGCCTCCTCCTTATTGGCATTGGCTTTAAACGCGTTAAGATAATAATCGCTGTAATTGCGGTATTGCAATTTAAAATATGCGTCCATAATTTCCCATCTCAGGGCGTCAAAAAAATAATTCTGGTCGGTATTTGTTAGCACGATAATGCCCAGGTGTTCCTCCGGCACCAGCGTTACGGATGTTAAATACCCACTCACCCCGCCATCATGCATCACTATGCGGCGGCCGGCATAGTCCTGTATAAACCAACCCAGGCCATAAAGCTCATAGTTGTTTTCGCCATCTAAATGGTGAATGCTGCCAACAATATCCTGCGCTTCCCGGGTTGCATTTATTGCTGCCAGGGGGATAACCTGTCTTTGGCCAACCTTGCCGTCATTCAGCAAAGCCATAACCCATTTGCCCATATCGTTTACCGATGAGCTGATCGCCCCCGCAGGCGCAAGCCCGTCTATCTGGCAGTATGGGATAGCGGATAATCGACCGTCGATAAGGGTGTGCGGCACTGTGCGGTTTAACGATTTGGGCATATCTGCAGTAAGCGCCAAAGTATTTGTCATGCCGAGCGGGGCAAAAATGTTGTCTTTTAGAAACACCTCCCAGGGTTTTCCGGTAACTGCCGGGATGATTTGTCCGGCTGTTAAAAAGGCGGCATTGGTATAGCCCCATTTGGTACGGAAAGGATAGGTCTCTTTCATCCGGCCCAGCCTTTCAATAATTTCATCACGGGTAAGGTTAGTATTATAAAAAGTAAAATCCCCCTGGAATGTCCTGAAACCCAGGCGATGGCAAAGCAGGTCGCGAATAATAGCCTGTTCGCCTGCCAGTTTATTATCCAGTTTAAATTTAGGCAGGTATTTGGTCACCTTGTCATCCAGCGAAAGCTTATTTTGGGCTTGCAGTATGGCAAGGGCGGTTGCTGTAAAGGCTTTGGTGTTACTGCCGATCATGAACAGCGTGTTTACATCCACTCTACCGGTTAGTCCGAGTTCTTTAATGCCATAGGCAGTCATGAGCACGATTTTATTATCCTTCACTATGCACACGGCAGCTCCGGGAATGCGCCAGTTAGTCATTGCACGGTTAATGTAATAATCAAGACTGTCTTTAATAAACTTACTTCTGTCAATGTGCTGGGCGCTGGCAATTACAACGCAACTAAGGAACAGGATAACGGCGAGAAGTATTTTTTTCATTACATGAATTTTTTAAAGGCGTTAAAGTGCTAATTTAACGCAAAATTTTATTGAGGAAATATTTATCAAACATATAAAGCGACAAATTAATGAATTTTAAATTTTACCGTATAGGGTTAATGTCCCTGGCTTTTTTGCTGTTGCTTTTTTCGCAGCAGGCAGTAAGGGCCCAGCGCGGAAGAACGCATTGGGCGGCAGATGGTTACCAGTATTACCGGGTGCAATCCGGCCAGATCGTGGAACTGGATACCCGCGATTCAGAAAAAAAAAACGTTTTGCTAACAACAGAAATGCTAACCCCGCCGGGACAACAGCCGCTGGCTGTAGCCAACTTTTACCTCTCGGATGACGGGCAGAAGGTATTGATATTTACAAATACGAAAAGAGTATGGCGCTATAATACCCGCGGCGATTATTGGGTATACGACATGATTGCCAAAACATTAAAACAATTGGGTAAAGACAGGCCCGCATCATCATTGATGTTTGCCAAACTATCACCTGATGGCACCAAAGCCGGGTATGTAAGCGAACATAACGTCTATGTAGAAGACCTGGCAACAGGCGCTGAGAAACAATTAACCTTCGACGGCACAAAGAAGCTGATCAACGGCACTTTCGACTGGGCTTACGAAGAAGAATTTGATTGCAGGGACGGTTTCCGGTGGTCACCTGATAGCAAGGCGATTGCCTACTGGCAGATTGACGCAAGTAAGATAAAAAACTACCTGATGCTAAACACAACCGATTCTATTTATCCATTTGTGGTACCGGTCGAATATCCTGTCGCCGGTGAAGACCCAAGTTCATGTAAAATAGGCGTGGTAGATATTGGAGCAGCTAAAACCACATGGTTAAACATACCCGGTGATGCGGTGCAGCATTATATCCCAAGGATGGAGTGGGCCGGTAACCCCAATGAGATCATATTAGAGCAGTTAAACCGTGCCCAAAACGACGGCAAAATATTTGTAGCCAATGTTGCAAAAGGCACAGCCTCATTAATTCATGAAGAGCAGGATAAAGCCTGGATTGACGGCAAAGCGCGCTGGAACAACGGTGACCCGGTTGGCTGGGAATGGATAAATAAAGGAAAAGATTTTATTTGGGTGAACGAGAAAGATGGCTGGAGGCACTTGTACAGGATTAATAGGGATGGTAAAGAGACACTGATCACCAAAGGCGATTATGATGTGATCGGCCTTAGCCTTATAGATGAAGCCGGGGGTTATATCTACTTTATAGCTTCGCCCGATAATGCTACTCAAAAATACCTATACCGCATAAAAATAAAAGGCGGCAAGGCAGAGCGTGTGACCCCCGCAGACGAACAGGGAACAAACGGTTATGAAATATCGCCGAGCGGAAAGATAGCCTTGCATAACTTCTCGAATATCTATACACGCCCGGAAAGTGAAGTAATAAGCCTGCCTGGCCACAAACATATCAGCGGACAGGTTATAAAGCTAAATACGGAGGCCAAAAACAAACCGGTGTTTTTTAAAGTGAAAACAGTGGACGGTATTGAAATGGACGGCTGGATGGTAAAACCCACTAACTTCGATCCCGCCAAAAGATATCCTGTTGTATTTTTAGTTTACAGTGAGCCTGCCGGGGCAACGGTAACCGACCAGTACGGGGCCAGTATGAACCGTGAATATATCGGCAGCATGGCCGATGACGGATATATTTATATGTCGCTTGACAATCGCGGTACGCCGGCCCCTAAAGGCAGTGCCTGGCGTAAGTCCATCTATAAAAATATAGGCCTTATAAACATTGAAGACCAGGCTATGGGCGCCAAAGAAATATTAAAATGGCCATTTGTAGATTCAACCCGCGTGGCAGTTTGGGGATGGAGCGGCGGTGGCTCTTGCACATTGAATTTAATGTTTCAGCACCCGGAGATCTATAAAACCGGCATCGCTGTGGCGGCTGTCGGATGGCAGCTAACCTATGATAATATTTACCAGGAACGTTATATGGGCGTTCCGGTTGATGACGCAAGCCGGGAAGTGTTTATAAAAGGCTCCCCAATTACGTACGCAAAAAATTTACAGGGCAATTTATTATACGTACATGGCACGGGCGATGATAATGTGCATTATAAAAATGCCGAAATGCTTATAAACGAATTGGTAAAATATAACAGGCAGTTCCAGTTGATGTCGTTCCCAAACCGCACGCATGGCATATTTGAAGGGCCGGGCACTACCTTGTATTTGCAGACCTTGTATACCAATTACTTAAAAATGCATTGTCCGCCGGGGGGGAAATAGGAATGTCATTAAGTTAACTTAACGGATGTTTGACAAGAGTTTCTTACCGAAATCACCTATTTTTTTTCACCCTCTCTAAGGGACAGGGGTAACTGTGCCGCCTGGCACACCCGAAATGCTATTAAGTTAACCTGAGTTCGATATAATTTTTTAACTCAGGCATTCCGTTTCGCCTCACCTAAATCCTCTCCAAAGGAGAGGACTTCGATGCCAAATGGTTAATTTTCAGCAAAATAAACTCGTTATTGGCTCCCTCTCCTTTGGAGAGGGCTGGGGTGAGGCGAATGGTGAGCTTATATCGAACTCACGTTAATTTAATAGCATTGGGCACACCCGGAACAGTTATTCTCTCCTTTGGAGAGGTCGGGGTGTAACTTGGCAGGCTTAAATCGCGCTATTTAATTTAAGTGCAAGCTTTTTCGCGATGGTTAAATAGAAAAGTTTCTTTATGCGAAAAAATAATAAAAAAAATTCTTTTTTTGTTTTTAAAAACTTGTAGGTTTACAATAACAAAAAAATACTACCTAAAGCAGCCAATATTTTTTTGAAAATCTAAAATAGCCTTAATTTACACCGGATGATACGCAGCAAATAAATTTATCATCCGCTTTGAGAAGTTTATCCCTGATTTTTTTGCTTGAGAATTGTTTTATTTACAGATATCTGTTACCCCGCATAAAACAAGTCTTTGATTAATCTTTATTTAATCCCACTCATATTCCGTACGATTAACCAATGCCTTTAGCCTTAGACAGCTAATGGCTAAGTATGTTTTCTACCTGACAACCTTAATAATTGTAAGTTTATGCAACAGCAGGATATTATAACTCTTCTGACAGAATTGAAGGGTTCTTTAACTACCACTGCGGAAACAGACGACACAGCCACGCTGCAGAAAAAAATTGCACCGATGCTTGCGAACGATCTGCAGGAAAATGTCATTAACGCTGCATCGGCAACGGGCAGTATCGAACAAATAATGGCGCCGCCTGTATCCGGGCTCAATCTTAAGGATCTGAAAGATGTGCAAATGGCATTTCCGTCATCCAATCAATTATTGCAGCAAAGCCCGGCTATATTTAAAGCGCTTAGCAGCAAGCAGGCTTTGGATGGACCGACTCAGGCGGCAGGCCCCGGAGGAGCGAGTGTATTGCATGCCATCAACCTGAATAATATAAACAGCATCCTTCAGCAATGGTATCTCAAGTTTCATTTCGAAGAATTTATTTCTGTTTTTCTTGCTACCGATACGACCACACCTGTGCTGTTGCTGCCGGTAACCATCAGTTTTTTTGACTTCTTCAAATGGCCCCATAAACACACCAGTTTTCAAATTTCCACGGGAAGCGTTTGGATCCTTTCAAAATTATTAGCCGGCAACGCCCCCGCCGGCACCTACACAGGTTTAACTGTAAGCGGGGGAACTTTATCGTTTAACGAGGTACTTCCGTTAAACAACAAAAGCATTATTATCCCTGCAGGCGCTGTTTGCACCGTGCAACTCGATCTGCAGCAGCCGGTCGATACTACCGTTTCACCAGACAATATAGGAATTGACGCCATGAATGCGGGGGTAAAGCTGCCCACCCAGTTTAGCTTCAATTTCTCTACACCCGCTGCGGGCATAATTGGCATTGCCGATGCATCATGGCAATTATATGGCAGCGCCAATACATTTCAGTATGACTCCACACAAAGTATATTTTACAATCCTGTATTAAATACAATATTGATTGGCTGCAAGGTAACCGCGCCTTCTTTTATTGTTAGCAAGTGCGATTCGCCGTTTTTTACCATAAAGGGAATGGCCCCTGTATTAGATGGGTATTGGGAATTACCTGTTGCCACAATTGACATCACCAAAACCAACAATGCCACTGGTATTGGCGCATTGGCGGTAGTGTGCAGCCCCGGCCTCCAGGTTAACTGGATAGGGCTTAATGGCGGCCCTGCAGACCTGAGACTGCCGCTAATATCTGCAACCGTAGGCATAATAGGCGTGGCAGACTTATTTGCGGGTAACCGTTACGCAACCCAGCATTACAATTTGTGGAGCAACGAAACCACCGGCCGCCTTTCAACGCTTGATTTAAGCTACACCGACCCCTTCACTGTATATTACCTAAGCATGCAGGATGGGGAAGAACTATTGGCTACAACCGTACATTTTATAGCTAATATTGACCGGCCGGTGCGCGCTGACGGCAGCCCTGTGGATGTGCAGGGAACAAATGGACTATTATACCAGGCCTATACTCCTTCGCACAAATTATTCTTTTTGTATGATGGGACACTGTTAGCCGACAATTATACACCTATTGGCGGAGGCCCCGTTACAGATGTGCCGCCGGAAGCTATTGCTTTAACCAATGCGCTGTTAACCGCAACACCCCCTGCAGGGGTTATTTTATACGGGCTGTTGTCTGCCCCGGATACTTTTGAAAAAGCATGGCTGCTTATTTCATTTGGATTGTACTATCTCATTCCTTCCCTGCCAGATCCTTATGCCTCGAGTTTTATGCTGAACCTATGGAGGAGGCGCGGCGGTGACATAGCAAATGACGGGAACATTACAAAAACACTTCCATTGTCTGATGTCACCGAGTTATTGCTTGGGATGGTACGATGGCCGGCGCCGGCAAACCCTGCATCGCCGCAATATGCAGCTGTTTCATTTGCAATTTTGCCGCTTGCAAACAATAGTTTTGCGGCTGCCGGGGCAAATGCCGGGCGCAATAAAATCTTTAACCCGCAGCCGGAAACGGGAGCTTTTCAAAATGAAGATGCGGCAGTGGTTGATCGTCAACAAACATGGAGCGCAAGATCCGGTGGGTTTGATAACTATAGCCTTGCAATGCTGGATGTATCCACCAATGCCGACCTGATGGGTGTCTCCTTTTCGACAACTAATATCCTGGTGGAAAGTGACGGAGAGGAATATCTTATAAAATCTGTGGATAACAGCGGCGCGGCCGATCTGCTGCAAATAGTGGGTCTCGACCTTTCGACTCCCGGTAAGTTCATACGGGCGTTTACTGTTCCCGAAATCACTTGGGAACCGAATATTAATCTTACACCACCTGCTCCCAAATTAGGCGCCCAGGATCCGCCGATGGGCTGGTTATTATTTGGCGACGATGGCGGTCCGACACAACTGTTCAATAACAGCAGTGAGGTAATAGCCATAGCCCCGCTGCCCGTAAGCAATTTTATAGTGGACACCTATCAGAAAAATGCTTCGACGCCAGGGCAGCTTATTACGGCATCGCTGTTTACATTACCTTTCGGGATGCGCGCCCTGGCCTTAATGTTTAACCACGGCAAGTTCCCGGCAGGATATCAACCGTCACAATTGGCTATTGATCCCCAGGATTTTGATATAACCCCAACCAGTGTACCAAACCCAACAAAGAAAGTGGTAACGGGAGGCTTGCAGATCATAGCAAAGGGTGAAGTGGACCCAACTATAAAAAGCAGCGCGGCATTTATGGGTTTCACCGTACAGTTGCGAAACCTGCTTGACGGCACCGGAGCAGCCGTTAACAGCAGCATACTCGGACCGGATGTTGATACTATTTTTAATGACCAGTTTAATCCTCCGGTGGGTTATAAAACAGGCGTACCATTAGAAAGGATTGATTTTTCGGGATATGGGGCAAGCATATTCAGTAACTGGCAGGATCCTACCGCAAGCATAGCGGCGACAAGCCAGGCCAAATTTGATGTGTTTATCGGCCGTACCTCATTAGAGATCATACAGGTAAAAAGCCTTGTCTACCCATGGGGGATCGGGGTGGTGCGCACCATTACCATGTACCGCGCAGGCAGTGCGATTATTTACCGTGTTGACAGTGGATGGCGTGCTGAAACGGACGGCATTTACGACTTTTCTTACAATGATGAGGCGGGTACATTGATCAAAAATCCATATACTTTTTACCCGGGCGTGGTAAAAGGCGTATTTAGTGTTAAGAATATTATCGATAACGACCTGCCGCCATTTAATGTGCCCTGGGTACGGAATGCTGGTGAAACTTACATAGATCCCGTAACCCAAATTCTATCTACAGTGCCTGCTGGTGGCGTTGTTGAATCTGTTCAGTTACAACCCGTTTATTTTGACGCGGACGTACAAATTGACAACGTGGTACAGGGGGCGACAAATGGGAAAGTGCCATCTAAAAAAATGATCGGTTATGTGCAGCTCTCACCAAGGGGAGAACCTATTTCACCACAGCTATTTAATGCCCTGCTGGGCACACAGGCCGGCTTCCTGGGCGGCCCTGTTGATTGTATTGTTAATATCGGCAAATCGGGTCAGCAAATGCGACTTCACAGTGTCGATGTAAGTAATTCTGTTGACACGAGTGGATCAAATCCTGTTTTTACAGGTACAGCACGGGGCACCGTGATTTTACCGAAGGATGGCTCGTGGAGCATCGTGCAGCACAGCCAGGCTACCAACGCTGTATCAGCCATTGATAATAATGCGCCGGTGCCGTTGATCAGAAGAGGGGCGCTTCTTGCTGACGGAACTTCCGACTACCCAGCCGAGCAAATCCGCCTCGCCAACCCGATGGATTTGTTAAAGGCGCCCGATACCTCCACCGTTAACTTCGGCCTATTGCAAAATACCGGAACTCAGAAAACTTTGTTCCAATTGCCGGCTTATCTTGAAGGGGTAACACAATTATTATCAAAAGACAATAATTTCCCGTTGGCAAAGTTTGCCGATGCATACCACCTGGTCAACTCTACAGGCATTTTTCCAAATCCGGGCGATATTCCGGACATGGACCTGTCCAACTTCTCGGTAAATGTGTTAGATAAGGGTTACAAATTATTAAACAATATTAATCCCGGCGACATATTAAAGCAAGTGCTTCCATCGCCCTGGTACTTTGTAAACACTAAGGATGTAAAAATTTATATTGAATATAACACACAGGACAGCCAGGGCAACCCAACACCAAATTTGAACTATGATTTAGATTCTACAGCTGAAAAATGGCTGTCGAGCGCTAAAAACATTACACTTAATGTTGACCTGGGGCCTTTCACGAAGATGGTGTACATAACCGGTGATTTTGATTCTTCCAATGGCGCCGATACTGCTTTTAATCTCCCGCAACTGCAATTCGGGCCTGATCTTAAACCTATTGTCGACATTCTGCAAATATTAGAAGACTTGTCGGGCGGTGATTACGAAGCCATAGCTAAAAAGGCGCTGGATATTGCAATGGGCAATAGCGGTGATAATTGGGAGTATAAATTTCACGCGGATAAGGAGATCGCCACCGTTCAGTTCCCGCCTGGATATTTAGACGGACCAACAACTCCTTTACGTCTCACAGCTGGCTTTAAGGTAGGCGCCTATTTTAATGAGGCTATTTCAATCACAACTGATCCAAGTAACCTGATACCTTCTGCCGGCGCTTACTTTGAATTCGACGGCGGAATGCAGGTGATGTGCGTATCATTAGCTGCAGCTACCATATATGCTGTCGGCCAGGTTGTAGTGAAACTAAGTGCAGATATAAAGACGGGGCCATCATTGTATATGAAATTGGGCTTTGGTGTTGAGTTGATGGTCGGCTTACCTGTAGTTGGAGACGTATCTGTAACTTACATGGTAGGTATAGAAATGACGTTGACCTCTACCGAGATCAAAATCACAGCCTTCCTTTTATTTAAAGGTGAAGCAGACCTCCTTGGTGGTATGGTTGATATTACCATCACTATAGAGGCCTCGGGAACAATAGACCGGACATTAGGGCCGTCTGCAAGTACTGATATTACTGCCCAGGTAACTTTTGCGATCGACATCAGCATCTTCCTGGTAATTAATATTGATTTCTCGAAATCGTGGTCCGAATCAAGACAAATAGCTTAATTATTATTTGATAAAACTTTTTTAACCATGGCATTTATCCCAAAACTCAGCATACTAACTTTCCCTCAAAACCTAGTGGGAAATACACTGTCGCTCAATGTTCTGATCATTCCAAGGAATATTGACCCCACACAACCATTAGTAACAGGCCTCGGCGGCGGCGTACCCGATGCACCGCCATTTCAGTCGGCAAACCTGCAGCTGGAAGCGAAAGTAATATCAGATCTTTCTGTATTTCCGAGCGACCTGGTGACATCGGTTCCATTTACATTAACCGGAATAGGTATTCCGCCCACTACAGGTGATGTATTTGCAACACTCGCTGCAAAATTTAATATTTCGGTTACAACCGATGCCGCGCCTGCTGTAGATCCAAACCATTTTATTAAAAAATATTTGCCGCTCAGCTATCGTAATGCTTTTAATTTTACTAATCCGCGTGTGCCCCAGGCCGTAATTGACGATAGTTACCAGTGTGCTATGCGTAACACCAAGGTTAACCCGGCTTTTGTGCCGTCAGACCCTACAGAGGTAAGCTGGGGGCAGGTGTTTGCTTATTTGCTGCGCCAGCCCGACCTCGCCCGGTCTGTCGGCTTTATACAATCAAGCACCATTACTATTACCGCTGATACGTTTAAAAATGGCGGCTGGCTTTATGTCGACGTTGCCCCGGCCAGCGACTTTTATGTACAGGCGCAAGCAGAAAAAAGCCTGATAAAAAAATATGCGGCCCGGATACCTGCATTGACTATTGGCAGCGACCGGAATGTATTTGCTGCGTTGCAGTTCCCTGTGCTGTTTAAAGAACATTCGGGAGATCCCGACCCGGTTCCGGCGGGTAATTTCGACCAGATTTTTATCGAGGCCAGCGAGTATGATACCGGATTTGCAAAAATTGTGCATAGCTATCAGCCCCTGAACGGTAATTTTATGAAGGAGGAAGAGGACCCCGAATCATTGCCGCGAAAAGACCTTGGGATAAGAATGGGCTGGGATGACGAACAACTGTTGATTTGGCAAAACCGCCAGATGGCGGAAGACCCTGATAAACCAGGCAGCGGCGAGCGGGTTGACTCGCCTTTGGGGGTCAGCAAGTATCGCATCGATGTAAGATTGGCCGTACCTTCAGGGAATCCTGTGAATCCATGGACATCACTCGCCATGATTAAAACTAAAACAGAGGTTACTCTTGGCGCAACGAAAATAACGCCTAAAGGCAAACAATTTGAATTAGGTACGGAGGTTTATCCATCACAGATAGACGGAGATACGACTGCCAATTTCTGGCTCCCGTCATACTTTACGCAATGGACAGGCAGGTCGTTGGTTTTGCCGGACTCGGAAGCGGCTATACTGTTTAAAACCGACCAGGCAGGCGTGGCGCTGCAAAATTTATACGATCCTGTAGGGATCGGCGATCCTGGGTTATATTATAGCAATATCTATGATTTGAGGGTGCGTTTGACCGATTTTACCGGCGGCGGTCCAGCCAGTACGGATGAACCCGATCCGGCAAACCAGGGCCCTGCGCCAATTTCGACAATTCATTTCAAACGCTATGTTGCGCCGGAGGCCCTTATATGGCCGGATAACCCTATAAACGGTGAACTATTTACCGGCTCAACACTAAAACTTACACGGCCAAGACTGGGTTATCCTGCGGTAGTTTTTACCAACAAATATGCGAATCCTATTGCCCTGCTTCAGGCGGACTCGGACGCCGCAATGAGCAATATACCGTCGGGCAAACCGGGCAGGGATTTTGGGCTGCCCGACCCTGATGTTGACAGGGTGGAGATACTTGTCGAAGTGAAATCGTTACTGATGGATAACCAGCTTTCAGCCAATGGCAGGGAGGCCTATATCCAATTGTACACAACGCACCGCAAATTTCCCGCCGACTTTAATACGGGAGTTGATATCCCGATTAAATTCGTTGACGCCAACGTATTGGCCCTCGGCGATCCCACTGATCTTAACGCATTGGGATTAAGCGCCGGCGAGATCGATACAATAGATGAGATCGTTTTGCCAACTTCCAGGGATATCCGCATCACTATGAGGGCCGTTTGCCAGCCGGATATGAATTATTTTGGATCCGATCTCAGTTATAACGGCCTGCCGCTTTCTTTCTTCACACGCCAGGAATCAGCGGTAGAAAAGAACTTGTTTTTGGGCACAGGTGCAGAAAATCAGTTGCAAGGCATTTATCTGCAACCGGATGTTGAACCATTGGCGGTTAATTCCAGCACTTTCTTAAAAGTGTTGCTTGGCGATTTGAATGCAACCAATCCGCCTGATCTTGTCCAACGGTTGGCAAATCAAATCGGCGTAGATGATAAAGCCTTTACACTGGCGGGTAAAACAGGTAAACAAGTGCAGTTCGGATGCGCGCGGGCTATCCGTCATTCATTATCCCCTGATTGTTCCAATATTACGTTCTCGACCAAAAGCGACCTGCTTAATCATTGGATAGTAGTCATTAATTTAGTGCTTAACCGCGACTGGACCTGGGATGCTGTAAATGTTGATAGCTTCCTGGTTCAGCGTATTATGAAATTTAAAGCAGATGGCCCCATCACCGGCGCTGAAACACCTGAAAATGTTGGCTACATCCGTCTCGGTTCTGCCGCAAACATTATTGCCCTTAATAATCCGGATAGGTCTCAAATGGATCTTATCTTTTTAGATGCGGTAGAACCAAAGCCGCTGGCAGGTCATTTCCCGGATATTATAGAATTGCAATACCAGGTGATTCCGCAATTTAAAGTTGCACCTGAATCCGATGGCCCCCTAACCCTGAAACTGGAATTACCGGCAACTACCAATCCTGCCCAGATACCCGTTTTGGCTTCTGCGGGCGTTGCACTATCGCCATATATCGCAAATGCAAACTATTCGGCTACCGAAGCCCGTGAAAAACACTTGTGGTTTGAGTTCCAGGACCCACCAGCCGATCCGAACGACAGCTTCTTTATCCGTTTATTAAATTATGCGCCCGATCCCCTGTTATCAAATGTTACGCCTGAGTTGTTGGCAAACACGCAGGAGCCGTCATTGCCCATCGATCCCGAATTGATAAGGGTGATCACTTCGGGCAATGATACGGATGACGAAGCCGGATTGGATGCTATGCAGGAAATGGTCGCTTCCGAAAAATCGAACAGGCACTTCCTTATCCCGCTGCCGCCGGGATTGCACGCCGCATCGCCTGAATTATTTGGAATGTTCACGTACGAAATAAGGGCGGGTCACAAAAAGATATGGAGCACCGCCCAGGGCAGATATGGCAGGCAATTGCGCGCAACCGGTGTACAGCATCCTGCACCCACCCTTTTCTGCAGCGTGAACAGGGATGAGCTTAGTATCAGCGTATCAGCGCCACACGCCGTGGCCGTGATGAACGGGGTTAACGTCACCGCGAAACCCCCCAGAACAGAGATATGGGCTTTATTATATGCACAAGTGGTACAGGCCGATGGTAAGTCGAACAGGAATATTCTTCTTGACGAAAAGATGCTCATTTATACGCAGCATGATAATAACAAAAAACTTTTTCCTGCCGATTCAGATGGACTGATCTACTCAGAAAACGTCTGGCCCAATACGGAAGTATCCCAGATACTTTCTATTATGGGCCTTCCCATTTCCTCTTCATTGAGTGTGTTATGTGTAGAAATGATGCCAAGGCCTGATACTTATGTGGATATACCTTTGGAGTTTGAGGAAGCACTGGTGAAAGAAAACCCGCAGCAAAACATAGCGGCAAAACAATCATTAGCAAATCTTATATCCAGCCAAACTGCGAATTATGCGGTAAACGCACAGGTGAATGACACGCAGGAAAGCCCGCTGGGCCAGGGGCTTGGTCAATACAGGATACTGCGTACGTCGCCGTTAACACCGGTGCCATTTGTGTGTTGTACATGAGTTTAGTCCAAAGTCTTAAGTCGGATTTTGCTATATTCTTAACTTAACGTGAGTTCGATATAAGTTCGCCATTCGCCTCACCCCAGCCCTCTCCAAAGGAGAGGGAGCCAATAACGAGTTTATTTTGCTGAAAATTAACCATTTGGCATCGAAGTCCTCTCCTTTGGAGAGGATTTAGGTGAGGCGAAACGGAGTGCCTGAGTTAAAAAATTATATCGAACTCACGTTAACTTAAGGGTTTATTTGCTTCACAACTGCGCCGTTAGGTGCAAAATATCGGTAGAAAATTAACAATGAAGAAACGGTTTGCGAAATCCTGTAGGAGACGCAATATTTTGCGTCCCGAAACGAATGATTGCATTTGCCAGTAATTCCTCAAACATTAAGGTTCAAAGACGCAAAGTATTGCGTCTCTACAACGAACACATGGTTCGTTAAGCCGATAAAAAAACCTGTAATTTTTTTAATCCCTTTTACAAATCAAAAGAGCCCTCCAAAAGCAAAAACACAATCCTCGGTATCGCCAATTTTTTCATATCATCAACCGGGATAAAAACCCAGTCATCTTTTAACTTAACAGGCAAGCTTTGCAGTTTAATCAGGCGTACATACAGCCGTTGATGGGTAAGCACATGTTTTTTTATGACAGATATTTCATCTATTTTAATATCATCACCAAAGAACTCCCTGACCTGTGGCAAGGCAGACAATTCATCAATACCAAGCGACGATGATGTTTCAATCAAAGGCAAATCGTACATATTTGCCCAAATATCTTTATCATTCCTTTTGTTCATGAGGACAGCATCTCCATCATTAATTAAAAAGTAGTTAAAATATCTTTCGCGTATTTTAAGCTTTTTCAATTTCACCGGCAAAGCGGCAACCGCATCCTTTGAATAGGCATAGCAACCCAACCGTACCGGGCAAATACCACAGTCAGGGCTCTTTGGTTTGCATAAGATAGCTCCAAACTCCATCATGGCCTGGTTATGCAGGCCAGGCTGTTGCCGGTCAAGTAGTTCATCCGCCATTAGCTGGAAGGTTTTTTGGCCTTTTGGATTGTTTATGGGTTCGTTAATGCCAAAATAACGGGCTATTACCCGGTACACATTACCGTCAACCACTGCTCTGGCCTCGTTTGCCGAAAAGGAAGCAATAGCCGCGGCGGTGTATTGGCCAATACCTTTTAGTTTTATCAGCTGATCGTAAGTTTCCGGAAATTTTCCATCATAAAGCGCTGTTACCATTCTGGCGGTTTTAAGCATGTTGCGCCCACGTGAATAATAGCCTAACCCCTGCCACAACTTTAAAATGTCATCCTCATCGGCAGCGGCAAAACTTATTACATCGGGGTATTTTTCAAGAAAGCGGTAAAAATAAGGAAGCCCCTGTTCAACGCGTGTTTGCTGCAAAATAACTTCTGAGAGCCATATTACGTAAGCATCAGAAATACTACGCCAGGGCAATTCGCGTTTGTTTGTTTTATACCATTGTAACAATTGGTTATTGAAAGTCATCGATGGCAAAAATAAGGGCAAAACGGGCCTGTTTGCTATTAAAATTTGTTGTTTTGTATGGATTTTTGAATAATAATAAAAAAAGTGTGTTAATTATTTTAATCTTTACGGATAAAAAGATACTTTTGCAACCCCAAAACAGTTAAGTATTTAACATTAAATAAAAGAAAATCAGATATGACTAAGGCAGAAATTATTACTGAAATCTCATCCAAAACAGGTATTGAGAAGGTAGACGTTCAGGAAACTGTTGAGGCGTTTTTCAAAGTGGTTAAAAACTCCATGGTAGGAGGTGAAAACGTCTACGTAAGAGGTTTCGGGAGTTTTGTTGTTAAAAAGAGAGCTAAAAAAACAGCACGTAACATTTCAAAGAATACTGCCATAATTATCCCCGAGCACTTTGTGCCAAGTTTTAAACCGGCCAAAACTTTTGTTGAAAAAGTTAGGAGCGGCAATAAGGCAAGCAAATAATTTACAGCAATGTATAAAAAACAAATAGTTGTTGTTGTAATAGTTTTCGCTATTATGGGCTATTTGTTTTCACAGCCTGTAAAAGGTTTAATAAAGCCTAAAGAAACACAGGGGCATGCTAACAAGGCCGTGCAACAAGCACGACCGGCGGTTAATGTAACTTTGGAAATGGTATCTTCGGCAGCAAAAATTGCGATCGGACCGTCATTATCAGCACAGATCAATGACACAGAAGGCCAGCTAAAAAATGCAGGGGACGATGCTGCTAAACTTGGTTTACAAAAAAAGCTGGCCAGGCAATGGGACGATGTTAATCAGCCGGCACCCGCAGCATTTTATTACCAGGCAATTGCCCGGAAGGAAAATACGTTCGACGACTGGTTAACGGCAGGAAGCCATTTTAATGATGCCTTCACCAATGTACAGGATACACTGTCGCAGCCTGCATTTGTAAGCAATGCCATTGAATGCTATAAAAATGCAGTTAAACTGGAGCCGGCAAATTTAGATGCCAAGACAGGACTTGGCGTTGCTTATGTAAATCAAACCAGTCTGGGTATTACCGATCCTGACGGAGGATCGCCAATGCAGGGCATTATGCTGCTGCTTGATGTGGTGAAGCAGGACCCTAAGAATATAAATGCCAACTTTAACCTGGGTAAATTCGCGGTAAATTCGCACCAGTTTGAAAAAGCTGTTCAAAGGTTTAAAACTGTTATCACACAAAAACCCGATCCCAATGCATACTTGTACCTTGCTGAAAGCTATAAGCAATTAGGGATGAAAAAGGAGGCTGCAGACGCCTACCAAAAATGCAGGGCAATGGTACCTGATGCTGCTTTTGACAAGCAGATTGATGAGTATATAAAGGAATTAAAGAATTAATAACAATTAAAAAATTAGAATTATGCCGAGCGGTAAAAAACGTAAGAGACACAAAATGGCTACACATAAACGCAAAAAGCGTTTAAGGAAGAACAGACATAAGAAGAAGTAAGTCGGAAGCCAGAAGCCGAAAGTCTTAAGTCGAAAGTCTTAAGTCAAAAGTGTCGCTTTCTTCTTACTTAGGACTTAAGACTTTTGACTTAAGACTAACATTTTTTACCCACTTATTTAACCTGCGGTTTTAACCGCTTTAAGAAATGGAGTAGCAATTGATAAAAGAATTAATTATCGATTCATCCCCCGGTGGGACTACTATTGCATTATTACAGGACAAACAGCTCGTAGAGCTCCATAAGGAGCAGATCACCAATAATTATACTGTTGGTGATATTTACCTTGGCAGGATTAAAAAGATAATGCCAGGCTTAAATGCGGCTTTTGTAGATGTAGGCTATGAGAAGGATGCATTTTTGCATTACCTGGATCTTGGGCCGCAGGTGCAGAGCCTGCTTAAGCTTACCAAGCAAGTGCGTAGTGGCGGATACCAGTCAAAGCTTTTAGATAACTTTAAGCTTGATCCTGATATTAACAAGGGGGGAAAAATATCCGAGTTGTTATCAAAAAGCCAGCTTATACCTGTGCAGATAGCAAAGGAGCCTATTTCAACAAAGGGCCCGCGCTTAAGTTCAGATTTGTCTATTGCGGGCAGGTATGTAGTATTAGTTCCTTTCTCGGAAGTAACCTCGATCTCGAAAAAGATAAAGAGCAATACCGAGCGTAACCGCTTGCGCAAGATCGTAGAAAGTATAAAGCCAAAGCATTTTGGTGTCATAATCCGCACAGTATCCGAAGGTAAAGGCGTTGCTGAATTACAAAAGGACTTGCTTGATCTGATATCAAAATGGGAGTCATTTATTACCCGCCTGCCTTCTATCGAGCCTGCTAAAAAAGTATTGGGTGAAATTGATCGTACCTCCACCCTTTTACGGGATATTTTAAGTCCGGATTTTCAGCATATTTATGTAAATGACAACGCGCTGCACGAAGAAGTGCGTTCGTATATTCATGAAATTTCCCCTGAGATGGAAAATATTGTCCGCTTCCATAAAAATAATGTTCCAATATTTGAACACTATGGCGTTGATAAGCAAATAAAATCGGCTTTCGGCAAAACGGTAAATCTTGCCGGCGGCGCATACCTGGTTATTGAACATACCGAAGCCTTGCATGTTATTGACGTAAACAGCGGCAACCGCACGGCAAGCAAAGAGAACCAGGAAGAAAATGCTTTTCAGGTGAACAAGGAAGCCGCAAAAGAAATTGCGCGCCAGTTGCGCCTGCGCGATATGGGCGGCATTGTGGTGATCGACTTTATCGACATGCACAGGCCTAACAACCGCAAGGACCTGTTTGATTATTTAAGGTCCGAAATGTCATACGACAGGGCAAAGCATACTATTTTACCTCCCAGCAAATTTGGATTAGTACAAATAACCCGCCAGCGCGTAAGGCCCGAAATGAACATTGTTACCAGCGAGGTTTGCCCGGCCTGTAATGGTACCGGTACCATACGACCGACAATTTTGCTGCTGGATGATATCGAAAATAACTTCAACTATATATTAGACGAGCAAAACGAGAAAAATATTACGCTCGTAGTTCATCCTTATATCGAAGCTTATATCAAAAAAGGCTTTATCAGCCGCCAGTGGAAATGGTTCAAGAAATACGGACAATGGATAAAGGTTAAAAGCAACCCCGCTTACCAGATCACTGAGTTTCATTTTTTCTCAGCGAAGGACGAGGAGATTAAGCTGTAGATATGCGAATGTGCAGATTACGGATGTGCAGATGTTGATAAAGCATCTGCACATTTTGTTTTGTAGGACAAACACTATAACATAATTTATCGACTTATGGTTCCGAAGCAAAATTCAAAGGCGGCTCCGCTGGAGCCTTATGAACTTATATCAATTTTTCTATAAACAGGCGACTCCGATGGAGTCCCTTTCACATTTTACATTTTCACTTCCCAAGTTTAACTCCAGCGGAGTATCGTGTTTATAGAAAAACATAATTCAATATTTTAGGCTCCGTCGGAGCCTCCTATGAAAACCTGCCCTTTATTCACGCGAATGTGTATATTTGTTATGTGGATACCTCAGCAATCTATAAAACAATCCGCGAGACGGTTTTATCTAACCTGCCTGGCGCCCGTGTTTTGCTGTTTGGCTCTCGTGCCAGGGGCGAACAGGATAGATTTAGCGATTATGACCTGCTGGTTATTACGCCGCAAACCGTTACACCACGAGAAAAAATACGTTTGAGTACCTTACTTAACCGGGCCATTGTTGAAGCGCTTAAAATTCCGGTAGATCTGTTGATCAACAGCGAGGAAGAAGTGCGCGAAAAGCAAGATTTGCCGGGCCATGTCGTACGTACAGCCATCAGAGAGGGGATTACTTTATGACCGAGGCACCCCAATAATACTTTCCTAATATTTTTAGCAATTGCAGTTGCTTATTCCAATAAAATCTGCACATTTGCACATCTGCTCATTTGCACATCTGAAATCCGCACATTTCTCATCTGCACATTTGCACATCTGTAATCCGCACATCAAATAAATTGGCTAAAACAAGGTTCGCATATTTCTGCCAGAGTTGTGGCTATGAGTCGGCAAAATGGCTGGGTAAATGCCCGTCATGTTCGCAATGGAATACTTTTGTGGAAGAAGTTTTGGAAAAAGCCAATACTTCCATCCCCAATTGGAAGGCTACGTCAACAACGCTGCAAAGGGCCAATAAACCGGTTAAGGTTGCCGATATTACCTTTAATGAAGAGCACAGGCTGCTTACGCCTGATAAGGAGTTTAACCGTGTTTTAGGGGGCGGTATTGTTGCAGGGTCATTAGTGCTGATCGGTGGTGAGCCGGGCATAGGCAAATCAACCCTGATGCTGCAATTAGCTTTGAATATGCCGGGGTTAAAAGTCCTTTATATTTCCGGCGAGGAAAGTGAACACCAGATAAAGATGCGGGCGGAGAGGTTGGAAGAAGTCGGAAGTCGGAAGTCGGAAGTCGGAAGTCAGAAATTGGATGGCGGGGCTTTTAAATCCGAAATCGAACATCCGAAATCCGAAATTGAATATAAATCCGAAATCGAACATCCGAAATCCGAAATCAGCAGGGGTTGTTATATTCTAACGGAAACATCCACCCAGAACATTTTCAAGCAAATAGAGCAACTGGAGCCTGATATTGTGGTGGTGGATTCGATACAAACTTTGTATTCGGCGCATATTGAATCAACGCCGGGCAGCGTTTCGCAGGTGCGGGAATGTACTGCGGAATTACTGCGATTTGCTAAAGAAAGCGGCACGCCGGTATTTTTGATCGGTCATATTACCAAAGACGGCATGATAGCCGGACCCAAAATACTGGAACACATGGTTGATACCGTTTTACAATTTGAAGGCGACAGGCACCATGTTTACCGCATTTTGCGCACAGTAAAAAACCGCTTTGGATCATCGTCAGAGCTGGGTATTTATGAAATGCTTGGCGAAGGCTTGCGCGAGGTATCAAACCCGTCAGAGATACTGCTTTCTCAGCGGGATGAGGCTCTTAGCGGCATCACAATTTCCACTACATTAGAGGGCATGCGGCCCATGATGATTGAAACGCAGGCATTGGTAAGTCCGTCGCCTTATGGTACACCGCAACGCACTGCGACCGGCTTTGATACCCGCCGCATGAGCATGTTGCTGGCCGTTTTGGAGAAACGCTGCGGGTTTAATTTAGGGGCTAAAGACGTTTTTTTAAATATAACAGGTGGTATACGCGTTGAAGACCCGGCTATTGATCTTGGCCTTGCCGCCGCGATCATTTCATCGCACGAAGATATACCTGTGCCATTTAAAACCTGCTTTGCCGGCGAAATAGGTTTATCAGGCGAGATCCGCGCCGTTAACCGGGTTGAGCAACGCATTGCCGAAGCACAAAAACTGGGCTTTGAACAAATATTTATCTCCAAATACAATCTCCCCTCAGGCGGGCATGATAAAAAGGGGATAGACCTGTCGCGTTATAAAATTGATATAAAAATTGTAAGCCGGATCGAGGAGGTTTTTGGGTTGTTGTTTGGATGATGGGGTATCCCTGGGGGTAGGAGACGCGATGCATCGCGTCTCTACGGAATACAATTTTCCTTCCTCCTTGTATCCACAATATAAATGATTTTCCATCCATTCACTGTTTTCATCAGCTGAAAAACATCCACGCCGCAGTGGCTGAACTTATCGCCGAGATAAAATTTGTAGGGTGCCCAAACGCTCGCCAGGGCGCCATCAATTTTTATGGTATCAAAGATAATGCGCTCGTCATAAACTGCTGTATGAGGCGCGCCGATCGCTTTTATAAAACCATCGGCCTTCTCGGTTGACAAAACCGCTTTTCCTTCTTTATCTTCTGAAACGCTCTGCAATATCATGTCTTTTGAGAAAACAGATCTTAATAATGTACTGTCGCCTTTGCGCATAGCATCAAAGAGGGTTGTGACGGTTTGCTTGATGGCGGCAGTGTCTGTTTGCTGGGCGAATATGGCGCCAGAAATCATCAGCAATAAATTTATGATCAGTATTTTTTTCATGTTTTTTATTTGATACAATTTAGGTAAAATTAATACGTGTCAAATAAAGAATGTATCATAAAAATACCTATTTAACAGAAAACGCCATCTCATTCTCCCAAATCGCCTTCTTATCCAATTGCGCTTTAAAATTGAATAGCGTAAACTGCTTATCCGGCACAATTTTCTTCGAATATATTTTCCGACCATTTAAATAGACATTTATTTTCTGATGATAATCAACCATCTCCCTGTTAAGCCTGATAGCAAAAGAGGCCACATCGCTTGTTTCAATGTATATATTATTCCCCGATCTTTTTGCCTTTATCGCTCCTGATCTGCGCGGATAATCAAATGCCATTTCTTCCCGGTGAACAATTTTATTAAAATCACTATTATCCGGCCACTCGGTGATCTTAAAATTAGGGTCTATTTGCCAGCTGGCCTTTTTTGAAAGTGTATCTAATCCGATTATCGCTATCCAGTCGGACGAACCATATTTAATATCGTCTGTCTCAAAATAAATCTCCTTAGGGTATGGGTCACGAACCCTGGTGGCCATATCGTCAAAAATCTTGCTCATTGGCCCAAAAGCTTCTTTCATGGATGGGAACCAGTGCGGGTAGCCTTTGTTAAGCTGTGTATGCCAGTTTACCCCCATTGAATTGGCCAGACTGTCGATGGTTTTAACTGCCTGGATGGGATAATAATAATCCTTATCAGTAGCAAAATTATAAAAATGCCTTGTCATTCCATTTTTAAGAAAAGTACCGCCTATGAAAACTTTGGGTTGCGTATTCATGCCATAGAACCCGGCATATAACGACGGTGATTTTACAAGGTATGTAAAAACCCCGGTGGCCCCGTTTGAGTGGCCGAGCAATTCAACCCGGTTATCATCGATATTTAAATAAGCTTTAAGTTTTATCACAATTTCATTTACCATGTCAAAGCCGCTCTCGGTATTCATCCAGTTAAGGTTCGACGATCCCGTTGGGTAAATCACAATATATTTTTTTGAATAATTGGGAATATGCTGACTTGTTGCAGTGTAAATGGTAGACGAAGCCGGTGCACCAGATTCTCGACTGTATTTAACTCCTCCATGTAATACTACTAACGCGGGGCTTGGAACCTCCGGGTTATAATCATAGGGCAATTGCAAATAAAAAGGAACGTCTTTATTATTTATCCTGACAAAAAGCGCTATTCCGTTATTGATTAAATATGCGTTTGGCGATTTGTAAATAAGCAACCTCTTAAGTATTGGGTAAATGTCGCGGCCCATTTTTAAGCTCGTTAGTTGCGGCCTTACATCCAGAGCAGTTTCAAAATCCTTCCATTTGATTTTAGCGGCTTCCAACTCTTTTCTTTCCTGGTCTTTTATCCTCGTCTCTTCTTTTTGTACCGATAAGATCATCGCCGCCCATCTTGGGTCACCCTTCAAAAACTCAAAGCACTTTTCCTTTATTAATTGATCGCTGAAAAAAAACCAATTGTTTAAACCATTATTTTTCACATACCTGTTTAAGGCCGCGAACGCTTTTTCCTTGTCGTTTGCCAGGCTCCAGGCTAAAGCAGCGCGATATGCTATCCCATTGGATTCCGGATCCTTTTTATCAAGATACATTTCGTAATTCAACGCGGCGCAGGCATAGTTTTTTAACTTAAAACAGGAGTCGGCAGTACCGAGGAAATTTTGCGCTTTACCATAGGTAAGAACGAATGTTGCCAGCATTACTAAATAAATTTTTTTCATGATTGTATCTTTTAAAATTTGCTCAAATGATGTTTGCTTAAGCTATTGTTGCACAAAATGAGCAGATAATACATCAAAACAACCCTGTAATTGATAAGCCGCCAAAAATTATTGATGAACGGGCATTTTGCAATAGAAAACATTTAAGCCGGTTCATCAGTGAAATTCGCCGGTTCATGTACTTTTATGCAATTTATCTCTCAACTGGTTATATCTTTATCAGATGAAGCGCAAGCAACTTATACTTTTACATATCGCTTTTTGGGGTTTGCTCTTCCTAAGCAATATATTTTCCTCTTATTCCAATGGTATTTTTTCCGGCGGCAAAAACACTGGTTTATACCTGTTTGCCCGGTATTTTATGATAGAGGCAGGGTATATTACGATACCCATTACTTGTTTTTACTTCAGCTACCTTTTTGTGGCCCCGCAATTATTTGTTAAAAAGAAATATCTGTACGCCTTGTTTTACGCTCTGCTAACGCTGGCGGCTATCGTTGCTTTGCGTTATGCATTGGAATATTACTTTTTTAAGCCTGTATTGGGCTTTGATAATTACACAGGCCATCCATGGCCTGTGAGAGATTATGTTGAAAATATTTTCTTTTATTATTTCCCCAGGTACTTTGTGTACGGCCTGATGTATTTTTTTGCCGAAAGCTGGTATAAAACCAGGCATCTGCAACAGGAACTTGAAAAAGAAAGATCTGCGGCCGAACTTGCTTTTTTGCGATCACAGCTCAACCCGCATTTTTTATTTAATACCATCAATGACATTTATTCGCTTACCTACCGAAAATCTGACCAAGCTCCCAAAGCACTGTTAAAGCTGGCGGAGCTGCTGCGTTATATGCTTCAGGAAGGAAACGAGAATTTTATGCCTTTAAGCGCGGAAATCCTGTACCTTGAAAACCTGGCTGAACTTCAGCGCATAAGCGCCAAAGGGCATGCTTATATTAATTTTGTTATAGAAGGATTGATCGGCGAACAAAAGGTGGCATCACTGCTGTTTGTTTCATTTGTTGAAAATGCCTTCAAACATGGTATTCTGAATGACCAGAAAACACCTGTCAATATCCATTTGTCTGTCGCTAATGGCAGTATTACATTTTCTGTAAACAATAAAAAAAACAATGATCAAAAGGACAAAACCAGCGGCATCGGTTTAAATAACGTGCGCCGAAGGCTTGAATTGATATACCCAGGCAAGCACACGCTTGAAATTGTTGATGGGGACGCGTTTTATATCGCTAATTTAGTTTTGGAGACATCATTATGAATATGCGTTGTTTGATCATCGATGATAAGCCTTTGGCAATTGATGTTTTAACTGATTACACAAATAAAATATCCTTCATGGAATTGGCTGCTGCAACTGCCAACCCGATTGAAGGCTTATCAATTATTCGCGAACAAAAGATCGACCTGGTTTTTCTGGATATCCAGATGCCAGAACTAACCGGCTTACAGTTTATGAAGATACTGGACAAGCGATGTATGATCATACTTACTACGGCTTATTCTGAATATGCCCTTGAGGGCTTTGAGAATGACGTTATTGATTATTTGCTTAAACCCATTGCGTTTGAAAGATTTTATAAGGCCGCAGAAAAAGCTTACCGCTATTTGAAACAGGAGTGTAGCCGGGATATTCCTGTACAAAGTAGTGGAAGCATGACACAGGGAACCCCCGCGGAGTTTTTATTCATCAAAACAGACCACCGGATACAAAAAATAAATACAAAAGAGATATTGTACATAGAGGCTTTGCAAAACTACGTTTCACTTAATACTTTATCAGGCCGCATCATGAGCCTTCAGCCGTTGAAAAAAATTGAGGAGCAATTATCGAAAGCTGAATTTGTGAGGGTACACAAATCCTATATTGTTTCTTTACGGCATATAAGTTCTGTGGAGCGCAGCCGGATATTTATAGGTAATGCAATTATTCCGGTCGGGGATAGTTACAGGGATGGTTTTTATAAGCTGATTGATAAAAGCACGTAGAGGAAAATTTATCGACGCGGGTAAAACCCATAGGATAACCTTTATCTCACCGCAAGGAAACATTTTACAAATCCCAACGTTTGTTACACATAAGATTTAGTTTAGTTTTGGATAAAATTTTTTAAATGCCGCGTCCTAATTCTCCCAACATCGTCAGTGTTAACCCCAAATATTTACGCATTAACTCAAAATATATACGCATTGCAGGTATCATCCTTGCTTGCATTATTATAATCCTGATTGTTGGCGGGTATATAGTTTATACCAAACGTGAAACGCTGCTCCAGCATGAAATTGCCCTGGCGAAGCAAAAAGCAAAACGCGATTATAACCTCGACCTCGAAATCGGTTCGGCACATTTTACCGGGCCCGGCACCGTTGCCTTTACTAATATTACCATCGTACCGATGCAGCGTGATAGCTTATTAAGCATCAAAAAATTTGTCGTTAGCGTTAAATTATTGCCCCTTTTTGTGGGACAGGTAAAATTGGCCGATGTGCTGCTGCAGGACGGCCATCTTAATTTAACCGACATCAACCATATAAAAAATTTCGATTTTTTATTTAAAAAGGCAAAAGACACTACAAATAAGACTAAAGTCGACTTGTCGAAATTGTCAAACAACCTTATTAACCAGGTGCTGTATAAAATACCCGATAACCTAAGTCTGAATAACTTCCTGGTATCACTCACTACTGATAGTTCGAGTTTTACGATGCTAACGCAAACGGCGCGTATTAAAGACGGGGAACTGAGCTCGACCATCAATGTAAATAACGGCGCGGCAACCTGGCATTTTGCGGGACGCATGCATCCTTCGGACAAGGACATCGACCTTAAGCTTTATGCTGACGGTAAAAAGGTTGAACTGCCATATTTGCAAAGACGGTACCATTTGAAAGTAAATTTTGACACCCTCGGTATGAGGCTTAGCAAAGTGGAGCATAGTGGCGGCGAAACGCGAATTTATGGGTACTGGGGAGTGCGCAACTTAGTGATCAACCAGCCGGGCTTATCATCGGTTGATATTGTAGTACCCGATGCAAGTATCAATGCCAACCTGTTTGTTGGTGAAAATTATGTGTCAGTTGATAGCTCTTCGCTTATCCGCCTTAAAAAAATTACGGCCCATCCTTATATTAAGTACACGCTTAACCCGGTTAAAATTTATGAGCTTAAGCTAAATACGGGTTGGATAGACGCGGAAGACCTTTTTGACTCCTTTCCACAGGGCATGTTCGAGTCGCTGGAGGGAATGCAGGTGGCCGGTAAGTTAAATTACAAGCTAAATGTATTTTTAAACGCGGCGCACCCGGACAATGTACAGTTTGATTCTCGCCTGGATAAAAATGGTTTCCGGATCATCAGATATGGTAAAACTGATCTTAGCAGATTGAACAGCGTTTTTACCTATACGCCGTACGAAAAGGGCCACCCTATGCCCCCGCGCATTATAGGACGGCAAAACCCGGATTTTACCCCTCTAGATCAGATCGCGCCCTACCTGCAAGACGCAGTAATGACAGCCGAGGATCCATCATTTTACAGCAATCATGGCTTTGTGGAAGAATCTATTCGTAAATCGCTCGTCACAGATTTCAAACAGAAAAAGTTTAAACGCGGGGGCAGCACCATATCTATGCAACTGGTTAAAAACGCCTTTTTAAGCCGCGAAAAAACGCTGGCGCGCAAAATTGAAGAAATACTAATCGTTTGGCTGATTGAGAACAACCAGGTGATGACCAAGGACCGCATGCTTGAAGTATATTTTAATATTATTGAGTGGGGGCCCAATGTGTATGGCATTGGCGAGGCTGCACGTTATTATTTTAACAAAACACCAGCCCAGCTTACCCTGGGCGAAAGTATTTTTCTTGCCAGCATTGTACCGCACCCTAAAACCGGGCTGTACAGTTTTATGCCTGATGGCACATTAAGGCCGGGCCTGGTCGGTTACTTTAACCTGATAGGCAATTTAATGGCCGGACATGGCAAGGCCCAGCGGGATAGCAGCAATTATGGATTTTACACTGTTCGCCTGAAAGAAAGCCTGCGCAGGGAGATTGCCACCGTTGATACCGCCGTTGCCGACAGCATGATGAAACAAGGCGATGATGACGATGCTTTGCCGGTAACTGTGCTCCAATCTCCGAAGAAACCTACCTTTATACAGCGCATATTTGGTAAAAAAGATACTGCCGCTAAAAAAGATGTGCCCAAAATATTAGATCCACAGGGAAAACTGAAAGCTGATATCGAAAAGTTGCGCAACGAGGAAAAAGCAAAAGAGTTCTTGATCGATACCGCCGGAAAAACCAAAAAGGAAATACGACAGGAAAGGCGCAAGCTGCGAAGCGATGAGAAAGATCAGGAAAAGGCTTTGAAGAATGCGAATAATGGTTGATTAAGTGAGTTGTTGATTGGGTTGATTAAGTGAGTGGTTGATTAAGTGAGCGGTTGATTAGGTTGATTAAGTGAGTTGTTGATTAAGTTAGAATATGTAAGGAGTTATTTTTAACCCTTCTCGACAGTTTTTAACTACCCACTTAATCAGCCCAATCAATCACTCAACTCAACGGTTTTCAACTACCCACTTAATCAACCCAATCAACCACTCACCCTCCGGAAGACTTCCTTATATACAACTTAGACTTCAGCACGTGTTCTTTTTTTTGTACGTTAAGGCCTTTTGATTCCAGTTCCTCAAACAATAGGGTTGCGGCTTTGCTTCCCAGTTCAAAGGCCGGCTGTGTAATGGTTGATAAAGGCGGGCACAACAAAGGCGCAATGTGGAGGCTTGAGAAACTGATGATCTTCAGGTCGCCGGGAATATCAATATTCAAGTCGTTACAAACATAATAGGTGGCAAACGCAAGGCGCTCAACCGAACTGAATATACCATCGGGCTTAATTTCTTCCAAAACCTTTTTCAGGATGGCATAATTCTCTTTTTCATCATTGCTGCAATCTATCACAAGCTCATCATCAAAAGGGATATTGTGCTTTTGCAAAGCGTCGACGTAGCCCTGCATACGCACTTTACCGATGGAAATACTTTTATTAACAACCAGGTAAGCTATTTTATGGCAGCCGGTTTCAATTAAATGTTCGGTGGCGGCAAAACTGCTGTCGTAGTCATTCGTGGTAACTTTGGCCGCTTCAATATCTTCATAAACGCGGTCGAAAAATACTACCGGCACATTTTTTTGTTCCAGTTTGCGTAAATAATTGTGGTCGTTGGCTTCACCGGATACCGACATGATGATGCCGTCGACCTTGCCGTTGTTCAAATAGTTAACAAATGATACTTCCTTTTCAAAAACATCGTCGGTACGGTACAATAAGATATAAAAGCCTTTTTTACGGGCAATTTCCTCGATGCCGTTTATGGCCTGGGCAAAAAAATCGTTCGCTATTTCGGGGACGATAACGGCAAGGGTCCTGCTTTTTTTATCGCGCAAATTACTCGCATAATGGTTAGGCAAAAAATTATGTTCGCCTGCAAACGCTAAAATCTTTTCTTTAGTATCCTTATTAATATCCGGGCTGCCATTAAACGCCCTTGAAACCGTTGAAGTCGATATCTTTAATTCTTTCGCCAGTTTCTTAATATTAATATTATCCATAATTGCGTTTTAAACCAATTTTTATAATTATGTAAATATAATACTGATGAGGTGAAAAGCTTAAATTAACCTTAATATTTTATTTTTTAAACAAATGGCATGTGCTTTGTGTTATTTATAAAGTTAAGTATATTAAGTATAAAGAAAATGCCTAAGAAAATATTAATTGTAGATGACAATGTGCTGATGGTTGAAGTGATGACCTACATTTTAATGAACTGCGGCTATGATGTAATTTCATTAACCAACGGCAACGAAGTATTTAATCGTATTAAAGCTAACCACCCCGACCTGATCATCCTTGATGCCATATTACCGGGAATGAACGGCAAGGAGATATGCCAGCTAATAAAATTAAACAAAACCACCCGTGATTTACCCGTGATTATGTGTTCGGGTGATGATGCTATCGATGAAAGCTTAAAACAAAGGGGCGCCCCTGACGATATTTTGCATAAACCTTTTGATATTAATTGCCTCATCGATATGGTTGCTTTGAGGCTTGCGGCATGATTTAACTCTAAAGCCATAAGTCCGAAACCCTGAAGTTCTTTTTAAAGTACACCATGCCATTTACTTGTTGTAAAAAACATACATAGTGGCACCGGGAACGGTGATATTTCCAGACGAAATGGCTCTAATGCCACTTTCATTAATTGTATTTTCATCAGCAGCCAACGTCCAGTTACCCTGGGGTATTTTAACGGTTTTTGCAGATGTATTTCCGTTCAAAACAACCAAAATGTTTTTCCAGCTATCGCCGTTGGCGTTATTGCTGATCTGGTAGGCTATCAAACCCGGTACGCCGGTCTGTATAAACTTTAAATTACGCCTGATCATTTTGGTTGACGGCATCCTGAATGCGGGGTGATTTTTCCGCAATGCGATCAGGCCTTTATAATATTCGAATACGGCTTTGTATTTGGTTTTACGGCTCCAGTCTATCTGGTTGATCGAATCGGGTTTGTTGAATGAATTGGCTATGCCTTGTTTTGTCCGCAGTAGCTCGGCCCCTGAGTGTAAAAACGAAACGCCCTGCGAGGTAAGCACAATGGCATTAGCAAGTTTATCCATTTTTATCCGGTCTGCTTCTGAAGCTTTTGGGTTTGAGATTTTAAGCCTGTCATACAGTGTATTATCATCATGGCAGGAAACATAAGTAATGGCCTGATAAGGTTCGGCCGCCCAGGGGGCTTTTGAATAGTTGACCGCCTTATATTTCACTTGTGTGTTGGGGGTTGAAGCAACGATTCCAAATTTCACGCTTTCGTCCATAGCCGTATTGCCGCTTACAAAACCTTTTTCTTTCAGGTCGCTCCAGCCGCCTTTTATGCCATCGCGTATATCATCGCTAAAAGCAGCTACCTCGTGCACTTTCGCCATATTCTTTTTAACGGCTCTCATATTTTCAGGAAGCGGACTGCTGCCTACCGCCCAGCCTTCACCGTAAATAAATATGGTGCGATCAATTTTATGCAGCGTATCGCTGATCTTGTTCATGGTTTCAATATCATGTACGCCCATCAAATCAAACCTGAAACCGTCCAAATGATATTCCTTTGCCCAATAGACAACCGATTCGATCATAAATTTGCGCGCCATTGGCCTTTCCGAAGCTACCTCATTCCCGCAGCCCGTAGCGTTTGAATAGATGCCATTGGCGTTTTGACGATAGAAATACCCTGGCGAAAACTGGCTAAAGTTTGAGCCTTTGATATCGCTGGTATGGTTGTAAACTACATCCAATATTACCCGCAAACCATTTTTATGCAGGGTTTGTACCATTTTTTTAAACTCTTTTATCCGCACATTGCCATCATAAGGGTTGGTGGAGTAACTGCCTTCTGGCACATTGTAATTTAAAGGGTCGTAGCCCCAGTTGTATTGATTTGCTTCTGGTTTTGTTTCGTCTACCGAATTAAAATCAAAACAAGGTAATAGGTGTACATGCGTTACGCCTAGCTCCTTAATGTGATCAAGCCCGGTCGCTTCGCCGTCAGGACTTTTGGTACCTGTTTCTGTTAATCCTAAATATTTGCCCTTATGCTGTATGCCAGAATTGGGACTGATTGAAATATCACGAATATGCAATTCATAAATTATAATATCGGTAAAGTTTTTTAACGCCGGTTTTTTATCATTTCGCCAATTTGCTGGATTTGTTGACGCCAAATCAACTACCATACCGCGGTTGCCGTTAACGCCAACCGCTTTTGCATAAATATCAGGACTTTCTAAAAGCCATTTGTCATCCTGCATTACCTGGAAGGAATAGTATTTGTTTTTGATGTCTTTATTGATTACTGCTGCCCATGTTCCTTTAACCCCTTTTACCATGCTTATTGTGCTGATGGCTTCACCGCCGTCGCCGGCATCATATAACCGCAGTTTTACTTGGCTTGCTTTTGGAGCCCAAACCTTAAAAACTGTTTTTAGCGGCGAATATTTAACGCCAAGGTCATGGCCTGTGTAAACCGGGTATTTATCAAATGGCCCGGCTGACTGGGCAACTCCTGCAGATTTAAGCATTATTACAAAAAGGATGGTTAGTATAAAATTGGAATATTTCATAATTAATGGTGCGGTTTGTAATCAGGCTGTATAAAACACCTTATTTGAGGGTTAAATATAGAATAAATTTTCACGCAGACTATCCGTTTCACACAAGGATTACAAAAGCATCAAAGTAGTTGAGGTTACTGAATTAGTACCGGATGCAAGGATTGATGGGTTGTTAAAGCGATGTAAAGCATAGCGAAAAGACTTAGTTTTAGAACTTTTAAATAATGAACGCCGGATATCGAATTATGAACGCCGAAGCAAACCTTCAGCATTCATAATCCAACATTCGGTGTTCGATATTATTGGTTCTATATGAACAACTATTTCATTCCGGCCTTGATCTTAGTTATCGCATCCAGATGCATTTGCACAGTTGGCGCAACTTTGGCAGCAAAAGCTTTCAAATCGGCATCTTTACCATTCTTCGCCTCATCCTGAAATAATTTAAGGGCTTGTTTATGGCCATCTATCATGCCTTTAACATAAGCTTTGTCAAAATCACCGTCCGATTTGGTAGAGAGTGAGTCCATGGTTTTTTGGTCATCGGGCGAAACGGCTGTGGGCAAAGTGATGTTTTTTTTCTTTGCAATAACAGCCAAAGTATCATTTGCCTTGCCATGATCGGTAATCATCATATTGGCAAAGTTTTTTATTTTCTCATTGGTGGTTTTTTGCACCGCCAGTTTGCCTAATGCGACCTCGGCCATGCTGCCTTCAAACGCGTTGGTTGCAAACTTAGCATCATCGCTGTTCACCGCTATGCCGCCCGTGGCCGCAGGGTTAGTAGTAGTATCTTTAGTTTTGTTTAAACTGTCAGCAGTTTCAGTAGCGCTTTTCGGGCCGTTATGGCACCCCTGAATGGCAAATACAGCAAGGGCCATCACACTCATTGTAATTAACTTTTTCATGGCATATAATTTTGGTTTGTTATTAAACAAATTATATACGGTTAAGTTTTACTTTTCAGGTTAACTCCTTCATCAATTTATCAAATGCCGCTTTTAACTCTGCAAGTTCATTTTCCAGTTTAACTACCCTTGCTTCTAATCCCCCCGGGGTTCTTGCCGGAATATCATCTGCAAAATCATCTTCATTTATATCCGGTATTCCTCCCAATAAATGGGCATAGCGTACTTCTTTTTGTCCGGGCCGCCTGGGCAGTTGCATCAAAAAAGGCATTTCGGGGCTGCTTAGCCGTTCCAATACTTCCTGCACCTCCTCTATCGACTCAAATTCATGCATCCTTCCCGAATTAGTGTTTAACTCGCCCGGCGTTTGCGGCCCCCGGAGTATTAGCAAACAAATTATTGCCACTTCTGAGGGTAATACCGGAAATACGATAGCAAAATTGTGCTTATACTTTACACTGCGGATCGATCCGCCGGTGGCAGTGGAAATCAGGCCCCGTCTTTTCAGTGTATTTAGCGCCTGCGCAACGGTATCTTCATCAAATTGTACCACCGGCCTTCGCGATGATTTTTGGTTGCAGGCTGCGGTGAGACTGTTGATGGTCATGGGATAATAATCGGGTGTGGTTTTGCTTTTTTCCATTAGCGAACCAAGCACACGCAATTCTTCCGCATTAAGCACAGGTAAAGTTATCGGTGAATTCATGGGGTAAATATAAAGCGATTTCGGTAACAAAGTACCCCTTTGGCGATTTACGATTTCGGATTTATTTAACTGGAAGACGCGACGAGACTTACGTAGTTTCTAAAACTTCGTAAGTCTTTTTATAGTCCTACTCCGCTACCCAAATTACATCAATAAACCATTCCTTACTATCAAAAAAACGATTTACGGGTTTAAAACCTGCGGTGCCGGCCATCTGGTCGATCTGTGACACCGTAAATTTTTGTGAGATCTCCATAAAAATGCACTCATCCTTTAAAAAGTGAATGATCTCGTTGTCATTAACTTTTACCTGTTGATCAGTGAGGCTTACAAGATAACTTTTGCAAGCTCCGGTCTCGGGGTCGTAGGTTGGGTAATGATCAAATTTACTAAGATCAAAATTGCCATTTAGTTCACGGTTTATGCGCTCCAGCAAGTTCAGGTTAAATTTTTTAGTGATTCCGCCTTTGTCGTTATAGGCAGCCAGTACCGTTTTTGGATTTTTTTTAAGATCAAAACCTATCAGCATCATATCGCCGTCAGACAGGTGGTCGCGCAACTTTCTGCAAAAGCGTTCCGCTTCATTTACGGGCATATTCCCAATGTTAGAGCCTAAAAACATTACCACTTTGCGCTTATTGGAGATCGACGCGGCTTTCTCAAGCATATCAAAATATTCGCCGTTAAGTCCGGCTATTTGAATGCCCGGCAAAGTGACCGGCAGTGTAACGTTGAGGTAAGCTATTACATTTTCGGATATATCGATGGGCAAATAAGTAAAATCAGCCTGTTGCTCTAAGAGGTATTGAAGCAGATAAGCTGATTTCGTGGCATCGCCGGCGCCTAATTCTATCAGCTCGAAGGCATCGCCGTCTCCTATTATTGCCTTGCATATCTCGGCGGTTTTGTCCGAAAATATTTCAAGTTCGCAACTGGTCGGATAATATTCTTCGCAGTTCATCAGCTCCTGAAAAAGTTTGTCCCCGTTGGCGTCGTAAAAATACTTTGAATTTAAATGTTTTGGAGTTGCGCTTAGCCCTGCTACCACATCATCATAAAACTGCTCGGTTTTCGACTTTGACGATAAGTTAATGCCGGTTTGTAGTGTTGCTGTTTCAGTGTTTTTCATTGGTGATAATTTTTTACTTAGCCAGCCTTATGCCGGTAAACTGCCATCGTAAATGTGTTTGAAAAAAGTTTCGGTAAGTGATGCGGCTATGCCCCGGCGGCGTAACCTCGGATGCGCCTCTTAATACCTTTTGGTTTACCATAAATTTGCCATTATATTCGCCTATTGCGCCTGGCGCTTTTGTAAATCCGGGATAGGGGAGGTATGAGCTTTCTGTCCATTCCCAGCTTTTGCCCCAGTTAAATTTTGTTGCGGCAGCTTCCCACTCAAACTCCGTTGGCAGCCGTAAACCTTTCCAGGCGGCATACGCATAAGCCTCGAAGTAACTGATATGGCAAACAGGTTCTTTCAAATTCAATGGCTCGAGACCATGAAAGGTGTAGTGATGCCATTCATCATTGATCAGATGCCAATAAAGCGGCGCTTCAATTTTGTTGTTTTTTACCCAGTCCCAGCCTTCAGCATGCCAATGACGGAAATCGTGGTAGCCCCCGCTGTTTATGAATTCAAGATATTCGGCATTGGTAACCAGGTCGGGGCTTATTTCATAAGCGTTTAAATAAACTTTATGCGGATTGAGCTCATTATCAAAACAAAAACCATCACCTCTGTATCCTATCTCGTAAATACCTTCCTTTAGTTTGATAAACTGCCCGTTTTTTGATCTTTCCGCTTTTGGCGAAACATATTCTTTTGAATAAGCCGGGAACAATGGGTTATGTCCTAAACTATACTTAATATCGGTGTATAAAAGCTCCTGGTGCTGCTCTTCGTGGTTCAGTCCCAATATCATTAATTCCTTTATATCGTCACTGATACCTTCACATAAAAATTTAGCCATAGCCTCATCAACATATTCGCGGTACCGGTAAATTTCAATTACCGTAGGGCGGCTTAAATTCCCCCGGTCGGTGCGGATCACCCGGTTGCCTACCGTTTCGTAGTAACTGTTAAAAACATAATTGTAATCAGGGTCATATTCCTGGTAACCCATAAAATAGGGCTTAAGGATAAAAGTTTCGAAAAACCACGTAGTATGCCCTATATGCCATTTAGGCGGACTTACATCAACCACAGGCTGAACTACATAATCCTCCGTTTGCAAAGGACTACAGATTTGCTCCGTGCGTTTACGTACTTTTATATAACAGTCGGCTATCTCCATAGGATTACTTGCTTTTCAAATATCGTTTAAGGTCTGAAATTGTTTTAATTTTTAAATCTTTCGCTTGCTTTTCCCTCATCATTAAAGCATACGCATTATTAAACCCAATTGGTTTTAACCATTTGATATTATATTTTTTTTGAAACTCCTTTTGTACATAATTATAGGTTGCATCCTTGTTTGGCGTTAATGAATCAATTGTTTTTAACGATGGCTGCAATATGGCCAGCAAACCGGTGCCTGTGTACTCCGGGTAAAAATCTATCTGGTTATTAGTCAAAGCGTCAAAGCAAATTTTGGTGCCGCCAAGACCTGTTTTTGTGGCAACATCATAATCAGTATTCCCTTTTATCAGCATGCTGTACATATCTGCCAGGATATATTGTTCGCCAAAGATTTTTGATCCGATACGTACAATCCCCGCATCGCCATTCCGCGCCGGTTTCCATAAATTTTTGGATACCAAAAAATCTTTCGCCACCCTTTCGGGGCTTTGGTGAAGATAATCAGTACGGTAATTAAGTGCGGTCATTATGCTGTCATTTATCTTTCCCGATAATAAATTTAAGGCATTTTCCAGTTCAGGGAATTTCTTTAAGGCATCCTCCCTCACGATTGGCGCGGCATAATATGGCGGGAAAATGCCTTTATCGTCTTTTAAAACCACAAGTCTGTAGGCCTTTAGTCTTCCATCGGTAGAATAGCCGCTTATAACATCCAGCTGTTTTTCGTAGGCTGCCTTATACATTACCGCATCGCTGATCACCACCGTGCGGATCTTTAAACCGTATTTGCTTTGCAGGCCCAGGTTACCATCATGCCTGCCCATAAATTCTGGTGTAAAACCGGCTTTGAGTTTGCTGCCGTAGGCGGATGGGATGAAGTAGAATGAAGAAAGCAAGATTAGTAGCAGTGGCAAAGCGGCAGTAGCAGTTCTTAGTTTTTTTATATTTAGTTTTTGCAATCGCGACAGCAAAAAATCAAACAAAATAGCCAGTAAAGCGGCCGGTATGGCCCCGGCCAGTATCATATTGGTATTATTTAAAGAAATGCCCCCAAAAATAAACTCTCCAAGGCCGCCGGCTGCAATGTAGGATGCAAGGGTAGCCACGCCGACTGTTATCACTGTAGCTGTGCGGATACCGGCAAATATCACGGGCATAGCCAAGGGCAATTCAACTTTAAACAATACCTGCCTTTTACTCATGCCCATGGCAATGGCGGCTTCTTTAACGGCGGCATCGACCCCTTCAATACCCGTAAAGGTATTGCGGATAATTGGCAGTAATGCATACAATAAAAGCGCCGCTATAGCAGGTTTAGGGCCTATGCCTAAAACAGGGATCATAAAACCCAATAAAGCGATGCTTGGTATGGTTTGCAAAATACCCGCAATACCTAAAACAGCTCCCGAAAATTGTTTTTTGCGCGTAATGAATATACCCAAAGGCAAACCTATGAGCACCGCGATAAAAAGCGATATAAAAGTTAGCCCGATATGCTGAATGGTTTGCTCAAGCAGTTTATCCGACTGCTGCCGCATAAAATCCCACAAAGTTTCTTGCTGCTCATTCATGCGCCTGCTGTTTTTTGTATTGATAAAATGCCGACATCAGCTGTTCAAAGCTGGCCGATTTAACTTCATTATTTTGCCCGTGGCTAATATTTATAGTTTCAGATGCTCCGAATTTAAATTGTTCAATGCTTGCCCAAAATTTTGTTTCTGACGATAAATTTACTCCCCCTTTAGGGGGTTGGGCGGCAGGCAGCCAATACCATATATCATGGAGCCGTATCGCTTTAAACTCCAGCTGCAATCGCTGTTCCTGTAAAAAGTCTTTCACAAAATTATTAACAGGTTTAAATAAGAGTTCAGCGGGCGTTCCGTTCTGCACTATTTTTCCTTTATCCATCAGGCATATCCGGTCGCCAAGCTCAAAGGCTTCCTGCACATCATGGGTAACCATAATGATAGTTTTGCGTTTCAGCTCATCCAGCGCTTTAAATTCCTGATGTATTTTTGAGCGGGTAACATTATCCAGCGCCCCAAAAGGCTCGTCCATCAATAAAACCGCAGGATCGGCTACCAAAGCCCTTGCAAGCCCTACGCGCTGCTGCTGGCCGCCGCTTAATTCATTCGGATAAACATTAAGATAATCATTTGACAGGTGCAATTTTTCAAGCAGCTCTTTAACACGTTTTTCTATCCGTTTTTTATCCCATTTTAATAATTGAGGTACGATGGCAATATTTTCGGCAACGGTATAATGCGGGAACAATCCATTATTTTGCAGCACATATCCTATGCCCCGCCGTAAAATCTCCGGCGATTGTTCAAAAATGTTTTTGTCATCAATAAAAATTTTACCGCCTGTTGGTTCTATAAGGCGGTTGATCATTTTAAGGGTTGTGGTTTTACCGCAGCCGCTGGTGCCTAAAAGGATAAGGTTTTCATGCTCCTTTACATCAAAAGAAATACCGTCCACGGCCTTTACCTTGCCAAAGTGCTTGCTCAGATGTTCAACCTTTATCATAAAAAATCAAGAGCTGACGTTTAAAAAAATTGATCTGCTGCAGAGACACAATACTTTGTGTCTCGAAACGGATGGTATCTATAATTTAATCCAAAACATTAAGGTCCGAGACGCAAAGTATTGCGTCTCTACATTCACTTTTAGATACCTCTACCCATCTAAAGACATGAATAAATTATTTAACGATTCGGCGTAAAGCGGGTGGGCAAACACACACCAGCGCATCTGCTCATAAGTAATACCGCCCATCATGGCCAATTGCAGCATGGTCATGATCTCGCCTCCTTCGGGACCTAAAATTGTCGCGCCTAATATCAGTTTGGTATCTGCATCAACTATAGCCTTCATAAAACCGCGGGTATCGCCGGTTTCAATAGCCCTTGCTACATAGGCCATAGGCAATTTGGCTACTTTATAATTTAGCTTCTGTTTTTTAGCTTCCGTTTCATTCAAACCGATACTACCCAGCTGCGGATCGGTGAACATACAATAGGGTACCGGCCTGTTTTTTAAAGTTAAATTTTCATTTTTAATAATGTTCCGGTAAACAATAGTATAATCATTGTAGGATATATGCGTAAAAGCAGGCCCCCCCTTCACATCGCCCAGGGCATAAATACCCGGGATATTGGTCTCGAGCTTTTCATTGACCTTTATGGCTCCCCGCTCGTCAGTTTGAACACCCGTTTTTGCCAAATTTAATGCCGCGGTTTGCGGCGTGCGCCCAACCGCGATTAAAACATGCGAACATTTGATCTTCTTCTCCTCCTGATCACCAATTTTCGCGATAGCGGTTATCTTATCTGGCTTCTTTTTTTTGAACCCGGTGGTTACTGCGTTAACACATATAGTAATATCTTCCGTTTTCAGAATTTTCGTCAGCTCTTCCGAAACATCTTCATCCTCGCGGGGAACTATTCTGCCCGACTTTTCCACGATTGTTACCTTGCTGCCGAATCGCCGAAACATTTGACCGAATTCCAAACCGATATAATTACCGCCAATGATCAGCAAATGTTCCGGCACATAATCAAGGTCGAGTATCGTAGTGGAAGTTAAATAATCAATATCGTTCAACCCTTCAATTTCGGGGATAACGGTTTTACCGCCGGTATTGATAAAGATTAAATCAGCTTTAAGTTCTTTTGCTTTACTGCCGTCATTTAGTTTCACCGAAATTGTTTTATCGCCAATAAAAGCTGCCTCGCCCCAAATAATGTCAAGGTTTTCGGTGACTTCCAGTCCTTTTTGACTGCCGTTCCTAAACCGGTGCACGATTTCATCTTTGCGCTTTTTTATTTTCGGCATATCCACCGAATAACTCTTTATTTTTACACCAAGGGGCCCGCTGTGGCCTGCCATGTAAGCAGCCCTGGCCGATGCCACCATTGTTTTGCTCGGCGTACAGCCATCGTTAATACAGGTGCCGCCGATCCAACGCTTTTCTATCAGCGCAGTTTTCTTTCCGGCGAGGGCCAGTTTTTTTGCCAGCGGCGTACCGGCCTGGCCGGCGCCTATTATTATCGCATCGTATTGTTTCATATTGGTAGATAATAGGGTTATTGCCTTTTGGCAGTCACCCGGTATTCCATATAACTTTCATGTTATTGGGCAGATATTTTATATTTATAAAGATAAGCGGTTAACAGGCAGATAAGCAAGCCGGACCACTGATTAATCAGATTAGAGAATTTCGCTGATTTTTACCCGAACCTGAATTTGAAGATTGAGTTCAAAATCCTCCTTTACATTCAGCTTCTCACGCAACAAAGCGCAGTTTTTTCCAAACTTTCGGATTTTTCCGACTTTCGGACTTAAAAAATCAAACTTTATTTTTAATTTATCTTTAAAGCTATATCTTTGCAATCCCAAAATAAGGACTTTTAAGTCGAAAGTCTATCAGTCCAAAGTATTAAGTCAGCAACTGACTTAGCACTTAAGGCTTTCGACTTGAGACTTAGAAAGAAGGCCCGTTCGTCTAGGGGTTAGGACGTAAGATTTTCATTCTTGAAACAGGGGTTCGATTCCCCTACGGGCTACTAAAAACAATACCAAAAGATGCTAAAACCCTGCAAATCAAACATTTGCAGGGTTTTTTGTTGACATCAACACCATATTATGCACCAAAACGCAACAAAAATGAGCGTAATTCGGTGCGTACCTAAATGGAAAAACACTACGCACCGAATTGCTCATAATTAATTGACTGTCAACCTGTTCAATCGTTGAACATCTTGATAGAAGCAGCTTACAAACTTACTTTTGTTTAACTTTTAAGCTTGTAATTATGAAATGTAATTTCCATCTGCTTTTTTACCTGAGAAAGCAAAAAAACTTCAAAGGTGGCCCTATGGCTATCTACATGCGCATTACCGTTAATGGTAAACGCGCCGATATGTCCGCAGGGCGTGAATGTGACCCCGCAAAATGGAACAGCCAAGCAGGGCGGGCCATCGGCACAAAAGAAGAAACCAGGGCATTGAACAACTATCTGGACAGTCTTCAAACCAAAATTAGGAATGCACACCAAGCCCTGATTGATACAAACCAACGCATCACCACAGAAAGATTGCAAAACCAGTTCAATGGAAAGGCAGAAAAGAGCCGCTACCTGATGCAGTTATTTAAGGTGCATAACGAAAAAGTAAAGGCATTGATAGGAAATGGTTTTGAGGCTAATACTCTTAAAGGTTATAACACCTCTGAAAAACACCTCACAGCTTTTTTGCAAAAGGAATACGGAAAAACGGATATAGAGATAAGTCAATTAGATTATGCCTTTATTATCGGGTTTGAGTTTTACCTGAAAGCTGAATGCAAATGTAGTGGCGTATCAGCCGCTAAATACATTAAACATCTTAAAAAGATTGTTAATCATTGTATAGCAAATAGCTGGCTAACAATTAATCCTTTTGTAAATTATAAATCAACGGCAAAAGCAAAAGAGCGTACTTATTTGACACAGCCGGAACTTGATAGCATAGCCAACAAAAAATTAAGTATTGAACGGTTACAGCAAGTAAGGGATATTTTTGTTTTTTGCTGTTACACAGGCTTATCCTATGCTGATGTTAAAAAGCTAAAGCGTAGTGAAATAGCTATCGGGATGGATGGTGAAAGATGGATATTTACCAGCCGCCAAAAAACAGACACATCTTCACGGATACCCATTTTACCTGTTGCCTTAGAAATCTTAGACAGATACCAGGATCATCCGCAATGTGAAAATAAGGGTTTACTTCTCCCGGTATTGAGCAATCAAAAAATGAATGCTTATTTGAAAGAAATAGCCGACTTGTGCGATATTGTTAAACACTTAACCTTTCATTTGGCACGGCATACTTTTGCGACCACAGTTACTTTATCCAATAATGTACCGATTGAAACCGTCAGCAAAATGTTAGGCCATACCAATATTAAAACCACCCAACACTATGCTAAAGTATTAGATTTGAAAGTGAGCCATGATATGGCACAGCTCAAATTGAAATATGCTAAATAGTCGTAAAACAAAATCAATTTCTCAATTCGCGATTTGCGAAATTGAGAATAAATTACTATATTTGTGTATGAAAGCACATAATGGCATGAGGCCGCATGATCTGGTTGTACTGCTAAAAATAATTTCTTTAGATAAGGATTGGTTGAACAAAGACCTTGCAGGTAGTTTGTATATCAGTAATTCTGAAATTAGCGAATCATTGAATCGTTCGATGATCGCCAAACTAATCAGCCCTGATAAACGGGTTGTGTTTAAAACCGCCTTGTATAATTTTATTGAACACGGGCTGAAATTTGTTTTCCCTGCTGAACCCGGCTCCATCGTGCGCGGTATACCAACCGCCCATAGCGCCCCCATCCTTAAAGATTATTTTGTGGCTGATGAGCAGTATGTATGGCCAAGTGCTGATGGAAAAATTAAAGGCCAGGCAATAGCACCGCTTTATCCTAATCAGGTGATGGCGGTAATGGCTGATGAGAAACTATATGATAAACTCGCTTTGGTCGATGCGATTCGTGTAGGGAAAGTCAGGGAGCAGAAAAAAGCCTTAGAATTATTAAAACAATCTTTTGAATTAGTTTATGCATGAGAATTTAATCAGGATAAAAGCGGTTAATCAGGTTCTGCAAGACCTGAACCAGGAATATGTATTTGTAGGCGGCGCAACGGTTTCGTTATACGCTTCCGATCACGGAGTTACAAACACCATAAGACCAACAGATGATGTGGACGTTATTGTAGAACTGGCCAGCTATAAAGGTTATGCTGCATTAGACAAAAAGTTAAGGGAAATCGGCTTTAAAAATGACATTACATCAGGTGTGATTTGCAGGTATAAAATTCAGGGGATTACAGTTGATGTGATGCCAACGCATCCCGAAGCAATTGGGTTCAGCAATATATGGTACCCGGAAGGATTTCAGACAGCCATCAATTACCCTTTAGATGAGCAAACAGAAATCAAGATATTTTCATTGCCCTATTTTGTAGCTTCAAAATGGGAAGCTTTTAAAGGCCGGGGAACAGACTTTAGAACAAGCACGGACTTTGAGGACTTGGTTTATATTTTTGAGAATGTCGGAGATTTTGAGGAAAAGCTGCAAATGGGGCCAGATCATTTAAGAAACTATCTTCGGGAAGAATTTGAACCATTGCTCGACCGTGACGATTTCGAAGAAGGATTATATGCACATCTTACAGGCGGGTATGGTGGTATTGATGCAAATCATATACGAAACAGCCTGATTATGGCGTTGGATATACCGCGAAACTTATTTCGCGGATATTCCCGCTAAAGCCTGCCAACCTAATACCCTCCCTACAGATGTTTATTTAGCGGCGATAATTCGGCCAATTATTCACCTGGCCTATCAATTCGGTACTATTCATATTTGGGTAATTTTTTTCGGCATATTCTTTAAACCCTGCTTTGGTTTCTGCCCTATCCCATTCCATCATCGTGAGGCAAAGCATAGGCCAGCGCTTAGTTTGCTGCATATAACCGTAAACAGGTAAATAAGGCGGTGCATAGTAAAAGGAGTTTTCTACCAATTCATCATACAGGGTTTTATTGAAAGTCCTTTTAAAATCCTTTAGCAGATCATAAGCTACTACATGACTGCCACCCCATTTTATCAAATCCCCTATATGTGGCGACCCTTTATCCCAAAAGAAAGTATATAGGTAATCAATAAACCCCTTTTCGGTTATGTCGCATAGGTCTTTACTATAATAGGCGTAGGCTGTTTTAAATTTCTCTAAGGAAAAATCATCTTTAAACTTGTTCAGGATAAAATTAACCACCTCGGTTTCCTTTTCAATAACCTGCTCCAAAGACGGCCCTTTAGAACCAGCACCCGGTACGATTAAAAAGTACCGGGGTTTAGAAAACAACTCAAAATAATAGCTTTTAAAAAAGATAGTCTTTCTTTCAAAGGTAACCTGTACATATAAAGGATGGGTAAGCTGCCCGTGAAAGTCCACTTGTTTAAGCCGCTCATTCAAATAAGTTTTATAGGTGATTTTATACACTTTTTTTAAATAATTTATTTTGATGCCTTTTGACTGTAATTGATACGCTTTGCCTTTACCAACCACGTTTCCCATATTATAAATCCTATCAAAAATAGTCAAATCAAATTTGAACTATTCCCCAAACAAGGATACAAAGATATAAATTGTTTTGGTATCTTTTAAATTAACAAAACAAATATCTACCTTAGTGTTTTCAAATATCACTACCAGCCCATTCACTCAATTTTTTGAATAACCAAACCATTGCCTGAACAGGCAGAGGGATAACATATTTATTAACGGTTTAACCCATTAACTAATGACAGCAATCGAATTAATTACCAAAGAAGATTTAAAGGCATTCAAAAGTGAGTTGCTCAATGAAATTAAAGCCATGATACAGCCCGGACAAGGGCAAAGTAAACAATGGCTGAAAAGCAGCGAAGTAAGAAAGCTATTAAACATTTCACCAGGCACATTACAAAACCTGCGGATCAATGGCACGTTACGCTACACCAAAATTGGAGGCATGATGTATTACAAATTAGAAGACATCCACAAACTGTTAGAGGGAGGCCAGCAATGAAAACCCAATTATTCACACCCGAATTAGCAGGCTATGGCAAACTGATTAGGCGCATGGGTAAAGACCAGCGCCTTTATGCAACACATATCAGTTTGTTCACCGCGCTATTTGTATGCTGGCAGCGTGGCGGCTTTGTCAGTCCGTTTTCTTTTAATCGCCGGGAGTTGATGGGGTATAGCAGGATTGCATCGGTGGCTACCTATCACAAGTGCATCAGGGAACTGGACGAGTACGGGTATATCCGTTACCAGCCAAGCTATCACCCGAAGTTAGGCAGCCTGGCGTATTGGCCGGATGCGTTAATATCGGGATAACGCTATACCAATATAACACCCTATCTATATAAACAACTATTTAGTTATACCGATACATGAAAGGCCATTTAATGAAAAGAGGAACAGATAAATGCAAGTATTCGGGGGGTTTTGGTATTACCAAAACTCCGTTAAACCCTGCTAAAACCCATTTTGAAGTAATTGCAGGTGCATTTTTTCTAAAATGCAAATGTCCAACCGCGAAAGCGAGGGGAGCAAGCGGAAGTCGGGCGCACCCGACTTTTTCCGCTTGCCCTGCGGGGCAACGCCGTTTACAACATACCGACGGTATGTTTTGCCCCCCGCTAACCCGTTTAAAGGCCGATTTTAACATACCCGGCGGTATGTTAGGTTTTAAAATTTAGAAATAGGAGATAATGGAAGAACAGGGAAGGAATAAGATAAAAACGCTAAGATTTTCTATAAGTGTGGATGAGAAATTGCAAAAGGTCGCCCTTAAATCGGGGCTGACCAAGTTGGATTTCTTTATCGCGATGGTAGATTATTTTTTTAAGTCGAAGAAAGACCCACGGGATCTCAATGATGAAGTGCTTAAGAAAGAGATCAATAAAAAGACCGATAACATCATAGGCTTTATAAAAACCCAGGAAGAAGAATTATTAAG